>NZ_CAXUPH020000002.1:0-820786 GCF_964252795.1 Devosia sp. LjRoot16
TCAAGGGGGAGGGAGGCGATAGCCGAGACATCTGCGCCTAGTTGCAATCGCCGGCTCTCCCACCGTTGCTTGGCGCCCCCTGAGCAACCAAGATTAGCCATATCGAAAATCCGTACCCTGAAGTCCTTGCGCCCTATGGAAAACTGTCACAACAGTCCCATATGACTTGAAGGGACCAGGGGAGGGGCAAGATAGAACTGTTCGCGCCGGAATTCGCACCGTTCACCGTTGCATTGATCGTCATGCTGGCGATCGGCGTAATCGAGTTGCTATCTCTGCTCATCGGCTTTTCGCCCTCCGCCTCGATCGAGGCGGCGCTTCCCGGCGTTGATGTTCCCGATCTCGAGGCGCCGGAGCTCAGCGGCGCGGAGGTCGGCCCGCTCTCGCACGTGCTCAGCTGGTTCTCGGTCGGACGGCTGCCGTTCCTGGCGCTGCTGGTGATCTTCCTTACCGGCTTCGGGTTGAGCGGCTACATCGTCCAATGGGCCGCCAATAGCGCCACAGGCAGTGCTCTCAACCCGTGGATCGCCGCGGTCCCGGCGTTGATCGGCGCCGGCTACGCGACGCGCTATCTCGGGCGCTGGCTCGGCGACATTTTTCCCCGGGATCAGTCGGAAGCGGCCAGCCGCTCCGAGCTGGTCGGCAGCTACGCCACGATCATTCGCGGCGAGGCCAAGCAGGGCCAACCTGCGGAAGCCAAGACCACCGACCTCCGCGGTCGTACCCATTACATCCTGCTCGAGCCGGGTGAACCCGGCATGACCTACAGCGCCGGCGATAGGGTCTTTCTCGTCGGTCGCGACAAGAACATCTACCGCGCCATTACGCGCCTCACCCCGCCACAGGAATAGCTCCGCAATGTACGACCAGCTCATTTCGATCCTGATCTTGGCCGCCATCATCATCGTCGCGATCTTCGTGATCGGCATGATCATCGCGCGGCTCTATCGTCGCGCCAGCAAGGAAGTATCCTTTGTCCGCACCGGGTTCGGTGGGCAGAGGGTGATCATGAACGGTGGCGCGCTGGTGCTGCCGGTGCTGCATGAGACCATCCCGGTCAACATGAATACCCTCCGCCTCGAAGTGGTGCGCACCGCCGAACAGGCGCTGATCACCAAGGACCGCATGCGCGTCGACGTGCAGGCCGAGTTCTACGTGCGCGTGCAGCCGACCGCCGAGGCCATCGCCGACGCCGCCCAGACCCTGGGCCGCCGCACCATGGAGCCGCAGGCGCTGAAGGAACTGGTCGAAGGCAAGTTCGTCGATGCGCTGCGCGCTGTCGCTGCCGAAATGGCGATGGAGGAGCTGCACGAGCAGCGGGTCAGCTTCGTGCAGAAGGTGCAGGCTGCGGTGTCCGAGGATATCCTCAAGAACGGCCTCGAGCTCGAATCCGTGTCGCTCACCGGCCTCGATCAGACCAACCGGGAGTTCTTCAATCCCGACAACGTGTTCGACGCCGAGGGTCTCACCAAGATGACCCAGTCGATCGAGGATCGGCGCAAGACCCGTAACGACATCGAACAGAACACCCAGGTGGCGATCGCGCGGAAGAACCTCGAGGCGCAGCAGGAGCAATTCACGATTACCCGTGACAGCGAGTATGCCCGCCTCAACAATGAGCGCGAAATCGCCATCCGTATCGACCAGCAAAACGCCGAGATCGAGAGTCTCCGCGCGCAGCGCGCGACCGAGGCCGAGGCGGCCCGTACGCTGTCGCGCCAGCAGGTGAAGGAAGCGGCGATCAAGGCCGACCAGGCCATCGCGCTCAGCGAGCAGATCAGCGCCACGGCGATCGCCGCCAAGTCCGAGGAGCAGTCGAAGGCCGAAGCCAAGGCCGACGTCGCCCGCGCGCTCGCCGCCAAGGCGGCCGAAGAAGTCGAGACCGCGCGCCTGACCGAGATCGCCGAGCGCACCAAGCGCATCCAGCTGATCGAGGCCGAGCAGGAAGCCCAGAAGGCCTCGATCAACATCGTCATCTCGTCCGATGCCGAAAAGCAGGCCGCCAAGAACCGCGCCGAAGCCGCCCGCACGCTGGCCCAGGGCGAGGCGGAAGCCGCCAAGCTGAAGGCCGCCGCCACCGAGGTCACCTACGCCGTCGAGGCCGAGGGCAAGCAGAAGCTCAACGAGGCCGCCAACCGCCTGTCGCCCGAGCAGATCGCCATGAACATCCGCATGGCGCTGATCGAGGCGCTGCCGTCGATCATCGCGGAATCGGTGAAGCCGATGGAGAACATCGAGGGCATCAAGATCCTGCATGTCGACGGGCTCTCCGGTGGCGGTAGCCATAGCCACGGGCTGAACGGTCATGCCGGCGGCGGGATCGCCGACCAGGCGGTCGATGCGGCGTTGCGCTACCGCAGCCAGGCCCCGCTGATCGATGCGCTGCTGGCCGAGCTCGGCCTCAAGGGCGGCTCGCTTAACGGCCTCGTCTCGTCGGCGGTGGCGCCGGCGCTCGATATCGACGAAGAGGACGACGAGGCAGGCGTGCCGGCGACCTGACAGCGACCCCGCGTGCATAGGGCTGGTCTTCCGCGGGCGGTGCCCGTAGAAGTCAGCCCATGCAAGCTTATCTTCTCGTCGGAATCGGCGGCGCGCTCGGCGCTTTGGCGCGCTTTGGCGCGCAGAACTGGATCGGCAGCCTGCCCAACGGCTTCCCGGTGGCAACGTTCCTCGTCAACATAGTCGGTTCGATCGCCATGGGCGTGCTGGTCGGCGTCCTCGCCAAGACCACGCCGCAGTACCAGAACGAGATCCGGCTGTTCGTCGCCGTCGGCATTTTCGGCGGCTTCACCACGTTCTCGAGCTTTTCGCTCGACGCCATTACGCTGATCGAGCGCGGCGATATCCTGCTCGCCGCTTTCTACATCGTCGGCTCGGTGCTGCTGTCGCTGGCCGGGCTCTGGATGGGCATGCTGGCCATGCGGGTGGTCGCATGAGTGGCGTCCGGCAACAGGTCGTCGCCCGCGACGAAGACGGCATGCGGCTCGACCGCTGGTTTGCGACGCACTTCCCGCAGGTCACCTTCGGGCACCTGCAGAAGCTGCTGCGCTCCGGCCAGATCCGCGTCGACAGCGGCCGTGTAAAGGCCAATGCGCGCCTCGCAGCGGGGCAGGTGGTGCGCGTGCCGCCGATCGAAGCCGCACCGGAGCGGGCCGAGGGCGAGATCAATTCGCGCGACGCCGACTTCCTCAGGGACATCATCCTCTATGAGGACGACGAACTCTACGTGTTCAACAAGCCGCACGGCCTTGCCTCGCAGGGCGGTTCGGGCACCAAGCGGCACATGGATGGGCTGCTGAAGAGCCTCCCCAACAAGAAGGGCGAGGCGCCGCGGCTGGTACACCGGCTCGACCGCGATACCTCCGGTTGCCTCGTCGTCGCCAAGACCAAGGCGGCGGCGGCGCATTTCGGCGAAGTGTTCTCGTCACGCCAGGCGCGGAAGATCTATTGGGCCGTGGTGTGGGGCAACCCGCACCCCAAGCAGGGCTCGATCTCGTGCTTCCTCGCCAAGCAGGCGACCACCGATGGAGAGCAGATGGTGGTGGTGCCGCAGGGCACGCCTGGCGCACAGCATTCGATGAGCTACTACTCGACCACCGACACGGCTGCCCGACGCTTCGCCTGGGTGACGCTGAAACCGGTGACCGGGCGCACGCACCAGCTGCGCGTCCACATGGCGCAGCTGCACAACCCGATCATGGGCGATCCGCGCTACTTCAACATCGAGAACTGGACGCCGCCGGACGAGATTTCGAAGGGGCTGCACCTGCATGCCCGCCGCATCCGGTTGCCGCTGCGCAACGGGCAACTGCTCGATGTTTCGGCGCCGCTGCCGCCGCATATGCAGGCGACCTTCGACGTGCTCGGCTTCGATGCCGATCGCTACGACGTGCAGGATCAGGATCCGGAACAGGACTGATCAAATCGCCGCGAGCGCCGGACGAAACGCGGAGCTCGCGTGTTCACCCTGTTGCGGCCCATTCCGGGCGCACAGGGAGATGCCAATGAAAACGATCGTTCTCGCCGCTGCCACCGCGGCAACCCTCGCCATTGCTGCACCGGCCATTGCGCAGGACGCGACCACCATGACCTTCTTCGTCACCAGTGTCGGTGCCGGGGACGGCGCCAATCTCGGCGGGCTCGACGGGGCAGACGCCCACTGTGCCAAGCTGGCGGAAGCCGCCGGCTCGACCGCCAAGACCTGGAAGGCCTATCTCAGCGCCGAAGGCGTCAACGCCAAGGACCGGATCGGCGCCGGGCCGTGGCAGAACTTCAAGGGCGACGTGATCGCCACCGATGTCGCCAACCTGCACAGCGCCGACAACAAGCTGACCAAGGCGACAGCGCTGTCCGAGACCGGGAACCCGATCAACGGGCGCGGTGACGATCCGAACCAGCACGACATCCTCACCGGCTCCAATCCGGATGGCACCCTGGCCGCCGGCCAGACCTGTGGCGACTGGACGCTGAACGGCGAGGGCAGCGCCATTGTCGGCCATTCCGATCGCACCGGTCTCGATGAGTCCGACGCTGCCAAATCCTGGAACTCCTCGCATCCGTCGCGCGGCTGCAGCCAGGAGAACCTGGTCGGCACGGGCGGCGCGGGTCTTCTCTACTGCTTCGCCGCGATGTAGACTTCCATCCAGTGGCGCAGGGCGTGACACGCCCTGCGTTTTATGGTTCTGAACGGGCCGAATTCAGGGGGAACTCCCGTGCGGCTCATCGTCTTCGATATGGATGGAACACTGATCGATACCCAGGCGCTCATTTCCGAGCATATGGGGTCCGCGTTCCGCTCGCTCGACCTGCCGGCGCCGACGCCGGCAGAGGTTCGGCAGATCATCGGATTGTCACTGCCCGTCGCAGTCGGCCAACTGGCCGGCACCAGCGATATCGATGTGATCGAAGGCATCGTCGGGCAGTACAAGAGCTTCTACAAGGCGTCGCTCGAGCACGAGTTCGATCGCGAGCCGCTCTACCCGGGCGCCCGCGAGGCGCTGGACCGGCTGCGCGAGCAGAAGGGCACTGTGCTGGGCATTGCCACTGGCAAGGGCCTCACCGGTGTCGCTCGGATCCTCGACAACCACCGGATCACCGGGCACTTCACCACTCTGCAGACGCCCGACCACAACCCGTCCAAGCCGCATCCCGGCATGCTGCTCAGCGCCATGGAAGAGACCGGCGCCGCCCCCGAGCAGACGGTGATGATCGGCGACACGGTGTTCGACATGGAGCTGGCCCGCGCCGCCAAGGTGCGCTCGATCGGCGTCAGCTGGGGCTATCACGATGCCGCCGAGCTGATCAAAGCCGGGGCAGGGACCCTGATCCACGACTACTCCGAGCTCGATGCCGCCATCGAGCGCGTGCTGGAATAGCAGCAGCCGGGGCAGTTTTCCGCGATCGAGCTATGCCTTTCGCGGGGCGTGACACGCCCGGCAAAGTGTGGTTCTGAGCGGGCTTGGAGCGGGATTGCGTTTCGTTGAATCGCACTCCCGCTCCAAGTCTTTGTTTTGTCGCGAGATCGAACCGGAAAGGTCTGCAACCTTTCCTGATCTCGCTCTGGGCAGGAGTTCTCCCGATGCGGCTGGTCGTCTTCGATCTCGATGGCACGTTGATCAATTCCGAGGCGCTCATCATCGAGACGGTCCGCGAATCCTTTGCCTCGGTGGGGCAGGCGATCCCCAGCGACGACGCGATCCGCTCCATCTCCGGCATCACCGCGCGCGATGCCATGGGGATACTCGCACCTGATGCCGACAGCGACCGGATCGACGTGATCCTCAACGCCTACCGCGCGACATACCTGCAGAAAGCCGGGCTCGCCCGCGAGCCGATGTTCGACGGCGCTCTCGATGCGCTCGATCGACTGCAGGCCGACCCGGAGACGATCCTCGCCGTGGCCACCGGCAAGGGCCATGCCGGCGCCATTACGCTGCTTGAGCGCCACGAGATCATCGGTCGCTTCAACTCGATCCAGACCCCAGCCCACAACCGCGGCAAGCCCGACCCGCAGATGATCGAGACGGCGATGGAGGCGGCCGGCATCGGCCGCGAAGCCACCGTAATGATCGGCGACACCTCACACGACATGAAGATGGCCCGCAACGCCAACGTCAAAGCTCTCGGCGTAGCCTGGGGCTATCACTCGGTGGCCGATCTCGAGGCAGCAGGCGCCGACCTGGTCATCCATCGCATGGATCAACTGGTCGACGCGGTCGACAAGCTATTGGAGGCCTGATGCGCGAGTTCCTCGAAGACGCCGACAAGCATCGCGACGACGGTTACGGCCGGGCGCAGCACCTCAACAAGGTCGAGCTGCCCAAGCGCTTCTACAAGGACGTCGGAGTGGGCACCGTCGCTGGCGGCTTTGCGGTGACGCTGGACGGCAAGACGCCACGCACTCCGGCGCAGAAGCCGGTGGTGGTGCCGTATCAGCCGGTGGCCGCCGCCATGGCCGAGGAATGGGCGGCGCAGCAGGAGTTCATCGACCCCAAGACCATGCCGATGGTTCGTCTGATCAACTCGGCGGTCGAGGCTGGCGACGAACGGCTCGAAGCGCTGCGCGAGGAGATCATCAAATATTCGGGCAACGACCTGCTGCTGTACCGCGCCGACACGCCGCGTGAGCTCGTCGCCGAGCAGGAGCGGGTGTGGGACGCGGTGCTGGTGAAGCTCGCCCGCCATTTCGAGATCGGCTTCCAGCCCACGATCGGCATCCTGCACCAGCCGCAGCCGGCGCCGACGCTGGAGCGCCTGCGCGCCTCGCTGGCCGATGCCGAGCTGATCGAGGCGGTGGCGCTCAACTCGCTGACCGGCATTACCGGCTCGGGCCTGCTCAGCATCGCGCTGCGGGAAGGGTTACTGACCTCGGAAGAGGTCTGGACCGCCGCCCATGTCGACGAGGACTACAACATCCGGCTCTGGGGCGAGGTCGAGGAAGCCACCGAACGCCGCGCCAAGCGTCGGATGGAGTTCGACGCAGCAGTGCGGGTGCTGGAGATGGTGAGGGGATAACTGCCGGCCGCAGTGCTTGCGGCCACCCCCACCCTCAATCCCTCCCCACAAGGGGGAGGGAGGCGCATGCCGAGGCCGCGGTTCCATCGTCTCCCTCCCTAGATGGGGAGGGATCAAGGGTGGGGTGGGGCCTTAGGCGCTGACTGCCGTCCCACGATCCACTCCGCCACCTCGGGCGCGATCTCGCGCAGCGGCGCCAGCACGAAGTCGCGCTCATGCGCATAGCGGTGCGGCACATGCAGGCGCTCGGTGTCGAGTTCCAACCGCTCGTAGGCCACCACGTCGATGTCGATGCGCCGCGGGCCCCAGCGGATGTCGCGGACCCGCCCCATCTCGCGCTCGATGCCGAGACAGGCGTCGAGAAGCTCGAGCGGCGCAAGGCTGGTCTCGGCCTCCACCACCATGTTGGAGAAATCCGGCTGGTCGGTCTTGCCCCAGGGTTTGGTGATCAGCATCGAGGATTGCGCCACGACGGCGATGCCCGGCCAGGCGTTCAGCCGGTCCACTGCCTCGCGCACTTGCGCTGAGGGATCGCCGATATTGGCACCGAGGCCGAGCCACGCGCGTGCCATCAGCGATCATCCCGGTGGCGATGCAGCTCGATGGCGGCCTCGCCAGCCACCATGGCGATCGGCGCTGAGGGCTTTCTCACCCGCACCTCTATCCACCGGATCCCTGGAAACGCCTCGAACAGCCGGTCGACGATGTGCTGGCCCACCGCCTCGATCAGCTTGAACCGCTGCGCCTCGAACGCTGCCTTCGCCACCTCGTAGATCTCGGCATAGGAGATCGATTGTTCGAGCTCGTCGCTGCGGCCGGCTTGGCCGAGGTCGACGCCGCACACCAGGTCGACGAAAAAGCGCTGCCCCAGCACCGCTTCCTCCGGCATCACGCCGTGATAGCCGAAGAACCCCAGGTCGCTGAGGATGATGCGGTCGCCGCTGAAGTCTTTGGTCACGTCTGAATTCCTAATCTGCGGGTCCATATAGGGCCGCCTCGGCGACGCGCAAGGCATCGCGGTTGGGCCGGATGTCGTGGACCCGGAAGATGTGGGCGCCGGCGGTATAGCCAAGCACCGAGGTCGCGATGGTGCCCGCCAGCCGCTCGTTGGCCGGCATATCGAGCAACTTACCGATCATCGATTTTCGCGAGGTGCCGACCAGCACCGGAAAGCCCATAGCCACCAGCTCCGGCAGCCGCCGCAGGATCTCGTAGTTCTCGCTCAGCGATTTGGCGAAGCCGAAGCCGGGGTCGAGTACGATGCGGTCACGCGTCACGCCGGCCTTGTCGGCGATATCGAGGGTGACGTCGAAGTACCTGGCCATCTCGGCCATCACGTCGCGGCCGGTGTCGCGCGCCTTGTCCCAGTGCATCACCACCAGCGGGGCGTCGTGCTGGGCCGCCACCGCCGCCACCTCAGGCTCGCGCTGCAGCCCATGGACGTCGTTGATGATAGTCGCTCCGGCAGCAATCGCCTGCTCGGCTACCTCGGCCTTATAGGTATCGATCGAGATCGGCCCCGTGATCCCGTCGGCCCGCAGGGCCGCGATCGCCGGCAGGACCCGCGTCAGCTCGTCTGCCACCGACACCTCCTCGGCTCCCGGTCGCGTGCTCTCGCCGCCGATGTCGATGATATCGGCCCCCTCGGCCAGCATCAGCCGCGCCTGCGCCAATGCCGCCGGCGCCGCATCGAAGCGGCCGCCGTCGGAAAAGCTGTCGGGGGTGACGTTGAGGATGCCCATCAGCCGGGCGGTGCGGCCAAGCCGCAGGGCGGCGCCGCCAGGCGCCAGCTCATACTCGCGGTGCCCAGGCATCAGCCGGCGACGGCGGTCGGCTTCAGGTCGTCCTTGGCGGCCACTGCAGAGGGCACGGCGAACAGGTCGTATTCGTCCGACTCGGTCACCAGCACCGACACCTTGTCGCCGACCTTGATGCCGTCGGCTTCGTGGATGATCACGGTGCCGTCGATCTCGGGCGCGTCCCACTGGCTGCGGCCGATGGCGCGGCCGGTATCGGGCTCGACGTCGTCGACCAGCACGTCGATGGTGCGGCCGACCTTCTTACTCAACACATGTGCCGAGATGTCCTGGGCCACTTCCATCAGGCGCTCATAGCGCTCGCGCTTCAGCTCATCGGGGACGATGCCCTCGATGTCGTTGGCGGGCGCGCCGGTCACCGGCTCGTACTCGAAGCAGCCGATGCGGTCGATCTCGGCCTCTTCCAGCCAATCGAGCAGGAACTCGAAATCCTCCTCCGTCTCGCCGGGGAAGCCGACGATGAAGTTGGAGCGGATGGCAAGGTCGGGAGCGACGGCGCGCCAGGCCTTGATCCGGTCGAGCGTCTTCACCTGGTTGGCCGGGCGGCGCATCGACTTCAGCACCGACGGCGCAGCGTGCTGGAACGGGATATCGAGATAGGGGAGGATCTTGCCCTCGGCCATCAGCGGGATGACGCTGTCGACATGCGGGTAGGGGTAGACATAGTGGAGGCGGGTCCACACGTCCATCTTGCCCAGTTCCTCGGCGAGGGTCTGGAAGCGCGCCTCGATATCGCGGCCGCGGAACTTCGAGCTCTGGTACTTGACGTCGAGGCCGTAGGCCGAGGTGTCCTGGGAGATCACCATGATCTCCTTGACGCCGGTGGCCACCAGCCGCTCCGCCTCGTACAGCACCGAAGCAATCGGACGAGAAACCAGATCGCCGCGAATCTGCGGGATGATGCAGAAGGTGCAGCGGTTGTTGCAGCCCTCGGAAATCTTCATGTAGGCGTAGTGGCGCGGCGTCAGCTTCAGGCCGGCTTCCGGCACCAGGTCGACGAACTTGTTCGGCACCGGCGGCACATGCAGGTTCACCGCGTTGACCACATCCTCGTACTGGTGCGGGCCGGTGACGGCGAGCACACTCGGATGCGTGGCGCGGATCATCTCTTCTTCGACGCCGAGGCAGCCGGTGACGATGACGCGGCCATTGGCGCCGACGGCCTCGCCGATCGCCTCGAGGCTTTCCTTCTTGGCGCTATCGAGGAAGCCGCAGGTATTGACCAGCACGACGTCCGCGCCGGCGTAGTCGCGCGAGAACGAATAGCCCTGCGAACGCAGCGTCGTCATGATGCGTTCGGAGTCGACGAGAGCCTTGGGGCAGCCGAGGCTGACCAGACCGATTTTCGGAGCTTGTGTCATTGGCGCGTGCCTATGCGCCAAACTCGGGAAAAAAGCAATGATCGGCACTCTGCGATGGAAGCAGGGCAGCCCTGATCACGGCCGATCACGAGCCCGTCAGATTACCAAACCTTCAGTTGACCCGAATCCTGAGCCTCGTGCTCTTGTTTCCGATGCGCCCACCTCCGAGGCGTCCAGCAGGAAAAAGACCCATGAATCTCGAAGCCCTCAACCGGTACCAGCCGCAGGCGCTGGCCGTTCTCCGCATCGTCGCTGCGCTCTGCTTCATGGCCCACGGCACGCAGAAGATGTTCGGCTTTCCGGCCTCAGGTGGCGGCGGCGGGTTCGAGCTGTTCTCGCTGATGGGCCTCGCGGCTGTGCTCGAAGTGTTCGGCGGCCTCGCCATCCTGCTTGGCGTCTTCACCCGCCCGGTGGCTTTCATCCTCGCCGGCCAGATGGCCTATGCGTTCTGGTTCGTGCACGTGCCGATGATGGGGCAGGGCAACATCATCCCGGTCGCCAATGGCGGCGATGGGGCCGTGCTGTTCTGCTTCGTATTCCTCTACCTGGTCTTCGCCGGCCCCGGCGCCTGGAGCGTCGACGAAGTCATGAAGTCGCGGCGCTCGCTCGTCACTGCCTGATCCCTGGAGATCATCGAAGTGGGCGAGCCACCCGCCCCAACGAAAAGGCCGCCCCTCGGGGCGGCCTTGTTGTTTCAGATATCGGGCTTCTCGGTCGGTGGCGGCGTGCGCCTCGCGGTCCGTCGCACCGCAGGCGTGGTTGGCTCTACATCCGCGCCCTCGCTCGTCTCGTCTTCGTAAGGTTCGTCCTCGGCGATGTCGTGGATGGCGTCGCGTACCTCGTCGATCAGCGAGGTCGGCACGCGGCTGAGGCTCACGGTGCGGGTGACTGTCTCGTTCGCCTTGAAGAACACCAGCAGCACTTCGCACACGATGCGCAACACGATCAGGAACAACGCGCCATACACCGCGATCTCGAGGATACCCCACAGGCCGTCGCCGAAATTGCGGCCGAAGCTGACGAACAGGTGCCCCACCGACCAGAGCAGCAGTGCCGCCAGCCCGGTGACGTAAAGCACCGGCACCAGTCGCGGCGAGAGGATGGTCTCGAGCCTGAACAGCGTCGGGCTGAGGAAGATTTTCTTGAGATCGTCCAGCGTCATGGCCTCACCCCCATGGAATCGGTCACCCAGAAAATGCGTGCGTCACGCGGCACTGACAAGGCCTTCCGGGCGCACATCTGCCGTGGCGCCAAAGCGCCGCTCGAAGGCGGTGCGCAGCGCGGCATCGACTTCGGGCATCGCAACCAGCTGTCCGAGATCCTCAAAGCTGGTCACGCCCTGGTCGGAAATGCCGCACGGCACGATGCCATCGAAGTGTGAAAGGGTCGGCGACACATTGATTGCAATGCCGTGGAAGGTCACCCAGCGGCTGACCCGCACGCCGATCGCCGCTACCTTGTCCTCGCGACCAAAGCCCTTGTCCGGCCGCGCGACCCAGACGCCGATCCGGCCATCGCGCCGCTCGCCGCGGATGTTGAAGGCGGCGAGCGTATCGATGATCAGCCCCTCGAGCCCCTGTACCAGGCAGCGTACGTCGCGGCCGCGCTGGCGCAGATCGAGCATGAAGTAGACCACCCGCTGGCCAGGGCCGTGATAGGTGTACTGCCCGCCGCGCCCGGCGTCATAGACCGGGAAGCGGTTGGGCGACAGCAGGTCCTCGGGCGCCGCCGAGGTGCCCGCCGTATAGAGCGGCGGATGCTCAAGCAGCCATACCTGTTCGCTGGCGGTACCGTCCGCAACGGCTGCCGCCCGCGCCTTCATCGCCTCCAGCGCTTCGGGGTAGGGGATGTAGCCTTCCGAGATTCGCCACTCGACCGGCACCCCATCGGCGCGGAACAGCTTGGTCCCGGTGTCGCAAGTTGGGTCAGTCGTTAACGCTTCGGTAAGCATGGGTGTCCAATGCTCTCTCACAAGGGGCCCGCGCGATTCAGCCGGGATGGTCGGTCGCGGTTTATGTATGAACACTCTAGACAATATTGAAGTCGATATCACCGTCGAGCTGGGCGCGGCGATCATGCCCGTGCATCACCTCTTGCGCATGGGCCGCGGCGCGGTGATCGAGCTCGATACCGGTGAGAACGACCCATTGCGCGTCTATGCCAACAACACGCTGATCGCGCGCGGCGAAGTGAAGGTCGAAGACGGCCGCCTCAGCGTCGAGCTCACCGAAAAAGTCCGCCGCCCAGCCTGATTTCGAGTTTGGCGGCGAGCGTTTGCATAACGGCAATTAATCGCTTGCACCCGCCAACGAGCGTTGCTACACGCTGCCTCGCTTCGCCGCTTCGGCGTCGCTCCTACCTCGGCGTGCGGTCGTGGCGGAATTGGTAGACGCGCAGCGTTGAGGTCGCTGTGCCGCAAGGCGTGGAAGTTCGAGTCTTCTCGACCGCACCAGGTTCTCTAGAGATCCTGCAGTCCAAAACAAACGGCTCCCCTCGGGGAGCCGTTGTTGTTTGGAGCATTGGAAGCTGAACCGCTATTTTCCCTTCCAGCCCAACAGCCGCATGGCGTTGATCGTCACCAGCACCGTCGCGCCAGTATCCGCGAGGATCGCCGGCCACAGGCCCGTGACGCCGATAATCGTGGTGACGAGGAACACCGCCTTCAGGCCCAGCGCCACGGTGATGTTCTGGGCGATGTTGCCCATCGTGGCTTTCGACAGGCCGATCATGTTGGCGATGTCGGCGACGCGGCCGTGGAGGATGGCGGCGTCGGCGGTTTCGAGCGCCACGTCGGTGCCGCCGCCCATGGCGATGCCGATATCGGCGGCGGCTAGGGCAGGGGCGTCGTTGATGCCGTCGCCGACCTTGGCGACGACGCGGCCCTGCTGCTGCAGCTCGCGGACGATGCGCTGCTTATCCTCGGGGAGGAGGCCGGCGCGCACCTCGATGCCGAGGTCGGCGCCGATGGCCTTGGCGGTTCGCTCGTTGTCGCCGGTGAGCATGACAGTCCTGACGCCCTCGGACTGCAACCGGCGCAGCCCATCCGCCGCGTCGACGCGCGGCTCGTCGCGGATGGCAAGGAGGCCGGCGACCTGATCGCCGACTAGCAGCACCGAGACGGTCTTGCCGGCATCATTGAGCGCGCCGATCTGCTCACGCAGCGCCGCATCGAACGGCACCTGCTCTTCGGCCGCCTTGGGGGAGGCGAGGAACAGGGTTTCGCCGCCGACCTTGCCGGTGACACCCTTGCCGGGCACTGCCTTGGCGCCAGCCGCAGGCGGTACGAAGGCCTTGTCGGCCTTGGCGCGGGCCAACACCGCCACTGCCAGCGGGTGGCTTGAGCCGCTCTCCAGCGCCGCCGCCAGCGACAACACCTGAGCTTCCGAGCGCCCGATGCCGACGATGTCGGTGACCTGCGGCTTGCCCTCGGTGAGCGTGCCGGTCTTGTCGAGCGCCACGGTATCGATCCTGCGCAACTGCTCCAGCACGGCGCCACCCTTCAGCAGCAGCCCGCGGCGGGCGCCGGCCGAGAGGCCCGCGGCGATCGCCGCCGGGGTGGAGATCACCAGCGCGCAGGGGCAGCCGATCAACAGGATGGCGAGGCCCTTGTAGATCCACTCGTCCCAGGGCTGGCCGGCCAGCAGCGGCGGCAGGATGGCGACCAGCGCGCCCACCACCAGCACGGCCGGCGTGTAGTACTTTGAGAACTTGTCGATGAACCGCTCGGTTGGCGCCTTGCTTTCCTGCGCTTCCTCGACCAGTCGCACGACGCGGGCAATGGTGTTGTCGGCGGCGGCCGCAGTCACCCGCACGCGCAGCACGGCATCGGCGTTAATGGTGCCGGCGAACACGTCGTCGCCGGGGCCCTTGGTCCTGGGAACACTCTCACCGGTCACCGGGGCCTCGTTGATGGCGGAACTGCCGTCGACGATGACGCCGTCGGCGGCGATGCGGTCGCCGGGACGCACGAGGATGATGGTGCCGACGGTCAGTTGCGCCGCGGGGACCTCGGTGGTGGCGCCGTCCTGTTCGACCAATGCCAGCTTGGGCACCAGGTCGGCGAGGCCGCGAATGCTGGCGCGGGCCCGGCCGGCGGCAACGCCCTCGAGCAGCTCGCCGACGAGGAACAGCAGCACCACGGTAGCCGCTTCCTCGGTGGCGCCGATGAACGCCGCGCCGATGGCGGCAATGGTCATCAGCGTCTCGATCGAGAACGGCGTGCCGGTCATGCCGGCGACGACGGCGCGCCGCGCCACCGGGATCAGGCCCACCGCCATGGCGACGAAGAACGCCCAATGGCCGATTTGAGGGAACAACTGCCCGGCAATATAGGCCGCCAGCAGGGCGCCACCGGAGATGAAGGTCAGCAGGGCCTTTCGCGTCTTCCACCACGGGCCGCCAATGATCTCGCCATGCACGGGGTGATCGTGATCATCGCCGTGGTCATGGCTGTGATCGGAGTGGTCGTGATCATGGTCGTGCCCGGCATGGCCATGGTTCCCCACCACGGGAGCGGCAGACCCGGTATGGGCGGATCGGGCGGGGGCGATCTGGTAGCCAAGCGCCTTGACCTGCCGCTCGATGGCGCCCTTGGCGACCTCACCCGAGCGCGTCACGGTCATCGTGCCATTGGGGAGCGACACGCCGACCTCGCCGACGCCGGGAAGCCGGCTGACGGCGTTCTCGATCTTGGTCACACAGGCGGCGCAGTCCATGCCGCCAATGCGGAATTTCAGCTTCTCGGCGGCCTCGGACATGCGGCACTCCTTGGATTCTTCATCATGTCCGCATACATCTAGGACCTCTAGCCACTAGAGGATCAAGGGGTGAATGCAATGAATTTGCCGATCGGCGAATTGTCACGGCGGACCGGCGTCAAGGTTCCGACCATCCGCTTTTACGAGCAGATCGGCCTGCTGCAGTCGCCGCCGCGGACCGAGGGCAATCAGCGCCGTTACGGTAAGCCCGAGGTGGAGCGGCTCAACTTCATCCGCCACTCGCGCGAGCTCGGCTTCGAGGTCGAAGATATCCGAGAACTGCTGGACATGGCCGCGTCGCCGCAGGCCTCATGCCACCAGGCCGACAGCATCGCCCGCAACCACCTGACCGAGATCGACCGCCGCATCGCCAGCCTCTCGGCGCTGCGCGGTGAGCTGACCCGGATGGTCGAGGAGTGCGGCCATGGGCGAATCTGCGATTGCCGGATCATCGAAGTGCTGGCCGACCACGGCGAGTGCGTGACCGAGCACGCGCACTAGAGCGCTTCACATGGTGCGCAGCGGCCGAGCTGACCAACTACGATCACCTCACCCACGATGACAGAGGGTGGGTGGGTGAAGGGTCGAGCCCAAGCTGCAGCCCAATCCTGGACCTTACTCCCGGCGAGCCGACGGTGGGTATTTGCCGTTGGCGTAGCCGAGGAAGATGCCGGCGATGATGCCGAGCACCACGCCGCCGATCAGCAGCATGATGCCGGGTCCTACGGCGCCGCCGATCGCTTCTGGGCTGGCGTTCGGGCCGAAGGCGGTCAGCAGCGGCCCCAGGATGGCGCCGATCAGGCCGAGCCCCATCAGCATGATGGCGCCGAAGAGCAGCTTGCTCCCGACATTGACCGAGAACGGATCCGGATGCTCTGCCATTTGCCACGCCCCCTCAAGCGTCCACGCCCCTACCAACAGGCGTGAACCACAGCTTAGCGCGACGAGGCTACACTGCAAGTAATACTGAGGTTTGGCGCGGCTAGGCTTGCCAGGCGAGCACAGTGTTGCCGGCCCGACAGAAGCTCACGCCAAGCTGGCCGGATTCACCGACCCAGCTATGCGTCTCGCCGTCGCGGCTGAGGGCATGACCGGCACGGCGGAGTTCGGCGACGATCATGCCGACCTGATTGTGCCAGTCGCGCGTCCCGGGCGCCGCCGCCAACCGGGAGCGGATCGCTGCCTGCTGTTCGTCGAGCCGTTGGGTTCGCTCGGCTGCGTCGAGAGCCAGCAGCGCGGCGCGGCTGATTGGGTGGATGTCGTCGGCCGCGGGCCGGATGAAGAGATCAAGCGCGGCCATCAGACCACCTCCGCCAGATGAAAGTTGCGGGCCACGGTGAAGTCGCGGAGCCCGAAGGCCGGCAGCTTGCCGGGGACAATGGCGTCAGCGACGGCCGTGCGATCTTCAACGTCGGTGGCGTCCACCACCACCCGGACGAACGGCTCGGCCATGCCGAGCCGCACCTTTTCCTGCAGCTCGAACAGCAGCACCCGCACATTGCCGCGGCTCTCGCAGGCGATGCACTCGGCGCCCGGATCATGAGCGTGCAGTGGTGGATCGAGATGCACCACTGCGGTATCGCGCCCACCGAAGCGGCCGAGGGCCGCCTTGTCGGTGACCACGGTCACCGGCACGGAAGTGGCGCGGCGGGCGAACGGGGCAGGGGAGGTCATACCGCCTCCTTGTCCGAGCTCGGGATGTAGTTGAGGATCGGCCCGAGCCAGCGTTCGACTTCGCGGATCGCCATGCCCTTGCGCCGGGCATAGTCCTCCACCTGGTCACGTTCCACCTTGGCGACACCGAAATAGAAGCTCTCGGGGTGGCTCAGATACATGCCAGACACCGACGAGCCCGGCCACATGGCGTAGCTCTCGGTCAGCTCGACGCCGATGCGCTGCTTGGCGTTGAGCAGGTGGAATAGCGTCGTCTTCTCGGTATGGTCGGGCTGGGCCGGATAGCCCGGGGCAGGGCGGATGCCCTGGTAAGGCTCGCCGATCATTTCGTTGGGTGCAAAGGTTTCCGCGGCGCCGTAGCCCCAGAATTCCTTGCGTACCCGCTCGTGCATCAGTTCGGCGAAGGCCTCGGCGAAGCGATCGGCCAGCGCCTTGATCAGGATCGACGAGTAGTCGTCGTTCCGCCGTTCGAAGCGCTCGGCAATGATGTTCTCCTCGAGCCCCGCCGTGACCACGAAGCCCCCCAGATAGTCCGGGATGCCCTCGGGCGCGACGAAGTCGGCCAGGGCCATGTGCGGCTTGCCGCCGGTCTTCGAAAGCTGCTGGCGCAGGGTGAAGAACGTCGCCAACTGATCCTTGCGATCTGCATCGGTATAGAGCCGAATGTCGTCGCCGACCTGGTTGGCGTGCCAGAAGCCGATCACCGCCTTGGGGCGGAACCAGTTCTTCTGGATCACTTCCTTCAGCATCTTCTGCGCGTCGTCCCAGAGCTGACGCGCCGCCGGGCCCTGGTCCTTGTCCTCGAGGATTGCCGGGAAGCGGCCCTTCAGTTCCCAGGCCTGGAAGAACGGCGTCCAGTCAATGTACCTGGCGATCTCAGCCAGGTCGTAGTTCTCGAACACTCGCGTGCCGAGGAAGCTCGGCTTGGGCGGCACGTAGCCATCCCATTTCGGCTGGAAGCGGTTGGCGCGGGCGGTTGCCAGCGATGTCCGCTGCTTTTCCGCCTCGCTCTGCCGGTGCTTTTCGGCCAGCCGCTCGTACTCGGCCTTCACGTCCTGAACATAGGCCGGGCGCTGTTCCTGCGACAGCAGCGACGACACCACGCCCACGGCGCGGCTGGCGTCGTGTACGTGCACAGTCGGTCCGCCATGATACTGCGGGTGGATCTTCACCGCGGTGTGGACGCGCGAGGTGGTGGCGCCGCCGATCAGCAGCGGCACGTGGAAGCCTTCGCGCTCCATCTCGGAGGCAACATGCACCATCTCGTCGAGCGACGGGGTGATGAGGCCGCTGAGCCCGATGACGTCGACATTCTCCGCCTTCGCCACCTCGAGGATCTTCGCCGTCGGCACCATGACGCCGAGGTCGATGATCTCGTAGTTGTTGCAGGAGAGGACCACGCCGACGATGTTCTTGCCGATGTCGTGCACATCGCCCTTCACCGTCGCCATCAGCACCTTGCCGGCGCTGCGGCGGCCGGTGGCGTTGCCATCGGCGTTCTTCTCCGCCTCCATGAACGGGAGAAGGTGCGCCACCGCCTGCTTCATCACCCGGGCGGATTTTACCACCTGCGGCAGGAACATCTTGCCGGAGCCGAACAGGTCACCGACCACGCTCATCCCGGCCATCAGCGGGCCCTCGATGACGTGCAGCGGCCGCTCGGCGCTGAGCCGCGCTTCCTCGGTGTCGGCGTCGATGAACTCGGTGATGCCGTTGACCAGCGCATGCGAGATGCGCTCTGCCACGGGCTTGGTCCGCCAGGTCAGGTCCTTGGCCTTCTGCTCGCCGCCGGCCTGGCCCTTGAACTGCTCGGCAATCTCCAGGAGCCGCTCGGTCGAATCCGCCCGGCGGTTGAAAATCACGTCCTCGCAGGCCTCGCGCAGCTTCGGCTCCAGCGTGTCGTAGACCGCCAGCTGGCCGGCGTTGACGATGCCCATGTCCATGCCCGCCTGGATGGCGTGGTAGAGGAACACCGAGTGCATCGCCTCACGCACCGGCTCGTTGCCGCGGAAGGAGAAGCTGAGGTTGCTCACGCCACCGGAAATATGTGCGTGCGTAAGGGTTTGCCGGATGGTCCTCGTGGCTTCGATGAAGGCGATGCCATAGCCGACATGCTCCTCGATGCCGGTGGCGACAGCGAAGATGTTGGGGTCGAAGACGATATCCTCGGGCGGGAAACCGACTTCCTCGGTCAGGAGCTTATAGGCCTTCGAGCAGATCTCGACCTTGCGCTCATAGGTGTCGGCCTGGCCCTGCTCGTCGAAGGCCATCACCACCACGGCGGCGCCATAGGAGCGCACCAGCCGGGCGGTTTCGAGGAATTTCTCGACCCCTTCCTTCATGGAGATCGAGTTGACCAGCGCCTTGCCCTGCACGCATTTGAGGCCCGCCTCGATCACCTCGAACTTCGAAGAATCGATCATCAGCGGTACGCGGGCGATATCGGGTTCGGCGGCGAGCAGGTTGAGGAACTCGACCATCACCTTCTGGCTGTCGAGCAGCCCCTCGTCGACGTTGATGTCGATAACCTGGGCGCCGTTCTGCACCTGGTCGCGCGCCACTTCGAGCGCGGCGGTGTAGTCGCCGGCGGTGATGAGCTTGCGGAACTTGGCCGAGCCAGTGACATTGGTGCGCTCGCCGATGTTCACGAACGGGATGTCGCCGGTGAGCGTAAACGGCTCGAGGCCGCTCAGCCGCAGGAGGGTCGGCACCTCGGGGATCTTGCGCGGCTTGTACTTTCCAACTGCTTCCTTGATCGCCCGGATGTGGTCCGGGGTCGAACCGCAGCAGCCGCCGACGATGTTGAGGAAGCCATCCCGCGCAAAGCCCTCAAGCTGGCGCGCCATGAATTCCGGCGTCTCGTCATAACCGCCGAACTCGTTGGGCAGGCCCGCATTGGGATAGGCGCAGATCAGCGTGTCGGCGACATCGGAGAGCTCGTTGATATGGGCGCGCATGGCATTGGCGCCGAGCGCGCAGTTGAGCCCGATGGTGAAGGGCTTGGCGTGCCGCACCGAGTACCAGAACGCCGTCGGCGTCTGGCCGCTCAGCGTACGGCCGCTGAGGTCGGTGATGGTGCCGGAGATCATCACCGGCAGCTCGTTGCCGCGCTCTTCGAAGATGCGCCGCGCCGCAAAGATGCCGGCCTTGGTGTTGAGCGTGTCGGTGATGGTCTCGAACAGCAACAGGTCGGCGCCGCCGTCGATCAGCCCGTTGATCTGCTCGGCATAGCCTTTGACGATCTCATCGAAGGTGATCGCCCGGTGCCCCGGCGAGTTCACGTCCGTCGACATCGACGCCGTCTTGTTCAGGGGGCCAAGAGCGCCGGCAACGAAACGCCGCTTCCCATCGATGTCGAAGGCCTGCTGCGCCGCCTCGCGCGCCAGCCGGGCGCCCTCGAGGTTGAGTTCATAGGCGAGCGCCTGCATGCCGTAATCGGCCATGACGATGTCGGTGGAGGAGAAGGTGTTGGTCTCCACCATGTCGGCGCCGGCGAGGTAATATTGCAGGTGGATGGCGCGGATCGCGTCGGGCTGGGTCAGGTTGAGCAGGTCGTTATTGCCCCGCACGTCCTTGTGCCAATCCTTGAAGCGCTCGCCGCGATAGGCGGCTTCATCGAGCTTCAGCTGCTGAATCATGGTGCCCATGGCGCCATCGAGGATCAGGATGCGTTCGGAGGCCGCCTGGGTAAGGGCTCCCCGCACCTCCTCGCCCTTGGGCAAGGAATTTCTATCGATCTCAATGTGTTGAGCTTCAGTCATCGCTCGACTTTCCAACGTCTGTCACGCCAAACTGCGTTCACCGCCGGCACACTCGCATGGCGGGATATAAAGATATCTTTATATGAATGCCGACCGCCCGGCAAGCAAGCCCGTTCCCGTTCTCGGCCGGGAGAACGAAAACGTTCCCCACGGGGAGAACGAAAACGTTCCCCACGGGGAGAACGAAAACGTTCCCCACGGGGAGAACGAAAACGTTCCCCACGGGGAGAACGAAAACGTTCCCCACGGGGAGAACGAAAACGTTCCTCCGGGAACTGCAACGCTCGATCAGGACTTTCGCTTTCATGACAATGCCGATCCTCCTCGTTCCCGGTCTCAACTGCACCGCCGAGATCTATGCCCATCAGGTGCCGGCACTGTGGCAGTTCGGGCCGGTGACCATCGCCAACCACACCGAGGGCAGTTCGATGCAGCAGATTGCGGCATCGATTCTTAGCGACGCGCCGCCTGAGTTCGCCCTCATCGGCTTCTCGATGGGCGGCTACCTGGCGTTCGAGATGCTCAGGCAGGCGAGGGGGCGGGTGCTGAAGCTGGCGCTGCTCGACACTTCAGCGCGACCAGATACCCCCGAGGCGGTCGAGAAGCGACGAACGGCCATCGCATTGACGGAGCAGGGGAAGTTCAACCTCGCCATCGCGCAGTCGTTCCCCAATGCGGTGCACCCCGACCACCTCGGCGATGCGGCGCTCAAGGCGCTGCATGTGCGCATGGCCACGGCGAATGGCGGCGCAACCTATATCCGGCAGCAGACCGCCATTATGGGCCGGCCGGACTCTCGCCCCGAACTCGGCGCCATCGCGGTGCCGACGCTGGTGTTGGTCGGCGACAAGGACGCAATCACCGTTCCCGAGGCCGCCCGCGAGATGGCCACCGGGATTGCCGACGCCAGGCTCGTCGTGGTCCCCAGGGCAGGGCACATGGCGCTGGTCGAGCAGCATGCCACCGTTACCGCGGAACTCACGGAATGGGCGGCTAAATAGCTGGCATTTGAAGCAAATTAACCCGGCCGCAACCACGTTGCGGTTCGATGCGATCATCCCCGCACGGCTTTCGGTATGGTGCGGAAATCTCTCGATGGGTTGATCTGGTTTTGGCAGTGTTTTCTCGCGACCTTCGCGCGGCCGCCCGGCTGCTTGCTCTTGCTGTGCTCCTGGCGCCGGTTGTGGCTGCCTGCAGCAGCGATGGGGGAGGGGTGCCGCACATCAAGCGCTCCGCTTTCAGCTCCAAGGAGTTCGGCGTCGCCGTCAGCCCGCGCGTCACCAATGCCAAGAACCCGCCCAAGGGCGGCGGCCGCTACATGGTCGGCAAGCCCTACACAGTGCGCGGCGAAGTCTATGAGCCGATCGAGAACCCGATCGGCTACGTCGCCTCGGGCGGCGCCTCCTGGTACGGCAACGACTTCCATGGCCGGCGCACCGCCAATGGCGAGATCTTCTCAGCCAACGCCATTTCCTGCGCCAGCCCCGTGCTGCCGCTGCCGAGCTATGTCCGCGTCACCAATGTCGACAATGGCCGCTCGATCGTCTGCCGCGTCAACGATCGCGGCCCGTACCTCCATGGCCGGGTGATGGACCTCAGCTACCGGACCGCCGAGATCCTCGGCTATGCCGGCAACGGTGTCGGCAATATCCAGGTGCAGTATATCGGCCCGGCGCCGCTCAATGGCGACGACACCCGCATGCTGCTCGCCAGCGTCGACAAGCCAACGCGCATGGAGCAGGGGGCTACCCGCCTCGCCATGAACGAAGAGCGTCCGAATCTCATCGGCGGCATCATCGATATGTTTGGCTATGTCGACAGCGGTGCGGCCGACGAGGCCATTACCGGCGCCCACGCGGCTGCCAACGCCATGGCGACCCGCTCGGGCTCGCTCGACTCCTGGGTGGCGACGGTCGACGAGGACAAGCGCGCCATCAAGCTGGAGCTCGGCGTGTTCGCCGATGCCACGAGGGCCGATGACGTGGCGCTGCAGTTCGCCATGCTGGGCGCGGTCGACGAGGATGCCGTGCGCATCCCCGGCGCCGATGCCACACGCCTGACACTCACGCATCTTAAGCCCGGTGTGGCGCGGGATGATGTGATGTCGCTCGCCAGGCAACTTGGACTCAAGGACCTGGTGCTCTATTAGTTTGAGAGCGGTCGAGCATTGACCGCGATCGGGGTTGAGATTGCGGAATTTTGGCCTGAAACTGCTGGTCGCCCTGTTTGCCGTCTGTCTGGCGGCACCCGCACACGCGCAGGATTTCGACACCAAGGCGCCGTTTGCCGTACTGATGGACTACGAGTCCGGCACGATCCTGTTCAACAAGGCAGGTGACGAGCAGCTCGAGCCCGCCAGCATGGCCAAGCTGATGACGCTGGCCGTGGTGTTCGACCAGCTGCAGTCGAAAAAGCTCCAGCCGACCGACGAGTTCTTCATTTCCGAGCATGCCTGGCGCGATGGCGGCGCCTCATCGGGCGGCTCGACCATGTTTGCCGAGCTGAACTCGAAGATCCCGGTGATGGATCTGGTCCGCTCGGTGATCATCCAGTCCGGCAACGACGCGGCGATCGCGCTGGCCGAGGGCATTGCCGGCAGTGAGCTCAGCTTCGCGCAGATGATGAACCAGCTGGGCAAGGAGGTTGGCCTCAGCGGCTCGAACTTCGTCAACGCTACCGGCCTGCCCGACCCGGCGCAGTTCTCGACGGCGCGCGACCTTGCGACCATTGCCCGCTTCATCATCGCGCAGTTCCCCGAATACTACCCGATCTTCTCGGAGAAGGAGTTCACCTGGAACAAGATCCGCCAGATGAACCGCAACTCGCTGCTGGAGATCGGGATCGGCGTCGATGGCTTGAAGACCGGCCACACCGAGGCCGCCGGCTATGGTGAAGTGGTCTCGACCGCCGCCACCGGCCGCCGTCTGATTGCCGTGCTGCACGGGCTCAAATCGATGACCGAGCGCACCGAAGAGGCGCGCAAGCTCGTCACCTGGGGCACCCGCGGCTTCGAACTGATCCCGGTGTTCCCGGAGGGCTCCGCCATCTCGCATGCCGATGTCTATGGCGGCAGCGCCGGGCAGGTGTCATTGGTGGGCAAGGGCAGCATCGATCTGTTCCTGCCCAAGGGCGCGCAGAACTGCCCGCAGGCCACGGTCACCTACAAGGCGCCGATCCGCCCGCCTGTGCAGAAGGGCGATCAACTGGCCCAGCTCAATGTCATGTGCAACGGCGCCGTGGTACAGGTCACCCCGCTCTACGCGGGCGAGGACGTCGCCGACGGCGATATCGTCCGCAAGGCAACCGACGCGCTCAAGGAACTGGCGCTCGGCTGGTTGTAGAGCACTTCCCCGCCTCCTTGAGTCGTGGCAGTGCTCTACCTGTTTGATTTGTCGCGCTTTCGAACCGGAAAAGTCTGCAACTTTTCCTGAAAGCGCTCCGGGTTCGGGAACGCAAAGCAATGCTCGATGTGCCGGCGAAACCCGCCGCCCGTTTCATCACCTTTGAGGGCGGCGAAGGCGTCGGCAAGTCGACGCAGGTCAAGCGCCTGCTGGTGCGGCTGAACCGCATGGACATCGAAGCCGTCCGCACCCGCGAGCCCGGCGGCACGCCCAAGGCCGAAGCGGTCCGCGCCTTCATCCTGCAGGGGCGCTCCGAGAGCTGGGGCGCCGGGGCCGAGGCCGTGCTCTTCGCCGCCGCCCGCTACGACCATGTCAGCTCGCTCATCGCCCCCAGCCTCAGCAGCGGCAAATGGGTGATCTCCGACCGCTTCCACGATTCGACCCGGGCCTATCAGGGCCTTACCGGCGGCGTCGACGACAAGCTGATCCGCGGGCTCGAGACGCTGGCGCTCGACGGCCACCAGCCCGACATCACCTTCATTCTCGACATGGATCCGGCCATCGCCTTCGCGCGGGTCAACAACCGTGAGATCGAGAAGGCGCTGGCTGAAACCGGCGATCGCTTCGAGAAGGAAGATCTCGAGTGGCACCGCCGCCTGCGCCAGGCTTTCCTCGCCATCGGCAAGGCCAATCCCGAGCGCTGCGTCGTGTTGCCCGCCGGCCAATCGGAAGATGCGCTGGAGCAGGAGATCTGGGATACGCTGAACCGGCGCTTCCCCGAGCTCGAGGCAAAGGCCGACTGAATTGGACTATCCCGAACGCGAACCCGACCAGCTCGAAGGCGTGCCGCTGCCCGAGTTCCAGACCGGCGTTTCCGGTCACGATGCGGCGCGCGCCACCTTGCTCGATCGGCTCGATGCCGGGCGGCTGCCCGGCGGCATCCTGATCCATGGGCCGCGCGGCATCGGCAAAGCGACGCTGGCCTTCGACCTGGCGCGCCGCATCTTCGAAAAGACCGGCGATGAGTCGCCCGGCCACATCGCGGCGCAGGTCGCCGCCGGCGCCTATCCGAACCTGTTCGTGATGCGCAAATCGGTCCGCGATACCGGCAAGGGCTATTACACCGCGATCCGCGTCGAGGAAGTCCGCCGCTTCATCGAGGAGATGCGGATGACGCGCGGCCGCGCCGGGCACCGCATCGCCATTGTCGATCCGATCGACGACTGCAACACCTCGTCGGCCAACGCGCTGTTAAAGATCCTCGAGGAACCACCGGCCGACACCACGTTCCTGCTGGTCTCGCACCGGCCGGGCTCGCTCCTCCCCACCATCAAATCGCGCTGCTTCCAGGTGGCGTTGCGGCCAATCGCCGACCGCGAGGTCCGCACGGTACTGGATCAGGTCGGCGGGCAGCCACTCGCCATCGATCGCGCCGTGTCGCTCGCCGGCGGGCGGCCGCGCCGCGGTTTCGAGGCGATGCTGCTGGGGGAGGGGGGCGCGCTGCAGCTGCTGCAGGCTTGGCTCGCCGATCCCGCGGGGGCGCCGTCGGCGGCCCGCATCGCATTGGCTGATGCGCTCGGCGGCGAGCGCGACTCCGCCGAGCTGCGTTTTGCCCGCGACATTCTCAATGACTGGCTGGCGGATGCCGCCAAGGCCGCCGCGAGCGCGGGCGACCGGGTTCGCCTTGCCTCGGCCAACGAGCTATGGGACAAGGCCCGGCTTTCACTCGCCGATGCCGATGAATACAACCTCGACATGCGGCAGACCCTGGTCGCGCTTTTTGATGCGATCCGGAAACACCAGCTCCTGAGCGTCCAGCCGACACCATGACCGACACGTTCTACGTCACCACTGCCATCGCCTATCCCAACGGCGCGCCGCATATCGGGCACGCCTACGAGATGATCACCACCGACGCCATCGCCCGCTGGGCCCGGCTGGAGGGGAAGGACACGTATTTCCTCACCGGCACCGACGAGCACGGCATCAAGATGGTGCAGACGGCAGCGGCCGAAGGCATCACGGCGCGCGAACTGGCTGACCGCAACGCCGCCCGCTTCAAGGAGCTGGCGGGGCGTCTCGACGTCTCCAACGACGATTTCATCCGCACCACCGAGCCGCGCCACTACGAGTCGAGCCAGGAAATCTGGCGCCGGATGGCCGCCAGCAACAATGGCGACATCTACCAATCGACCTACAAGGGCTGGTACTCGGTCCGCGACGAGGCCTATTTCGACGAAGAAGAGCTCACCGACGGCGAGGACGGCAAGAAGTTCGCGCCGACCGGCGCCGAGGTGAAGTGGGTCGAGGAGGACAGCTACTTCTTCCGCCTCTCCGCCTATCAGGATCGCCTGCTGAAGCTTTACGCCGACCGCCCGGATTTCATCGCCCCCGAAGAGCGGCGCAACGAGATCGTGTCGTTCGTGAAGGCCGGCCTGCGCGACGTCTCGATCAGCCGCACCACCTTCGACTGGGGCATTCCGGTGCCGGGCGCTTCCGGGCACGTGATGTATGTCTGGGTCGACGCGCTCACCAACTACATTACCGGCGTCGGCTTTCCCGATCGTGCCTCCGAACAGTTCAAGAAGTTCTGGCCGGCGAACCTGCACGTCATCGGCAAGGACATCATCCGCTTCCACACCGTCTACTGGCCGGCTTTCCTGATGAGCGCCGGCATCGAGGTGCCGCACCGCGTCTTCGCGCATGGCTTTTTGACCTCGGAAGGCAAGAAGATGTCGAAGTCGGTCGGCAACATCGTCGACCCGCATGAGCAGCTCGACCTCTATGGCACCGATCCGGTGCGCTGGTACTGCCTGCGCGAAGTCAGCTTCGGCCAGGACGGCGACTGGGGCCGCGAGAAGTTCATCAACCGCAACAACTCCGACCTCGCCAACAATTTCGGCAACCTGGCGCAACGTTCGCTGTCGATGATCCAGAAGAATTTTGGTGGCGCGCTGCCCGAGGCGCAGCCAACCGAGGCAGAGCATGCCATTGTCGCCACGGCCATCGCGGCCATCGGCAAGATGGATCTCGCCATGAAGACGCAGCAGATCCACGAGGCCGCCGGCGAGCTGACCACGCTGCTCAACGCCGCCAACCTCTACTTCGCCGACCAGGCGCCGTGGGGGCTGAAGGCCGATCTGCCGCGCATGGGCACGATCCTTACGACCACGGCCGACATCGTCCGTCGCGCCGCGATCGCGGCGCAGGCGTTCGTTCCGGGTTCGGCAGCGAAGTTCCTCGATGCGCTGGCGGTGCCGGCCGACCAACGCCTCCTGACCCATGCGCTGAGCGCGTCCAGCGTTCCCGCCGGAACCGTCTTGCCGCCGCCCGAACCGGTGTTCAAGAAGTTCGAGCACCCAAAGACGGCATAGGCCAATGCTGATCGACTCGCACTGCCACCTCGATTTCCCCGAGCTCGCCGCCGATCGGGCCGGCGTGCTGGCCCGTGCCAAAGCGGCGGGGATCGATGGCATGGTGACCATCTCGACCCGGGTGAAGCGCTTCGACGAGATCAAAGCCATCGCCGAAGAAAACGCCGAGGTCTGGTGTTCGGTCGGCACCCATCCGCACCACGCCGACGAAGAGCTCGACATCTTGACCGAGGATCTGGTCCGGCTGAGCGCGCACCCCAAATGCGTCGCCATCGGTGAGGCGGGGCTCGACTATTTCTACGACAACGCACCCAAAGAAGCGCAGGAGACCGGGCTGCGCCGGCACATCGCCGCATCGCGCCTCACCGGGCTGCCGCTGGTGATCCATTCCCGCTCCGCCGACGTTCACATGGCGGCCGTGCTGACCGACGAAGTGGGGCAGGGGGCCTTCCCTTTCGTGCTCCACTGCTTCACCGGCGGCGCCGAACTTGCCCGCCAGGCCCTGGAGCTCGGCGGCTATATCTCGTTCTCCGGCATCATCACCTTCAAGAATGCCGAGGAAATCCGCGAGGTCGCAAAGTTTGTCCCATCAGACCGTTATCTGGTTGAAACAGACGCGCCTTATCTGGCTCCGGTGCCGCACCGTGGCGGTACCAACGAGCCGAGTTATGTCGCCCATACCGCCGCCAAGGTAGCCGAGGTTCGCGGCGTCAGCCTCGAGCAGCTCGGCAATGAAACGACAGCTAATTTTTTCCGTTTGTTCTCAAAGGCTAAGGCGTAATGCCTGAAGCACAACATATTGTAGCGACGATCATGGGATGCGGCTCGTCCGGTGGCGTGCCGCGCATCGGCGGCCACTGGGGCGTCTGCGATCCCGATAATCCCAGGAATCGCCGCAGCCGCTGTTCGCTGCTGATCGAAGGCTTCTCGGCCGGCTCGGATAAGCCGACCCGCATCATCGTCGATACCGGCTGTGACCTGCGCGAGCAGCTGCTGCGGGCCGAGGTCGATCGGGTCGAAGCGGTGCTCTACACGCATGAGCATGCCGACCACACGCACGGCATCGACGACCTACGGGTGCTGGCGCTGAACAACCGCAAGCGCGTCGACGTCTATTTCAGCGCCGAGGCCGCCAACCGGATCGTGCCGAGCTTTGCCTATTGCTTCACGGCCCCGCCGGGTTCGGGTTATCCGCCGATCCTCAACCAGCACCTGATCGAAGCCGGTAAGCCGCTGACGGTGGACGGGCCGGGCGGTTCGATCAGCATCCTGCCGTTCCGCCAGGATCATGGCGATATCTACTCGCTGGGTTTTCGGGTGGGCGGCTTCGCGTATTCGTGCGACCTCAGCGGCATTCCGGACGCCTCCCGCGACGCCGTCAGTGGGCTCGACACCTGGGTGCTTGACGCACTGCGGCCGGCGCCGCATCCGAGCCACCTGAGCCTGTCCGAAGCGCTGGAGCTGGTCGAGGACCTCAAGCCGCGCCACGCCGTGCTGACCAACCTCCATATCGATCTCGACTATGTCCAGACCGACGCGATGACGCCGGAGCATGTGCGGCCGGCGTTCGACGGGCTACAGATCGACATCACCGCCGGCGAGATCATCAGCCCTCGCTAGCTTCGCCATCATCGTACCGACGCTACGGAGCCGCCCATGATTGAAGTCATCGATACCGGCATCGCGCCATCCAGCGGCCCGATCAATGACTGCGTCCGCGCCGGCAATCACGTCTGGCTGGTGGTGCTGGCCGAGGATCCGAAGACCGGCAAGATCACCGACGGCGACATCGAGGTGCAGACGCGCCAGGCGCTATCGAACCTCAAGCAAGCAATCAACGCCGCTGGCGGCGAGCTCACCAACATCGTCCAGGTGCAGATCTTCCTCGTCGACAGCGCCGACGCGCCAGGCATGAACCGTGTGTATGCCGAGTTCTTCAACACCAAGCCGTACCCGATCCGTGCCACAGTGGTGGTCAAGGAACTGCTGGCCAAGGGGCTGCGGATCGAGATCACCGCAACGGCGGTACTGGGATAGAGCCATCAGCCCTCGACCATCGGTCCGCCCGTGATCCGATGGGAAGGGTAGGGGGCGGCCCTAGAATGCCGCCGACATCCCCAGGTTGGCGGATGCTGAAGTGACGCCGTCGGAGCGGAGTTCGAGACCGGCGGAAGCGGAGGCTCTTGCGGCTGGGCCGATGGGGCTATCGAGCGTGATGTCACCATAGGCGCCGTAAGCGAAGCTGTCGGGCGTGGTGGCGAAGGGGAAGCCGGCGATAGCGACCGAGGCGCCGAAATTCTGCTGGGCGAGGAGCCCCGCAGTGGTGGAGAGAGTCGCCTCACCATAATCGTTGGAAGCGACTTGCGTCGTGGCGGTGAGTTCCATGCGGGCATCGAGCAGGTTCACGGCCGCGGTGCCGACCGAGAGGTTTTGTGACGAGCCGGTTTCGGTGTAGCTGCCAACCTCGCCGCCGACATAGCGAAGCTTGAAGCCGGTTGCGGTCTCGATACCGTCGAGCAGCGGGACGGGGATCGAGAGCCCCAGTTCCGGGCTCAGGAACCAGCTGGCGTAGTCGGCGCTCGCGGTTTCGGTGACCATGGTGGTGACGGTGCGGTCGGAGTGGTTGGCTGCGACGCCCCCGAGAACCGAGTAGCTGAGAGTCACATCGCCCAGGTCCGTACTGCCGTAGAGGCCGGCGGCGCCGATGCCCGAGGCGATGGTCTGGCCGCCGACTGTGGTGAAACGGGAGCCGGAGACGCTGACAACGCCACCCAGCCGGGTGTTGGCGTCGATGGCGGTATGCGAGCCGGCGACGATGCCGCCGAGGACATTGCTGTAGTCATTGGTGCTGTTGGCGACGCTGCCGAATACCTTACCCCAGACTTCCGGGGCGCTCGCAGCAACGAGCTCTCCGGTGGCGGCCTCGGCGGCGCCGACCGGGCGAGCCGGGGCATAGCCCATGGGTTCGACGGACGCTGCGCCGCCTGTACGCGCGCCGAGAGCGCCAGTGATCTCACGGCCGATAGCGCCGGCCACCTCTCGCATGACGGTCGTGCCACCACCGGTTATGCCCGTGCCGTCGATGATGCTGATAGTGCCCGTGCCCGAGGTCAGCTGCTGGTTGACCAGGCGGTCGCCCGTGAGGACGGTTTCGAGATCAGCAACGGTGAGGATGGTGCTGCCCTTAAAGCCGGAGACGTCGAGCGTGTCGCTGCCGCCGGCGAACTTGACGCTGCCGAGGATGCGCGAGCCGGTACGCAACTCGAGGGTGTCGTCGTGCGCATAGTTGTAGAAGTTGTCTGCACCGAAATCGATGGCCGTGCCGCTGACACCCTCAATGGTGCCCGAGTTGATCACCTTGGCGGCATACGTTGAATTGTCGGAGAAGCCCATGCCAACCCAGCCGGTGACCAGCCCGCGATTCTCGAACGCTGTCGCGCCGAAGTAGAAGAGCGCACCATAATCCTCGCCGCGGATCGTGCCGCCGGCCTCGTTGACGAAGGGTCCGGTCCCGGTTCGCACAACCGTGAGGCCTGTATCGCCGAAGGAATTGATCGTCCCGCTGTTGATAAAGCTGCCGACGGTATCATTGAGGTGGACGGCGGGGCCGGTTCCGCCGGTTGTGGCAATGCGCCCCCGGTTGACGAAACCGTCGGTCTTGTTGGAGAGCCAGACACCATAATAGTTGCTGCTCTCGATCACACCGGTGGCGGTGTTTGTAAATGAGCCTACGGCCCCCAGGTCGACGGCAATATCGGTAGCGAAGATCGAGCCTGAGTTGACGAACGTTTCGGTGCGATCGGAGAAAGCCTCCACGCCCCGGCCGCTGCCGGCCCGGATGGTCCCCGTGTTGCTGAACGAACCGAAGCTGCCGGCGTGAATGGCGTAGTAGTTCGACGACGTAATGGTGCCGGAATTCACGAAGCTATCGATGTGGTACGATGAGCCATCGATCGCGTGGCCGGTACCCGCGGTAATGGTGCCGGTGTTTGTGAAGCTGCCCGTGGGGCTATCGAGATCGATACCCTTGTAGCCCGATGCAATGGTTCCGTCGTTGACGAAAGTCGTGACCGCGCCGTCGAAATCGACCGCCTTGCCGGTGGCGGATTTGATCGTCGCACCAGCCCGATTGGTGAAGGTGCCGGCGGTACCGGTGATTGCGACACCGTCGTGGCCAGTGGCCTCGATCCACCCGCCGTTGCTGAAGGTCGCCACGTTCCCGTCGAACAACACAGCGTCGCTGCCGGCACCGTAGATCTTTCCGCTGGCGCCGTTGGCGAACGAGTTGACATTGACGCCGGTGAACGCCACGCCGCCGGCGCCTCCCTGGACCAGACCATCGTTGAGAAACATTCCGACGCTGGTCGGATCCGCGAGGGCAGGGCGTTCGAACACGATTGCCGTACCGAGGGTGGATCGGACGGTGCCGCCGGCGTAATTGGTGAAGGCAGTCGCCGACGGAGCATAGATGCCAGCGCCACCGCCCGTAGTTTCGATCAACCCATGGTTGTTGAACGTGCCGACCCCGCCCTTGAGCAGCACTACGGTATCGCCGCCGTAGATTTCGCCGGTTGCCGCATTGGTGAAGGTCCCGACATAGCCATATCCAGACGGGGCGGTATCCTTGACCCGGAAGGCGTTGCCATCCGTGCTTCGCAAGGTGCCGGCGTTCTCGAAGCTGTTGAGGCCGTAGTAAATTTCGACGGCTGCGTTGTCGCCCTCGATGAGGGCGCCTGCGGCGTTGGTCATCGCGGACCCGCTAAACAGGCCGCCATAGTAGATGCCGAGATCGTCGGAGGCGATGGAGCCGCTGTTGAGGAAGGACTCGATCGCAACACCGGCATTGATGCCATCGGTTGATGCGCCGGTGGCGGTAATGGTGCCGGTGTTGGTCACCTGCTTGAAGTGGGCCGGATTGCCGCCCAGGATGAGCGCTCCGGCGCCGGTGTTGGCGGTAATGGTAGCGGAACTGGCGAGGGTATCGATCGGGGCATTGACGGTGATCGGACCCACTTGTGTGCCAGTGATCGTCTGGTCTGCTGCGAGGACGGGCGCGGTCAGCGACGTCGACAGCGCAAGCGCAGCGCTTAGCGCCCAGAGCCGGCGCTTCGTCTGAGCTTCTTCCCAATTCAGTGTGCGCATGCTCGATTTGCCCCCAAGTCACGCTGGAATCACGCAACCGGGGAAGACCCGGCCGTGTCAGCTTCATGGTGGCATCGGGCTGCGCCCAAGTCCTGAAGCCGCCTGGAGGGCGTTCTGAAATTATTCTGAAATTCGCCTGCTGCGTGCGCGATCCCCGGAGGTACGCCGGTCCAGCTTCGTGCCCGGACCTTTGAGGATGGCCGATCGTCGGCTGGACCTGTATTCAAGTCCGGTGCTGTGGCTCATCGAGTCGATTGTCGATGAGCTGCATCACTGCACAGCGACAGTGGAACAGGTCGCTGTCTATTGGGCAACAGCTGCGGCCCAGTGTGGCGCCTGGTTCGTTTAGTACGATAGTTCCATAATATATCTTATGCGAATGGAGGAATAGCGATATGCCGACCGAAGCCGACCTCACCCAGCAGCTTATCGAGGCCCAGCGTGCCGGCCGACATGATGTCGATGCAGCCCCCTATGCGGCGCTCGATCGCGCTGCCGCCCTGCGCATTCAGTCCGCCACCATCGGCGCGCTCAGCGAGACGCCGGCGCTGCTCAAGACCATCGTGACGCCGGATGGGCTTGGCGCCTGTGCGCCGATCTATCGATCGCGCGTCGGCAATAGCGGCGCGTTCCAGCTGTCGTCGCCGACGATCGTCGGGCTCGAGGTCGAGGTTGGCCTCGTGCTGGCCACCGACCTCACGACCGACGCCGCTAACCGCGACGAGATCGATATCATCGAAGCGATCAGTCATTACTTTGTCGGCATCGAGGTCTGCGGTACGCGTTATGTCGACCGCAGCCTCGCTGGCCCTTATGGCGGCCTTGCAGACAACGCCACGGCTTATGGTTACGTCATCGACCCCACGCATCGCGACGTCGGCGCCGAGATCGGTAATTACGACGTACACCTGGAGTTCGCCGGCAAAGAGATCTGGTCGGCGCCGGCCAAGCACTCGTTCGGCACGGTGCTCAACTCGTTCATCGCCTATGCCAAGAACCAGAATCCGGCCTTCCCGCTGAAGGCCGGCACGGTGGTCACCACCGGCTCGCTCTGCGGCCTCGTGCCCATCTCTGGTACCGGCCACGTGATCGGCCGCCTGGGCAACCACGCCGTCAGCTTCGACATCACCTGAGATCCGCCATGCAGCCGTCCCGCGACATTTCCCGCCTCATCGAGATCATGGCCGCCCTCCGTAACCCGGACGGCGGCTGTCCGTGGGATCTGGAGCAGGATTTCGCCAGCATCCGGCACTACACCATCGAGGAGGCCTACGAGGTCGCCGACGCCATCGAGCGCGAGGATTATGCTGACCTCCGCGAGGAGCTGGGCGACCTGCTGCTGCAGCCGGTCTATCACGCGCAGATGGCGTCGGAGAAAGGCCTGTTCGATATCGGCGACGTGGTTTTCGCTATTACTGAGAAGCTGATACGCCGACATCCTCATGTGTTCGGAGAGGAAGCAGCGCGCAACGCCGGCGGCGCCAAGGCCAAGTGGGACGAGGTGAAAGCCGACGAGCGGGCGAAGAAGGCGGAGCGGAAGCAAACCCCCTCGTCCATCCTCGATGACGTACCGCACGCCCTGCCTGCCCTCGCCCGTGCAGAAAAGCTCAGCCGTCGCGCCGCCTCGGTGCAGTTCGACTGGCCCGACTGGCGGCAGACGCTGGCAAAGGTCCGCGAAGAACTGGACGAAGTGGCCGCCGCGGCGGAAGCCGGCAACACCGCTGAGATCCAGGAGGAACTGGGCGACCTGCTGTTCGCCGCCGCTAATCTCGCCCGCAAACTCGGTGTCGAAGGTGAATCCGCGCTGCGCGACGCCAACGTCAAATTTGACCGCCGCTTCCGCTACGTCGAAACCCGCGCCAGCGAGGACGCCGTGCCGCTGGCGGAAGCCGGCCTCGAGCGGCTCGACGGCTACTGGAACGAGATCAGGGCCAAGGAGCGCGGCTAAGCGTCGGGGCCGCGAGCGATGCTCCGGCTTGTCGCTCGCCTGCTGATCTTCGCCCTGCTGACGCTGGTCACGCAGATCGGCGGCCTGGCCTATCTCGCGACGCTGGGCCTGGCGCGGCTGCTGCGAGTGCGCCACGAGGCGCTGCGGCTCGGCCTGTTCCTGTTGTGCTATGGCGCTGCGTCGATCATCGCGATGCTCGTCGCGCCGAGCTTTGGTCGTGTTCCCCTGCCGTGCCTTGCCGGCAATGGAGAAACGCTCGCCGCCCAGTCTCCGCTCTATTGCGTGCTGAACCGCAACTACGTCGCCCCGGAGTTGCGCGAGGTCGCTCTTGCACTTGCCGAGCATGTCGATGCGGAGTTTCCGGGGACAACCACCCTCGTCCTCGATGGCAGCTTTCCATTCCTCGACGGCTTTCCGCTGCTGCCGCACCTCTCGCACGGGAACGGCCGGGCCCTCGATGTCGCCTACTATTATGAGGATTCCGAGGGTAGGTTTCGCAATGGCGTGACCCGGTCACCAATCGGCTACTTCGCCTTCGAGCAGCCAGCAGCCGGTGATGTGCTGCCCTGCCCGGCGCCGCAAGACGGTATCACCCTGCGCTGGGACCTTGACGCTTTGCAGCCACTATTTCCGAACTACCGCCTCGAACCACAACGCACCCGCGCGGCCCTGCGCTGGCTGGCGACAGCGGGCGTGACGCGTTTCGGTGTCCGATCAGTGTTCATCGAGCCGCATCTGAAGCAGACGCTGGGCGTCAACTCGAGCCACATCCGCTTTCAGGGGTGTCGCGCGGCGCGCCATGACGACCACCTGCACATCCAGCTTGGCCGCTCAGGCGGCGTCTGAGCCTTCGATGCGGCCGGCGAAGCGTTCGGTGAAGGCGTTCTTGTGCCGGGCCTCGACCCGGACCTCGTAAACCTGCCCGTTCTCGTCCGGCTCGTCCTTGCCGATGATCTCGGCGTGGCCGTAGAGCCAGCCGACATCGGCACCGGCGGTATGCGGCACCAGCACGCGGTAGGTCCGCCCCTGCCCGGCCAGCACCTTCTCGATGGTGTCGAGCAGTCTATCCAGCCCCTCGCCGGTCTGCGCCGAGACCGGCACGGATGTGGCGACCTTACCGAGCGGCGACAGCGTCGCCAGCGCCGGATAAGAGCCGTCGGCGTCGCGCCCGAGGAGATCCACCTTGTTCCACACCTCGATGATCGGGGTGGTCTCGGCCGACATGCCGAGTTCCTCCAGCACCTTCAGCACGTCCTGCGCCTGCGCCGCATGGTCGGGGTTGGCGACATCGCGGACATGCAGGATGACATGGGCTTCCAGCACCTCTTCGAGGGTAGCGCGGAAGGCAGCGATCAGGTCGGTCGGCAGGTCGGAGACAAAGCCAACCGTATCCGACAGCATCACCTCGCGGCCATGCGGCAAGCCGATCTTGCGGACGGTGGTATCGAGGGTGGCGAACAGCAGGTCCTTGGCGAACACCCCTGCCCCGGTCAGCGCATTGAATATGCTGGATTTACCGGCATTGGTGTAACCGACCAGCGCTACCACCTGGAACGGCACGGCGTCGCGCCGGCCCTTCTGCTGGCCGCGGGTCTGGCGCACCTTCTCGATGCGCTCTTCCAGCATCTTGATGCGGTCCTGCAGCTGCCGGCGATCGCTTTCCAGCTGGGTCTCGCCCGGGCCGCCCATGAAGCCGAAACCGCCCGAGCCACGCTGGCGCTCGAGGTGGGTCCAGCTGCGGACTAGCCGGCTCTTCTGATAGTTGAGATGGGCCAGCTCGACCTGCAGCACACCCTCGCGGGTGGCGGCGCGCTCGCCGAAAATCTCGAGGATCAGCCCGGTGCGGTCCAGCACCTTGGCGCCGGTTTCCTTCTCGAGGTTGCGCTGCTGAATCGGATGCAAGGCGGTGTCGACGAGCAGGAGCTCGATCTCCTCCTCCTTCACCCGCTTGGCGATCTCCTCGACATGGCCGCCGCCAATGAAGGTCGCGGGCTTGATCTCGCGCACCTTGGCGATCTCGGAGAACACGATCTCCACGCGGATGGCGCTGGCCAGGCCCTCGAACTCGGCCTTGCGGGCCTCGATACTGTGGGTGGTGGCGCGGCCGCGGACATCGGGAATGACGAGGCCCACGCGGGTCGGCGCGGAACGCTGGTCTATGAATGCCTGTGGGCCGCCCTTGCGGGCGGCCTCGTCGTCGAAGTCATCGCTCAAGTTTTGTCTCAGTCCTCGGCGGTGTGCTCGGGATCGAACAGCTGGATCGGAGCGCCCGGCATGATGGTCGAGATGGCGTGCTTATAGACGAGCTGCGATTGCGCATCGCGTCTCAAGAGCAGGCAGAAATTGTCGAACCAGGTGATCACGCCCTGCAGCTTGACGCCGTTCACGAGAAAGATCGTGACCGGCACCTTCTGCTTGCGGACATGGTTGAGGAACGCGTCCTGGAGGTTCTGGGTCTTTTCGCTGGGCATTCGTTGGCCTCTTCTCGCGGGATGTTACGCGGGCCGCAAGCCAACGGCCACGCCCTGTTGATGGGAACAACGGCCGCCACCGCCCCTGCCCCCTTTTATGGTCACTCTCCCATCGCCTTTGAAGTATGGCACAGAAGAATCTTAGTGCCTACCCGTACACGCGCATGGCACCTGAGCGCGTGGTTAGAGTCCTAGCGACTTGATTTTGCGATGCAAAGCGCTGCGCTCCATGCCGACGAACTCGGCGGTCTTGGAGATGTTGCCACCGAACCGCTCGATCTGCGCCATCAGGTATTGCCGCTCGAACACTTCGCGGGCGTCGCGCAGCGGCAGGCTCATCAGGTGGGCCGACGAGTCGCTGTCGCCGACGGTCGGCAGCACTTCGCCGATATCGGGCGGCAGCATCGCTGCGGTGATCATACCGTCGGCGGGGGTCTGGTCCTTGACGAGGATCAGCAGCCGCTCGATCGAGTTGCGCAACTGGCGGGCATTGCCCGGCCAATCCTGGCCCTGCAGCACTGCCACGGCATCGTCGCCGATCGACAGGCTCTTGAGGTTGTGCAGCCGGCAGACCTGTTCGATGAACACCTCGACCAGCGGCGGAATGTCCTCACGGCGCTCCTTCAGCGGCGTCAGGTGCAACGGCACGATCGACAAGCGGTGGAACAGGTCGGAACGGAACTGCCCGTCCTCGATCAGGCCGGCGACGTTCTGCGAGCTCGACGAAATGATGCGCACGTCGATCGGCACGGCAACGGCGCCGCCGACACGGTTGAACTTGCTCTCGACCAGCGTCCGCAGCAGCGCCTGCTGGGCTGCCTGCGGCAGGGCCGCCACCTCGGAGAGGTAGAGCGTGCCGCCATGCGCCTTCTCCAGCGCCCCCACCTCGGTGCGCAGCGTGCCGGTCTTCTCGCGGGTTTCGCGGCCGAACAGCACGACCGCCACTTCCTCGGGCGAGTAGAGCGAGCAGTTGATCTCGACGAACGGCGCTTCGGCCCGGGCGCTGCGCTGATGGATCAGCCGCGCCGAGAGGCCCTTGCCGGTGCCGGACGAGCCCGAAATGAAGATGCGCGAGTTGGTCGGCGCCGATTTTTCGATGACGCCCTTTACCGCCTGCATGGCCTGCGAGTTGCCGACCAGCTCGACGGTCTTGTTCGAGCGCTCGCGGAGATCGGCCACCTCGTTCTTGAGGCGTGCCGCCTCCATGGCGCGCTGGGTGATCAGCAGCAGCCGATCCACCTTGAACGGCTTCTCGATATAGTCGTAGGCGCCGCGCCGGATGGCGCTCACCGCCGTTTCGACATTGCCGTGGCCCGAGATCATCACCACCGGCATATCCGGGTGCTGGCTCTGGAACTCATCCAGCAGTTGCAGGCCGTCGAGACGGCTGCCCTGCATCCAGATATCCAGGAACACCAGGCTCGGCCGGCGCCGGGCGATCTCGTTCAGCCCGGAATCGGCGTCATGCGCCTGCCGGGTCTGGTAGCCCTCGTCCTCGAGGATACCCGCGATCAGGTCGCGGATGTCGTCCTCGTCATCGATAATGAGAATGTCGAGGGCCATCAGGTATTATCAACCGCTTGCAATTGCGGCTCCTCTTGCTGTCCGCTGTCAGGGTCTGCCCCACCCGCTGCGTCATTCGTGGTCTCGGTAGCGGTCTGCTGCCCCGCCACCGTCTGAGGAGCTGCTGGCTCCCCGTCGTCCGTTTCGCCCGGCCGCTTGAGCGGCAAGGTGAAGGTAAAGCAGGCGCCGATGCGCCCGTTCTCGTCCGGCTCGGCGTCGATCAGATCGACCTTGCCGCCGTGCTGTTCAATGATCTTGGCGACAATCGCGAGGCCGAGCCCCGTGCCCTTCTCGCGCGTCGTAACATAAGGCTCGAGCAGCCGGTGCCGGTTTTCCTTCGGCCAGCCCTTGCCGTTATCGGAGATGGACAGCCGAACCATGTCCCCTTCAGGGCCGGCCTCGACGGTGATCACCGGATTCTTGATGCCTTCGAGCCCGGCGCCTTCGATCGCCTCGACGGCGTTCTTGATCAGGTTGGTCAGCACCTGGCTGATCAGCCGATTGTCGAACCACGCAGTGATCGGCTGCTCGGGCAGCTCCATATTGATGGTCACTTCCGGCAGGCGGACGCTCTCGAGGAACACTGCCTGGCGGATCGACTCGGTCAGGTTACCCTTTTCCAGCTTGGCTTCCGGCATGCGCGCGAACGAGGAGAACTCGTCGACCATGCGGCCGATATCGCCCACCTGCCGGATGATGGTGTTGATGCACTTGTCAAAGACTTCGAAGTCGTCGGCGAGCTTACTGGCATAGCGGCGGCGCAGGCGTTCGGCGCTGAGCTGGATCGGGGTCAGCGGGTTCTTGATCTCGTGCGCGATGCGCCGCGCCACGTCGGCCCAGGCGCCGGTGCGCTGGGCCGAGAGCAGGTCGGTGATGTCGTCGAGCGTCACGACGAACCCCTTGGACTCGGTCATCGTGCCCTCGCGGGTCAGCTGCACCTGGTAGGTGCGGTAGTCGGGGCCCGAGCCGATCTCGATCTGGTCGCGGATGGTGCCGCGGCGGGCTGATTTGGCGCGCTCGATCACCGGCGCGAGCCCCGGGATCACCTCGTCGATGCGCTTGCCGACCAGCGAGATTTCGTCGGAGCCGACCATCTCGGCGGCGCGCAGGTTCACCAGCGTGATGGCGCCGAACGGATCGAGCCCGACGATGCCGGCCGACACGCCCTCCACCACAGCCTCGGTAAACTGGCGGCGTTTCTCGTTGGTCTCGTTGGCCTCGACCAGGGCGACGCGCTGCGTTTTCAGCTGCTGCGTCATAGTGTTGAAGCGGGAGGAAAGATCGCGCAGGTCGCCCCTGCCCTCCTGCACCGGCACGCGCACGTCGAGATCGCCCTCGGAAACACGGCTCGAGGCGATCATCAGGTTACGGATCGGGTCGACGAAGCGGTTGGCGAGCGCGATGCCGATCCACACCGCCGCGAGCAGCAGCACCAGCGCCATGCCGATATACATGAGGGTGAAGGTGATCTGGAAGACCAGCCGGTTGCTCTCGTAATTGCGGTATTCGGTGATGTTGGCGTCGGTAAGCCGGGTGAACTCCAGCACCTCCGGGTCGACCGGGCGGGCCACGAACAGGTAGGTGTTGTCGTAGCCGCGCAGCTTCACCACCGAGCCGACGAGATTGGTGCGGCCCGGGCCGATTTCGGTCGGCGTCCCCTCGACCACGCCCTGCGTCAGGCCGGCGGGCACCCGCGGCGCGGTGCCTGGCGCGTTGATCTGCGCCTTCATCAGGGTGTCGCCGTCGGCCGAGATCAGCGAGGTGAACGGCAGCGAGCGCGTTACCGCCAGGGCAGTCAGGATGCGCTGGAACTTGGTGCGGTCGGTCTCGAAAGTGCCGCGCGCCTGCTCCAGCTCGTTGGCGACCCAGATGATGTCATCGCGCAGCACCTGCGAGTGCTCGAGCAGATACGAGCGGGCGACAAGGCGCGAGCTCTCCACCATGGTGCGCGTGCGTTCGGAGAACCACTGGTCGAGGCCCTGGTTCAGCGAAATCATGGCGACGACTGCCACCAGCAGGGCCGGAACGGCAGCCACGGTGGCGAACATCGCCACCATGCGGACCTGCAATCCGGCGCCGGCCTGCCCGCGCACCCGGGCCTGGACCAGCAGCGTCGCCTCGGTCAGCACCAGCGCCACCACCGAAACCACCAGCAGGCCGTTGATCACCCAGATGACCGTCCAGACCTCGGGGGTCGGCTCGATATCCGTCGCGCCGGTCATGATCAGGAACGAGCCCGACGACACGAAAACCGACAAGAGGACGATGATCAGGCCGATGGTGCGGATGGCCTTGCGGCCGGTGTCCCCGAACAACAGCGGACGGGACCGTGCCGAGGACGGCGCGGGAATCGACTCGGGTGGTGCGTCGCCGGTGAGCGTTGCGTCGTGCATCCAGAAGCCGGGTTGTGGACGGATCGCGGGCGGCCTCGCCCACCGATTCACCCTTCAAGACAATTGTTGCCAAAATGTGACACCAGGGAGTGGCGCCAGAGCAACTTACTGGCTTGAGTAGTCCCGTCGATGCATTTTCGCAACAGCCGACTGCGGCCGCCTCGGCAAAGTGATGTATCAGCGCGCTGTCAGCCTTGGCGGCGCGACTGCTTGACGATCTCGATCGAGTGCGCCCGGATTTTCTTGCGCAGCGTGTTGCGGTTGAGACCGAGCAGGTCGGCGGCCCGGATCTGGTTACCACCGCAGGCATTGAGCGCCATGGCAATCAGCGGCGCTTCGACCCGGTCGAGCACGCGCTGGTAGAGCCCCGCTGGAGGCAGGTTCGGCTCATACTCGCGCAGCACCTGGGCGACGTGGGTTTCGACCGCGGTCGAAACGTCCACCGGCCCATTGCTGCTCTGCACCGGCTGGCGGTCGGCGAGGTTGAGCTCGCTCTGCACGATCTCGAGCGAGATGTTCTCGTCAGCGTAGAGCGCCGACAGGCGACGCACCAGGTTCTCCAGCTCGCGGATGTTTCCCGGCCAGGAGTAGTTGTGCATCAGCCGGATGGCGTCGGCGGAGATGGTCTTGACCGGTTCGCCCTCGCGCTGCGCGGCGCGCAGGAAGTGCTGCACCAGGTCGTTGATGTCGTCGACGCGCTCGCGCAGTGGCGGCAGGCGGATCGGCACGACGTTGAGCCGGTAGTAGAGATCCTCGCGGAACAGGCCCTGGCGGATCATCTGGCTCAAATCGCGGTGCGTCGCGGCGACGATCCGGACGTTGGATTTGATCGGCGTGCGGCCGCCGACCATGGTGTACTCGCCCTCCTGCAGCACGCGCAGCAGTCGGGTCTGGGCATCCATCGGCATGTCGCCGATCTCGTCGAGGAACAGCGTGCCGCCTTCGGCCTGTTCGAAGCGGCCCGAAGAACGGGCGGTGGCGCCCGTAAAGGCGCCCTTCTCGTGCCCGAACAGCTCGGCTTCGATCAGGTCGCGTGGGATGGCCGCCATGTTGATGGCAACGAAGGGGCCATTACGGCGCTTGCCGAAATTGTGCAGCGCCCGCGCCACCAGCTCCTTGCCGGTGCCGCTCTCGCCGGTGATCATCACCGTCAGATCGGTCTGCATCAGCCGCGCCAGGGCGCGGTAGATGTCCTGCATGGCCGGCGAGCGGCCGACCAGCGGCATGGTCTCACCCGGCTCGTCCGCCTTCTTTTCGGCAGGAGAGGCCTTCTTGGCGTCGGCCAGCGCCCGCCCGACCACCGAGAGCACCTCGGTGATGTCGAATGGCTTCGGCAGGTACTCGTAGGCGCCGACTTCGTTGGCCCGGATCGCCGTCATGAAGGTGTTTTGCGCGCTCATCACCACCATCGGCAGATCAGGACGCAGCTTCTTGATCTTGGGCATGATGTCGAAGGCATTGCCGTCGGGCATCGCGACATCGGTGATCAGCAGGTCCCCTTCCCCGCGGCTCACCCAGTTCCACATGGTCGAGAGGTTGCCGGTCGGGCGCACCTCGTAACCGGCCCGGGTCAGCGCCTGGTTCAGCACCATGCGGATCGCGGCATCGTCGTCTGCGAGCAGGATAGTATGGCTCATTCGGCCGGAACCTCTTGGGAGACAGTGTCAGTCATGGTGCTCTTGGCGGCGACCGGCAGCAGGATGCGGAAGCGGGTGCGGCCGGGCCGGCTGTCCATGTCGACGACGCCGCCATGGTCGCCGATGATCTTGGCGACCAGCGCGAGGCCAAGTCCCGAGCCGTTGGCCTTGGTGGTAACGAACGGATCGAACAGGATCGGCACCAGGTCGGGCGGCACGCCGGGACCGTTATCCTCGATGACGATCTCGAGCGGCAGCGAGATTCGCTCCGACACACCCTGCACTGAAATGCGAATGCCCGGGCGGAACGCCGTCGAGAATCGAATTTCAGGTTTCGGTGTCCGCTCAAGGGCTTCCGCGGCGTTCTTCACCAGATTGAGGAACACCTGGATGAGCTGATCGCGGTTGCCGCCGAGCGGCGGCAGCGACGGATCATACTCCTCATGGAAGGAAATGCCCCTCGCGACGCCGTTCTTGGCGAGGAGCTTCACCCGGTCGAGGATGACGTGGATATTGATCGGCTCGCGTTCGATCGGCCGATCGTCGCCGAACACCTCGACGCGGTCGATCAGGTCGACGATGCGGTCGACCTCGTCGCGCACTAGGCGCGCCAGCGGCAGCTCGTCGGCCGTGACGCTCTGCTCGAGCAACTGCGCCGCGCCACGGATGCCGGAGAGCGGGTTCTTGATCTCGTGCGCCAGCATTGAGGCGAGGCCGGTGACCGAGCGCGCCGCGCCGCGGCTCACCAGCTGGCGATCGATCTTGTCAGCCATGGTGCGCTCCTGGAACAGGAGCGCGATACGGCCATCGGCATCGGAGAGCGGCGAGGCGAAGACATCGACCACCCGGTCGTCGCCAACATCGGAGAAGCGCGACGAGCCGACGCGGACGCGGTACTCGGTCATCGGGCCGCGGCGATCGGCGACGGCCTGCATCAGGCCGATGATGGGCGAGCCGAAGGCGATGAGGTCGTCGAGCCGCTGGCGCGACAAGACGCTTTGCGAGGCTCCGAAGAACGCCTCGGCAGCATAATTGACGAAGACGATGGTGCGGTCTTCGCTGCAGACGATGACGGGCTGTGGCAACGCCTGCAGCACAGCAGTGCTGAGGGCCGGCGGCGGAACCTTGCTCATGCCGCGAGCCTCCAGTCGCCGGAGTAGATATCGCCGATCATCTTGCTGACCTCGGCCGGCTCCAGCGCATTGAGCAGCTGGCTGCGGACCGGCTTGTCCAGCACGATGTTGGCCGCCTCGAGATACCAGTCGAGATGCTTGCGCGCGACGCGCACCCCGAGCTGGGTGCCGTAATCGGTCAGCATGGCGTCGTAATGCTCCGCGACCAGTTCGGCCAGCTCTGCGCCGGTCGGTGCGGCCTCGGGCTGCCGGCCGGCCAGCTGTGAGCCAATCTGTCCGACGGCCCAGGGCTGCCCCTGTGCCCCGCGGCCGATCATCACGGCGGCAGCGCCGGATTGCTCCAACGCCTCGCGCGCTGCGTCAATACTGGTGATATCGCCGTTGACGACCACCGGAACACTCACCGCCTCGACCACCGGGCGCACCAGGTTCCAGCGCGCCTCGCCCTTGTAGAACTGCTGCCGGGTGCGGCCGTGGACGGTGATCATCTGCGCTCCGGCATCGACGGCGCGCCGCGCCAGGTCGGCGGCGTTGAGGCTGTCCTCGTCCCAGCCGAGCCGCATCTTCACGGTCACCGGCAACGGTGTCGCGGCAACCACGGCGTCGATCAGCTTCAGGGCTTCATCGGGCACCCGCATCAGCGCCGAGCCGGCATAGCCGTTGGTGACACGTTTGGAGGGGCAGCCCATGTTGATGTCGATGATATCGGCGCCGGCCGCATAGGCGATCTCGGCGCCCTTCCGCATCCACTCCGCCTCGCAGCCGGCGAGCTGCACGACATGCGGCAGCGAGCCGGATTTGTTGAGGCGGCGCACCATGTCGTCGTTGTTGGTGGCCAGCGCGTTGCTGGCGATCATCTCCGAGACGACAAGGCCGGCGCCAAAGCGCTCGGCGAGTTTCCGCATCGGCGCGTCGGTGATCCCGGCCATCGGCGCCAGAAAGGCGCGGTTCGGCAACTCATGACCAGCAATGCTCAATGTGCAGGCAATATCAGACACACCCTGCCCCAGATTTGCTCATTTCCACGAAATGCCCGCAGAATAGTCAAAAGCGGGCGGCGCGCAACCACATATCTCGCCCTATTGCGCAATGTTCGGTGCCGGGCTTGCTGCGGGGAAAAGCCGCCGGTAGACCAAGCCCGCGCCACTAAGCGCGCGATATGAAAAGACAATGACAGGCACCAGAACCATCGCCGTGATCGTGGTCGCTGCTGGGCGCGGAGAGCGCGCCAGCAGCGCCGGCGACACCAGCCCGAAGCAATACCGCGATCTCGCCGGCACGCCGGTGCTAAGCCGCAGCATCGCGGCATTTCTGCGGCGCGACGACATCAGCTGGGTAGTGCCGGTCATCCACTCCGAACAAGTCGATCGCTATGCGGCGCTCGGTCTCGCCGATCCGCGCCTGCTGCCGCCCGTCACCGGTGGCGAGACGCGGCAGGCCTCGGTGCTGGCAGGGCTCACCGCACTGAGCCCCAAACGGCCCGACCTGGTGCTGATCCAGGATGCGGCGCGACCGCTGGTCACATCGGAAGTGATCGGTGGGGTGATCGAAGCGCTGAGGGGGAGCGAGGCCGCCCTGCCCGTCGTGCCGGTGACCGATACGATCAAGCGTTCGGTCGACGGCCGAACAGTGACCACGACCGAGGATCGCAAGACGCTGTTCGCGGCGCAGACCCCGCAGGGGTTTCGCTTCCCGCAGATACTCTCGGCCCACCTCCGCGCTGGTCGGATGCCGCGTGAGTTCACCGACGATGCAGCGATCGCCGAATGGGCCGGGCTCAGCGTCGCGCTGACGCCAGGCAGCACGCATAACCTCAAGATCACCCACCCCGAGGATTTCGCCCGCGCCGAGCGCCTGCTGGGCAAGGAGACGGCCATGGAAACCCGCATCGGCACCGGCTTCGATGTTCACCCGTTCGACACTGGCAGTTCGGTGTGGCTGGGCGGCGTCGAGATCCCGCACACCCATAAGCTCAAGGGCCACTCGGATGCCGACGTGGCGCTGCACGCGCTGACCGACGCCATCTATGGCGCGCTGGGTGAAGGCGATATCGGCAAGCACTTTCCGCCTTCCGACCCACAATGGAAGGGCGCGGCCTCCTCGATCTTTCTGAAGCATGCCGCCGGCCTCGTCACCGAGCGGCGCGGCCGGATCGTCAACCTCGACATCACCATCGTCTGCGAGGCGCCGCGGGTCGGACCGCATGTCGAGGCGATGAAGGCCGCTATCGGCGCGGTTTGCGGCGTTTCCACCGGCCGGGTGGCCATCAAGGCCACGACCAGCGAGCAACTCGGTTTCACCGGCCGCGGCGAGGGTATCGTCGCCATGGCCAGCGCCAGCATCGAACTGCCCAGGGAAGACTGAGATGAAGCTGCCCGACGATATCGCCGCCCTCGCTGAGGAAACCGTTGCCGCCCTCAAGGCCGCCGGGATGACCGTGGCGACGGCCGAGAGCTGCACCGGCGGGCTGATTGCCGGGGCGCTGACCGCCATCTCCGGCTCGTCCGACGTGGTCTATGGCGGCTTCGTCAGCTACGCCAACGAGGCCAAGATCTCGATGATCGGCGTGCCGTTCGGCCTGCTGAAGCAGTTCGGCGCGGTATCGAAGGAAGTTGCGATGGCCATGGCCGACGGGGCGATCGGCGCTGCCGGCACCCATGTGGCGGTTGCGGTCACCGGCATTGCCGGCCCCACCGGCGGCAGCGCCGACAAGCCGGTCGGGCTGGTGCACTTTTCGGTCGCCACCGAGGCCGGTACCACCCACCTCAAGAAGGTGTTTCCCGGCAATCGTGACGAAGTGCGGCACGCCACCGTGGTGCAGGCGCTGAAGCTGCTGCTGAAGGCGGCGAAGGCTTAGGTTGCGGCTGCAGGCTGGCTTGCCACCACGATTGTGCAACACCTACCGGTGTCATCCCAGCGAAAGCTGGGACCCAACTCGCCACAGTGCAAGCGGTTGGATGGGTCCCAGCTTTCGCTGGGATGACATCGAGTATGTGGGTGAGCTAACGGGGCAAGTCCGTAGCCGGAAGCTCCCAACCCCTACCCAAACCGCCTATCGGCCTCATCCTCAAACGCGTCGATGATTTCGGTCTGCTTGGCGGCAAAGGCCGGCTCAGCCACCGCGGCGACCAGTGGATTGGCGATCTTGAAGTCGATGTCGAAGCGGATGCGGGTCCCCTCGCCTTCCGCTTCAAAACTCCACTTGCTGTCGAGGTAGGCGAATGGCCCGTCGACCGCCTTGGCGGTGATGGTCAGCGCCTGCGGGTCGGCGACCACCCGGCTGGTATAGGCCTGGGTGATCGGGCCGAACTGGATGGTCATCCGCGCCAGGATGCCCTCGCCGGTGGCGTCGTCGCGCACCTCCATCGCCTTGCAGTTGGGGATGAAGCGCGGATAGGCCTCGAGGTCGGAGACCAGATCGAACATGCGCTGCGGCAAATGCGGCGAATGCCGCTCGAGGAAGAGATCAGCCATGGGCGAGTTTGGCCATCCGGTTGGCGCGAAGCTGTTCGAAATCTTCGCCGGCGTGATGCGACGAGCGGGTCAGCGGGCTCGACGAAACCAAGAGGAAACCCTTGGTCGTCGCTACCGTGGCGAACGACTTGAACTCCTCGGGGGTGACGAAGCGCTGTACCGGGTGGTGCTTCTTGGTTGGCGCCAGGTACTGGCCGATGGTCAGAAAATCGACATCGGCCGAGCGCAGGTCGTCCATCAGCTGCAAGACTTCGTTCCGCTCCTCGCCGAGCCCGACCATGATGCCGGACTTGGTGAACATGGTCGGATCGAGTTCCTTCACCCGCTGCAGCAGGCGGATCGAATGGAAGTAGCGGGCGCCGGGACGGACCTTGAGGTACTTTGACGGCACCGTCTCGAGGTTGTGGTTGAAGACGTCGGGCTTGGCCGCGACGACGATCTCGAGCGCACCGTCCTTGCGGAGGAAATCCGGCGTCAGGATCTCGATGGTGGTCTTGGGCGTGCGGGCGCGGATGGCGCGGATCACCTGGGCGAAGTGTTCGGCGCCGCCATCCGGCAGATCGTCGCGATCGACCGAAGTGATCACCACATGGGCAAGGCCGAGCTTTTCGACGGCGTTAGCGACCTTCTCGGGTTCCATCGGATCGAGGGCGGTCGGCAACCCGGTGCGCACATTGCAGAAGGCGCAGGCGCGGGTGCAGATCTCGCCCATGATCATCATGGTGGCGTGCTTCTTACTCCAGCACTCGCCGATATTCGGGCAGCCGGCTTCCTCGCAGACGGTGACGAGACCGTTCTCGCGCACGATCTGCTGGGTCTCCTTGTAGACGGGAGAGCCCGGTGCCTTGACCCGGATCCAGTCCGGCTTTCGCAGCATCTCGTTTTCGGGCCGATTGGCCTTTTCCGGATGCCGCGGGCGGGTGTCTAAGCTGTCGATCAGCGTAACCAAGAGGCGTTCCTAGCCGGCAATGAGCCTGGCAATGACGACAACGATAATAGCACCAACCGTCGAAGTGATGATCTGCGTGACGATCGGGCTCTTGATGCCGAGGTTGATATTGAGGGCAGTGAACAGATAACCGCCCACGAACGAACCGATGACGCCGCTCACCAGATAGGTGATCAACCCGCCGCCGCCGACCACGAGACTGGCAAGGAAGCCAGCGACGAGACCGATGACGAGAAAGATGACCAGCGAGCGCGTGTCCATACGACCCATTTGAGACTCTCCCCCAAATTGCTTTTCCGGCAGACCCATTGTCTTACCCCCGTTTGACCCGATTTCGATATCGCGTCTCGACATGGCAGGTTCAACCCCGGCCGGCCTGCTCTATTTGGTAATCAGCCGTGCAATCAGCAGCACCACGATGGCGCCGATGGTGGCAGTGACGATCTGGCTGACCAGGGCATTGCCGATCGGCAGCTCGACCTTGGCCAGCGTCAGCAGGTAGGCGCCGACGACCGAGCCGATGACGCCGACGATCAGGTTGCGCAGCAGCCCGCCGCCGCCCAGGATCAGGCTGGCGATCCAGCCGGCGACGAGGCCGATGCCGAGGAAGATGAGCAGCGAGGTGATTTCTGGCGACATGAACGGAATGTCCTCGGGTGGAACCGGGTGATTCATTTGGTTTGGCCGCTACGCGCTTCTCAGATGTTGAGCGCGCGGCCGTAGGCGTCGAGTACCGACTCTTTCATGGTCTCAGAAAGGGTCGGGTGCGGGAAGATGGTGTGCATCAACTCTTCCTCAGTGGTCTCGAGGCCCATGGCGACGACGAAACCCTGGATCAGCTCGGTCACTTCCGCACCCACCATGTGGGCGCCGAGCAGCTCGCCGGTCTTGGCGTCGAAGATGGTCTTGACCAGCCCCTCGGGTTCGCCGAGGGCGATGGCCTTGCCATTGCCGACGAACGGGAAGCGGCCGACCTTGATCTCGCGCCCAGCTTCCTTGGCCTTGGCTTCGGTCAACCCGACGCTCGCCACCTGCGGCTCGCAATAGGTGCAGCCCGGGACCTTCAGCTTGTCGAGGCCATGCACGCCCTTGAGGCCGGCAATGGTCTCGACGGTGATCACCGCCTCGTGCTCGGCCTTGTGAGCCAGCATCGGCGGGCCCGCGACGTCGCCGATGGCCCAGACGCCCGGCACATTGGTGCGGCCGTAATTGTCGATGACGATCGCGCCGCGCTCGATCTTCACCCCGAGCTTTTCGAGCCCGAGATTCTCGGTATTGCACTGGACACCCACGGCCGAGATCAGCGCATCGGCCGAAATCGTCAGCTTGTCGCCGGTCTTGGGCTCGATATGGGCGGTGATGCCGTCCTTGGTCTTATCGACCTTCGACACCTTGGCGTCGGTGATGATCTTGATGCCGCGCTTTTCGAAGCGCTTCTTCACATGCGCGGCGATCTCGGCATCCTCGACAGGCAGGATGGTCGGCAGCAGCTCGACCACCGTCACTTCGGCGCCGAGCGAGCGGTAGAACGAGGCGAACTCCATGCCGATGGCGCCCGACCCCATGATCACCAGGGACTTTGGGAACTTCGCCGGCTTCATCGCCTCGAAATAGGTCCAGATCTTTTCGCCATCGGGCTCGATGCCGGGCAAGACGCGCGGCCGCGCCCCGGTGGCGATGATGATGTGCTTGGCCTTGTAGGTGCCTTCGGGCAGAACGGTCTTGGGCTGCGGCCACTGCGGCTCGACTGGCTTCTTGGTCATCTTCTTGACCACGATCTCGCCTGGCGCCGTCAGCTGCGCCTCGCCCCAGATGATGTCGACCTTGTTCTTCTTCATCAGGAACTGGACGCCATTGTTCATCTGCCCGGCGATCTTGCGCGAGCGATCGACGATGGCGGCAATGTCGAAGCCGAACTCACCGGCCGAGAGGCCATAGTCCTTGGCGTGGCCCATATGGCCGTAGATCTCGGCGGAGCGCAGCAGCGCCTTGGTCGGAATACAGCCCCAGTTGGAGCAGATGCCGGCCATGTGCTCGCGCTCGACGATGGCGGTCTTCAAACCCAGCTGCGCCGCGCGGATCGCGGCGATATAGCCGCCCGGACCGGCGCCGATGACGATGAGATCGTATGAGTCAGCCATGTTGTTGGTCCTTCATCATCAATAGCCAGTCGCTGCCACGGGCCGGCCCGTTTGGGTAGTTGCGCATCGGCCGCGACGCGGAAACCTTGAAACCTTCGCGCTCGTAGAGCTCTCTTGCCCGTACGTTCACGTCTTCAGTGATCAGCGCCAGGCCGGCGCTGCCGGCTTCGGCGCGCTTCGTCTCGGCCAGCTCGAGCAGCAGGCTGCCAACGCCATGCCCACGCCACGGCGCATGCACCGCCAGCGTCGAAATGAACCAGTGCCCGCCGGACAGCCACTCGAGCTCGACGATCGGAACCAGAAAGTCCTCGAGGTCGCCGGGAAACGAGCCCATGTCGTCAGGCTCCGGGTAGCCGAGCAGCATGCCGACCACTTCGCCATCGCTCTCGGCGATCGTGGCATTGCGCCAGTTCAGTTCGTCGCGCTCGTCGAGCATATCCAGCCGACCAACTTCGATCGGGTCATAAGTGCCGTTCGAGCGCGCATCGTACGCCCAGCCCAAGCCGATGCCGCCATGGGTCGCGATGTTGACCAGGAGCGCGATCTCACTCGCGTCAGCCTTGGTCGCCGGGCGAATGGCGATCGGGGCGGTCACAGGCCCAATACCTGTTTGACCAGCGGTGCGAGGCCCTCGCCGATGGCGCGGGTGTTGGCAGCATCGAGATGTACGCCATCAGCCGGGTGCGGCTGGGCGACGGTCGCGGCGTCGAAGAACCCGGTGCCGTATTCGTCGGCGCGCAGCTTGTACCACTGCGCGAAGAGCTTGGACTGGTCGATCGCCGCGTCGCCGAAATGCAGCAGCATCTCCGGATGATCGGTGTCGCTGATATGCGGCGGCGCCACGAGGATAATCTTCGGCGCGATGTCGCCGGGCTTCTGGTAGTGCCCGCGGGTGATCTGCACCAGCCGGCGCATGCCGTTGGCCGCTTCCTGCGCCGTACGGCCATGGAACGGCTTCAGGTCATTGGTACCCAGCATGATGATCACCAGGTCGAGCGGCGAGTGCGACTCGAGCAGCGTCGGCAGCAGCCGCGCACCATTGCGATCGGCAGCGGCCCAGCCGTCGTCATGCACGGTAGTGCGGCCACCAAGTCCTTCCGCGATAACCCGGGCCTTGCCGTCGAGGGCGCGCTCGAGCGCCGTCGGCCAGCGGTCCTCGTAAGGATGGCGCGGGCCACCGGGGATCGGGTTGGCGCCGAAGGTGAGGCTGTCGCCGAAAGCGAGGATGGTCTTCATCGCGAAGCCCCTGCCCTCAAGCCAGCATCATCACGGGGTTTTCGATCAGGCCCTTGAATGCCGCCAGCACTTCGGCGCCGAGCGCGCCGTCGACCGCGCGGTGATCGCAGCTCAAGGTGACGGTCATGAAGTTGGCGACCTTCACCTGACCCTTCTCGGCGTAGACCCGCTCCTCGCCGACACCGACCGCAAGGATGGTGCCGTGCGGCGGGTTGATGACGGCCTGGAAGTTCTTGATGCCATACATGCCGAGGTTGCTGACCGAGGAGGTGCCGCCCTGGTATTCCTGCGGCATCAGCTTTTTGGAACGGGCGCGGCCGGCGAGATCCTTCACTTCATCGGAGATCTGGCGCAGCGACTTGGTATCGCAGGCCTTGACCACCGGGGTGAACAGCCCGCCCGGCACGGCCACCGCAACCGCCACGTCGGCGTGCTTGTGGTAGAGGATCGAGTCCCCCGCCCAGGTGGCGTTGGCGGTCGGCACCTTCATCAGCGCTGCGGCCCAGGCCTTCATGACGAAGTCGTTGACTGAGAGCTTATAGGTGGGCTTGCCGTCCTTGAGAGGCGCGGCGGCATTGATCTGTTCGCGCGCTTCGAGCAGAGCGTCGATCTTGCAGTCGAGCGACAGGTAGAAATGCGGAATGGTCTGCTTGGCCTCGGTGAGGCGCGCCGCCACGACCTTGCGCATCCCGTCATTGGGGACGATGTCGTAGCTGCCCTCGGGATAGAGGGCCATGACCTGTGCCTTGCTCATGCCACCGGCAAGCGCAGCGCCACCCGATGCAGCCGCGGCTGCAGGCGCCGCAGCAGCCTTCAATGGCGCCTTGCCGGACTTGGCGGCTTCGACGTCGGAACGCACCACGCGGCCATGCGGGCCCGAGCCTGCGATGGCGCTGAGCTCGATGCCGGCGTCCTTGGCGAGGCGCTTGGCCAGCGGCGAAGCAAAGACACGGGCGCCGTTCGCGGCGGGAGCAGCGGCAGGCTTCGCCGGCGCGGGGGCCGGGGTAGCAGCAGGAGCGGGCGCGGCGGCCGGAGCCTCGGCCTTCGCCGGTTCCGGGGCTTTGGCGGCAGGAGCGGCAGCGGCTGGCGCTGGGGTCTTCACGTCGGCGGCAGTTTCGCCTTCGGTGAGGATCACCGCGATCACTGCGTTGACCTTGACGTTCTCGGTGCCCTCGGGGACGACGATCTTGCCGATCTTGCCCTCATCGACGGCCTCGACTTCCATCGTCGCCTTGTCGGTCTCGATCTCGGCGATCACGTCGCCGGAGGAGACGCTATCGCCCTCCTTGACGTGCCACTTGGCGAGCTTGCCCTCTTCCATGGTGGGAGAGAGCGCGGGCATGGTGATGTTGATGCTCATGGTGCCTTACTCGCCGATATCTTCGTTCCAGAGTTGCGGATGCTTCTCGATGAAATCCGCCATCATGTGCTCGCAGCGTTCGTCGTGGTAGTCCACCACGTCAACGCCGGCCAGTGACAGGACATCCTGGAAGCCTTTGAAATTCTTCGATTCTGCTACCACCACGCGCGCAATGCCGAACTGGATGATGGTGCCGGTGCACATCATGCAGGGGCTGAGCGTGGTGTAGCAGGTCACGTCCTTGTAGGTGCGCTGCCGGCCGGCGTTCTGGATCGCGTCCATTTCGCCATGCAGGATCGGATCACCCTTCTGCACGCGCCGATTGTGGCCACGGCCGATGATCTCGCCGTTGCGCACCAGCACCGAGCCAATCGGGATGCCGCCCTCCGAGAGGCCCAGCTGGGCCTCCTTATAGGCTGCATCGAGGAACTTCCGATCGAGCTCGGTCACCATCAGCGTCAGCTCCGATAGGTCACGGCGTTCACCGCCGCGATGACCTCATCGACATTCGGCAAAGCCAGCTTCTCGAGGTTCGCGGCGTAAGGCATCGGGACATCCTTGCCGGTGACCCGGGTCGGCGGCGCATCGAGATAGTCGAAGGCCTCGGCGGTGACGACGGCCGAGAGTTCGGCGCCGATGCCGCCCTGCGGCCAGCCTTCCTCGACAGTGACGAGGCGGCCGGTCTTTTTGACCGACTCGACGACCGTCCTGGTGTCCATCGGACGCAGCGTGCGCAGGTCGATCAGCTCGACATCGACACCGGCCGCAACCAGCTTCTCGGTTGCCTGGGTGGCGTAGCGCATCCCCATCGAGAACGAGACGATGGTGACGTCCTTGCCCTGCCGGGCGATACGCGCCTTGCCGATCGGCAGCACGTAGTCGTCGACCTTGGGCACGAGGCCGGTCGAGCCGTAGAGGATTTCGTTCTCGAGGAAGACGATCGGGTTGTTGGAACGGATCGCCGCCTTGAGCAGGCCCTTGGCGTCGGCGGCGCTATAGGGCGCGACGACGTAGAGCCCGGGCACGTGGCTGTACCAGGCCGAATAGTCCTGGCTGTGCTGCGCGCCGACGCGGGCGGCGGCACCGTTAGGACCGCGGAACACGATCGGCGCGGTGACCTGACCGCCGGACATGTAGAGCTGCTTGGCGGCGGAGTTGATGATCTGGTCGATCGCCTGCATGGCGAAGTTCCAGGTCATGAACTCGACGATCGGGCGGAGGCCGGCAAAGGCCGCGCCGACGGCGAGGCCGGCAAAGCCGTGCTCGGTGATCGGGGTATCGACAACGCGCTCTGGGCCGAATTCCTGCAGCAGGTTCTGGCTGATCTTATAGGCGCCCTGATACTCGGCCACTTCCTCGCCCATCAGGAAGATATCCTTGTCGCGGCGCATCTCTTCGGCCATCGCCTCGTTCAGCGCCTGGCGGACGGTCATTTCGACCATTTCGACGCCGGCAGGCAGATCGGGATCGGATGCGGCTTCGAGGATCGACACCGGGGCGACGCCCGCTGGCGCCGTTGGCGTCGGCGACGCCACAGCTTCCGCGACCGCAGCAGCGGAAACCGTCTCGGGTGTACGCTGGGCCGGCTGGGCGCTGACGTCGCCCGGCTCCTCGCCCTCACCCAGAACGATGGCGATCGGGGCGTTCACCTTCACGCCCTCGGTGCCCTCGGGGACGATAAGCTTGTTCACCACGCCGCTATCGACGCTTTCGACTTCCATCGTCGCCTTGTCGGTCTCGATTTCGGCCAATACGTCGCCGGGCTTTACCGTATCGCCTTCCTTGACCAGCCATTTCGAGAGTTTCCCCTCTTCCATGGTCGGCGAGAGGGCGGGCATCAGGATCGTGGGCATTCAGCTCTCCAGACTGGAGGATGGATTGGCGAGGACGGCTTGGTCCTCATGGGTATTGTTCTGCTGCTCGGCACCGAGCAGGATACCGGCAGCCGCGCCGGCGATCACCGCCAGCATGAAGACCAGAAACGCCATCCGGTAGCGCCGGATATGCGGCTCGACCGCGGCTCCGGCAGCGGCGCGAATTTCGCCGAAGCGCCAGCCGCCCAGGGCAAACCAGCTCTTCCACCGTTGCCCGGCGGGCGTCAGCGCAACGATCTGCAGCACCGCTATCAACGCCACCAGCCAGGCGCCGACTGTGGCGACGGCAACGATAGCGATGAGCGCGCCGGCCACCGGATCCGCCTCATGCCGCGTAGATGTCGGTCCAGAGCTCCGACGCCGCCGGCTCCGGATCGGAAGTGGCAAAGTCGGCCGCCTCGGTGACGATGGCGCGAATCTCGGTCTCGAGCTCCTTGAGGCTTTCCTCGGTGCCGTAGCGCTTCTCGAGGATGCGCTGCTTTACCTGCTCGATCGGATCGTGCTCGGCCCGCATGGTCGAGACTTCGTCCTTGCTGCGGTATTTCGCCGGGTCGGACATGGAGTGTCCGCGATAGCGGTACGTCAGCATCTCGAGGATGTAGGGGCCCTTGCCCGACCGTGCATGCTCGATGGCGCGCTTGGCGGCGTCATAGGTCATGCGGACATCCATGCCGTCGACCTGCTCACCGTCGATGCCAAAGGAGATGCCGCGCTTCGAAAAATCCGGTTGGCCGGAGGCACGCTCGACCGAGGTACCCATGCCGTAGCGGTTGTTCTCGACGATATAGACGGCCGGCAGGTTCCAGAGCTTGGCCATATTGAAGCTCTCATAGACCTGGCCCTGGTTGGCCGCGCCGTCGCCGAAATAGGAAATCGAAACAGTGTTGTCGCCGCGGTACTTGCTGGCGAAGGCAAGGCCGGTGCCGAGCGACACCTGGGCGCCGACGATACCGTTGCCACCATAGAAGCGATGCTCGTTGGAGAACATGTGCATCGAGCCGCCCTTGCCCTTCGACAGGCCGCCCTGGCGGCCGGTCAGCTCGGCCATCACGCCCTTGGGGTCGAGGCCCATGACCAGCATGTGGCCATGGTCGCGGTAGCCGGTGATCTGGGCGTCCTCGCCCTTCTTCGACGCCATGGTGACGCCGGTGACCACGGCTTCCTGGCCGATATAGAGGTGGCAGAAGCCGCCGATCAGGCCCATGCCGTACATCTGGCCCGCCTTCTCCTCGAAGCGGCGGATCAGCAGCATTTCGCGGTACGCGGCGAGTTCCTGTTCCTTGCTGAGTTCGGGGACATTGGACTTGGCCGTTTTGGCCACCGCTTTACGCGCCATGGGCGAGAGCTCCGGAATATGGATAAGCCGCATCGATGTCGCACGGCACAGGAGCCGCGAACCGGCGGAGCTTAGCGCAATAATGTGACGGAGGCGAATCCGCGCGGCGTGTGAAGAAACGGAGCTATCAGTCTATACCGTCTTCGATAATTCCGCTTAACTGATCTGTGGTTGATGCAGTGTCTGAACTGGAAAGTGGTTTACCGTTGGCCGGATTGACCATCACCACGATGTCATCGGCCTGCGCCATCGAGAGTAGCGCCCGGGCCCGCTCCGAGACCAGGTCCGGATCCATCCGCGTGGTCTGGAACAGCTCGATCCGGTGGCGGAACGAGTCGATCTCGGCTTGCAGCGCTCCGGACTTGGCGCCGAGCTCATCGATCTCGGCCTCGAGCACATCCTGGCTCTCGATGCCGAACTGCCCGGTAACGACACTGTAGCCGAGATAGCCCTGGAAGGCGATGAGTCCCAGACCGAGGACGACATGGCGCCAGAAGGCTGGACGTTTCAAACGGGTGGGCATGGACGAGCTTCGCCTGGTTCTCTTGCAGGGCCTTTATAGTTCACCGCGGCTTAACGGGTGGTTGCGGGAGGCGGGCTTTAGGTGAAGGGGGGGCCGGCTAATCGAGGCTTCGAGCGCGTGGCACACCCCTCCCCAACCCTCCCCGTCAAGGGGAGGGTGCCGGCTGGTGGGTGTAACTCGATCGTGCCCCAAGCTCGATCGGCACCTCCCCCTGGACGGGGGAGGTTGGGAGGGGGTGCGCCGAGCCACGATGGCCCTGGATAGCCTCAGTCCAAAGCGACGCTTTCAATGCCAGTGGAAGGCCTACCAAGCCTCCACAACAATCTCCGGCCACACCGACCTTGCCCGCTCCGCCTTCTTCTCGTGCGTGGCGCGGTTGTTCATCCGCCGGTTCGGCACGAGACGGAAGCTGAACAGGTCGTCGAGGCCGAAGGGGACGTAAAGCTCGATCTCCCCTCTGCCATCGAGCCGCGCGCCGACGGCATGGGTGAGCGAGGCGAAGCGGTCGATGGAATCGCGCGACGAGCTCAGCGCCGGATAGGGCTCGCCGAAGCGCTCGGGGTACCACAGGTGCACCCGCGCCTGGTTGCGCAGTTGCACCGGCAGCGGCAGGCCGGCGAAGGCCTGGTCGGCGCGCTTGATGGCGCGGTCCTCGGCCTCGTAGCTCAGGTCCGAGGCGTCGAAATAGAACAGGTCGATGTCGTTGATACCGGTCAACGGCGGCCGCCCGGTCAGGTGGTTCCAGACCGTGTTGTAGATGGCGCCGGAGACCAGCCAGCTGTCGGGCAGGTGCAACGCCGGCAGCCGCTCGAGCACATCGACCAGCAGCGGCGTGGCGCGGATGATGTCGCGCAGAGCTTCGGCCTGGGTGGCGGCGGGCAAGCCCGCATATCGGAGGTGGTCGGTCATCAGGCGACGGTAGCCGATTCAGCTACCGCCGCGTGTCAGGGTTTTGGAGCGGGATTGCGTTTCGTTGAATCGCAATCCTGCTCCAAGTGCTTGTTTGTCGCGAGATCGAACCGGAAAAGTCTGCAACTTTTCCTGATCTCGCTCCAGGTCACGCCTTCAAAATGCTGCGGCCGGCATACTTGGCCGAGGTGCCGAGCTGCTCTTCGATGCGGATCAGCTGGTTGTACTTGGCCAGCCGGTCGGAGCGGCTGAGCGAGCCGGTCTTGATCTGCCCGCAGTTGCAGGCGACCGCGAGATCCGAGATCGTCGAATCCTCGGTTTCGCCCGAGCGGTGCGACATTACCGAGGTGTAGGCGGCGCGATGGGCGGTATCGACGGCGTCGAGCGTCTCGGAGAGCGAGCCGATCTGGTTCACCTTGACGAGGATCGAGTTGGCGACACCCATCTTGATGCCGGAGCGCAGGCGCTCGGTGTTGGTGACGAACAGGTCGTCGCCCACCAGTTGCACCTTCTTGCCGAGCAGGTCAGTGAGCGTCTTCCAGCCCTCCCAGTCGTCCTCGGCCATGCCGTCTTCGATGGAAATGATCGGAAACTTGTCGACGAGGCCGGCGAGGAATTTGGCGTTGTCTTCCGACGACAGCGTCTTGCCTTCGCCTTCCATGGCGTACTTGCCGGCTTTGAAGTACTCGGTCGAGGCGCAGTCGAGGCCGAGATAGACGTCCTTGCCGGCGGTGTAGCCGGCCTTTTCGATCGACTTGACGATGTACTCGAGCGCCGCTTCGGCGGACTTGAGGTTGGGCGCGAAACCGCCTTCGTCGCCGACATTGGTGTTGTGGCCGTCGGCCGCGAGACCCTTTTTCAGGGTGTGGAAGATCTCCGAGCCGATCTGCACCGCATGGGCGATGCTCTCGGCGCCGACCGGCAGGATCATGAATTCCTGCATGTCGATCGGGTTGTCGGCATGGGCGCCGCCATTGATGATGTTCATCATCGGCACCGGCAGGACATGGGCATTGGGGCCGCCGATATAGCGGTAGAGCGGCAGTTCGCTCGATTCGGCCGCCGCCTTGGCCACGGCGAGCGAGACGCCGAGGATGGCGTTGGCGCCGAGCCGCGACTTGTTCGGGGTGCCATCGAGTTCGATCAGGGCCCGATCGACCCCGATCTGGTCGAGCGCGTCGAGGCCCTGGATCTCGGCGAAGATCTCGGTATTGACGAAATCGACCGCCTTGGTGACGCCCTTGCCGAGGAACGGCTTGCCACCGTCACGAAGCTCCACCGCCTCATGCGCGCCGGTCGAGGCGCCCGAGGGCACCATGGCCCGGCCAAAACTGCCGTCATCGAGCACCACATCCACCTCGACGGTCGGATTGCCGCGGCTGTCGAAGACCTGCCGGCCGGTGATGTCGATGATGGTAGACATGTGCGTGACCCCTTGTCCGTGCAATCGATTGCTCGGCCCTTGTTAGAGAAGGGCAATGACACAGTGAAGGGGGACCGGGAGAAAATTTCGCGTCCCCTACCCTCAGCGCTCGGCCGCCCGACGGGTGGCGACGAAGGCTGGCCCGTTCGGCAGGCGGCCGGTAGTCGGGCTCGCTGCATCGAGAACGCGCCAGAACGGGGTGATCGCCTCGACCGGCACGCCGGCTGCGTAGGCCTCGAGGGCGGCTTCGGCGACGGTGCGGAGGTGGTAGCCGGTGTAGATCGGACAGGTCACCTCGGCATGGTGGCGCTCCGCCAGCTCGCGGCGCATCGCTTTGGTGTCGACGCTGTGGCCCGGCGGGATGGCCGACATGAAGTCGGCGATCATCCGCGCCGTGGGCACCAGCATGATCTGGCCGGCGCACATGCCGGCGATGCTGATCGGGGCCGGCTTCACCACCGGCTCGGCTAGAGCGTTGAGCTTTTCGGTCCAGGTCTTTCCCATCTTTCACACCAGCGGCAGGTAGAGGATGGTCAGCAGCTCGGACGGCGCGGTGTCGCGCGGGCTGTTGAGATATTCCTCCAGGACCGGCGCGTCGGCAATGTCGCGGCCGGACTGCGGCAGCCAGGTGCCGAACAGCCAATTGTACTCGGCGCGCATATCGGCATAGGGCCCCTGGTGGCGGAGCACGGCATAGTCGCCGGCGCGCGTCGTGGTGACCGGCAGACCCGCCGGCGGAGAGCTGAGCGTCGCAGCCGCCGACGAGCGGAGCTCGTCTACCGGCACGGCGCTCGGATCATCGCCATAGACGCCGAACATGCGGGTGCTCTGGTCGATCAGGCCGGCGGCGCCCAGGCGACCGAACAGCACATCGAACGCCATGCCGATATTCATGTAGTCGCCGAGATGCGGCTCGGTGGCGATGGTTATCGCCGGCAGGTGGCGGATCTCGACGGCGTAGTGTGGGGTCGGGGCGCCGTTCTGCGCCGGGTTGAATGCGGTGTGGCTGCCCTCGCGGCGATAGCGGGCCGGCGGCATGCCGTAGGCCTCGGCGAAGATGCGGGTGAAGGACTGCAGGTTGTCGTAGCCGGAACGCCTGGCGATGGCCTCAACCGACGCGTCGGAATTGGCCAGCTCATTGGCGGCCCGCATCAGGCGGAGGCGGCGGACCGCTGCTGCCGCGGTCTCGCCGCGCATCGCCGAATAAACGCGATGCCAGTGCCAGGGCGACATCGCCGCGACATCGGCAAGACGCTCGAGGTCGAGCGGCTCGTCGAGATGCTCGTAGATATAGGCGGTGACGCGGTTGATGCGGTCTTCGTAGCTGTGGGTCATTGGCTTACCTCGTGGTGAGCGATGGTGTGCCATGAGCCGATTTCACTAGTCTTGCGGACCTTGGACCTTGCCGTTGGCGACGAGCCAGCTGACCGCCTCCTGCACCGCTTCCAGCGAGGAATGGTGTGGGGCGAAGCCGAGCAGGCGCTTTGCCTTCTCCATCGAATGACTGGGGCTGCGGACGATATGCTCCCAGGTGGCGTTGGCGTCGTCGGGGTCCTGCCCAGCCTTCCACTGCTCGAACGGCAGGTAGCTGAGCTTCGGTTCATGGCCGAACCAGCGGTACATTGCTTCGGCGTAGCCGCGCAGGTTGATCGCCTGCGGCGAAACGGCGTTGAAGGCCTCGCCGATGGCCGTGGAGCGGTTGGCGATGATCGCCATGATCAGCCGCGCCAGGTCGTCGGCGTGGACGTGATGCACGGTCTCGAGCCCGAAGTTCGGCAGGACCAGTTCCTCGCCGCGGGCGATCTGCGAGAACACCTCGGCGTTGAAGTGGCCGGCCGGGTTCAGCGGCGCCCAGCCGGGACCGACAATATGGCCGGGACGGAAGACGGTGGCGGGAAAGCCGTGGCGGCGCGCCTCGTCGAGCAGGTAGCTTTCGATCGCCGCCTTCTGCGTGCCGTACTCGCCGAAGGGGTTGCGCGGCTGGTCTTCGGTGGCGGGCACGGCAGTGTTGTGGCCATAGATCCAGATGGTACCGCAGTGGATGAAATGCTGCACCTTGCCGCGCAGCGCCTCGACCAGTTGCTGGGCGCGCGGCAGCACGAAGCAGATCATGTCGATGACGATGTCGGCCTCAAGCGCCGCAATCGCAGTGCCGAAACTGCCTTCGTGCTCGGCGGCCTCGCGATCGATGAGGACCGTCTCCACCCTGCCCCACGCAGCATTGGGCGTGTACGGCTTGCGGTGGCCGCGCGTGACGTTGATGACGTGATGACCGGCTTCGACCAAGCGAGGCACGAGGTAAGTGCCGACATGGCCGCTGCCTCCGATGATGACGACCTTGGCCATGACGCTCTCCTCCAATGAACGAAAGGCGGTGCATGTGCACCGCCCTTCCCACATTGTAGCCGCAGCCAAGCCGCGGAGGAAAGTCGCTTACTTCAGCAGTTCGGCATTGGCGTCGATGGCCGCGACGGCGCAGGCCTCATCGATGGCGCCCGAGGGTGCACCGCCCACGCCGATAGCGCCGATGGTCTCGTCGCCCGACTTCACCGGCACGCCGCCGGCGAGCACCAGGAAGCCCTCGAGCGTGGTCAGCTCGGCCGCCGATGGGTTCTTGGCGATGTTCTCGACCATCACGGCCGTCGGGGTACGGGTCGAGGCCGAGGTGTAGGCCTTGCGGGTAGCGGAATCGAGGGTGTGCGGACCGGCGGCGTCGGCGCGGAGCAGCGCGCGGAGGTTGCCGGCGCGATCAACCACGGCGACCGAGACGTTGTACTTGTCGGCGGCGCAGGCCTCGACCGCCGACTGAGCGAGCCTGGTCGCAACATCGAGCGGCATGTTCTTTTCGCTGAGGGTCGCGGCATTGGCGACGCCGGTGAGCGCGAGGACGGCGGCGAGGGCGAGGGAGAGCTTGGGCATGGGATACTCCGGAAGGTGGGTGGCGCATGGCGCCGTTGACCCCGGAAATCTGACCGCTCCCGGCCTCGATCACTATCGGTGAGCCGCCCGAGGCAGGTCGGTAGCGCTACCGACGGGCGGCCGCCGCAACGATGCGGACGAACTCGGCGACCGAACTGGTGCCGAGCTTTTCAGCGATGTGGGCGCGGTGGGTATCGATGGTGCGCGGCGAGATGGCCAGCGTCTCGGCGATTTCTTTCGTCGCCCAGCCGCGGCTCACCATGTCGAGCACCTCGCGCTCGCGGTCGGTGAGCGTTGCCAGCAGCTGCCGCGCCTCGTCGTCCTCCTGCTGCGTATCCAGCCGCGCGAGTGCTGCCTGCACCGCTTCGACCAGCACCTGTTCGTCGATCGGTTTGGTCAGGAAGTCGACGGCGCCGGCTTTGAAGGCGCGTCGGCAGGCGTGGATGTCGCCGTGTCCGGTGATGACGATGAATGGCCAGTCGATGCCGCGCTCGCTGAGCCGCTCCTGCAGTTGCAGACCCGAGACAGCCGGCATCCTGAGGTCGACCAAGAGGCACCCCGGCTGCAGCGCTGCGGATGCGGCGAGGAAGCTCGTTGGGTCGGCGTAGGTGCTGACGGCATAGCCGTAGGTCCCGAGCAGCAACGACAGCGCGTCGCGCACGGCCTCATCGTCATCGACGAGATAGATCGGGGTCTTGATCATCTCGGTGCGCCCCCGCGATGGCGCGGCAGCGTCACGGTGAAGCTCGCGCCGCCCTCCGGATTGTTGGCAGCCTCGACGCTGCCGCCGAAGCGCTCGACCAGCGTTTCGCAGAGCGGCAGGCCAAGGCCCATGCCAGTGGGCTTGGTCGAGTAGAACGGCTCGAACAGGTGCGGCAGGACGTCGGCCGGTACCCCCGGTCCGTTGTCACTAACCCGGACTCGGACCTGCTCGGCATCCGCCGTGACCGTGACCACGACCCGGTTCCCCTGCCCGGAGGCCTCGATGGCGTCTGCGGCGTTGCGAACGAGGTTGTGCAGCACCTGCTCGAGCTCAATGGGGTCGGCGAGGACCATCGCCAGCTCGCTCGATGGGATGACCTCGAGCGTTACGGCCCGCTCCCGGAGGTCGGCGGCGAGCAGGCTGGCGACTTCGGCGGCGACGCGGTTGAGGTCGCTCGGCTGCGGCGTCGTGGGCGACTTGCTGACATAGGCGCGCAACCGCCCGAGAATATCGGCAGCGCGGCGGGCCTGGCGCACATTGGCCTCGAGCACGCCAGCGAGGGCGGCGCTGTCCGGAGGGCTGTGCTCGGCCAGACGCAGGCCGGCCTGGCTCTGGCTCAACAGTGCCGTCAGCGGCTGGGTCAGCTCGTGGGCGATGCCCGAGGCCAGCTCGCCCATCGAATTGACCCGGGCCGCATGTTCGAGCCGCAACTGGTGCTCCTGCGCCTGCTGGCGCTCCCGCGCCTCTGCCGTCGCCCGGCGCTGCTGCAGCAGCAGATAGGCGGCAGCAACGAGCACAAGCGTGCTCAGGGCGAACACCAGCAGCGGGCCAAGCGCCAGCACCTCTGCCACGGTGATCCGCTGCTGCAATCGAAGCGAGAGCGGCTGCGACACACTGGGGACCAGCCACGAGCCGGCGAGCGTCACCTCGCCCAAGCCGGCGGCCGACGACCGATCATCGACCAGGACTATGTCCCCCTTCGCGAGCTGCAGTGACAGCCCGGGCGGCAGATCCGGGTCATCCAGCAGCCGGGAGGCATCGATGCTCAGCGCGATGAGGAAACGCCCCGCCTCGTCCGAGGTGCGCTTCAGCAGCTGGTAGCCGCCGGCACCTGAAGGGTCGGCAATCATCGTGGAGGTGCCGCGTGGCAGCGACGGCGCGGCGCGCTCGAACTGCTGAAGCTGGCTCATAGCAGGCGGTTCGCCACTGACCGCCAGCGCTACGAGGCTGCTGTCCAATAGCGCGATCGAGGTGATGCGTGGATAGAACCGGATGATGCTGTCGGCAAGCTGGCTGAACAGCTCCAACGGTGGCGGGTCGCTGGCGATCGCGAGGGTCGCAAGGCTGGTCAGGTGCGCGTCGTGCTGCGCCGTCGCCTGACCGATGGTGCGCTGCAGCTCAGCGCCGCGCGCGTCGAGCTGCCGCTGCGCGTCGGTGATGCTGAGCCATGCCGAAATGACCACGAAGGCCACGAGGCCAAGCAGCCAGGCGGCTGCGAGGGCACTCAGGGTCTTCCGGTCGGCGGCGCGCGAAACGTCATTCATGCTGCGATCTATAGCCGCGAGACGCACGGCAGGCGATCCGCAGCATCACCGATCTGACGTCTCGCCTCGCCGGGCGGGATGCAGTATAAGCCGCGTCCCCCACGCGGGGCTTACTGAACATTGGGGGGTGAAAATGGACGTGCTGCCACTCTCGGCGCTTGGCGAACGCATCATGATCTGCGGCCCGTCGAACTCCGGCAAGTCGACGCTCGCTGTCGCGCTGGCGAACAAGATCGGGGCCGAGCCGTTCCATGTCGACCTGTTCCGGCATTTGCCCAACACCAACTGGGTACAGCGGCCTGACGAGGAGTTTCACGCGCTGCACGATGCGGCGATCCTCGGGGAGCGCTGGGTGATGGACGGCAATTATTCGAGCCTGATGCCACAACGCTTCGCCCGCGCCACCGGGCTCATCCTGCTCTACGACAACCACTGGGCGAACTTTCGCCGCTACCTGTGGCGCACCTTGTTCCAGAAGCAGCGCGTCGGGGCGCTGGCCGGCAACAGGGACAGCCTCAAGTGGGAGATGATTCGCTGGATTCTCGTCGTCCAGCCGACCCGCCGCGAGCGCGATCGGACCCGCCTGAGGGCTGTCGGACTGCCACTGGTCGAGATCGACTCGATGCGTCAGCTCAAACGGCTCTACACCGAGTGGGGCCTTGCGCGCTAAGGCGGCACCTTGCGATCGCCTCCCTTGCTCGGCTGTCGCGTCGCTAGTCTTGTCGATGCTGCTGCTCGATGCGGCTAAACAGCTATTTCTCCGCGGCAGCGCTCGTCCAGGCACTATCCTTCTGTATCGCTTACGGCTATTGTTCTTGCGAGTGACATCACTAGTTCACTCGGTTGCGTTTCTTATCTGATTTTCATTGCAGGCTGAGCTGATTCCCGAAGCATCGGCAGGGTCGCAAACACGGTGGTGCACCGTGCGGTCGGCGTTTTTGCCGATTGAGCACGGGTTGTTGCGGGGGCGACAGTCTGACTATGGTCACGGGGCTCAAGGCCGCGCAGATGATCTGCGCGCTGTTTCAGGTTTGCCGTAGAAATGCGGGCGCCAGGGAGTGGCTCGGGCGACTGGTCGCGATCCTCGGCGCCTTGTCCCTGCCCTCGCCGGCACGCGCATCAGTCAACCAGATCGGCTGGCGCGCTGAGCCGCGCTCGAAACAGTCTCTCCTCGCCGCTCGAGCGGAGGAGCTCCCCGCTCCTGGTTTGCCGTCGAACACCGTCCGGCGCAGGACGCCCATCGCGGTGCTCGCACTGTCGGCGGTTCTGACGCTTCTCGCACCGATCGCCGCTCAGGCGGCGGCGCCGGCAGTCACGGCTGTCTCGCCGAGTTCCGGCCCGGCGAGCGGCGGCACTCCCGTGGTCATCACCGGGACCGGCTTTTCGGCGGCGAATTCGACCGGCGCGGTCAAGTTCGGCGTGAGCACCGCCACGTATACCATCGACAGCGACACGCAGATTACGGCGACGGCGCCGGCGGGCTCGGGTATGGTGGACGTCACGGTTGTCACCCCGGACGGCACCAGCGCCATTTCCGCGTCCGACCGCTACACCTATATCCCGGCGCCGGCAGTCACGGCGGTCTCGCCGGACTCCGGCCCGGTTGCCGGAGGTAGCACGCTCACCCTTACGGGTACCGCCTTCACAGGCGCGACGGCGGTCTCATTCGGCGGGACCCCGGCGGCTGGCTTCAACGTCGACAGCGCGACGCGGATCACCGCGACCTCCCCCGCCGGTTTGGGCACGGTCAATGTCCGCGTCACCACTGCAAGCGGCACCAGCGCAGCGGCGGGCGCCAACCAGTTCACCTACATCGCGGCGCCGACGATCGACACAGCTTCGCCCGACAGAGGCCCCACGGCGGGAGGCACCGCGGTGACGCTGACCGGCACCAACCTGACCAGCGCGACGTTGACGGTAGACGGCGTGTCCGTAACGCCGACCAGCATCACCGCAACCACCGTGGCCTTCACAACGCCTGTGCATGCGGCCGGCTCGGTTGCTGTCGTGGTGACCACCGCGGGCGGCTCGGCATCGACCAGCTTCACCTATATCGCGCCGCCGGTCACGGCATCCCATACCGCCTCTTCGGTTGCCTATGACGTTGTGGGGATAACGTTCAGCGTCGCCGGCCGCGCAACCAACAGCCCGACCAACTATGCAGTGGGCTCGGCGACCACGGCCCAAGGTGGATCGGTCTCGGTCGATGCCGCCGGCCTCGTGACCTACAGCGCGCCCACCGGTTTCCGCGGCAATGACAGCTTCACGTTCACCGCGAGCAATGTGGGCGGAACGTCCGCTCCCGCGACTGTTACGGTGCCGGTGAGCAATCCGACGCTCTCGTCGACACTGGCGGGCAACGGTACGCGCGGCGCCACGCTCTCTGGGGTGCAGATCAGCAGCAGCGGCGGCAAGGCGCCCTATAGCTGCTCGACCACGCCGGCCTCCGGAGCGCTGCCGGCAGGCACTCAGCTTAACAGCGATTGCAGCATCAGCGGCACCCCGATGGCGAGCGGCAGTTTTACCTTCACCGTCCATGTGACGGACTCCTCGACGGGCACCGGGCCCTTCACCCAAGCCAGCGACCCACTCGAGCTCAGCATCGCGGCACCAACCATCAACCTATCGCCGGGCGCCGGTGCGCTGCCAAATGGCGCTGTCGGCACCAGCTATTCGCAAGCCTTCTCGGCAAGCGGCGGCACCGCGGACTACACCTTTGGGCGAACCAGTGGCGTTCTGCCACCGGGGCTTTCTCTGAACGGCGACATCGTTTCGGGCACGCCCACGGCAATGGGCACCTTCAACTTCAATGTCACCGCGACCGACAGCTCGACGGTGGGGAGCGGCGGGCCCTATTCCCGCACTCGGACCTACAGCATCACCGTCGCCATGGGCACGCAGACGATCAGTTTCGACGCTCTGTCAGACATCTCGCTCTCGTCGTCTCCGCCGTTGCTCTCGGCCACCGCCAGTTCCAACCTGCCGGTCAGCTTCGCTTCCACCACGCCGACCATCTGCACGGTTTCAGGCACGACCCTGACGCTGGTCGACCGCGGCCTCTGCTCGATCACTGCCAGTCAGGCGGGCGATGACGACTGGGAGGCCGCTACCGACGTCGTGCAGAGCTTCACAGTGACGCCGGCCACTCTGGCGCTGACGGCGGATGCCGCGACCGGTCTCCAGGTGGGCGAACCCTACAGCCAGACGAACACAGTCTCGGGCGGCCTTGCGCCCTTCACCTACGCGCTACAGGCCGGTGCATTCGTGCCAGGCACCACCCTCGACTCGGCGACAGGCACTGTCTCGGGCACACCGACCGTCGCGGGTACGTTCAGCTACATCGTGCAGGTTACCGACGGCCAGGCGCCGCCAATCACCGCGGCGACTCCCGTCACCACTGTCACCATTGCCAAGGGTAACCAGACCATCAGCTTCACCTCGACCGCGCCGACCGACGCGACGGCGGCTGGGACGCCCTACACGATCACCGCGGTTTCCAGCGGCTTCCTTACGGTGTCCTATTCACTCGACGCCTCCAGCACGGGCTGCGACCTTGCCGGGAGCACGGTCACCTTTACCGGCGCAGGCACCTGTGTGATCAACGGCAACCAGGCTGGCGACACAAACTGGAACGCGGCGGCGCAGATCCAGCAGAGCTTCGCCGTCGGCCTGGCCACGCCGACGCTCACTGTCTCTGCTGACGACAGTGCACCGATCCTCGGAACGTCGGTGACCTTCACCGCGACGCTTGATGGCGGCGCGTCGCCGGGCGGCACCGTCACCTTCAAGGACGGCTCGACCACGCTCGGCACCGACACGATCTCGGGCACGACGGCGACCTATTCGACGGCGGCCCTTACAGTCGGCTCGCACTCGATCACCGCCGAGTATGCCGGCGATACCAACAATGAGCCCGCGTCCTCCCCGGCCTATAGCCTCACCGTCCAGCAGGCTGTGACCTTTACCTTCTCGCCCCCCGCCGGCGCATTGGCAGACGCCATGCCCAGCGAGGACTATAGCCAGCTGATTTCCGCTGCAGGCGGAACAGGGACGACGACCTACAGTGTTGTCTCCGGCGCTTTGCCCGGGGGCATGACGCTCCTGCCGGGTGGCGAACTCACCGGCCCGCTCGACGCGGATGCCGAGGTGAAGGGCTACAGTTTCACCATCGAGGTCCGTGATGGCAACGGCGCGACCGGAACGGCAAGCTACACGCTCGAGGTGAAGGAACGTGCTGTCAGCGTCACCGACAAGAGCGTCGACGTGCCGGCGGGCTCGTCGCCCGTCAACGTCAACCTGGAAGCCGGCGCAACCGGCGGCCCGTTCACTTCGGCGGACCTGACCTTCGTGGAGCCACCCAACGCCGGCACGGCGAGCATCATTCTCGGCGAATTCGCCGCGATCGATCCCATGCCTTTCAGCTGGTATCTGAAGTTCGTCCCGAACCCCGCTTACTCCGGCTCCGTGAAGGTCGGCTTCAAGCTGACCAGTGCGCTCGGCGTTTCCAACACCGGAACCGTGACCTACGCGCTTGCCTATGATGCTCAAGAGGTGGCAGAGCAAATCGATGACCTGGTGCATGGCTTCATCGGCTCACGCCAGAGCCTGATCTCCTCGACGATCAAGGTGCCCGGCCTGATAGACCGGCGACGGATGGAAACCGCCACCGACCCGGTCAGCGCCTACATGGCACCGTCGGAAACCGGCCTGACCGGTAGCTTCGCCACCAGCCTGACGCAGCTGGCTGGAGCCAATGAAGGCGGCGACTATGCCGCGCCCTTCAACATCTGGGTCGACGGCACGTTCGCGCTGCATAACCGCGCAGAGAACGATGGCCGCTGGGGCAGCTTCGCCATGATCAACTTCGGCGCCGACTACCTCCTGTCGGAGAAGGCACTGCTCGGTCTCTCCTTCCACTACGACAACATGTCGGACCCGACCGACGAGGACGCGGAGCTGAGCGGCAATGGCTGGCTGGCCGGCCCCTATGCCTCGTTCGAGATCGCCAAGGGTCTGTTCTGGGATGCGAGCCTGCTCTATGGCGGCTCGTTCAATGAAATCGGCACGACCTTCTGGGATGGCAACTTCGAGACGCAGCGCTGGATGTTCGACACCTCGCTCACCGGACAGCTGCAACTCGATGAGGATACCGTGCTCATCCCGAAGTTCAGGGCCGTCTACTTCTCGGAAACGGTCGACGACTACGCCGTGAAGAATGCCGACGGCGACATGATCTACCTCGAGGGCTTCAACGAGGAACAGTTCCGGGTCAGCCTCGGGGCGGAAATCGCCCGGTCGTTCGCGCTGGGGGGCGACATGGTGCTTACCTCGAAGGTCGGAGTGACCGGCGGCTTCTCCGGCCTGGACGGTTCCGGCGCCTTCGGCTCGGTCTCGGCGGGCCTGTCGCTACAAACGCAGGAGGCCTGGCGGATCGAAGGCGGCATCCGGTTCAACGTCGACGGTAGCGGTCAGAACTCCGTCGGCGCAAAGGCCGGCATCACCGGCGATTTCTGAGGGTGTGGTATTCGGCGCGCCCATCGCCTGGGCCGCTGGAACCCGCATCGGCCCGGACGACCTGCAGCCCGGCGGTCCTGGAGTTGGGCTATCCGGGCTAGCCGGGGGTGGCCGATGATCGCCCGCCTACCCTCAGTGGGCGTGGTCATGGTGGAGATCGTCGTCGGCATAGTGCCGGTGCTTGGAGTCGTCGCCGATACCGGGGTTGAAGCTGTTGGTCGGGTCGAGCGCCCGGAAGAAGGCCTGCTGCTCTGGTTTTGACGCGTAGACGTGGCCGACATTGTGCTCGGCCGGATATTGCGCCCCGCGCTGGTCGAGCACGGCCAGCATGGCATCCTTCACCTGGTGCGGATCGGCGCCCTTCGCCAGCACGTAATCCTGGTGGAAGACGTGGCAGAGGAAGTGACCATAGTAGAGCTTCAGTTTGAGCTGGCTGTCGATCGCCGCAGGCAGTTGCTCGTACCAGTCGTGATCGTTGCGGCGGAGCGCGATATCGAGCGCCAGCAGGCCGCCCGAGGTCTTCTCATGCATCAGCGCATAACGGATGGCGGCGCCCGCTGCGGCGAAGCGATGGAGGAAAGCCTGGGATCCCTCCTTGGGCGTGCACCTGAAATACCCGCCATTGGCCCCGTCGGCGAACACCCGGTCCAGCAGCGCCTCGGCTTCGACGATGCCGTCGCCCGACATGCGCAGCATCAGGTGGTGCTCGTAGCGATCGCGATACGCGAGCAGGCGCTGCGGCAGGTGCTCGGGGAACAGGTGGCTCAGTCCTTGCAGGATGCGGTCGGAGAGCTGCTTGGGCAGCAGCGGCAGCTTGTTGAGGGTGGCGTCCACCCTGCCCTTCAGGTTGAAGAAGGTCGGCATTACCTCGGTGCCGAAGCGCTGGATGACGAGGAAGGTATCCTTGCCGTGGCTACGGGCGACATCGAACATGTCGCGATGCATGTATTCACCGGCCACCGGTAACGCGTTCAAGCTGAGCAGTTCGCGGCGGAGCCGGGTCAGCACTGCGACATCGTTGGTGCCGATGTAGAACACCTGCTCGGCGCCCTGCTTCTCGAACGTATCGAGCCGGACGGCGAACACGGCGAGCTTGCCGGCGCTGCCAGAGGCCTCGTGCAGGCGTCGCGGGTCGGCGTTGAAGCGCGCGGCGGTCGGCTCATCGATCTGGCGCACCCGCTCGGCATACTCCCGGTCCGAGGCGAGGCCGACATTGTGCTGCACGTCCTCGGCCGAGTAGCCGCCCGACTGCAGGCGACCGAGGATCTCCTCGGGACTATTGCCGAGCTCGATGCCGAGGTGATTGACCAGTTCCAACCGACCGTCGGCGCCAAGCTGGGCGAACAGCGACAGCTCGGTGTAGGCGGGACCGCGATGCACCAGCGAGCCGCCGGAGTTATTGCAGACGCCACCAACGATCGAGGCGCCGAGACAGGACGAGCCGATCACCGAGTGCGGCAGCCGGCCGATCGGCTTCAGCAGCTTCTCGAGCTTGTCGAGCGTGCTGCCGGGGAAGCTGACGATCTGCTTGCCGCCGTCGAGCAGCTGGATATCGGCAAGCCGCAGCGTGTTCACCACGACCACCGGACGATCATAGTGGCCGCTGGGCGTCGAACCCTCGGTGAGGCCGGTATTGGCGGCCTGCATGATGACGATGGCGTCGTGTCGGACCGTCGCCTCGAGCACCCGCCACAGCTCCAGCAGTGTGCCGGGCTTGGCCACGGCGATGGCATCCCCCTCGCCCGAGCGGAAGCCGCGGCGATAGCGCTCGGTCTGCCGATCGCCGGTGATGAGGTAGCGGCGCCCGACGGCGGCGCGGAGATCGTCGATCAGCTCTGTGGTGGGCACGTCAGGAGGTCTTCTGTTTCACCAGTCCGAGGCGGATGACGCTGTCTGCGGTGGCGAGGATCGAATCCTTGGCGGAAATGAACTTGCGGCCGAGCAGCTTCTCACCTTTCGAGCCGTCGAACACCTTCTCATTGCCGATGTCGTTGATGATCTGGCGCGCCGGCCCACCGAACGAGGCGATCAGCTTGATGATCCAGTCCGGCACGGTCTTGCTGGTGACGTTCCATGCCGGGTGGGCGGCGCGCAGGATATTGCCGACCTCGGGGAATGGCACATACTCGGCCGTGGCGAGATAGCGCTGGCCGGCAGTCTCGGGCTTGTCGAGGGCGGCGAGATGCAGCGCCGCCACGTCGCGCACATCGATGATCGAGAAGCCGTTCGAGGGCATGGCCGGTGTCGAGCCATTGAGCAGGCCTGACACCATCTGCAGCGAGATGCTCGCATCCTTATCGAGCGCCGGCCCGATAATGGCACCCGGATGGACGGTGGTGAGGCTGATGCCGTGTTGCTTCACGAAATCCCAGGCGAACTGCTCCGCCTTGGTCTTGCCGATGCAATAGGCCCAGGTCCAGCGCATGTTGTCGAGATTGGTGAAGTAGGTCTCGTCGTAGACGCGACGACCGCTGGTCTGGCCGTGGCCGTAGCCGACCGTGGCGATCGACGAGGTCATGATGATGCGCTTGATGCCGGCGTCGCTGGCGAAGCGGAACACCCGCTGGGTGCCCTCGAGCGCCGGGCGGATCACGAGGCTCTGGTCCTTCGGTTCATCGGCGCGGATGGCAGTGGCGATATGCATGACGGTGGCGACGCCCTGCATCGCCTCGGCCCACCCCTTGTCGTCGAGCAGATCCGCTTCCACCAGTTCCAGGCGGTCAAGCGGCTCCTGCCCCAGTTCGCCCAGCAGTGTCGCCCGGACCTCTTCGGAGCGCCCCAGCGAGCGCACCGTGCCGCGCACGCGGTGGCCGGCCTTCAGCAGCTCCAGCACCGTCCATTTGCCGACGAAACCGGTCGCGCCGGTGACGAGGATGAGGCCCTGATCCGACATTCCACTCTCCCCAATCGAGTACTTGCGCCATTACGGCGTGGATAACGTTCCGTGGTCAAACGAAAAGGCGGCCCGGAGAACCGGACCGCCTTTGATCTCTACCGAATACCTCGGGCTTACGCCGCGGCGGCTTCGTCGTCGGTCTCGCGCGCCTCGACCGGACCCGAGTCGAGGCCCTTGGCGTCCACGTCGCGATCGACCAGCTCGATGACCGCCAGAGCGGCATTGTCGCCATAGCGGAAGCCGGCCTTGAGGATGCGGATATAGCCGCCGTTACGATCCTTGTAGCGCGGACCGATAGTGGCGAAGAGCTTCTGCACCTGGGTCTCATCGCGCATCTGGGCGATGGCCTGGCGGCGGGCATGCAGGTCGCCGCGCTTGCCCAGCGTGATCAGCTTCTCGACGATCGGACGCAGTTCCTTGGCCTTGGGCAAGGTGGTCACGATCTGCTCGTGCTTGATCAGCGAAGCCGACATGTTGGCGAACATGGCCTTGCGATGTGCAGAGGTCCGGTTGAGCTTACGGTTCGAATTACCGTGGCGCATTTTGTTACTCCCTAAGGCCCGGGCGTCTCACGACGGGCGGTTAGTGCTGTGGATCACTTCGCTGAAGTGATCCACGTATTGGGTTGTCGCGCTTTCGAGATGGAAAAGTCTGCAACTTTTCCTGAAAACGCTCCGGTTGGCCTGCTTAATAATGGTCTTCGTAGCGCTTGGCCAGATCGTCGATGTTCTCAGGCGGCCAGTTCGGCACGTCCATCCCGAGGTGCAGGCCCATCTGTGCCAGCACTTCCTTGATTTCGTTGAGCGACTTGCGGCCGAAGTTCGGCGTGCGCAGCATCTCGGCTTCGGTCTTCTGGATCAGATCGCCGATATAGACGATGTTGTCGTTCTTCAGGCAGTTCGCCGAACGGACGCTGAGCTCGAGCTCGTCGACCTTCTTGAGCAGCGCCGGGTTGAAGGCCAGTTCCGGGACGGTGTCCTGGGTCTTTTCCTTGGTCGGCTCTTCGAAGTTGACGAACACCGACAGCTGGTCCTGCAGGATACGCGCGGCGTAAGCCACCGCGTCTTCCGGCGAGATGGCGCCATTGGTTTCGACCGTCAGGGTCAGCTTGTCCTTGTCGAGGCTCTCGCCGGCACGGGTCGCATCCACCTTGTAGGAGACACGGCGAACCGGGGAGAACAGCGCGTCGACCGGGATGTAGCCGATCGGAGCGTCGTCGGGACGGTTCTTGTCGGCCGGGACGTACCCCTTGCCGGTGTTGACGGTGAACTCGATGTTGATCTCGGCGCCGTCGTCGAGGTGGCAGATCACCAGGTCGGGGTTCAGCACTTCGATATCGCCGGTAACCTTGATGTCGCCGGCAACGACGGCACCCGGGCCCTGCTTGGTCAGGGTCAGACGCTTCGGACCTTCGCCGCCCATCTTGAGGGCGATTTCCTTGACGTTGAGCACGAGGTCGGTAATGTCTTCACGCACGCCGGGAAGCGACGAGAATTCGTGCAGGATGCCGTCAATCTGGATCGCGGTAACGGCCGCGCCCTGGAGCGATGAGAGCAGCACGCGACGCAGAGCGTTGCCGAGCGTCAGGCCGTAGCCGCGCTCAAGCGGCTCCGCAACGACCGAGGCCGTCCGCACGCTATCGCTGCCCGAAACGATGTCCAGTTTGGTCGGCTTGATGAGTTCCTGCCAGTTCCGCTGGATGGTCACGGTGGTGTCCTTTCAAATGGGCGGTCCGCCTAACCGCCTGTCCGCTATGCAATGTACCTATCCCGGCGCGAGGGGCGCGCCGGGAGATCTACCGTAACGGAGGTTAGACGCGGCGACGCTTGCGCGGCCGGCAACCGTTGTGCGGGATCGAGGTGACATCGCGAATGCTGGTGACGTTGAAGCCAGCAGCCTGCAGCGCACGAAGCGCCGACTCACGGCCCGAGCCAGGACCGCGCACTTCGACCTCGAGGGTCTTCATGCCGTGTTCCTGGGCCTTCTTGGCCGCGTCTTCAGCCGCAACCTGGGCGGCATACGGGGTCGACTTGCGCGAACCCTTGAAACCCATCACGCCCGAGGACGACCAGGAGATGGTGTTGCCCTGCACATCGGTGATGGTGACCATGGTGTTGTTGAACGACGCATTCACGTGCGCAACGCCATTGGTGATATTCTTGCGCTCTTTACGACGAACGCGTGCGGCTTCAGCTTTTGCCAATTTGTTTCCTCAGTTCGATATCGACGCTGCCGTAGTTCCAGCAGCTACATCAGGACGGCGGAGAGGTGCTCCGCGACCCGGATTACTTCTTCTTGCCGGCGATCGGCTTGGCCGGACCCTTGCGGGTACGGGCATTGGTGTGGGTACGCTGACCACGGACCGGCAGGCCCTTGCGGTGACGCAGACCACGGTAGTTGCCGAGGTCCATGAGCCGCTTGATGTTCATCGCCACGTTACGGCGCAGATCGCCCTCGACGACGTAGTCGCGATCGATCGCTTCACGGATCTGGATCACTTCAGCGTCGGTCAGGTCGTTCACACGACGCTCGGCCGGGATACCAACCTTCTCGGTGATCTCCTGGGCGAACTTCGCGCCGATCCCATGGATGTACTGAAGCGCGATAACCACGCGCTTGTTGGTCGGAATATTGACGCCAGCAATACGGGCCACGTCCGCTCTCCTATAGTCGGCAGCTCAGGCTGCCCGTTTGATAACGACAAGGGACCGGAATTCCGCTCCCCACTCTTTGAGGAACCGAATCCAGCCCGATAATCCATGAGACTGGCGCGGTTCATAAGGGCAAGGTCCCGCAGAGTCAACTGCAGAGCCCCTGCCCCGAGGTATACTAGTTATGCACGGCCCGGCGGATGGCCGCCGTGACATCGTCGACCGGCTGCATGCCGTCGACCGACTTCAGAAGGCCTTTGCCGCGGTAGAACTCGACCAGCGGCGCGGTCTGCTCGCGATAGACGCTGAGGCGGTTGCGAAGCACCTCCTCGTTGTCGTCGCCACGAGCAACACCAGATTCCTTGGCTCGCTTGGCGATCCGCCCAACGAGCACATCGGCGTCGGCGGTGATCTCGATCACCGCGTCCAGCTGCATGCCCTTGTCGCCCAGCATCTGGTCGAGCGCCTCGGCCTGCGGGATGGTCCGCGGGAAGCCGTCGAGCACGAAGCCGGCCTTGCAGTCATCCTGGTCGAGCCGCTCCGAGACGATGCCGTTGACGATCTCGTCCGAGACGAGGTCACCGCGATCCATGATCTCCTTGGCGGCCAGACCCATCGGGGTCTTGGCGGCGATGGCCGAGCGCAGGATGTCGCCGGTCGAAAGCTGCGGGATCCCGTAGCTATCGATCAGCACCTTTGCCTGCGTGCCCTTACCGGCGCCCGGAGGTCCCAGAAGGATCAGCCTCATTTACGCTTGCCCCCAAGGCGCGACCGCTTCACCAGGCCTTCGTACTGCTGGGCGATCAGGTGGCTCTGCACCTGGGTCACCGTATCCAGCGTCACCGTCACGATAATCAGCAGCGAGGTACCGCCGATGAACTGGCTGACATTGAGCTGGCTGTGGATCATCTCGGGGATGAGCGCCACGACGGTCAGATAGAGGGCACCGATCACCGTGATGCGGGTCAGCACGTAGTCGATATAGGTCGCCGTCCGCTCGCCCGGACGAATGCCGGGGATGAAGCCGCCGGAGCGCTTCAGGTTGTCCGCGGTGTCGGTCGGGTTGAAGACGATCGAGGTGTAGAAGAAGGCGAAGAAGATGATCAGGACTGCGAACAGCACCAGATAGAGGGGCTGACCGCGACCGAGCAGCGCCGCCGTCACCGACAGCCACTGCGGTGCATCACCCTGCGCCGCGAACGACGCAATGGTGGCCGGCAGCAGCAGCAGGGACGAGCCGAAGATCACCGGGATAACGCCCGCGGTGTTGAGCTTCAGCGGCAGGTGCGAGGTATCGCCCTGGAACATCTTGTTGCCGACCTGGCGCTTCGGATACTGGATCAGCAGCCGGCGCTGGGCGCGTTCGAAGAACACGATCACGCCGATGACGACGACCGCGATGACCAGGAGGCCGACGACCCAGGGGGTCGGCAGAGCGCCGGTACGGCTCAGTTCGAGCGTCTGCACCACCGTCGCCGGCAGGTTCGCCACGATACCGGCGAAGATGATCAGCGAGATGCCGTTGCCGATGCCGCGCGAGGTGATCTGCTCACCCAGCCACATCAGGAACATGGTGCCGCCGACCAGCGTGATGACGGTCGAAAGACGGAAGAACCAACCCGGATCGATCACGACGCCCTGGCTGCCCTCGAGACCGATGGCGATGCCATAGGCCTGCACGGTGCAGAACAGCACGGCGAGATAGCGCGTGTACTGGTTGATCTTGCGACGGCCGCTCTCACCTTCCTTGCGGAGGGCTTCGAGGCGCGGCGACGCCGTGGTGATGACCTGCACCACGATGGACGCGGTGATGTAGGGAATGAGGTTCAGCGCGAAGATCGCCATGCGCTGCACGGCACCGCCGGCAAACATGTCGAACATGCCGAAAATGCCCTGCTGCGCCTGCTGGAAGGTCGCGGCATAGGCATCAGGGTCGATACCGGGCACCGGAATGTAAGTCCCGAGCCGATAAACGAGAAGCGCACCCAGTGTGAACCAGATGCGCTGCTGAAGGGCCTTCGCTTTCGCGAAGGTCCCGAAGTTCAGATTCTTGGCCAGCTGTTCGGCTGCGGACGCCATAGTCGCTCCCTTTAGAATGGGGCCAGGCGCTCTTAGGCGTCAGCCTTCACTTCTGCCTGAGGCATATCGACCTTGCCACCGGCTGCTTCAATAGCAGCGAGCGCGCCCTTGGTCGCGTGAGCAACCTTGAAGGTCACCTTCTTGGCAGTGAAACCGGAGCTGCCGATCAGCCGCACGCCATCGAGCTCGCGACGGATCACGCCGGCCTTCACGAGAGCGGCCGCATCGACCACGCCCTTGATGTCCAGCTTGCCGCTGTCGATGTAGTTCTGGATGCGGTCGATACGCAGCTGGTTCCACTTCTTGGGATTCAGAGCGTTGAAGCCGCGCTTCGGCATACGCATGTGCAGCGGCATCTGGCCGCCTTCGAAGCCGTTGATGGCGACGCCGGAGCGAGCCGTCTGGCCCTTACCGCCGCGACCACCGGTCTTGCCGACGCCCGAGCCGATACCACGACCGACGCGCACGCGCTTCTTATTGGCGCCCGGGTTGTCCCGGAGTTCGTTCAAACGAGTCATTGTTCTCGTCCCTTATTTGGCGTCGACGACGCGCACGAGGTGCGGGATCTTACGGATCATGCCGCGGACCTCGGGGGTGTCCTTGAGGGTCGACTGCTTGCGGATCTTGTTCAGCCCCAAACCGATAAGGGTGGCGCGCTGATCCTGCGGACGGCGCGTCGGGCTGGCGATCTGCTCGATGGTGACGGTCTTGTCGGCCATAGTTCTAACTCCCAAGCCCTAATCAGGCTTCGACGGTCTCGCCACGGCGAGCCTGGAGGTCCGAGACCTTCAGGCCGCGACGGGCGGCGACCGAACGCGGGCTATCAACACGCTTCAGCGCATCGAAGGTGGCCCGCACCATGTTGTAGGGATTGGCGGTGCCCTGCGACTTCGCCACGATGTCGTTGACCCCAAGGGTCTCGAACACCGCGCGCATCGGGCCGCCGGCGATGATGCCGGTGCCGGGAACGGCGGCACGCAGGATGACCTTGCCGGCGCCGTGGTGGCCGACCACATCGTGGTGCAGCGTACGGGCTTCCCGCAGCGGAACGCGGATCATCTGGCGCTTGGCCTGCTCGGTCGCCTTGCGGATGGCCTCAGGCACTTCACGCGCCTTGCCGTGACCAAAGCCAACGCGGCCTTTCTGATCACCAACCACAACCAGGGCGGCGAAGCCGAAACGACGGCCACCCTTCACAACCTTGGCGACGCGGTTGATGTGAACCAGCCGGTCGACGAATTCGCTATCGCGCTCTTGAACGTCTCTCATCGAATTTTCCTTTGTCGCCGGATCAGAACTGCAGGCCGCCTTCGCGGGCCGCATCACCAAGGGCCTTGACGCGGCCATGGTAGAGGTAGGCACCACGATCGAACACGACCGTCGACACCTTGGCAGCGAGACCACGCTCGGCAATCAGCTTGCCGACAGTGGCTGCGGCCTCGGCTGTCGAGCCGTTCTTGACCTTGGCCTTGACGTCCTTATCGACGGTCGAAGCGGCAGCAAGCGTGCGGCCGGATGCGTCGTCGATGATCTGGGCGTAAATATTCTTGTCCGAACGGTGCACGGACAGACGCGGGCGGCCATTGGCGTTAGCCTTGAGCGCCTTGCGAACTCGGGCCTTGCGGCGGTCCGCACCTTTGAGGCTGATGGGCATCTCGTGCGCTCCTTACTTCTTCTTGCCTTCTTTGCGGGCGATGTACTCGCCCACATAACGCACACCCTTGCCCTTGTAGGGCTCCGGCGGACGCCAACCGCGAATGTCGGCGGCCACCTGGCCAACCAGTTGCTTGTCCGAGCCGGTCACGACCACTTCGGTCTGCGTCGGCGCCGCGAGGGTAATGCCAGCCGGAGTGTTGAACACCACTTCGTGGCTGAAGCCGAGCGACAGCTTCAGATCCTTGCCCTGCATGGCGGCGCGATAACCAACGCCCTGGATCTGCAGCTTCTTCTCGAAGCCAGCGCTGACGCCGATCACCATGTTGTTGATCAGCGCGCGGGTGGTCCCCCAGGCAGCCCGAGCTTCCTTGCTCTCGTTAGCGGGCTCGATGACGATGCCGTCATCGGTCTGCTTGGCGTTCACGATATCCATGAGCGTCAGCGACTGCTCGCCCTTCGGCCCCTTTGCGGTGACCTGGCGATCGCTGATCGTGACGGTGACGCCACTGACCGGAGCAATCGGCTTTTTGCCTGTACGGGACATTCTTTTCTACTTCCTTCGGAGTAATCGTCACACCGACGCCTTCAAGGCAACGAGCCTTAGAAGACGCGGCAGAGTACCTCGCCACCCAGGTTCTGGGCTTTAGCTTCATGATCGGCCATCACGCCCTTGGGGGTCGACAGGATCGACACACCGAGGCCATTGGCAACCGAGGGGATGTTCTTGACCGACGCATAGACGCGACGGCCAGGACGCGAGACGCGCTCGATGGTGCGGATCACCGGAGCGTTGTCGGAATACTTCAGCTCGATGTCGAACTGGGCAACGCCGTTGTCCATCTTGCTTTCCGAGTAGCCGCGGATGAAGCCTTCCGACTTCAGCACGTCGAGCACACGGCCACGCAGGGTGGACGCCGGGGTCTGGACGACATCGCGACGGCGCATCTGCGCGTTGCGGATGCGGGTCAGCATATCGCCGATCGGATCAGTAAGGCTCATTGTCTTCGTCTCCTTACCAGCTCGACTTCACAAGGCCCGGGATCAGCCCGAGGTTGCCGAGCTGACGCAGGGCAATACGGCTGAGCTTGAGCTTGCGATAGTAGCCACGCGGACGACCGGTGAGCTCGCAGCGGTTATGCACGCGGTTCTCGGCCGAGTTACGCGGCAGCGCGGCAAGCTTGAGCTGCGCCGCGAAGCGCTCCTCGAGCGAGACGCTCTGGTTCATCACCACTGCCTTGAGCTTGGCCCGCTTGGGACCCAGCTGCTTGGCAAGGCGCTTGCGCTTGTTGTTCTTTTCGATGGAGCTGGTCTTTGCCATGTCTCGTCCTTCTCTCTTCCGTTACTGCCGGAAGGGGAAATTGAAAGCCTTGAGCAGCGCCCGGGCTTCGTCGTCGGTGCGCGCGGTCGTGCACACGATGATGTCCATGCCCCAGGTCTGATCGATCTGATCGAAATTGATCTCGGGGAAGATGATGTGTTCCTTGATGCCCAGGGCGTAGTTGCCACGACCATCAAAGGAATTCGGGTTCAGGCCGCGGAAGTCGCGAACCCGCGGCAGAGCGATGTTCACCAGGCGGTCGAGAAACTCGTACATGCGCGCCTTGCGGAGCGTCACCTTCACGCCCAGCGGCATCTCTTCGCGGACCTTGAAGCCTGCGATCGACTTGCGAGCGTGGGTGATGACGGGTTTCTGGCCGGCGATCTTCTCGAGATCGGCAGCTGCCGACTTCACCTTCTTGGTGTCGTTCACCGCCTCGCCGACACCCATGTTCAGCACGATCTTGTCGAGCTTGGGGGCCTGCATGACGTTCTTGTAGCCGAACTCTTTGATCAGGTTCGCCTTGATGGTCTCGTCGTACTGAGCACGGAGACGCGGGATATAGACGGTATCAGCCATCGATCGTGTCCCCGGTCGACTTGGCGACGCGCACCTTGGTGCCGTCGGCGTTGATCTTGAACCCGACGCGCGACGGCTTGCCGTTCGCATCGGCGATCGCGAGGTTCGACAGGTGAATCGGGGCTTCTTTGGTGAAGATGCCCGCATCCTGGCTCGCGGTCTGCTTGGTGTGGCGACGCACAAGGTTCAGACCCTGCACGGTGGCCTTGGTCGCATCGGGGAACACCTGGGTGACCTGACCGGTCTTGCCCTTGTCCTTGCCGGCGAGAATGACGACCTTGTCGCCCTTCTTAATCTTGGCCGCCATCACAACACCTCCGGCGCAAGCGAAATGATCTTCATGTGGTTCTTGGAACGCAGCTCGCGCGGCACCGGCCCGAAGATACGGGTACCGATCGGCTCGGCCTGGTTGTTGATCAGCACGGCCGCGTTGCGGTCGAAGCGGATGACGGTGCCATCGGCGCGGCGAACCGGGAATGCGGTGCGCACAACGACGGCCTTCATCACCTGGCCCTTCTTGACGCGGCCACGCGGGATCGCGTCCTTGACCGAGACAACAATGATATCGCCCACCGAGGCGTACTTGCGGTGCGAACCGCCGAGTACCTTGATGCACATGACACGACGCGCGCCGGAATTATCGGCAACGTCGAGATTGGACTGCATCTGGATCATGGCTTGATGCCTTTTTCAGTTTCGGGGTCTGCCTACTCGGCGAGCCCTAAATTCCGGTTTACGCGGAGGGTTTCAGGACCCAGCGCTTGTTCTTCGAAATCGGCGCCGACTCTTCGATCCAGACGACGTCCCCGACCTTGGCCACATTGGCTTCGTCGTGAGCGTGGTACTTCTTGGACCGGCGCACGGTCTTCTTCATCACCGGGTGGGTGAACGCACGGTCGACCCGCACCACCACGGTCTTGTCATTGGTGTCGGAGACCACAGTCCCCTGCAAAACGCGCTTGGGCATCGGTTGCTCCTTACTTCGCTGCGGCTTTTTCGCCGAGGATGGTCTTCACCCGCGCGATTTCGCGGCGGACTTTCTTGACCTCGGTCGGCTTTTCCAGCTGCTGGGTAGCGCGCTGGAACCGCAGGTTGAACTGCTCTTTCTTCAGGCCGAGCAGCTGATCCTTCAGCTCATCGGGGGTCTTGGCGCGGAGGTCGGCGGCGCCGTTGGCGCTCTTGGCCTCAACTTTTTTCTTGGGTGCACGTGCCATGGCGATCAATCCGCAATGCGGGTGACGACCCGCGTGATGATCGGAAGCTTCATCGCGCCGAGGCGCAGGGCTTCCTTGGCGACGTCCTCGGGGACGCCGTCGATTTCGAACAGGATGCGACCGGGCTTGACGCGAGCCGCCCAGAATTCCACCGAACCCTTGCCCTTACCCATGCGGACTTCGGTCGGCTTCTTGGAAACCGGCAGGTCCGGGAAGATACGGATCCAGACGCGGCCGGCGCGCTTCATCTCGCGGGTGATCGCGCGGCGAGCCGCCTCGATCTGGCGAGCCGTAACGCGCTCGGGCTCCTGGGACTTCAGGCCGAACTGACCGAAAGCCAACTCCGTGCCACCCTTGGCATTGCCATGGATGCGGCCCTTATGCGCCTTGCGGAACTTGGTACGTTTTGGTTGCAGCATTTTTGTCTATGCCTTCTCAGTTCGCCGGCGCGCGATCGCGGCGATCGCCGCGCTCACCACGATCGTCCCGATCGGAACGCTCGCGACGCTGACCACCCTCGTTCGAACCGCCGCCTTCAGTGGCGCGACGCTCGTGAGCGGACGGATCGTGCTCAAGGACTTCGCCCTTGAAGACCCACACCTTGATGCCGATGATGCCGTAGGTGGTCTTCGCCTCGGCCGTGCCGTAGTCGATGTCGGCGCGCAGCGTGTGCAGCGGCACGCGACCTTCGCGGTACCACTCGGTGCGAGCGATGTCGGCGCCGCCGAGACGGCCGCCCACGTTCACCCGGATGCCGCCGGCGCCCATGCGGATCGCCGTCTGCACTGCACGCTTCATCGCACGGCGGAACGCCACGCGACGCTCGAGCTGCTGGGCAATGCCCTGAGCCACGAGGTTGGCATCGGTCTCCGGCTTGCGCACTTCAACGATGTTGATGTGCACTTCGCTGTCGGTGAACTTCTTCACCTTGGCGCGGATCTTGTCGATGTCAGCGCCCTTCTTGCCGATCACGATGCCCGGGCGGGCAGTGTGGATCGACACGCGGCACTTGCGGTGCGGACGCTCGATGACGATCTTCGAGACCGCAGCCTGCTTCAGGTCTTCAAGCAGCGTCTCACGGATCTTCAGGTCTTCCTGGAGCAGCGAACCGTACTCACCCTTGTTCGCGTACCAACGCGAGTCCCAGGTGCGGTTGATGCCGAGGCGCAGACCGATCGGGTTGATCTTCTGACCCATTATGCGGTCTCCTCAACTTGGCGAACCACAATGGTGAGGTTCGAGAACGGGCGCTCCATGCGGGCAGCGTGACCACGGCCACGGGCCATGAAGCGCTTCATCACCAGGGAGTCACCGACATAGCACTCGGCAACGACCAGGCTGTCCGGGTCGAGGCCGTGGTTGTTCTCGGCGTTCGCGATGGCGCTCTCGAGCGTCTTCTTGACCGAGCCGGCAATGCGCTTGCGCGAGAAGGTCAGCTCGGCGAGAGCCTTGTCGACCTTCTTGCCGCGGATCATCGCAGCCACGAGGTTGAGCTTGATGCCCGAGGTACGAAGCATGCGGAGAACCGCCTTGGCCTCGTTGTCCTTGAGCGACCGCTGAGTTTTCGGCTTGCCCATGTTACTTCCTCTTGGCCTTCTTGTCGGCCGCGTGACCGTAGTACGTACGGGTCGGAGCGAACTCGCCAAACTTGTGGCCGATCATCTCTTCCTGGACGTTCACCGGCACATGCTTGTGGCCGTTGTGCACGCCGAAGGTGAGACCGACGAACTGCGGCAGGATCGTGGAACGACGGCTCCAGATCTTGATGACTTCGTTGCGGCCGCTCGCACGGCTGGTCTCTGCCTTCTTGAGCAGATAGCCGTCGACGAACGGGCCTTTCCAGACTGAACGCGACATGGCTTAGCGGCCCTTCTTCACGTGACGCGAGCGGACGATAAACTTGTCCGTCGACTTGTTGCTGCGGGTCTTCTTACCCTTGGTCGGCTTGCCCCACGGGGTCACCGGGTGACGGCCACCAGAGGTACGGCCTTCACCACCACCATGCGGGTGATCGACCGGGTTCATGGTCACACCGCGGTTGACCGGCTTGCGGCCGAGCCAGCGATTACGACCGGCCTTGCCGATCGACGTGTTCGAGTGATCCTGGTTCGACACCGCGCCGACAGTGGCGAGGCACGAACCGTGGACCCGGCGCTGCTCGCCAGAGTTGAGGCGAAGGATCGCCCAACCGGCGTCGCGGCCGACATACTGCGCATAGGCACCGGCCGAACGGGCGATCTGACCGCCCTTGCGGGGCTTCATCTCGACGTTGTGGACGATGGTGCCGACCGGCATGCGCTCGAGCGGCATGGCGTTGCCCGGCTTCACGTCGGCGGTGCCGAGCGTCGAGATCACCTTGTCGCCGGCAGACAGACGCTGCGGCGCGATGATGTAGGCGAGCTCGCCGTCCGCGTACTTGATCAGTGCGATCCAGGCGGTGCGGTTGGGATCATACTCCAGCCGCTCGACGGTCGCCGTCTCTTCGAAGCGCACGCGACGGAAGTCGACGATACGGTACGAACGCTTGTGACCGCCGCCGCGATGGTACGCGGTGATACGGCCGGCGTTGTTACGACCGCCAGACTGGTTCAGACCTTCGGTCAGCGACTTGACCGGCTTGCCCTTCCACAGCTCCGACCGATCGGTCGTGATGAGCTGGCGGCGGCCCGGGGAGGTCGGATTGTAAGTTTTTAGACCCATTCTTCTCTCTCCCCTCAGATGCCGGTCGAAATATCGATCGACTGGCCATCGGCCAGGGTGACAATGGCCTTCTTGACATCCTTGCGAGTGCCAAGTTCCTGCCGGAAACGCTTCACCTTGCCCTTGCGGACCAGGGTGTTGACCGCCTTGACCTTGACCGAAAAGAGCGCCTCGACGGCGGCTTTGATGTCGGCCTTGGTGGCATCGATCGCGACGTCGAAGACGACCTGGCTGTGCTCGGACGCCATCGTCGACTTTTCGGTGACGACCGGGTTACGGATCACGTCGTAGTTGCTGAACTTGCTCATGCGAACCGGGCCTCGAGCGCTTCGAGCGCTGCTTTGGTCAGAACGAGCTTATGGCGACGGAGAATGTCAGCGACATTGATCCCCTGCACCGGCAGCACGTCGATCTGCGGAATGTTGCGGGCCGCGTTGGCGAAATTCTTGTCCACCTCGGCGCCGTCGATGATCAGAGCACTCGACCATTCCAGCTTGCCGAACTTGGCAACCAGCTGGGCAGTCTTGGGCTCCTTGGTGGCGACGGTCGGAACGATGACCAGTTCGCCAGCCTTGGCCTTGGCCGAAAGCGCATGCTTCAGCGCCAGGGCGCGGACCTTCTTGGGCAGCTCGATCGCATGGCTGCGGGGCTCGGGGCCAAAGGCCCGGCCACCGCCGCGGAACTGCGGAGCAGACTTGGCGCCGTGACGAGCGCCGCCCGAGCCCTTCTGCTTGATCGACTTCTTCGAAGTGTAAGCGATCTCGGAGCGGTGCTTCACCTTGTGGGTGCCGGCCATCGCCTTGAGCTGCTGGTACCGGACCATGCGGTGCAGGATGTCCTGGCGGACTTCAAGACCGAAGATCTCGTCCTTCAGGGTGACCGAACCGTCGGCCTTGCCGTCCAGAGTAGTGACCTGGAGTTCCATTATTTCGCCTCCTCGGCCACGGCTGCGACAGCCGCCTTGAACGAACCGGGCACAGCAGCGCCCTTCGGAGCGGCCTTCTTGACCGCGTCCTTGATCTGGATCCAGGCGCCCTTGGCACCCGGAACAGCGCCCTCGACCATGATCAGCCCGCGCTCCACATCGGTGCGCACGACCTTCAGGTTCTGGGTAGTGACGCGACGGTCGCCCATGTGGCCGGCCATCTTCTTGCCCTTGAACACCTTACCGGGGTCCTGGCGCTGACCGGTCGAACCGTGCGAACGGTGCGACACGGACACACCGTGCGTGGCACGCAGGCCGCCGAAGTTCCAGCGCTTCATGCCGCCGGCGAAACCCTTACCGATCGAGGTACCGGTCACGTCGACCAGCTGACCTTCGACAAAGTGGTCCGCCTGCATGGTGGCGCCAACTTCGATGAGGTTCGCAGGATCGACACGAAACTCAGTTACCTGACGCTTGGGCTCGACCTTGGCGACGGCGAACTGGCCGCGCTCCGCCTTGGTGACATTCTTTGCCTTGACAGTGCCCGCGCCGAGCTGGAGGGCGGTGTAACCGTCCTTCTCCTGCGTGCGCTGGCCAACCACCTGGCAGTTCTTGAGGTCGAGCACGGTCACGGGGACGTGTGTGCCATCATCCAAGAACAGGCGGGTCATGCCCAGCTTCTGTGCGATCAAACCAGAACGCATCGGTTGTTACCTTCTCTCTTTGGCGCTTGACCGGGTCATTGTGTCCAAGAGGACCCTTTGGATGGTCAGCGCGAAAACTCAGTCACTCAGAGCTTGATTTCGACGTCGACGCCGGCGGCGAGATCGAGCTTCATCAGAGCATCGACGGTCTGCGGGGTCGGATCCACGATGTCCAGAAGACGCTTGTGGGTCCGGATCTCGAACTGCTCGCGCGACTTCTTGTCGATGTGCGGCGAGCGGTTGACCGTAAACTTCTCAATCTGTGTGGGCAGCGGGATCGGCCCGCGCACCTGCGCACCCGTACGCTTGGCCGTGTTGACGATCTCCCGAGTGGAGGTGTCGAGCACACGGTGGTCAAAGGCTTTGAGCCGGATGCGAATGTTTTGACCGTTCATCTTGCTTTCCCAGCGAAAAATGGAACGCGGCGCGCTGTTTGTAGCGGCGCGCCGCGCCCTGGATTACCAGGTCTTATTTCAGGATCTTGGCGACGACGCCCGAACCGACGGTACGGCCACCCTCACGGATAGCGAAGCGGAGCTTCTCTTCCATGGCGATCGGCACGATCAGCTGGACCGAAATATTCACGTTGTCGCCCGGCATCACCATCTCGGTGCCTTCCGGCAGCGTAACGACGCCGGTCACATCGGTGGTGCGGAAGTAGAACTGCGGACGGTAGTTGGCGAAGAACGGCGTGTGACGGCCACCCTCTTCCTTGGTGAGGATATAAGCCTCAGCCACGAAATCGGTGTGCGGGGTCACGGAACCGGGCTTGCAGAGCACCTGGCCGCGCTCGACCTGCGTGCGGTCGATACCACGGATCAGTGCGCCGATGTTGTCGCCAGCCTGGCCCTGATCGAGCAGCTTGCGGAACATTTCAACGCCGGTCACGGTCGTCTTCTGCGTCGCCTTGATGCCGACGATCTCGACTTCCTCACCCACCTTCACGATGCCGCGCTCGACACGGCCGGTCACCACGGTGCCACGGCCGGAGATCGAGAACACGTCTTCGATCGGCATCAGGAACGGCTGGTCGATCGGACGAGCCGGCTGCGGGATGTACTCGTCAACGGCGGCCATCAGCTTGAGCACGGCGTCATGGCCGAGCTCCTTGTTGCCGTCGTTCAGAGCTTCGGTGGCCGAGCCCTTGATGATCGGAACGTCGTCGCCCGGGAATTCGTAGGACGACAGCAGCTCGCGAACTTCGAGTTCCACGAGCTCGAGGAGCTCCGGATCATCGACCATGTCGCACTTGTTCAGGAACACGACGAGCGCCGGCACACCGACCTGACGGGCGAGCAGGATGTGCTCGCGGGTCTGCGGCATCGGGCCGTCGGCAGCCGACACGACCAGGATCGCGCCGTCCATCTGGGCAGCGCCGGTGATCATGTTCTTCACATAGTCGGCGTGGCCCGGGCAGTCGACGTGAGCGTAGTGACGGTTGGTCGTCTCGTACTCGACGTGGGCGGTGTTGATCGTGATGCCGCGCGCCTTCTCTTCCGGCGCTGCGTCGATCTGGTCGTACGCCTTGAAGGTCGCGCCACCGGTCTCAGCCAAAACCTTGGTGATCGCTGCGGTCAGCGAGGTCTTGCCATGGTCGACGTGACCGATGGTGCCGATGTTGCAGTGAGGCTTATTGCGGGAAAACTTTTCCTTGCCCATCGCTTCTCTCCGTATGCGTCAGCCAACAGCCGACGTGAGTTTTCAGTTTTAATTCAAGCGCTTGCTTAGCGGGTAAACGTTAAGCGTACTTTGCCTGGACTTCGGTGGCGACCGCCTGCGGAACCTGCTCATAGTGGTCGAAAGTCATGGTGTACTGAGCGCGCCCCTGGCTCATCGAGCGGAGCGAGTTCACGTAGCCAAACATGTTGGCAAGAGGCACCATGGCGTCGATCACCTGCGCGATACCGCGGGCTTCAGTGCCGCGGATCTGGCCGCGACGTGAATTCAGATCACCGATGACGTCGCCCACATAGTCTTCCGGGGTCAGAACTTCAACCCGCATGATCGGCTCGAGGATCTTCGGTGCGGCCTTCTCGATGGCTTCACGGAAACCCGCGCGGCCGGCGATTTCGAAGGCGAGGACCGAGGAGTCGACATCGTGGTAGGCGCCGTCGGTCAGTGCGAACTTCACGTCGACGATCGGGAAGCCGATGATCGGACCCGAACCCATGACGGAAGCCACGCCCTTCTGCACGCCCGGCACGTATTCCTTCGGCACATTGCCGCCAACGACTTCCGAGACGAACTCGAAACCCTTGCCCGGCTCATTCGGCTCGATGCGGAACTTGATGCGCGCGAACTGGCCCGAACCACCCGACTGCTTCTTGTGGGTGTAGTCGTGCTCGACCGTGCGGGTGATCGCCTCGCGGTACGCCACCTGCGGCGCGCCGATATTGGCTTCCACCTTGAACTCGCGGCGCATGCGATCGACGAGAATGTCGAGGTGCAGTTCGCCCATGCCCGAGATGATGGTCTGGCCGGATTCTTCGTCGGTCTTGACGCGGAACGACGGATCCTCGGCAGCCAGGCGAGCGAGCGCGAGGCCCATCTTTTCCTGGTCGGCCTTGGACTTCGGCTCGACGGCGATGTCGATAACCGGCTCCGGGAATTCCATACGCTCGAGAATGACGCGGTTGTTCGGATCAGACAGCGTGTCGCCGGTCGTGGTGTCCTTGAGGCCAACGATGGCGACGATGTCGCCGGCATAGGCTTCGTTGATCTGCTCACGGCTGTTGGCGTGCATCTGGAACATGCGGCCAACGCGCTCGCGCTTTTCCTTGACCGTGTTTTCCAGCATGGCGCCGGCCTCGAGGTGACCCGAGTAGATACGGCAGAAGGTCAGCGAGCCCATGTGCGGGTCGTTGGCGATCTTGAAGGCCAGCATCGACAGCGGCTCGGCGTCAGAGGCGTGGCGCTCGATCGGAGCCTCGGTCTTGACGTCGATGCCCTGGATCGCAGGAATGTCGGTCGGGGCCGGCAGGAAGTCGATAACGCCATCCAGCAGCGGCTGCACGCCCTTGTTCTTGAAGGCCGAGCCACAGAACACCGGATACAGCTTCACTTCGCAGGTGCCCTTGCGGATCAGCCGGCGCAGCGTGTCGTTATCCGGCATTTCGCCGTTCAGGTAAGCTTCGGTGGCCGCATCGTCCATCTCGACGGCGGTCTCGATCATCTTCTCGCGGTACTCAGCGGCCTTGGCCTTGAGGTCCTCGGGAATCTCGACGACGTCCCACTGGGCGCCCAGCTCTTCGTTGCGCCAGACGAGCGCATTCATTTCGATCAGGTCGACAACGCCACGGAAGTCGCTTTCGGCACCGATCGGCAGCTGCATGACGACCGGCTTGATGCCGAGGCGCTTGTCCAGCGTATCGAGGCAGAAATAGAAATCGGCACCGATCTTGTCCATCTTGTTGACGAAGATCAGACGCGGAACGTTGTACTTGTCGGCCTGGCGCCAGACGGTTTCCGTCTGCGGCTCGACGCCCTGGTTGCCATCGAGCAGCGCGATGGCGCCGTCGAGCACGCGGAGCGAACGCTCGACTTCAATGGTGAAGTCAACGTGGCCGGGGGTGTCGATGATGTTGAAGCGGTACTGGGTGCCGTCACGGCCCTTCCAGAACGTGGTGGTCGCGGCGGACGTGATGGTGATGCCGCGCTCCTGCTCCTGCTCCATCCAGTCCATGGTCGCGGCGCCGTCGTGGACTTCGCCGATCTTATGGGACTTGCCGGTGTAGTAGAGAACACGCTCGGTCGTGGTCGTCTTGCCAGCATCAATGTGAGCCATGATGCCGAAGTTACGATAGTGATTGATCGGGTATTCGCGGGCCATCTGAGCGAGCCTTCCGTTACCAGCGGTAATGCGAGAAGGCACGGTTGGCGTCAGCCATACGGTGCGTGTCTTCGCGTTTCTTGACGGCCTGGCCGCGGCCGTTGACGGCATCCATGAGCTCGCCCGACAGGCGCTCCTTCATGGTGTGCTCGCCACGCTTGCGGGCCGACTCGATGAGCCAACGAATGGCCAGGGCCTGCTGACGGTCCGTACGAACCTCGACCGGAACCTGGTAGGTCGCACCACCAACGCGGCGCGAGCGGACTTCGACGGCCGGGCGGATGTTGTCGAGGGCGGTGTGGAACACGCCGATCGGATCCTGCTTCAGCTTGGTCTGCACGATGTCAAAGGCGCCATAGACGATCGACTCGGCAGCCGACTTCTTGCCGTCCTTCATGAGCGAGTTCATGAACTTGGAGACAACGAGATCGCCGAACTTCGGATCGGGATTGACGACGCGCTTTTCAGCGGAGTGACGACGGGACATCTGGAATGCTCCTTACTTCGGCCGCTTCGCGCCGTACTTCGAACGGCGCTGCTTGCGATCCTTCACCGACTGGGTGTCGAGGACGCCGCGCAGCACGTGGTAGCGAACGCCCGGCAGATCGCGAACACGACCGCCGCGGATCAGCACCACGGAGTGTTCCTGCAGGTTGTGGCCTTCGCCGGGGATATAGGAAATGACTTCACGCGAAGTGGTCAGACGGACCTTCGCAACCTTGCGGAGAGCCGAGTTCGGCTTCTTCGGGGTCGTCGTATAAACGCGAGAGCACACGCCGCGCTTCTGCGGGTTTGCTTCCATCGCCGGTACTTTGTTCCGCTTGGGCTTGGATACCCGAGGCTTGCGGATCAACTGATTAATGGTCGGCATTGCGCTCTTTCCATCGGTCCGAAGTTCGTTGCGAAAGACGATGACAAACCAATAGGGCGCCAATTCCACCCCTAACGGGGCAGCAGCGCCTCTCATTGCAGCGGACCGCCCGGCGTTGGCCAGGCGTTCATGCGCACGAAGATTTGTCGTCGTCTCTTGCCTTTGGCGATGTGTTTGAAGTTCCTGGATGCCCGCACAAGGTGGCAGATACCCGCGTGAACTTCACGACCGACCGCTAAGGTTGCGCCTCTATATGGTCAGTGAGTCCCCCCGTCAAGGATTCTTTGCAGCGGAACGTGATGCTCACGCTGCCGGAAATCCGGGGAATTTCCATCCACGGGCAGGATGGGGTCGGAGGGCAGAGCTAATCTGCCGCGAGCGCATGGCTGGCGCCAGATCGTCGATGCAGTTTTCCTCGATTTTCGGGAATCGGGGGGCAGCGCCCCCTGCCCTGCATTGGCCCATTCGGGACAAAGGTGTAACAGTCGGCGCGACACCGGAGCCAAGTGGGGAGCAATCGATGAAGCTGGGACGCCTCTTGGCCACCGTTACGCTGGGGCCCCTCGCCGCGACATCGGCGCTCGGGCAAAGCGTTGTCGATGGCTCCAAGGTCGACGAGATCGTGACGATCGCCCGCGGCTACGGCGCGGCGACGCTCGAGAACCAGGGGGACGGCAACCCGCGCATCGCTGGCAACATCAAGGGCGTGCCGTATTACGTGTTCTTCATGAACTGCACCGACCAGGCGGCGTGCGAGGACATCAACTTCTACGCGGGCTTTGCCAACATCAAGCCGACCATGGACGCGCTCAACGCCTGGAATCGCGACAAGCGCTTCGGCAACGCCTATCTCGATGCCGATCTCGACGCGGCGATCGAGTATGACGTGAACCTCGAGTACGGAGTGACCCGCGAGAACCTCGACGCCGCGTTCGGGGTGTGGTCGGTGCTGCTCGAGCAGTACACCGAGTATGTCGGCTACAAGCCGGCTCCCTGAGCTCCGCCTGTTCCTCGGGCTTCAGTCGAGGATCATCACCGCGAAGCCGTCATAGCCCTTGGCGCCGACCGTCTGCAGCGCCGTGGCCGAGAGCCGGGGGTTGGCGGCGATCAACTCGAACGCACCGCGGCTGCCCAGCACGTTGGGGTCGCGGCTCTCCGCATTGGCCACCTGGCCATCCCGCACCACATTGTCGAGCACGATCACCGTACCCGGCCGGCCGAGCTTGATGGCCCAGTCGAGGTAGACGGTGTTGCTCGGCTTGTCGGCATCGATGAAGACGAAATCGAACGGCTCGAGCTGCTCGGCGGCCAGCAGTGGCAGTGTCTCCGCGGCGGCGCCGACGCGAACCTCGATCCGCTCGGCATACCCCGCGCGCGCAATGTTCCGGCGGGCCACCTCGGCATGGTGCGGCTCGTATTCCAGTGTGACGATCGAACCGCCCGCCGGCAGCGCCTTGGCCATCCAGATGGTCGAGTAGGCACCGAGCGTGCCGACCTCGAGGATGCGCCTCGCCCCGCTCATCCGCACCAGCAGGTGCAGGAACTTGCCTTGCGCCGCCGACACATCGATCGGCCGCAGCCCGCCCGCCGCGTTGGCCTGCAGCGCATCGGCTAGCGCCGCGTCCTCATCGACCAGCCGGTCGACGATATAGTCATCCACCCTGCCCCACAGTTCGGCACTCATCGGCGGTCTCCGCTTGTCCGGTCGGCTTCTACGGTGCGACGTATGACGATTGCATGACACCTGGACCAGGCAAAAGGAAGGGGCCGGTATCGGCCCCTTCCGGTTCTGGCTGGGCCTTACTCGGCCTTCAGGAAGTCGGCGACGTCGAGCAGCATGAACTCGTTGTCGTCGGCCCGGCCCTGCTGACGGCCCACCGAGTAAGGATAGTTGTTATCGTTGGCGACGACGATGGTGGTCGGATCGACCAGGTCGACATCCTCGATGGTCTCGAACGGGAAGGTGAAGACGCCGCTCTCGGTGCCGCGCGGCGCGACGCCGTTCGGGTCCTTGATGGCGAGCAGGTCGATATAGGCGAGCTTGTGCAGCACGCCATCGGCATCGGTCTTGTTGAGATCGACCAGATAGATGCGCTTCAGCTTGGCCGGCTTGTCGGCCCAGGCGCCGCCCGAGCCCTGGTCGCGCTCGATGATCAGTGCGCGGTGATCGTCGATCATGTTGAAGTCGCCGATCGAGTTCGCAGCGTCCTCCAGCGGGTAGTAGCGGAGCTGCTCGCCCCAGCTGTTGCTGTCGAGGTGGAACTCCAGCATGCGGATCGCCGGCTTGCCGTCGACCAGTTCCGCCGCGCCGGCCGTCTCGTCGAAGAAGGTCTTTTCGAGCAGCGGGTAGAGCGTCTTGCCGTCGGCCGACTGGGCCATGCCCTCGTAGCCACCGGAACGCTGGGTGTTGACGCCGGCGAGCGGGGTGCCCGGATTGGGGGTGACGACCGTCTGGTTGTCCGGCGACTTGTAGTCGACATCGCCGATCTTGGTGGCAACGACCTTGAGCACTGTGCCGTCGGCGGCGACGTTGATCAGCCAGGGGCCGAACTCGTCGCCGAGCCAATAGGTGTCGCCGACCGGCTGGATCGACTCGATGTCGAAGTCGGAGCCCGTGAGATAGCGCTCCTTGGTGGCTTCGTTGACGATGCGGAACGGCACAACGCCGTTCGGGTCCTTGAGGAAGGTGGTGTTCGTCACCCCTACCCGGCCGTTGGCCCAGTCGAGCTTCAGCTCGTGGAACATCAGCAGCGAGTCGGTCGACGTGAGCTTGGAGCCGAAGCCATTGTCGGTCAGCACCAGGAAGCGGTCGCCGCCGAGCGAGCGAATGCCCGAGAAACCCTGGATCGCCTGCCCGGCATAGGGGCGGGACAGCCCGGTCTTCGGGTCGTAGACCGAGTAGAGCGCCTCGGTCTTCGGACCATTGGTGAAGCGGCCGGACAGGTTGAAGTAGGCCGGGGCATCTGCCGGCGCCGGAATGAAGGACTGGGCCGGCAGCTGGGCATGCGCCTTAAGCACCGCGTCGAACTGCTTGGGCGCGACGTCCTGGGCAATGGCGGCGCTGGCGAGCGCGGCAAGGCTGACGCCGGCGATAAAGGCTTTGCGCAACATGAGATGCTCCTTTGGGTTGCGCGCCTCAGGTACTGATGCCGTGTGTCGCTTGCCTCACAGAGCGGTTGCAGATTTGCGTCGGAGCGACGACGGAAATGCGAAAGGGCCCCGGAGGGCCCTTTCATACGGTGCCGAGCACGCAGGCTCAGGGTATCGTGGGCGTGGGCGTCAGGTTGAGGAACGGCACCGTACCGCCGGGCGGCATCACCGATGGCAGGACGCCGTCCCACTTTTCGGCCTGCACGAGCGCCACGACACCCGGGTTGTCCTTCAGCGCCTGCCCACGCTGGTCGATCGCCGTCGCTTCGGCCCGGCCCTTGATCTCGATCGAGTAGGCCTCGGCTTCCGCGGCAAGTCGCACAGCCTGAGCGTTGGCGGTGGCCGTGGCGACGACCGAGTCCGCTTCCGCCTGAGCCTGGGTGACGGTGATCTTGGCCTGCACTTCCTGCTGGGCCAGTTCCTGCTGCCGCTTCTGCACTTCGACGGTGGCGAGCTGCTTCTGCTCGATGGAGTTCTCGTAGGCAGCGGAGAACTTGATGTCCTCAACCTGCACGCTCTCCACCATGATCGGGTCGCCGATGCCGGCCTGCAGGGCGGCCAGCGCATCGAGGTTGAGTTTGGCGCGCTGCTGGATGACACCCAGTGCGTCATACTGGCCGAAGACGTTCTTGAACAATGCCGGCACGCGCGGCTCGACCAGCCGGGCAATCATGTTGTCGACGCCACCATACTCGGCATAGACCTCAGCGCCGCTACCCGGAATGACGTGATAGCTCACCGACAGCCGGATCTGCGCCGGCTGCTGGTCGCGGCTGTAGGACTCCATCGACTCGAAGGTCTTGGTGTGGGACTGCAGCGACACCTCCTTCACCTCGTCGACGATCGGCAACTTGAAGTGGAGGCCCGGTCCAACCGTGCCGGTGACCGCCCCGTTGCGGAGCACGACGCCCTCTTCACCCTGGTCGATCTGGTACCAGGAGCCGAACAGGATGACAGCGACGACGGCGATCACGGCAACGGCGATGGCAAGCGGCGGAATACGCATTGTATCTCCTGGTGCTCAAGTCGCCGCCCGGCTGACACGCTGAATCGCGGACGAACGACGATGGCCGCAGCATGTCATGCAGCGATCGGAGTTTGTCCACGTCGCCGGCGCGGTTGTCGGCAGTTTCCTGCTGCCAGAAAAAAGAAAGGGCCCCGGAGGGCCCTTTCGAAGTTCTGCGATGTCCTGCCGATTACTCGGCCGGCTCCACCGGGGTCGGGGTCGGCGCCGGGATGGCGGCGGTCTCGGCCTGGCGGCGACGCTCGTCGAGGATCATGTCGTCGCGACGAGTGGCGATCGCCTTGGCCTTGCTGATACCCGCACCGGTGCCGGCCGGGATCAGGCGGCCGACGATGACGTTCTCCTTGAGACCTTCGAGCAGGTCGGCCTTGCCGGAAACTGCCGCCTCGGTGAGGACGCGGGTGGTTTCCTGGAAGGACGCGGCCGACACGAACGAGCGGGTCTGCAGCGACGCCTTGGTGATGCCAAGCAGCACCGGGTTGGCCGTCGCCGGCTTCTTGCCGTCGGCAACCAGCTGGTCGTTGAGCTCGTCGAAGTCCAGCTTGTCGAGCTGCTCGTCCTTGAGCATGCCGCTGTCGCCCGGGTTCACGATCTCGACCTTCTGCAGCATCTGGCGAACGATCACCTCGATGTGCTTGTCGTTGATCAGCACGCCCTGCAGCCGGTAGACTTCCTGGATCTCGTTGACGAGGTAACGAGCAAGCTCTTCCACGCCCTTGATCGCCAGGATGTCGTGCGGTGCCGGGTTGCCGTCGAGGATGTACTCACCCTTCTCGATGGTGTCGCCTTCCTGGAGGTGGAACGGCTTGCCCTTCGGGATCAGGTACTCGACGGGCTCGGCGCCCTCTTCCGAGGCCTCGATGATGATCCGGCGCTTGTTCTTGTAGTCGCGACCGAATTTGATCGTGCCGGTGATCTCCGCGATGATCGCGTGATCCTTGGGACGACGGGCCTCGAACAGCTCGGCCACACGCGGCAGACCGCCGGTGATGTCCTTGGTCTTGGCGCTTTCCAGCGGAATACGGGCCAGAACGTCACCCGGCGACACCTTCTCGCCCGGCTCGACCGCGATGACCGCGTCGACCGAGAGCAGGTACCGGGCTTCACCGCCGCGATCCAGTTTGACGACGGCGTTGCCACGCTTGATCGTGATCGCCGGCTTCAGGCCGTCGCTGCGCTGGCTGGTCCGCCAGTCAGCCACGACGCGCTTGGTGAAGCCGGTGGTCTCGTCGGTGTTTTCCGTCACCGATGCACCGTCGACCAGATCCTCGAAGCCGACTTCGCCATCGACTTCGGCCAGCACCGGACGGGTGTAGGGATCCCATTCGGCGATACGCTGGCCGCGCTTGACCTCGGCGCCGTCATCGACACGGAGCTTGGCGCCGTACGTCACGCGGTGCGTGGCGCGGTCCTTGCCCTCGGGATCGAGGATGGCGATGGTCACGTTACGGCCCATGGCGACCAGCTGGCCGCCCTCGACCTTGGCGACGTTGCGGTTGCGGATCTCGACCTTACCCTCGGCGCCAGCCTCGAGATAGGACGAGTCAACCACCTGCGCGGTGCCACCGATGTGGAACGTACGCATGGTCAGCTGGGTGCCCGGCTCACCGATCGACTGAGCGGCGATAACGCCGACAGCTTCACCGATGTTGACCGGCGTACCGCGAGCGAGGTCGCGACCATAGCACGCGGCGCAGCAGCCCTGGCGGAGATCGCAGGTCAGCGGCGAACGGATGCGCATCGACTGGACCTTGTAGCTCTCGATGAGCTCCACGTCCTTTTCGGTGAGCAGCGTGCCCTTGGGAACGATGACGTCGCCGTTCTCCGGGTTCACCACATCGTCAGCCGCGGTGCGGCCGAGAATGCGCTGGCCCAGCGAAGCCACGACCTGGCCGGCATCGACGATCGGCTCCATGGTGAGGCCGCGTTCGGTACCGCAATCGAGCTCGGTGATGATCGAGTCCTGCGCCACGTCGACGAGACGACGGGTCAGGTAACCCGAGTTCGCGGTCTTCAGCGCGGTGTCCGCGAGGCCCTTACGAGCACCGTGGGTCGAGTTGAAGTACTCGAGAACGTTCAGGCCTTCCTTGAAGTTGGCCGTGATCGGGGTCTCGATGATCGAGCCATCCGGACGCGCCATCAGGCCGCGCATACCGGCGAGCTGCTTCATCTGCGCCGGCGAACCGCGCGCACCGGAGTGGCTCATCATGTAAACCGAGTTGATCGGCTTCTGACGACCCGTCTCCTTGTCGAACTGAACGGCAGCAATGCCCTTCATCATCTCTTCGGCGACCTTGTCACCGCACTTGGCCCAGGCGTCGACCACCTTGTTGTACTTCTCGCCCTGAGTGATCAGGCCGTCATTGTACTGCTGCTCGAACTCTTCGACCTGCTTACGCGTGTCCTCGACGATTTTGTACTTCGAGGCCGGGATAACCATGTCGTCCTTGCCGAACGAGATGCCGGCGCGGGCAGCGTGCTTGAACCCCATATCCATGATGCGGTCGCAGAAGATGACCGTCTCCTTCTGACCGCAACCGCGATACACGGTGTCGATCATCTTGGAGATCATCTTCTTGGTCATCAGCTGGTTCGCCGTCGCATACGGCACCGCCGGATGCTTGGGCAGGAGCTTGCCCAGCAACATGCGGCCCGGCGTGGTCTCGACGATCTCGGTCGTGCGGTTGCCTTCCAGATCATAGACGTCGACGCGCCCCTTGATCTTGGTGTGCATGGTGACGACGCCGGAAGCCAGCGCGTGCTCCAGCTCGCCCATGTCCGAGAACGCCATGCCCTGCCCCGGCTCACCCTCGTTCATCAGGGAGAGGTGGTAGAGGCCCAGCACGATGTCCTGGCTCGGCACGATGATCGGCTGGCCGTTGGCCGGGTGCAGGATGTTGTTGGTCGACATCATCAGCACACGGGCTTCGAGCTGCGCCTCGAGCGAGAGCGGCACGTGCACGGCCATCTGGTCGCCGTCGAAGTCGGCGTTGAACGCCGCGCAGACGAGCGGGTGCAGCTGGATAGCCTTACCTTCGATCAGGTGCGGCTCGAACGCCTGGATGCCCAGACGGTGAAGGGTCGGAGCGCGGTTCAGCAGAACCGGGTGCTCGCGGATCACTTCATCGAGGATATCCCAGACCTCGGGCTTTTCCTTTTCGACCAGCTTCTTGGCCTGCTTCACCGTCGACGAGAGGCCCTTGGCCTCAAGGCGCGAGTAGATGAAGGGCTTGAACAGCTCGAGCGCCATCTTCTTGGGCAGGCCGCACTGGTGGAGCTTGAGCTCCGGACCCACGGTGATCACCGAACGGCCGGAATAGTCCACGCGCTTGCCGAGCAGGTTCTGGCGGAACCGGCCCTGCTTGCCCTTGAGCATATCGGAGAGCGACTTCAGCGGACGCTTGTTCGCACCGGTGATGGTGCGGCCACGGCGGCCGTTGTCGAACAGCGCATCGACCGCTTCCTGAAGCATGCGCTTCTCGTTGCGGATGATGATGTCCGGAGCGCGCAGTTCAATCAGACGCTTCAGGCGGTTGTTGCGGTTGATCACACGACGGTAGAGATCGTTCAGATCGGACGTGGCGAAGCGGCCGCCGTCCAGCGGGACCAGCGGGCGGAGCTCGGGCGGAATGACCGGGATGACGGTCATGATCATCCACTCGGGCTTGTTGCCCGAGACGATGAACTGCTCGACGATCTTCAGACGCTTGGCCAGCTTCTTGGGCTTGAGCTCAGTGGTCGCCTCGGCGATCTCGACGCGGAGGTCCGCAGCGATCTTCTCGAGGTCGAGCGAGAGCAGCAGGTCGCGGATGGCCTCGGCGCCGATCTTGGCGGTGAAGCTGTCAGCACCGTACTGGTCCTGGGCGTCGATATACTGCTCCTCGGTGACCAGCTCGTTCACGCCGAACGGGGTCAGGCCGGGGTCCAGCACAACGTACTGCTCGAAGTACAGGATGCGCTCGATATCCTTCAGCGTCATGTCGAGCAGCAGCGCGATACGCGACGGCAGCGACTTGAGGAACCAGATATGGGCTACCGGGGCGGCGAGCTCGATGTGGCCCATGCGCTCGCGACGGACGCGGCTCAGGGTGACTTCGACACCGCACTTCTCGCAGATGACGCCCTTGAACTTCATGCGCTTGTACTTGCCGCACAGGCACTCGTAGTCCTTCACAGGCCCGAAGATGCGCGCGCAGAACAGGCCGTCGCGCTCAGGCTTGAAGGTACGATAGTTGATGGTCTCGGGCTTTTTGATCTCGCCGTAGGACCAGCTCAGGATCTTTTCCGGGCTCGCGATGCTGATCTTCATCTGATCGAACATCTGAACCGGGACCTGCGGGTTGAACGGGTCCATGACGTGGTGATGAGTGTTCATCGGTAGACTCCTCTTATCGGAGCTCCCCGGCGGCTCGGGCCGGGAAGCGTCCGAAGTGAATGTGGGTTGAACTCGGCAGCCTTATTCCGCCGCGTTCTGAGGAGGTGCGAGCTGGTTGTCGGCAGGGCCGCCCTGGGGCAGCGCATCGCCTTCAAACGTATCCAGCTCGACATTGAGGCCGAGAGAGCGGATTTCCTTGACGAGAACGTTGAAGCTCTCGGGGATGCCCGCCTCGAAGGTGTCGTCGCCTCTGACGATCGCCTCGTAGACCTTGGTGCGACCAGCAACGTCGTCCGACTTGATGGTCAGCATTTCCTGCAGCGTGTAGGCGGCGCCGTACGCTTCGAGCGCCCACACCTCCATTTCGCCGAAGCGCTGGCCACCGAACTGCGCCTTGCCGCCCAGCGGCTGCTGGGTAACGAGCGAGTACGGGCCGATCGAGCGGGCGTGGATCTTGTCGTCCACGAGGTGGTGGAGCTTCAGCATATAGATGTAGCCCACGGTCACCCGGCGATCGAACTGCTCACCGGTACGGCCATCGAAGACGATGGACTGGCCGGTGGAGTTCAGCCCTGCCCGCGTCAGCAGCTCGACGATATCGCTCTCCTTGGCGCCGTCGAACACCGGCGTGGCGATCGGCACGCCCTTGGAGAGATGCTCGCCGAGGCGGAGCAGGCTGTCGTCGTCAAGCTGGGAGACGTACTCGTCGCCTTCGTAGAGGGCGCTGATCTCCTTCTTGAGCGGCGTCATGTCGCCCTTCTGCTGGTAGGTCTTCATGATCTCGTCGATCTTCTTACCCAGGCCGCGCGCGGCCCAGCCAAGATGCGTCTCGAGAATCTGGCCCACGTTCATGCGCGACGGCACGCCGAGCGGGTTCAGCACGATGTCGACGTGCGTACCGTCTTCGAGGTACGGCATGTCTTCGATCGGGGTGATACGCGAAACCACACCCTTGTTGCCGTGCCGGCCGGCCATCTTGTCGCCCGGCTGGATCTTGCGCTTGGTCGCCACGAAGACCTTGACCATCTTCATCACGCCCGGCGGAAGTTCGTCACCGCGCTGCAGCTTGTCGACCTTGTCGATGAAGCGCTGCTCGAGCAGCTTGCGGCTCTCCTCGTACTGAGCGTGGAGGGCCTCCATCTCGGCCATCACCTTGTCGTCCTCGAGGGCGAACTGCCACCACTTGGACCGCGGCTGGGCGTCGAAGGTCGCGTCGTTCAGCTTGGTGCCGTTGACATAGCCCTTGGGGCCAGCGGTCGCGGTCTTGCCGAACAGCATTTCCTTCAGGCGCGCATAGACGTTGCGGTCGAGGATCGACTGCTCGTCGTCACGGTCCTTGGCCAGGCGCTCGATTTCCTCGCGCTCGATGGCCATGGCGCGCTCGTCCTTGTCGATGCCGTGGCGGTTGAACACGCGCACTTCAACGACGGTACCAGCATCGCCCGGCGGAACGCGGAGCGAGGTGTCACGGACGTCCGAGGCCTTCTCGCCGAAGATGGCGCGGAGGAGCTTTTCTTCCGGCGTCATCGGGCTTTCGCCCTTCGGGGTGATCTTGCCAACGAGGATATCGCCGGCTGCGACTTCCGCACCGATGTGGACGATACCGGCTTCGTCGAGGTTCTTCAGCGCTTCTTCCGAAACGTTCGGAATGTCGCGGGTGATTTCCTCGGGACCAAGCTTGGTGTCGCGGGCCATCACTTCGTATTCCTCGATGTGGATCGAGGTGAACACGTCCTGCATGGCGATCTTTTCGCTGAGCAGGATCGAGTCTTCGAAGTTGTAGCCGTTCCACGGCATGAACGCGACGAGCACGTTGCGGCCGAGAGCCAGATCGCCCAGGTCGGTCGAGGGACCATCGGCAACGATGTCGCCGGCGTCGACATGGTCGCCCACCACCACCAGCGGGCGCTGGTTGATGCAGGTCGACTGGTTCGAACGCTGGAACTTCATCAGGTTGTAGATATCGACGCCGGACTTCGACGCATCGGTCTCTTCGGTGGCGCGGATAACGATACGGGTCGCATCCACCTGGTCGACGATGCCCTTGCGCTTGGCGACGATCGCGGCGCCCGAGTCACGGGCGACGATCTTTTCCATGCCGGTGCCGACGAACGGCGCCTCGGCACGCAGCAGCGGCACGGCCTGCTTCTGCATGTTCGAGCCCATCAGGGCGCGGTTGGCGTCGTCGTTCTCGAGGAACGGGATCAAGGAAGCCGCGACCGAGATGACCTGCTTGGGCGAAACGTCCATCAGGTCGATGGTTTCTTTGGGCGTCAGGCCGTTGTCGCCGGCGTGGCGAGCCACGACCAGGTCGTCGGCGAACTCACCCTTGGCGGTGAGCTTGGCGTTGGCCTGGGCGACGTAGTGCTTGGCCTCTTCCATTGCCGACAAGTAGACGACGTCGTCCGTCACCTTGCCGTCCACGATCTTGCGGTACGGGGTCTCAATGAAGCCGTACTTGTTGACGTGGGCGTAGGTCGCGAGGTTGTTGATCAGGCCGATGTTCGGGCCTTCCGGCGTCTCGATCGGGCAGATACGGCCATAGTGGGTCGGATGCACGTCACGGACTTCGAAGCCGGCGCGCTCACGGGTGAGACCGCCAGGCCCGAGCGCCGACAGGCGACGCTTGTGCGAAACTTCCGACAGCGGATTGGTCTGGTCCATGAACTGGCTGAGCTGCGACGAGCCGAAGAACTCGCGCACTGCGGCAGCCGCGGGCTTCGCATTGATCAGGTCCTGCGGCATGACGGTGTCGATCTCGACCGACGACATACGCTCCTTGATCGCGCGCTCCATGCGGAGCAGCCCGAGACGGTAGTGGTTCTCCATCAGCTCGCCGACCGAACGCACCCGGCGGTTGCCGAGGTTGTCGATGTCGTCGATCTCGCCCTTGCCGTCGCGCAGGTCGACGAGGGTGCGAACCACCTCGACGATGTCGTCCTTGCGCAGGATACGGACGGTGTCCTCGACGTCGAGGTCGAGACGCATGTTCATCTTGACGCGGCCGACGGCGCTCAGGTCATAGCGCTCGCTGTCGAAGAACAGCGACTTGAACATGGCTTCGGCGGTCTCGACGGTCGGGGGCTCGCCCGGACGCATCACGCGGTAGATGTCGAACAGCGCGTCTTCGCGCGACTCGTTCTTGTCGACGGCCAGCGTGTTGCGCAGATATGCGCCCACGGTGACATGGTCGATGTCGAGGATCGGCAGCGCGTCGAAGCCGGCGTCCTTGAGCTTGTTGAGCAGCTTCTCGTCGATCTCGTCGCCGGCTTCGGCGAAGATCTCACCGGTCTTGAGGTTGACCAGGTCCTGCGCGATGAACTGACCGTAAAGGTCCTCTTCCACCACGGCGAGATGGGTCAGGCCGTTCTCGGCGAGTTTCTTGGCCTGGCGCGGCGAGAGCTTCTTGCCGCCTTCGTGCACGACGTCGCCGGTCTTGGCGTCGATGAGGTCGAACGTCGGCTTGGCGTTCTTCATCTTGTCGGCGTCGAACGGCTTCTGCCAGCCGGTCTTGGTCTTTTCGAACTGCAGCGTCGTGTAATAGGTGTCGAGGATCTCCTCGGCATCCATGCCGAGCGCCTTGAGCAGCGAGGTCACCGGAATCTTGCGGCGACGATCGATACGGGCGAACACGATGTCCTTGGCGTCGAACTCGATGTCGAGCCAGGAACCGCGATACGGGATGATGCGGGCGGCGAACAGGAGCTTGCCCGAAGAGTGGGTCTTGCCCTTGTCGTGATCGAAGAACACGCCCGGCGAACGGTGCATCTGCGAAACGATGACGCGCTCGGTGCCATTGACGATGAAAGTACCGTTCATGGTCATGAACGGCATGTCGCCCATATAGACGTCCTGCTCCTTAATGTCCTTGACGGAGCGAGCGCCGGTCTCTTCATCAACTTCGAACACGATCAGGCGAAGCGTGACCTTGAGCGGCGCTGCGAACGTCATGTCGCGCTGACGGCACTCGTCGACGTCATACTTGGGCTGCTCGAACTCGTATTTCACGAACTCGAGGGAGGCAGTGTTGGAAAAGTCGGTGATCGGGAAAACCGACCGGAAAACGGACTGAAGCCCCTCATCGTTACGACCGCCCTTGGGCTCGTCGACGATGAGGAACTGATCATAGGAGGCCTTCTGAACCTCGATCAGATTGGGCATCTCCGTGACTTCGCGAATGCTGCCGAAAGATTTGCGTACCTTGCGGCGGCCGTTGAAAGTGGTAGCCATACCAGCTCCTCAAATTTCTCGATGTCTCGGAGGCAGATGTCCAAAGGCCCGACTATCAGCCGTCGGGCATCAGGACATCAGCCTTGTTATTTTCATCGGGGCCCGGTGAGAGGGAGAGAGCCCCGGTCATTACGCACTCGTTTGCGCGGGGCCACTTCTGCCCCCGTCGCAACTGCACTCGAATTCATCTGCGCTCGATGAGCGCCATCCGAACTCCGAAATTTTGATTATCCTGCCCGGCCATCCAATCGCGCGGGTGGAACGCGTCCCAAACACTATAAATGCGACGCAAATAAGGCAGCGCGGCAATTCTGCCGCGCTGCCCGAGATCGTTGTCCGGAGACGAGCTTACTTGAGCTCGACCTTGGCGCCGGCGGCTTCCAGCTTCTTCTTGATGTCTTCGGCTTCGGCCTTGTTGGCGCCTTCCTTGACGGCCTTCGGAGCCGCTTCGACCAGCGCCTTGGCTTCGCCGAGGCCCAGACCAGTGATGGCGCGGACTTCCTTGATGACGTTGATCTTGTTCTCGCCGAACGAAGCGAGGATCACGTCGAATTCAGTCTTCTCTTCCACCGGAGCGGCAGCAGCAGCGGCCGGGCCGGCAGCGACGGCGACCGGAGCGGCAGCCGAAACGCCCCACTTCTCTTCGAGAAGCTTCGACAGCTCGGAAGCTTCCAGAACGGTCAGGGCAGACAGGTCGTCTACGAGTTTGGCGAGATCAGCCATTTGAGTTCACTCTCTTTGATGTTTCAGTTCGAACCGTGGAGGGCCGGATCGGCCCCACGTGGGTAGTTTGCCTATGCTGCATTGCTCTTCTCGGCGTGCGCCGAGATGACCCGTGCAACCGCGCCACCAGGGGCCTGGAGGACCGACGCGATACGCGTGCCGGGCTGCTTGAGCATCCCTGCGAGCGTGGCGCGAAGCTGGTCCAGCGACGGCATGGTGGCGAGCGCCTTGACGTTGTTGGCGTCGAGCCCGGTCTTCCCCATTGCGCCACCGAGAACCACGAACTTCTGGTTCTTGTCAGCGAAAGCGGCCGCGACTTTCGGCGCGATCATGGGATCCTTGGCGAAGGCGACGACGGTCGGACCTGAGAACAGGGCCGACATATCGGCGTTGTCGGTTTCCTTCAGAGCAAGCTTGGCAAGGCGGTTCTTGGCCACCTTGATCGTCCCGCCGGCCTGCTTCATCTGCCTGCGCAGATTTTCCAGGTCGGCAACGGTCAAGCCGGCATTCTGGGCAACAACGATCGATCCGGCCGTCGCGAACGACGACTGGAGCGAGGCGATGAGCTCAGCCTTTTCCGCTCTTTCCACTGCTAGTCTCCACATTTGGTCCGGAGATAGGCCCCGGACCGTTTGCCAATTGCTGCCCTCCGTTTGGGAGTGCAGCGGTTGATGCCTGTCAACCGGCTGACCGTCGGAGGGCGAAATGCCCCTTGGCGGCAACTGGCCTGGTTCGAACCGGACACGAATTCCGGTTGTCACCCCATCTATGCGGGCCCCTTGTTCCCTTGATCGCGCTAGCGCGTCGCTGGGTTCCTTTGATGCGCGCGAGCGCGTCGCAGGCTCGGGATTAGCGCCCTTTCGGGCAGACCCGCAGTCTCGGACAGGACTTCACCGATCCGAAGATCGGCATCCTGGCGGCATCGCTGCCGCCAGGAATTGGTAGTCGGTCTTAAGCGTTGACCGACGAGGGATCGACGTGCACGCCCGGGCCCATGGTCGAAGACACGGCGACGCGCTTGACGTAGGTGCCCTTGGCGCCAGCAGGCTTAGCCTTCTGGATCGCGTCGGCGAACGCCTTGATGTTCTGCAACAGGGCCTCTTCCGAGAACGAGGCCTTGCCGACGCCGGCGTGCAGGATGCCTGCCTTCTCGACGCGGAACTCGACAGCACCGCCCTTGGCGGACTTGACCGCACCGGCGACATCGGGGGTCACGGTCCCGACCTTCGGGTTCGGCATCAGGTTGCGCGGCCCGAGGATCTTACCGAGACGGCCGACCAGCGGCATCATGTCCGGGGTGGCGATCACGCGATCGAACTCGATCTTGCCACCCTGGATGATTTCCACCAGATCTTCGGCGCCAACGATATCGGCGCCGGCCTTGCGGGCCTCATCGGCCTTGGCATCCTTGGCGAACACGGCGACGCGAACGGTCTTGCCGGTGCCGTTGGGCAGGTTCACCACGCCGCGTACCATCTGGTCGGCGTGACGCGGGTCAACACCCAGGTTGAACGCAACTTCGACGGTCTCGTCGAACTTCGCCTTGGCGCGTTCCTTGACCATCTTCACGGCGTCGCTGAGCGCGTAGAGCTTCTTGCGATCGATGCCCACGCGGGCGGCGTCAGTACGCTTACCGAGCTTGGTCATGATCAGCCTTCCACCTGGATGCCCATGGAGCGGGCGGAGCCGGCGATCATGGTCGCGGCCTGGTCGACGTCATAGGCGTTGAGATCGGCCATCTTCTTTTCGGCGATCTCACGGATTTGCTTCTGCGTGATCGTGCCAGCAGATTCCTTGCCCGGGAGCTTGGAGCCGGACTTCAGGTTCACGGCCTTCTTGATCAGGTAGGTAACCGGCGGGAGCTTGGTCTCGAAAGTGAAGCTCTTGTCGGCATAGATGGTGATCACGACCGGGGTCGGGGCACCCTTTTCCTGCTCGGCGGTCTTCGCATTGAAGGCCTTGCAGAATTCCATGATGTTGAGGCCGCGCTGACCCAGCGCGGGGCCGATCGGGGGCGACGGGGTCGCCGAGCCGGCCGGGACCTGAAGCTTCAGGTACCCAGTGATTTTCTTTGCCATGGTTCAATCTCCATATGTGCCCAGGATCGGGCGGGTGATCCGCGTCACCGGATCTGTGAGACGCCGTGGTCCGGGCTTTACGAGCGGTTGGCGACCGCCCTGCCCTCCCACGGTTTTCTCGCAACACTCAGGCTGCGAGTATCCGGCTTGCGCCGGAATCTGGATCAGACCTTCTCGACCTGACCGTATTCCAGTTCGACGGGCGTCGGACGCCCGAAGATCGAAACTTCCACCTTGAGGCGCGAACGCTCCTCGTCGACTTCTTCCACCACGCCGTTGAAGCTGGCGAAGGGACCGTCGGAGACACGCACCTGCTCGCCGACCTCGAACGAGACCGATGGCTTCGGATGCTCGACGCCTTCCTGCACCTGCTGCAGGATGGCCATGGCTTCCTTCTCCGAGATCGGCATGGGCTTGTCGCCCGAACCGAGGAAGCCGGTAACTTTCGGCGTGTTCTTGATCAGATGGAATGCCTCGTTGGTCATATCCATCTTCACCAGCACGTAGCCCGGGAAGAACTTGCGCTCGGCGTCAACCTTGCGGCCGCGACGCATCTCGACCACCTTCTCGGTTGGCACGATCACGTCGTCGAACAGGTCTTCAAGCTTCTTCTGCGCAACCTTCTGGCGGATGTCTTCCGCCACCTTGCGCTCGAAGTTCGAGTACGCCTGAACGATATACCAGCGCTTGGCCATGCCGCGTCGAAGCTCCTAAAAGTTCAGTTTACCGTTCAGCGGATCGACAGGACGAACTGCACGGCCATCGCAATGAGCTGATCCGCAAGCAGGAAGAAGACGCTCGCGATGACCACCATCACCAGCACCATCACCGTCGAGACCAGGGTCTCGTTGCGGGTCGGCCAGGTGACCTTGCCGACTTCCTGACGAACCTCTTGCAGGAACTTCAGCGGGTTCAGTGCAGCCATCAGCTCTACTTCCGGTCGGGCCATCAGGCCAAAAACGAAGAACCGCGCGAGTCACCCCGGGCGGCTTGGGAAGGGGTATCTAATGGCTTGCCTCGGCTATTGCAAGTCCCAATGACACCGTGATGTCGGCGCTCCGGCGCCCGTGCACGAGGGCTGTCAGCCATCCGTCAGGTTGCCTCCGTTACCACAAGCCTACGGACCCGCGGCGTGATTCTGGGGCGATGGGGATGGGGGCGTTGCTGCAAGCGATGACGCGAGCCCAGTTCGGGCACTGGCTGCCAGTGGCGATCATGGCCGCCGCCGCTGTCGTCGCTTTCCTCGCCGCCCTTGATCTCAGCTTCACCCTGCCGGTCGACATGGAATAGCGCGAGGCCTCGATGCTCAACGCCTACAACCTCCATCCCGATCGAGCCGCGACGCTGCAACTGGTCGGCCTGCAGGCCGCGGATGTCGAGCGCGAACTGATCCTTGCAACGCTGCGCGCCACCCACGGCAACCGCACGCACGCGGCCGCCATCCTTGCCATCAGCATCCGAACGCTGCGCAACAAGCTGCACGAGTATCTCGAAGACGGCATCGACGTACCGCCGCCTCACGACGCCGGAAAATCCGACGAAGCATAGAGCCGGCGCATCGCGACGCTGTCGTAGCGCTCGCCATCGACCTCCAGCGTCGCCGAGTTCAGCTTGCCCGGAAGCAGCGATTCCATCGCATAGCGCAGCGCCAGGGTGGCCGAAGGAAAGCGACGGTAGTCGAGACCCGCCTTCCGCCCCACCTGCACCGGAAAGTAGAGATCGGCCGGTTCGGTATAGTCGAACGGTCCGGACGGCTCCTCGGCGCCGACGCTGGGATCGGCATCGGACCCGGAAAGAGGGCTGCGCGGCATGGACGCGGTCTCCGTCAGCCGAAACTGGTGCCGAAGCGCAGCAGCGGCGCCAACACGAACAGTGCGCCGAGCGTGATGAAGAAGCTCAGCGCCACCGTCAGCGTGCGACTGGGCATGCGACGAACCGCGACGGGCGCGGTGTCGGGATGATCCACGGGCATATAGGGGGGTCGCTTTCGCTGGCGGCGCGTTGGTGCGCCCAGGCACTGTACGCCCCCATTCGACAGCCACCTATCGAATTCGGCGCGCCGCACCGGGGCGATCAGGCCGCGCCGCCCGGACCGACAATGGAATCGGGGATGGTCACGTCAGATTCCGACGGCGCCTTTGCGTGCTGCGTGCGGTTGAACCACCTGATGGCAAAGCCAAAGCCGACCAGCAGCAGCCCGCCGCCGACGATGGAGAGCGGCGACGGCCCCAGCGTTGCGAACCACTGGATGAAGAAGTGGATCGCTCCGAACACGGCGGCGGCATTGACCACCCAACGGCGGTTGGCGCGGATCGCCCAAAGGCCCGTGACGATGAGCACCAGGGCCCAGGCGACGCTGAAGGCCAGCGGCGGAAGCTTCAGTGCATCGTCGCCGAACAGCGAACCGATGAGGAAGCCGAAGTTCAGCATCAGGATAGCGACGCGCGCCGCGATGATCGCCAACCGCTCATAGTCCGCGGACAGCCGCAGCGAGAGCAGATAGAGCCCGAGCGTCAGCGCCGCGAGAATGCCGATGGTCAGGGCCGGCTGCCAGAAGAAGCTGCCATTGTAGGCCGTTGCTCCGCCCACTGTTGCCGTCAGCATGATCACCGACAATGCCGCCAGGAGGCCCGAGCGCGCCGCCACCGCCGCCACTGCCAGCCCTCCTCCGATGGCCAGATTGATCGGCACCGAACCCTCAGCGAGGATCGAGATGCCGCCCGAGAGGGCAAGGGCACCGATGGTGACGCAGATCTGGCCGAACAAGGTCCAGCGCTCGATGCCGTTGAACCTGAGCACCAGCCCGAGCGCCAGAAGCAGCCCGCCGAGCCCGATGGCGGTCTCGGCGGTGGGAAACAGCGCGCCCAGCCCGATGACGATGGCGGCAGCGCCGAACGAGAGCAGAATATTGGTGCCAAGCGCGCCGGTATCGGCCTTGGCAAAGCCCTTCAGCCGATTGGCCTCCGCCTGCGTGAGATCCCCGCGCTGGACGAGATCGTCGAGGTCGAGCGTCACTTTCATGTCGTCAAATCCCCAAGCCCCACGCCTTCTTGGGATAGATCGGCAGCGCTCGCAAGGGATGGTCATGCAGCAGGCCGCCGCATTGGCGAGAGTTGATCGCGCCGATCAGCGGGATGTCTTTGTTAAATGCGCGCCTTTCGCAGCCGACCTAGAGTGAGGGCTTCGGGAGGAAGCAGCGGGCTGCTGACTCTGGTGGCAACTCGTGTCGCGCCCGCTGTCTTTCTCCCGAGAGCCCTATGCTCGGGACGATCTTCCCTGCTGCGCCATTGCCACCCTCGTCGCGGCGATGCTGGCACCCCCGGTCGCGATGTGGCTCGGAATGCCGTGAGTGGACCGACGCCTACCGGCGCGGCGCACTTCGATCGGCGAAAATAGGATTGGTCGGCGCGCTCAGGCGCCTGGGCAGGTGGCAGGGGCAGAAGGACTTGAACCCTCGACCCTCGGTTTTGGAGACCGATGCTCTACCAACTGAGCTATACCCCTAAACCTGCGGCCCTCCCTCTACTGAAAAGCCTCGCGCCGCGCAAGTGGCAAGGGGGCAACCTTCGCGTGATGATTGCGCGCCGCTGTGGCGCGGGATTAGGCTCTGTGCCGCGCGGCCCAAGGCCTTTCACCAAGGGGCTGCGCTTTGGAGGCAACCAGGGGAAATAGATGAAGAGACTCGTTCTCGTTGCCGCGCTCGTCGCGTCCGGTTTCGCCGTGCCTGTCCTGCCTGCCGCTGCCGCTTCGGTGCTCTCGGATTCGGAAGTGAACTGCCTGATCTTCCCCGCCCTGAAGAAGGAATGCTGGGAGAAAGGCGCCGAGATGCTGAAGGCGACGCCGAAGACGGTTGCCACGGCGACCGAAACCACCGCGACCAAGCTCAAGCTGCCGACGCTGTGGACCTGCACCGCTGCGCCCAAGGGTTCGGGCCACCTGCTCGACTGCTGATCTCGAATCTGTCCGCACAAACAGAAGGCCCGGCAGCGATGCCGGGCCTTTGTTATGGTCCCTCGCGGAAGCGGCGCCGCTCATCACGGGTGGTGAAAAGGATAGTGCGTGTCGTTGGCGCCGATATCGGTGCGCAGGTACGAACTCAGCTCCCGGATATCGGCCACGGGGTGGGCGCGAGGCGGCAGGATGACGTGCTTCACCCAGCCGAACAGGCGGGCAGCGCGGGACTTGGGGGCCTGGTAGAGCATTTCGATCACCGTCAGCTTTGATACGTGTGAAGGGTAGATGCGCCTTCAGAGCTTTGATTTCCAACCAAAGCTCGAGTATCATGCATAAGGAGGCCTTATGTCAGATCACCTACCCCCACTTGCTGCGATCCGCGTCTTCGAGGCGGCTGCCCGGCACCTGAGCTTCACCCGCGCCGCCCAGGAACTGGGCATGACGCAGGCTGCGGTGAGCTACCAGATCAAACTGCTCGAGGAGCGGGTGGGCTCGCCGCTGTTCCTCAGGCGGCCGCGCGAGGTGGCGCTCACCGAGGCCGGCGAGCGGCTGGCGCCGGAGGTGAGCCGCTCTTTCGAGATTCTGCGCGAAGCCTTCATCGATTTCGGAGCGCGCGAGCATGGGACGCTGATCGTCAACACCATGCACACCTTTGCCGCGCAATGGCTGGCGCCGCGGCTCGGCATCTTCCAGCTCCGGCACCCGGAGATCGCGGTGCGGCTCGAGACCACTGACCGGCTGGTAGATTTCAGTCGCGAGCAAGTGGATGTCGTCGTGCGCGCCGGCAAAGGCGTCTGGCCGGGGCTCAACGCGGTCAAGCTGCTCGACGTGCGCTTCACCCCGATGCTGTCGCCGGCGCTGGCAGCGAGCATCGGCGGAGTTCATGAGCCGGCCGACATCCTGAAACTGCCGCTGCTCGACGCCGACGACCCCTGGTGGATCCTCTGGCTCGACGCCTACGGCCTGCCGCGCGATGTGCTGAAGCAGCAGAAGACACCCTCGATGAACATGCAGACCTTCGACGCGATCGCCGCCATGACCGGCCAGGGCGTCACCCTGCTTACCCCCGACTATTTTCAACGCGAGCTGGCGGAAGGGCGACTGATACAGCCGTTCGAACGAGTGTTCGGCGAAGGCACCAGCTTCTGGCTCGCCTACCCCGAGGGACGCCGCAACGTCGCCAAGATAAAGGCGTTCCGCGACTGGGTGGTCGAGGAGGCGGGCAAGCCGATCAACTAGGAAGGGCTGGAGCGAGTTAACGGGATTGATGAGCTCAAGCGTGGGGGGCAGATCCCTCCTCCGCCACCACTAATCCCTGGGTATTGCCCCCCCGCGCATGGGCCCGTTCGTTCATGTCACGGCGGACTTGATAGATATCGGTTCGATCAACCAGTGGACGCTACAGCTGAACCCCGTGCAGCCGGTTCGTGTATACCCCGGCATGCGGATTGGGCAGGTTACGTTCTGGACCGTTCGCGGAAACATCGTCCTGTATTGTGGGAAATACCAAGGTAGCAGGGGCCGCAGAGCTCCAAGGCCTATATCGAGTTCAAAAGTTGACCGTGATTGGGAGGAAAGGCATGGACCCTCGGTTTGAGGAGGAGGCGCCAGCAACGCAATACTACGATAACGCGCTGTTTGAGCGCCTGCGTCGCAACTACAGGAGCAACTCACTCTCTACGCCCCTCCTGACCGACATCCGGTATGCAACGCGAGCCGATATCCAGTCCCACTGGCCGGACGAGGCCCACCGAAAAACCGGCAGTTCGATGATATCGGCCGGCGATGTCGGCGCTGTCATTCTGTGTGGTGGCCTTGCAACCCGCTTTGGCGGCGGGGCAAAGGCGGCCGTAGAGTTGTTGCCAGGCTGGACGCTGCTGCGTGTAAAGCTGGAAGCGCTGGCAGGGGTCGCCGCGGCGCACGACACAACGTTGGCAGTAATCGTCGTGGTCAGCCCTGCGACTGAACTCGCCGTGCTCAAGGTGCTCGAAAGCCAGAGCCATGCGAGGCTGCGCATCAAAGTCGTAACGCAGTCGGTGCTGCCACGGCTACTCGAGGATGGGCACCTGCTGCTGCAAGCGGATGGAACTCAGAGTTTCAGCCCACCCGGCCATGGCGAGGTTCCGAAGCTGCTCGCTGCCCACCACAGCATAGACGGCATTTCCCCGCGCTTGTGGCAAATCTCCAATATCGACAACCTGCTTGCAACGCTCGATGCCGACATCGTCGGGGCGCACATCGCCAGCAAGATGGATGCCACCGTGGAGGTGGCTCCGGGGACCGCGACGGATGTCGGTGGATACCTCACCTACGGTCCGCACGGTTTCGAGATTCTCGAAGGCTTCCAGGTCGACCCCTCGGATCGCCCCACCCAGGAATTCTTCCTCAACACCAATACGTTCCTTATTGGCGGCACCGCCATTTCAGCCGGAGAGCGCCTCCCCTACTACGCGGTGACAAAGACGACATCGGATCGACGAACCGCCGTCCAGTTCGAGCAACTGCTTGGAGGTATTGGCAGCCTGATATCGCTTAACGCAGTTGCTGTGCCGCGGGACGGCAACATGTCTCGCTTCAGGCCGATGAAGCTCATCGAAGACTTGCACGAGTCACGCAGCGCGGTGGTCGCGGCGCTGGAGGCATCCGGCCTGATCAACTGGTAGCCGCCGCCGATTACTCCTGACCGGTGCGTCGGTGGCCGAAGAAGATCTGCCGCATCGCCTCGTCGATATCAGCCTCCTTCACAAACCGGCAGGCTGGCTGCAGGGATGATAGAGCTGAAACGCCGCGTTTTCATGCCGTTAGGTCGACGGGCGGGAAGGGCTGGAGCGGGTGAAGGGAATCGAACCCTCGTCATAAGCTTGGAAGGCTTCTGCTCTACCATTGAGCTACACCCGCGCCGGAGCGCCAGCGCTTCTTAGTGGCTGAGGCGCGATGCTGGCAAGCCTCTTCGATCCCGTCCAAGCCTCTTCGATCCCACCCAAACCTCTTCGATCCCACCATTGTGCGTTGCTCACGCGCCGGATCGGAGTCAGCGTGAGGCATGCGAGCTGCGATTGCCCTGCTGATGCTGCCGCTGCTGGCGGCCCCCCTTCCGGCCCACGCCGAGGATGCACGGTTCATGCTGTGCGAGGCCCTGCCCCACCTCACCTGCGTGTGGTCCGGCGACAGTTTCTACCTGCGCGGCAAGGTGGTCCGCCTCGCCGACGCCGTCACGCCGGAGCGCTACACGTCGGAATGTCCCAAGGCGAGCCAGCTCTCGTGGCGTTCGGCGCTGCGACTGCGTGACCTGCTGAATGCCGGGACCTTCGAGATCGGGGATGCCGATGGATCGGCGTTGGCGTTGGTGTCGCGGGATGGACAGTCGCTGGGTGCACAGCTGATCACCGAGGGGCTGGCCCGGGCGAGGACGCCGGCATCGCCGGACTGGTGCGGCTAGCCAAGTCGCGCCGGCGCAGCCCCTGCCCCACGCGAGGCAAACGTATAATTGACTCCGGGCGCTGCCGCCGGATGGATGCCGCGTCTCGAGGAGGACGATGATGCGGCTTGGTATGAGCGGGTGTTTTTTGCCCGCGGACATGAATGACCTGACCCCAGAGATGTGCCGACGGGTTCGCGATGCAGGTTTTTCCGGCATCTTCACGCGCTTTCGCGACAACGACCCGCTGACCGCGCGTCGCGAGGACGCGGAGCGGCTGAAAGCCCTGCTCGCCGACGAGGGCGTGGCACTGTTCCAGACCACCGGCTACTGGCAGAACCTCGTCACCTCCGACGAGACGGCGCGGGCGCAGTCGGTGCGCGTCGTGCAGGCGGCGCTGCAGCTCGCAGGCTGGATGGGCGCCCGCGGTATCGACACCGGCCCCGGTTCGATGAACCCAGCCGGGCCTTGGTTCCCGCATCCCGATAACTGGACGGCCAGGGCCGAGCACCAGTTGGTCCGCTCGCTCAAAGAGTGCGCCAAGGCGGCGGAGGATGCGGGAGTGTTGCTCAGCCTCGAATCGCACTCGCTGGTGACGCCGCGCACTCCTGAAATCGCCGCCCGCATCCTCGATGCAGTGGATTCGCCATGGGTGCGCTGCGACTATGATTCCGCCAACTGGATCACGCTCGAGACGATCTACGATACCGGCGGTGCGCTCAACGCGCATTTCGACCGGCTCGGCCGCCACATCTGCAGTGCCCATGCCAAGGATATCTGGGTGGAGAACCGGCTGGCGATCCACTTGCAGGACGGCTGCCCCGGCAAGGGCCTGATGGACTTTGCGACGCTGTTCAGCCGGCTAGAGGCGCTCGACCCGGACTATCCGCTGATCGCCGAGGGCAACTCGAGCGAGGAACTGCCCGAAGTCGGGGCACTGTTCCACCGGATCGCCGACGAGCGAGGCATCCGCATCCTCGATGTCGGCGATAAGCCGGAGGCTGCCCGATGAAACTGCTGCTCGTCGGCGGGGCTGGCCATGTCGGCCAGCTGATCACCCCCTATCTGAAAGCGAGGCACACGCTCAGGGTGCTCGACCTCACCCCACCCGCCGACCCTGACGTCGAGCATGTGAAGGGTTCGGTGCTCGACCCCGAGGCGATCCGCGAGGCGCTCACCGGAGCCGATGGTTTCGTTTGGCTGGCGATGCGCAGCGCCCAGGGCGGCATGGTCACCGACCAGGATATCGAAACCATCGTAAACAATTATGACTTGAACACCAAAGCCTTGCACCTGTTCCTTTACCTGGCGCAGGAAGCTGGGGTGAAGCGTGGGGTCTATACCAGCTCGATGAGCGTCCACTATCGCGGTCGCCCGAATTATCCCGGCGAGGACCGGGTGCCGCTCGACTCGCCCTCCGTCTATGGCCTCAGCAAGGGACTGGGCGAAGAGATCTGCGCCTATTTCGCGCACTGGTTCGGCATGAACATCATCGGGCTGAGGATCAGCGGACCGCGCAAGCGCGCCGACTATCTGGCGCAACGCCGCCACCCGCAGCGCGCCGGCGACGGCAGCTATGTCTACCCGCTCGATGAGGAGGACATGGCGAACGCCTATCTCGGCGCCATCGAAGCGGTGACGCCGCCCGCGCCTGGCGGGTTCGAGGCCTTGTTCATCGTCGGCGACGAGACCGGGGAGGAACACGACCTGTCGAAGGCCGCTCGACTCATCGGCTGGCAACCGCGCTCGCACCGTCTGCTGACCGAATAGCGGCGGGACGCGGAGAATCTCTCGCGCCCCGGAACCAATGTGCGTCCCTCTCGTTCACTGGCGGGTGTCTGGGGGACTATATGCAGGGTGAACGAGAGAACCTGGACGAGGCCGAGCGCATCATCGAGGCGCGGCTCGCCGCAATCATTGATTCGTCCTTCGATGCTGTAATCGCCAAGGATCTGAACAGCGTGATCACGCATTGGAACCCGGCAGCCGAACGGATGTTCGGCTACACGGCCGAGGAAGCCATCGGCCGCTCCATCACCATGCTGATCCCGCCGCACCTGCAAAGCGAGGAAACCGACATCATCCGGCGCATCCGCGCCAATGAGCGGATCGAGAGTTATGAGACCGTGCGGCTGCGCAAGGACGGCAGCACGGTGTTCGTGTCGCTGACCGTATCGCCGATCCGCAACCCGCGCGGCGAGGTGGTGGGCGCTTCCAAGATCGCCCGCGACATCACCCAATCGAAGGAAAGCGAACGGCGGATCCGGGTGCTGCTGCGCGAGATCAACCATCGGGTGAAGAACCAGTATGCGGTGATCCTGTCGCTGATCCGCGAGACCGGGCTGAGTTCGGTATCGATTGACGAGTTCCAGGCCAAGATTCGCACCCGCATCGCCAGCCTCGCGGCCTCGCATGACCTGCTGGTCCGCTCGGAATGGACCGGCTCGACGCTGGCCGAACTGGTCAAGGCGCAACTGGCGCCGTTCGGACACGAGAACCTGGTGACCATTTCGGGCCCCCTGGTCTCGATCTCGCCCAACGCCGTGCAGAACCTCGGTATGGCCTTCCACGAGCTGGGCACCAACTCCGCCAAGTACGGGGTGCTCTCCGGTGCCGGCGGCGCCATCACGGTGTCATGGTCGGTGAGTCGGGGGCCGGCGGCCGAGCTGGCGATGACCTGGGACGAGAACTTTGACGAGCCGCTGGTAGCCGAGCCGCAAGCCGGGCGTGGGTTCGGAACCGTCGTACTCGAGCGCGTAACACCGGTCGCCCTCAATGGCCGAGCCAGTACCACGCGCACCGCGTCGCGCATTACATGGACGCTCGAGGCGCCGGTGAGCTCGGTATTGATGGAAGAAGCTGGCGCAGAGGGCGACGCCTAGGCCGCGCCGCCTCTGCCTTCGGGGATCGGCGAGCCGACCCTGGGATCGGCGAGAGCCGACCCTGGGATCGGCGAGAGCCGACCCTGGGATCAGCGAGAGCCGGTTGCGCTTCCGATGGAGGTGGGGCCACATGTGGAGGCAACCGAGACTGGCGGGTCATGGCAACACTTCATCTGATGGTTGGACTGCCAGGCAGCGGCAAGACGACGCTGGCCCGGAAGCTGGAGGTCGATTACGGCGCGCTCCGCCTTACCGTTGACGAGTGGCATGTCCGGTTGTTCGGCATGGACGTCGAGGAGCACATTGACGACGGTGATCTCGCGACACACAACGCCAGGCACGCTGCTATCGAGGCGCTGCTGTGGGAGACTGCGTCGCGGGTTCTGGTCCTTGGCGTGGACGTGATCCTCGACTTCGGCTTCTGGACCAGGCGCGAGCGAGACGAACTGCGAGCAAAAGCTCGCGATCTCGGCGTCGGCTTCACAATCCACTTTGCCGATGCGACCGAGGGGCAGCTGCTGGAACGCATCAGGGCCCGGAATGGCCAGTTGCCTTCCGGGACGTTTCACATCCCCGAGGCCAGGCTCAAAGACTGGATGGGCCTGTTCGAGGCCCCATCGCCGGACGAGCTCACTGAGTAAGCCTGCCGGGGCTCTAATGAATACCGACCGCTTCAAGGGGGTGGTGGAGGGGACTGGATTCGAACCAGTGTACGCTAAGCGAGCAGATTTACAGTCTGCCGGATTTAACCACTCTCCCACCCCTCCATTCAGAGCCGGAGAAACGAACGGCGCCCGTCCCCGGGCGCGTCGTCGGGGCGGTTTATGTCGGGGCGGTGAACGCCTGTCAACACCCAATCCGCCCTTTGCGCATCGCAGTGCTCGCCTTGCTGTCCTGCATCAAAACCGCTAGGGCATCCCTATGAGCCGCAACAAATTCCCGCCCAAGCCCAAGTACGACCCGGATACCGGGCCGGTCTACCTCTATGGGCTGCATACGGTGCGGGCCGCACTCGACAATCCCCTGCGCGAACGGCGGAACCTCTTGGTCACTCCCAATGCGCTGATGCGCCTCAGGGAGACCGGTCCGGTGGAGATGCGCTTCACCGAAACGACGCCCAGGGATCTCGATCGGCTGCTCGGTGCGGACGCCGTGCACCAGGGTGTGGCGCTGGAAGTCGAGGCGGTCAGCCGCTTCGGGCTCAACGATGTGCCCAATCCCCGGCTGGTGGTGATCCTCGACCAGCTGACCGACCCGCATAATGTCGGGGCGATCCTCAGAACGGCCTGTGCCTTCGGCGCCGATGCGGTGGTCACCACGGCCCGGCATTCGCCGCGCGAGACCGGGGTCATGGCGAAGGCTGCGTCCGGGGCGCTCGACATGGTGCCGATGATCGAGGTGCGCAATCTCGGCGACGCCATCGAGAAGCTCAAGGAGCGCGGGCTGACGGTGATCGGCTTCGATTCGGAGGCCCCTGCTCCGATCCGCCCACGCACCGACGATGCGCCGATGGCGATCGTCCTCGGCGCCGAGGGCAAAGGCCTCAGGCAGCGGACGCGCGAACTGTGCGACGAAATGGTGCGGCTCGACATGCCCGGGCCGATCAAATCGCTCAACGTCTCGAACGCGGCGGCGATCGCACTGTTCGCGGTAACCGCCGGCCGCGCGGGGGCATAAGGGCCCGCGGGGATACCCGCGGACCCTCAGTACCTCACGGCGTGGTGCAGCGCACCAGATCGGTCCCATTCACGTTCAACACGTCGGTCCCGGCCTGGGCGATCTCGATCGTCTTGTCGCCCGCCTTGAGGCTTGCCTTGCCGTTCGTGGCCGGAACGGCATCCACCAGCGTGATCTCGCTACCCTGCCGCACGGAGATCTTGGTGATCACCACGTAGCCAGTGCCGCCGGCCTGGTCGACCGTGCCGCAGGCATCGTAGGTCGGCGCCCAGACGCCGAGATAACCAATCTCGCTGCGATTGGCATTGGCCGCCAGCCGGGTATCTGGCTTCAGGCCATCGGCCGGCAGGATGCCCATGGCGGGGGTGGTCATCACCGGCGCCTCAGCCGCGGCAACGGCAGCGGCAGCATCGGCAGCGCCCTTCGCCTCGGCAGCGGCAGGTGCCGCGGCAGCCGGAGCGGCTTCGGCGGCGGCTGCAACAGCCGCCTCGGCGTCAGCCTTGCCCTTGGCGGCGGCCGCGGCGACGGTCGCTTGCTTGTCTGCTTCCGCCTTGGCGGCCGCGGCTGCCTCAGCCGCCTTCTTGTCCGCTGCTGCCTTGTCCGCTGCTGCCTTGTCTGCGGCTGCCTTATCCGCGGCAGCCTTATCCGCGGCAGCCTTATCCGCAGCAGCCTTATCTGCGGCCGCCTTATCCGCGGCAGCCTTGTCCGCGGCTGCCTTATCCGCGGCTGCCTTGTCTGCAGCTGCCTTATCCGCGGCTGCCTTATCCGCCGCCGCCTTGTCCGCGGCTGCCTTGTCTGCAGCTGCCTTGTCCGCCGCCTTATCCGCTGCAGCCTTATCTGCGGCAGCCTTGTCCGCGGCTGCCTTATCCGCTGCAGCCTTATCTGCGGCAGCCTTGTCTGCCGCCGCCTTGTCTGCTGCAGCCTTTTCCTCGGCAGCCTTCTGCTCCGCTGCAGCCTTATCCGCATCAGCGGTGGCGGCCGGCGCAGCGGGGGCTTCGGCGGCCGGCTTGGCCGGCGGCGGTGCCGAGTTGTTGTCGCAGGCAGCGAGCAGCAGGCCCAATGACAGGGCGACCGGCAGGGCCAGAAGGTGCGTTCGTTTCATGGTCGGTTTCCTCTTCGAAGTTTTGGCGCCCGGGACAGCCGCCCGCCGCGAGTGACCTGTTTGCCTGGGTCGCCGGAGACGCCCAGCCTCATTTGCCGGCGATCGCCACGACAACGTTGACCGTCGCCGCGACAATGACCGTGTTGAAAAAGAACGAGACGACGCCGTGCAGGGTCACCAGGCGCCGCATAGCCCGCGACGTCACCGCGACATCGGCGACCTGCGCGGTCATCCCGAGCACATAGGAGAAATAGAGGAACGCCGCGCCGTCGGGCGGCTCGTCGCCCGGAAACGCCAGGCCGGCGAGCACCTTGCCCTGCTCGTTCGGGTCATCGCGATAATACTCATGCGCGTAGTGCAGCGCCGCCATGGTGTGCACCGTGAACCAGCCGAGCACCACCGAAACGACGCTGACCGTGATCTCGAGCGGGTCGGTCTGCCCTGCCCTGCTATTGAGCGCGAGGAACAGGAAGATCATCGCCACAACCGCTACGAGGATGGTGACGAGAAAGATCGCGGCGACGGGAGAATCGGCGTCATCGGGCCGCTGCTCCAGGAACTCGGCGGTGAGGCAGGGAAACTCGATACGGACGAGCAGCAGGTAAGTGACGAACATCGCATTGGCGGCGGCGGCGACCGCATATTTGGGCGACAGCAGCAGGCACGCGACAAACACTGCCAGCCCGACGCCGACGCCCCAATAGAAGGCGGCGTGCCGCGGCAGAATGCGGGCCGGAACCGATGCGCTTCGTTTGCCTCCCACGGCGTCTCCTCCGCCAGTGAATCACCAGCCAGCCGGATATTTGCACATCGAGGATGCCACATCTAAGACAAGCCGTCGCCGCCCGGCGCGCATGCTTCGGCGCCTTGCGCCATCCAGCTGCCAGTGCTATCGACCGCCTCGGGCCGGCATAGCTCAGTTGGTAGAGCAACTGATTTGTAATCAGTGGGTCGCGAGTTCGATTCTTGCTGCCGGCACCAAATTTAGCCATATATTACAAGGAATTACAGGACGGTCGCGTCAGTGAGCTAAAGCGTTGCTCCATCCTGGGTTCGGCCGGGGTTCACTTTTGGGGGTTCACTTGACCTACAATCGCATTATCTGGGGTCACGAATGGCCTGCGGCGCCCAGCGGACAAATCTCCGGCTATCCAGCAGATCGACTGCCTGAGGGCTTTGACCCCGCCATCGCACAACGTCTGCCAACGCTTTTTATGCAAGAGGGGAAGCGGGCAGACACGGCAGCCCGCGTAGGATTCGTGTCCGAGATACGCATCTTGGGCAATTCGGTCTCCTTTAGGTATCAGTACGACCTCGATGTGCCGGCCATTCCGCAGGACGAGTTGCAACCGTTCGCAGGCGAACTCGACCTAACGAGCTTTGGGCGCCAATTCGACTGGACAACGACGACCTGGCGGATCGTCGATAGCGACCTCTATCGCTTGGCATTTCGACTAACCGGCCGTAGTCGACGAAATCAGCCAGTCGTCTTCAATGTCAGCACACCCCCACAGATCGACCCGCGACAAGTCTCGGCGATGATGCCGTTCGATGCCGGCTTTACGGCTGTTTATCAAGCGATTGAAGCGGCCGCCGGCCCACTCAATCTTCAGGTCAACCGCGCCGACAACATCTGGGAGCACCACGCGATCATCCAGGATGTCGCTTCTTTGATTGATCGGTCGCGAATCGTGGTGTGCGACCTGACCAGCAGAAATCCCAACGTCTTTTACGAGGCAGGTATCGCCCACGCTTTGGGGCGCGAGGTGATTTTGATCACCCAGAACGCAGAAGACGTGCCATTTGACCTGCGGCACCTCCGCTACATTCGGTACTTGCCGAATGCGGAAGGCCTGGCCGACCTGACCAACCAACTTCGCGCCCGGATAACAACGCTTCTTGTCGACCAGTCGTGAAGGCGAATTATCGTTGCTGACCTCGGTCCAACGGCATCGCCGCCCACAATCAGACCGTAACAGCCGACCGCCGTCCAACACCTGGCCGTCCATGCTCATGTGGATTGCTCGCAGCTCGCGGCGCTCCTCGAGCGTCATTTGGTTGGCCGCCTTCTACTTTGGGTGGCGCCCCGCCTCACTCATCGCGCGCTCAACTGCGCGCCGGAGCCCGTGGGCTCCGCGCGCCTCCCCCACGATGGTCGGCCACGCCGGCTGACGGCCGGTTTTCGGGTTGCCCCAATCGCTATCGAGCAGGTCATCGACCACTTCGCAGTCGACTTCCTCGTTGTCGGTCAGCTCATATAGGCCGGCGTCGGACAGCATCACCTTCAGCAGCAGCGGAAAGACGAAGGCGGCGATGACCATGTGCTGCCCAACCACCCAATTGGAGCTGAGGTGGTCGCGCTCCTTGCCATGGGCGGTCACGCTGCGTTGCTCGTAAAGCTCTTTCATCCACTTCCGATGCACCCGCCACGTCAACTGCTCGGCAATCCACTCCGGCTTGTGGTCCGGCTTCACCCGCTTGGCGGCATCGAGGGTATGGCCGGGGAATCTCGTCCAGCGGGCGGCGAAGGCCGTAGCAAGCTCCAAGGCGTTAGGCGGCGGGCCGAGGAGCCGTTCGAACGCCACACCCGAAAGCAACAGGCAGTTGCCGGCATTCAGCTCCATGGACTCGGCATTGGCCAGAAGGAAGAATTGTAGCGCCGCCTCTAGGCTTGCCCATATGGGGTTGCCTGAGGCCTTTGCCTTGGCCAATGCGCGTAGCAGTCGCGCGTTCACCTCGTCGCAACGGGTGCCTTCGACCTGCGGCGGTTGCTGGAAGATGGTGTTAGAAAATGTTCGGCCACCGACGCGCAAGGACATCCCGCGCCGGGGATAGCTGAGGCTGATATCTTCGGACTGCCGCAAGGGCATGCCGATGGCAAAAAACATCGCGGCGTTAAGGTGCGCGGCGAAGAAGCCCTCGAAGTACTGCTGCTCGGACAGGCAGCATAAGGCGAGGATTTCCGCAGCGCGCATCGCAGCGTCGACATGGTCGCGGCCGACATCCCATGCGACTGGGCTGCGGGGCCTTAGCACAACTGTGCACGAGGTGATCGGCTTGCCGCCCTGGTCGACATGGGTGCGCATTGCCTTCATGGCGAGCGGCGCCGCTTCTGGTCCGAAAACATCGGCAGCACCGTCAACATCAACAGGTACGAAGCGAAAGGCACCAATCGATACCTGGGCGGGCAGTTTCACCCACGGCAGCATGACCATGAAACCCGGCGTCATGGCGATTTGTTGGCCCAAGGAACCGGCTCCACCTCGCCCACCCATCGGCTTGCAAGCCTACTTGAGTACTTGCCCGCATAACCAGCGGCTCGGAGGATGGCCAGCTCCAAATACCATTGAGCTAGCCGCCACGCCTCAACGACACACTTATCCACGGGCATAAGCGAACGACGTTCCGGATGCACCAGTTCGTTGCGAACTTTGGTAATGGCATGAGGCCCATCCTGCCAAGCACCCTTCCGCTGCCCGCTGCGCAGGTTCACGAACTGCTTGGGGATGGATACAGGTATCGCCATCTCGATCAAAAGTCGGCGGATCTTCTCTGCCGCGTTACCGCTTGTAGGTTTGCCCAAAGCGGCCAGGTAGCCTGCCGCCAACCCTTCCAACGCAGCCTGTGAGAGAACGAGTGAGCCATCGGCGCCGGCGGCCTCGCCGCCGCGGTTGCTGCGCAGATACCAGTAGTTTGCGGCCGAGATGGCGGCTCCATACCCTGGGTCTTTCAGGGCCGCAATAAAGCCAGCGAACAGGTCGGACAGTGCTTCCCCGTGATGCTCATCGAACCAGTTTTGTCTTCCACCCCATGGGGTCGAAGGAAAACCTGCCCATTCCTCGTAAACTACCTCTCCAGCGACGTTGACACCGGTCGCACCAAATACAGCCGTCCAACGCCCCGCCGCAAACGAAATAAGTTTGTGGAACAGCGCTACGAGGCGCTCGCCATTGCCTATCGAGAACGTGCGTCCGTCAATGCGAGTTACGCGCGCGACGTGAGTGATAGCGTAACCACCAGCCGCTTTTAGCCCCCCACCAATCGCTTCGTGTCGGGCACGGCCTGCATCTCTATGGCCCATTCGGTCGACTTCATGACTGTGCGCCCAAGCCTGCGCTCTGTGCCACCACCGACATCGAGAATGAAGTCGTCTCTCCCGATGAAGTCGGGAAAGTTCAGAACGTGCAGTGTGAGCGAAGCTAATCGAGCGCGGCGGGAGGTGCAGATCGTGAACGGTCCAGCACGACACACCAGCTCCAACGAAATCTGACCAGATGATCCGAAGGAGATCTTGCTCGCGAGCATCCGCGCGGGCCGCGTCATGTCGCCGAACTGCATCGCCAGTTCCCCCTTTCGGGGGTTGTGGGTCAGCTCCAATGTCTCGCTGGTTGCGGGAACTGTGACCGACACCACCAGCCGGTCGCGTGGTGCCAGTTCGAGCCGGGCTTGTCCCTCACCTTCGACATGGTAGCGACCATCGCTCAATCGGACGGGTCTGCTGCCGAGCGGAATTGGGGCGTTGACGGCGGTCGATGAATGCACCGGTGCAATCGCAGCGACTTCACGAGACAACCGCACATCCATCCTGACTTCCTACCGGGGAGCTCACGGCCGCCCATTTACGGACCCAGCCACAGAACCGCGTGACGTCCTGCGTTGTTGTCCAGTGTGCCTCGCTACTTTCGGGGGAGGAGATGCCCGAGCAATAGGGCCCACTGTCCGACTTACAAAGACTTGCCCGCCGGGCCGCTGTAATCATGGACATTGGCACGCCTTGATCTAGTTCCCTACCTTGATGGCTTCGGGCACCTCCGGCGGTGCTTTGGTCATCGGGCCAACCTTGTCGGCAAACGCCAAGATGTCGGCGGCCTGCTTCACGCTGGCGTTGTCCAGTTCCTGATCGTTGAGGCTCTCGACTACCTCCCTGAGAAGAGCACTCTCAAGCTCGTCGACCAGAAAGGGCAAGCCGCCGACCCCGTGCTCATCCAGAAAGGGGGCTTGATGGGCAAGTATGGACTTGACCATGTCGATCATTGGCTCCGGGTCGGCCAACATCTTCTTGCCGACGCCTGTTTTCAGTGCTGACCACTGCGCGATCGGCAAAGAAAGGACGTGGCGATATGCGCTGAACTTCGCCCACACCAGCGGAGAGACGAACGGACGTACTCGGTTCGGGTCGGCGCCGAGGTCCTTGATGCCCTCCAATCCGGCCAGCTTCCAGATGCTGTCGCCAAACAGCCGCATCTTCTCGGCTTCTTCGCTGTTGCCCACGGCAGAGTCCAGAGCCACGTCCCATCTGATCGACTCCGATAGCTTGGCCAGGAATTTGAACTTTCCGCTCTCAACCACGGCGGCCCAAAGCGTCTCGATGGCCTCGATACGCTTTTCCCCCAGCGTTGCGTGCCGGGCAGCCATGTTTGCCAGTGCTCCGCTCCGAAGGGCGGCGACTTGCTCATCCCTCGCTTTGATTTGAGCACGCAGCCGATCGAGGTCTTGTTCAGTCTGCTTCCGGAGGGCCTCTAGCTTCCGATCGTAGTCGTGCTGAACACCGCCGGTGATCTTGGCGTTGATCCAGGTGCCGACCACAAAGACGACAATCGAGACAATCCCCGATGTCATGACCGTGGCGAGGCTGTTGACAGCAGCCGCAGTCACCATTTCAACCAGGTTCAAGGGCTCGCTCCGAAGGATCGTTGATAAGCCCGCAGCGACATACCGCGAGTCCGGGCCCAACCAAATGAAAGAGGCGCCCGACGGACGCCCCACAAGTTACTAACATAAGTGATTATGTCGCGAAATCCTTGGCCTCATCGCGCTGAGACAGGTTGCCAACAGCAATGCATACCGTCACGCCCTCGGGGAACGACAGCCCCAAGGCTCTCGCGTCGACCTCGATATCCCCTTCCCGACAACATGCTCGGCGTGCGGGGCTTGGGGCGATTCGCGCCGATGCTTGAGGCCGTTAGCAGCGACGCCTACTTCAGCCTTCGCCGCGCTTCTTCCATTTCTTCAGCACCATGTCGCGCTTCAGGCGGGACAGGCGTTCGAGGAAGAAGGTGCCGTTGACCTGGTCGATCTCGTGCTGGGCGATGCGGGCCGGCAGGCCTTCGAAACGGCGCTGCTGGCGGGTGCCGGTTTCGTCGTCCCAGGCGATCTCGGCGGCGTAGGGGCGAACGATCTCCACCTCGACGCCGAGCATCGACACCGAGCCTTCGGGGCCGGGGATGCTGGGGCCGTCGGTCGAAACGATTGCGGGATTGTAGAGCACGAGGTAGTCGCGCTTTGCCGGGTCTTCGTCGGCGCTGATCACCACGACCGGGGCGACGGCGCCGATATGGACGGCGGCGAGGCCATAGGCATTGGCGGCGCGCTTTGCCTCGAGCAGGCGGTTGCCGATGGCCCTGAGGCTGTCGTCCAGCGGCCGCGGCTCGGCCTTGCGGGTGAGCCGCGGATCGGGATAGGCGACGATCATCGGGCTAGAACAGCCCGCCGCGGCCCAAAGTCATATCGGTCGCGGCAGGATCCTGGCCGGCCTGGATGGCCTGGAAGGCGTTGGAGTCGACGCCGATCACCGAGGTGACGAGGTTCGGGCCAGTGCCGGGCTTGAACGCCTCGTAGATTGCCTGGTCGCCGCCATTGGCCTTCACGCCGGTGCCCGGATCGATCCACACCTGAGCCATGCCGCCGGGCATGTTGAACGGGGTCGGCGGCTTGCCCTTCAGGGCCTTGGAGACGAACTCGGTGAAGATCGGCACGGCCATCTCGCCGCCGGTCGACTGGCGGCCCATGTTGCGCGGCGTATCGAAGCCGACATAGACGCCGACCGCCAGCTCGGGGGTGAAGCCGATGAACCAGGCGTCCTTGTAGTCGTTCGAGGTGCCGGTCTTGCCGGCGACCGGACGACCGAGGCTCTTGGCGCCGGTGCCGGTGCCGCGCTGCACCACGCCTTCCATCATCGAGGTGATCTGGTAGGCGGTCATCGGGTCGAGCACCTGCTCGCGATTGTCGATGATCAGCGGCTCGCCCTGCTGGTTCCAGGTTTCGGCGGCGCAGCCGTCGCAGACGCGCTCATCGTGGCGGTAGATGGTCTTGCCGTAACGGTCCTGGATCCGGTCGATCAGGGTCGGCACGATGCGGCGGCCGCCATTGGCGATGGTGGCGTAGGCAGCGGTCATCCGCATATCGGTGGTTTCGCCGGCGCCGAGCGCCATGGCCAGCACCGGGTTCAGCTCGTCATAGATGCCGAACATCTTGGCATAGTCCGAGATCAGCGGCATGCCGAGATCCTTGGCGAGGCGCACGGTCATGACGTTACGCGAGCGCTCGATGCCGCGACGCAGCGTCTGCGGGCCGTAGAATTCCTGCGCGTAGTTCTCCGGCCGCCAGACCGAGCCGTCGCCATTGACGATCTCGATCGGGGCGTCGAGCACCACCGAGGCCGGGGTGTAGCCGTTATCGAGCGCCGCCGAATAGACGATCGGCTTGAACGAGGAGCCGGGCTGGCGCATCGCCTGGGTGGCGCGGTTGAACTCGGACTCGGCGTAGGAGAAGCCGCCGACCATGGCGAGCACGCGACCGGTGCGCGGATCCATGGCGACGAGCGCGCCTTCGAGCTCGGGCACCTGCTCCAAGGTGTAGGCGCCCTCGCGGTCGGCGAGCTTCGAGACATAGATCACGTCTCCGGGCTTCAAAATCGAGCCGAGCTTCTTGCTCACCCATTTGATATCTGGTCCGGCGATCGTGCCGGTGACGCGCTCGGCCGAAACCTTGCCCTCGATATCGGTGGCGGGACGAATGCCGATGCGGCCTTCGTTGTCGCCCATCTCCAGCACGACGGCGAGGGTCCATTCCGGCACGTCGCTGAGCGGCTTGACGGCGTTGACCGCGACGCCCCAGTCCGAACTGATGTCGACGCTGGCGATGGGACCGCGGAAACCTTCACCGTGATCATAGTGGATCAGCCCATCCATCAGGGCACGGCGCGCGTAATCCTGCAGATGCGGGTCGAGCGTGGTGCGGACGCTGAGCCCGCCGCCATAGAGCTCGGCCTCGCCATAGAGCTTGCCGAGCTGGCGGCGCACTTCCTCGGTAAAATACTCGGCCGAGAACAGCTGGCTGCCCGAGGTGCGCGGCTTGACGTTGAGCGGCTCCTCCTTGGCCTTGGCAGCCTCCTCGGCCGTCACGTAGCCATTCTCGACCATGCGGTCGATCACCCAGTTGCGGCGTTCGATGGCTTGCTTGGGGCGGCGGAACGGGTGGTAGTTGTTCGGGCCCTTGGGGAGCGCGGCGAGATAGGCGGCCTCGCTGAGCGTCAGCTCATACAGCGCCTTGTCGAAATAGTTGAGCGCCGCCGCGGCCACGCCATAGGAGTTGAGCCCGAGGAATATCTCATTGACGTAGAGCTCGAGGATCTTGTTCTTCGAGAAGGTCGACTCGATGCGCAGCGCCAGGATGGCTTCCTGGATCTTGCGGTCCCAGGTCTGCTCGGAAGTGAGAAGGAAGTTCTTCGCCACCTGCTGGGTGATGGTCGAGCCGCCACCCTGGATCGAGTCATTGCCCTCGACGCGCGCCATGATGTTGTCGCGCAGGGCGCGGACCACACCGTCCACGGCGATACCCGAGTGGGTATAGAAGTCTTTGTCTTCGGCCGAGATGAAGGCGTTGATGATCAGTGGCGGAATGGTTTCGATCGGCTGGAACAGCCGGCGCTCCCGCGCATATTCGGCCAGGAGCGTCCCGTCCGCGGCGTGCACGCGCGTCGTCACCGGCGGCTGATAGTCCTTCAGCACGGTGTAATCGGGCAGCGTCGCATTCAGCTGGTTGAGATAGACGGCGCCAACCGCAACGGCACCCAGGGCGCAGAACACGCCGAAACCGAAGAGCCAGCCGAGAAGTCTGAGCATCAGATCGTGAACCTTGGAGCGGGCGCCATGGGTCCGATCGGATGCGGCGCGGAATATTGCGGAATCATACCAGACAAGGGCGGAAATGTGGACAAGGGCGTCCTTTCGAGAACTTGCCCTTCAAGAACTTGCGACGCGACGCGTACCCAAAACGTCACTGCGGCGCCACCGCGGCCTTCTGCGTGCTGTCGAAATAGTCGGCGATGCCGCGAGCCAGGGCGTTCACCACCCGGTCGCGCCAATCGGACTGCTGCAGGTTGGCGATGTCGGAGGCATTGGAAAGGAAGCCGAGCTCGACCAGCACCGAGGGCACGTCCGGCGCCTGCAATACGAAGAAATCGGCCTGCCGCACCGGGAAGCGGCGCAGCGCCACGCTCGGCTCGAGCTGGTGGACGATGGCCTCGGCGGCGAGGAAGCTCGATTTGCGCATCTCGCGCCGCATCAGATCGACGAGGATGTCCATCACCGCGGGCGTTGCCTGCGGCACCGAGAAGCCGGCGACGATGTCGTAGCGGTTCTCGCCGTCGGCCAGCACCTTGTCGAGCACGTCAGTAGCGTTCTCGTCACGGGTGTAGACGCTGGCGCCGCGGATCTCGGGCTGCTGGAAGCTGTCGGCGTGCAGCGAGATGAACAGGTCGGCCTTGTTCTGGCGGGCAAGATCGACGCGTTCGTTGAGCGACAGATAGGTATCATCCTCGCGGGTCAGCGCCACATCGAAGCGGCCGGAATCGATCAGCACCTTCTGCAGTTGCAGCGCGAAGGTGAGAGTGATGTCTTTCTCGTGCGTGCCATTGGGCGCACTGGCGCCGTTGTCGACGCCGCCATGGCCGGGGTCCAGCACCACCAGCGGACGGGTGGCAGTGATCGGCGCGTGTGTGCCGGGGTCGGTAGGAATGGTGGCGGGAGCGGCGCCCTGATTGGCGATGGAGGCCGCGAGGTCGGAGGCGACCTTGGTCGCGAACTCCGCAGGGGTCGCCGCAATGATGTCGACGACGAGGCGGGCCGGCTGGTCGGCGACCGCATCGAGGATATAGGCCTGCTGCACCTGGGCCGGTTCGGCCAGCGTCAGCATGGTGCGCGCCCTGCCCTTTTCGGCCATCTCGACGGTATAGCCGGTAACGATGCCCTTGCCCGCGACGTCGGCCGGCGCGAGGATCTTCAGCTCGAACGCCTTGACGTCGATGGCGATGCGGTTGGGTTTGTCGAGCGAGACGATGGCAAACTCGGTCGGCCCCGAGAGATCGATGATCAGCCGCGCCCGCTGCGGCGTCGCGGTGACACGCGCATCGATGACATCGGGGTAGTCGTCGATCGATTCGAGCTGGGCGAAGGTCGGGTGCGCGGCGAACAGGCTGGCCACGAGGACAAGCACAATCGCCGCAAACCCAGCAAATCCGCGGGTATGGCCGGCGGAACCGGCAGATTTCAACAAGACAGCAGCGCTCCCTGAGAGTGGTGCAAGACGCCAGATCACTCGGGCGATTCTGCGGCGTTACGCACGGTGCGTCGACAATGCAATAATGTGATCGATCTGGAAGCCGCCCGTACCCATGGGTTTTGAGTTTCCTGTTGCCAATTTGCGGCAACAACCCTAAAGCCATCTTGAGGCGGCCTGCTGCCGCCACCATATGCCGGAGCGGCGCAATCGGCGCCCCTGGCCCTCGTGGTCGGCAGCGGCGGATCGGAAATCACCTGAGGTGACCCGGTCTGAAGTGCGGCACATTTGGCGCCTCGCGATAGAATCTCGATCCCTCGGGGTCGAAGAACAGGCGGTTTGATTAGCGCTGGCCTGTTCTCAAGGAAGAGGTCTGATGGCCATCGGGCAGACAAAGAGTGACGCGATCCCGAACAGCGGTTGCGCTTTTGTCGTCGAAGTCCCGGCTGCCTTCGCTCTCCAGTCTCGCGGCGGCGCGCGCGCCGTTGCTTTTGCCGGCGCCTCGCGCGCCATCCTCCTAAAACCATTCGCCTCGCATTGCGCTACGCCAGGAGGACCGGTTCGCCGGTCGATCGGTGTCGGCGCGCGACGGCGCGGAGACTTAGTCTATGGCTACAAAGCGCATGCTGGTGGATGCCATCCACCCGGAAGAAACACGGATCGTCGTCACTAACGGGAACCGGCTCGAAGAGTTCGATTTCGAATCCGCCCAGCGGCGGCAGCTGCGGGGTAATATCTACCTCGCCAAGGTGACGCGCGTGGAGCCCTCGCTCCAGGCGGCTTTCATCGAGTATGGCGGCAACCGCCACGGCTTCCTCGCCTTCTCGGAAATCCATCCCGACTATTACCAGATCCCCATTGCCGACCGCGAAGCGCTGCTGCGCGACGAGGCGCATGACGACGACGAGCACGAACACGAGCACGCCGCGGCCAATGCCGCCGCGCCGGCCGAGGTTTCGTCGGAGCATGACGACGCCGAGGGCGATGAAGAACACAGCCACATCGAGCAGGCGCCGACCAGCAACGAGCCGGTCGAAAGCGTCGGTGGTTCGGATGCGCTGGAAGACGTGCAGGAACGCCGTCGTCCGTCGCAGCGCCGCCACCAGTACAAGATCCAGGAAGTGATCAAGCGCCGGCAGGTGATGCTGGTGCAGGTGGTCAAGGAAGAGCGTGGCAACAAGGGCGCGGCCCTCACCACCTACCTGTCGCTGGCCGGCCGCTACTCGGTGCTGATGCCCAATACCGCGCGTGGCGGCGGGATTTCCCGTAAGATCACCAACGCTGCAGACCGTAAGCGTCTCAAGGACATCGTCGGGGATCTTGAAGTGCCGCAGGGCCAGGGGATCATCCTGCGCACGGCCGGCGCCAGCCGCACCAAGGCCGAGGTGAAGCGCGACTTCGAGTACCTGCAGCGGCTGTGGGAGAACGTCCGCTCGCTGACGCTCAAGTCGCAGGCCCCCTGCCTCGTCTACGAGGAAGGCTCGCTGATCAAGCGGACCATCCGCGACCTCTACAACAAGGATATCGACGAGTTGTTCGTGGCGGGCGACGACGCCTACCGCGAAGCCAAAGACTTCATGCGCATGATCATGCCGAGCCACGCCAAGAACGTGCAGCTCTACAAGGATGACGCGCCGCTGTTCAGTAAGTTCAACGTCGAAGGTCAGCTCGACCAGATGTTCTCGCCGCAGGTCACCCTGCCGTCGGGCGGCTATCTGGTGATCAACCCGACCGAGGCCTTGGTCTCGATCGACGTGAACTCCGGCCGCGCCACCAAGGAACACAATATCGAGGACACGGCGCTGCAGACCAACCTCGAGGCGGCGGAGGAAGTCTCCCGCCAGCTGAGGTTGCGCGATCTGGCCGGCCTGATCGTCATCGACTTCATCGACATGGTGGAGAACCGCTCGAACCGGGCGGTGGAGCGCAAGCTCAAGGAATGCCTGAAGAACGACCGGGCCCGCATCCAGGTCGGCCGTATCAGCCATTTCGGCCTGCTCGAGATGAGCCGCCAGCGTATCCGCTTCGGCGTGGTCGAAAGCTCGACGCACAAGTGCCCGACCTGCCAGGGCACCGGCCTGGTCCGCTCGGTGGAGAGCCTGGCGCTGATGGTGATGCGCAACGTGGAAGACCACGTGCTGCGCAAGCCTGGCCAGTCGATCAATGTGCGGGTGCCGACTGATGTGGCGCTCTACATCCTCAATACCAAGCGCGGCACGCTGAACAACCTCGAGGCCAAGTATGGCCTCTCGATCACCATCGTCGCCGATGACCATGTCGGTCCCTCGCACTTCGCCATCGAACGTGGCGAGGCCCGCGTACTCGACCGCAGCGAGCCTGCCGGCACGCACGTCCGCGTCGACACCACCACGATCATCGACGCCGAGGCCGAAGCGGCCGACGCGTTGATCGAGGATGAGGACGACGAGGAGGAAGAAGAAGCCGCTACCGGTGGTGGCGAGCGTCAGGCGCGGACCGAAGAAGGTGGCGAACGCTCCGGCCGTCGTCGTCGTCGTCGCCGTCGTGGTGGCGATCGCGAGGATCGTCCGCAGGGTGGCCAGCAACAGCAGCAGCCGCGCCAGCCCGTCGAGGCCGCATCGGACGACGAGTCCGAGGACGGTGAAGGCGATGAGGCGCCGCGCCAGGCGGGTGAAGGTGCCGTCGGTGAAGACGGCGAGCCGCGTCGTCGCCGCCGCCGCGGTCGTCGTGGCGGTCGTCGCAACCGTCGCGATGGCGAGGGTGGCGAGCAGCGTGATGGCGTGACGGCCGAGCCGAGTTCGGAAGAAGCCGTCGCTGCAGCCGACGCGCCGGCCGTGGCAGTGGTTGCCGAAGCGCCGGCCAGCGCGGCCGGTTCGGTGGCAGCCGACGAAGCGCCGGCCGAAAAGCCGAAGCGTGGTCGCCGCAAGAAGCCCGAGCCTGTGGCAGAGGAGTCTGCTCCGGTGGTTGCAGCGCAAGCTGCTCCCGAGGTCGCAGAAGCGTCAGCACCCGTAGTCGCGGATGCTCCCGTGGTGGCGGATGCTCCCGTGGTCGCAAAGAAGCCCGCTCGGGGGGCAAAGAAGGCTGCTCCCAAGGCCGCGCCGGCTGCCGAGCCGGAAGCCGTCACCGAGGATGCTCCGAAGCCCAAGCCGTCGCGGGCCCGCAAGCCCAAGGCCGCGCCGGCTGAGGCCGTGGCTGCCGAAGCTGCGCCGGCGGAAACCGTCGCCGAAGCTGCCGCGGCTCCCGCGCCGGAGCCCGAGGCCGCACCGCGCCGTCGCGCCAAGAAGGTCATCCCGGAAGGCGAGATCGTCGTGAGTTCGACCGCCCCGGCCGCTGAAGAGCAGCCGGCGGAAGACGCCAAGCCGAAGAAGGCCGGCTGGTGGCAGCGCCGCCTGGGCCTCGGCGGCTAAGCGAAAGCACACATGCAGAATCGAAAAGGGCGGGATCATCTCCCGCCCTTTCTCGTTGCAGGCTCGCCTCAAGCGCCGGTCTCACGCCTCGATATGGCTTGTCATGGCCAGCGGCAGGAAGATGTCGGTGACGACCTCGTGTTCGGCAACGACCGGAACAACGCTCACCCGCTCACAGTAGAGCGGAAAATCCCGCAGGGTTTCACCGCTTGACGGTAACCAGTCGCGATACAGGAACTCGATCGCCGGCTCGACATTCTCGCTGCCGATGGCTCGCAGCACCGCACAACGTCCGGCCGGGATAACACCGGCCTCCACGCCCTGCTCGTTTGGTTCGATTGTTCGGTCCGTCGCGGCACAGATGTCGACGCGGAACTCGTCCGCCGGCGTGATCTCGGAATCCGAATGAAAGACATTGTAGGTCTGACTCGCAGCCGCCTTCAGACCTACTGCGCGTCGCCAGCCGATGAACTTCTGGATGGTCGCACCGACCAGGGCCGGGTTGCCTCGGTGCTGCAGGACCGCGACGGGTGTTTCCGGCACGTCCACGGTGTGAACGTCGTCCAACGAGTACTTCGTTTTCATGAGCCTGCTCCTGGCGTTGGTCATTGGCCACAGACCGGCAAGCCACTCCTCCCAGTTGGGAGTATCCCGGAATGCGGAAGGGGTTTGTCCCAACCGTTCCCGAAATACGCGGGCAAAGGCATCGGGGGCAGTGTAGCCGACATCCAGTGCGGCCTCGGTTACGCTCGCCCCCTGCGTGAACGCCAGCACTTGTCCGGCTCGTTTCATGCGGACCAGTTGGACATAGCGATGCACAGAGATGCCGAAGGATGCCCTGAACTGGCGATGGAAATGGTACTTCGACAAGGCCGCAACGGCACTCAGCGCATCGAGGCCAAGATCGTCCTCAAGATGCTGGTCGATGTAGCTCAACACCCGTTTCATGCGCGCGTCATGGGCCGCTTGCCGCGTCGTCATCCTGCCCTCCTGTGGCGCGATCACTCTGCCAAGGTGCTGGAAGGTACGCTCGACCGATCTTGCTGAAAAATGGCAGCGTCTGGAAGTCGACGCCGCGCCGCCGTCAATCTGATATCTGAGGCGCATGTCCCGCACCGAACGCCTGCTCGACCTGATCCAGTTGCTGCGCCGCCATCGGGCGCCGGTGACCGGCCCTGCCCTGGCCGATGAACTCGGCATCTCGATCCGCACGCTCTACCGCGATATCGCGACGCTGCAGGCGCAGGGCGCCGATATCCAGGGCGAACCCGGACTTGGCTATGTGCTCCGCCCTGGCTTCACGCTACCGCCGCTGATGTTCTCGGCTGACGAGATCGAGGCGCTGGTGCTCGGTTCGCGCTGGGTAGCCCGTCGCGCCGAGGATCCGCGGCTGGGCGATGCGGCAGCCAATGCCCTGAGCAAGATCACCGCGGTGCTGCCGAGCGAGTTGCGCGACAGCGTCGACGGCTCGAACCTCCTGGTCGGAGGCGGCGAGGTGATCCCGGCGCAGGTCGACCTCTCGGCCATCCGCCTCGCCATCCGCGAGCAGAAGAAGCTGGTTATCGCCTATCGCAATGCCGGCGGCACGGCGACCGAGCGCACGATCTGGCCGTTTGCCATCGGCTTCTTCGACCGGGTGCGTGTGGTCATCGGGTGGTGCGAACTCCGCACCGACTATCGGCATTTTCGGCTCGATCGTATCGACCGCATGGAGATCCTGGCTGAGCGTTACCCGCGCCGACGCGCCGCCATGCTGAAGGAGTGGCGCGAGCGCGAGGGTATTCCGGTTCGCTGAGCAGCGGGAAATCGACCACTGCCGGAAACTGTCAGTGCTGCCGGCTAGACGGTCTCCATCGACAACGGAGACCTCCCATGCGCACCCTCAACTACCTGCTCCTCGCCGTCCGCGACCCGCTGCGGAGCGCTGAGCTTTACAGCAAGCTGCTCGGCCGCGAGCCGGTGGAGAAAGCCCCGACCTTCGTGCTCTACGTGCTGCCCAATGGGTTGAAGATCGGCCTGTGGCTGGCCGACGAGATGGAGCCCAGGCCGAACGCCGCCGGCGGGGTCGAGATCTCGTTCAGCGAAGACAGCCAGGACGCGGTCCGCGCTACCTTCGAAGAGTGGAGCAAGCTGGGGCTGAAGGTGCTGCAGGCGCCGACCGAGATGGATTTCGGCTTCACCTTCGTGGTCGAGGATCTTGACGGCCACCGGCTGCGCCCGTTCGTGCTGGCGGATAATCCGCGCTAGGGCGGTTTCACTGGGAGCATCACCAGCAAAGCTGGTGGAGGCGCAGCCGCAAGTACCGTGGCGTCGGCACACCCCCTCCGAGCTGCGCTAGCCTCGCTGCGCTCCCAAGCTGCGCTTGCCTCCCCCGTCAAGGGGGAGGTGGGCATCGAGGTTGTGGCCAGACGTAGCCACAAGCACCGGCCGGCACCCTCCCCTTGACGGGGAGGGATGGGTGGGGTGTGCAGCGCGCGCGATGTTCGCTGGGACCACTCGTCCCTCAGGGAGCGCGGTAACGCCCCGAGGAGAGGGGCTCAGTAACGACAGCCGAAACGCCGGCTCGCTCAGACGGGCCGGTGGTGGCGGTAGACCAGATCTTCTGCGTCCTGGCGCGGGGCATCGTCGTCCCGCATCGCACCGAGGCGCACGGCCACAGCGATCGAGCGGGTGTTGGCGGGGTCGAAATAGCTGACGAGGCTCGGCAGCCGCAGCGTCGCAAAGGCCCAGTCGCGGAATGCCGCTGCGGCTTCCGTCGCGTATCCCTTCCCCTCAAAGCCGTGATAGAGCATCCAGCCCAGTTCCTTCTCGGGAAACAGCGGGCCGTGGTTGATGCTCACTTCGCCGACGCATACGCCGTCGTGTCGGACCACCATCAGCCCGCCATGGCCGAAAAGGTCCCAACTGGCGATGTCGTGGCAGAACATGCCCCAGGCGCCCCAGCGGTCGAATGGCCCGCCCATATACTTGGCCCGGTCCGACATCATGATCTGCTCGAACGCGGGAAAATCCGCGAGGGCCGGCCGACGCAAGCGCAGCCGCGCCGTCTCGATCGTAGGAATCACCAGCCCGCTCATCGCCTTAACGCCCCTTCAAGAACCTCTCGATCCGGTTCAGACCCTCGTCGATCGTCGCGCGTGTGCCGGCGTAGGAGAAGCGCACGAAGCGGTTGCCGTTGAGCCGGTCGAAGTCGATGCCAGGCGTTGCCGCCACCCCGACTGCGTCGAGCATCTGCATGCAGAAGCTGAGCGAGTCATTGGTGAAGCGGGAAAAATCGACATAGGCGTAAAACGCGCCGTCGCCCTCGTTGGCGGAGGCAAGACCGAACTGCGCCAGCCCCTCGGCCAGCACGTGCCGGTTCACCGCGTACTGCGCCTTCTGCTGCTCGGAATACTCCCGCTCGCCGAGCGCCACGCGGCCGGCGATCTGGCTGAGGGTCGGGGCGGCGATGAACAGGTTCTGCTGCAGGATGTTGGTGCGCCGGTTGAACCGCTCGGGCAGCACCATCCAGCCGATGCGCCAGCCGGTCATGCAGTAGTATTTTGAAAAGCTGTTGATGATGATGGCGTCGTCGGTGAACTCGAGTGCCGACACCGACGGCGCCCGGTAGTCGAGCCCGTGGTAGATCTCGTCGGAAATGAACTGCACGCCGAGCCGGGCGCAGACGTCGACGATCTCCTTCAGCGCCTCGCGCGTCACCGCGGCGCCGGTCGGGTTAGCCGGCGAGGCGAACAGCAGGCCATCGAACTTTTCGCGGGCATAGGCCGCCTCGACATCGGCGGCGCTGAGCCGCCAGCCGGCGGCGGCCGTCACCGGGATCTCGACCGCCTGCATGCCGAGGGCATCGAGCGTGTTGAGGTAGGCCGGGTAACCGGGACGGGTCACCGCGATCTTCGCACCAGGCCCGAATGCCCCGAGGAAGGCGAGGATGAAGCCCGAAGACGAGCCCATGGTCACGACGATGCTCTCGGGATCGACCGTCGCGCCGTGCTGCGAACCATAATAGTCGACCAGGGCGCGGCGCAGTTCGATCTGCCCGGCCGAATGGGTGTAGTGCTGCGGCAGTTCCAGCGCGGCGGCAACCGCCTCGCGCACCCGCGGCGCCGGCGGCGCACCCGGCTCGCCCGATTCCATGTGCATCACGCTGCGACCGCTCGCTTCGACGAGCTTGGAGCGCGCGGTGACTTCCATCACGTAGAACGGCCTCAGGCCGGTGAGTTTTTCGTCGGTCTGCATGGCGCCTTGGCTACGGGAATTGCCGCGCCGCCTCAACTAGAATTGAAGCCGCGGCGTTCGGTCCGGGCGGCGCAGCATGGCATAATCGGCCTGGTCTGCTAGACAGGACCGCAACAGGGTCGTTCCGGAGTTCGCATGTCTCGCCTCACCACCATCCTCGTGCTTGCCGTCGGTGTGCTGGCGGGCGGGCTCGGCGCGACGCTGCTGTCGACGCCGAAGCTCGATGAAGCTGCCGTCACGGCCATCGCCGAGAACGTGGTGGCGAAGGCCAAGCCGGAGCCAGGCCTCACCGCTTCGGCGGTCGAAACCATCGTCGCCGACCTGATCGCCAAGCAACCCAAGCAGGACACCCCGCAACCGGTGGCGGCGCTCGAGCAGTCGGCCATCGATCCGATGATCGAGAAATACCTGCTCGGCAATCCGCGCATCCTGCAGAAGGTTTCCGCCGCCCTCGATGCCGAACTGACCGCCGAGCGCATGGCCGCGACACGCACCGCGATGGTCGAGCTCAAGCCCGCGATCTTCGAGTCCGAGAACGGCATCGTGCTCGGCAACCCCAATGGCGACGTCACGCTGGTCGAGATGTTCGACTATAATTGCGGCTATTGCCGGCAGGCCCTGCCCGATCTCGCGGCGCTGCTCGACAGCGATAAGAACCTCAAGGTGGTGCTAAAGGAGTTCCCGATCCTGTCGCAGGGCTCGGTGGATGCCGCGCGCATCGCCGCGCAGGTGGCTGACGCCGATGTCGACTACTGGGCCTTCCACCAGGCGCTGTTCACCAGCCGCGGCCAGGTCGACAAGGCGGCGGCGCTGAAGGCTGCGGCGGACCTCGGGCTCAACCCCATCACCCTCGAGATGGGCATGGCGACGCCGAGAGTCGACAAGGTGATCGAGGAAAGCTACCGCATCGCCGACCGGCTGAAGATCACCGGCACCCCGACCTTCATCATCGGCGACGAGATCATCCCCGGCGCCATCGGCCTCGACGCCCTGAAGCAACGCATCGCCAATATGCGGGCGTGTGGGGCGACGGTGTGCACCACGGAGCAGCCGGGCTGAGTGACTTAGGCGGATCAACCTCTCCGCCGGCGCGAGCCGCCCCCCACCCCTGTCCCCTCCCCGCAAGGGACGACAAGATGTCGCCCTGAGGGGGAGGGAGACCAAAACACTGACGCCGGTGGGAGCGTCTCCCTCCCCCTTGCGGGGAGGGGACAGGGGTGGGGGTCCACAGCCACCGCGTAAAGCGGCGTTCGACCCGCTCTGCCGCCGCAAATCCGCCCTTTTTCGTGCATTACTCCGCGCCACGCTTGCGCCCGCTGGGGGGCCAGTGCAAAAGGCACGAACCATGGCTCACCGCGTCCTTGTTCTCAACGGCCCGAACCTCAACATGCTCGGGACCCGCGAGCCCCAGACCTACGGCTCGCAGACGCTTGCCGACATCGAGAAGATGGCGATTGCCGAAGGCAAGACGCTCGGCCTCGAGGTCACCTGCAAGCAATCCAATATCGAAGGCGAACTGGTCACCTGGATCCAAGAGGCGCTGGGCAGTTTCGACGCCATCGTCATCAACCCGGGCGCCTATTCGCACACCTCGATCGCCATCCACGATGCGTTTCGCGCCGTGGCGTTGCCGGTGATCGAAGTTCACCTCTCCAACATCTACACCCGTGAGGCGTTCCGCCATCACTCCTACGTTTCGCCGGTGGCGATGGGGGTGATTTGCGGTCTGGGCGCTACCGGATATAGGCTGGCGCTCCACGCACTGGCCGAAAAACTCTAAGAGGCAGAATATGACCAAGGCGTCGTCCCCGAATACCGATCAGGAACTGATCGAGGCCATCGCCAAGCTGCTCAACGAGCAGAACCTTGCCGAGATCGAGATCGAACGCGACGACCTGCGCGTCCGCGTCACCCGCTCCTATGCCAGCCAGGCGGTGCAGCAGGTCGCTGTGCCGGCCTACGCGCCGGCTCCCGCGGCCTATGCCGCCGCAGCGCCGACGGCTCCGGCCGGCTCCGCGGCAGGCATCGCGCCCGCTAGCGACGACCTGAGCTCGAACCCGGGCACCCTGACCTCGCCGATGGTCGGCACGGCCTATCTCTCGCCCGAGCCGGGCAAGCCCGCCTTCGCCAGCATGGGCACCAAGGTGTCGGAAGGCCAGACCGTCCTCATCATCGAAGCGATGAAGACGATGAACCAGATCCCGGCGCATCGCTCGGGCACCGTCACCCGCATCCTCGTCGAAGACGCCTCGCCGGTCGAATACGGCCAGCCGCTCGTCGTGATCGAGTAAACCCAGGATGTTCCAGAAGGTCCTCATCGCCAACCGCGGCGAGATCGCGCTCCGCATCCTCAGGGCCTGCAAGGAGCTCGGCATTCAGACGGTGGCCGTCCATTCGACCGCCGACTCCAACGCCATGCATGTGCGCCTCGCCGACGAAAGCGTCTGCATCGGGCCGCCGCCGGCCAAGGACAGCTACCTCAATATTCCCTCGATCATGGCGGCCTGCGAGATCACCGGCGCCGACGCCGTGCATCCGGGCTATGGGTTCCTGTCGGAGAATGCGCGCTTTGCCCGCATCCTCTCGGAACACAAGATCACCTTCATCGGGCCCTCGTCGCACCATATCGAGATCATGGGCGACAAGATCACCGCCAAGAAGACGGCGGTGGAGCTTGGCATTCCGGTGGTCCCCGGCTCGGTTGGCGAAGTGAAGACCGAGGCCGAGGCCAAGCAGACCGCAGCCGAGATCGGCTACCCGGTGCTGATCAAGGCGACTGCCGGTGGTGGCGGGCGCGGCATGAAGGTTGCCGCGACCGAAGCCGACGTACTGATCGCCTGGTCGACGGCGCGGGCCGAGGCCAAGGCCGCGTTCGGCAATGAATCCGTCTATATGGAAAAGTACCTCGGCAAGCCCCGGCACATCGAAGTGCAGGTGCTCGGCGATGGCCAAGGCAATGCGGTGCACCTCGGCACCCGCGATTGCTCGCTGCAGCGCCGGCACCAGAAGGTGTGGGAAGAGGCTTCGGCGCCGACCGTCCCCGCCAACGAGCAGGCCGAGATCGGCGAGATCTGCGCCGCCGCGATGCGCAAGCTCAAATACTCGGGCGCCGGGACCATCGAGTTCCTGTACGAGGACGGCAAGTTCTACTTCATCGAGATGAACACCCGCCTGCAGGTGGAGCACCCGGTGACCGAGCGGATCACCGGCGTCGACATCGTCTACGAACAGATCCGCGTCGCCTCGGGCGAAAAGCTCAGCCTCGCGCAGAAGGACGTCCAGTTCACCGGCCACGCCATCGAAGTGCGCATCAATGCCGAGGATCCGCAGACCTTCGCGCCCTCGCCCGGCAAGATCCAGTTCTACCACCCGGCCGGTGGCGTCGGCGTGCGTGTGGACAGTGCAGTGTACCAGGGCTACTCGATCCCGCCCTACTATGACTCGCTGATCGGCAAACTGATCGTCTATGGCCGCACCCGCGCCGAATGCCTGCAGCGCCTGCGCCGCGCGGTGGACGAGTTCGTGGTCGATGGGGTGAAGACCACCCTGCCCCTGTTCCAGCGGCTGATCAAGGAACCGGACATCATCGCCGGCAACTACGACATCCACTGGCTGGAAAAGTTCCTCAAGGACAACAAGGCCTGACAGTCAGGCGATGGCACGTCCCCAAGTTCGATGCATCCCCGCGAAAGCGGGGATGTTCTTTTTGGATGCCTCGGTGCGGACCACGCGGCTGCAACGGGCACCGGTTCGCCTTCTCCCGCAAGGGGAGAAGGCAATCGCCGCGCTGCCCCGGGGCCCCTGACTCGTTAACGAAATCTGAACGAGCACTCCAGCGTCGGTTCAGCCGTGGGGTGGCATGGATCGCCATCCTAAGGAGATCGTGCCATGCCGCACATGATCGATTACCTCGACGCCCTCGTCCTGATGCTGCCGGTCGTGCTTGCCGCGATCAGCCTGCCGCTGCTGGTGCGGCTGGTGATCCGCTGAGCCCGGAGCGTTTCAACGAAACGCTCTAGCTTCCGAGACTCTTCAGAAACCCACCCATCTCGGCGCGATAGCGCGCGGGGCTTTCCTTGAACGACAGCAGGTGGTTGGCTTTCGTCTGGAGGAACGTGGTCGGCTCCTGCCGCGCCGCGATCAGGCGCTTGCTGATGGTGATCGGCACCAGCGCGTCGGCGGTACCGTGGGCGAGAAACACCGGGCCGGGGAATTTTGCCACTGCGTCGAGGCTGATCGCCTCGTTGAGCCGGGCTTTCCGATAGGTGTCGAAAGCGATGATGCCGGCGCGCGCCAGGGTGCGGGCCAGCGGGATCATCCGCGCGCCGATCTTGTCGGCGGCCACCTCGGTGAAATCGAGCGCCGGGGCATCGAGCGCCAGGGCGACCACCTTGTCGGTTTGGGCGGAGTGCTTGAGGAACTGCCCGACGATACCGCCACCCATCGAATCCGCGGCGAGGATGATGCTCGGAGCGCCACGCTCCGATATCCAGCGCACCGCCGCATCGAGGTCACGCCACTCCTCGACGCCAAAACTGTAGATGGCATTCTCGGGAGACGGCGCGCCCTTGTCGTTGCGATAGGTGATCAGCAGCGTCGGGATGCCGGCCTCATTAAGGATCGACAGCTGCCGGTAGCCGTTCTCGCGGATGCCGCCGATGCCGTGCACGTAGATCGCCCAGGGACCGTCCATATTGGCGGCCGGCACGAACCAGGCCTCGGCCGCGCCAAGTTCGGTCGTATAGCTCACCGTCTCGAACGGCAGCCCCAACGCGGTCAGCGGGTCGCCGCGATAGCCGAGCTCGTAGGGGTCGGTTGGCGGGTTGGGGTTATTGGCGCCGCTCCAGTCGACCCCGCCGGGGGTCAAGAGGTGGTTCATCAGCATGGAGGTGCCGACACCGCCCGCGGCGACGAACAGGACTGCGAAGGTAACGATCGCGATGAGGATGCGCCGCACTCACTTGTTCATCTGACTACCACGGTGTCAGGGATATCGCGTGCGTTTGCGGCGGTTGCAAGCCCGCTTTGGCGTTGTTTCGTCGACCGGCCGGGCCCATATTCGGCCCATGAGCAAGAAGCCCGATCCGTTCGCCATCGATTTGACGCCCGAGCTGATCATCCGGGCCTACCAGGCGGGCATTTTCCCGATGGCGGAGGATGCGGATTCGCCGGACCTGTTCTGGGTCAGCCCGCAGAAGCGTGGCGTGATCCCGCTCGACGACTTCCACATCTCGAAAAGCCTGAGGAAGACGCTGCGCTCCCACCCCTTTGAGGTGAAGGTCGATACCGATTTCGCCGGCACCATCGAGGGTTGCGCCACGGCCGGGGTCGACCGCGAGTCGACCTGGATCAACCCCGAGATTCGCCGCCTCTATGGCGCGCTGTTCGAGCGCGGCGTCGTCCACACCGTCGAGGTGTGGGATGGGGCTGCGCTGGTCGGCGGACTCTACGGGGTATCGCTGGGGGCGGCGTTCTTCGGCGAATCGATGTTTCATCGCAAGACCGACTGCTCGAAGATCGCCATGGCGCATCTGCTGGAGCGGCTGGTGGCCGGCGGCTATCACCTGCTCGACACGCAGTTCGTCACCGATCACCTTCGCACCTTCGGCGGCATCGAGATCCCGCGCGAGGATTATGAGGCGCGCCTCGCGGAGGCACTGCGGCACCAGGGTGATTTCTTCGCATGCGACCACTAGACCTGCCGCCCGGCTGGGCCAGCGGCATCGAGCTCGTGCCACAGACCATCGGCGAATCCGGAGCGTGGGTGTATCGCGCTGGGATCGGACATTTCATCAAGTCCGAGCCAATCTCGCCGCTGGCCGAGCTGCCGGGCGAAATCGAGCGGCTGCGCTGGCTGCATGATACCGGGCTGCCCTGCCCAGAGGTGATCGACGCCGCCGATCGTGACGGCCGGCACTGGCTGCTGATGACGGCGGTGCCCGGGCATGACCTGGCGTCCACCTCAGAGGTGACGGCCGAGACGGCTGTCCGGCTGGTCGCTGAAGCGCTGCGGCAGTTGCACCGGCTCGATCCCGCGAGCTGCCCGTTCGATCATCGCGCCAGCATCCGCGTTGCCGCTGCGTCGGCGCGCTACCATGCCGGGCTCTATGACGGCGACGACCCCGACCAGGGCCCGGCGGACCATGCCCGGCTCATCGCCGGAGTGCCGAAGACCGAGGACCTCGTCGTCACCCATGGCGACGCCTGCTTTCCCAACTTCATGGCCGAGGATGGGCACTTTACCGGCTTCATCGATTGCGGCCGGCTGGGCGTTGCCGACCGCTACCAGGACCTGGCGCTGGCCTGCCGAAGCCTCGATTGGAACTATGGGGCGGCCTCGATCCCGGCGTTCCTCGCGGCCTATGGCATTGCGGAGCCGGACCGGGCGAAGCTCGAGTGGTACACGGTGCTGGATGAGTTCTTCTGAGCGGTTGTGCGCTACCGAGCAACTCCATTCCTTCTCCCCTCAGGGGAACCGGACGAGGGCGTAGCCCTCGCCGGGAGGTGGCGCGCAGCGCCGGTTGAGGGGTGAAGCGGCGCAACGAGCGCTCGCTGAGAAGCTGAACCCCTCACCCGAGTTACGCTACGGACCTAAAGGTCCGAGCTGCACTACCCTCTCCCCTCAGGGGAGAGGGGGCTCGCTCCGTGACGCATCGCAACTAACGTTAATCCACCTGCGCTCCGCCAGTGGCATTCGCCACCGTCGCCGTCATCGAAGCCGCGAGGTCCGAGGACAGCAGCACTGCGACATCGGCGATCTGGGCCAGCGGCGTCAGTTGGCGGAGTGGTGTGCGCTCGCCGGCCCGGCGTTCGGCTTCCTCGAGGGTGATCCCCTCCTCCCTGGCGTGCAGCAGGAACGCCTCCCGCACGCCTGGCGCGTCGGGCGAACCGGGCGAGCGGACGCAGACGCAGCGCACGCCGGCCGGTCCGTTCTCGACCGCGAGATGGCGGAGGAAGTGTTCGATGGCGCCCATCGCCACGCCGAAGCCGCCCATGATGTCATAGGCTTCGCGGGCGGCGTTCGCCGAAATGCCGACGATGACGCCGCCGCCATTGGCCGCCATGTGACGGGCATTGGCTGTGCCGGTGGAGAACCAGGTCTTCATTCCGGTAATGATCGGGGCGATGAACTTGTCGCGCGGCATATCGATGAGTTTCTGGCCCTGGGTGTCGTCAACCGCCACGGCATTGAACATCAGCTTCACCGGACCGGCCTTGGCGACAATCGCCTGGAGGTGCGCCTCGACCGCATCGTGGTCGGTCGCATCGACCGGAGCGACCTCGGCCCTGCCCCCGGCTGCGGCAATCTCGGCCGCCACGGCTTCCAGCCCCTCGCGGTTGCGCGCTGCGAGGAACACCCGCGCGCCCTCGCGGGCATAGGCTTTGGCGACGGCGCCGCCGACTGCTCCGGAGGCGCCATAGACGATGGCCGTCCGACCCTTAAGCAGCATGGCTCAATCCCTGATTTTGATGGCGACGGTGGTTTCCCACTTGTCCGGGTCGGGCTCTTCGTCCGGGCTGTTGGGGTAGATTTCGAGCCGCGCGGCGAAATGATCGCCATCGCTGCCGGCGATCGCATCCCACGCCAGGCCCTTTTCCTTGGCCCAACCAATGAGGATGGCGTTCACATCCATCAGGTTGTCGTAGTGCCCCCAATAGGTGGTCTGCGCGTAGCGGCCGGCCGGCAGAGTGCCGCCGATCAGTTGGCCGTCGCTCGCCACCGGAGCGCCTACGGGCACGCCGAACTCGATTTCGAGATCGGGCATATTGACGATGTTGTACTTGAAGAATGCCGGCCCAACCGGTTGTAGGGATTTGGCTTTTACGGCGAAGAACATGGCATCCATGGTCGGCCCTATCACTTCGCCGAAGGGGATCGTCACCCGTTTGCGGATGGCGACATAGGGCTGAGCCGTCCGCTCAACGATCGTTGGTAGAGTGAGCATTGTCGTCCTCCCGCTTGCTCTCCACGGCCCGGCGCCGCGCCGCGACGATATCCTCGGCGACGCCATCGCTGCGCGGCCGGCCCTTGGGGCTCCAGTCGTCGTCGATGAACTGCGCCACATAGCGGTCGAACACGTCGAAGCCGCTCTTCCAGCCCCAGCCATGCCCATCGCGCTCCTCGACGCTGATGAACGGGGTCTGGCGGAAGTACATCCGGGTCTTGCCGTGCTCGTCGACGAAATCCATCGTCACCACGGTTGCGAACCCGTCATACTCGTTGATGTAGCTGAAGCTGAGCCGGCGCGGCTCGACTATCTCGAGATACTCGCCGCGGATCCAGTGGGCGTGTCCGGGGCCGTTGCTCATGCAGCGCCGCCATTTGCCGCCGACGCGGAAATCGATGTCGCAGCTGAGGAGCGCATAGCCCTCCGGCCCGTGCCAGCGCACCATGTGCTCGGGCTCCTTGAACATCAGCCAGACCAGGGCCCGCGGCGCGTCGAACAGCCGGTCGAACTCCAGCACCAGGGCTGCCTGTTCGGCCGTGACGCTATTGCTTTGGGCCATTGGGGTTCCCCTTCTGAAGTTCGGCCAGGTACGCATCCATGCGCGCGAAATTCTGGTCCCAGTGCCGGCGATAGCGCTCGACCCAGTTGGCCAGCTCCGCCAGCGGCGCGGCGTTGAGCTGCACCGGGCGCCATTGTGCATGCCGGGTGCGCGCCACGAGGCCGGCCTGCTCCAGCACCTTCAGGTGCCGTGAGATGGCCGGCATCGAGATGTCGAACGGCGCGGTCAGCTCGCTCACCGACGCCTCCCCCTCGCTCAGCCGCTGCAAGATCGCCCGCCGCGTTGGGTCGGCGAGCGCGGACAAAGTGAGGCTGAGGGCATCGGTGGTCATATTTTGCACATTCGTTAAATAACACGATTGTTAAATACCGGACAGCATATCGAGTCAAGTGCCGGCCCGGCCCGCCCCTGTCGCGCGGTCACAATGCGCGAAAAGTGCACAACTTCGCTGACTTCGTAGCCTTGGATCGGCAGCGGTTTGGCGTGACTATCGCTAGCAACGAGAGCCGAAGGCGAGCTCCGGAGAGTGGGATCACGGACGATGCTGCAATTCGACCAGGAACAGGGCGGGACCTACCAGGACGGGCTCTACGACCCGGAATCGAGCGCCCCGCGCGTCGATATCGCCACGGCGCTGACCGCCGCATCGCGCCAGCATTATCGGGAGCATGGCTGGCTATCGGTGGAAGGGCTGCTGGACGCAGGCGAGTTGGCCAGCGCCAAAGCCGCGATCGACGACCTGATCGAGGGTCGGGTGCCGCTGTTCTCCGGCGTGTCCTACGAAAAAGGATACAAGGAGATCATCGATACGATGACGGCGGCCGAGCGCTATGACGCGGTGCGCAAACTCTACGATTTCGTGCCGCACGAGGAGCGGCTGGCCGGAATCGCGCTGGGCGAGCGGATCGGCGCGATCTGCCGGCACCTGCTGGAGCGCGACGTGCGGCTGTTCCAGGATATGGCGCTGCTGAAGCCGCCGCGCGGCGGCCGCGAAAAGCCGTGGCATCAGGATCATGCGTTCTTCGACTATCCGCTCGGCACCCGCATCGTGGGCGTGTGGATCGCGGTCGACGAGGCCACCATCGCCAATGGCTGCATGCAGGTGCTGGATGGTGGGCACAAGCTCGGGCCCATCCACCATTTCCGGCGCCGCGACTGGCAGATCTGCGATACCGACATCGCGGGACGCAAGTCCGTAGCCTTCCCGCTGCGCCCCGGCGACGGCATGTTCTTCGATGGCCTGCTGCCGCATGGCACGCCATCGAACAACTCGGCGCAGCGGCGCCGAGCGCTGCAATTCCACTACATGGACCAGAAGGCGCAACCGAGCGATCAGGTGGAGCGGCTGGCCATATTCGGCGGTGAAGGCGCCGGGGCAACCTGTTGAACGAGAGGGCTGCCAGAGCATCGGAGACCGGCGAGCCGGGCGTCGAACTGCGCGCGCCGGTGGGGCGGATCCGGTGCGATCCGGGCTGGTCGTTCGTCTCCGATCCGGCCAAGCACGACAATTATCGCATCTGGCTGATCTGGGCTGGGGAAGGCGAACTGGTGACGCCCGGCGGTGAGCACATTGCCCTGCTGCCCGGGGTAACGTGCGTGATGCGGCCCGACGGTATCTACCGGGCGCAGCACAACCCAGCCAATCCGCTGGGCGTCACCTTTCTCAACTACGCCTATGAGGCAGGCGACGCCCCCCTGCCCCCGGTCTGGTGCTGGACGCCCGACTTCCTGTTCATCGATGCGGTGACCCGCAAGGTCGTCCAGCTGCATGCGGCGGAGCTGGCGGGCCTCGCTGCCAATGGCCGGCGCAGCGCCATGCTGCTGCGGGCGGTGCTCGACGAGTTGCAGGGCGCGGCGCTGCAGCTGCAGCCGGGAGACGTGCCCAGTTCGCGGCTCGATCGCGACGTGATCGAGCTGGCCAACAAGGTGCTCGAAATGCCCGCCGAGCACGACGATGTCTCCGAGCTCGCCGGAGCGGTGTTTCGCAGCCGCTCGCATTTCACCCGCACGTTCCGGCGCATCTATGGGGTGAGCCCGGCCAGCTTCGTCAAATCCACCAAGCTGTTGAAGGCGCGCAACCTGTTGCAGACCACCTCGATGAGCATCGGGGAGATCTGCTCGATCCTGGGCTATTCGACGACCCAGTACTTCTCGCGCCAGTACAAATCCTACTTCGCGACGACGCCCGGGGAGGACCGGCGCCGCGCGCAACACAACACGCAAACAAACGAGGAGGAGACGATATGACCACACGTCGCAGAACCGTGCTGCAGGGCGCCCTGGCGCTGCTGGGAGCAGCAGCGCTGGCGCCGGCCGCACGGGCGCAGTCGGACGGCGTCCGCGCCATCTTCTGGGGTGGCCAGGCGCGCGCCGAACGAACCTTCGCGGTGTTCGACCTGTTCCAGAAGAAGTTCGGCACCGCACCGGTGGCCAGCGAGTTCATGGGGTTCAACGACTACTGGACCAAGGTCGCGACGCAGACCGCCGGCGGCAACGCGCCCGACCTGATCCAGATGGATTACCGCTACATCGTCGAATACGCCCAGCGCGGCGCGCTGACGCCGCTCGACGACTACCTCGGCAAGACGCTCGATCTCGGCGATTTCGATGCAGACCAGATCGAGGCCGGACGGGTCGACGGCAAACTCTACGGCGTGAGCATGGGCGCCGGCGGCTTCTGCCTGCAGGTCAATGCCAGCGCCTTCGAACGCGCCGGCCTGCCGGTGCCCGGGCCGACCACCACCTATGCCGACCTCGCCGGCATGGTCGGCGATTTCAACGCCGCCAATGCCGGAATGCGCATGCTGCCCGATGGATCGGGCAACGAGCCGGCATTGGAGAACTGGCTGCGACAGCGCGGCAAGGCGCTCTATACCCCCACAGGTGAGCTGGCCTTCGACACGGCTGATGCGGCCGAGTGGTTTACCCTCTGGGCCGACCTCCGCAGCAAACAGGCCTGCGTGACCGCGGAGGAGCAGGCGATTTCGACCGGCACCATCGACACCAGCATGCTGGTGACCGGGCGCGCCGCCAGCGGCTTTACCGGGGTCAACGAACTGATCGCCTACCAGGCGCTGGTCAAGGACAAGCTGGCCGTCAGCAACATGCCGCTGGCGATGGCAGGCGGCAAAGGCGGGCAATACCGCAAGCCGACGATGATGTGGACCTTGGCAGCGACCTCCGGGGTCAAGGACGAGGCAGTCGAGCTGATCAACTTCTTCGTGCGCGACCTCGAGGCGGCGAGCCTGCTTGGCCTCGAACGTGGCATCCCGAGCTCGGCGGCCTCACGCGACCATATCGTCGATGGCCTCAACGACCTCGAGCGGCAGACCCTCGATTTCTTCGCCAATCTTGGCGAGCTGCTTGGACCGATCCCGCCGCCGCCGCCAGCCGCGGCGGGCGAGATCAGCCTGTCGCTGCTGGGCACGTTGAGCCAGGAGATCGGCTTCGGCGCCAAATCGCCGGAGGACGCCGCCGCGCAACTGGTGAGCGGCGCAAAAGACATCCTCGCCCGGGCAGGATAACTCCGGCCGGCCGGTTCCTCTCCCGGGCCGGCCGGTACTTTTCTCGGATTAGAGCATTCACTATGAGGCGCCCGGCCCAGGGGTTGGGCTCGGTACCGGCCCTACCACCGGCTGTCATCCCAGCGAAAGCTGGGACCCATCTACCCACTTGCGCTGCGGCGCGTTGGGTCCCAGCTTTCGCTGGGATGACATCGTAGGCGGGGTGATGCCAGTGGGTCAGCTCGACCACCGTGTGCCATACCACCCACCTGCGATCACTCACTGACTCTGCCGGTGGTTCAACTCATCCATGAAGGGCACTAGCGGCCCAGCCGGAACGCCACTTCGGTTTCCCACTTCTGCGGGTCGGGCTCGTCGGCCGGGTCGGTGGCATAGATTTCCAGCAGGGCCGCGTCGTATTCGCCGGGGGCGTCTTCCGGCATCGGATGCGGGATACCTTGCTTCCCGAGCCACTCGCCGAGCGCGACGTTGGCTTGGTAGAGGCCGTCATAAGGTCCGGTGTGGATCAGCGTCGCAAAGCGGCCGGCCGGGATGGTGCCGGTCCTGACCCTCGAGTCGCCGGCCAGCAGCGTTGCCGTCGGGAAACCGACCTCCATCACCATCAGCCCGTCCTCAGGCATCTCGAGATAGCTGAAGAATGGTGCGCCCATCGGTGCGGCGCCTTTGCCAGCCAGCCAGCCGGCCACCTCGCCGATCAGCGGCGGCGCCTTTGAGGGGATTTCGCCGCGGTCGAGGCTGACGCGGATGGCTGCGAAAGGCTGGTCGGGGCGGGTAACGATCTCTGGTGTGCTGAGCATTCTGGGCTCCTCTCGTCGGGACGGGAGGAGCTAAGCGCAAGAGGCAGGCGCCTGACTTGATCGTGGTTGCGGTGGTGGTTAGCCGCCGGTACCCGTGTCAGTCGAAGGCGGCGGAACATCCGAGCTCTGCTTACAGTCGAGCAGCCAGATATCGTAAACCGCGTGGTCGATGGCGTTGAGCGCCGGGCTGTCGGCGAACATCCAGCCGGTGAAGATGCGGTCGATCGAGCCCTTGAGGCTCACCTGGTCGACCTCGACGAACACACTGGTGCGCTGCGTCTCGGTGGGCGGGCGGGTGTAGCAGGCGCGTGGGGTGATCTGCAGCGCGCCGAACTGCACCGTCTCATCGATGTAGACATCGAACGTGGTGATGCGGCCGGTGATCTTGTCGAGCCCGGAGAACTGGGCGACCGGATTGGCGATCGTTTCGGCCAGCACAGGCGTCGCCAGCGCAAGGCTGGCGAGAACGACGGCAACTGCCTTGCGGACCATCTGCATGGGCTGGACGATGGTCGGGATTATTCTGGAGACCACGCGTCGTAGTCGCCGGTGACCCGAGGGCGCTCGCCCTTGCTGAGCAGGCTGCCATCCGGGCGATAGGCCGCGGCGGTGCCGGTGAGGTTGGGCTGGTGCGGCAGCTGCCAGGAACGGGCGGTGTAATCCTGCTCGGTCGGCGGGGTGTTGGTGCGGTAGTGCATCCAGCCATACCAGCCGGGCGGGATGGTGGTGGGCTCGGCATAGCCGCCGGCATAGATCACCATGCGGCGCTCGTAGCCGTTGGGGCCGGGCTTCGAACCCTTCCTGGAGCGGTAGTAGCGGTTGCCGGTCTCATCTTCGCCGACAAACTCGCCCTGCGTGGCGATCCAGAGGCGCGTGCCCCAGGTGTTGCCCCGCCACCAGGCCAGGATCTCGATCAGGAAGTCCTTCATGCCGCCGTTCGCCATACCGTCTGAACCCGTCTCAGAAGCCGTTCGCGCGGGACAAATCGCCCGCCATTTCTGCCTGTGGCTCTAACATGCCGGGGCGCACCCGCCTAGCATAAAGGCGAGCCTGCCCTGCCCTCTACCTATGGTGTGCCGACCCACCAGAGGGCGCTGTGTATGGTCGTCGATTTGTGACGGAAATAATGCGCTTGACAGGATTCGCACCGAAAACTGCCCCTCACTTAGCCCGGCCGGTTCATCTTCAAGCGGTGCTCAAAGGTGGCGAAAGAGTGGCCGATTTCCCGTGGTTTAGCGCCGATTCCACCAGCGGTTCGCGAGGGTGCGGTACCGAAAATTGACCCTCTTACGCGTCGAATCGGGGTTGGAACTTTTCCCCGTAATCCACATATGAGATACTGGATTTAGCCGTTGGATCCGGGCAATGCCACTAGCAGTTGTATGTTGTGATCATGCCTCGGCATTGACCGACTCGAAGCATCGGACGCATCCTTTCGGGGTTGCGCCGGGCTTGTTCAGACGGCACGACGGACGACCGGGACCACGCGGCGGCGACAGTTCGCTGAAGGTCCCAAACGGGGCTCCTAGGCCGTTTTTCACGGTCAGTTAGACAGCGTCATACAAAGAGGCAGAAGCCGTCCTTGGCGGCTCGCGGGCTTTCCTGTCCGCTTTATTGGGGAATATATAGACAAATGCGCATCGAACGTCGGTTCACGAAAGCCAATGACAGCGCCTATGCGGGGATCGAATTCCGCTCGGTGACGAGCGAGATCAAGAACCCCGACGGCTCGATCGTGTTCAAGCTCGAGGGCATGCAGGTCCCCTCGACCTGGTCGCAGGTGGCTGCCGACATCATCGCGCAGAAATATTTCCGCAAGGCCGGCGTCGCCAAGATCCTGAAGCGCGTCGAAGAGAACGACGTGCCGAGCTGGCTGTGGCGTTCGGTCCCCGACGAGAAGGCGCTGGCCAAGCTCCCCGAAGCTGAGCGCTATGGTTCGGAAACCGACAGCCGCCAGGTGTTCGAGCGTCTCGCCGGCACCTGGACCTACTGGGGCTGGAAGGGCAAGTATTTTGCCAGCGAGGAAGATGCGCGCGCCTTCTTCGACGAGCTCTGCTTCATGCTGGCCACGCAGCGGGTTGCCCCCAATTCCCCGCAGTGGTTCAACACCGGCCTCCACTGGGCCTATGGCATCGACGGCCCAGGCCAGGGTCACTTCTATGTCGACCCCTTCACCGGCAAGCTGACCTCGTCGAAATCTGCCTACGAGCATCCGCAGCCGCATGCCTGCTTCATCCAGTCGGTGACCGACGACCTCGTCAACGAGGGCGGCATCATGGACCTGTGGGTGCGCGAGGCGCGCCTGTTCAAATATGGCTCGGGCACCGGCTCGAACTTTTCGAAGCTCCGCGGCGAGGGTGAAAAGCTCTCCGGCGGCGGCAGGTCCTCGGGCCTTATGAGTTTCCTCAAGATCGGCGACCGCGCTGCCGGCGCCATCAAGTCGGGCGGCACCACCCGTCGCGCTGCCAAGATGGTGGTGATCGATATCGATCACCCCGATATCGAGGATTACATCAACTGGAAGGTGAAGGAGGAGCAGAAGGTCGCCGCTCTGGTCACCGGCTCCAAGGTGGTGTCGAAGGCGCTCAAGGCCATCATGAAGGCCGCGGTGAACTGCGAAGGCACCGGCGACGATTGCTTCGACGTCAACAAGAACCCGGCGCTGAAGCGCGAAGTGAAGGCGGCGAAGAAGGCGCTCGTTCCCGAGAACTACATCCAGCGCGTCATCCAGTTCGCCCGCCAGGGCTACACCGATATCGACTTCCCGGTTTACGACACCGACTGGGATAGCGAAGCGTACCTCACCGTCTCCGGCCAGAACTCGAACAACTCCGTCCGCGTCACCGACGATTTCCTCAAGGCCGTCGAGACCGACGGGACGTGGGACCTGTTGAGCCGCACCAAGGCCGGCAAGGTGACCAAGACCGTCAAGGCGCGCGACCTGTGGGAACAGATCGGCTATGCCGCCTGGGCTTCGGCCGATCCGGGCATCCATTTCCACACCACCATCAACGAGTGGCACACGAGCCCCGAGGCCGGCGAGATCGTCGCGTCGAACCCCTGCTCGGAATACATGTTCCTCGACGACACGGCGTGTAACCTCGCCTCGGTGAACCTGCTGCCCTATCGCAACGCCGACTCGTCGTTCGATGTCGCGGCGTTCGAACACACCACCCGCCTCTGGACCGTGGTCCTCGAGGTCTCGGTGATGATGGCGCAGTTCCCGTCCAAGGCCATTGCCGAGCGCTCGTTCATCTACCGCACCCTCGGCATCGGCTACGCCAATATCGGCGGCCTGCTGATGACATCAGGGATTCCCTATGACTCGGCCCAGGGCCGCGCCATTGCCGGCGCCATCACCGCTGTGATGACGGGCGTCTCCTATGCGACCTCGGCCGAAATGGCCGGCGAGCTCGGCCCGTTCCAGGATTATCCGCGCAATTCCAAGCACATGCTGCGCGTCATCCGGAACCACCGGACTGCCGCCTACGGCAAGACCGATGGCTATGAGGGCCTCTCGATCAACCCGGTGGCGCTCGACCACGCCTCGATCGGCGACGACTCGCTCTCGACCCGCGCCAAGGCGGTGTGGGACGATGCGCTGACGCTGGGCGAACGCCACGGTTACCGCAATGCGCAGGTCTCGGTGATTGCCCCGACCGGCACCATCGGCCTCGTGATGGATTGCGACACCACCGGCATCGAGCCCGACTTCGCCCTGGTGAAGTTCAAGAAGCTGGCTGGTGGCGGCTACTTCAAGATCATCAACAATGCGGTGCCGCCGGCGCTGCGCACGCTGGGCTATTCCGAGGCGCAGATCGCCGAGATCGAAGCCTATGCCGTCGGCCACGGCAACCTGAACCAGGCGCCGGGCATCAACCCCTCGACGCTGCGCGCCAAGGGCTTTACCGACGATAAGATCGCTGCGCTCAACGCCGCGACCAAGTCGGCCTTCGACATCAAGTTCATCTTCAACCAGTGGACACTCGGCGCTGATTTCCTGAAGAGCCTCGGCGTCACCGACGCCCAGCTCGGCGACATGACGTTCGACCTCCTCGCCTTCCTGGGTTTCTCCAAGAAGGACATCGAGGCCGCCAACATCCATGTCTGTGGCTCGATGACGCTGGAGGGCGCGCCCTTCCTTAGGGATGAGCACCTGCCGGTGTTCGATTGCGCCAACCCCTGCGGCAAGACCGGCAAGCGGTTCCTCTCGGTCGAGAGCCACATCCTGATGATGGCCGCGGCGCAGCCGTTCATTTCGGGTGCTATCTCGAAGACCATCAACATGCCGAACGACGCGACCGTCGCCGACGCCAAGGAGGCCTACCAGCTCAGCTGGCGCCTGGCGCTCAAGGCCAACGCGCTCTATCGTGATGGTTCGAAGCTGAGCCAGCCGCTCAATTCCTCGCTGGTCGCCGATGAGGATGACGAGGAAGAAGATGCGGTCGAGCTGCTGAACGCCGCCAACCAGATGGCGCGCGTGCCGCAGATCACCGAGAAGATCGTCGAACGCATCATCGAGCGCGTCAGCCGTGAGCGCGAAAAGCTGCCGAACCGCCGCAAGGGCTATACCCAGAAGGCCAATATCGGCGGCCACAAGGTGTACCTGCGCACCGGCGAATTCGACGACGGTCGGCTGGGCGAAATCTTCATCGATATGCACAAGGAAGGCGCTGCCTTCCGCGCCATGATGAACAATTTTGCCATCTCGATCTCGCTCGGCCTGCAATATGGCGTGCCGCTCGACGAGTATGTCGAGGCCTTCACCTTTACGCGCTTTGAACCCGCGGGCATGGTGATGGGCAACGACCGGATCAAGAACGCCACCTCGATCCTCGACTACATCTTCCGCGAGCTCGCCGTCTCCTATCTCGACCGCGAGGACCTGGCCCATGTCCACGCCGACAGCCCGACCGCGCTGTCGCAGACCGGCGAAGGCCAGCGCCCTGCCCCGATCCCGGCGCAGAACCTCGTCTCCCGCGGCATGACCCGCGGCAAGGTGAAGGACCAGAACCTGATGCTGGTCTCGGGCGGCCTCACCGCCGCCCAGGCCTACAACCCGGTCGCCTCGATGCAGACCTCAACCGTCACGGCGCTCAAGGCCGCGACGGCCCTGAAGATCGAGACCAGCCCGACCGTGCTGAACGAAGCCGAACTCAACCCCATCCCGAGCCCGCCGACACAGCAGGATGCGGGACAGCTCCGGGCGCAGGCGCTGATGCAGGGGTATACTGGGGATCAGTGCTCCAACTGTAACTCGATGCGGATGAAGGTGTCGGGGCACTGCATGGTTTGTGAGGATTGCGGGACGACGACTGGGTGTAGCTGAGGCGTAACGGCCGGCTGTTGTTGCTAATCGCTGAATGATCTTTCCTGATCACTAGCAAAAAGCCCGGATTTCCGGGCTTTTTCGCACCTTGGCTCTCCGTTCGGAATTTCCTGATCGCCTAAGGCAAACGCATAGCCATTGCGGGATCAGATCACCGAAGGTCCGCTTCGCGCCAGAAACGGTAATTCTTCGGTGCAGTAGCAACGGCCGATAAGGGGCCGGTATCGGACGGGCAGCAACTATGCACCGGAGAAGCGACAGCTGCCGGTCCGCACATGAAGTGAAGTGCAACCAGCTGGTGTTCGACGGGCTCAACCACGAACGAGTGGACCAAGGACCTGGCGGCGATGGACAAGGCTAGCGGCATGAAGAAGTCCGCAGTGTACGAGGTTGGATGAACTTCCGACTGCAGGCTAGCATCCCACAAACCTTGCGGGCGATTCGTTATGAATCTGATCACTCTATCGTTCGAGCCTGCTTCTGAACCTCCTGCGCTTCTTGAAACCGTCATGCCCGGGCTGACCGTAGCTCTGGTTGCCGGCATTGTTCTATTCGGTCTCAACTGGTTCAGGGAGTGGCTGACGGCTCGGCTGAAACGAAGCAGCGAAGCAAGGGTATTGGCATTCTCGCTGGTCACGGAGATCGACAGGCTGATCGCCGGTTGTGCCGAAGTGGTCGATGACCCACTGCACGTGGGTGAGAGTGGGATATCGGAGACCACGGTGAAGTCGCCATGGATCGAGTTTCCCGACAGCTGGAACTGGGAAAGTTTTCCGAAAAGCTTCAGTATCGAATTCGCTCGATGCCAAACCGAATCTACCTGGCCAATAGATCGGTGTCGTCACTCTATGAGTACGGGGACGGACCTCCAGAGTATTACGATGCGTTCGAGGAGCGAACGTTTCGGTTTGCAGAGATTGGCGTGGAGGCAATCGAGATAAACGATACGCTAGCAAGGGCACACGGTGTACCGCTGCTGGATCGTGGAAGCTGGAACCCGCGGGAATATTTTCTAGGGATAATGGGGAAGATAGCTGCGCGCCGCGACGAGGAACAGGCAACACCAAATCCGGCATCCTATTGGATGCTGCCCGATGTGCCGATTGAGGAGTTGACGGCAAGACATGCCAAGCTGACCACCGATCTGGCGGCAGCTATGGAGAGGCAGAAAGGCAAGTAACTGCACTCAAGCTAAGACCGTCCGGAGAAACATGGCCATTCTCGATACCGCCGATATCCGAGAGCAGATGCTTGCTTGGCGCCACGCCGATCAGTGGCAGATGCAGTGTATGAGCTTCCTGTCAGACACCATCGACGTCCTCAAGGCAGTCGCCCAACTCCAGTACAATGGCCAGGATGACGCCGAGCGGCACCAGCTGGTCATCATGCAGACCCTCGCCATCCGGCTCCTGAACACGATTGGCGCGGCCGACGAGATGATGGTGCAGGGCTACTACCAGCAGACGGCCATCCTGGTGCGCGACATCATGGAGTGCTCGTTCCTGCTAGACCTCTTCAGCAGGAAGCCCGAGCACCTGCAGCCATGGATCGACCTCGGCACCGATGCCGGCAAGAAGGTATACAGCCCGGTCGCGGTGCGCCTCCTGCTCGAGGAATTGGATGGACCCGAGGCCGCAGTGAGGCAAAGGCTCTACAGCTTCTATTCGTCTCATGGGACGCACCCGAACGCCAAGGGCATCCTGTTCATCGCGCCCAACAACGCCGTCGAGATCGGCCCCTTCGCCGATCAGCATCGCCTGACCGCACTGACCGGCGACATGACGCGCCTGTCCGTGATGGCGGCAACTCACCTCGGCCGATGGCTCATTCTCAGCGGCATCGATCTCGTCGATGATGATATCTTCGACAGCATCAACGGCGTGCTGGAGAACATCAACGCCAGGTTCCTCGAGCTTGGTGCGCTATTGAAGCAGATGCCCGGGATGGCCGACGAGCCCGAGCCTCAGTAAACCGTCGCGTGTCCAAGGCATCCCCGTGGCAGTTTTGAGGTATGGCAACAACTTTTCCTAGATGACCGGAACGAGCCAGGAGCGCCCCCCGGAAGCGTCGTCTTCTCACCCGCCGTTAGTATTGAGAGCAGGTGACAGCCATTGACCTGATTATCCATATTTGTTTTTTGTGCAGTGGGATAACTCACTGAAATACTCCAGATCTCTTGTGTGATGGTGCTTCTTTGGGGGGCATATGGCCGACTATGCATCATTTAGGAAATGCGATTTTCAGGTTCACAGCTGCCGGGATCCCAACTGGCGTGGTTCAAGGCCCTGTGGTGAGGGGGACGCTCTCTCGTCCGGACTTGCCAGCGCTACAGATGTCGAGCGGGAACGCCGAGCTTGGGCGCGGACGTTCGTCGATGCCTGCGTAACCAAGAGCCTGCGGGCAGTAGCAGTCACCGATCACCACGAGATGGTGATGATCCCCTACATCCAGGAGGAATTGAAGTCTCGCCGGGATCAGGGAAACGATCCCGATATGTGGCTGTTTCCGGGTATGGAACTGACGTGCCAGGAAGGTGCCCAGGCGATCATCCTGTTTGACACCGACCTTGAGCCGACCTGGTGGACGAACGCGCAAGGCGCCCTGCGTATCTCGCACGCGAGTATCCGACACAATGACTCCACTGGCCTGCCGGTGACACAGCTGAATTTCGGCTATGACCAGATCGGGGAGCTGCTCGATAGTGTCCCTGAGCTGCGCGGCCGCTACATCGTGCTGCCCAACGTATCGCAGGGGGGTAGCAACAGCGTCCTTCGCACCGGTTGGCACCAGAAGTTCAGCGCAATGCCCTACGTCGGTGGCTATCTCGATGCTGGTCAAACCATTGCGAGCATGGGTGGCACCAATAGACAGCGGCTCTCGGGTGAGGATCGTACATGGGGCAATCGACCCATCTACCCGATGGCGACGTCCGATGCTCGAGACGCCGGATTTCCCCAACTCGGCACGAATAGCACTTGGATCAAGCTCTCGGTCCCAACTGCGGAGTCGATCCGCCAGGCGTTTCTGGCAGCACCCTCGCGGATCAAGATCGAGGAACCGACCTATCCCGACCTCACGGTCCGCTCATTGCGAATACATGGCACGAGGCCGCTCGCGGATCTGGACGTTCTTTTCAGCCCCGAACTCAACTGCATCATCGGCGGCCGAGGATCAGGCAAGAGCACGCTTCTCGAATATCTCGCATTCGGGCTTGGCCGCAGCTGCTACGATCTGGACAAGGAGTATTCGGGGCGCGAACGCCTCATCTCCCTGATCCGCGACACCGTTGTGGCGCCCAACGCCGAGATCGTTGTCGATCTGGTGCAGGATGGGGCAGCGTTCCGGATTACGCGCAGCCCCGCCAACGGGTACCAGCCGGCGCTTACCTATCCCGATGGCAATACGCGGGCCGTTCCAGACAAGGAATTGCGCTCGATGTTCCCCGCGGTCGCCTATAGCCAAGGAGAGCTGTCCGAACTCGGGTCTGCCAACGCAGATACCAAGATCACCGACCTGCTCGCCTTTGTCGAGCCGACCTACAAGTACGAGGCCGATCATCTCGAATCCCGCATTCTGACGGCCAAGACTGAGCTCGACGCCAGCTACAGGCAACTGGCGGAGTTGTGGCGCGGCGAGTCCGAACGCACAAAAAGCCAGAACCGGATCACCGCACTGCAGGCTCGTGTAGCCAGCCTGCAGTCATCGCTTCCAAAGCTCGATCCAGCAGACCAGGCGGTGCTCGACAAACATGACCGGCTTCTGCTGCTGACTCAGGCACAGCAACGGTTCGAGGGAGATCTGGGCAAGTTTGCCAACGACCTGGATGCGCTCAAGCGCGCGGCCGACTCTCTGGAGTCCCTGCCCGGATCTGCGGACAGCGCCAATTACTCGGCCTATGCCGAGAGCGCGAACACGATCCTGGCTGAGCTCAAGGACTTTCTGGGAAAACTGCGAAACGGCCTCTCCACACAGCAATCGGGTATCGAGCCACGCCGTAAGGCGTGGGGAGATGAATTCGATTCCCACAAGCAAGCCCGGGACGCCGTACTCCAACGGGTGGGCGTCCACGCCTCGGTGCAAAAGCAGATCACCGAACTGCAGGACGGCATATCTGCCGAAACCAACAAACTACAGGAGATCGAGCGTGGCATTCTCGAGCTGGGCGATCCGGTAGAGGATATCCGCGTCAGACGTCAATCGCTAAAGACGCTGGTTGCAGAGCAACTGGAGAAGCTCAAGACCTGGACCAGTCAGATCGAAGAGCACTCAGACCACGCCGTACTCGTTAAGATGGACGAGGCTGGCGACCTGGCTGAGTGTATTTCGGCGTTGGAGATCGCAGCCGCCAGAACGCGCTCGCAGAACGGAGTACGGGAGCGGAACTTCGGTGTGATTGTCGACTCGGATGGCGCCTGGCAGGCCCTTGACCTACTCATCGCAGATACCGCAGCCGCACTGCGGTGGAAGTTGAGTGGCGCGGACCCTCAGCAGGCCCCACGCATAGACAAGCTGGCCGCGGTCCTCGGGGAGGGTGACAGCGTATCCAAGGCTTTCCTCGAACTCGTGGACATTGATCGGCTCGCCGCCCTGGTGAAAGCTGTTCCACGTGCCAGGATCTCGTTCTGGTACAAGGGCGACGGCGCTGAGATCACTTTCGAAAAGGCATCGGAAGGCCAGCGAGCGGCCGCGCTACTGATGATGCTAATCAAGCAAGGGGGCGGTCCCCTGCTCGTGGACCAGCCCGAGGGCGACCTCGACAATAGCGTCGTCACCCGCGTGGTCGAGCTAATGCACGCCATGAAGCATCGGCGGCAGATCTTCTTTGCGACGCACAACGCCAATCTGGTCGTCAACGGTGCGGCGGAGCTGGTCGCGGTCATGGCCAACAGTGACACCGGCACCCGCATCGTCGAAAGCCGGGGCGCCATCGATATTGCCGCCATCAGCCGGAGCATTACCAAGACGATGGAAGGTGGAGAGCAAGCCTTTCGCGATAGGCAGCGCAAGTATGGTTTCTAAGAGGGCGAACCCAGTAGTCGGCTGCATCACGGACCCTTCAGCGGTCCATTATGCTGCCGCAAATTCGACCGATGCTCGAGGGCTTAGAGGCGCTGGCATTTTGCCGAAACGGCGACGAGACTAGGTCAACGCAGGCCTTCCCGAACGGTGTTGTTTCGTGCGACGACAACTTACTCGAAACAGCGTCGGCGTCAGACATGAAGGGCCCAACACGGACGATCACGTTCAAGTCCGGCGAGCTCATTCTGAGCGGCACGCTGGCGTCATCGGACATCTTTGACTTCGCGAAGGGTATCGACCTGTTCGCAAATAAGCAGGGCTACCGCGACATCATCCTCGACTTCACCACGGCCTACCCGGTGCGAGAGTCTTTCATGGTACCGGCCATCGCCCTCATACGGGAACAGCGCCGGGCCGGTGTCGTGTTCGAACTGAAGCTGCCTGATCAGGCTTCTGGGCGCTCCATCTTTCATAATGCGAATTGGGCTCACCTAATCAACGACATCGACCACCAGGCATCGACCTTCGATGGCGACGGGCATCTGCCCGCATCGGCATACACGTCCTCCGCGGAGCAGACAGCGGCAGTTGACCGCATCATGTCGATGATCCTCAAGGCGGTGCCCCTGAAGCGGAAGCAGCTTGTTGCGCTGGAGTGGTCCGTCAGCGAGATAACCGACAATGTTCTCAACCACTCCCAGTCCTCGATCGGCGGTGTGATCCAGGCCAGCACCATCGTTATCGGAGGACGACAGATGGTTGAGTTTGTCGTCGCCGACACCGGGATTGGGGTTCAGCGCTCCCTAGGAGAGACCAAGGACACCCGGGCGCTGGAACGAGCCATTCAGGAAGGCGTAACCAGGAACCCCGCCACTAACCAAGGGAATGGGCTGTATGGAACATTCCGAGTGGCGACCCTTTCTAACGGCAGGTTCGAGCTAACATCGCGGAAGGCGACCCTATTCGCCGAGGGCACCGATTCCGTCCGAACCAACAGCAGGCCGAACTCCCTCTACCCTGGCACCTTGGTTATCTGCCGCATCGGATGCGACGATGAGCGGCTGATCGAGAATGCACTGATGTTCAAGGGCAAAGTTCATGAACCGGGTTTCGACTACATCGAGAGGCAGTACGAAGGGGGCGACGACGGAGAATTCGTGTTCTCAATGCTGAAGGAATGCAACTCGTTCGCCTCGCGCGAAGCAGGTATCGGCACCCGCGTCCTGATTGAGAATCTTCTCCGGGCAGAGCCCTCCTACGCGCTGACGATCGACTTCGACGGGGTGGGCATTGTCTCGAGCAGTTTTGCCGACGAGGTGTTCGGACGATTGTTCGTGGCACTCGGGCCTATGGCATTCATGTCGCGGATCAATTTCCGGCAGGTTGATAGCTCGGTGCGCGCTGTGCTGGACCGGTCCATATCGCTGCGGATGTCTCAGGCGATGAGCGAAGCTGCGGGGTCGGCGTGACGTGTGCCGGCCACAAAGAATTGGCTGATGCCACCTAGAGTGCGCCTCAACGTCAATCGACGGTGTGCTGCATAGAAGTGTGCGGGCGCTGCTGATTGTGCGACGGCTGTGCATGAAACGAAAGATCTATCAGGCAGCGGACCGCGCCCGCCGATCGCGCGCCCGTTTCTCGGCAAGCCGCATCATCCAGGACGGCTGGTTGCTCCGCCCGAAGTGATTCAGGACGAATCGGTCCTGCGACCTGTCCGAGGCGAACACGAACCGGCGGGCGTTCTGGACAACCTCCAGGTTGACCTCCGCCACCAACTCGTCGGTCGTCAGTTCCCGGATTTTGGCCAGTGTCTCCATGCGGCGCACTGCGATGAAAAGCTTCGTCGGGGTCAGCGGCATCATGATGAACGCATCCAGTTCATCGAGAGAGTCGGTCATGCAAACAGGCCGGTCGGACGTCAGAAGCTTGTGCTTGCCGTTCCGGACATTGGCGACGTTCCAGCTCATCGCGTTGATGCGCGAACCGACGCCCTCGTTGTCGATCATGCCCCGGAGCCATTGTAGACGAGCGGCCTCGCGATACGCCTCACGATTCTGCTTCCACCATTCCTCGGCGGTCTCGGGCATGCCCTCTTGCCAGCGCTGCACGTACTGTTCGCGCATCTCGTCGGTCAGATTGGTCCAATCATCGTCGACTAGCTGCTTCAGCTCGGCGATATCGTCCGGATGCCGCATCAGCATGCCCATGATGAAGCGGGACCATGAGCTGCGCTGCAGCCGCGTCCAATCCAACTGTCCGCCCGGCTGCATGAAGACCTTCATCGCCTCGGCGGCGTAGGTGTCCACGGGCATCATGAAGCTCGCTTCCAAGCTGGGCGCCGATCCGTCAAAAGTGTCGTAGAGGTACTTCTCGTACCCAGTGCCCCGTGGTCCGGTCCAACGCCCGGTGATCGGCCCGTGCTTGCGCCGCGCGTACTCCACGAGCTTGGTTTCTGGATCGTTGATCCAGTTCTCGAGATAGAAGACAGGGGTGAAGTGGTGGTCGTGCGACGGGTTGTTGGGCATGGCGACGCTCGGTACCGCAATTACTAACAAGACCTTAATACCTGAGTCGGATGGAGCGGCGCGATACTGGCCCTTCAGTCGCCCATGATTGCCTGCTGCCAGGCGGTTCCGAGTTCGGCGAGGGTGCAGTTGATCCGTTCGCCGGTCGTGCGCCACGGCTTCAGGATGTCGAACACCTTCTGCTCCATGGCGTAGGCCGTTACGGCGTCGGGCCACTTCTGCTGCAGCTCGGCCTTCCACATCGCGATGCCGATCTCGAACGGGATGTGCTTGTTGATCTCGTCCTCGCGACCCTTAACCGATGTGGCGTGCCCGACCTTCCAGATATTTGTGTTGCCGTACCGCATCGCATAGGTCCAGCTCGTCTCCTGCGCGGTCTTGGTGACTTCGTAGGTGGCATCGCTCGGCGCCGGTCCGGTAGTCGGCTTCAGCAGGTTGTTGATCGCCAGCATCTTGGCCAGTTGCGGTATAGGCGGCAGGACTACTTCGTGGTGCGGCAGCGAGAGTATCGCCGCGATGTCGTCGGCGCCGGTGATCTCCTCGGCGCCGGGCGTCGATAGCATCGTCAGCTTTTGCCTGATCGCTTCGTTGACCCGCGGCTGCGGCTCAAACATCCAGCCGCGGACGATCGGCACCCCGAAGGGGAACTTGAAGTTGCCCTTCTCGTCGAAGTCGCGCGGATCGAGATCTTCCCTCTTGAAGTAGTCGAGCGAGCGCAGTGGCTGGAACCCGAACTCGGCCATGCTCAGGATGCGCCCCTGCAGCTCTGGGCGAGTGCGCGACGTCTTGGTTCCAACGAAGATGAGCCGGTCGCCATGACTGGCCAGCTTCAGCAGCCGGTTCACGTGACCATTGCTGCCGAACGTGGCGATCGGCACGCCTTGGTCGAGCGACGTCCCCCAGACCTTCGTCGCGAAGAGCTTCATTCGTTCTCCTACTCGGCCAGCTTAGCCGACGGGATCTTTCCGCAGCGTCCCCGTCGTCGGCACACGGACGGAGAACCAGTCGAACCGCATGATGGCGCTATTGCAAGAGGAAGCATCTGCTTAGCGAACGTTCGACGCAAATCTGTGATTTCGAGGCGCGATTGGGGGCACTAGAGAAGCCGACGTTATGCGGTCGATCACCCCGGAACACCTCGACCGCCGGCGCCATCACCTGAAGAGTAGCCGCCTGTTCGAAGACGCCATGTACGCCGCCAAGCCCTTTCGCTCGCAGCGGCAGATGCAGGACATCGAGCTGGATGTCGGCGGTCAGCGTATGATCACTCAGCAGATCCAAGCCCACGTGGATTGGACGGATCTCGAAGCGGAGCCAGTGGAAGTCAACATCCTCACTTACGTCCAGTCGGGGAGAGCCTCGAAGTCGTCAGCCACAAGCTACAGGACAACGGCATGTGCCGACTCTCCTCAACCGCCGCTCCACATCTAGCTCCGTCCTGCCATCCGCTCTAGGGTCGCCCCAGGGGACGGGGAATGGCAACTTGCAGGGTTTGCGGTCAGAGCATCGATATTCGTTGGGTTGGTGGGGCGCTGGTGCCAATCCACCCCAACGGTTGGTGTCCCGGCTCCAGTAGCGGCGGCAGCGCTGGAGGCGGTGTCGTCTCGACGTCGTTCCGCACGATGGTGTCCTATGTGGACCCCAACGCCCATTGCCCGGTTTGCGGGCAGCAGGTTTTCTTCTACCAGAGCCCGCACGGCGGCCGCGTGTTCTTCGACGCTCTGGGCTGGCCCTGGCCGAAGCACAAGTGCACTGACAAGAAGTCGGCACAGTCCGGGGCGGTGCGGCCGGTCGAGCGACCGAAGCGGACGATGCCGGCATTGCAGAACTCCAAGGGCATTCGTCTGCTCGTGTTCTCCATGTCCGATCTCGAGCAGGTGGAAGGCGGGTATCGCGGCAAGTTCGAACGCAATCTCGACAGGCGCGTCTACTACGGGTTCATCAGCGATGCCGAGATGGCAGCAAGCAAGCTCACCGAGGATGACCTGCGCGATGCCCCGTCGTTCGTTATGACGCCGCGGATCGACGGCGAATCCGATCGAACCGCGCAGATCATCAGCGTGCGGCTCAAGCGGATCGTCACCTTCAAGATCACGAAGGCGTAAGCGAATCGCCTTGAGCTTTCCACCCTTCTCGGCCAACCCCCGTATGTCTGAGGCCGGGAAGCTGGCATCACCACAAGGCAAGGCGCCACCAGAATGATATCGTACTCGGATACCGCACTCACAATTTCGGAGACGTTGCAGACCAACGCGATCATCTGGATCCACTCGCTGCCGGAACGCGAGATGGGTCCGAGCCGGCGTATCATCGAAGACCTTGAGGGCCTCGCTAGCGCCGGCGGTTTCCCCGTCTTCGCGTATGCGGTTACAGATCGTGCAGAACTGAGCAAGCTCTTCAGGCAGTTGACGACGCAGGCCGAGCAGGGTTTGAGGCCGGTGCTCCATGTCGACGCTCACGGAACGGTCGCCGAGGGACTCCTGCTTGCGCCGAGCGGCGAACGTGTCGGCTGGGTCGATGTCATCGAAGACCTCCGGGCCCTCAATGTTGCGACGGGCAACAATCTCACTTCAATCTTTGCTCTGTGTTTCGGGCTGCATCTCTACAAGCAGGTGAGCCTCAAGCGGCCCGTGCCGTCCTATCTCTTCTGCGCGCCGCCCGCAGAAATCAGCGTCGGCTTCCTCGAGGCGCAAACACTGGCCTTCTACCGGGAGATGAACCGCACCGGGAATGTGACAGCTGCCTTCGACGCGACCCTCGGCGCGGCCATGCAGTCGTTCCATTGCCAGGGGTTGTTCCTGCAATCGATACTGCGATACATTCGTACCTACTGCATCGGGCGGCCGCGGCAGGATCGCCTGGAGCGCATGGTCACGGCAGTTCTGCAGCGCGACGGCATCGTGAACCCTTCCAGCGCACAACTGAAACAGGCCCGTCGCAGGATACGCGAACCTCTCAAACCAGGGCAGCAGGTGATCGACGTCTTCGCGCCTTCGTTTCTGATCGGGCGCGCCCCGGCCTTCATCTACGCCGATCTCGACCGGATCCTGATGCGATCTGTCCCCTCCGGGCGATCTCAACGGCGCTCGGCATCGATCTGAACGCTGAGCGATCTCAGGCTCGGATCGCGATGGACGACACGAAACCAGCCGGATGCCGGTTCTCCAAAACGCTCTACCATTACCTGGTTCATTCCACGCCTCACCCGCCGGTCAACATAAAGGTCGGCCCGCAACATCCCCCTGTCGGCAGCGACCTGCGCGAGCAGATCGACCTGCCTAGTCCGTGCCGTCAGACCTTCACCCGCCTCGTCGATCTCTTCAATCGCCAGCGTGCAGTGATCGAGGGGGCCGAAGATGACGAGGTGCGTGCCCGCGGGCATGCCGGATCGCGGCGGGGGCGCATGCCCCATCTCTCCCAGCTCGGTATGCGTGTCGACGCTCCGCAGGTCGCCGTCCTCCCGCAGCATCTCGCGTGCGAAGTCGAACGCATCGGTCTCGGCATAAAGATAGCCGGCGCTTTGCGAGACCTGGAGACCGTTGAGGTAGCGCACCATGTCGCCGTCCACGCCGATCGGTTCGCCGGACCGCAGGCCATCCCGGTAGCGGATCATTCCTGCCTTGCGCTCAGGCTCGAGATTCGCGCTCGCCGCCAGTTCGTAGCGTTGGACGATCGTCGGACAGTGCAACGCAATCGTCAGGCCCGGTGAAACCGGCAGCATCACCACAACGCCAGGCGAGGCGAGCCCCAAATCCCCGTAGGGGAAAGCGTTGATGCGACTGACGGGATGGTCCGAGATGATGAAGCGATGCTCGCCTTCGCTCGCATAGAGGGCGGGATGAAGACCAAGCAGTGCGATGGTGTGACCTTCCCGTTCAAGGAACGCCTTGACGGCACCAAGCCTCACTGCGGCGTCTGAGGGCATGGCCATGCGCGGATCGGTGTCCGGATCGAAGCCAACCTCCCGCGTCATCTCCCGCAATTGGCTTGCCAGACGCTTTGGTCCCGTGCGGCTGAAATGCGTCCGCAGCATCTGGGTCGCGAAGAAATCGGCTAGTGCGATACGATCCTGCGCCGTCATCCACGCCAGCGACCGTCGCGAGACGATTTCTGAGACAAGGCGGGCGGAGCGCGCATCAACGTCCTGGAACAGATCTTCGAAATTCCATTTGCTCTCGCCCAGGCTCACCGTATTGAAGTCGTTCTCGGAGCCAGCGTTGGCAATCGACGTCAAAAAGGACCGGTCGGACCGCTTGGCGAAAACGAAGATGGAGCGCCGTTCTGAATCGGCGGCAAAGTGCCGAAGCTGCGCCTGAGGAACAAAGTGATGCTTCTTAGATGGTCGATTCATCGTTTCCCCGTGACGTTACCTCGGCGCTGTTGATGACTTGGCGCCAAAGCCTGTCAGCCTGGATGACTTGAAGTGTTGCGAATCAATCACACGCAAAGGTGCCCCAGCCGGAAGACCTTGGAGGCTGGGCGTTTCGGCGCCGCACTCCAGCGGCCGTTATCTAGCCGGCAGTAACTCCCCGAATACGTCAGGCGATACACCGTCGCCCTTGTCCAGCAATTCGAGTCCTCGGTTGATCAAGCATTCGATCAGCCGATACGGCTCCGGAGTGTCGTCGAACATTGCAGCCACGATCAAACGAAGGCTCTGGTCGCTATCGAACGAACCGGCTGCCCACTTGGTATCGGCCCCCTCCGCCGTTCCGACCGCGACTCCCCTCTTGGCGGCGAGGGCGAAGGCGAACTTCGCCGCGTCGTTCTCCGTGGCAAAGGTTCCCTCCGCTACCAACTTTTTCAAGACGGGTTGATTGCGGGGAATGATCCCAATCGTCTTCTTGTCCGTGCTCATGCGTCCACCTGTTGGGTCAGCTCGGTATGGCGAGAGGAAATGCGTTTCAGCTTGAACTCGGCCTTCATGTGCCCGGTCAATGCCTTGCGGGCGCGCGCGGGCGACATCTCGTCCTCGTAAACGAGCATAATAACCTGCGACGCGAAGGTCGGCAGAGCCTTCATGATGCTATCCTTGTGCCCCCCGTCCAGGCGGACGAAAGCCGAGTCCATCACGATGGGCCCCCGCAGCGGAGCATTGTTCTGAAGAGCGGCGATTAACGCGAACGCGACGATGTGCTCAGCGCCGGCAGAGCGCAACGGGATGTCGCTGCCGTCCTTATGAACGATACTCAGACCATAGCTGTCGTTGATCCGCAGCCCGACGTATTCCTCCTCGGTGGTCAGACTCAGAAAATGCTTGGTCGCGTCGGCTTGCACTCGATGCCGGAGCCGATCCCGATAGTGCGCAATCGCCTGGTCGAAGAGGTCGTGCAGGTCACTATTCATCCGCACGTAGTCCTGGGCGGCCACCACCGATGTGCCTGCCTGTTTCGCGAGCTTGCTCTGCAGCGACTCGCGCTGGGTCTCGTTCTCGGCCAGCCGATCTCGGGTCGCCTTTATCCCTTCTTCGACTACCTGCGTTTCGCGTATCGCAGCTTCATAATCGTGACGAACCTTCCGCAGGCCCTCTTCATCAACGCCGGAGAGTTGGTTGTTCAGATCCTTGATCTCTCCTCGTTTGGTATGGATGCTACGCCGCGTGTCTTCGAGATTGTCGATGAGCAGCTGCAGCGTCTTAGGGCTCGCGGTATCGATTTGGAGTTCGAGCGCTCCCATCTGGCGAGCGACTTCGGACATCTCCTGATCTAGGTCGCGCCCATCGCTGTCACTGTCACTTTCTGCGATCAAGCCTCGCAGGTGCACCAGCGCATCCTCCGCAACCCCTTGACCACAGGTGGGACAGGTCTCGATGTGCTTGTCCGCTAGGTCCTTCAGAACGCTGCGGCGCAATACGGCGTCGCGAAGATTCGCATGTCTCTCCCGAACCCGAACAAGCGTGTCCTTCATCTTGTCCCGGAGCACGACGGACCACGCCGCCGACATGCTGGCGCGAAGCGCGTCGCCATCCGCGGCAACCTTTTCTGTCAGGTCCGCGAGTTCACCCTCAAGGAATTCCTTACGATCGAGGATGGCCCGGATGCGTTCGTTCTTGCGCATCTGCTCCTCGAGAAGAGCTCGCTGGCCTCGAACGTCGGCAAGGTCACTCTCAAGCCTCGCCAGATCTTCCGTCATCACTTGGCTCTGCGCCAGCAGCTCGCTCAGCATGACGCCGAATTGGCGCGTGCGCTGGTCTCCTTGGGCCGCCGAGGCCTGTTCCTTCTGGGCCGCTTCCTTGGTTGCAGCCAAGGTGGCCCTGGCATTGGTGAGAATGGGCATTCCGAGCACGCGCTCGATCGCACGAGCAATATTGTCGCCAGCAGTGCTCTCGTCGAGAAGTAGCTCTTCATATTCCTGAAGCAGCTCACCGTCGAACAGGAAGAAGCGGGAGATCTGTTCGGGCAGAATTCGCTCAAGTTCGCGAGCGCCATCGCTGGTCCCTAGTATGACTCCGTCCTTCTCAAGGTAGTAGTTGACCACAAAGTCGTCATCCTCGGATGGCGCAGCCACGCCTACGCGCGGCTCGCACGACCGAGTCAGTCGATACTTAACCCCTTCGTACATCATCTCAAGCTTCACCTCGAAGCCATAGGTACCGACAGCCGCGGCCTCCCAGTTGCCGACCTTTGATAGTGGGATAGCTTTGCTACCGCGTCCCACGAACTTGCCGAAGAAGGCGAAGCGGATCGCGTTCAAGAGCGTGGTCTTGCCACGCATGTTCTCGCCGTAGAACATGATTACGCCGTCCTCGTCGGGGAAGGCGACGCGCTGCTTGCCCTTGTAAGGGCCGAAGTTCTCGACTTCCAATGACCTCAGTCTGAACATCTATTTCTCCTTGGTCACTCGCAGCCTGATCTCAGCGCCGACCTTGCTTGTGAGGGTCTTGGAGTCCTCGGTCAGATCGGCGTGCAGGCGGAGGATCTCGCGAACCAGCGCCTTGTCCAGGTGGGGGAATTTCTCGGCACGCAGCCTTTCGACGGTGTCCCCGAGGGTTTCGCTATCGGTTTCAGGCAACTGCTTCTCCTGTCTCTATGGCGGGGGTCTCGTCGACCTCGAAGCCCGCCGAAAGCTCGTCCCAGTCGATTTTCATTCGGGCCGCGATCCGCTTCAGGTCGGACACGGCGGCGGGATTGACTGCGTTGGTTCCGAATTCAATGGCCCGAAGGAGTTCTCCTCTCAACATGGAGTCGAACTCGCCATGGCCGTCATCCGCATCGGCGGGTGTGATGAGCACGTCGTGAATATGCGCCAGCAATTTTCCAGGGTGTCGCCGCAGAACCCGACCGCGACGTTGGATAAATTCGCGTGGATTCCTCGACGAGGCCAGGATCAGGGCGTGGCTGACCGAGGGTATGTCCACGCCTTCATCGAGGCATCTGATCGCCACCACGATTCCGCCGCTCCGCTGGAAGACGTTCAGCGTTGCCTTCGCATCCCCAATCATCGCCGAGTGGTACTCGTAGACGTCAGGCACGCCCGCGGATCGCAGGGTATCGGCGACTTCATTCAGCTGATCCTGGTCATCGCAGTACACGATCCATCGCTGGCCCGGCGAATACGCGGTTTGCAGAATCTCGAGAGCCTTCGCCGTCTTGCGGCGAGCGCCCTTCGCGATCCGAGCCCGGGCGATGAGCAGCATCTTGAACCGTGCCTCGGCGCCGTCGCCCCAGCCGCTGCCAGCGAGATGTCCCCTTGCGTAGGTTCGTTTGATCTGGGCGGTCAGTCTCGACCACTCGTCCTGCTCATCCGGCTCCAACTCCACAGAGTGCGGGTGATAGGCGTAGGGAGTGAGTGTCCCCGAGCGAATGGCATCCTCCAGGGTGAAGGGCGGCGGCACGATCCCACCGAAGTAGCCAATTATCGCGGCGGTGCCAGCAGGATCTCCAGCCCGCCGCGGTGTCGCACTCAGCCCCAGCCGAGGGCCGGTTTGAAGGGTGAGTACGTTCTGTGCCTCTGGTGCGCCCAGCCGATGGACTTCATCGCCGATTAGGAACAAGTGATCCCCTGACGCGCACAAGCCGATGAACTGGGGGCCCGAAGCCGTCTGCATCGTCGTCAACACGGCCCTGGGCGGCTTACCCGGGGATGGCGGTCGCGTCCAACTCCTCAGCAGCGCGGAGTGACGCCAGCCGTCGTTCCCTCCCCCGCAAACCAGAAGTTCGACTCCCGAAGCGGCGAAAGTCGTATGAATCTCGCGCTCCCATTGATCGAGGAGCAGGTCGCTCGGCACAGCTACGATAGGTATTTCATTGAGATGGAAGGCCGCCTGCATGGCGCAAAGAGCGGTGAAGGTCTTTCCGGAGCCGGTGGCGTGCTCGAGTATCCCGCGTCGCCCGGCATCGGTCCATGCGTTGAGCGCGGCTACCTGATGGGGACGAGGAAGCCGCCCGCCTGGCTGCGACGCCTCCGGGGACCACTGCGCGGCGGACTCGAGCTCTTCGCAGATTTCGTCCACCAGCGACGGCCAATCGGCGGAGCGAGACGCCGATATGATCTCGGATCGCGCGCTTTCCGGGAGCGGCTTCACGACGACCCCTGGCCAGCGCCCTTCCCACAGGTCCTCGAAATAGCGAGCTTCGTCGCGGATACGGCTCTTCTCGCCCTCGTCGCGCCAGCTCGCGAACACGTCGATGGATTCGATGTTGCCGTCCAGCGACAGAGCCGGCCACGTCTCGTTCATTGAACCCTTGAAGACCACGCGATCACCCGCATCGTCCTCGAGAAGTCCCATCTTGTCGTGGAAGATGCGTGACGTGCGACCTTCCGCAGCGTTGGACAGCCAGGCCACACGACAATCGATCACGCCGTTCGCCACGAGGCTTGCAAGAACAGTCACTGGCTTGGCCAAACCGGGGGACGCTAGAAGCTCTGCGAACTGTTTCTTGATTGTGTCACCGAGCTCGAGGTCCGCCTGCTCGGAGTAGCCCTGCCTCATCGCGAGTTCGTCCTGCTCGGAAAGGACCGGTGAGCAGATGAGCCGCATACGCCCACCATTGCTCACAAAACGCTTGAGGCTAGGCCAGGCGAGCAGGAAGATACTGCTGCTGAAGTAACCGACCGCGCGATCATAGCGACGCGCGGTCGCGATGGCCGGCAAGTAAAAGTCGGTGGCGATGTCGTCCTTGCCCTTGTGGTAGGCGCGTTGGACGTCGAGCTCGCGCAGCGCCATGCCCTAGTCCTCCTGCAACCTGGACACGGTCAGTTCGCTGCGACGAACCAATGCCTCGCCGAGATGGGATGTATCGGAGGCGAGGACGATCTCCGTGGTTGGGTCCGCGCCCTTGGGTCGAAGCATTCGCAATTGTTCGGCGACCGTTCCGATCGACGCGGCGGTTATCGTTTCGGCCTTAATCTGGACGTTCCTCGAGTAGGCGAAGTCGTCGTACAGGCCCGCGTCCCACAGCGCGAACACCTCGTCCTCGGCGGCGTAACCGGCAAGGATCACGAAACGCCCATCGTCGTGAGCGAATTTCCCGCGCGCTCCTCTCTTCTGATCCGGAAGGATCAGTTGGATCTTGTGCTCCCCGACAGGACGTCCACCGGCTGGTCGCGTCGCGTTGAAGAGGTATAGGCGAACGCGCCGAGGCAGGGGATGCGCCAGGTCAAGGTCGAGGGGTTTCTTCGCCAGGTCGGAGTGCGAAACGACCTGGTCGCCGAGCGCGCCAACGAATTTCCGGTGCATGTCCTCCACCGTGAGGCGGGGAGTCAGGAACGGTCGCTCCTCGGAGGTGGTTGCGATGGCCGGCTCCATAGGAGGAGCAGGTTTGACGAGGGAGACGGCAGGCGCGGGTGATGCACCCGACGAGGACAACGCATCCAGCCACGTCTCGAACGCCTCGCGCCGCAGGCGCCATTGTCCCCGGATCTTGAATCCCGGCATCTCCCCGGCAGCCAGCATCGCATAGACGGTCCGGTCGGCAACCTTAAGTCTGAGGGCAACCTCGGCGACGGTGAGGATATCGTCCATCATTACGATCCTTAAGCTGTCAGCTTATGTTATATGCGGTGGATTGCACAGCATAGTTAGCTGACAAGGATCGTAATGTCAAACCTGGCAACGTTTCGTTTACTTCTTTGCGCCCTCGTATGCCGCCCGCACTTCACTGAAGTCAGGAAATTCGGACACTCCCACGCTGGCGAGCTGCCTCATTATCTCGGCGTGAACACCTTGCACGCCGCGAGCGGCAACACCCGGGACTTCCTTGGCGGCATTGACCAACGCAAGCAAGTCGAAGGCCGAGCCAGCCGTGTCCGGGCGGGCCATTGTTGCGGCTTCCGTCATCGGCTTCCGCAGGTTCATCACCACATCATAGTGAGCAACGTCCTCGGCCCCGCTTCGCCCCTTGTACCCTTTATGACTTTGCTGCTTCCGGTCGAGCGATGAGGCCTCATGAAACTCGAGTCCTGCCGCTCTAGCGGCGTCGCTGAGCGCCCTCCAAACATCCTTGTCCGTGTTGTGGAACACCACCGTGGCCCACCCACCGGGTTTGAGAACGCGTACGATTTCCCTCATCGCCTGGTCCATCAGGTCGCCATAGTCATGGAGCGACTTGCCCCCCGCGGCCGATGGCAGCGACTTGTTCACCACGGCCTCAAGGGTCACGTCGGTGATCCGGCCGAGCCAAGCCTCCCACACTAGATTGCAGTCGGCGTAGAAGATGTTGGAACCGAACGGCGGATCCGTGAACACATAGTCCACGCTGCCGCTCTCGACCATCTTGAGATCGGTCGCGCTGCCCAGCGACAGAGATGGAGGAAGGTCGACCTTAGGCACGAACGCATCATAGTAGGTGCCCAGCTGATTGATCTTGTTCTTCATCACCTGGAGCACGTTCGCCTCCGATGACAACTGCGGCACATAGAGAGTGCCGGTCATCGGCCGATGGCCTCCTCGAGCATTAAAGCGCCGCATCCGGGTCCCGTGCCATGCGGTATTGGTGAACGCGAAGGACAAGGCCTTCCGGAGACGAAGATCCTGGACTGCTCCTATTTCGCGCCAGATCAGCCCCAATGCTTTCAGATTCCGCCGCGTGTAGAGGTCGGAGACGTCCCTGACGCCTTGCAAGTGCAAGGCGCAGCGCAGATACATTTCGCGGTCAGATCCAAGTGATTGCGACGGCACCCACAGATCACCCGGAACTTCCACCTGGGTGGCCTGATCGATGTCGGCCTGGGTCGTCGGTCTCTCCCCCATCGATCCATCTGCCCGCGTGAAGGCAAGCCATGCAGGAACATTGCCGACCACCTGAAAGTGGCGACGATCGGCTTCGTGCTTACAGGTCGGACACTGCGTTGATCGTCCGATCTTGCCGCTCTTCTGGTCAACGACGTCCCAAAGACTGAAGGCGGTGCTGCACGCGGGGCACTCGTGTCGAGTGCTCCACACGGTCCATCGGATTGTGGCTGGCGCACCATGCTCGTCGAGAGTCGAATAGAGGCTACCAATCTCATCGGCGAGCTTGGTCTCCAGCGTCGCAAACTCCTCCCTCAACTCTGCCGGATCGCACGCCCGAGTGTGGTTCCATGCCAGATGCATGGCGGCCGGCGAAAGATCGTTCAAAATTGCACGCCGACCAGCGAGCGACGCTGCAACGCCGGTCATGCCGGATCCACAGAAGGGATCGAGCACCACGTCGCCCGGTTTCGTAAAATGCTCGATGAACGGACGAATGGACTCAGGAGGGACCTTGGTATGGTAGCTGTGAGCCAGGTAGAACGGCGAACCCCGGCTTCCCTCGACCATTCTGCCGTCGAACGGCACGGACGTCGCAGGCGAATTCTTTGACTTCGGAATTGCTGCTGGACCAGACAGATATTCGGCCACAACGTCTTTGGCCCGTGCGCTCGGTGCTATCGCCAATCTGCCCTCGGCGGCCACTCTGAGACGCTCGATTTCGGGCATTGTTATCCCACTGACGGTGACATTCGACTGCAGGGCGTCCCTTAATACGGAAGCGTATATGTGGTCAGCGCGCTGCTCCCCGGCATCGACCGCGTTCCGCACCGAAGACTCAATGAATGCTGGCGTGGCGGTCGCCCTATCCTGCCTGGCAGTTGACGATTTCTTCTCGAGGTTAAGCGCGAGATCCAGGCGGGTGACAAACTCCTGCCCCAGCTGACCCTTGACCCCTTTTATCGATGGCTGCCCCTTGTCCAGAATGTGAACGCGCGACACAGCCATCCCCGCATCCGAGATCGCGTCCTGCAGTGCTTCCCAGACCTTATCGTTCGAGTTCGAGAAGGCGACAATAGCCCTACCACCCGGTCGAAGCACTCGATTCACCTCAGAGAATGCTTCGGTCAACAAGGAGCCATAGCCCTGAATATCCTTGCCACCGGCAGACGCTTGTCGGCGTTGATTGACAACGATCTCAAGCGTTTGATCTGAGCTCAAGCCGAGCCACGCATCCCACAGCAACGAGCTGTCCGCGTAGTAGATGTTCGAGCCAAACGGCGGATCGATAAAGGCCATGTCCACTGACTTGTCGTCGAGACACGAAAGATCGGTTGCCGACCGCTGATACACTTCGGAAGTGACGTCGACCTGTTTGAGCGTTCGATAATAGCGGATGACATCGGCCGCTTTGCGCTTGAACAGGCTCCAGACATTCCACTCGTATCGCAGAGATGAGATGTAGAGCGTGCCCGTCATCACATTGGTAGGCCGCTTCTCGTTCCATTGATATCGGCGCGATGCTCTGTTCACGCAGGCCGTGAACGCAAACATCAACGCCTCCCGGAGACGGGTATCTGGCTCCTGAGCGATAGAGTGGCGCAGCGCGGCCAAGCCATGAAGGTTTCGCTTGGTGTAGAAATCGGACGCCAGCTTGATGCCCATAGCCGTATGGGAGGCCCGCCACATTTCGCGGTCGGCGCCGAATGACATATGCGGCGTCCAATGAAGGATAGAGGCATCCTCTATCTCCTCGATAAGATCCATCTCGGCGCGCGTTGGCCGATGGACACCCATGCGGCTGCCTGGCTTCGAGACATGCGTCTCGACCGGTACCTCTCCGACCCACTGCATTTGGGACTTTGTGGCCCTTGCCCCACAATGGGAGCACTCGATCGTGTCGGCTGCCGCGCCCCGCACGTCCCAGTACACGACCTGCTTCTCGCAATGAGTGCAGCGGAAAACGTCGCTCCAGGTCGTGTACTCGACGAGTTCGTCGTCCTGACCCAGCGGCTTATAGAGCCACGCCATCGTGGGCCGGACAGACGCAGCAACGCGACCCACTGCAGCCTCGAGATGGTCTGGATCGCAATAAGTGTTGTAGTTCCGCGCGATATGGACTGCCGCCGGAGACAGGTCGGACAGCAGGCTGTGTCGGTTAATTGCACGAGCGGCCACGCCGGTCATTCCAGACCCACAGAAGGAATCCAGCACGACGTCACCCTCGTTGGTGAACGCCTCAATGAACGGCGTTATCGCCGCAGGTGGCACCTTCGTATGGTAGCTGTGCGCCCGATATGAGCTCGTGGACTTGGTCACGTGGATCAAGGCTGGGATTTCGCCACCGTCCCGGACCGTTCGCCGGCGACTCTTGCTCAACGGAACGGTGTTGGGTGCCGTGGGATAGACCACAGGAGTCTGTTCGGTCGCGGTGCGGATTGCAGTCGTCGCCGTAGCGGCATCGATAACCTCCACGTCGGGTGGACGCTTGTTCCCGCTGACCATCACCAAGTCAGACGGGATGTCCAACAAGGTCGCCAAAGCCGTCGCCTGGTCAGGCGTCAAAGCCTTTCGACCGTGCTCAACCTGGCTGACGTAGGATTTTGACACGCCCAGATGTGCTGCTATCACGTCCTGCGACAGCCCTTTGGCTTCGCGACGCTTCTTAATTTGATCTGCAGCATGCCACACGATGAATCTCCTTCACATGAAGGGTCGTCCGGTTAACCGCATGAGTCAACTCACGTTGGCCGGAATAATGCTATCCAGGATTAACGCTCAATTCGCGCGACCGAAGCTGGCTGAGCGTTCAACCAAGGACCGTTTGCTGGGAGTTCGGGGCGATATGTGCCGATAAAACGTGCAAATTCAGTGTCTTACCAGACTGCCGAGGGTGGCAATCACTTTCCTAAGTCTATGCATCGTCCCACACCCTGTTCAGCACCTGCGCCGCGATCGCTGCCTTGTCCTGGGGTAGAAACCGGCCATAGTGCTGCTGCACCATGTCCGGCGTGTCCTGGATGGCGTAACTCGCCTGCTCATAGCTTCCGGTCTTCTTGAGGATATGGGTGGCCAGCACATCGCGGACGTTGTGCGGGCCATGCGGTAGCAAGCCTTTGACGGCTCCGCGACCAGTGTACGGATTGTAGATCCCATAGCGCTGGATGATCAGTCGCCAGGCATCGTAGAACGTCGTCTGGTCATAGCGGGCCGTGCTGCTCCGCTGCTTGACGCTCTTGACGAAGAAGGTCCCGGGATCCTCGGCGCTGGCCAGCAGTCGCGCCCGATGCCGGTCGACATAGGCGTCGATCATCTCGTACAGGCCGGCCATGTCGGGCAGGACCAGGCGGAAGGGTTTCTGGCCGAAGAACGACGAGTTGGCGTTCTTGAAAGCCACGGAGGGGATCAGGATCTCCCACCCCTGCTCCCGCGTGCTCCAGCGCAGTTCCCCGCACTTCATATCCTCGAGGTTCCGCTCCGAGGTCGGCACGCGTCCGGGCGGGCAGATGAGCAGCTCACGCAGGTTCTTCTGCCGCAGGCCGGTGTGCAGACCAATCCGCAGCATCAGGAACGATCGCACCGCCTCAGCCGCCGGTCGCGGGTATAGCCGCTCGTCAGGCATGTACCGGATGATCTCCTCGGTGATGCGCCGGTATTCTCCAACTGGGCTGTCGGCTTCGAGGATGGGCAGGATGGGTTCGAACGGATCCCGATGCACACGGGCGACGCGCTCGATCTCCTTGAGTCGTTGCCGGGCATGGCGGTACATCTTATCGCATGCCCCATGCCAGTCGCCGCGCACGCGGACGATGTCCTCCTCGGTGAACAGGCCGTTGATCGGGAGCAGCCGGTCGGCCAGCGCCGGTGTCTGCCTGACCCAGCCCGTGTCCGTCTTCAGGATCGACGTCAGCAATGCCAGCATGCCGACCTCCCACTTCGTGAAGAAGCCCCTCCTCTGCTCGCGCCACTGCAGGTACCAGTCCCAAACCGGGGGAAAGACCAGCATGGCGAAGCACAGGGATTCCAGCGGAGCGCCATAGCCCCGAACCGGTCCATCGGCAGCAGCAGTCAGGGAACCGAACATCAATCCCAGGTGCTCGACCTTCTGGCTGGCCGTCTCCTCGCCCCAAACTCCGCTGCGCTGGAAACCAAACTGGGTTAGCGTGGACGTCTTGAACCTAAGCAGCCCTGCCATCTCGCGCTCGAGCTCGGCTGGCGCGTCCACGACGCTTGAGACCAGTTCCTGGTCGACGTCGTCCGATGCCGGCTGCTTCTTCGAAAATCCCTTGCCCTGGAAGGCACGGAAGCGGACCGCGTACCGGTTCTTGATGGCGGCCGCCTGGAACGCCCTGTAGTCGGTCGAGCCGGCGATGATGACCCGGTTCACCCAGTCGAGGATCTCGTCCTGATCGGCGGCGGAGCGGGTGTTGAAGTCGTCCGGCAGATGCCATGCCAACCGGCGGCGCTCTGACGGCGTGAAGTCCTCGAGCATGTGCCCGGTGCGGGCGCGCACCAGGTAGGGCAGCTTCGCCTTGAAGTACCCTTCTGGAAGCCGATACCTGCGCTCGATCCTGGCCAGCACCTCCAAGCTCTGGATGGACCGAGGAGTCAGTTCCCCAGTGGCCCATTTCATCAGGGTCCTATGGTTCGTCGCCTTGTCGTCCCGGGCCACCGCATGGAACAGGTGCCGGACGCTGTCACCGTGGCGCCGGATATGCAGGTTCAACGCATCGGCGAAACCATCGACGTCCTCCCACTCGGTCCAGAGCGGCTCCGGGAATTCGACGATCGGTCGGCGTTGATACGGACGCTTCGCTCTGGTCGGCTTAGCGGTCTCGGACTTCGGCTCGGTCGCTCCGGAGAGGACCCGATTGGCACGATCGGTTACGTCCAGGCTGCGCCGGGGCGCGAGTTCGGCCTTGACCGCCGTGGGTCTGGCCGGCGCAGGATGCCTTGCGGATCGCTTGGCTTTCCCGACAATCGACCGTCCGATGGCATCGAGCAGGGGCACGATGTGGCGCCCTGCCCCGACCAGCCTGTCGGCGGGCACATTGGTCAGCATGCCCATGGCCGTCCAATCGTACTTGCCGGCATACCTCGGGATCCCGACGCCAGCATCGACCGACGAGAGCAAGAACTTCCGAAGCGCCTCGGTGTGCACCGGCGGCAGGTGTGGAGCGATGCGCTTCCGACAGAAATCGGAAATCATGCGTTCGGTGATCGGGGAACTGGTCGGCATTGTGGTCTCCGGCACGAGGGCCGGCTGACATAGAGCTTTGTTGGCTGACATCTACCCGGACAGATGTCCGGGTTTCCTCCGTCTAGGAGATTTGACCTGGCCGATTCCAGCGAGTGATCGCCGACTGCCTATCTCCGTTGGCCGATCCTGATGCCGCCGCCCGGCGCCCCGCAATCCGGGCAGATGAAGGAACGCTTCAGGGCATAGTCGATCTCGACATCAGGACCATGCTCAGTAATCAGCCCCACGAGATCCACCGAATGACTGTGGCCCCTGCCACCCGAGCAGAATGATCGAACGTCTAGACCGGCGTCGACATAGTCCTGCAAGGTGCGTATGGGCCTGGCCGAATGTGGCGGATGGTCTGGGACCCGACTCAAGGGATCCACCACCGGTTTGTCGCGCCGGTCATGTGGACACCGCATCGGGGGTTGAGGCCGGTGCCGCTCGCCAAGTTTCGGTGTTCAACCTCAGCACGCTCTCGAGCGGCGGCCTGACGGTGTAGATCCTCGGCTGCTGGGCGAACAGGTGAACCCGATAGAGGTGCCAATGCTCGCGCCGTTCCGCCGCGACTGCCATCTCGTTCCTGGTCAGGTAGAAGGGCGTGACCGCGGCACCGTTCGTGGTTTTTACCTCGATGAGGCGTTCGTGGCCGGCTGTGTCGAAAGACAGTACGTCGAAGCCGGCGCCATCGCCGTCCTCCATGGCGACCCATCGAACCTTTCGAGCCAGGTCCGGGCGATCCTCCCTGGATAGGCGATCTCTCTCCAGGTCGACGACGAACTCCTCGCCTGCCTTGCCGAGCTGACGATTCCGGAAATCCCGCACGACCGGGTCGAACTTCCGCACAAGGCGCTCCAGGCCCTCCTTCCGGGGACGCGCAATCGCCACCGGCATCGCCGTGAAGACGTCCTGCAGCTCTACCGCCGCCTTGGGCAATATGATGGGTTGGAGATCGAGAACGTGGCGATGGCCGGACAGATATCGGTCCACGGCGTCGAACAGCGCGTCCTGGTAGTTCAAGGCGGGCTTGTATCCCCAGATCCAGGGGAGCCCCAGTTCCTGCAGGACGGCCGAGACATTCCGATGCTTGAATTCGATCGACGGAGCCGACCTTCCGATCAGATGCATCAGGGCGACGCGATGTTGGGCCTTCACGAAGGGCTTTTGCGCCAACTCATCGCCCAGCATGGCGAAGTAGTCGGCGATGATGGCATCGAGCTCACCAGCATCCCAGTCTTCGCCACTTCGTTCGAGCGCAGCCATTCACTTCCCCCGGCGCGCAACATGCTAGACTTATCTGGGGAAGTGAATGGCTGCCAGTTTCCCCCCGGGAGCAGTGGCGGCGATCGGCGCCCCTAGAACGTCGGCATCGAGACCGCTCTTCCGAAATAGCAAGTCACGCTCGGCGTTGGCGTTGCCCTTGCGAAGCATCCTCGTCGCGCATATCTTGGACAGCAGCTGGGGCCGAAATCCCGGTCAGAGGCGGAAGCCTCGATGACATCCACGAAATGGAGTTGGCTATGGCCATTCAAGCGCCGGCGTATTCACGCCTATTTTCCTGCATCCACGACGAACCCGGACCGGTTGGGAATATCGGTCGCGGAACCCACTACTCTATCTTCCGCGCCGCTGAGTGGCACGACGTCATGCGTCGGCCGCTTCCTGTCGCACAGGTTCACGACTTCGCGGTGATCTGGGACGAGGACCACGACACAAGGGTCATCGAGGCGATCGAGAAGCTATACATGAGGTCCTTGCTGTCCCCGGTTCAGTTCATCGGCGAGCGGAAGGGCGGGTTGAGCGTAATCCTGGCCGCGAAGTTCTACTACGGCATCGACGACGCTGATCTGCGCGCCTATCAGGCCGCGGTCGAGACAGAAGTATCGTTGGTCGGCGGCGACTATTGGAGCGTCGAGATCGGCTCGTTCGATCGGTCCGAGATCGACCACCAAACGGATGTCGGCACGATCATCCAGGATACCGACTTCAGGGCCAAGACCTATCTGCGCAACATAGACGCCTTGTGGCATCTTGGAACACGCAACTACGTCCCGCCGCCGGTGGTCGAGACCGTTCACTTCCCCACCGAGTCGCTATTCGCGGCAAACCGCGCGACTTGATCGGACAGCTTGCTGGGTCGGGGCAGAACCGCCCCGACCCAGCCTAATATACTGGTAGCCACGCTGGTCGAGTAGGCACTGGTCCTAGACCGTTTCGGTCCGCCGCCGAAATAGCTCGCTGGTGCGAGACCGGCATCACCTTGGGCGCGAGCGAAGCGTAGTCCGTACGAGAGCAGCATGTGCCACGCCTATTCCATCACGACGAACCTCGAAGCGCTACGACGCCTCCGCTTCACGTTCGACATCGCGGTCAATATCGGGAACCTGCCGCCGCAGACCGGCATCTATCCCGATATGCTGGCGCCGATCATCCGAAACGCGCCCGGCGGATACCGCGAGCTCGTCAAGGTGCGCTGGGGCATGCCCAGCTCGTCGAGGGCTCTCTACCTGGCTGCCAAGGAGCGCGCGAAGAAGCTCATCGAACGAGAGGGCCGATCGATCAGTCCCGACGAGTTCGACGAGATGGTGCGTCTGGAACCCGACCGCGGCACCCACAACGTCAGGAACACCGACAGTGGGCACTGGAAGCGATGGCTGCGGCCGGAGTTCCGCTGCATCGTTCCATTCACCAGCTTCGCCGAATTCAGTTCGGCCATCGGTCCCAACGGCAAGAAACGGGGCAACACTTGGTTCGCCTACGACGCCGACCGACCCTTGGGGTGGTTCGCTGGCATCTACGCACCCCAGTGGACGAGTGTTCGGAAAACCTCAGAAGGCCTGATCTCGACAGACCTGTTCGCCTTCCTGACGACAGAACCCAACGATGTCGTCGCCAGCGCCAATCCGGATTCAATGCCGGTGATCCTGACGACCCCGGAGGAGATCGAGACGTGGCTGACGGCGCCCTGGGAGGAGGCGAAGGCGCTTCAACGCCCCCTGCCCCCAAGCGCGCTGCGGGTGGTGTCGGTTGGGCCGAAGGAAGACCCAGAGCCGGTGCCGGATCAAAGTAGCCTGTTTTGACGGTGGGCCGAACAGCCACCCAGGGGGCGCCGGCCCTACTCAATGAAAACTCTAGCGCGCCCCGTTGGACTCGGGCCTTGTTCGAACATATCTGTCCGTCTGCTGAGTGAGCGCTTGAGGAGATCCAATGGCAACGCGTGACGAGGTGCAGCAGTTCTACGTCGACAACTATGATTTTCTCGGACAGTGGATCGTGCGCCCGGGCGACAAACTGGAGCTCGGCGAAAAGAGCGACCGGGTTTGCAGGTTCTGCGGCAAGAAGGAGCCAGAGGTCACCTTCAGAAAGGTCGCGCACGCCATACCGGAGTCGCTCGGGAACAAGAGCATCACGAGCTACTACGAGTGTGACCCTTGCAACGAGCTCTTTGGAATGGGGATCGAGAACGACCTAGGCAACTGGTCGAAGCCGATGCGAACGATGGCGCGTATCCGCGGCAAGAGCGGCGTGCCCACACTTAAGAAGGGAGGTGACGGCCCGGGCTGGCGCATCGAGTTCGTGGATGGCGGGTTCGAAATCAAGTCCTACGAAGACGATCCCGTTTTCGAGATGGATGAGGCCAACAGCCGTGTCACCTTCAAGCTCAAGCGTGACCCGTACACGCCAGTGGCCGTGCTGAAGGCCTTTATGAAGATCGGATTGACCTTGATGCCCGCCGGGGAGATGCGCAACTTTGAACACCTCCTCGCCTGGATACGGGACGCCGACCATTCGCGCCCCTTCGCCGACAAGTGCCCCATAATGTACACGTTCTCGCCGGGGCCACGACCCAACGACTCGATCGGGGCAATGATCCTTCGGAGAAAGCCGGCGATCGTCGACCAACCCTATGCCTATCTGATCCTGACGTACGGCAACGAGCAGTTTCAGGTCCAACTGCCTTCGGAGGAACACGACGGCACGAACGCTCAGTATTCCATCCACCCGTTTCCGCCGCCACGCTCGGCCGACCCGCAATTCGATAGGGCTGGTCGGGCCCTCCTGGACCTGACCAGCCGAGAAGTCGTTCGCGGCGAAGTCTTCCCCGTTACCATGGGCTTCACCCGTCTGGAGAAGAAAGAAGCGGTCGGTGGAACGCCAGGGGACGCCCCGGAGACACCATAGCTCCGGGGATGGTGAAAGACCTGTGCTGGGCCACCATCCCTAGCGGCTTGCGTTCTTGTTTCGTTCTTGCTTTGCTAGGCAGCCTGTCCTCAAGGATACGGCATGCCTTACGTCGAACTCGTTTCGGCCAGCAACTTTAGCTTTCTCCGCGGCGCCTCCCATCCGGGGGAACTGGTGCAGCAGGCGGCTGCGCTGGGCTTGGGCGGCATCGGCATGTGCGACCGCAACAGCTTCGCCGGCGTCGTTCGCGGGCACATCGCCGCCCGCGACGTCTGGAAGGACAACCCTGATTTCCGCTACCTGGTCGGCGTACGCCTGGTCTTCACGGACGGCACACCCGACATCGTCGCCTACCCCACCGATCGCGGCGCCTATGGCCGCCTATGCGCCCTGCTCACCACCGGCAACCGGCGAGCTCCCAAGGGTGAGTGCCATCTACGCTTCGACGACCTGAAGTGGTTCGCCGAGGGCCAGCTCTTCATCCTTTCGCCAGAGCGCTACGACGAGGGCGACGAGGAGGCGCTACGCCGTCTCGCAGCCATAGCGTCCGGTCGCGTCTGGTTCGCGGCACGCTGCGAGTTCAAGGGCAACGATAGAGCGACGCTCAATTGGATACGGCATGTATGCGGCCTGGTCGGCGTGCCCATGCTGGCCGTGAACGACGTCCAGTTCCATCACGCCGAGCGGAAGATACTCCACGACGTCGTCACCTGCATCCGTGAGCACGTCACCATCCATGAGGCAGGTCGCCGGCTGCGGCAGAATGCCGAGGCCCACATCAAGCCCGGTATCGAGATGCGCCGGCTCTTCATGGAGCACCCCGAGGCAATCGCCGAGACGGAGCGCTTCGCCGACCTGATCCACTTCTCCCTCGACGAGCTGAAATACAACTATCCCGAGGAGACCATCGGCAACGGCGAGACCGCCCAGGAGACCCTGGAACGGCTGTCTTGGGCAGGCGCCAGACGCCGGTATCCCGATGGCGTTCCGGACCGAGTAAGGAAGGGACTGGAGCACGAACTGCAGCTCATCGACCAGATGAAGTACGCCGCCTACTTCCTTACGGTGCATGACCTTGTTCGCTTCGCGAGGGAGGAGCGGGGCATCCTGTGTCAGGGGCGCGGCTCGGCGGCAAACTCGGTTGTCTGCTTCTGCCTTGGCGTCACCGAGGTCGACCCCATGCTGGTCGATCTGCTGTTCGAGCGCTTCGTCTCGACCGAGCGCGACGAGCCGCCCGACATCGACGTCGACTTCGAGCACGAGCGCCGCGAGGAGGTGATGCAGTACCTCTACGAGAAGTACGGTCGGCACCGCTGCGCCCTGACGGCCACCGTCACCACCTATAGAGCCAAGGGTGCCATCCGCGAGGTCTGCAAGGTCTTCGGTATCTCCGACGACATGATCCAGCGGCTCAACGGAATGAACTGGGGCTGGAACGACACCGGCATCACCCCCGAGCGCCTCCGCGAAAACGGCTTCGATCCCTCGGACGTCACCCTGATGAACGTCATGACCGTGGTCGGCGAGCTCATGGGCTTCCCGCGCCACCTCGGCCAGCATGTCGGCGGCTTCGTCATCACCAGGGACAGGCTCGACAACCTGGTGCCTGTCATGAACGCGGCCATGGCCGACCGCACCACGGTCGAGTGGGACAAGGACGACCTCGACGCCTTGGGCATCCTCAAGGTCGATGTGCTGGCCCTTGGCATGCTGAGCTGCATCCGCCGCGCCTTCGAACTCATGCACGTCCACTACGGCACGGACCTGACGCTGTCCTCGGTGCCGGCCGAGGATCCGCGCACTTACGCCATGATCCAGCGGGCCGATACGATCGGCGTCTTCCAGATAGAGAGCCGGGCGCAGATGTCCATGCTGCCGCGGCTCAAGCCGGCGAAGTTTTACGACCTGATCATCGAAGTCGCCATCGTGCGCCCGGGGCCGATCCAGGGCGGGATGGTCCATCCGTACCTGAAGCGGCGCTTAGGCCTGGAGCCAGTGAGCTACCCCAGTCCGGAACTCGAGGCCGTGCTCAAGAAGACCTACGGGGTGCCGCTCTTCCAGGAACAGGCGATGAAGATTGCCATCGTCGGCGCCGGCTTCTCCCCCGGCGAGGCCGACCAATTGCGGCGATCCATGGCGACGTTCAAGCGCACGGGCGGTGTGGGCAAGTTCAGGGACGCCTTCATCGGCGGCATGCTGAAGAACGGCTACCAGGCCAACTTCGCCGAGGCCTGCTTCAAGCAGCTCGAGGGTTTCGGTAGCTACGGCTTCCCGGAGAGCCACGCGGCTTCATTCGCCTTGCTGGTCTACGTCTCCTGCTGGCTCAAGTGCCACTATCCGGATGCGTTCGCCTGCGCCCTGCTCAACAGCCAACCCATGGGTTTCTACGCGCCGTCCCAGATCGTTCGCGACGCCCAGGAGCATGGCGTGGAGGTCCGAAACGTGGACATCAACCGCTCGGATCTCGTCTCCGTGCTGGAGCCGGGAACGTCGGGCGAGGACCGCGTCTGGCAGCAGCACGCCACAATGCGCGAGGATATCCGATCGACTAACGCCATTCGGCTCGGCCTTGGGTTCGTGAAGGGACTGAGCGACGGCGACGCCAACCTGATCGTGGCCCGTCGTGGCACGGGTTACGATAGCGTTCGGGATCTCTGGCTGCGCACCGGGATGAACCCAGCGACCCTGGTCAAGTTGGCCGAAGCCGATGCCTTCAGGTCATTGGGCCTCGATCGCCGCGATGCGCTTTGGGCAGTCGGTGGTCTCCAAGGTGGCGACGGAGCCGAGAACTTGCCGCTCTTCGTCGCGGCCGGCAGGCCCGAGGCGCATCCGGAGATGGACGCCTCGCTGCCGCCCATGCCGATCGGTGAGCAGATCATCCACGACTTCCGCACCCTGAGCCTGTCGTTGAAGGGGCATCCGTTGAGCTTCCTGCGGGATCGGCTGACGGCGAAACGCATCGTCTCGGCGGTATCGTTGCGCGATGTCTCAGCGGGCCGGATCGTGACGGTCGCCGGACTGGTCCTGGTGCGTCAACGCCCCGGCACGGCCAGTGGCGTCATCTTCGCGAGCCTCGAGGACGAGACCGGCTTGGCCAACATCATCGTCTGGCCCAAGGTCTTCGAGGCGAACCGTGGCGTTGTGCTGGGAGCGCGCATGATGGCGGTGACCGGCGAGGTGCAGAAGGAGGGTCTTGTCATCCACGTCATCGCCCGGACGGTGGCGGACCTCACCCCGATGCTGCTCGATCTGGCCGGTGGCACCGATATGGGGAACGCGATCATAGCCAATGCCGACGAGGGCAAGAGCGGCCCCCACGGCAGCGCCCGCGGCGGCAACAAGCACCAAGACCTGGAGGCCGAGCGGAGGCGCATCCGGGATGCCCTGCCCTCTGGCCGCAACTTCCATTGATGCCATGGCCACGCTCGAAGTCCGTACCCTGCGCCAGTTCCTGGAGAGCGATCAGGTTATCGATTGCGACTGCTCGAACCATTGGGTCTGCTCGCATACGGGTCCGCTGCGCATTGAGATAGCCATCCAGCGCTTGGGCTGGGATTTCGACTTCTACCAGCGTCGTGCCGAGCTTGCCTCGCATGTGTATTGCTCGCTGTGCGGCAAGTTCCACCCGACCTTCCGCCTCGGATGGAAGACGCGACCCGAGACCTACACGGGCACCCACGGAGCTGGATCAGTGATCCGCTCCGTGCTGGATGCCCCGAAGCCGATGCCCCGATGGGATGAACCGGATGACTGGCTCGCCGGCGGCGGGAACATCAGGAAGTTCGGCCCGCGTCGATGATCGGTAACACATATCGAAACTGTCCAATCATCCTAGGGGATGATTGTCGCGCTTTGGATGCCACCGGAGAGTGAGGCCGAGGGGCCCCGCTCGACGTCAAGGTGACCGGGTGAGAGGCTCATCGCATCATGGCTGATGCCATCAATGCCCTTCTATGATCCAAGTAGGCGGCAACGTGCGTGTCGCCAGGCCGGCACTTGATCAGACTAGGCGAACTCCCAATCCAGTGCGAGCACCGTGCTGATGCTCTGCTGGAAGAACCTGATGCTGCCGATGTATTCATGCGGCGCGTTCGGGCCATAGATTTCCGGGTAGTCGTCCTTGTAGCCCATCTCGAGGTAAGCGCTGCCGTAGTTGAAGCCCATATGGGCAGCAACGTCTTCCATTGAATCGAACGCAGCGATGCCCACTAGCTGGACGACATCGTGGCTTTCCGCGCCGAACAGGCTGTCCCTGCCGTGGCCGGTCTTGAAGATGAACTTGTCGAAACCACCCGTTCCAAAATTGATCGTGTCGTCGCCGCCAGCACTGTCGATGATGTCGTCGCCATCGCCTCCGATTTGAACGCCGTTGTAGTTGTCGCCAATGATCACGTCGTTTCCAGTGCCGCCGTCGAGCGTGCCTCCTCCGATCAACGTGTCATTGCCTTCGGCTCCGAACGTCTGGCCGAACATCGACAACGACGTGATGTGATCATCCCCGGATTCGCCATACAATTGGGAGCTGTTGCTGTTGTGCCAGACGATGACCGTGTCATTCCCGGCCCCAGCCCAAAGCTTGGCGTTGTTCTGCATGGTTACTGCGAAATTGTCGGCGTAGGTGGTGCCTTCAATGTTCAGGATGCCGCTGAACACGTCACCTGCGGCATCGCCTCCACTCCCCGAGCCAGATCCGTTCACCGACGTCAGCGTGACACCCGTGGTGCCCGTGGAGTATCCGAGGAAGGACGTGCCGGTGCCGATCATTGTGTCAGCGCCCGCACCGCCGATGAGCCAGACCGATGCTGCGGCAGCGGTCAGCATATCGTCGCCTGCTCCACCAACGAGGACACCGCCACTGACCGTAGCCCTGAGGATGTCAGCCCCCTCGTCACCCCACGCGACGCCATTGCTCGTCAGGACAAGTGTATCGGTTCCTGTGTTGCCGTGTAGCGTTCCGCCACCTTCGATATCGTCGTCGCCATCACGGCCAACCAGGGTGTCGGTGCCACCCCCGCCATAGATGCGGTCGTTGCCGGACGTGCCGTAGATGGTGTCGTTGTAGTTCGATCCCGTGATCTTATCGTAGTCACCTACCACCGTCAGATTGTGGACGACCGTGCTTCCCGACAGCCTCTGGTACGCGCCCAGATCCATGTCGACAAAATACCGCTGGGTGCTGTCGGCCAGCTTGAGCGCGCCACCTCCTGTGCCGAAATCGACGTAGTCGGTGTAGCTGGTCACGTTGACGGTATCGTACCCGTCGCCGGCATGGACGATCTTGGAGCCGGTGATGATGTCGTCACCGCCGCCTGCGAACACCTCATAGGCGTAGAAGATCTCGTCTTTGTGGGTGCTACCTATGATGTCGTAGCGGGAGGACGTCGTCCCCAGAGTGACGATGTCGCCTTCGGCGTGCCCCCCATAGCCCTCGAAGACCCGATCCGTCGTCCCGCTGCGTGCAAGGCGCACGCCAGCATTGGACGCAGAGTAGTCCAGGGCCACCCAGTCCGGATCATTGATCTGATCAGCACCACCCAAGCCTGCGATGACGCTTCTACCTGTGCCACCTTGCAGCACGTCGTTTCCAGGCGTGCCGAACAGCGTGTAGTCGCCATCCTGCAGGAACAGGTAGATGTCCTTCTCTATCGCATCACCGTTTGCATCGGTAACCTTGACGGTGATGCCGTACTGAGTGCCAAGCAATGCAGCAAAATCCGTGAGATCACCCGCCTGCCATTCCTCGAAAGTGACGTCGCCGACCTGCTGGCGCCAGTACGCGTAGTCGTACGTGAGGCTGGTACTGGTCCTGAGAACGCCATTTGAGTCGATGGTGTAGAAGCCTGCCCCCGGACCGACGATTTCCCAGGTGAACCTGTCATGCTCGTTGCCGTCGATGGCGCCAAGGTCGGCAATCACGGCGCCTGCTAGATACAAGCCGCGGTGAATCCCAGCGTGGTCAACCTCGCCAGCCATAGATTCGATGATGATGTCATCCGGCTCGACATTCAGGATGTTGCCGGCGTGGAAGTCCTTATTGTCGAGCTTGAAGAACTCCATGTTGTCGAGCACGTGGATGCGGGGATCCGCTCCCGACGCCCGGAGCGCGAAGTAGTAGCGGTTGTCGATGGCATCGACGGTGATCTCGTAGTCCGCCCATGCGAAATCGTCGATAAACGTGTCGTCATTGTCTCCGCCGTCGATCCAGTTGACGCCGCCGTTGGCCTTGACCGTGTCGTTGCCGGCACCCAGCAGAATCTGCTCATCGCCATCGGTGCCGATGATGGTGTCCATCGTGCCGGTGCCGACCGCCTTCACCGTGTAGATGTCGGATTCGTAGCCGACCTGGCCGTGCCAGCCTCCGACAGCGTTGGAGTAGAACTCGTACTCGATGCGACCGGGACCGCTGTCCAAGCTCGCGCGTTCGCTAAGGCTAAGCCGGTTGTCGTCCAGGTAGGTCGAGAAGTCTTTTGCTACGCCATCTATCAGGGTGGAGTTACCGTCGAACGTCCACTTATTCGTGGTCAGGTCCACGCCCAGAAGCCAATTGCCGGCGTCATAGGACAGTGCACCAGGATTGCTGACCTCGGAGATGGCGTGCTTCGCCTGTAGAGCGGCGAACCGAACGACCATCTCGGCCACTGACGCATGGTCCCCACCGGTGAGGAGCGCCCTGCCGAGATCCTGCATGTCGTCGACGAGCGACTTTGCGGCGCTACTGCCGAATGGATTGTCGGTTCCGGGCAGGATGGTGGAGGCAATCATGTCCTTCATCACACCGCTGCGGGGATTGCCGTTTGCTTCCAGGATTCCAACGTCATCGGCGATTGCGTCGCTGGAGAGATGAGTGAATACGGCGTTGGCGGCATGCAGCCAGTCCCCATCCTCATCATGCAGCTCCCGGGCGTAGAGAGCGAGCACCAGCAAGCTTTGGATATGAGCAGAAATGGAATCCAGCGGTTCGCCAATATCGACCGTATCCACGTTAGGGTCAGAACGACGAAATACGCCTGCGATATCGCCTTCCAGGGCGATCTTCGTGATCGTCCCCTGCCTGAAGTCGGTCCACGGATTTTCGGCGCCGTAGAAGACCTTGGCTTTCAGGTCGGTGTAAGCATCGGGGCTCGCGGTCATCACGTGCTGGATGATCGTCGAACTAACGGCTTGGTAGGTCGTATTGTCGAAAACGACAGCATTCGCATTTTTGACCTCTGCCACCGTTGCCGCCAACGCGCCACCGAGGGAGTGACCGGTCAGAGTAATGGGTAGGTCTAGGTCCAGGCTTTGGACATGATTGAAAAACTCCAAGGCGAGCTCGACTTGGTCGGCGATAAGTCCTTGCAACATAGCGTAGACGTCGCCACCGTCCGCGCCCATCAGAGGAAGCTCGTCAATGTTCTCCGGACCGAATGGCTGCTCCCAATTGAGATGGTCGGACCCACGATATGAGATGACGATCTCGCCATTGATCAGGTAGGCGACCGCATAGAAGTCGGCGGCTACGTCAACTCCTGGTCCGAGGACCGAGGAGTTGGCGATGATCGTTCCTCCAGCGACAGAAGTGCCGATCTGCGATCCCAAGCCATCGTCCTGAACTAGTAAGTCAGGCATGCCGGAAAAATAGCCGCGCTGGTATGAATCGAGCGCGAGCGCCGCAATTTCGTAGCTTTCAAGACCGCTCATCGGAAGTCCTCCGACTCGAAAGAAAGTAGACTCATGATGTCGGTCAGCCCGTCGTATTTGAGGTAGATAAGGCCCTTTGGATCAGTGGGCATGTCCGAAGGGATGTTCCCCTCAGTGATCGGGTCTTCGGTTCGATCGAAGGTCATGCTCACAAAGCGGTAACCGTTTCGATCCTGTCGGGCAGCGTGAACTGCCAGTACGCTTGAGTGGCTTTCACCAGCAAAGCGTATGGCTGTGGGATAGAAGTCGACGTCACAATGCTCGATGCCTAACAGGCTTTTCCGAAGCTCATCCTGCCCCTGGGAACGCACGGCACAGTTGTTGAACACTGTTCCTGACGCCAGTTGGACATAGATCGGCTCGGCGTTCGGCACGTCCACGCGGATGCCCTCACCCTTGACCAGCAGACGCCACGCGCCGTTGTTGCCGATCTGCGGCTGGTAGTTCCACTCCAGGCCATATTCCTGGACCGATGATCCCGTGCGCTCGACTCCGTCCACGAGAAAAGTCGCCGTCGCCTTCAACCGAAAGGTGGTGGGGCCTTCGTCGGCGAAGCCAAGCACAGCCATGACACCAGCAGCCGCGAGTGCGAGAACTGTTGTTGCGGCAGCCACAATCTTAAGCCTCATGATTGTGCCCTTGCTGCCGGCGACGATAAGGAATGGTCTGTCGAACAAGGAAGCCCCCAAAACGAATCGAATACACGAAACCAGTATCGTGCATTCGAAATGATATGGAAGGTTTCGTGTATTCGATAGTTAATTTCGCATGCACGATATCGTTGACGACTCATCGTGGGCCGGGCACACCTTCGCCATGGGCCGACCAAAACAGTTCGATGAACGAATTCAGCTGACGCTGGTCGAAGGCACCACCGGCCGTATCGACGCCCTGCTCGAGGAGGGCGAATACCGGCTCGATTTCATCCGGACCGCGATCGAGGCCGAGATCGACAAGCGATCGACGAAGCCGGTCGGAGCCAAGGATCGGCTCAGACGGCTTATGGATGCCGCTTCGAGACCGAAAAGGTCCTAAGTGGACAACTGGCCGGACGCGACGATATCAGTCACTTCGCCTTTTCTGCCTACCAGGGCGATCTCTATGCCGGCTTGGGCACACCGGGGCGCCATGCGCTTGGCCAGGCGCAGCGTTCCTTCCGTGTAGGGCACGACGGCGACCTGGCGGCCAGGCGTTTCGCTGGCCATAAGCAGACCGATCGTTTCGCAGAGCCCCCGATAGAGGCGTGAGACCTGACCGGCATGTCGGGTGTTGATCACACCGCCCTTGCACTCTGCCGAGAGCACGGCATTGCCCAGATCAGCGACCACATCGCCCTGCCCCGACTTCGGGTTCACGGTGATCTCCCAGCCGTCTGCGGTGCGATAAAGTCCGCCGTAGCTGGTGGTGCCCATGGAGGAGACCTTCTCGAAGCCGCGGCGAAGCAGCCAACCTGTGAAGTCGAACTGCTTTCCATGCTCGCCGTCAGGATGGATGCGGACATGCGTGGCCGATGTGGTGCGCAAGAGGTGCATGGCATAGGCCACCATGACCGCGCCCTCGTAGAGCCGGTGCTCCATTCCGCCCTCGGCCTTGCCGGCACGCTTCTCGGGCGGAAGCACCTCGGCCACCAGATCATCGAAGTCCACAACATCCCCCAATCTGCATCCCGCGACGCTAGCCAAGCAGTCGGGCAGCCAATGCTATTCGCGCAGGATCACGCCGGCGCCGTTGTCGGTCTCGATGAACACCACCCCCACCGACTCCAGCGCGGCCTGGAGCTTCTCGACGGTGGCCCCTCGGGGCGCCCTGCCCTCGGCCTCGAAGGTGGCGATGGTCTTGGTCGCCACCTCAGCCGCGGTCGCCAGATCGTCCTGGGTCATGTTGATCAGTGCGCGGGCGGCGCGCAGCTGTGCCGCTGTGATGGCCATGGTCGTCGTCCTAAGGAATCGCTCGATACCGCTCGTTAACCATCCCTAGCACGAGTTACCGATTTTATGTAACTCGATCTTGTGTTCCAATCCTTCGCGGACTATCTCGGTCCTCACACGAACGGAACAAATCCATCGTGCACCTGCGGCGCCGTCATCCGGTGTCCGTTTCCCGCGCAGAGCGACGGTCACGTCAGCAGCATCCGCGCGTCGGCATAGTCATCGCTAATCCATCGCATCCCGCGAAACCGCCTGGAACCTGTTCCGGGCAAAGGAGAGACTTTGTCCAACGCGACCACTTCCACCGTTGCCGCCACCCCGATCATGTCCCACAGGGACTTCCGCCGCACCCGCCACATCAAGCGCAACGTGCGGCTCCATGACCAGATCCGCGACCTGATCACCGCCAACGCCGCCTGCCGTTACATCGGCGGCAATTCCGCGGTCGAGGCCATCGCCGCCCGCCTGGGCTTCCAGCCCCATGACCTGGCCATCGCCGACGTCAGGGTTGGGCGGCGCATCGTCACCCTGATCTGCGTGCCGCATCGGATCTGGGACCGCGCTTTCCCCTCTGCCAAGGCCATCGACCTGCGCTTCCAGGCGCGGGAATCCGGCCATGCGGCCATTCTGGTGCCGCAGTCCGTCATCGAGCGTGAGCCCCGGCTGGGCAATTCGCAGCTGCTGGCCCGCACCGCCACCATCAAGGTCGACGCCACCTCCAGGATGATGATCCTGGCGCACCTCATCGAGAATGGGGCCAGTTGCCTCTCCGAACTTGCCGGCTTGATCCAGCACCCGGACCCGATCGGAGCCATTCTGCATCTCGTCACCATCGGCGTCGTCGCCATCGATCTTGGGCAGTGCATCACGCCCTACACGATGGCTGACATCGCCGCGCCCCAGACCGGTTCCCGCCACTAAGGACATGGACATGAGCATTATTTACCCGTGCGGCGTCGATCCCGCCGCGGCGGTGAGGTACCTGCGCGCCCTCGCCGACGATCTCGAAGCCATGACGGTTTTCGCACCGCGCGAGGAGCTTGAAGACGCTCCTCGCCTCGAGAACTGGAAGTTCGCCACCAGGCCGGTGGCGGCCCTGGAGGGAACGGTAATCGGCCATCCCCTGCTGGGGGACCACCGGCAGGTGGTGACGTCGGAAGTCTACGCCCTCGATGGCAGCGCAGGCTGGGTCAGGACCCTTTCCCGCTTCTATGCCCTCGGCGCTCGCGCCAACGACCAGGAGATGAACTGATGTCAGACCAAAATATCGACAGCGATACCGATATCGACACCTTCGAGCCCCTTGAGGATCTCGACGACGAAGGCCCTGCGCCCGAAGGCTCGCGAAGGGCGCTGGTCCGGCTCGCCCTGGCGCACGCCATCCCATCGCGACTCCTAAAAGGGCTGAAGTCGGGAAAGATCAAGGCGCTGATCGTGACGGTGCCGGATCCGTCGTGGACCACTCCGGTTTCCGCAGGGATCGTCGAGCTGGCACATGAGACGGTGCTCTGCGTCGCGCGGCAGAAGTCGCCCGGGAAGGACCGCACGGTGATCGATCTTGCACGACAGCTGTCGATGGGTCGGCAGGTCATCGGCATCTCGCCGGATCCCGACGCGTGGCTGCCCGAGTTGCTGGTTGCGACCGCCCAGGAGCGCATCGAGATCCCGCCTTTGGACGCCGAGATGGTCAAGCTGCTTCTGCTTGAATGCCAGAAAGGCGCCATGCCGGCGGAGGCGGACGCGCTTCGCCCGGAGACGATGACCTTCGATGAGCTCACTTCCATCGTCGTTCCCGGCGCGGGCATCGCCGAGACCGTGAAGCGTTTGTCGGCCATTCTGGCCCAGGTCGTGAAGGTGGGCGCCCGGGAGGACCGGCTGCCTCGTCTTGAGGAGGCGCACGAATATGGAGCAGCCCGGAAGTGGGCGCTCGATCTCCGCGATGATCTTGTCGACGTCCGCGCCGGCCGCATGGATGCCAGTCAAGTCGATAGGGGATGCGTGTTCTGGGGTCCTCCGGGGACGGGCAAGACCCTTTTGGCCAGGATGATCGGCGAGGAACTCGGCATTCCCACAGTGATCACAAGCGTCGGGAATTGGTTCGCCTCGGGCGGCGGATACCTGTCTGAAATCCTCAAGGCTCAACGCGCAGCGTTCGAGGAGGCACTGGCTCAAGCGCCGGCAGTTCTACTGCTGGACGAGATCAACGCCCTGCCCAACATCGACCATCTAGGTGACTCGAGGAACAGGGACTATTGGTCCCCGGTCATCCTGGATTTCTACCAGCTCCTCGATGGCGCCATGCAGGGTCGCGATGGTCTCATCGTCATTGGAACGACCAATCGCATCGAGGACCTGAACCCCGCAATTCTGCGGCCAGGCCGGCTCGAGCGGGCGGTCCACATCGGACCGCCCGATGCCAGGGGAGTCGAGAACATCATGCGGCACCACCTTTCCGGCGACTTGCTGGGCGAGGACCTGACGGTGCTTGCGCAGGTCAATGCGGGCTACCGCCGAACCGGCGCTGAGATCATGGAGCAGGTGCGTGCGGCAAGAAGGCTGGCAAGGCGTGCCGGCCGAGATCTGACGGTGGGGGATCTGAAATCCCGTATCCTCGGAGACCGGGTGAGATCTGATGAGGATGTGCGGCGAGCCGCCGTGCATGAGGCGGGACACGTCATTGCAACGCGAGGACAAGCGGCCGCTAAATTGGCGTTCGTCACCATCGCGACCAGCGGGGATAGCGGTGGCGGTACGATGTTCGCCCCAGATGACCGCGCCTTTCGCACCAGGTCCGACTTCGAGGACATCGTCGTCAGCCTGCTTGGAGGACGTGCTGCCGAACAGGTGATGCTGCGTGAACCGTCGCAGGGCTCTGGGCTCCACCCCGACAGCGACTTGGCGAAAGCGACGAGATTGATGGCGCTCATGCACAGCGGCACCGGCCTGGGTGATACCCTGTCCTATCTCGCCGGCGAGAAGGATGTAGAACGGCTGCTGACCATTGATCCGGATCTCAGGAACAAGGTCGAGACGTCACTCCGTGCCCTTTATGACCGAAGTGTTGGGTTGATCACCACGGCCAAGCATGAGGTTGCAGCGCTGGCCGATGCACTTGTTACGCGGGTTTTTCTATCCGCCGAAGAGGTCGAATCGATCATTTCGGGCCACGAATCGAAAGGAGAACCTGGCCAGAAGACGCCCGATCTCGCTCCCGCCGCAGTGCCGAACACCGCCGTCGAGCAGTCGGTCGAGGGCAAAAGCGTTGCAGCTCTGCCACAAGGTAAAATGCAAGGTATCTAGCGTATCCTATTGATTTTGCTCATGAAAGCAATAGGAACCGCTCATAATGGTTAACTCCGGAGTCTCCGGGACGTCCGGGCTTTTCTGGCGGTCGACATCTCGAAGTCGTCCAAAATCGCCCTCGGTGCACGAAATCGCAAAAGCCGTCATTTTCGGACCGATGCCATCCGACCGGTCTGAAAAATCGACATACCCCTCCTCGACGGCGGGCGAAAGATCGGCATTTTGAGGATCGTCGCCACCCAACCGGGGCGGCACAAAAACGAAGCGCCCGGTCGTGGTGACCGGGCGCTGATCGATCCGAACGCCCAGCTCCGTGGAAAGTGCAAGGGCGGTCGGGACACAACGAGTGAACGTCATGTTTGCTCAGGGTACGGATTGACCAGGCGCTGGTCAAGCGACGGATCCTGAGCGGCATGGCGAGGAGAAAGCCATGCCTGAAACCCACCCCCTCAACTACCGCGGCCTTTCCCCGTTCGAGCAGGGCTACGCCGATGCGCTCATCGACAATGAGAGCAACGGCGACCATCCCGAGCTTTGGGAAGGCATCGGCGTCGATGATTTCTCGCAGGAGGCCTTGGATCGCATCGGCCAGGACTGCAGGAAGTTCATGCGCGCCGCTGTCCGCGCCTGGCCCCTTAGCGAGGAGGAGATGTTCTCGCTCATCGATGCCTACGATCTCGGCCGGCACTTCTATCTGGAGCGCCAGTGCACCGGGGTCGGCATCAACGAGATGGCGCTCGACGATCTCGGCGATCGCCTCATCCGGGCAGCGGCCGTCTTTGATTGGGTCGTGGTCGAAATTGACGGGGATCGGAAGATCCGCTTCGTCGGCCAGAAGCTCAGTGAAGACCCCGCAATCTGACTCCCGCACATCGAGGACAATGTTCATGCGTACCCACAGTGCCCGCCTTCGCCTTCCCACTGCCCTGGCCGTTCGTCCGCGCCTGGAAGCCCGCCCGTTCGATGTGAACGGCTGGCTGGACCAGAAGGACGCCGCGGCTCCGCGCTCCGATCATTCTCCGACCGCACCCCCGGTCGAGAACAAGGAAAAGTTGCCCGAATACGCCGACCACAATACCGGCCTCATCCTCCGTAGCCGCAAGCTCCGCAACGAGCCGGACGTGACCGCGATGCGCAAGGTGGCCAGCCTGACCCCAGGAGTGTTCCATCTCGGCCACCTGCTCCGCAGGTGCCGCCCTGACGCTCGCGGGTTCACCGCGGCAGTCAACCTTATCGATGACGGCTTCCTCGTTCCCATCGAGCACGGCCGCATCAGGCCCGAGCTTCGGGTCCGCTGCTCGGCCTAACCTCAACAGTCATCCACCAAGAGCGATCTGCGCGCAGCCCCAGCTGCCGGCGCGTGGATCTGCTCGCGCCAACGAAAGAAAATCGCATGCCCAGGAACAAAACGACCATCGAATACAGCGAGCTCAGCGCTTTGGAGCAGGGCTTCGCCGACTGCCGGGCGGCCATCCGGGACATCCATTCAAGCCCCACCATCGCGCGCCGAATCTGGAGCACCGATCATGCTTGATCGCCTCCAGAGGTCGCTTCGGCCTCATGCCCCGTGGCAGCCCCCTGCCATCGATCTCACGCCGATGCCGGTCCGGCTGCCTGCCAGGAAGAATGGTTCGCGTCGCGTATCGATGGGCACGCGCGGGCACAATTCCAGCATTGTGGTCGATCCGAACGATTTCCTGGCCAAGGAGCTCGAATCCGGCATCGAGCACGACGCCTATCTGGTGCTGACCGCGGATCCGAAGGTGGTCGATATCGCCTGCCAGGCGCCTCCCATCGAGTGGGCGGATCGCGACGGGGTCATCCACGAGCACACCTTCGACTTCCTGGTGACGCTGGAGGACGGCATGCGGTCGGCCGTCATGGTGAAGTCCGCGGACAAGGTCAGGAGGGCTCAGTTGGATTCCTTCGCGGCCGAACTGGCCCGCCAGATCCCCGACGACTTCGCGGATGCGGTTCTGCTCATCACGCGGGAGGATTTGCCCGAGTGGCTGGTCTCCAATGCACGACTGATCCGCTCGGCCCGACTGGACAAGCCCTGTACGCGCGACGCCAGCATTCTTGAGCGGGCAAGGTCTCTGTTCGGTCCGGTTTCCATCGAAGAGCTCTGCCGGCCCTTTGCGCCGTTCGGGGCCCGTTCTGTCGCGCGGCTTCTGTATTCCAGGCAGCTGCGTCAGGTGGAACCCGGCCTGATCGGGCCCGAGACCGTGGTCGTCGCCACGTCGACCGCCGAGCACTGACATGACCAAGACCAACCCGTTGTGGGCCGATCCCCTTGGCCCCTACGCACTCGTTCAGATGGAGGGCGCCAGTTATAAAGTGCTCCGCCCGACGAGCTTAGGTTGGGATATCGAATCGACCGGGACTCCGAAGAAGAAGCGCTTCCTGTCGCACGATGAACTCCATCGAGGCGAGGCAGATCGCTCGATCGTCGTGACGCGCCCCAAGGGAGAGGACCCGAGCCTTCAAGCCATGAGCCTCAAGGCAAGGCGAGATATCTTCATCAAGAACTGGTGGCTCGTCCGCGTTGTGGAGGCGCTGCGCAACGGCTCCCTCGCCAGTACCGGCGACGTAGCACTGGCCACATTCTTTTCGGGTCTTCTTACCGACATCAAGAAGGATCTCGAGATCTGGGAGAAGGACTCGGGCTACGACCATTCTGCCGTAGGCCGGAAGAAACCGCGCAAAGCCAATGTCGGCTCGGAGAAAACGGTCGCGGAGCCGGTGCTGACGCCGCGCAGCATCCGCGGTTTGCTGCCGAAGTTCCTGCACCGGCACAAGAACCCCTTGTCGCTGCGGAAGCGCACGGAAAACTGCCGTTCGGGCGGGAAGCGCGTCGACGAGCGCGTGCTCGATATCGTGCGGGAAGAGGTTGCGAAGTACGCCGGCGAGGCCAACCCGACCGTCGAGGGACTTCGTAAGCTCGTAGCGGCACGGATTGTTCTGCGGAACAGCACGTGCACCAAGGAACTGGCGCTTTCGACGCCATCATGGGGCACGTTGAACCGGGTAAAGGAGGACATTCCCGAGGGCCGAAAGATCGGTGCACGCAAGGGGGCACGAGCCGTCAATGTTGCGCTCGGTCCTTTCGGCGAAGGGCCGACCTACCATCGCGTCGGCGAGCGCTGCGAGATCGACTGTTGGAACATTCCCGTGTTCGTCCTGCTGAAGAGGGCTGGCGTGATCTCGGAAGTTCCAACCAACATCGTTGATGAACTGGTCGAGAAGGCCAAGCGCATCCACGTTGCCGCTGTGGGGGAGAAGTCGACGGGTTACATCACCGGCATGAAGTTCGGCCTGGCCGAATCCGCCGAGCTCACCACGGCCGCCCTCAAGATGTCCTTGATGGACAAGACCAAGTACTCGAACTGGGCTGGTTGCGAGCAACGGTGGAACATGTTCACCGGTATCGAGGAATGCAGCACCGATGCTGGACCGGGGTTCATTGGCGACCGGTTTCTCTCTGCGGTCATTCCAGCCACCTCGAGCCACGTCTATGCCGCGAGCGGCCTGCCCCATCTGCGTGGGCTCATCGAGTCCATCTTCTCGACGCTCCACAAGGGCTTCATCGCGAAGATGGTGGCGCGCGCGTTCGAGAACGTGGTCGCGAAAGGCAAATACGAAGCCGAGAAACGAGCCGTGCTGCAGCTGGAGGAATTTCTCCAGCTCCTGGTTCGATACGTCGTCGACGTCTATCACAACCTGCCGCGGGACGGCGGTCTGCGCCGCAGTCCCCATCGTGAGTTCGAAGCCAAGGCCTCCACAATGGAGACCAAGCCGCCGCCCACTCCCGACGAGATCCGGGTGTGGTTCGGCTTTGAAGCGAGGCGGAAGCTAGGCCCCCGGGGCGTGCGCTTCATGCACATCCACTACGACAGCGACTGGCTGGTGAAGTACCGCACCCACTACGGTCTCGAGGAAGTGCTGATCCGCGTCGACGAGGACGACCTCGGCGCCATCTCGGTTCTACTGGACGGCGACTGGCTCCCGGTGCCCGCGCGAGATTTCGAGTTCCAAGGCGTGTGCCTCGAGGATTGGGTCGACCTGTTGGCGGATCTGCGCATGCGATTTGGCCCGGAAGCCGAGATCGATTTCGAGCGTTATGTGGCACCGGCCCTGATCGAGATCGAGCGCGCCAATCGCGCGGCCGAGAAGGCCATGGGCCTCCAGGATGTGTTCTGGAGCGAACAGCGGTTCCAGCAGTTCGAAGACCGCAACCAGATCAACATGGTCAACCGTGCCCGCCCCGAAGCGGGAAAGCCAGCGCCTTCCTTCGGCGAGGGCACGATTGGGCGCCGCTTCGATCGACCGGCCGAACCGAAACTCCCCCAGCCCGAAACATCTCCGTCGCCCAAGGAGGCGGAAATGACCCCACTTGCCGACACCCCGCCGCGCAGGCGGAGCCTGAAGTATCGCGAGGACTAGAATGGAAGACAGCAAATACCTCCCGGACGACGAGCTGAGGGCTCTTCGCAACGAACTGGTGGCCAAGCCCTTCCTGACCGACGACGTCGAGAGGGTCGAGGAGGCCGTTTTGCGTCGCCATCAGGCGCTGCTCGACGTCAAGGATCCGAAGAAGCCATGGAGGGGAGAGAACCGTGCTCCGGTCCGCGCTCTGGTCGTCGCCGGGAACTTCCGCGCTGGCAAGTCTCGCGCCGTACGGGAAGCAATTGCGCGGATGAAAGAACTCACTTTGCCCGATGCCAGTACCCTGCCCTTGCGCCCGCTGCTGGTGAACGCGCCCGAGCACTTCACCATCGAGGGCCTCGGCCGCACCATGCTCGACGAGATGAAGCTCCTCCCCGCTCGTGCTCTGGGGCCGTCCCGCACGATCGAGCGGCTCCACACCCGGATCGGCATTAAACACCCGACCATCATTCACATCGATGAAGCCCAGCGCATGCTCACGCCCGACCGGGTGGCTCAGCACCGGCGGCTCGAGGAGCAGGTGAAGATCTTCGGCCAGCTCCGGGCACTGATCGACTTCAGCAAATGGCCGTGCGTCCTGGTCCTCAGCGGCACCCCCGACTTGGTTCGGGCACTTGAAGGTGAGCAGTTCGGCTTCTTCAGAGAGGTCACCGATTTCATCCCGATCACGCAGATGACCATCGGAAATGAGCAGGATCGGCAAGACCTCGAGGACGCGCTCGGTGTCGCTGCCGAGAAGGTGGGAATGGCGGTGGACGTGGCAGGGTGCGAGGATTTTTTCGACCGCCTCATCCTGGCGGCGAACCGCGCCCGGGGTCTGGCATTCGACATTTGCCACGAAGCGATCCTCCTGGCTGCGCGGGAACGGCGTAAGACGGTCAATGTCGAGGACTTCGCCGCCTTCTATGCACGGAAGGCCGGCTGTTACCGGGCGGCCAATCCCTTCGTCGCCAGCGACTGGCACCGCATTGATCCGAAGACCCTCCTTGCGGCCATGGCGGGCGAGATGGCGACCAAGGTTTGGGGGACGAAATGATGGAGACGAGTATCCAACCACTGGCCGAGACCCTGCCCCTCCTCCCCTTCGAGCCGGCAACGAGCCACGCTTCTCGGCTGGCAGCAATGAACGGCGCAGGAAACGCGCGGCAGTTCTGCTGGGACCACTACTTGCGCTTCGAGCGAATCGTGGCTGGCGACCCGCGGGAGATTGCCCGGTACAGCCAATTCGCCGGTGCCGATTTCGAGCACCTGCTCAAATGGACCCCAAAGCGTATTGCCGCGAGCACCTTCAGCATCAACGGCGAGGTCCTCACCACCTTTCGGCTCAGGCACCTCCGGCTTCGTGTTTGTCCCGGATGCGTCGAGGACGACATGGCGACTTCGCCGCAGGTGCTGGCGGACGCCGCTGTAGCCTGTAGGGTCTTCACGCTCGTTGATGCCATCCGCACCTGCGCGATCCACAACCTCTCCCTTGTTCAGGTAGCGGACAAGACGACATTCGGCGAGCACGAGAAGGACTACTCCATCGCCATCGGCGAGGCACTGGAGGACTTCGACGACCTTCGCGCCCTTTCAGTCGAGCGAAAGCCGACCGAGTTCGAAGCTTATCTTCTGGGCCGTCTTGGCGTCCTGAAGAGGCGGACGGTGCCTTTCCTCGACCGGATGGACATCTCCCAGGTCACGACCGTCTGCGAACGACTGGGCGTGTTCGACTTGCATGGGAGGGGAGCCCAGATCAAAGACTTTGATGACGACGGCGCGCTGGCCTGCGCCCAGGCAGGTTTCAAGTGGTGCGTGAGGGGAGATACCGGCATTCGCGACTTCGTCACGATGGCGCACGAACGCGCTGTACATGACGGAACCACGGGGATGTCGAACACGATCTTCGGACGCTTCCACTACTTCCTCAACTCTGAGACGCACCGCTCGAACTTCGGGTCACTGAAGCAGGTCATTGTGGATCGTCTGAGCGAGCTGCTGCCCTATGGGCCAGACGACCCGCCCGTTTTCGGCTTTCTGCCCGCTCGTCGTCATTGGCACACGCTGGTCAGTGCCGAGCGCCAATACGGGCTTCCCTACAGGACCATCAAGAAGCGGGTGGAAAGGGCCGGCATCCATACCCGCCTGAATTTGGCCTTCGACAAGACCCGCTTCGCCATCGGCGTCGACGAACTTCACGCGGTGCTGACCTCACCGGAAGGAACGATGTCGCGCGCCGAGGTCATCGAGCAAACCGGAGCGCATGCCCATGACTTCGTAGCGTTCGAGGCGGCCGGCATCCTCGAGCCGGTGAGCGGAGGATCCAATGCGTCGCAGTCCATGTTTCGACGGGGAGATATCGAAGACTTGGAGCGCATGTTGCTCGCCAATGCGACCGAGATGGACGGCGAGGCGCCGAACTGGGTGACCGTCTATCAGGCCTACTTGGCGACGTCCTGGTCGCGTTCCGAGGTGTTGGAGCACATTGCGCGCGGAACGGTTCCCACCGGATCGGTTTCCGGACTGAAGTCGATCGCCTCACTCCGTGTCGATCTGGACGCCCTGCGGCGCATCCACCCCCTTTTCGGTCGTGAGGTCATGACGATGGAAGAGGCGGCAGCCCATCTGGAGGTCAGCGAGAGCGTGGTGAACCGTCTTGTCGAGTTCGAGTGGATCGAGGCCCACAACGCGCGGAGTGCTGAAAGCGGAAAGCTCAAGACGGCGCTGTGCGAGGATGACGTCATCGCTTTCCAGCGAACCTACATCCCGATCTCCGAGGTGTGGCGCCGTCGTGGAGGACGAATGGCCACGATCAACCCTGTGCTCCAAGCTCACGGCCTGAAGCCTTGCTTTCCTTCGGATAAACTTCGTTGCACGTTTTATCTTCGGGCAGAGGTCGACAGGATCTTCCCTCCGCCCTGACGACGTGCCTCGCGCATAGACCACCACACGCGAACACCCTCAGCCCCTGCCATCGGCGGGGGCTTTTCGTTGGCAGCAGCAGGGCAGCAGAACCGCCCGCCTTGACCGGGAAATTCCGAACGCTCGATCAGGAAAAGCCGAACGCGAACAGCACGAAATTACCCATATGATTCAACAGGCATCAGGAAAGATCATATGGTGTCGTACAGTTGTGTGATCGCCCACAAAGCATAGGCATATACCATCCACATGTTGCTCAATGACAAGCAACAGTGTGCCTCAGTCATCTGACAGACAGAAAGGCCCCGGATTCCGGGGCCTTTGCTTTGCGAGGTACACCAGAGCTTCCTGGCGCAGGTTCCGACCGGGAAAGTACCGATCCCAGCTGTTGCTCTTGTCTACCCAGCCGCTGCTGTGCGCCACAAGCGGACGCCCAAGCGTCGCAAATATTTGGTCCCGCAGAGCAGAAAATCCGCGGCGGGCCTGCGTTGTCTCAGAGGACGTGAACTCTGAAATAGCGGCTCTTGGCCTTCATCTCGCTTGAAGACGTATGCGACGGTGCCTTGGCCCTCAAGAGCCTCGCAACTGACATCTTGCCGCCCCGCTTCATCATGGATGCCACCGAGTGGGGAAACCTGCGCCGCCGGCGAATATGCTCGAGCGATGGTTCGTGGATCGTTTTTCTGCACCAGATGCAGGGAGCGGGATCAAACGTCGGTCGCTGCACTCGCTCGGCGCCGTCGCCGTCGGTCCTCGCCATCGTGATCCTCGGCAAGCCTGACACGCGATCGAATCGCATCCAGTCAGTCTGGCTCAAACTCCATGCGGGTCGAACTGCGGCCAATGATCTTGAACTTCCCGCGCTGAGATCCAGCCGGGTTCGGAAGCTCCAGGATTCTGCACAGCTTGAGATCGAATGCCTGCTGCACCATGAGTATCCGGTAGCGTCGCCCCTTATCTGCTGCAGAGGCCGCGGCCGTACGATATTCGTTTTCCGTGAGTTCGAACTCGCATGCATCTCCCGGTGTTGCCTTAACTTCGTAGAGCCATTCGGTCTCGCTGGTGTTCACGGCGAAGTCGTATCCAAGAAGCGAGTCGCCGTCTTCAGGGAATAGGCTGCGGCGGTTCTCGGATCGCCAGCACCCGTCGTGAAATAAGTCTCGATGTTTCGCTTTGAGGTAGTGGTAGGCGAGCAGCTCGCCTGCGAGGCCGATAGCTAATCGAATGCTCTCGGGGGGGCGTGGCCTTCTCCTGTTGCTGCCTGGACCGCCGCCGCCGCCCGGCCCGGTCGGTTGCTGCATGTCCTTAAGGGCCACCGTCCTTATGCTGCTTCGCGCTCGCCAATCGCTCGCCGCGTACTGATCGATCGCGACCGCTGCAAAGTGCTCTTCAAATTCCTCGCCGGCCGTGTCGAAGCTGATGCCGCCGAACTCGATGCTGTCGCGTTGCCGCCTTTGCTCAGCGGCTGCCGCAGCAGCGACCTTGGCTTCCCTATCCAAGTCGTCATCGGTCAGCCCAAGGGTCGCAAGATCAAGAGTCGGCAGCATTCCAGCTGGCCACTCCCCCGCCAACTCCAGCAGCGGTATCACCTCCTCGGGTGAGATCCGCACAAAGTCGAGTGCGCCGCTGCGATCGGTGGCGGCCGCTACTTCGTTTGGACCCGCCTGCCAACTTGCCGGCAGCAGCTTGGCGGCCGCCTTCACGATTTTGATTGCCTCTTCGGCGAACTTGGAGACGGTTTTTCGGTTCGCGGCACGCAACGGGTCCAAGCTCGGCATCTCCGCCGCGCGGTCTGCACCAACCAACTGGCTCAGCCGTCGATCGGCCTCATCCGCGACAAGCTTGCGATCAATCGACTCCCTTGTCTCCGCCCACTCATCATTGAAACCGAGGAAGCTCAGGTCCCTGAGTTCCCGGTACTTGGCGAGCTCCCCTGCCTCCCGCCACACCGGCTGAAAATACCGACGAAGACGATCCAGGAGTTCGTCGCGGAGTTCCCCTTTCCAAAGCTCGAATAGTCGATGAAGTTCCGGGACGTTGGCAAGCGACGTCAGGCCGACGCTGATCAGCGCTGCATTGAACCTGGCATAGTCGAGGCCCAATTCGCGACGTAGGCCGGCGAGGTCCGCTTTTGCGGACGTGAGGGCCAAGAGCCTCGGGACAAACTCACTGTCGCCGAGTGCGAGAAGCAGATCGGGCCAGCGATCATAGTGGGCTTCCAAGAGCTGATCGCGCAGGTCCAACGCCTTGGTCGATCCCAGCATGTAGGCGGCGACGGGCAGAATAAGCCGCGCCTGACCGGTGCGATCCGTAAGGCGGTACTGGAGCATCTCTTCCACCAGGTGCGCGTCGCATTCGACGGCGAAGGCGAGGTCTTCTACCGATGGTGATAGCATCTCCTCCGCTGGTATGTCGGCCGGCAGTCGCACGGACAGCCTGAGCAGCATCGGCTGGAATGTGCGCAAGTTTGCATGAATGAAAGGGCCAAGCAGACTGGCACAGTCACGAAGTTGACCGGCGTCGAGGTCGCCAACCAGGAGCAGCGTCGGACTCGCCTCGTCTCTGGCAAGATGTCGATCGAGGGACCGCTTTCCGCCGGTGGCAGACTGAAGTTGGATTTCCTGGCACGAGCGGACGCGGACGCGGGAGAGCTGAGACTCGAGAGTGGAACTCAGTATTACACGCTCCAGTTCTCGTGCCCCTAGCTCGTGCGCGACAACCATCGCATCCAAAAGCCAAGGAGCCAGGTCGACCAAAAGGGGATCTTCTGGTGCGGGTCCGAACGGATCGCCATTGACGAAAAGTTGGACATCACTGCTCTCGACTGGAGCCGCATGAAATTGACCGCTTTCGTTGATCAAGGCGACGATTGCTTCGCCCGGAGCATCTTCACCAGTCAGCAGCACCGGATCGCCGGTATCGATAAGCAATTTGGAGAGAGCGCGATCGCGGCCGGTCCTGACAAAGACCGTGGGCTTCCCGGGTGTGCCCTTGATCGTTGAAAATCCGGTTGTGTTCTCAAGGACAAGGGGAGCGTCGACCGGCACTTTGGCCTTGATCTCGAGCAGGTCTCTAAACGCCGCGTCGTACTGCCGTCGAAACGGCGCGCGATCGTGGACCTCGAGCTGACTGCTGACCTGCGAAAGCGTGACCAGGCGCGCCTGTGCGGTTGAAGGCTCTTTCCACAGCTTCACCCCGAATGGCGATACCGAAATGGTCTTGTACGCCTGACCATCAGTTGTCAGTTGCTCAGAAAGCTCGTCAATGATCCTGCTTACGAAGCGCGGATCATTGCGTCTATCGGTCATCAACCAGGCCCGATCCGCGCTGACGAAACTCTCTTCGCTCCTTGAAGCCACCGGTACCCACGCTTCCGTCGCAAGGAGTGTTCGAAGTGGTGTTGCGACCGCAACTACAGCGTGGTCGCGCTGAGGGCGATCAAACCTCCCGAGGCGAAAGGTCAGAAACTTGGAGCCATTCTCGTTCAGGTGCCGGATGACTAAGCGGGCAAACCCCCTTCGGGACTCGTCGGTCAGCTTTGACACAACTGCCTGGCCCGGAAGGCGCCATAGCCCACCCTCCCGCGTATAGTCGGTCCAGGGATGGTCGGTCTTTAGCCTTCCAACTTCCTCCTTCCATCGTGCCTCAGACGCTCGGGCTAAGCCCGCTAGAACATCGGCCCACACTTGTCCCTGCCGCGGCCCCGTCGGACAGTCCCCCTCAAAGGGTACGAAGCCGTCGGTCACACCGGCGTCGGTCAAGAAACGCATCCAGTCGGCACGACCAGCCCGATGCGCGCCGACCCAATGGTTCCAAGGCTCGATCAGGTGACCGAGAGCCTCTGTCGCGTCGAGGTCTCCCGCATTGGCGGCTTCGGTGAGATATAGGGCAAGAGTAGCGCCCGTCGCACCCCAGCCCTCGGAAAAGGAAGCCTCGGTGGCTCTCACCCATCCAGATCGGCAAGGCACGTGCAACTGCGCCTGTTTCAGTGCAGACTTGGCGGTCGCCGTCTCGTGCTGCCAGACTGCGAATGCCCATGCGAGTGCGGATGCTCGGCGGCCCGGTGCGGGCTTGTCGCCAAAGAAAGTTGGCAAGCGTCGAAGCACCTCTACCGCGTTGTATCTCTTACAAAGCTCAGCCCGCTCAAATGCTGCAAACGCCTCAGGTGCCAACCGAACTCCCTCAGCCAGCAACGCGACCTTTCGTGCTATCTCGTGCGGAGGAAGTGGCGCGGCTTGTCCGTCCTTGCTGCGGCTAGCCGCATCCTGGCGCACGTAAAAGGTCGCGGACGCTGGATGGACCTTCTCGTCCTCCCCAAGCAGCAAGCGTTTTCCGCGACATGCCTTGAGCGCTTCCTGATTTGGGAAAGCAACTGCGATGTCAGCGTAGAAATCGGTCCACTGCCTCCTCGCCGCGATGCGCGTTGGCAAGGACGCAGCGATCTTTTCCGCCCACAGCGCCAAATCGGCGGATGAGGCCTTCAGAGACAGACCTGCGCCTTCGGCCAACGCCGCTATGCTCTCCACGCGCTCGCGCCCCAAGCGCGTTGAAAGCAGCGTCGCCCCCGCCGCAAGGGTCGCTTGCATCGGAGCGAGCACCTTGAAAGCGCCAGCCGGCCATGATCGAAGGTTGCGTGCTGTTGCATGCCTCCCATCGATCGTCGGCCAGATAGGCGCATCCTGCCAAGCCACACGCATCGCGGAAAACGCCTTAGAGAGACGCGGAAGCTCGGCACGCTGCCACGCCGCGAGGTCGACACAAATACGCTCGTCCGCGTCAGGACGACTGCTCGTCAGATGCAGCACCGCAGCTGCAGCGGCCTCCGCGGCGGCATCAAGGAGTTCTGCGTTGAGTGGTAAGTCTAGCTTAGCGCGCCGTCGATCGATCGAGGTATAGAACGGCGCATCGAGGTGCGCACGCAACGGCGCAACCGACTCCGCGGCCATTGGCAAGAAGGTGTACAGCCGGCCCTGCGATAGCGATACGTCACCCAGAGGTACCGCGAGACTGACAACTGCCTCGCCTTTCCAGTCGAGCCACTGTCTGAGGAGTTTGTCCTGCGGGATGCTCCTCGTCACCGCGTCAAGGATCCTGGCTGGCTGGACGATACGGCATATCAGCTGCCAGGTGCGTGCACCGGGATTGAGCGTGACGGTTTCAAGCCAACACCCCTTCAGGCCCGGTACCTCTTCGTGGCCGGCCCTCGAACGTTGAAGGACAGTCTGAGTAGGTTCGGCATCAGGCAGGTTGAGCTCGAACGTCAGCGACCCGATCCGGTCTAGGAAGAGCAGAATGGGCGCTTCAGAGCCGATCAGCTCGTCGAATTGGTCGCGAGCTAGCGATACCGCCTCGGATGAGGCCAGAGGAAGTTCCACCGCCGTTGCGTAGCCAGCCTTCGCAAGCTCCTGGATAGTCGTGGGGACGAGGTCCATCGGGACAGCGCCGAGGTATCTTGGCAACGACGCCGCCACGATCGCAGCGTCCTCGTTCGAATGACCGAGTTCCTGTGCGCGTGCCTCGACCTCTTCCCTTGTCGCGAACCGAAAACAGTACCCGTCAAAATCGCCGCTCCCTACATCGCCAACGCGAGAGTATATTCTGACGTCCTCGGTCAGAGCCTCGACGCTGCGGAAGCCGACGCCCTTATTGCCGATGCCCTCGCCGATTTCTTTCGTGCTTGTGGCTATGTTTCGGATGGCTTGCACATTTTCGAGGGTGAACCCTGACCCGCCATTGGCCACGATCAGTGTACCGTTTGATGGGTCCCTGATGCTAAGCCGGACGAGAATGCGCCCTGGATTGGCGGCGGTTTGAGCGTCGTGTGCATTTTGGATGAGCTCATAGAGGACGCGATCCCCGTACTCACCGCCTATCAGCTGACTTAGCTTTTGGAGACTGCGATAGATACTTTGCCCACGACTGGCAGCGATCGACGCCGTGTCGATTTCATCATCGAAAATGCGCCTAAGATCGTCGGCGGGCCCCATCGCCAGAAATTCCTTAAGCATCCGTTCCCCCTAGACGCCATGGATCGCAAATTCCTCAAATAAAAGTCGGGGCACACTACCATTGATTCACCTGGGCTTTTCAAGTTCGCCTGTGATGGAGACTCGATGCGCACGGGCCGTTCTGCTTCGCGCCATGACAGGTCATTGCTGGAGATGAGCGGACTACCGCGCGGGGCAAACGCCTCGCCGGCACGTAGCTTCGCTCTCTCTCATGCTCCGGGGCCCATGGTCGCCGGATGCATCGGCACGTCCCTTTCGGCCCGCCCCACAACGAGCTTCGAACTGCCGACGCCACCCTCGGCTTGTGATACACAGCGTCTCCATCCATCCGCCAGCACGGGCCCCGCCATGAAGACCTTCACCGTCCCCCATACCGATGTCACCGTGTCGAGCGTTGTGCTGGGCCTGATGCGCATCGCCAAGATGAGCGATGCCGAGGTTCGCGCGCTCTACGACGCGGCGGTCGAGATCGGCGTCACCATGATGGACCACGCCGATATCTATGGCGGAGCGCCGCATGTCTGCGAGGCGCGGTTCGGCGACGCCCTGAAACTCTCGGCGTCCGACCGGGCGAAGATCCAGATCCAGAGCAAGGTCGGCATCCGCCGCGGCTATTTCGACTTTTCCTCCGAGCACATCCTGCAATCGGTCGATGGCTCGCTGAAGGCGCTGCGTACCGACTATCTCGACGTGCTGCTGTTGCACCGGCCCGATACGCTGGTCGAACCCGACGATGTGGCGAAAGCCTTCGACACGCTCCACGCCAGCGGCAAGGTCCGCCATTTCGGTGTGTCGAACCACACCCCGGGCCAGATCGAGCTGCTGAAATCTGCGGTGAAGCAGCCGCTGCTGTTCAACCAGGTGCAGCTCTCGATCGCCCACGCCAACCTCTTCGCCCAAGGCGTCGCCGCCAACATGGGTGGGCTCGAGCAGTCGGTCTCCCGCGATATCGGGCTCCTCGACTATTCGCGCCTGAAGGGCATGACGCTGCAGGCCTGGTCGCCGGTGCAGAAAGGCTTCTTCGAGGGCGTGTTCATCGGCGATCGCGAGCACTATGCCGAGCTCAACGACGTGATGGATGAGCTGGCCAAGAAATACGCCGTCACCCCGATGGGCATCGCCATCGCCTGGATCACCCGGCACCCGGCCAACCTGCAGGTCGTCCTCGGCACCACCAAGCCCGGGCGGGTCCGCGAGAGCGCCGCCGGCTCGGACATCACTCTCACGCGCGAGGAATGGTACCGCCTGTTCCGCGCCGCCGGGCACACCCTCCCGTAACCGGCACCGGGCATGCAGTTTTGGATACTGGATGGCCACCGCGATCTCATCGGGTCGCGTGAGCGGCACGATGCCGCCAACTTATTTGTCTAATCGCAAAGCACATTGCCTTTCGATTCCAAGGATCTGCCGCCCGGATCCGGACCAAGCGAGACCCACCCGTGAAGCAGCTGATTGCCGTTCTCTTTGTCATGCTGTCGATCGGCAGTGCCCATGCCCAGCAGAGCACCCCTACCCCCGCCGCATCGTCCGAGGCCGTCGATCGGCTCATCGTCGTGCTGGAGGACCCGGTGCTGCGGGAGCAGTTGCTCGAGCATCTGCGCTCGACGCCGAACGAGGCCGCACCGGCGGCAGCCGGCGCTGAGGAGGCCGATAGCGGTGGTGGCAGCGGGCTGGTTGGGGCGCTTTACCGCTGGTCCGACGAACTCGTCACCTCGCTGCCGACCGCGACCTTTGGCGTGCCGATCGATCGGAAGCTGGCGCAGGCGGGGACACAGATCGGGAGCCGGGTGCAGAGTGGGGTCAGCAGTGGGCAGTTACTGCAGTTCCTCGCCTGGGCCCTGCCCGGCCTCGCCATCGTTGCCGGCATCGGAATTGGCATGCGTCGGGTTGGCCGTGGCCTGGTGCAGCCCACCAAGCCGGTTCGGAAACGGAAGCTGGCGATGGGGTTGATGCTGAAGGTGGTGCTGGCGGCGGCGGCGCTGTTCGTGGTCGCCGTGCTGGTCAGCTTCTTGCCTGTGCCGAAGGTGGCGAGCACCAGTTTCACCAGCCTCGCGGTCGGCATCCTCCTTGCCATGCTGACGGCGGATCTTGCGACGTCGGCGCTGTCGGGCTTTGGCAGCGTGCGCAGCGTGCGGCTGATCCGCTATGGGCAGCGCCGGTTTTACCCGTGGTGGCTGGCGGTCGCGAGTTTTGCGACGTTTGCGGCGCTCAGCGCCGACCCGTCGCTGCGGCAGGTGCTCGGCTGGTCGGCGGCCGATTTTGCCGGGCTGATCCTCAACTGCATCGCGGCGCTCACCATGCTGGGGTTCGTATCGCGCCACCGGATGGCGCTTGGCCGGCTGATCTTCGGCGCCGCGGCTCGCGCCCCGGTTTCGGACAATCCGATCCGCAACGCCACCCGGCGCCTCGCGCGACACTGGCACCTCATCGCCTATGGCTTTCTGATCCTCAGCATTTTCAGCCTGCTGGCCGGGCAGCGCGACAATGATGTGCTGAGCCAGATGCTGTGGTCGTTCGCCGTGGTGCTGGTCGGCATGGTGACCATCGCCGGGCTGCACCGGCTCACCACGTCGACGCCGCCGCGCTATCGCTATCAAAGGCATACCCTGCGCCAGATCGTGGCCGGCAAGATCCTGAAACTGTTGCGGGTCGCCGCCGACGCGCTGACGCTTTTCGCCATGGCCATGACCATTGCCGGCGTCTGGGGCTTCAACATCTGGGGCTGGCTGACCACGGATGGCCGGGTCATCGTCGGGCCGCTGTTGGCCGCCGCGACCGTTGTTGCGGTGGCCTGGCTGATCTGGGTGACGCTCGATGCCTGGATCGCCACGACCCTCGCGCCCGACAAGGGCACCCGCCCGGGAGCGCAGCGCTCGAGCCGGCTGCAGACGCTGTTGCCGCTGATGCGCAATGGCGTGCTGATCCTCCTGGTGGTGCTGGGCGGCATTGCGGTGCTGGCCAATATCGGGGTCGACGTGACGCCGCTGATCGCCGGCGCCGGGGTGTTCGGCCTCGCTTTGAGCTTTGGCTCGCAGCAGCTGGTGCAGGATGTCATCACCGGCTTCTTCATCCTCGCCGAGGACACCATTGCGGTCGGCGACACCATCAGCACCGGCGATCGCACCGGAGTGGTCGAGAGCCTGTCGCTGCGCAGCATGCGGCTGCGCGACAGCGATGGGGCGTTGCACTCCATTCCGTTCTCGACGGTCAAGGCGCTGAAGAACAGTTCGCGGAACTTTGGCGTGCTCCGCCCGCGCTTCACCGTGCCCAGCGGCACCGATCCGCTGGCGGTGATCGACGAGATGCGGACGGCGGCCACCGAACTCAGGGCCGACCCGAAATTCGCCAAAGCGATTACCAGCGACATGCATGACCTGGGGATCGACGAGATCAATGCCGGATCGGTGGTGGTGAGCGGCTCGCTCCGCACCAGCCCGGTGCGTCAGCCCGAGATTGCCCGGGCCTTCAACGGCCGGATGCTGGCCGGGCTCGCCGAGAAGGGGATCCGGCTCTAACGCCAGGACCGCGTACTGCGTGCCGCGCTGTGATCGCCGCGTCGGCCAAATGGCGGGGCCGCGTCGCCAACCTTGCGCGGATGTAAGGCGGCGGACAGGGCAGTGTAAGCGCGCGAACCTACGATCCTTTCGGCCGTGAAAGGTCGACGATTGGTCGGCCGGGCCGTAACCCGATTGGAGTTGTCATGCGCAAACTTGTCCTCCCGCTTCTGCTCGTTGCTGCCCTCGGCGCCTCGTCCGGCGCAATGGCTGCCGGCTATGGTGGCGGCGGCACCATGGTCGCACCCGTCGCCCCCGCCGCACACGCGCCAGTGGTCGCGGCCCCGATGCATTTCAGGACCGCCCGCGGCACCATCAAGCTGATCGACGCCAAGGCTTGCCTCGTCACCCTTACCAGCAGGAACGTCTATCAGTTCGGACCCAGGTGCGACTTCTCCAAGCTGAAGGCCGGCGAGAGGGTCTGGATCAAATGGGCGCCGAAGGGCAAGATTCGCGACGCTATGTCGATCGCCTCCCGTTGACGCCCGCGCGACTGAGAGCGGGCGGAGGACGGTTCGAGGAGCTTCGGCGTTCTCCGCCCGCGTTGCACTAGCCCGACCCGGCCGACGTCATCGACGCGATCAATGTCGCCGGCGCGTTAGACCGCCGGATGCTGGCCGGGCTCGCCGCGAGGGGCGTTTGGCTCTAACCATAGGGCGTCGCGACGTCGAGCGCTGCCAGCTACCGGAGCCCTGCCGTGCCAACTGCCTCCTGCCTTTGCGGCGACATCCGCCTCACCACCTCGGGCGACCCGTATCGCACCGGGATCTGTCACTGCCTCGATTGCCGCAAGCACTCCGGGTCGCTGTTTGGAGTGTTTGCGATCTTCCCGACTGAGGCGGTAAGCATCGAAGGCACGACGCATGAGTATGCCGGGCGGCATTTCTGTCCGCGCTGCGGGTCGTCGGTGTTTTCGGTGAGCGATGACGAGGTCGAAGTGCATGTCGGGGCGTTCGATGCGCCGAACCAGGCGCGGCCGAGCTATGAGCTCTGGACCATCCGGCGCGAAGCCTGGCTGCCGCCCTTCCCGCTGAAGCACAGCTACACGCGCAACCGCGAGGGCGGCGGACGCAGCGAGGATTAGGGTGCGGGAGCTCCTGGGAGGCGAGGCATGCGCATCGGCTCACTAAGGGCATCTCAGGATGGGCCCCGGCCTTCGCCGGGGTGACACCGTGGATAGGGGTGGGTCGGCGCCTGAGCGCTGCAGATCAAGATCTGGGTCTGGACGGGATGACACCCCCCGCCACTGCCTGATCGATATTTCCCGCCGGAATTTACCCTATCCGCAGGCTGCACTGGCGGCGCGAAGTCTTACCCAATAGCGATACTTCGCATGTAAATCATAATTACGCTTTGGGGGATAATGTGAAGCATTTGATACTGGCGGTTGCCTGCAGCCTGTCGCTGCTGGCGCCGGTTCCGGCCATGGCCGATTGGGCCGTGGCGCAGGCGGCGCCGGGCGGCAAGCCGTTTGTGCAGCGCTTCCGCTCGATCTCGTGGGCCAGCGACATCACGCTCGAGGCCTGCCGCAAGCAATACCAGAACTGCAAGGTCGTCGCCTCTGGCGCCGGTGGGTGCCTCGCCATTGCGACCACCGGCAGCAAATGGGGTGTCGGCAAGGCGGGGAGCAAGCCGCGGGCCCATGCCGCCGCGCTCAAGGCGTGCGACGCGCTCGGCGCCGGCGCCTGCCGCGTCGAAGACGATTTCTGCGGTCAATGAGGAAGCCCGCCATGCGATTGATCCTTGCTACCCTCATCGTCCTCGCCGGAATTGGCGTGGCGCTCGCGGCGCCGAAGCTCGCCAACCAGACCATCATGACCTACAGCCCCGGCCACGGCACGCAGGTCGAATATTACGACAAGCAAGGCGGCACCTGGCTCTGGTACCCCGGCAACAAGGTGGTGCTGCCCGGCCGCTGGAAGACCGAGCGCGGCAATATCTGCTTCGGCTACACGCCCAACAGCTACAACCCGGTCACCGGCCATAGCGGCGCGGGCTGGGAATGCCAGCCGCTGAAAATCTTCGAAAGCGTCGTGGTGGAGCGCGCCGCAGGCGATGTGTTCGGGCTTGCAAAGCGTGCCAAGCCGCCATTCTCGCTGCCGAAGCGCCGCACCAGCATCGAAGCGCTGAGCAAGCGCCTGAAGTAACCCCGAACACCGGAGCATCCACCATGCGACGTAATTCACGCCTGTCCGTAGTTCTCGCTGCCCTGCTCTTCGCGACGAGCGTGGGCATCGCCACCGAGGTCGTCGCCAAGGGCGGCGCGCAACTGCTGCCCAAGAGCTCGCTTTACACCAAGGTGAGCACCGCCTCGAGCAAGGACGAAATCAAGGCGATCTGTGCCGAGATCGTGGCGCGCCAGGATGCCTCGGCGGTCGGCCAGACCGATGCATCGCACCTCTACATGCACGGCATGATCATGGGCGTCAGCTGCCTCAAGGTCGATTACTTCAAGGCCCTGGTGCTGGCCCGGGAATCCGGCGACGCCTTCACCCTCAAGGCGGCCCTGACCTATATCCGCGACCGTGCCGCCGGCGGCAACGCCAAGGCCATTCGCGCGCTGGAGAAATACGAGAAGGCTTACGACTAGGAGCAACGGCTCAGCCAGCCAGCTCCCCGGTCAGCTGCTGCACCCGTTGCTCGCGCGTCCCGGTCACCTCGACAACGCGCGTCCCATCGCCGAGCAGCCCGAGATCGTCCTCGCGCAGCATGGTTTTGAGCCGCGCATCCACCCGTTTCCTGAGCTTGGGGTATTCGATCGCTACCGCGATCTCGTCCGGACTCTTCAGCGGCACGAAGACGACGAGATCGAGCGTCGCCAGCGCATCCTCGATGCGTTTCAGCAGCTTACCGTCGGGGCTCCACTCAAAGCCTTCGGCAGCGCTCAGCACCTCGAGATAACCGAGGAAATCGAGCGGGCAGCGGTCGAAGATCACGTTCGCTTCGCTGGTCGCAAGCAGCAGCGCGCAGCTCTGCTTCAGCTGCTCCTCGAGATCGGCGACCGATGGCCCGTCGGCGAACACCACGCCCTGCTGCACCAGCAGCCAGTAAGGCCCCGGCACCGCCTCGTAACCCGGCGTCGCTGCAACGAAATCCTCGACGAGTGTGGTCTTGCCACTGCCGTGCGTGCCGGTCACCGCGATGCGCATGGGCCTTCTCCTTTTGGCCTCCCTGCCATCACTTGCGCCAGAAGTCTACGGCCCGGTATGTGCCAGCAACACATCGACCAGCACGCGCTGGCCGAGGTGCAGTTTGGTCCGCGCCGCGTCGAGGCTGAACCACCCTGCCCGGTCCACTTCAGGAAAGCTCTGTCGCTGCCCCGAGCGCGGCGGCCATTCCATCTCGAAACTGTTCGAGATGAGGGTCTTAGGGTCGAAATCTCCCTCCAGCGCAAACACCACCAGTTGCTTGCCGCTCGACAGCTTGAACTCGCCGAGCGGCGCCAGCGCGCCCTCCGGCACTGTTCCAACCTCCTCGGCAAACTCCCGACGCGCCGCCGCTTCCAGTGCCTCGTTGGGGTCGATCAGCCCCTTCGGGATCGACCAGGCCGCTTCATCCTTTCGGGCCCAGAACGGGCCGCCGGGATGCACCAGCAGCAGCTCGCGCCCGTTCGGGCCATGCCGATGCAGCAGGATTCCGGCTGAGATTTCGGGCACTCGCCCCCTCCCGAGCTTCAGATGCGGTCCAGGTCCTCGACGCCGGTCTTCACGTCCCAAGGCAGCAGTTCGTACTGCGCCAGCTTGTGCCGGGTGAACGGATCGCCCTCCCGGACGCGATCAAGCGCACCGTTGGGGTCAGAGTCGGGGACGCGCAGCAGGAAGGCGCCGCCCACATGTGGTCGGAACGGACCAGATGCGATCAGCACACCCTGCCTGTTCAACTCGCGCAGGTACTCGCGGTGTGCCTCCCGGTGGGTCTCGGCAATTTCCGCCAATGGAAGTCGATAGCGAACGATGGCCAGGGCGTACATTCTATGCTCTCCGCTCATTGCGACGTGGGCCGGCAGTCGCGCTTAGGTAAGCGTTTCCCCGCCGGCATCCAAGTTGCGGCCGGTGTCGAAACCGGGTCGCCCGCCCGAGGGCGGTTCCGTACCACCGGTACACTTGATCCCCCGCGCCGCTCTCGGCATATCCCGTTCAATGTTTTTTCGTCGCGCTCTCGAACCGGAAAAGTCTGCAACTTTTCCTGAGAGCGCTCCAGCGGGGGGCGACTGCTTGGAGTTGGACGATGTCCTTACGCCGCTCCGCCATGGAGCTGACTGCTGAACTGGTTGCGCGGGTCGAGCGCACCGAGCCCGATCCGGGCCCGATGCCCGGCCAGCCCGACCCTACCGAAGCCGACCTCGAGGCCACGGCCGCCGCGCTGCTGACCAGCCGTCCGGATGGCCCGTTGTGGCTCTTTGCCTATGGCTCGCTGATCTGGAAGCCCGAGCTCGAGCATCTCGAAGCCCGCCAGGCCGTGGCGCATGGCTGGCATCGCCGCTTCTGCATGCGGCTCACCCGCTGGCGCGGCACCCGCGAGGTGCCGGGGCTGATGATGGCGCTCGATCGCGGCGGCTCCTGCGCCGGGCTCGCATACCGGCTGCCCGATGCCGATCCGCATGGCCAGCTGGTGCGCCTGCTGGTCCGCGAGACCGATAGCCGGCGGCCGACCAATGTGCCGCGCTGGATGCGGCTCGCGACACCCAACGGGCCACTCCATGCGCTGGCCTTCGTTGCTTCGCCGGAGGGCGCCAACTATGCCGGCCGGCTGCCGCAGCGCGTGGTGGCGCGCACCCTGGCGCGCGCCGCCGGGCACTGGGGATCTGGAGCGCAGTACCTCTACAACACGGTGACGCAGCTCGAGGCGCACGGCATCCGCGACCGGAACCTGTGGGCGCTGCAGGCGCGGGTTGCGAAGGAGATCCGGGCGCTCGCGCTGCCGGTGGCGGCGTGAGGCTGGTGGCGAGGCGTCCTGATCGATCGCTTTTCACCGGGGCCGAACCACCCACGATGTCATCCCAGCGAAAAGCTGGGACCCATTTCACAGCCCGCGCCAGAGGAGAGCTGGGTCCCAGCTTTCGCTGGGATGACAGCCGGTGGTCGGGGCAAGGATCGAAGCCAACCACGATGCCAGTGCAGCCTCGTAGCGAGCTCTAATCCCTAAACTGCAGCGGCACGTAGCCGCCGCCGATGGTCATTTCGACATCGACCTCGTCGTCGGCGGTGACGCCCAGTCTGTTGCGCACCACCTGCTTCAGCGGCAGCAAGTAGGTGTCGTCCTTGGGGAACAGCGAGGTGGTGAAAGTGATGCCGTTAATGGTCGCCTCCACCGGGATGACGCCCCAGCCATAGCTCGCAGCCTTCTTCACCTTGCCGATCTCGGCGCCGATTTCCGTGGGGATGCGGGCATAAAAGAACGGCGCGGGCCCGCGCCAATAGATCACCGTCGCCCTGAACTGCAGTTCCATCCCGGCCTCCTCAGCCGGCAAGTAGAGCGGACGGCCTAAGCGGTCGCAAGCCCGCGCGTCTTGTTCTCGTCACGGCCGCCGACTAGCGTCGGCGAAGGCAGCACGGGAGGACACCATGCCGACGCGCCTCAACCCCTATCTCAACTTCGACGGCAACGCCCGAGCGGCGATCGAGTTCTACCAGACGGTGTTCGGCGGCGAGCTGACCATCAGCACCTATGCCGAAGGCGGCATGCCGCATGATCCGGCCGACAAGGACAAGATCATGCACGGCCAGTTGATCTCCTCGAGCGGCTACTGGCTGATGGCAGCCGACACCCCGCCCGGCATGCCGCACACCCCAGGCAACAACATCAGCGTGTCGCTCAGCGGCGACAATGATGCGGAGCTGCGCGGTTACTGGGAGAAACTCCTGGCCGGCGGTAACGTGATGATGCCGCTCGAGAAGGCGCCGTGGGGCGACAGTTTTGGCATGCTCTCCGACAAGTTCGGCATTTCCTGGCTGGTCAACATCACCGGCCCCGGCAACGCCTGACGGGTCGGCGGCGGGGCGGTGCGAACCGCCCCGCGCAGTATCACTCGGCGGCAGCCGCCAGCACGATTTCCTCGTTGCCGTCGACGAAGTCTTCGAACAGCACGGTGGTGCGGTCCTCGGTGCCGATCACCACCGCCAGCTGGCCGGGGCCGGTGAGGCGGCGGATCGGCTTGCCGGGCTGATCGACGTTGAAGCTCACCGAATAGTGGCCACCGGCCAGCGTCGTGAACGGGATGCCGCGATAGGTGGCGGTCGAGGTGACATGCACGTGGCCGGCGATCACCTGGCGGATGTCATTGTGCGTCGCCAGCGCCTCGAGGAACGGGCCATCCTCGAGGATGCGGATGGTGTCGGATGCGATATGCAGCGCGTTGGCGTTGTGGTGGAGGATGACGATCACCGGCTTATCGGCGGCTTCCGCCAGGCGGGCCTTCAGCCAGTCGATCTGCTGCGCCTCGAGCACGCCATCGACGCGGCCCGGCTCGGACGAATCGAGCAGCACGATGCGGTAGCCCTTGATATCGAGCACCTTGTCGACATGGCCGGTCTCGCCGGCGAAAGCGTCACCGAACACGGCGAGGAAGGTCGGGCGGTCGTCGTGGTTGCCGAGCGTGATGTGCACCGGAATGGTGAGCCTCGCGAGGATCGCCTGCAGCCGGCGATAGGCCGCGGCCTGGCCGAGATCGGCGAGGTCGCCGGCGAGGATGCAGAAATCGGCATCGGCATAGCGGGCATTGATGGTGTCGACGGCGATCTCCAGTCGGGCGGCGGTATCAAGCGTCATCGACAGCTCGCCCTCCGGCACCAGGTGCAGGTCGCTCATCACGATGAATTTCAGTGTCACAGCAGTGGCCCCATGGTTGATGGCGGGCCTCCTAACCGCCCCCGATGACCGGCGCGTGACAGACGCCGTCGACGTTGATCCCACTCCCTTGCCGTGACATCTAGGAGGTCCGGCAACGCTAAGGCCAATACCATGAAGAAGATCGGTTTCCTCTCGTTCGGGCACTGGACGCCCTCGTCGCAATCGCAGACCCGTTCGGCGGCCGATGCGCTGCTGCAATCGATCGAGCTGGCCGTGGCGGCCGAGGAACTGGGCGCGGACGGCGCCTATTTCCGCGTCCACCACTTCGCGCGCCAGCTCGCCTCGCCGTTCCCGCTGCTGGCTGCTGCTGGCGCCAGGACCAGCCGGATCGAGCTCGGGACCGCCGTCATCGATATGCGCTACGAGAACCCGCTCTATATGGCCGAGGACGCCGGCGCCGCCGACCTGATTGCCGGTGGCCGGCTGCAGCTCGGCATCAGCCGCGGCTCGCCCGAGCAGGTGATCGATGGCTACCGGCATTTCGGCTATGTGCCGGCCGAAGGCCAGACCGATGCCGACATGGCGCGCGGCCATGCCGAAGTGTTCCTCGACGTGCTCGGCGGCGAGGGCTTTGCCCAGCCCAATCCGCGCCCGATGTTCCCCAATCCGCCCGGGCTCTTGCGGCTCGAGCCGCATTCGCCGGGGCTCAGGGACCGGATCTGGTGGGGCGCCGCGACGACGCCGACGGCGCAGTGGACCGGCAAGATGGGGATGAACCTGCAGAGTTCGACCCTGGTGATGGCCGAATCCGACAAGCCCTTCCACATCCAGCAGGCCGAGCAGATCGCGGCGTTCCGCGCCGCCTGGGCGGAAGCAGGTCACACGCGGACGCCGCGCGTCTCGGTCAGCCGCAGTATCTTCCCGCTGGTCACCGATATGGATCGCGCCTATTTCGGCGGTGACGCCCGCAGCCAGGATCACTTCGGCTATATCGAGCCGGGCAAGCAAGCTGTGTTCGGCCGCAGCTACGCGGCGGAGCCGGATCAGCTGGTCAAGGAGCTGGCCGAGGACGAGGCGATCAAGAGCGCCGATACGCTGCTGCTGACGGTGCCCAACCAGCTCGGCGTCGCCTACAATGCGCATGTTATCGAGGCAATGCTCACCCACGTCGCGCCGGCGCTCGGCTGGCGCTGATCGATCCTGAGGCGCGGAGGGCCCGATGTGTAACGATTACGAACAGCACGTCACCCACCAGCAGTATCTCGAGGCGATCAAGGGGCTGGAACTCGACAGCAGCGATGCTGCGGCCGAGTTGCCGGAGGCCGACGATATCCGCATCGGCGACATGGGGCCGGTGCTCAGGGCGGCCGGCAACGGCGTCGAGGTGGTCTCGATGCGCTTCGGCTGGCCACCGCCGCGGCCCAAGGCGCCGCCGGTGTTCAACTTCAAATCCGACGGGCGGCACTTCGACAAATCGAAGCGCTGCCTCGTCATCCTCTCGGGCTTCTTCGAGTTCACCGGCACCAAGTCACCCAAGACCAAGCACCGCTTCAGCGTGAAGGGCTCGCCGATCATGGCGATTGCGGGCCTCTGGAGTGAGGACGCGGATGGCGCGCTGAGCTTCACCATGCTCACCACCGAGCCCGGGCCGGATATCGCGCCCTATCACGACCGGCAGGTCTGCGTAATCCTGCCGGAAGATTGGGCGCACTGGCTGTTTCTCACCAAGCCCGAGGAGGAGCTGCTGAAGCCGCTGCCCGAGGGAACGCTCGATGTGGTGACGGTGCGGCCTTAGGGCGGCGCCAACCGCGGGCAGCTCGGTCCCTTCTCCCCTCAGGGGAGAAGGTGGCCGAAGGCCGGTTGAGGGGTGAGGCGGCGCAACGAGCGCTCGTTGAGAAGCTGAACCCCTCACCCAAGTTCTGCTACGGACCTTCGGTCCTAGCTGCACTACCCTCTCCCCTGAGGGGAGAGGGGGCTCCGTTCGCCCCCCTTACGGCTCGAGCCTGCCCTGCTCCGGCTGTGCGTCCGCCGAAACGCTCTGCTCGTTGCGGGTCTTCCACAGCGAGTACAGCACGCCGCCGGCCAGCACGCCGAGGGTGACCGCGAGCGACAGGAAGGTGTCGATCTTCACGTCGAACGGCACCAGCGCCACCTTGATACCGATCAGCACCAGGACGATCGCCAGCGAGACCTGCAGGTAACGGAAGCGGTTCATCGCCGCGGCGAGCGCGAAGTAGAGCGCACGAAGCCCCAGGATGGCGAAGATGTTGGAGGTGTAGACGATGAAGGTGTCCTGCGTGACGGCGAACACCGCCGGCACCGAGTCGACGGCAAAGATCAGGTCGACGGTCTCGACCATGATCAGCGCCACGCCGAGCGGGGTGAGGAAGGTCACGAGCTTGCCGGTCTTGCTATCGGGGAGCCTGGTCAGGAAGTTCTTGCCGTCGAGGTTCTGCGAAATCCGGAAATGCCTGCGCAGGAATTTGAGGATCGGGTTGGCCTCGATGTCCGGCTCCTTGTCCTGATGCGAGAACAGCCGGACGCCGGTGAAGATCAGGAAGGCGCCGAACAGCACCAGCACCCAGCTGAACGAGTGCACCAGAGCCGCGCCGAGGCCGATCAGCAGCGCGCGGAAGACGATGACGCCGAGAATGCCCCAGAACAGCACGCGGTGCTGGTAGAGGCGGGGGATGGCGAGGAAGCCGAAGATGGTCGCGATGACGAACATGTTGTCCATCGCGAGGCTCTGCTCGATCAGGTAGCCGGTGTAGAATTCGAGCCCGGCTTCCGCGCCGCGGCTGAACCACACCCAGATGCCGAACAGCACCGCGACGAACACGTAGCCGGCATAGAGCGTCAGGCTCTCGCGGGCAGAAATCTCGTGCGCGTTGCGGTTGAGAATGCCCAGGTCGAAGACCAACAGGCCAATGACGATGGCGAGGAACGCCACCCAGAAATAGACGGGAGTACCAAGGAAATCGCCCATAAGGGCGCTGAGCAGCATATCCATGCCGGACCTCTCCATGTGAACGTTGGAGCAGTTCCGACATCACGGAGCGTAGAAGTGCTGCCGTCAGAGGGGCCCGGTACCGCCCGCAGAACGTAGCGAGCCGTTCGCCGAGTTCAACCCCTGCCCCAGCGGCAAAATGCGGCATCTGCAAGGGCCCGCAACGGTGCCTTAACGATCCGGATCGGGTGCTCGCGCGGTGAAGTCCCCCGTTAACCGGCCCGTTTTAGTAATGCTCAGGACGCAACGGGACGGGCGGCGTGAGATGGGGACGATGGTTGGTCTGGACCTGGTGACCGTCTCGATCTTTGCCGCGCTCACCGTGCTTTGCCTCGCCATCCTGATCGGGCTGCGCCGCCAGTCGGCGCTCGCGTGGCTCGTCACCGCCCTGGCTTGCGGCACGCTGCAGACGCTGACGATGGTCTTCACCCGCGGTACGGCGGTCGAACTCCTGCTCGCCTCGATCCTCGTGCCGGCGGCCTATCTCTGCTTTGGCCAGGCGGTGCGCATTGTCAGCGGGCAGCAGCACCAGCATTGGCGGCTGCTGGCAACGGTCGGCGGGCTGGTTGTTGCATCGCTGGTTTTGCTGGCATTCGACGCACCATTCATCGTGCAGACGGCGCCGTTTCAGCTGGCCGCGGCGCTCGCGCTCGGCGACAGCGTCATCCGGCTTTATCGCGCCAACAATCGCGGCGTGCTCGATATCCTGTTGATGCTCAACCTGGTCGCCGTGGCGCTGATCTTCGTTGTCCGCATCCCGCTTCTCGTCGTGATGTTCGACGCATCTACCGAGTATCTGACCGCGCGCACCTCCGGAGTGGAGCGCACGCTCCTGACTTTCTCGGCGCTGCTGACGCCGCCGGCGGTGTTCCTGCTGCTGGCCAAGCTGATCAGCCGGGTGATCGGCACCTATCGCACCCGCTCGGAGCATGATGGGCTCACCGGCCTGCTCAACCGGCGCGCCATCGACGAGGCCGCGGCCGTCATCGAGCCGCAGGGCGGCGCGGTGATCTTCTGCGATCTCGATCACTTCAAGCTGATCAACGACCTCTACGGGCACCGGGTCGGCGACGATGTGATCTGCGCCTTCGCCGATCTGCTCCGCCGCACCGGCACGCGCGCTGCCCGCATCGGCGGCGAGGAGTTTGCGCTGCTGCTGCCGCACAAGAGCGTCGCCGAAGCGCAGGAAGTGGCGGAGATGATCCGGACGCGTTTCAACGACGTCGTGCATCCAGCCCTCGGGCCGAGCCACAGGCCCAGCGCCAGCTTCGGCGTCGCGCCCTACGGTCCAGGTGCCTGCGCTGCGGATGCGTTCAACCTTGCCGATGCGGCTCTCTATCGGGCCAAGGCTTTGGGACGGAACCGCGTTGTGATCTTTGCCGAAGAACCGGCCCACGAACAGCCGACGGCGCAGGCCGCCTAGAGGAAGCGCTTGGCCGAGAAGGCGGTGGGGTCGACGAACGGCGCCTCGCCGGTGATCATCTCGGCAATCAGCCGACCGGTGACCGGACCCAGCGTGATGCCGTGGTGGGCGTGGCCGAAGGCGAACCACAGCCCCTGGTGACTGGGCGCCGGGCCAATGATCGGCATCATATCAGGCGTCGCCGGCCGCGCGCCGCGCCAGGGCTGGGCTTCGAGCCGCTGGCCGAGGCCCGGGAACAGTTCGCGGGCATAGGGTTCGTCGCGATCGACCTGCACCGGGGTCGAGGGGGCATCGCGCAGCGCGAACTCGGCGCCGCTGGTGAGGCGAATGCCACGCGCCATCGGGGTCAGCAGATAGCCGTAGCTGGTATCGAGGATCCAGTTGCTCAGCGGCTGCGCCGCGGGCTGGCCAAAATGCATGTGATAACCACGCTTCACCCCCAGCGGCAGGCGATAGCCGAGCCGGCTGGTGAGATCACCGGCCCAGGGCCCCAGCGCGATCACCGCGTCGCGGGCCTCGAGCACGCCGTCCGCCACCGGCAGGCGCCAGCCGCTGGTGCCCTGCTGCAGCTTCAGCGCATCGCCAGTGACTACCACACCGCCCAGCTGCTCGAACAGCTCGCGATATTTCACCACCAGCCCGCCGGGATCGCGGATGCTCCATGGGTCGGTCCAGTGCAGCGCCCCCTCGAGCGGGATGCCGAGGCCGGGTTCGACCCGGTGCATCTCGTCGCTACTGAGCTCGGCGCTGCCGATACCGAAATCGCGGCGTAGCCCCTCGGCCTTGAGGTAGCCTTCGTCCTGCTTGGCCTTGTCGCGATAGAGCAGGTACCAGCCCTTCTTTTCAATGAGGTGGCTCGCCCCTGCCCGCTCGATCAGCGGCGCGTGCTCGTTGATCGACTGGGCGATCAGCGGCGCATAGGTCTCGACGATGCGGCGGTACTGCTCCGGCCGCGAGTTCCACCAGTAGCGCGCGAGGAACGGCGCGATGCGCGGCAGCGCGCTGAGGTGGTAGTGCATGTCGGTGCGGTTGTTCAGCCCGTAGCGGAACAGTTCGTCCAGGCCTTGCGGAAAGGCGTGCGGCATCACTGCTTCGCGCTGGATCAGGCCGGCATTGCCGTAGGAGGTTTCCTCGCCGGCGCCGCGCCGGTCGACCAGCACGGTCGCCCTGCCCCGCATCTGCAGGTGCACCGCGATGCTGACGCCCACCATACCCGCGCCAAGAACGATGCTGTCGGCCTGCATGACTCACCCGAAGAAAACGATCGGCTCGCTTTTAGCGACGTTTGGCGCCGCCGTAACTGCGTCAGATGGGCAGCACGCGGGAGTATTTCACCTGGCCGAGCGAGAAGCTCGATTCGATCGAGCTGACCCCGGCGACCTGGGTCAACTTCTCGCGCAGGAACGCTTCATAGGCGGCGAGGTCGGCGCAGACGACACGCAGCAGGAAATCGAACTGGCCGGTCATCAGGTAGCACTCCATCACCTCGGGCCAGCCGGCAATGGCGGCGCCGAAGCGATCGAGCTCCTCGGCCCGTTGCCGCTCCAGCTTGATCGAGATGAACACCGAGACCGGCAGGCCGACCGCCTTCTGGTCGACCACCGCGCTATAGGCGGCGATGATCCCCGCCTCCTCCATCTGGCGGATGCGGCGGAGGCATGGCGAGGCCGAGAGCCCGACGCGGTCGGCGATCGCCTGGATGGTCATACGGCCATCTTCCTGCAGCGCCCTGAGGATGCGTCGGTCGATTCCGGTCAGCTCGGTTTTGGCGGAATTCACCGGCTTGGGCGGCATTTCGTGGCAAATCCTGCGCAATGGGATGACAGGGCAGTCACAATAGGCAGGAAACACCCAACCGGCTAGTGCACCGTTAATGTCAGACATTTGGGAGGGAACATGTCGACGGAGCGTATCGCCCTGATTGAGGCGCTGGCTGGCAAGGCCTTGTGGTTATCCAACTGGATGATCCACCATGCCAACCATCTCCGCCCCAACCCGGACGGGGTGAAGGTGGGTGGCCACCAGGCCTCCTCCGCCTCGATGACGGCGATCCTGTCGGCGCTGTATTTCGGCATTCTCAAACCCGAGGATCGCGTGGCGGTGAAGCCACACGCCGCGCCGGTGTTCCACGCCATCCAGTATCTGTTCGGCAAGCAGAGCCTCGACAAGCTCAAGGCGTTCCGCGGCTATGGCGGGGCGCAATCCTATCCGTCGCGCACCAAGGATACCGACGACGTCGATATCTCCACCGGCTCGGTCGGGCTCGGTGTCGCCTTCACCGCCTTCGCCTCGATGATCCAGGATTATGTGCGCGCCAAGCCATGGGCGAAAAAGCGCGCCGAGGGCAGGATGATCGCCCTGGTCGGCGATGCCGAGCTCGACGAGGGCAACGTCTACGAGTGCCTGCTCGAGGGCTGGAAGCACAGCCTCCGCAACACCTGGTGGATCATCGACTACAATCGCCAAAGCCTCGACGGCGTGGTGCGCGAGGGGCTCTACGACCGGATCGAGGCGATCTTCCGCGCCTTCGAGTGGAACGTCGTGACGCTCAAATATGGCGCCAAGCAACGCCGCGCCTTCGCCGAGCCCGGCGGCGAGCGGCTGCGCGACTGGATCGACGCCTGCCCCAATGCGCTCTACTCGGCGCTGATGTTCCGCGGCGGCGCCGCCTGGCGCGAGCGGCTCACCGACGAGATCGGCGATCAGGGCCCGGTCACCGCCCTGCTGGAGCGGCGCAGCGATGCCGAGCTGGCCGACCTGATGGCTAACCTCGGCGGCCACTGCATCGAGAGCCTGCTCGAGCAGTTCGAGGGCCAGACCACCGACAAGCCAACGGTGTTCATCGCCTATACCGTCAAGGGCTGGGGCACGCCACTGGCCGGCCACAAGGACAACCATGCCGGGCAGATGACCGGTGCCCAGATCGAGAGCCTCAAGGCCTCGATGCGGGTTCGCGATGGCCACGAGTGGGACCGCTTCGAGGGGCTGAAGCCGTCCGAGCGCCAGCTGCAGACCTTTCTCGATAACGTCCCCTTCAACACCACCAAGTCTCGACGGCTTTCCTCCCCAGCCGTCCCGGCGCTGGGACCGCAGTTCGTCGGTCCCGGCGCCACTTCTACGCAGACAGCATTCGGCAAGATCCTCGACGCCATCGCCAAGACCGACAGCGAGCTGGCGCGCCGCATCGTCACCACCTCGCCCGACGTCACCGTCTCGACCAACCTCGGCACCTGGGTGAACCGGCGGCACCTGTTCGCCAACCGGGAGATGGCCGACATCTTCCAGAAAGAACGCATCCCGAGCGCGCAGAAGTGGCAGTTCACGCCCGATGGCCAGCACATCGAGCTGGGCATCGCCGAAATGAACCTGTTCCTGCTGCTCGGCGCTGCGGGCCTCAGCCACTCATTGTTCGGCGAGCGGCTGCTGCCGATCGGCACGCTCTACGACCCGTTCATCGCCCGTGGCCTCGATGCGCTGAACTATGCCTGTTACCAGGATGCGCGGTTCCTGCTGGTCGCGACGCCCTCGGGCGTATCGCTGGCCGGTGAAGGCGGGGCGCACCAATCGGTCGGCACGCCCCTGATCGGCATGGCGCAGGATGGGCTGGCTTCGTTTGAACCGGCCTTTGCCGACGAGCTCTCGGTGATCATCGACTGGGGCTTTGACTATATGCAGCGCGATGGCAGCGACCGGGCTGATCTCGCCGACTGGCCGCGCGACGTCTCCGGTGGCTCGGTCTACCTCCGGCTCTCCACCCGCGCCATCGAGCAGCCGCCGCGCGAGGTGACGCCCGGGCTCGCCAGCGACATCATTCGCGGCGCCTATTGGCTGGTGCCGCCGACGCCGAATTGCGAGGCGATCATCGCCTACCAGGGTGTGCTGGCCAGCGAAGCGATTACCGCAGCCGGGATGATCGGCGGCGAGCGGCGCAACGTCGCCGTGCTGGCCGTCACCTCGGCCGATCGGCTCAATGCCGGCTGGCATGGCGCGCAGCGGGCGCGCCTGCATGGCGATCGCGACGCCACCTGCCATATCGAGAATTTGCTCGCCGACGCGCCGGATAGCGCGGCTCTGGTCACCGCCATCGACGGGCATCCGGCGACGCTGGGCTGGCTGGGCAGCGTGCGGGGTCACCGCGCCATTACGCTGGGGGTCGAGCACTTCGGCCAGACCGGCACGGTGACCGATCTCTACCGACATTTCGGCATCGACGCGGCGGCCATCGCCAACGCGGCACAAAGCCTGTTCGGGGGCCGGAGATGAGCCCGTTCGGCATGCTGAACGGCATCACGGCAAAACTATGCCAACCTTGTCATTGGCGGGCCACAAACGGCTTGCCAAGCCAATCTGGAGTTGTCAGACATATGTCATAAGGCCGATTGCGAGGGGAAATGCAGTCGGCCAATGAACCGGTTCCGGGCGGGGCGTCTATGCCCGGAAACCGCTCATGCGAGGCCCGTTCGGACAGCGGTTCGCCGAGGTTCGGCCGGGGCACAGGGGACGTCAAGCAGTAGCTCTGCAACAAGGAGGGAGCTCTATGAACGCGTTGCTGAAATTTGTCGGCGCGGTCGCGCTGGCCGCGGGATTGACCGCCGTGCCAGCGTTGGCGCAGACAAAACTCACCGTACCGGGTGGATCCACCACCGGCACGTATATGGACTACATGAAGACGGTCTACGCGCGCGCTTCCGGCGCCGAGCTGCTGCAGGAGCCGCTGACCAGCTTCGACAACGAATACCAGCTCACGCCGCTGGCCGCGACCAGCTGGGAGCAGTCTACCGATGGCCTGACCTGGACCTTCCACCTGCGTGACGGCATGAAGTGGAGCGACGGGGCTCCGGTCACCGCGAACGACTACATCTTCGCCCTGCAGCGCGCCGCCACCACCGGCTACGATTTCGCCTGGTACTGGAGCTTTGCCTCGGGGATCAAGAACTGGGACGACGTGTCGGCCGGCAAGGCAGACGTTTCGACCCTCGGCCTCAAGGCCGTCGACGACAAGACTATCGAAGTCACCACCGCGGCGCCCAAGCCCTACCTGCCGGGCGTGGTTTCGCTGTGGTACCCGGTGCCCAAACACCAGTTCGACAAGTTCGGCGATGACTGGGCGAGCAACGTCGCCAATGTCCTCTCGTCGGGTCCGTTCCTGCTCAAGTCCTGGGAGAAGTCGAACAACTCGGTCGTCCTCGTCAAGAACCCCGACTATAACGGTCCGTGGGTGGCGCAGGTCGACGAGCTGACCGTCGATCCGTCGGTGGGCCTGCCGGAAGTCGGCATGCCGGCCTTCCTCGCCGGCGATCTCGCCTATACCACGCTCAATGCCGGCCAGATCCCGGTGGTGAAGCAGCGCTTCCCGGACTCGATCCGCACCGAGGCGGTGTTTGCCACGTCCTACCTCGCCTTCGATCTCGAAAAGGCGCCGTTCGACAATGCCGACGTCCGCAAGGCGCTCTACTACGCCGTCAACCGCGACGAGCTGACCGCCACCGTGCTCAAGGACATCGCCATCCCGGCGCACTCGATCCTGGCGCCCGGCTACCCTGGCTACAGCGACAAGGTCGCGGCGCAGGCCGTGTTCGACCCCGCCAAGGCCAAGGAACTGCTGGCCAAGGCCGGCTACCCGAACGGCGAGGGCTTCCCGACCATCGAAGTCTGGTTCCGCGAGGAAGGCGGCTATAACGGCGCGATCCTCCCCGCCATGGCTCAGTACCTGCAGGCCCAGTTCAAGGACATTCTCGGAATCACCATGAATATCAAGGTGATGCCGGGCAAGGACTGGATGGAGGGCATGCTCGCCCGCAAGAACAACATCTACCTGGCGCCCTACGAGTACGACTATCTCGACCCGTCGAACTTCTATGGCCTGTTCTACAATGGTGGCCGTCACAGCTACCACGTGGCCGAATACGACAAGCTCGTCGCCGAGGCCGACAAGAACCCGGTCTGGGAGGAGCGCTTCAAGCTCTACGAGCAGGCTGAACAGGTGATGATCGATCAGGGGCTCATCGTGCCGCTGGTGCACCCGGTCATCACTGCCGCCGTCAGCGAGGACATCACCGGTCCGGGCGTCACGCCCAACTCGCGCGGCTTCACCCCGCTGGGGCGTATCGGTAACTTCCTCTACTCGCACATCTCGGTGAAGTAGCAGAACTCGCGTTCCCCGGCTTCGGCCGGGGAACGTCTCGGGCCCCGTACCCGCGACGCGAGAGGACCTGTGACATCCCACAACGGGAGCGCAGGAGGACGTCGCAAGAAGCACTCCGAGGGCCGCCGCACGGGGCGTGCACGCCCTGGCTCATCGGATCCTGTGCACAAATACTTGAGGAGAGTGGATTGAATTTGCTGCTGAAATTGGCAGGATCGATAGCGCTGGCGGCAAGTATGGCCGTGCCGGCGCTGGCCCAGACCGTGACTGTCCCCGGACAGTCCACGACGGCCACCTATATGGATTACATGAAAACTGTTTATGCCCGCGCCGCCGGCTCGGACATGATCCAGATCGGCCTGACCGCCTTCGACAAGGACTTCAACCTTACCCCGATCGCGGCGGAGAGCTGGTCGCAGTCGGCCGATGGCCTGACCTGGACGTTCAAGATCCGGCCCGAGCTCAACTGGAGCGACGGCGAACCGCTGACGGCTGAAGATTTCGTCTTCGCGCTGCAGCATGCGGCCACCACCGGCTACGACTTTGCCTGGTACTGGAGCTTTGCCGGCGGCATCAAGAACTGGGACGACGTGACGGCCGGCAAGGCTGACGTAACGACCCTCGGCCTCAAGGCCGTCGATGACAAGACGCTCGAAGTCACCACCACGGCGCCGAAGCCCTACCTGCCGAGCGTCGTATCGCTCTGGTACCCGGTGCCCAAGCACCAGTTCGACAAGTTCGGCGAAGAATGGTCGACCAATGTCGAGACTATCGTCTCGTCGGGTCCCTGGGTGGTGAAGGAGTGGGTGAAGTCCAACAACACCGTCACGCTCGCCAGGAACCCCGACTACAAGGGCCCCTGGATGCCCGAGATCGATGAAGTCGTGCTCGACTCCTCGCTCGGCCTGCCGGAGGTGGGCGTGCCCGCCTTCCTCGCCGGGGACGTCGACATGACCTCGCTGAATACCGGCCAGGTGGCGATGATGCGGCAGCGTTATGCCGACCAGATCCACACCAACCCGGTGTTCTCGACCAACTATATCTCGTTCGATCTCGACAAGGCGCCGTTCGACAATGTCGACGTCCGCAAGGCGCTCTACTACGCCATCAACCGTGACGAGCTGACCTCGACCGTCCTCAAGGATATCGCCATCCCTGCCCATTCGATCCTGCCGCCCGGCTTCCCCGGCTACAGCGAGAATGTCGCCAAGCAAGCGGTATTCGACCCTGAGAAGGCCAAGGAATTGCTGGCCAAGGCCGGCTACCCTGATGGCAAAGGCTTCCCTGACATCGAGATCTGGTTCCGCGAGGAAGGCGGCTATAACGGCGCGATCCTGCCGCCGATGGCGCAGTACCTGCAGTCGCAGTTCAAGCAGATCCTCGGGATCACCATGAACATCAAGGTGATGCCGGGCAAGGACTGGATGGAAGGCATGCTGGCGCGCAAGAACAATATCTATCTGGCGCCCTACGAGTACGACTACCTCGACCCGTCGAACTTCTATGGCCTGTTCTACAATGGCGGCCGGCACAGCTACCACATCGCGGCCTATGACGACCTAGTCAAGCAGGCCGACTCCGCCCCGACCTGGGACGAGCGCGTGAAGCTCTACGAACAGGCCGAGCAGGTGATGATCGACCAGGGGCTGATCGTGCCGCTGACCCATCCAATCACCATGAACGTCGTGTCCGCCAAGCTCGGTGGCGATGCCATGACGCCCAACAAGCAGGGCTTCTACCCCAACTGGTCGGGTTACGTTTACACCCACCTGACCAAGAACTAGTCGCGAAAACCAGTGCTCCCGGCCGGTGGCCGGGGGCACCCAGTTCGGAACAGCGCATGACTCTCGTAAATATCAAAGGCCTGAAGGTCAGCTTCCGTCAGCATGGCGGCCAGATCGACGCGGTACGCGGCGTCGATATCCAGCTTGCGGAAGGCGAAAGCCTGGGCATCGTCGGAGAGTCCGGTTCGGGCAAGTCCGTCTCGTGCCTGGCGCTGATGCGGCTGTTGCCCAACACGGCGACCATCACTGCCGACCGGCTCGAGCTCGATGGGGTCGACGTGCTGAAAGCCAAGCCGCGCCAGATGTCGGCGCTGCGCGGCAAGATTGCCGCGCTGATCTTCCAGGATCCGGCCACGGCGTTCGATCCGGTGTTCACCATCGGCCACCAGATGGTCGAAACGATCCGCACGCATCGCGATGTCACCAAGGAGACGGCGCTGGCCGAGGCCGAGCAGCTGCTGCTCAAGGTCGAGATCAAGAACGCCAGGGATGTGCTGAACTATTACCCGCACCAGCTTTCCGGCGGCATGCTGCAGCGCGCGATGATCGCCATGGCGCTCAGCTGCCGGCCCAAGGTGCTGATTGCGGACGAGCCGACCACGGCGCTCGACGTCACCATCCAGGCGCAGATCCTGCAGCTCATCAAGGGCCTGCAGGCCGAGATGGGCATGGCGCTGATCATGATCACCCATGACCTCGGCGTCGTCGCCGAAACCGTCGAGCGCGTCGTCGTCATGTACGGTGGGCGGGTGATGGAAGAAGGTACCGTCGACCAGATCTTCGACACCCCCAAGCACAGCTACACCCAGTCGCTGCTGGCGAGCCTCAGGGCCGGCGAATCGCGGCGGGCCGAGCCGGGCACCGGCGAGCCGATCGCCCCTGCCCTCGAGCTGCGCAATCTCTCCAAGGTCTATGCGCTCCGTCGCCGCGGCCGGATCTTTTCGACCTATGTCGACTTCCCGGCGGTGCGCGGGGTCAATCTCGTCTTGCCGCGCAACAAGATCGTCGGCCTCGTCGGCGAGTCCGGTTCGGGCAAGTCGACCACCGGCATGATGGCGATGCGGCTGCTGGAGCCGACCGCCGGACAGATCTTCGTCGATGGCACCGATATCTCGAAGCTCGACGTCACCGCGCTCAAGGCGTTCCGCCGGCGCATGCAGGTGGTGTTCCAGGACAGCTACTCGGCCCTTGATCCGATGATGACGCTGAGCCAGATCATCGCCGAGCCGCTCAACATCCACGGCGTGAAGAGCTCGCGCGAGCAAACCGAGGAAGCGCTGAGCTGGCTGGAGCGCGTCGGCATGGACCGCAGCTTCGGCAACCGCTACCCGCACGAGCTGTCGGGTGGCCAGCGGCAGCGCGTCGCCATTGCCCGGGCGCTGATCCTCGGGCCCTCGGTGCTGGTCGCGGACGAGCCGACCTCGGCGCTCGACGTTACCGTCAAGGCCCAGATCATCGGGCTGCTCAAAAGCCTGCAGAAGCAGATGGGCCTCTCGATGCTGTTCATCAGCCATGACCTCAGCGTCGTGCGCTCGCTGACCGACAGCGTGGTGGTGATGTACAAGGGCCGGGTGGTCGAACAGGCGCCGACGGCCAATATCTTCGCCAACCCGCGCCACCCCTACACGCGCTCGCTGCTCGATGCGATCCCGGTCACCAACCCGAGGGATCGCCGCGAGCGTTCTTTCGTCACCGCCGACGACATCGCCGCTGGCACGCCGCGCCTGGCGCGCTCCAGCCTCGCGGCGGAAGCGACGGCCGGCGACATTCCGCAGCTCGTGAGCGTGGCCCCAGGCCACCTCGTCGAAGCCATCGTCACCAACTGATGGAGGTCCGGGCATGATTGTCTATCTCATCAAACGCCTGCTCTCGGTCGCCGTGACCTTCTTCATCGTTTCGCTGGTCATCTTCCTGATGATGCACGCGGTGCCGGGCGGTCCGTTCACCGAAAAGGACATGCCGCTCTCCGCGGCGGTCAAGGCTGCGCTCAATGCCAGGCTGGGCCTCGATCAGCCGCTCTGGGTCCAGTACACCAACTACATGGCCGGCGTGCTGCAGGGAAACTGGGGTGTTCCCTACCAGTCGCCGGGCGAGACCGTGATCAGCCTGTTGCAGCAGGCCTGGGTGCCCAGCCTGATCCTTGGCGGTTCCGGCGTCATCATCGGCGCCGCCCTCGGTATCCTGATCGGGATGGCGGCGGCGCTGAAGCGCAACAGCTGGATCGACTACCTCGCCTCGACGCTGTCGGTGCTCGGCCTAACCATCCCGGTGTTCGTCATCTCGATGCTGCTGATCCTGATCTTTGCGGTCTGGCTCAACTGGCTGCCGGCCAGCGGCTGGGGCAAACCAGAACGGTGGATCCTGCCGATCATCGCTTACGCCGCGATCCCGCTCGCCACCTATGCCCGCTATACGCGCTCGGCCATGCTCGACACGCTCAACCGGCCGTTCGTTACGGCACTCCGTGCCAAGGGGCTGAGCGAGCGGCGGATCATCTTCCAGCACGTCCTGCGCAACTCGGCCATCCCGATGGTCACGGTGTTCCTGCCGATGTTCATGGGTACGGCCACCGGCTCGATCTTCGTCGAGGCGATGTTCCGTATCCCCGGGCTCGGCAGCTACTTCGTCTCCTCCATCGAGAACCGCGACTATCCGCTCGAGATGGCGCTGGTGCTGATGTTCACCATCGGAATCTGTTTCGCCTACCTGATTTCCGATATCGCCTACGCGTGGCTCAATCCGCGCATCCGTCTCGGAGATGACGCGAAATGACCACCGACATCGAAACCGGCGCGCTCGCCGTACCCCCCGCGCACACCCAGCATAGCCCGGCCTACTTCGCCTGGCGGCGCTTTGCCGCCAACAAGGCGGCGGTGACCGGCGGCATCGTGCTCGGGATCATCATCCTCGCCGCGATCTTTGCGCCGCTGTTCACCAAGAGCGCTCCAGACGCCCAGCTCTACCTGACGCAGTCGCTGGCTTTCCCGTCGGCCGAGTTCTGGTTCGGCGTCGACGATCTCGGACGCGACTTCTTCACCCGTATCGTCTACGGCGCCCGGGTGTCGCTGCTGATCGGCTTTGCCGCCGCCACCTGTAGCCTGTTGATCGGGATCCCGATCGGCGCCATCGCCGGCTATTTCGGCGGCCGCGTCGACTGGTTCATCATGCGCGTCATCGAGATCTTCTCGGTGGTGCCGCCGCTGCTGGCAGCCATGCTGCTGGGGGCGCTGGCCGGCGGTGGCTTCTTCACCATCATCGTGGTGGCCTCGCTGTTCGGCTGGTTCGGCGTCTGCCTCCTGGTCCGGGCCCAGGTGAAGTCGTTCCGCGAGAAGGAGTTCGTGCGGGCGGCGCAGGCGCTTGGCGCCTCGCCCTGGTACATCCTCCGCCGCCACGTGATCCCCAACTCGCTGTCGCCGATCATCGTCGGGTTCGTGCTGTCGGTGCCGGGCGCCATGATGCTCGAGGCCAGCCTCAGCTTCCTCGGCATCGGCGTGGCGCCGCCAACCCCGAGCTGGGGCCAGATGATCAATGTCGGTATCAACTTCATGTTCTTTTACTGGCACATGGCCGTGTTCCCCACGGCTGCCCTCGCCATCACCGTGCTCGCCACGACGCTGTTCGGCGACGGTCTGCGCGATGCACTCGATCCCACACTGAAAGGCCGCTGACTTGTCCTCCAATCTCGCGCGACACTTCCTCCTCCGGGACGATGTCGTTTTCCTGAACCATGGCTCTTTCGGCGCCTGCCCGCGTCCGGTGTTCGAGACCTACCAGGCCTGGCAGCTCGAGCTGGAACGGCAGCCGGTGGCCTTCCTCGGCCGCGACCTCAGCGAACGCACCAAGGTGCCCCGCGTGGCGCTCTCGGCATTTCTCGGCACGACCTCGGAGAACATCGTCGGGCTGGTCAACGCCACCGAAGGGCTCAACATCGTCGCCCAGTCGCTCGACCTAAGGGAAGGCGACGAGATCCTGACGACCGATCACGAGTATTCGGCGCTGGAAAAGACCTGGGCCTATGTGGCGCGCCGCACCGGCGCCAAGATCGTCACGGTCAAGGTGCCGATGCCACTGGTGTCGGAAGCGGCGTTCACCAACACGCTGGTCGAGGCGATGAACGAGCGCACCAAGGTGCTGTTCCTCAGCCACATCACCTCGCCGACGGCGCTGCGCTTCCCGATCGAGCGGCCGATTGCCGAAGCCCGCAAGCGCGGCATCTGGACGGTGATCGACGGCGCCCACACCCCTGGCCATATCCCGCTGAACCTCGATGCGATGGGCGTCGATTTCTACTCGGGCAATTGCCACAAGTGGCTGATGACGCCCAAAGGCTCGGCGTTCCTCTATGTCCGGCCGGAGCTGCAGGGCCTGATCAATCCGCTGGTGATCAGCCACGGCTGGACCGCCGAGTCAAAACTCCCCGACGCCAAGGGCGCCTTCGGCAACTCGCCGTTCATCGACGAGCTGGAGATGCAAGGAACGCGCGACCCAGCGGCCTGGTTGAGCGTGCCGTCGGCGATCAAGTTCCGTGAGGACCATGACTGGACCCGCGTGGCGGCAGACTGCCGCGAGCTGGCGCAGGAAACGGCGCGGCGCCTGCAAGCGCTGACGGGTCTAGAACCGCTCAGCAGCCCGGAGTTCTGCGCGCCGCAGATGGTGGCGATGCCGGTCCCCGAGTTCGAACCGGCGGAGTTCTCCAAGGAGCTGATGGCGCGATACGCGATCGAGATCCCGGTATTCAAGTGGCAGGACCACCACATCGTCCGGGTTTCGGTGCAGGGCTACAACTCGAAGGCGCAGATGGACATCCTCATCGGCGCATTGACGGAGATGCTGGATTTGCAGGGCAAACCGGAGCTGGCACGTCAGCATGGCTGACAAAACCGCCGAATTGTGATGGTGGTGCCGGCACGGCCATTCGGGCCGGGAGGAACAGGCGTGGCGCAGGACGGAGTACTGAGCTACCTCGAACCGCTGGAGACGCGGACGCGCGGCGTTGCCGTGCTGGATGCGCTCGCCGAAATGATCGAGCGGGCCGGGCTGAGCGTCGGCGATCGGCTGCCGCCGGAAGTCTCGCTGGCGACCACCCTCGGGGTCGGCCGTTCCACCATCCGCGAGGCGCTGAACCGCTGGGAGGGCCTCGGCATCATCCGCCGTCGGCGTGGCGATGGCACCTACCTCGCGGCCAAGGTGCGCACCTCACGCGGGCTCGCGCCGACGATGATCCGCTTCGAGGGCGAGGCCCTGCTCCGCCTGGTCGAGGTCCGCCGGGCGCTCGAGAACGAGGTGGTGCGTAAGGCGACGGTCAACGCCACCAAGGCGCAGCGGGCGGAAATCTCGCGGCTCTGCGACGTGCTGCTGGCCGATGTCGCGGCGCGCCGCAACTGGCACAAGGCGGACGCCGCTTTCCACGGCGCCATCTACGAGGCGTCCGGGAACCCGATGTTCGGCGAGATCCTGCACAAGCTCGACGAGGCGTTGGAGCGATCCAACGAGTCGCCGTTCGGCCGTGACGATTTCGGCCTCGACTCGTTCCCGCCGCATCGCGACCTCGCCGATGCGATCGTCGCCGCCGACCCGGCCCAGGCCGTGGCAGCAATCAATGATGTGCTGGACAAGGTGCGCGACGAGATCGAGATGATCATCGACACCGGAGCGTTTTCAGGAAAAGTTGCAGACTTTTCCGGTTCGAAAGCGCGACAAATCAATGGGTTGAAGCACATTACCGCTTCAACGAAGCGGTAATGTGCTTCGGGTTGTTGGGGGTTGAGGCGGCTCAGCCCGGCCGGGTCGGACGGCGCGGGTAAGTCACCCGCGGCGGCAGCTGGTGGTGCACCACGGCCACCGCGACGAGGCAGGCGGCGCCCGCCACGACCACGAGGAACAGCGTATCCATCGGCATGTGGGTAGAGAACGCCACCAGCGGCACCGCACCCGCCGGCGGATGTGTGACGCGCAGCAGCAGCATCGCAGCGATCACCAGACCAACGGCGATGGTGGCCACCCACCAGGCTGACGGCAGCAGCGCGAAGATCGCCACGCTGATCACGGCTGCCACCAGATAGCCACCGAAAATGTTGGCGGGCTGCGCCAGCGGGCTCTCGGCCTGCCCGAACAGCAGCACGGCGGTCGCGCCGAACGGCGCCAACAGCATCGGCAGCCCGGTCCAGGCGGCCAGCCCACCCACCAGGGTCATCGCCACCACAGCGCCGGTGCCGGATTTCAAGTGCGCCAAAGTCTGGCCGCGCGGCTCGTGCCGGTGGATGAAATCGAGAAGACGGCTCAAGTGAGAATACTCGGGCAGGAAAACGGTGCACGTTTGAAGCGCAGTTTGCTGCTCAATTCAAGGGCATACCGCCCAAACTTAAGGCTGATATGGGAACTTCTATCTCAGGCGCGGCCATAGCAGTCCAGCGAAAGCTGGTCCTGCCTCACTCACCCTGCCGCTTGGCGCGCTGCACCGCGGCATCGAACGCATGGAGGAAGTTGGAGCGATCCTTGGCGGTAAAGCCGGCATTGTAACCCTTGCTCTCGCCGGTCTCGCGCAGATGCTGGTTCAGCTCACGCATCGCCAGCGCCATGCCAATCGAGTGCTCGGTGAATGGCTTGCCGGTCGGCCCGAGCACCACTGCGCCTTTTTTCAGCGCCCGGCTGGCCAGCGGAATGTCCGACGTGATCACCAGGTCGCCGGCGCCCGCATGCTCGACGATCCAATCGTCCGCGGCATCGGCGCCCTGTGGCACCATGACGTTGCGCACCATGGGGTCGCGCGATGGCCGCAGCCCGAAATTGGCGACGAAAGTGGTCACCATGCCGTGCCGCTCGGCGACGCGCAGCACCTCGTCCTTCACCGGACAGGCATCGGCATCCACAAAGATCTGCGCTACAGCCAAACTTGACGACTCCGCTGCAATCGCGCCGCAATGACGGCGCACCCATGCCATGACAATAGCAACGACACCGGATTCGCCGATGCGCCTTTTGCCGCTCTCTCTCCTCCTCGTCCTGCCCCTGTTGGCCGCCTGCAACAACGACAGCACGCCCAAGGCGCCTTCGGCCGAAGCGCCTGCCGCTGCTGTCACGCCCGCCAAAGCGCCGGCCACGGGCAAGACACCCGCCGGACCGGCCGCCACAGCGAAACTTCCGCCCGGCGCTCGCCCGCTGATCGGCAGTTGGGCGGCGCTCGATTGCACCGACAAGACCGGCCTGACGGTGGTGTCGGCAAGCAAGTTCTCGGCCGGCGGCAAGAGCTGCGACATCGCGCTCAACGACAACAAGGACGGCACCTTCAGCGCCACCTGCAACAAACAGGACCTGAAGCTGACGCCGATCTTCGGGCCGGCCGGCGAAGGCATCCGCATCGCCGTGGGCGACGCCAAGTCGAGCACGGTGTTCCGCTGCTCGAAATAGCCTGACGCTCTACATGCCCTGAACGAAGCCGAGAATGTTGCCCTCGCTGTCCTTGGCCCAGGCGTTTTTCACGGGGCCAAAGCTGGCGACGCCGTTCTCGGTCTTCAAATCCGGCAAGTCGTAGTCGAGGAACGTGACCCCCTTGCCGCGCATGTCCCGCATGTCGGCGTCGAGATCGACCGTGTCGAACGACAGCATGGTGTGCTCGGCCGTGCCGGCAAAATCCGACTTGTAGAGGAAGGCCTGGACACCGTTGAGCTCATAGTTGGCGCCGTTCTCATCCTGCCTGGCAGGCGCGATCCCCAGCTTGTCCCGATACCAGGCCACTGCCCGCTCGACGTTGTGGGCGGGGATCATGGCGGTTGCTCTGCTTTGCGCGTTCATCGCGTCCTCCATCGTTGTCGAAGTGGCAAACGCATCAGACCGGCCGGGGTTTCCTGCTCCGGACGATCCTGCCATCATCGCATGACGCCGGAGAGCTGCCCATGACCCCATTCGAACGCATCACCACCGAGGTCCGGGCCCAGATTCCACTGGTCCGCGCCATGGAGGCCGCGCTCGGCAAGGAACGGGCGCATGCGTTGGTGCGGGGCGCGCTCGATAAGGCCAACCGCGCCATCGTCGCGCAGCGCGGCTCCTTGCTCGATATCCCCACCCTCGCCACAGAGTTTGCCGGCTTCGGCGAAGGGGTGCGCTACGAGTTCGAAACACTGGAGCAGACCGATACGCTGCTGCGTAACCAGGTCAACCACTGCGACTACGCCGAGTTCATGGAACAGATCGGCGCCCGCGACCTCGGTGAGCTGTTGATCTGCAACGGCGATTTCGCCATGGCCGACGAGCTCGGGCTGAAGCTCGAACGCAGTAAGACCTGCATGAACGGCGATGGCATGTGCGATTTCTGCTACCACGTGAAGGCAGCGCCGGCGGCATGAGCCTCGTGGCTCAGCGCACCTGTTCGACGTCCACCCAGATGTAACCGCGAGCCTGCAGCTTCACCAGACCAATGCGGGCATACTCCATGCCCTGGTTGGCCTTGGCTTCGAGGTCTTGGAGCAGCCCGTTGATAGAGTCTCGAGCGCCGGCCTTGGCATAGAGTTCGAAAGCGCGGACATAGTCCCGCTTCACGCATTTCACGCCAGGCCAGCCACCGCGGCTATAGAGGTTTCCGGCAGCGACCATCTGCTTGGGGCCTTTCTCAGCCTCGGCAATGATGCGTTCGCACTGTTGCTTGGGTGTTTCTTCCGCGAAGGCGGGCCCAGCGAGCGCCGACAAGATCAGCGCAGCAAACAGATATTTCATGTCCAACAAGCCCCACGCGCCGGATGTTATCCCCAGCGCTCCCGCCAAGTGGGTACCACATCATTTTCGGCTGCGCTCGCGGAATAGATGGCCCGCGCCATGGCTCTACTGAGGCAGACCGCCGCCGCGTGGCCGAGTTGCAGAGCATTCAGCACCGGCGTGGTAATCGGCTTTGCGCCGGTCGATACGGAAAAGATCAGGTCGCCGTCGACCTGGGTGTGAGCCGGGCTGGCGCCGCGGGCGATGCCGTCCTGGGCCGCCACGGCGAGGCGCTTCAGCTGCGCCTTGCTGAGGTCGGCATCGGTCGCGACGATGGCGATGGTGGTGTTGGAGATCGGTGTCACCCAGTCGCGCTTCGAGCGTGCGGTTTGTTCGAATGGCAGCGGCCCGGGCAGCGGGCCGAGGCCGCCGAACTCTCCATCCACCTCGAACGGCGCGGCCCAGAAATGCTTGCTGTCGCCCATGGTGACGCTGCCCGTCGGGTTCGCCACCACCAGCGCCCCGACGGTGAAACCGCCGGGGATCACCAGCGACGCTGACCCGAGCCCGCCCTTGAGGTTGGCCGTCAGTGCCCCAACGCCGGCGCCGACGGTGCCCAGGGCGAAGTCCTCGCCGGCATTGGCGAGCGCCTGAGCGCCAAGCGCCCGATAGGGGTTCTCGTCCCAGTCCTTGTCGCCATTGTTGAGCAGGTCGAAGATGATGGCGCCAGGAACGATCGGCACCGTCGCTTTCTCCACCCGGAAACCGCGACCGAGCTTGCGCAGCCCATCGGTGACGCCGGATGCGGCGTCGAGCCCGAAGGCCGAGCCGCCCGAAAGCACAAGCGCGTCGATGTCCTCGACCAGCTTGTCCGGGGCCAGCAGTTCCGTCTCGCGCGAGCCGGGCGAGCCACCCATCACATCGACCGAGGCGCGGAACGGTTTGTCCGCCACCAGCACGGTGGTGCCGGTCTTGATCCGATGGTCTTCGGAATTGCCGACCCGCAGGCCGGCGACGTCAGTGATCAGGTTGCGCGGTCCGGGTTGCATCCGGGCTCCTTCAGGGATTCTGGGTTGACTCACCTTACCCAACCCGATCGGCCGGGTCATTCCCGTGCTCGTTGGAGTTTCCGCTTCCCCTCGCTCGGTATGCGCTGGGCGCACGGGTCGGTCAGGCGGCCGTGCCCAGCCGTTCGTTGACCAGCGCCAGCGCCTGGTTGAGCGGCACGCCGTCCGGGTCCCAGGTGCGGCGCATCTCCAGCATCTGCTGGGCGATCACCCAATTGCCGAGCTTCAGATGCGCATCGAGCAGCAGCTGCCCGAACAGGTCGCGCTGCGCGTGGCTGCCGCCGATCTCGGTCATCCGCGGGTTGGCGACCGAAAGCCACTTCGCCGCTGCTGCGTAGTCGCCTCGCGCATGCGCCAGGACGCCCCGCGCCGCCGGCAGCGCCACTTCCCACCAGACCACCCGATCGAAAGCCGACGAGGTCGCGGCCTTCTCCTCAACGGCGCGCATCAGCTCGTCGGCTTCGACGCGCTCGGCTCGCGCCAGCCCATAGAGATATTGCAGCGTCAGGAAGGGCTGGATGGTGTCGCGCCCCCTGCCCCGCATATGGTCCGCCACATCCTCCCAGCGGTTGCCGACATCCATGCCGGCGACCTCCATACGAGCCAGCAGCGACACGGCGCTCACCTGGTCCTGCGAATAGCCCGGCTCGATGCCCCAGACATGGTTGTCATAGGCATCGAACACCGCGGCGTGGTCGCCCTGGCTGATGTGGAACAGCGCCTTGTGCCACCAGTTGTGGGTGTACATGAAGGAGTTGAGATCGACCCAGGTCCGCTGCGCCTCGGCAAGGAACTGCACGCCCTCCTCGACGCGCCCGGTGCCCAGCATCACGTGCGCCAGCGCATGCTGCGCCCAGGGCTCCTTGGTCTTCAGTTTCAGCGCCAGCCGCGCCTCGCGCTCGGCCGTCTCGAGATCGTGCAGTTGCTCGTAGCCGAAGGCCAGCATGCCGTGAATATGCGGGTTGTCGGCATTCGCCGCCTCCGCCGCCTTGGCGATGCGCAGCATGTTGGCGGCATCGCCACGGTTGAAGCTGAAATACTGGTGCAGCTTCACCGAGGTGAGGTCGCGCGGATGGCGGGCGACGATCTCGTCGCCAATCGCCTGCACGGCAGGAATGTCGTCGGCGATCCAGCGCTCCAGCTGCGCGATCAGCATCCGCTCGCGTTCGTTGGCGCCGGCGGCGGCAGCCTGCGCTCGCGCCAGGTACTTGCCCGCCATGGCCTTGGCGCCCTCGGCCTCGAGAAACATCCAGGTGAAGCCGGCATAGGTGTTGGCAAGCACCGCATCCGGCTCGCCGTCGGCTGCGGCAATGATGTTGGCAGCCTTCTTCTCGTAGCCGAGGAAGCCGGTGACGAAATCGTCGATCCCCTGCAGCGTCACCGCGGAGGCGCGGCTCACTTCATTTCCGAGGGCGTCCTGTGCCATGCTCGCACTGGGCAGGATTGCGTTTCTTTGAACCGCACTCCTGCTCCAGGTCCTTGTTTTGTCGCGAGATCGAACCGGAAAGGTCTGCAACCTTTCCTGATCACGCTCCAGCCATTTGTCCAACCGGTCAAATATAGACCTCGCGTCAGACCTGTCCACGCCACGGCCGAGCAAAAACAATCGAGATGGCCCCATGCCTGAGTTCCAGAACGGCGCCGCCACGGTGCACTACGAAATCCTCGGCGAGGGCAAGCCGCTGTTGCTGATTGCGGGCACGGCGAGCGATGGCGCCAGCTGGGGACCGCTGTTGCCGTTGCTGCCCGGCCGGCAGCTGATTCTGATCGATAATCGCGGCTCCGGCCGGACGCGGGTCGAAGGCCCGATCGAACTCGCCGAGATGGTCGCCGATTGCCTGGGGCTGCTCGACCACCTCGGGCTCGAGCGGGTCGAGGTGATCGGACATTCGCTCGGCGGCTTCCTTGGCCTGGCACTTGCAGCCACCCATCCCACCCGGGTCAGCCGACTGGTAACGATGGGCGCTGGCACCATCAACCCGAAGGCACGAGTGCTGTTCCGCGACCTGTCGCGGCTCTACTTCACGGTCCCGGCGCCCGATTGGTTCCGGTTGCTCTACCAGTGGTTGTTCTCGACGCCGTTCTTTGCCGACGAGGCGAACGTCGCCGCAGCAGCAGCGGCGTCGAGCACCTACCCGCACCGCCAATCGCCCGGCGATTTCGCCCGACAGGTCGCGGCGATCGATCGCGGCATGATCGTCGATCTCTCGATGGTCGCCTGCGAGGTGCTGGCGCTCTCAGGCGATCTCGATCTGCTGGCGCCGTTTGGTGCTGTCGAGGAACTGCACGGCAAGGTGCCGCGCTTCACCCAAGCACCGATCGCCAACGCCGCCCACTCGCTGCATTGGGAAACCCCCGCGGCGGTGGCGCGGGAGATCAACGGCTTTCTCCGCTGACGTGACAGGACCGTGCGCTTGGCGCCCCTCACCCTAACCCTCTCCCCAGAGGGGCGAGGGGACGCACTTTGCACCGCCAGTGCCACAACGCCCCTTCGCCCCTCTGGGGAGAGGGACGGGGTGAGGGGCGCGCCTAAATCACCCGGCCGCCATCAACCTCCAGCGCCACGCCGGTGATCATCGAGGCTTCGTCCGAGCAGAGGAAGCAGGCGGCATTGCCCATGTCCTCGGGGGTCGAGAAGCGGCCGAGTGGGATGGTCGAGAGGAACTTGGCCCGGATCTCGGGCGTATCCTCGCCCATGAAGGTCTTGAGCAAAGGCGTTTCGCCGGCCACCGGGTTGATGGCGTTGACCCTGATACCCAGCGGCGCCAGTTCGACCGCCATGGATTTGGTCGCCGTCACCATCCAGCCCTTCGACGCATTATACCAGCTGAGCCTGGGGCGTGGGCTCACGGCGGCGGTCGAGGCGACGTTGAGGATCGCGCCGGTCTTCCGCGCCTTGAAATGCGGCACGAGATGCCGCGCGGTCAGGTAGACCGACTTCATGTTGACGTTGAACACCCGGTCGAAATCGGCCTCGGAAATCTCGTCCAACGCCGCCGGCAGGTGCGAGACGCCGGCATTGTTGACGAGGATATCAACCTTGCCGAAGGCCATCAGCGCCGCCGCCGCCAGCTGATTGACGCTCGCATCCTTGCTGACGTCGACATGGCCTGCCTTCTGGCCGAGTTCTCTTGCCAGCGCCTCGGCGCCGTCGAGGTTGATATCGGCGATCAGCACTTTTGCGCCCTCGGCCGCGAACTTCCGCACGATGCCGGCGCCAAACCCCGATGCGCCGCCGGTAACGATGGCGACCTTGCCTTCCAGTCTCATGAAATCACCCGTGCCATGCGGCCACTGTCTTCAACACCGAGAAGCCGTAGAGCGCCTCGAAACCCTTTTCGCGGCCGTGGCCGGACTTGCCGATGCCGCCAAACGGCAGCTCGACGCCGCCGCCCGCGCCATAATTGTTCAGGAATACCTGGCCGGTTTTGATCGCCTTGGCCATCCGCATCTGCCGCCCGCCATCGCGGGTCCAGACGCCGGCCACTAGGCCGAAATCCGTGCCGTTGGCGATGGCTATCGCTTCAGCCTCATCCTCGAACGGGATCACCACCTGGACCGGGCCGAAGATCTCGTCCTGCGCCAGCCGGTTGTCCGGGGAGACGCGGGAGAGCAGTGTCGGCGCCTGGTAGTGTCCACCCTGCGGCGCGTCGCCTACGACAGTACCCTCTGCCGCGATCTCGGCGCCGCCGAGGTCGGTAAGAAACCCGCCAACGATCTCCTTCTGCCGCTCCGACACCAGCGGGCCGAGATCGAGATCGGCGATGGCCGGCCCGACCCTCAGCGCCTGGTAGCGCCCGGCCATCCGCTGCAGCACCTCGTCATGGATCGACCGGTGCACCAGGATGCGCGAGCTGGCCGAACAGGTCTGGCCGGCATTCTGGATACCGGCATTGATCAGGAAGGGCAGTGCGCGATCGAGGTCGGCATCTTCGAACACCAGTTGCGGTGACTTGCCGCCCAGCTCCAGCGTTACCGGCACGACATTGTTGGCCGCCGCGTGCTGGATCAGCTTGCCGACGCCGACCGAGCCGGTGAACGAGATGTGGTTGACGCCCGGATGGGCCGTCAGCGCAGCGCCGGCTTCCTCGCCCAGCCCCGGCACGACGTTCAGCGCGCCGGCTGGCAGCCCGGCCTCCTCGGCGATCTTGGCGAAAGCGATGGCGGTGAGGCAAGCCTCCTCCGCCGGTTTCAGCACCGCGGCATTGCCCATCGCCAGGGCACCGGTCACCGAGCGGCCGATGATCTGCATGGGGTAGTTCCAGGGGATGATGTGCGCTGTCACCCCATGCGGCTCGCGCAGGGTGTAGACAGTGTAGCCATCGAGATAGGGGATGGTCTCGCCGTGGATCTTGTCACAGGCGCCGCCGTAGAACTCGAGATAGCGCGCCAGCGCCAGCGCATCGGCCCTGGCCTGCTTCAGGGGCTTGCCGACATCCAGCGCCTCGATGCGCGCCAGGTCGTCGACCCGCTCCAGCACCTTCTGCCCGATGCGGCTGAGGATCCGGCCGCGCTCCGCCGCCGGTGTCCGCCCCCACTCGCCGGCCAGCGCCGCCTGCGCAGCCGCGACTGCCGCATCGACGTCGGCGGCCTTGCCGCGGGCGATCTGGCCGATGGTCTCGCCGGTCGAGGGGTTCTCGATCGGCAGATAGTCGCCACCCTGCGGCGCGATCCAGCGGCCGCCGATGAAGCACTTGGTGGGATCGAAGAACAGGTTGAGGTCGGTCATCTTAAACTCGTATCTGCCGCGGCCGTGGCTATGCGCCCGCGGCCTCGCGCTTGGCAAGCGCGGCCTCGAGGTTAGGTGTCGCCGCCAGCAGCTCCTGCGTGTAGGGATGCTTTGGCGCCCGGAACACTTCCTCAGTCGCGCCCTCCTCGACGATCTTGCCGGCCCGCATCACCAGCACCCGGTCGGTGATGGAGCGGACCACGGCAAGGTCGTGCGAGATGAACAGGTAGCTGAGCTGCAGCCGGTCAGAGAGCTCGGCCAGGAGGTCCAGCACCTGGGCTCGCACCGAGACGTCGAGCGCCGACACCGCCTCATCGAGAATGATCAGGCTCGGCTCGATGATCAGCGCCCGGGCAATGGCGATGCGCTGCCGCTGGCCGCCGGAGAATTCGTGCACGTATTTCTCGCCATCGGCGGCCGAGAGCCCGACCTCGTCCAGCGCTCGGGCGATGCGCTTGTCACGCTCAGCGCCTGATGGAGCGGCTGAGCCGAGCAGATGGAACGGCTCGCTGACCAGCCGATCGACCCGATGGCGCGGGTTGAAGCTGCCATAGGGATCCTGGAACACCACCTGCAGGTGCCGGCGCGTGGCGAAACTGGCGCCTTTCTTCGGATCGATCGGCTCGCCTGATATGGCGATGCGACCGCCCTGGGTTGGCTCCAGCGCCATGATGGCGCGGGCCAGCGTAGACTTGCCGCAGCCGCTCTCGCCCACCAGCCCGACATTTTCGCCCTTCTCGATCCTGAGGCTCACGCCGTCGACGGCGCGCAACACCTTGCGCTTTTCGAACAGCCCGCGACGTGGCAGCGGGTATTCGCGCACCACGTTGTCCACGGCCAGCACGGGGGTGCCGCCAACCACGGCCGGCGGGATGCGTGGCGGGACATGCGAGGAGGCTTCGAACAGCGCCTTCGAGTAGGGATGCTGCAGGGCGCGGAACAGCTGGACGGTCGGCCCTGCCTCCACCACCTCGCCCTGCCGCATGATCGACACCTTATCGGCGAGCCCGGCGATCACCCCGAGATCGTGGGTGATGAACATGAGCCCCATGCCGTCTTCATCGACCAGCTTCTGCAGCAGCTTCAGGATCGCCGCCTGCGTGGTCACGTCGAGCGCGGTGGTCGGCTCATCGGCGATCAGCAGTTTTGGCCGCATGGCGATGGCCATGGCGATCACCACACGCTGCCGCTGGCCGCCGCTCAGCTCGTGCGGGTAGCGATCGAGTGGGAAGCGCGAGGTGGGCAGTTCGACCCGTTCGAGGGTCTGCCGCGCTACTTCAAGCGCGTCGCGTCGCGCCATACCGCCATGCACCATGGCAGTTTCGGCCACCTGGTCGCCGATGGTTTTGACCGGGTTCAGCGCCGTCATCGGCTCCTGGAACACCATGCCGACCGTGCCGCCGCGGATCCTCCGCATCTCGGCATCCGGCAGCCCCAGGACTTCGCGGCCATCGAGCTTCACCGAACCCGATGTCGTCGCGCCGAACGGCAGCAGCTGCATGACGCTCAGCGCCGTCATCGACTTGCCGGAGCCGCTCTCGCCGATGACCCCGAGGATTTCTCCCGCATCGACCGACAGGTCGATATCGCGCAGGATCGGGAACTTGCCGATCGACAGCTGCAGGTCCTTGACGTCGAGCAGCGCCATCAGCGGTTCCGCCTCAGGCGCGGATCGAAGATATCGCGCAGGCCGTCACCGAGCAGGTTCACGCCCAGCACCATCAGCACGATGGTCAACCCGGGCACCAGCGCGACGTGCGGCGCGAGACTGATCATGGTCTGGCTGTCGGCCAGCATCTTGCCCCAGCTTGGAGTTGGCGGCTGTACGCCGAGCCCGACATAGGCCAGCGCCGCCTCGGCGAGGATGCCGAGGGCGAACTGGATGGTCGCCTGTACCACCAGGGTGTTGAGGATGTTGGGCAGGATATGCTCGAACGAGATCCGCGCCGCGCCCTTCCCCGAAACCCGCGCCGCCATGATGAATTCGCGCTGCCACAGGCTCAGTGCCCCTGCCCGCGCCAGGCGAGCGAACACCGGCATATTGTAGAGCCCGACCGCGATAATGGCGTTGATCGCGCCCGGCCCGAACACCGCAGTGATCAGGATGGCGATCAGCAGCGCCGGGAAGGCGAACACCAGGTCGTTGGCGCGCATCAGCACGTCATCGAGCAGCGTGCCACGCTGCGCCGCGGCCCAAAGGCCGATCGGCACGCCGATCACCATGGCGACCGTCACTGCGATGAAGGCCACGGCGATCGAGGTGCGGGCGCCCACCATGATCATTGAGAAGATATCGCGGCCGAAATGATCGGTGCCGAACCAATGCTCGGCCGAGGGCGGCTTCAGCTTGTTGGGGATGTTCTGGAGGAGATAGTCGTATGGCGTCCAGACGAACGAGAGCAGCGCCGCTATGACGAAGACCAGGGTGATCGCCGCACCGATGAGGAAGTTCGGCGAGCGGAGCGCCGCCTTCAGCAGGCTGTCGCGGGTGGCGGGTGCGGCAATAGCGCTCATCGCGTCGCCCTCCTGAGGCGCGGGTCGACGAGCGCATAGGTGATATCGACGAGGAAGGTGACGAGGATCACCGCAAACACCAGCAGCATCACCACCGATTTCACCACGATCAGGTCGCGCGAGGTGATGCCCTGGAACACCAGCCGGCCGAGGCCGGGCAGGAAGAACACGTTCTCGATGATGATCGCCCCGGCGAGGAGGAACGAAAACTGCAGCCCGATGATGGTCAGCACCGGGATCAGCGCGTTGCGCAGCGCATGCCGCCACAGCGTCTGCCCCTGGCTCAGGCCCTTGGCGCGAGCCGAGCGGATATAGTCCTCACCCAGGGTGTCCAGCAGGGAGGAACGCATGACGCGCGCCAGGATCGAGGCCTGCGGCAGCGCCAGCGCCACGGCCGGCAGGGTCAGTGCCTTCAGCGCCAGGAGCGGATCCTGCCAGCCGGGAAAGCCGCCGGCGGAGAACCATCTGAGGGTGATAGAGAACAGCAGCACCAGCAGCATGGCGAACCAGAAGTTCGGCACCGCAAGGCCGACCTGCGTCGCTCCCATGATGCCGACATCAGTGGCCGAGTTACGCCTGACGGCGGCGAGAATGCCGACGGGAAAGGCGATCAGCGTCGACAGCGCCAGTGCATAGATAGCCAGCGGGAGCGAAATCCAGATGCGGTCGGCGATCAACCCGGAGACCGGCACCTTGTAGGTGTAGCTGATGCCGAAATCGCCATGCAGCAGCCCCAGCACCCAGGTGAAATAGCGCTCGAGCAGCGGCCCATCGAGGCCGAGCGCGGTGCGGAGCGCCGCTGTCGCCTCAGGCGTGGCGTTGAGCCCGAGCATGAACTGCGCCGGATCACCCGGCACCACCTCGAGCACGAGGAAGATGACGATCGAAGCAGCGATCAGACTGAGGATGAGCGAGACCAGGCGGCCGAGGATGAAGGAAGGCATTAGCTGGCGCCCTCGCTCGTGCAGTCGGCAACGATTGCCGTTTCCCCACAGATGTCATCCCAGCGAAAGCTGGGACCCATTTCTCCCGCCGAGCAGGCGGTGAGTAGGGTCCCAGCTTCCGCTGGGATGACATCGCGGCTGTGGGAGGGGCTGGTGATCAAACGCATCAGAGTGGGAGGCGGGCATTGCCCGCCTCCCAAGCACTCACTCTTCCCAGGACACGCCGGTGAGGTCGGTCGCCTGGGTGGGCGCGTTCTCCCACATGCCCTTGAGCTTGGCGTTCTCGACCCCGACCTTGGCCAGTTCGAACAGGAAGCCGACGGCGTAGTTGTCGGCGAGGTTCTTTTCGGCGGCCTTGGTCAGCTCCGAGCGCTTGGCCGGGTCTGATGTCACGGCGAGGTCGGCGATGAGCTTGTTGAAGTCGGCATTGTTGTACTGGAAGTAGTACCCGTCGCGCGCAAAAATCCCGATATCGTTGGGCTCGGTGTGCGAGATGATGGTCAGGTCGTAGTTCTTGTCAGTGAACACTTCGCTGAGCCACTGCGCCCATTCGAGGTTGGTCACTTCGGTCTTGATGCCGACCGCCGCCAGCTGGCTGGCGATGATCTCACCGCCGCGGCGGGCATAGCCCTCGACCGGCGGCAGCTTCAGCGACAGCGTCAGATCGGTGACGCCGGCTTCGGCCAGCAGTGCCTTCGACTTTTCCGGGTCGTAGTTCGACTGCGCGGTCAGGTCGATATAGTCGGGGTTGGCCGGCGACAGGAAGGTGCCGATCGGGGTGCCGTAGCCGAACATGGCGCCATCGATGATCGCCTGGCGGTCAATGGCATGGGCGATGGCTTCGCGGACCTTGACGTTGTCCAGCGGCGCCTTGCCGTTGTTCATGGTCAGGATGGTCTCGCCTTCGGTCGAGCCGATCACCACGCGGAAGCGCGGATCGCTCTGGAACTGTGCGACGGTCTCGGGAGCCGGGAAGTTCGGGAAGGTGTCAACGTCGCCGGCCTGCAGCGCCGCAAAGGCAGCGGTCGGATCGGCGATGAACTTGAAGGTCGCGCCTTCGAGCTTCACCGGGGTGCCCCAATAGGCCTGGTTCTTTTCGAGCGTGATGCTGTCGCCCTCGACCCGGTCCTTGAAGCTGAACGGGCCGGTGCCGATCGGGTTGGTCTTGTTGGCGTCGGCGCTTTCCGGCGCCACGATCACCGCATCGCCCCAGGCGAGGTTGTAGATCAGGTTGCCGTCGGGCTGTTTCAGCGTGACCTTGACGGTCGCCGGATCGACCACCTCCACCGAGGCGATCGAGGCGTAGAGCGCCTTCTGGGCGTTCAGCGAGCCCTCGGCATTGATGCGGTCGAGCGAGAATTTCACGTCATCGGCGTTGAAATCGGTGCCGTCGTGGAACTTGGCGCCCTCGACCAGGTGGAAGGTGTAAGTCAGGCCATCCTCGGAAATCTCCCAGGATTTCGCCAGCGCCGGCACGACACTGCCGTCGGCGATGATGCGGGTCAGGCCCTCGAAGACGTTGGAATAGAGCACTTCGTCGACGGCGGCCGCGGCCTCGGCAGTCGGGTCAAGGCTGGGCGGCTCGAGCACGAGGCCGACCTTCACGTCGGTCCGCGCCTGGGCGAATGCCGGCGTCATCGCGGTGGTCATTGCCAATGCGCCGGCGAGAGCCAGCACGACCAGTGATCTGCGCATGATTATCCCTTCTGTTTCCGACCGCTTACCCCCGCGGTCTTGAGGCGATCCTAGGATGCTTCCGGCTTCAGGTGAACCGGCTGCACGGCGCGATTTGCGCGTAGCGCATAGCTTGCGGGAAACAACATTCTTCCGATAGCCACCACCGTACATGCCTCCTTTCACCGGGTCATTCCCGCGAAAGCGGGAATCTCCGTTCTGGGGCGCGCCGAGAGCGCGGCAAACAGAGGTTCCCGCTTTCGCGGGAATGACTCCGTGGGCACAGCACGATCACGACTTGGGTCCCAACAAATCGAGCAGCGCCAGCGCCATGACCTTGGCCGAATCCAGCATGTCGTCGACGCCGACCCACTCGTCCGGCTGGTGCGCCAGGTCGAGAATGCCGGGGCCATAGGCAATGCAGTTCTTCAGCCGGCCGATCCGGTCGATGTGCTTCTGGTCGTAAGTGCCGGGCGAGACCACATATTCCGGCGACACGCCGATCACCTCGGCAATTGCCTTGGCGACAGAGCGCACCACCGGAGCGTCCTTCTCGGTCATGGTCGGCGAAATTGTCCAGAGGTCGCGGATCTCGTAGCTGAAACCCTGCCGCTCTGCCTTGAGCTTTTCGAGCAGGTCGATCACCTCCTGCCGCACCGCGACGGGGCTTTCCTCGATCAGGTAGCGACGATCGATGACGATGCGGGCCGAATGCGCCACCACCGGCGCCGGAAAGCCGGTGAAACCGCCCTCGGGCTCAGCCTGTCCGCCGTGGATCGAGTTGATGTTCATGGTCGATTGCCGCGCCCCGGGCGGCACCACCGGCATGGCGGTGCGCTTCTGGCTCAGCGCCGGGTAGAGCACATCCTCGAACTGCCGCAGCACCTCGGCCATATGGCGGATGGCGCTGTCGCCGAGGAACGGCATGGAGCCATGGGCGATCCGGCCGAAGGTTTCGATCTCGGCCCACCAGACACCACGGTGGCCCAGACAGATCCGATCCTTGTTCAGCGGCTCGGGAATGATGACGTGCTGCACACGCGCTGGGGAGAAATAGCCGTGCTCGGCAAGATAGGCGACACCGCCGAAGCCGCCGGTCTCTTCGTCAGCGGTGCCGGAAATCTCGATGGCGCCGCGATAGTCGGGCACAACGTCGGCAAACGCCTCGGCGGCGATGATCGAGGCGGCGAGGCCGCCCTTCATGTCGCAGGTGCCGCGACCATAGATTCGGCCATCTTTCAGTTCGCCACCGAAGGGGTCGAAGGTCCAGCCGCGGCCGACCTCCACCACGTCATGGTGCGAGTTGAAGTGCACCGTGTCGCCCGGCCCGGCGCCCTCACGACGCGCCACCACATTCCAGCGCGGGTACTTGTCGCTGTCGCCGGGCTTACCATCGGCACGAACCAATTCAACGGCATAGCCGCGTTTGCTCAAGCGACTTGCGAGGTAGTCGCAGATCTCGCGGTAGTTATTGCCCGGCGGATTGATCGTGGGGATGCGGATCAGGTCCTGCGTCAAGGCGATCAGGTCGTCGCGCCGGGAGTCAATTTCGGCAGTGAGGCGCGGCTTCACGTCAGCCGGCGGCGAAGGTGCAATCGTCATGGCGCGGCAGACTGTTGTCCGCCGCGCGTCCTGTCAATGCGGAGTCCACGCCGAACTTCACCCGTTCGTCGAACGGCTGAAGCTCCAGTTCTCCGGTTGGTCGCGCTTTCGATCCCCGGATCAAGTCCGAGGAGGAAAAAGTCTGCAATCCCCGCCTTCGCGGGGACAGGCTTTCTCCTGAAAGCGCTCCGGTCAGTTCGGCTCGTCGCCGATGGCGAGGATGTTGCCCTCGGAATCCTTGAACCAGGCGCCGTGGTACGGGCCCATTTTGGCCATGCCGTTCTCAGTCTTCAGCCCGGGAAAGTCATATTCCTCGAACTTCACGCCGCGCGCCCTCAGCATCTGCATGTCGGCTGCGACATCCTTGGAACTGAACGCCATGGCGGTATTCTGCGCGGTGCCGGCGAACTGGGTCTCGTAGAGCTGGAAGCCGGTGCCGTCAGCGAGGCGGTAGACGATGCCGATCGGCAGCTCCTCGGCCGGCTCGAGGCCGAGCTTGTCGCGATACCAGGCCTTGGCCCGGGCGAGGTTGGAGGCCGGGATGGTCGAGTAGGCACGATGATCGGACAGAAGCATGTTCTCCTCCGTTGCATGAGCCGCTTTTCGAGCTTACGCCTCCGGCTCCAGGCTGAAAATCCGGACGAGTCCTCATGCCCTTTGCTTCCCGCACGCCCGGCGCGGCCGACATCCTGTATGTCATGGCGCTCGACAACGAGTACGGCCCGCACCTGCGCTCGCGCATCACGCCGCTGATGACGGGTGTGGGTCCGGTGGAAGCGGCGATCGTGGTCACGCACGCGCTCGCCAAGCTCGACGCCCAAGGCAAACTTCCGGCGCTGGTAGTGTCACTGGGTTCAGGAGGGTCGGCGAAGCTGGAGCAGACCGGGGTCTACCAGGCGACTTCGGTCGATTATCGCGACATGGACGCCTCGCCGCTCGGGTTCGAGCGGGGCGTGACGCCGCTCAGCGACCAACCGGCGGTCATTCCGCTCGGGCCGTTCGTCCCTGGCATCGCCAAGGCGACGCTGTCGACCGGCGCCAATGTGGTGTCGGGCGCGGCGTACCAAGGGATCGGTGCTGACATGGTGGATATGGAGACCTACGCCGTGCTGCGGGCTTGCCAGCGCTTCAAGGTACCGCTCATCGCACTGCGCGGTATCTCCGATGGCAACGAGGAGTTGGGCCATCTAGACGACTGGACGCGCTACCTGCACGTGGTCGACGAGAAGCTGGCGCATGCGGTCGACCTGCTGGAAGCAGCGATCGCCAGCGGAGCGCTCGAGTAGCTAGCGCTGCTTGTTCTTCCGGCTGCGCTGCCAGTTGGTCCACTTGCGCTGCACCCAGAAGCTCAGCCGGTTGAGCGGGCCCTGCAGGAACGGCAGGTCGAGCGCCAGGAGGAACAGGCCAAGCGGCAGCATCCAGACGCCAAGCAGCGGCAGGAAGCTGAACACGCCGCCCAGAATCAGCAGGATGCCGAGCGGGATGCGGACGATCCGCGAGGATGGCTTGCGGATCCACGCGAGAAAGCCGGTTGAGGCGGGTACAGCGCGGCCGATCCTGTCGAACTGCCGGTGCAGCCTCGCACCTTCCTTGCCTGTCATCGTGGTCCCCTTTTTCCCTGTGGTGGCAATGCATTTGGGCATCGGAGCCCGCGCATCAAACCGGCGACGGTCGCTTTTTGTCCGGTTCAGGACCTTGAAATCGAGGGTTCGTCCACCGCAGCACACGAAAGGCTTACTTCGACAGGATCGAAAAACCGGGCTAGGATGGTGTTCGAGACGCAGTGGCGGTTACCGCCGGGCGTAGCACACGCCAAGCGGCGACCGTCCTGGCTCCCCATTTCGAGGAGGATGGAGATGGTCGGCTTTCACGTGCTCACCAATGCGGAACGGCTCGATGTTCCCGAGATCCGCCGCATCGGCTTCGACGACCTCACGGGCGCCCTGGCCGAAGGCTGGCGCGATTTCTGGCAACGACCCTCGCACCTGGCCTTCCTGGGCCTGATCTATCCGCTGGTCGGCGCGATGCTGGCGGTCTGGACCTCCGGCAACAATTCCTGGCCATTGCTGTTCCCGTTGATTTCCGGCTTTGCGCTGGTCGGCCCCTTCCTGGCGCTGCCGATCTACGAGATGAGCCGGCGACAGGAGCAGGGTCTCGATACGCATTGGCGCGCCGCGTTCGAAGTGTTCCGGACCCCGGCCTTCGCCTCGATCGCCGCGCTCGGGGTGATGATGCTGATCGTCTTCACCGTCTGGCTGATGACGGCGCAGTTCATCTACGAGACCTTCTTCGGCCCGGGGTCGCCGCCGACACTGATGGCTTTCGTCAACGAGGTGCTCACCACATCGGCGGGCCAGCAGCTGATGATCTGGGGCAACCTGATCGGCTTCGTGTTCGCGGCCTTCGTGCTCGCGACCATGGTGGTTTCGATCCCGCTGCTGCTCGATCGCGACCTCGGCACCGCCATCGCCGTGCAGACCTCGCTGCGGGTGACGCTGAAGAACCCGCTGCAGATCGCGGCCTGGGGCTTCATCGTTGCCGCGCTCCTGGTCATCGGCACGATTCCGCTGCTGGTCGGGCTCAGTATCGTGGTGCCGGTGCTCGGCCACGCCACGTGGCACCTCTACCGGCGTGCAGTGGTTCCGGCCGGCGCACGTTAACTATTCGTTAACGGATTGCGCTCAAGTTTATCGAGCTTAAGTAGAGGGCAGGACGACGCTACCGACTGGTAGCCCTGCCCTCGCCCAGTTTCCGGAACCCCGAAAGCCGCTGTCGCGTTAGCATCTCACACATTGAGGAGCTTCAGCCATGGCCCATTCCCGCGGTTTCGACCTGTCCCACTTCACCGACGATGCCCAGGAACGCTTCGGCCGCCAATTCTCCAGCCTGGCGCGGGATGCGAGCCACCTGTCCGATGCGCTCAGTCGCTACAGCGCCGGCGCCCGGCACGATGTCGGCCACTTCGCTCACGACCTCGCGGATGGCGCGATGCATCAGGGTGCCGTCGCGGCACGGGTGCTCGGCAAGCAGGCGTGGAGGGCCGGCAAGGCGGTGCGCCGCGATCCGGCGCCCACCATGGCAGCGCTGGTCGGGCTCGCCTGCCTCGTCAGCCTGGTGATGGCATCGGGCAGCCGCCGGCGCTGATATCCTCAACGCACTCTTAACTCCACTACGTGCATTCTAGGGAGCACGGGCAGCGTCAGCCCGGCTCCTTAGTTGTGTTTGCGTTCTGGAGTCATCGTTGGCAGGGTCACTCAAGCTGCTGTTCGCGGCGCCGATGCTGTTGAGCCTCGTCGCCGGCTGCGCCACTTTCTCTCTTGGCGGTCTTTCCTCGCGCGATTGCCTGGCGCGCGCCATGTACTTCGAATCCAACCGCTCGAGCGAAGACGGCATGCTGGCCGTCGGCACGGTGGTGATGAACCGCGTCGCTGACAAGCGCTACCCCCAGTCGGTCTGTGGTGTCGTCGGGCAGAAAAACCAGTTCGCCCCGGGCGTGCTGAACAAGAAGATGACCGAGAAGCGCTCCGCCGCGCTCGCCTACAGCGTTGCCGACCGGGTGCTGCGCGGCGCCCGCCATCCGACGCTGTCGCGCGACGTGAAGCACTTCCACACCGCCGGCTACCGCTTCTCGTACAACAACATGTTCTACGTGCTGGAAGCGGGCGGGAACAATTTCTACGAGAAGCGCAAAGCCGGAACCTTCACCAACGATCCGTTCTCGGCGCTGGCTTACTGGTGAGCGCCCTTGAGCATTTCACCCTTGGGTTGCGCTCGGTGATAGGCTGAGACAGTGTGCCTCGCCGGATGGCGCCTACTGCTGCATCTCGAAGATGAAACGCTCTAAACAGCCGGCACAGGCGGCGGCGCGCCCAGCCCGAAGAAGCTGAGCACGACGCCGACCGTCCAGCTGATCAGCACCCAGTAGATGCCGCCCACTACTATCGTCGAGACGATCCCCACCAGGGCGCCAAGCACGATCCAGATGCCGTCGCGCTCGAGCAGGCCAAGGGCGATGATGCAGATGGCGATCGACGGGGCCATGTTGGCGCCCGGGATCGGCAGCAGCACCAGCAGCGCCATGACGAAGGCCACGAAGCCCGCGAAATAGACCGCCGGGCGCTTCGCCAGAAACTCGAAGCGCGGCTTCATGATGCCTTCGGCGCGGGCCAGCCAAGGCGAGGCCGCTTTCATCACACGGTGGAAATCGACGCGGCTCAGCGACCGATCTGTGATGATGCGCGGCAACCAGGCGTTCATCCCCAGCATCAGTTGGGCGGTGAGAAACACCAGCGGTGCGCCAACGACCGCCGAGACGCCGGGCGGCATCGGCAGAGCAGTGATGATGGCGAAGATGAACATCAGCGCGCCGAGCGCGCGACGTTTCAGCGCTTCGAGGAGATCGCCGATGGAGATCCGGTCCCGGTCCTCCGCCGTCGCAATTGCCATCAGGATGGCCGAGAGGCGATCCGCTCCCTCGGCCTTGTCTACCTTCGATAGGTCGATCTCAACATGCGGTTCTGTCATCGGCCGCGATCATGCCCAACGATTCCCCAATGCGGCAACCCCATGGGGCTGCGTCAGAAATCCCCGCCCATGTCGAAGCCGCCGCCATCGCCACCACCGAAATCGCCCCAATCCCCGCCGGACTGATCGCCGCTGTCCTGGGCTGCGCCCTGATCCTGGTCGTTGACATTGTCGTTACCGGCGTCGGTGGCGGGCTGGTCGTTGGCCGAACTCTCGGCGGCATGCGCGCCGCCGGCGCCGAACAGCGAACCGATGGCGCTGCCGAGCAGCACACCGCCGGCGACGCCAAGCGCGGTCTGCGCTGCGCCGGCAAGGAACCCACCGCCCTGCCCCACCTGGCCGCGCTGATAGCGGGTGTCGGCCGGATCGTCCTGGCGATCCCAGGGGCTGCGGCTGCGCTGCACCTGCTGGTTGTCGTCGTAGCGGTTCTGGCGGCCACGACCATCGTCGAACAGGCCACCGAACATGCCGCCGCGGCCTTTTTCCTCGACCTCGCGTTCAAGCTCCTGAATACGCCGCTCAGCGACCTCCAGGGCGTGCTGCTGCACCAGAATGGTCTGTGCCATGTAGTAGGGCGCACCCGGCTGCCGGACGATCTCGCGATCGATCAGGTCCTGTGCCTCGGGGTCGCGCTGAGGGTTCTTGCGCTCGACATCGGCAAGCCGATCGAACAGGCCTTCGATGGCGCGGCGGTCTTCGGGGTTCAGCATCTTCACTCTCCAATGTTGAACGATCCCGGAAAACATGGGGACCATTGCCGGGCCTCACAATGGGTAAGGCGGCCATAATTGGACATGAGGGCGGTGCGGGGCTGCTAAGCGCAGGAATGTCCATTGACTTGCCGCACCGGTCGGCCAAGCTTTTAGCGAGAACAGAGAGGCCAGCATGTCCAGCGACGACGATCTCCCCGAAGACAGCAAGCTCACCAAAACCAAGTCGCGTTGGGCCGAACTCGGCAAATTTCTCACCGGGCAGCTGTCGCGGCCCGAAGATGCCCGCCTGCCGCCGGGTCAGCATCTGGTGAAGAACTGGCCCATCCTCGACCTCGGGCAAACCCCGAACGTCGCCAAGGAGGTCTGGCGCCTCGATATCGCCGGTCAGGTCGAGCGCCCACAAACCTGGTCATTCGACGATTTGATGGCGCAGCCGCAGGCCGACAAGCTCAGCGATATCCACTGCGTCACCAGTTGGTCGCGCTACGACAACCACTGGAAGGGCGTCACCACCCACCAGTTGATGGATGCGGTTGGAGTGAAGCCGGAGGCGCGCTTCGTGCTGTTCACCTCGAACGACGGCTACACCACCAACATGGCGATCGAGGACTTCGCCTCCGGGGACGCGCTGATCGCCCATACCTGGGAGAACGAGCCGCTCAGTCGCGACCATGGCGGCCCGGTGCGGCTGGTGGTCCCGCACCTCTATTTCTGGAAGAGCCCGAAATGGCTCAAGCGCATCGAGTTCGCCGAGCGCGACCACCGCGGCTTCTGGGAGGTGCGCGGCTATCACAACCACGCCGACCCGTGGAAGGAAGAGCGTTACTCCTGAGATCGGCAGTCGGCAGTCGCACGGAACGAAACCCGGTACTGCCGACTGCCTATTCCCTACCTCAGCCGCCGGTGAAATCGCGCTTGCCGATCGGCACGCCGTTGTGGCGCAGGATCGCGTAGGCGGAGGTGATGTGGAAGAAGATTTGCGGCACCGCATTGAGCGTCACATGCTCGATCGCCGGAACCTGAGTGTCCTCGCCGCGCACCTTCAGCGTCAGCGTCTTGCCCTCACTGCCGGCGAGATCGGCCTCAGAGAAGCTCGCGACGAACTCGAGTGCCTTCTTCACGCGAGCGCGCAGGTCCGCCAGCGTCGCCTCATTGTCTTCCCAGCTCGGCGGGGTGCGGCCGGTCAGCCGCGCCAGCGTGAACTTGATGCGGTCGGTGGTCGACTGCACCTGGAATGACAGCGGGTGCATGTCGGGCGCCAGCCGCGCCGACACCAGCACCTCCGGCTTGATCTTGCGCTCGGCGGCGTTGACCTCTGCCTTCACCAGGATGGCGTCGAGGTTGTTCAGGTAGCGCGTGAACACCGGAACGGTGATCGCGTACATGGAAAGCGACATAAGTAGTCCTCAGGGGTTGGTAGGCAGATGATCACCAGCTGTGGTCGACGCTACGCTCGCGGGGCGTGGGCTGGACGATGGAAGGCCAGTAATAGTCCTCGGGCAGGACCACCTGGAAGTCATAGGTAACCAGTTTATCGCCATCCACGGCGATAGCAATCGAGTGGGCGCCGACCGGATCGCCCGGCGCAACGCACCAGCTGTGGCTGAACCAGCCCTCCCCATCGAGTTCGGGCATAAAGGTGCGCGTCGCCACCTTGGCGTCGGCAGAAATATCGATGCCGTCATCGGGATCGGTGGCGAGGGTGCCCCAATCCTCAAGCGGCATCGGCAGGCTCAGGGTTTCGGTGGCGGTTTTGGGCGCAGTGCCCTCAGCCAGCCGCACATACCAGTTGTAGCAGGCGTTTCCCGGCAGCAGGGGCACGACCGTATCGTTCAGGACCTCGTCTTCGCCGGCATAGCGGAAGGTGACCTGAAACACCGAATCGATCATCTCGGCCGCCAAGGATGGGCCCGCGGCGAGCAGCGCAAGCAGCAGTGCAGAGGTTGAAACCGGCAGACGCATAATCCCTCCTCGCGTGCCGGGCGAAACATAGCGACAAGCCGCTGAGGCCGGAAGCGATTTTGTGACGCCCACTCGCCTCGCCGCGCGACCGCTGACATAGTCCGGCGCACAAATGGAGGCCGACATGCGCCGTCTGATGACCATACTCGCCGCCCTGACCGTGACGTCTACAGCCTTCGCCCAGGCCGACGCAGGAACCGGGAGCTATGACGACTTCGTGCCGACCACCGAACTCAGTACGGGCACCGAAAACCCGCCCGACACTGCGCTCGTCCGCCGGCTGTTCACCCTCGCCTTTACCGAGCCCTGCAATGCGGCAATCGACGGCGGTTATGGAGGTACCGAACCGCGGGTGTTCGACCTTGCGTACCAGGGCAGCTACGACGAACCCGGAGCGCCGGCGCACAAATTTCGTCTCTATCAGTTCAACTGCAATGGCGGCGCCTACAATTTCAGCTCGGTGTTCTATGGCTGGGACGAGATCGACGGGCTGCAGCCGCTGAGCCTTGCATCGCCCAGCACTAAGCCGAGCTACGACGAAGCCGCCGGCGATGGCGACGGCAAGCTGATCAAGCTCGAGCTCACCGGAATGACCGCCAGCTTTCTCGTCACCAATGCCGACGTCGATGACAAATCGGGAACCATTGCCGCCACGGCTTACTGGCGCGGCATCGGTGATGCCTCGAGTATCGGCGTGTGGACGCTGGCCGACGGCGAGTACCGATTGGTCAGCTATGACGTCGATGCTTCCTATTACGGTGAGGTGAACCCGATCCGGGTATTCGACCGTTCCGAGCCCGAGGACATTGCCTTGCCGAACTAGCCAGCATTGGCCGGCGAGGACTACGCGCAGATATGCGAACCCTTCGGTAAGCATTGAAGCAATGTGAGCGCGTCGGTCATATTGTCCTCCGTTTCAAGGTGTTAGCCTCGCAACCGCGGACGCTGCCGACCTCCGGCAGCGCATTGGAGAAAGCCTCATGAGCGTCGTTCGGTATCTTGCCGGCGTGGTCGCCGGCCTCATCATCATACTTGCCAGCTTCACCCCGACTTACGCGCAGGACATGGAAACACGGGTGATCGTGCCCGACGTGCCCGGCGGCGCCCTGTTTACCGGCTGCTACCAGGTGCAGCAGCGCCTCTACGGTCCCTATCGCATGACGTTCTGCCTCGAGCAGCGCGGCACTTACACGGTGCGTGGCGGCGGCGTGCGGTGCGACGGTCGCCTGACCTGGAACGCCCGTGGCCGTGACATCAACATTCAGCTCAAGCGCACCTCGTGCGGCAATGGCGTCGCCTGGAGCGCCGATCGCATGACCTGCCGCGGCGGCAACCTGCTGCCGGCCTTCCTCGCTCGGATCATCGTTCCCGACCTGCCGGTGCTGCAGACGCTGCGCTGCACCTATACGCCGTCGGTTTCGAGCGAGCGTCCGATGCAGATCACGGCCCGTCGCATGGACTGACATCGCCCGCGTGTCTTCTGACATCGCGCCGTCATCGGCACAAAATAAGAGGGCCACGAACCATCTCTGGTTCGTGGCCCTGAGAAGCGCCGGCCGCACTGTTGAGGGCTTGGGGGCAGCGGCGGGCAACTTCTCCTGCGTTCACCGGTGCATGGGTCGTTTGCAGTAGTCCGATGAACTCCACTCTAAGATGGGTGTGCTTTGCGGCATGAAAAGTGCCTTCACCGGAAGGTGAAGAACATGAACAGCTCGTAAGGTGCGCCGATTGCCGAAGCGCCCCGAAACTCCTAAGGATGGGCTGCAAAGCGGTGCCGAGCATCGTCTTGCCAACGAGAAGAACATGGACACCATCACTCCGCCGGGCCTGCCGCAGAAGGCGTTCACCGATCCGCACGCCGCCTGGGCTTATGTCGCCGAGATCTACCACCGCAATACCGGCTTCATCCGCGAGCAGTTGCTCGGCCTGACGCGCGGGCGCGTCCCCAAAGGCCGGGTGCGGGCGTTCTATCCGGAAGTGCAGGTCACCTCGCGCAGCTACGGCAAGACCGACAGCACCCTCCCCTATGGGTACCTCCACACGCCGGGCATCTATCGCACCACGATCACCGCGCCCGACCTGTTCAAGAACTACCTGATCGAGCAGTTCGAGGTGATCCTCAGGAACCATGGCGGCGCCATCGAGGTCGGCGAATCCTCGACCCGCATTCCGCTGCATTTCGCCATTCCCTCGACCGAGCGGATCGATGGCGAGGCGATCAACGCCCTGCCGATCCCGCTGCGCGACCTGTTCGACGTGCCGGACCTGCAGGACACCGACGACGAGATCGCCAACGGCACGTTCGTGCCGCCGCCCGGCGGCCCCTATCCGCTGGCACATTTCACCGCGCCGCGGGTCGACTATTCGCTGCAGCGGCTCAGCCACTACACCGGCACCGAAGCCGAGCATTTCCAGAACTTCGTGATCTTCACGAACTACGGCTTCTACATGGATGAGTTCGCCCGCGTGGCCGAACGCTACATGCAGGAGGGTCACCCGGAATATGACAGCTTCGTCGAACCCGGCGGCTTCGCCACCTTGAACCAGCGCCTCGGCGGCGGCACGTCGGGGCTGCGGGCCACGCGTACCCCGCAGATGCCGGCGCTGCACCTGACCATGCCGCGCAACCGCGGCATCACCATCGTCAACATCGGCGTCGGGCCCTCCAACGCCAAGACCATCACCGACCACATCGCGGTGCTGCGGCCGCATGCCTGGATCATGCTCGGCCACTGCGCGGGCCTCCGCAACTCGCAGGAGCTGGGCGACTACGTGCTGGCCCACGCCTACCTCCGCGAAGACCATGTGCTCGACGCCGACCTGCCGGTGACGGTGCCGATCCCGGCGCTCGCCGAAGTGCAGGTGGCGCTCGAAAAGGCAGTGGCCGAGATCACCCATCTCGAAGGCATCGAGACCAAGCGGATCATGCGCACCGGCACGGTGGCCACCTTCGACAACCGCAACTGGGAGCTGCGCGACCAGGCCTCGATCACCCGGCAGCTGTCGCAGTCCCGCGCCGTCGCCCTCGACATGGAATCGGCCACCATCGCCGCCAACGGCTTCCGCTTCCGTGTCCCCTACGGCACGCTGCTGTGCGTTTCGGACAAGCCACTGCACGGCGAACTGAAACTCCCCGGCATGGCCTCGGATTTCTACCGTACCCAGGTGAACCGCCACTTCCAGATCGGCCTGAGGGCCATGGAGATTCTGCGCGATCAGCCGCCGGAGCGGCTGCATTCGCGCAAGCTCAGGAGTTTTGCCGAGACGGCGTTCCAGTAAAGGACGAGCACGAGGTGGCGCCCGACATTGCCTATCTCGAGTTGATGAGAGTCATCCGCGCGCGCCTTCTTTTGGGCGCGGCAGTGTCACCCGACGAGCACCCGCTTTTCAGAGCAGAGCGACTGGCACTGCAAGTTCGCAAGGTGGTTGAGGGAGTCACATTTGCCGCCCTAAGCGGTGTTGAAGCTCGAAACGGACAAGGCCTGGCTGCCTTGCGAACCAAAGACGCAGATCAGTTACTCACCTGGCTCGAGAAGAAGCGGTTGTTGCATCTTCCAGCAGCTCAACGCCTAGTCAAGCCGGTGGAGGGCTACAAGATGGTGCTTGAGGGTGGCGCCGGCGCTGCCGCTGGATACGACATCGACTCCACCGAACTGAAGCAGATGTTCTCTAGAGCTAGCGGCCTCGTACATGAACGGCATCCTGAGCGGACGACCGCTGCCAGCTTGGCCGCAGAGACCGACACGCTTGAGGAGGACTTACGCAGACTCAGAGAATGGCTTTGGCTTCACATCATGTTTCTTCGGGGCGAGGGGTACCTAATTCAGATGGGGCAATACGGCACCCCGTCATTTATGGTGCCGCTCTCAAAGCAAAGTGATCTACCGCCTGAACTCGCCTAGGCTCCAGCACCTCACACCGGCTCGTAGTCGATCTCCAGGAACTTCTCGACTTCGCGGTCCCAGCGCTCTTTCACGAACTTCACGTGCTTGGGGTGCTCGTTGTAGGCGGTGTAGGCAGCCTGGTCGGCGAACTCCATGGAGAAGCCGAACTCGTAGTCGTTCTTCTTCGAGGTCTGTCGCAGCTGCTCGAATTTCTTTACGCCCGGGATTTCCTTCAGCACCAGCGCGTCACGCAGAAACGCCTTCTCCATCAATGAACCGTGGGCGTGCTTCAAATTGAATACGACAGTATGCCGGATCATCAGGTCCTCTCCCCCAACGCTACCGCTTCGCTGGCGGCAATTGCCGTCATATTGACGATTCCGCGGCTGGTGGTCGAGGGGGCAAGAATATGGGCCGGTGCCCGCGGCCCCATCAGGATCGGACCGACGGCCAGCGCGTTGTTCATTTCCTTGAGCAGCGTCATCGACAGGTTGGCGCTGTCGAGGTTGGGGAACAGCAAGAGGTTCGCTTCGCCCTTCAGCACCGATTCCGGGATGTAGCGGCTGCGCAGCTCATCGTTGAGCGCCAGGTCACCCTGCATTTCGCCCTCGATGATCATCTCGGGGGCCACGGCTTTCAGCTTCTGGTAGGCCTCACGCATCTTGTAGGCAGTGTCGCCGTCGCGCGAACCGAAGTTCGAGTAACTGAGCAGCGCCGCCTTGGCCTCGATGTTGAAGCGCTTGAGATGGTCGCGCGCCTGGAGGGCAATGGCCACCAGCTCATCCGGGGTCGGGTCCATGTTGACGTAGGTGTCGGCGAGGAAGAACACGCCGCGCGGCATGATCAGCATCGACAGCGCCGAGACGTCCTTCACGCCATCCTGCAGCCCGATGATCGAGCGGATGTCGCGCACGTGCTTGATGAAGCGGCCCTGGAAGCCGCAGAGCATGGCATCGGCGTCGCCGCGCTTCACTGACAGCGCCGCAATCACCGTGGTGTTGGTGCGAACGATCGTCTTGGCGATATCAGGGGTCACGCCGTTGCGGCCGACCAGCGAGTGGAACAGCTCGACATAATCACGATAGCGCGGGTCATCCTCGGGGTTCACCACCTCGAAATCGCGGCCCGGCTTGATGGTCAGCCCGAAGCGCTGCAGCCGGCTTTCGATCACCTGCGGGCGGCCGATCAGGATCGGCAGCGCCATGCGGTCTTCGATCATCACCTGCGCGGCGCGCAGCACGCGCTCGTCTTCGCCGTCGGCAAAGGCGATGCGCTTCTGCTGGCCGATCACCTTGTCGATCACCGGCTTCATCACCAGGCCGGAGCGGAAGACGAAGCGGTTGAGGCTGTCGTGATAGGCTTGGAAATCGGTGATCGGGCGCTTGGCGACGCCCGACTCCATTGCCGCCCGCGCCACTGCCGGCGCAATGCGGAGGATCAGCCGCTGGTCGAACGGGTTCGGGATGATGTGCTCGGGTCCGTAGACCGCAGGCTGGCCGGAGGGCGACACTTCCAGCCCGGGGTCATGCGCCAGCTTGGCGATCGCCTGCGCCGCCGCGAGCTTCATTTCCTCGTTGATGGTGGTGGCGCCGACGTCGAGCGCGCCGCGGAAGATGAAGGGGAAGCAGAGGACGTTGTTGACCTGATTGGGATAGTCCGAGCGCCCGGTGCACACCATGGCGTCGGGGCGGATTTCCTTCGCCACCTCGGGCATGATCTCGGGGTTCGGGTTGGCCAGCGCCAAGATCAGCGGGTTCGGCCCCATTTTCTGCAGCATCTCTGGCTTCAGCGCGCCGGCCGCCGACAGGCCGAGGAAGATGTCGGCGCCGTCGATCACCTCGGCCAGCGTCGTGGCGTTCGACTGCCGGCAGAAGCGGCCGCGCCACTTGTCGTTGACGTCGTCTCGCTTGTCGGTGAGCAGCCCGTCCTTGTCGGCCACCCAGATGTTCTCGAGCTTTGCACCCAACGCGACGAGGATGTTGAGGCAGGCGATGGCCGCCGCCCCTGCCCCGGAGGTGCAGATCTTCACCTCCTCGATCTTCTTGCCGCTGAGCTCCAGCCCATTCAGCACCGCGGCGCCGACGATGATCGCCGTGCCGTGCTGATCGTCGTGGAACACCGGGATCTTCATGCGCTCGCGCAGCGCTTCCTCGATGGCGAAGCACTCGGGCGCCTTGATGTCCTCGAGGTTGATGCCGCCAAAGGTCGGTTCCAGCGGGCGCACCACCTCGATGAATTTCTGCGGGTCGGTCTCGTCGATCTCGATATCGAACACGTCGATGCCGGCGAATTTCTTGAAGAGCACCGCCTTGCCCTCCATCACCGGCTTACTGGCCAGCGCACCGATATTGCCGAGCCCGAGCACGGCGGTGCCATTCGAGATCACTGCGACGAGGTTGCCGCGCGAAGTGTACTTGGTCACCGCCTCGGGATCGGCGGCAATTTCCTCGCAGGGCGCGGCGACACCGGGGGAATAGGCCAGAGACAGGTCGCGCTGGTTGCCGAGCGGCTTGGTCGCCTGAATCTCAAGCTTTCCGGGCTTGGGGAACTGGTGGAAATGCAGCGCCGCTTCACGCAGCGCTTTCTTCTGTTCGGTCACGTCGGCAGACATAAACACCCTCCCGGAAACTCAGGAGTGAGTGCCACTAATCGAGGGCGATGAAAAGGCGGGGATAGCGGGAAACTGACGGGAAGGAGTTTCCTCGCCCGGTGGCTGTGGACCCCCACCCCTGTCCCCTCCCCGCAAGGGGGAGGGCGACCAAAACACTGATGCCGGTGTCGGCGTCTCCCTCCCCCTTGCGGGGAGGGATTAAGGGTGGGGGTCAGCTTGCGCCGGACCTTCGGCTAAGCCGCGCTCACCTGCACCAGCCCCGGCAGCACCACCGGGGCATTCAGAGCCCGTGCCAGGTCGCGGAAGGCGCCAGCCTTGAGCGCCGGAGCAAAGAGGTAGCCCTGCGCCTGCACCACGCCACGCGCCCTCAGGTACAGCGCCTGGGCTTCGGTCTCGACGCCCTCGGCAACGATCTCGGTGCCGAGGTCGCGCGCCATGGCGATTAACCCGTCGAGCACCGGCACCGGCGCGCCCTCGGGCTTGATCATGTCGACGAACACGCGGTCGATCTTCACCACGTCGACGCCGAGCGTCTGCAGGTACGCGAGGTTCGAGTGGCCGGTGCCGGCGTCGACCATCGCCAGCTTGCAGCCCAGCGCGTGCAGCCCGGCGATGACACTCTGCGCCTGTGCCATTTTCTCGAGCGGCTTCCGCTCGGTGATCTCGAACACCAGTTGCCGGAAGCTGATCGCCGAGTTGGAAAAGATGGTGTGGACGTCGTCGACGACCGTGCCGTCGCGGAAATGCCCCTCGAACAGGTTGATCGAGATCTTCAGTTCCGGCATGTCCCCACAAAGCGCGCTCAGGTCGGCTTTCACCTGCTGCATCAGACTGACCGTCATCGGCAGCGCCAGCCCCGTCACCTCCGCATAGTCGATGAAGGCGCCGGGCGGCACCACTTCGCCGCTCTTTTTCTCCCACCGGCACAGCACCTCACAGCCGGCGAGCGCACCGGTCCTCAAGTTGATCACCGGCTGGTAGTAGGGCTTCAACTCCCCTGCAGCGATCGCCCGCTCGAGGTCGAAGGCCGGCAGGTCGGACCGGCGTACATATTGCAGCGCGAGGATCAGGAACGCTCCGCACATCAGCGCCGCCACCACGGTGAAGCTTGCGTCGAGATCGCCGTAATCGGCTCGTACCATGGCGAACGGCACCGCCGCCGTCACTCGGATCGGCAGTTCGCCGGCAAAGCTCTCGGCCGTGACGAACTCGATATCGCCGCGGTTATCATAGGCCTTGGGGTCGCCGACAGTGACGATCTCAGCGCCGTCAGTCAGCGACACCCGCATCATCGAGGTCGGCCTCAACCCGTTCAACAGGCTGTCCGGCTCGGCCGCCAGAATCGGCACGAAGGCCGATACCTTTCGCGTCGTGCCAAACGCTTGCGTCACCTTCAGCGCGGGGATTCGGAGGTCGGCGTACTTCGCTACCTCGATGGTCTCGGTCTGGTTGGGCACCGACAGCGGGCGCGACAGCGGCGAGTATTTCACGTCCTTGCCGAGTGCGTCGCAGTACTGCACCCCGTCGGCATTCTCGACCAGCACCTGCTTCAGATAGAGGCTCAGCTCCATCTGCCGATGCACGTTGGCGATGAAGCTGGGGGTGCAGAGCGAGGGACTCTCGGCGAGGATGCGGCGCAACGACGAGATCGCGTCATAGGCGGTCGCCTGCACCCGGCTTGCGACCGCATCCACCGATTGCTGCAGCAGCACCCGCTCACGCACCCGCACGTAGGAATCGAGCACGAAATCCACGGCCATGACCGGCAGGAACGCGGCAAAGGCCGCGAGTAGCATCAGCACATGGGCATACTTGGACTTCAAGCGAATCCGCCCCCGACGGAGATAGGCAACAAATGCCTAGCGGGCGGACTTTAAGAGAGTGTTAACGGTGATTAACCGACCGTGCCGGAATGGGACGCCGGTGATTGATAGCCGCCATCGCGAATGGAGGTTCCCGCTTTCGCGGGAATGACCCCGGTGGTTGGGACGGACATCGGAACGACTACGCGAACCTGCGTTCATACTCCCGCCGCTTCCTCGGAAACGGAAAGGGCGCCCGAAGGCGCCCCACTCACTTGGTGTCGGCGATCACCCGCACGTGCAGCTCGCGCAGCTGCTTGGGCTCGGCCGGGCTCGGAGCGCCCATCAGCAGATCTTCGGCCTGCTGGTTCATCGGGAACAGCGTGATCTCGCGCAGGTTCTGCGCACCGCAGATCAGCATGACGATGCGGTCGATGCCGAAGGCGGCTCCGCCATGCGGCGGGGCACCGTACTGGAAGGCGCGATAGAGGCCGCCGAACTGCTCCTCGACCTCGGTGCGCGACTTGCCGGTCAGCTCGAACGCCTTGACCATGGTCTCGGGCAGCTGGTTACGGATCGAACCCGAGGCGATCTCAAAGCCGTTGCACACCGCATCGTACTGGAACGCCTTGATGCTCAGCGGGTCCTCGGTGTTCAGCGCGTCGATGCCGCCCCGCGGCATTGAGAACGGATTGTGCGCGAAGTCGAGGCGCTTTTCTTCCTCGCTCCACTCGTAGAACGGGAAGTCGACGATCCAGCACAGCTTGAACTGGTCGAGCTGGGTGAGGTTGAGGTCGAGACCGATCTTCACCCGCGCTTCGCCGGCGAACTTGTACATCTTGTCCGGGCGGCCGAGCACGAAGAACACCGCGTCGCCGTCGGCGAGGCCGAGCTGGGTGCGGATCGCCGCGGTGCGCTCTTCGCCGATGTTCTTGGCCACCGGGCCCGAGCCTGCCCCGTCCTTGAAGAAGATGTAGCCGAGGCCCGGCTGACCCTGCCCCTGGGCCCAGGCGTTCATGCGATCGCAGAAGGCGCGGCTGCCGCCGGTCCTCGCCGGAATGGCCCAGACTTCTACCTTGGCGTCGCTGGCGATCTGGTTGGCGAACACACCGAAGCCCGAGCCGCGGAAGTGCTCGGTGACGTCCTGCATTTCGATCGGGTTGCGCAGGTCGGGCTTGTCCGAGCCGTACTTGCGGATCGCCGTGTCATAGGGGATGCGCGGCCATTCCGTCGTCACGGGCTTCCCGTCGGCGAACTCCTCGAACAGCCCGGTGATGACCGGCTGCATGGTGTCCCAGATTTCTTCCTGGGTAACGAAGCTCATCTCGAGGTCGAGCTGGTAGAACTCGCCCGGCAGGCGGTCGGCGCGCGGGTCCTCGTCGCGGAAGCACGGCGCGATCTGGAAGTAGCGGTCGAAACCGGCCACCATCAGCAGCTGCTTATACTGCTGCGGTGCCTGCGGCAGGGCGAAGAACTTGCCAGGATGGATGCGGCTCGGCACCAGGAAGTCGCGGGCGCCTTCGGGCGACGACGCGGTAAGGATCGGCGTCGAGTACTCGGCAAAGCCGATATCGCCCATGCGGCGGCGCATCGACGAGATCACCTTGGTGCGCTTGACGATGTTGGCATGCAGCGTCTCGCGGCGCAGGTCGAGGAAGCGGTATTTTAGGCGGATGTCTTCCGGATAATCCGGCTCGGCGAACACCGGCAGCGGCAGCTCGGTGGCTTCACTCAGCACTTCGAGCTCGCGGATGAACACTTCGACCTGGCCGGTCGGCTGCTTGCCGTTGACCGTTTCGGGCGTACGCTGCTTCACCTCGCCATCAACCCGGATCACCCACTCGGAGCGCACCGTCTCGGCCAGCTTGAACGCCTTGGAATCGGGATCGATCACCAGCTGGGTCAGCCCATAATGGTCGCGCAGGTCGATGAACAGCAGGCCGCCGTGATCGCGGACGCGATGCACCCAACCGCTGAGGCGCACATTATTGCCCACGTCACCCTGGCGAAGGGCGGCGCAGGTGTGGGTGCGGTAGCGGTGCATTTCACTCATCTCTTGTCTCTGAGGCAGGCGGATTTCGGGGCCGGACAAGCGCATGCGAGGGCGCAATTGTCAAGTTGAGCGGCCCTGACCGAAAGCGCAGAGAACGCACGGGAACCCAGATGACCACGCCGCGAGACCGTGACTTATTCGCCACTCTGTGCTCGCCATTCGCGTGTCCCACTGTTATTCAGGATTGGTAAGCCTTGTGACGAAAGAGTCTTGATGGAGCTCATTACTTCGACCGACGTGCTCGCCGCCTTTTCGAAGCGCGCCGCCGGTTATGATTTCGTGACGGTCGATACCGAGTTCCTGCGCGAAACAACCTACTGGCCGAAGCTCTGCCTGCTGCAGGCGGCAACCCTCGACGAAGCGGTTCTCATCGATCCGCTCGCCCCCGGCCTCGATTTGTCGCCGTTCTTCAAGCTCCTCGCCAACGACAAGGTCCGCAAGGTCTTCCACGCGGCCCGGCAGGACATCGAAATCTTCGTCAAGCTGACCGGCAAAGTGCCCGCCAACATTTTCGACACCCAGGTCGCCGCTTCCGTTTGCGGCTTCGGTGACAGCGTCAGCTACGACAACCTGGTCCGTTCGATCACCAAGGTCGAACTCGACAAATCTTCCCGCTTCACCGACTGGTCGGCCCGGCCGCTGACCGAAAAGCAGAAGGTCTACGCCCTCGCCGACGTCACCCATCTGCGTGACGTCTATGCAGCGCTGGTCAAGCAGGTCGATGATACCGGCCGCTGGGACTGGGTGGAGGACGAACTGGCAGTGCTCGAATCGATCCACACCTATGTGGTGCAGCCCGAGCATGCCTGGGAGCGGCTCAAGGCCCGCCTCGCCAAGCCGCGCGATGTCGCCGCGCTGAAGGCGCTGGCGGCCTGGCGCGAGCAGCGCGCCCAGGATACCGACCAGCCGCGCAGCCGCATCCTCAAAGACGACGCGCTGATCGAATTGGCGATGCAGCGCCCGCTCAATCCCGAGAGCTTCGACAAGCTGCGCGCCGTGCAGCGCGGCTATGGACGCTCCTCAGCTGCCGGCGAGATTGTCTCGATCCTTAGGGATGTCGAAGCGCTGGGGAAATCCGACCTGCCCAAGCTGCCCGACCGCCACCGTGGTCCCTCGCCCAAGGGCGCCGTCGGCGACCTGCTCCGCGTACTGCTGAAATCGGTGGCTGAGGATAACGGTGTTGCCTCGCGCATCATCGCCACCTCCGACGATATCGATGCGCTGGTGCTCGATGACGATGCGGACGTGCCGGCACTGAAAGGCTGGCGCCGCAAGCTGTTCGGCGACAAGGCGCTTGCCATCAAGCACGGCAAGCTCGGCCTCGCGGCGAGCAAGAAGGGCGTCATCGAAATCGAGATCATCGACGACGACGAAGAGTAGGCGCGCTCAAGCCTGTTGCCGAGGCGCCGCGGCCGAATGGAAGCCGTGGTTGAGTAACCCACTGCTATCACCCAGCCCACGATGTCGTCCCAGCGAAAGCTGGGACCCATTTGTCCGCTGGTGCAGATGGTGAATTGGGTCCCAGCTTTCGCTGGGATGACAGCCGGTGGGTGGATCAACAGTGAGCCTAGCCAGCTTCCCGGCCGGCGGGCGATGCGCCCTACCCCGCCACCACATCCGTAAGCTTGATCCCGACGACGCCGGCCAGCTGATCCAGCCGGCCGCGCAGGTGTTCGCCGTCGAGGAAAGCCAGGTCGCTTGGCAAGTCGAGTTTCAGGATGCCCTTGTCGATGAAGAAGCCGACGCGCGGCAGCACGCCGGGCATGGCCGCCGACATCGGATAGGCAACGCGGAACGCCGCGCCCAGCAGGCGCGCCCGGGCGCTCATCGCCGGGCCGGAGAGCGCCAAGAGGCTCTGGCTCATCGATTTCTGCTTCAGCCCCATGTAGCGGACCGCCAGCACCTCGGCGAGGAAAGCGCGACCGGGATGGTCGACGCCGGTGGCCGAGCCGTAGGCGACCATGTCGACGGCCTGCTCGCCGCGATAATCCGGGTGGCCGCGCCAGCCGATATCGGCGAGGTAACAGGCGACCTTGCGCAGCCTGGCCTCCTCTGCCGTCTCGGTGATACCGAGGGTGGTCAACAGTTCGGCGGTGAAATCGATTAGGTCCTCGGCATGCGCCGGCGAACGGGAGCGCAGCACGCTCATCTGCTCGGCGGTCTGCATTAGCGGATCGACGGCGCGCTCGTCCTCATCGAGCAGTCCGTAAAGGTAGCCCTCGCGCACCCCCAGCGCCGAGAACACCACGGTCTCGAACTTGCCGGCCTTCAGCACTTCGATCAGCACCGCGGCGCCATAAGGCACCAGGTCCCGCCGGCCGGAGCTGACATGCTCCGAACCGGTATAGGGTTTGTTCGCCGCCGTCGCCGTGACGATGTCTTCGCACAGCTTCAGCATGTCGCTGGCCTTGACGGCATAGTGCTGCACCATGTGCAGTGGGTAGTCGCGCAGCACCTGGTGCACCTTGGCGAGCGACCGCCAAGTGCCGCCGATGGCGCAGAAGCTACCGCCCTGCCCGTCCATCAGTTTGGATTTCTTCAGCCGCTGTTTGGCAATCGCCTGTGCCTTGGATGGCGACACATCGGAATCGTCCTGCAGGCGGATAACGCCAAGTTCATGCGTCTCGCCGGTGGAATCGGTGCCGCCCGCAATGGACGACAGCTCGAGGCTGCCGCCACCGAGGTCGCCGACCACACCGACAAAACCGGGCATGCCGGAGATGGCGCCGAGCGCGGCGAAGTGCGCTTCCTCAGCGCCCGAGAGCACGGTCACCTTGGCGCCCATGATCTCTTCGACGGCGTCGACGAAGGCCTTGGAATTGGAAGCCTCGCGCACCGCCGAGGTGGCAAGGATGTGGGTGGTCCCCGCCCGCATCAGTTTAGACACCAGGGCAAAGCGCTGGATCGCGGTCAGCGCGCGATCGATGTTCTCGTAGGCGATCTTGCCGGTCTGGGCGAGGCCTCGGCCGAGGGCGCAGGCGGTCTTCTCGTTGTAGAGCGGGGTCAGTGAACGGGCGTGCCGCTCATAGACCACCAGGCGGACCGAGTTGGACCCGATATCGAGCACGGCAACAGGTCGCGCGCCCTTGAGGCGGCCCTGCGCGGTGGGGTCGGCGTCGACGCCCCAGTATTGGTTCACTGGCTTCTCTCTTCGTTGTCGCGCTTCAGCGCCGTACCGCGGCCCGACAGGCTCGCATGCGTCATGAAGTAGTCGTGCGCATTGTAGGGCTCTTCGCCCTCCTTGGGCCTGATCCTATCGGAACTGCCGTCCGGAAGCACCTCCCAGCTTTGCTGGTTATCCTTCAAATATGCGACCATGGTGCGGTCGAGGATCTGCTCGTGCACCGTGGTGTTGAGAATCGGCACCATCACCTCGACGCGCCAGTCGAGGTTGCGCAGCATAATGTCAGCCGAACTCATATAGACCTTGGCCTTGCGCGAGGGCAGCGGCGCCCCTTGCCCGAAACAGAAGATGCGGCTGTGTTCGAGGAAGCGGCCAACCAGCGACTTCACCCGGATATTGTCCGAGAAGCCCGGGATTCCCGGCCGCAGGCAGCAGATGCCGCGCACGATCAGCTCGATCTTCACGCCCCTGCGGCTGGCGTCGTAGAGCGCGTCGATGATCTCGGGATCGACCAGCGCGTTCATCTTCAGCCAGATATTGGCCGGCTCGTTCCGCTCGGCGAACTCGACCTCGCGGGCGATGTGGTCGAGCAGCGTCTGCCTGAGCGTCACCGGTGAGAAGGCGATCGCCTCCATCTCGGCCGGCCGGGCATAACCGGTGATGAAGTTGAAGACGCGGGCGACGTCACGGGTAATCGATGGCTCGGTCGTGAAGTAGCTGAGGTCGGTGTAGATTTTGGCAGTAATCGGGTGGTAGTTGCCGGTCCCGAGGTGGCAATAGCTCACCAGCTTCCCACCCTCGCGGCGTACCACCTGGCTCATCTTGGCGTGTGTTTTCAGTTCGATAAAGCCGAACACCACCTGCGCGCCAGCTCGTTCCAGGTCTCGGGCCCAGCGGATGTTGGCTTCTTCGTCGAACCGCGCCTTGAGTTCCACCAGCGCGGTCACGGTCTTGCCCGCTTCCGCCGCCTGCACCAGCGCCTTGACGATCGGGCTGTCGCGCGAGGTGCGGTAGAGCGTCTGCTTGATCGCCACAACGTCTGGATCGCGCGCCGCCTGCATCAGGAACTGCGCCACCACGTCGAAGCTCTCGAAGGGATGGTGGACCAACAGGTCCTTGGCGCGGATGGCAGCGAAGATATCGCCATTGTAGTCGCGGATGCGCTCGGGGAAGCGCGGCAGGTAGGGCGTGAACTTGAGGTCCGGCCGGTCGACGTCGCAGATCTTCGATGCGTCGGCGAGGCCGAGGAAGCCCTCGACCTCGAACGTATCAGTGGCGCCGACCCCCAGCCGCTCCGAGATGTGGCGGCGCAGGGCGCGCGGCATCTTCTTTTCGATCTCGAGGCGGATCACCATGCCGCGGCGGCGCTGGCGCAGGGCGGATTCGAACTCCACCACCAGGTCGGCGGCTTCGTCGTCGATTTCGATTTCGCTGTCGCGGATGATGCGGAAAGCGCCCGAGCCCGACACCTGATAGCCCGGGAACATCTTGTCGATGAAGCGGTTGATCAGCGTGTCGATGGTCACCACTTCGACCCGGTTCGGCGCCGCCAGTTCATTGGGCAGCGTGACGAAGCGATCGAGGTTCGAGGGCACGCGCACCAGGGCGGTCAGCGTCTGGGTCGTCCCCTCGCGCACCATCTCGAAGGCCAGGGTGAAGCCGAGATTGGGGATGAACGGGAACGGGTGCGCCGGATCGACCGCGATCGGCGTCAGCACCGGGAAGATCTCTTCGCGGAACAGTTTCTGCAGGTACTTTACCTGCTCCGGCGTCAGGTCGTCGGCCTCATGGATCACCACGTCCTTGGCGAACAGTTCCTCGCGCAGCTGCTGCCAGTGATCCTGCTGCTCGAGATGCAGGTGCTGGGCCAGCGTCGCGATCTCTTCGAGTTGTTCGGCCGGCGACAGCCCGTCGGCGCTCTGCTTGGTGAGGCCGGCGCGCAGCTGGCCCTTCAGCCCGGCGACGCGCACCATGAAGAACTCGTCGAGATTGTTGGCCGAGATCGAGACGAACCGCAGGCGCTCGAGCAGCGGGTGATTGACGTTACCGGCCTCCTCCAGCACGCGCATGTTGAACTGCAGCCAGCTGACCTCGCGGTTGACGAAGCGCGCCGGGCTCTGGCGCAGTTCGGCGACGTCGGGCGCCTCCTGCTGCGGCTGTTCGGCGATTTCGCTCATCTCATTCATCGTCGTCGGCTCCGAGATCGAGGGCCAGCTGTCGGTCATCACGCGCTGCGCTCCGCTGCCTGAGCGCTTCGCCGGCAATCGCACGAGTGATGGCAGTGCCACGCTCGAGCGCCATGCGATCCATCATTGACGCAAGGGCAACCGCCTCTTCCGACGATCGTTCCATGCGCGCCACCAGATAGGCGATGATCCTGGGTTCAACGGCCACCTGACGATCGTCGAACAGCTTCACGAACATCTGTGACAATTGGATATCGTCGCTCAGTGACACGGTGAAATGCGCCGCGAGTCGAGCCCGCGATTTCAGATCATCGGTTGCGAACGGCCAGTTTGCAACGGGCTGACGTGCCGTCAGCAGCAGCGGGCGGCGGTCGCGCATCGACTGGTTGAGCAGGTGGAACAACTCGGCCTCGGCGTAGCCTGCCCGGTCGGCATCTTCGACCACCAGCGGCTGCGTGCCGCCGTCGCGCGACAGCGCCTCGGCGGTCTCGGGCGTGGCATGCTCGGCCCCTGCCCGTTCGGCCCAGATACGCGACAGATGCGACTTGCCGGAACTCGCGGGCCCTTCGAACAGCGTCAACGGACCAGGCCAGTGCGGAAAGGCCAGCACATGCGCATGCGCCAGCCGGTTGCCCTCGCCGACGATGAAATCGTCCTCGGCATGCGAGGCCTCGTGTCCGAGGTCCAGCGCCAGCTGGCCGGGGCGAGGCGCGACAAACTCCGGCGAGGTCATTTCTCCGCCGGAGCGCGCAGCTTCCGCGCCGGCTTTGGCGACGCGGGCTCGGGCGCCGGTGGTGGCGCGGGCACGTCCTCCGAGCCGAGATAGAGGCTCGATTGCTGGTACTTGGTCAGCGCAAAGCGCGTCAGCACGCCCGAGATCGCCGCCAGCGGCACCGCCAGCAGCAGCCCGACGAAGCCGAACAGCAGGGCGAAGGCGAACAAGGCGAACATCAGCCAGACCGGGTTGATGTTGATGCTCTGCCCGACCAGCTTGGGATAGAGGATGTTGCCCTCGAGGAACTGGCCGACGATGTAGATCATCAGCACGATCAGCACGAACACCCACTGATCGGGCCAGAACTGCACCAGCGCCACCGTCATCGACAGCGCGAAGCCCACGAGAAAGCCGACATAGGGCACGAAGCTCAACAGCCCACCAATCAGGCCAATCGCGAGGCCATAGTTGAGCCCCGCCAGCGTCAGCGCCGTGCAGTAGTAGACGCACAGCACCAGGATTACCGAGCCCTGCCCGCGGATCACGCCCGCCATGGCGCCGTCGATATCGGCGAGCACGCCGCGAATCTCGCCGCGGTAGCGGCGCGGCAGCAGGTCATCGACCTTCTGGACCATGCCTTCCCAGTCGACCAGCAGGTAGAACGCCACTACTGGGGTGATGAACAGCACGGCGATGGTGTTGATCACCGTGAGCCCGCTCTGCGCCAGCGTGCCGGTGACGATACCGGCGAACTCGACGCCGCGCCCGATCAGGTCGGTGAGGCTGCCTTCGAGCTGCGCCGTGCGCTCCGGCCCCAGCCATTCAGTGAACTGCGGCATCCATTGGCGCAGCAGGTCCTGCAGATCGGCAACATATCCGGGCAGACCCGCGATGAGCCCGCCGATCTGCACAGCAATCAGCGGCACCAGTGCCAACAGCAGCCCGAGCAGCAGGATCAGCACCAGCAGCAGCACCAGCATGGAGCCCCAGGACCGGCCAATCCCAAGCTTTTGCAACCAGTTGACCACTGGATTGAGCAGATAGGCGAGCGTCAGGCCGACCACGAACGGCAAGAGGATCGAGCGGAACACCCAGAGCAGCAGGATGGCCGCAACAAACAGCCCAGCCCAGATCATTACCTGATATCTTAGGCTCAAGGTCCCGGGCGTCTCTTGCGTGACTGAGGTGGAGCGGTTATCAGCGCTCGGCAATTCCGCTACCCCTGAAAATCTGGCGAACAGCCCATGTCCGACGCGCAAAACGTGCCATCAAACGGGCTCTCGTACAAGCAGGCCGGCGTCGACATAGACGCAGGCAACGCGCTTGTCGAGGCCATCAAGCCCGCAGTCCGCTCCACTCGCCGCCCGGGCGCCGATGCAGAAATCGGTGGCTTTGGCGGATTGTTCGACCTCAAGGCAGCCGGCTTCACCGATCCGATCCTCGTCGCAGCCAATGACGGGGTGGGCACCAAGCTCAAGATCGCCATCGAAACCGGCAATAATGGCAGCATCGGCATCGACCTCGTCGCCATGTGCGTCAACGACATCATCGTGCAGGGCGCCGAGCCGCTGTTCTTTCTCGACTACTTTGCCACCGGCAAGCTGGATGTCGCGACCGGCGCCGCCATCGTCGAGGGCATCGCCGAGGGCTGCCGCATCGCCGGCTGTGCGCTGATCGGCGGCGAGACGGCCGAGATGCCGGGGATGTATTCGGGCAAGGACTATGACCTCGCAGGCTTTGCGGTCGGCGCCGCCGAGCGCGGTACGCTGCTGCCGCGAGAGGATGTCGAGGCCGGCGACGTGCTCGTCGCCATCGCGTCGTCGGGCGTCCATTCCAACGGCTATTCGCTGGTGCGCAAGATCGTCGAGGTCTCGGGCATCGACTGGTACCTGCCTGCCCCGTTCGAGCCAGGCAAATCGCTCAGCGACGCCCTGCTGGTGCCCACCCGCATCTACGTCAAACCGTTGCTCTCGGCGCTGAAGGCTGGCATCGCCATCAAGGCGCTGGCCCACATCACCGGCGGCGGCTTCATCGACAACATCCCGCGCGTTCTGCCCGACAGCCTTTCGGCCCATGTCGAACTCGACAAGGTCACCGTGCCGAAAGTGTTCGGCTGGCTGGCCCGGGTCGGCGGCATGAACGAGCGCGAGATGCTCCGTACCTTCAACTGCGGCGTGGGTATGCTTTGCGCCGTGTCGAAGCAGGACGCGAGCAAACTGGTCGAACATCTTGCTGCAGCTGGTGAAACTGCCGCGATCGTCGGCGAGCTGCGGTCGCGCACCGGTGAACCGGTGACGTTCGAAGGCGCGCTCGCGCTCTGATGGCTGCAACCTGCGGTCGCCTGATCATCGTCTGCGGCCTGCCCGGCGCGGGCAAGACCACCGCCGCGACCGAACTGGCCGAGCGCCACGCTGGCGTCCGCTATTCGCCCGACGACTGGATGGATGCGCTCGGCATCAATCTCTGGGATGAGGCGAAGCGTGCCGGCATCGAGCAGCTGCAATGGCAGCAGGCGCAGAGCCTTTTGGCACTCGGCGGCACGGCCATCATCGAGTGGGGCACCTGGGCCCGTTCCGAGCGCGACGCGTTGCGCGAAGGCGCCCGTGCGCTGGGTGCTGCCGTCGAGCTTGTCCACATGGATGCCCCAATCGACGTGCTCCTCGACCGCGTTACCAGGCGCGGCCGGGAATCACCGCCGATCGATCGCGCCATGCTAGAAGATGCCTCACGCGCCTTCGAACGGCCGACCGCCGAAGAACTCGCCCTCTACGACCCTCCAGCAAAGGCCCCGCCCCGTGACTGAGCCGAAAAAGCGTGTTGCCATCCTGATCTCCGGTCGTGGGTCGAACATGACCGCGCTGATCGAGGCCGCCAAGGCGCCCGACTATCCGGCCGAGATCGTCGGCGTGTTTGCCAACAAACCGGATGCCGGCGGGCTGCAGATCGCCGCCGGCCAGGGTATTGCCACGGCCTGGCGCTGGCATAAGGACTATCCGAGCCGTACCGGGTTCGAGCTGGCCTTGTCGGACGTGCTGAAGCTCTGGCGGCCCGATTTCATCGCGCTCGCCGGCTTCATGCGCCTGTTCACGCCTGAGTTCACCGAGAAGTGGCAGGGCCGGATGCTCAACGTTCACCCCGCGCTGCTGCCACTGCACAAGGGCCTCCATCCGCAGCAGCAGGCGCTCGACGCTGGCGACAGCGAAAGCGGCTGCACGGTACATTTCGTCACAGCGGGCACGGACGAAGGGCCCACCATCCTGCAGCGCCGCGTCCCGATCCTCCCCGGCGACACTGCGGAGACCCTCGGCGCCCGCATCCTCGTCGAGGAACACATCGCTTACCCCGAGGCACTGGCCATGTTGGCGCGCGGCGAAGTCACCTTCGAAGGCTGATCAAGCGGCAATCGCTGAGCGACCGCGCCAGATCATGTAGACATTGGCCCGATCGTAAGGCGAGCCTTCGCGGATCGCCGGCTGATGCTCGAAGCCGGTCCGCTCGTAGAGGTGGATCGCCGACTCGAGCCGCGTATTGGTCTCGAGGAACAGCTCGGCGCCACCGAGCCGCTCGAACTCGGTAATCGCCGCCTCGATCAGCTTCCTGCCAATACCGACGCCCTGTACCGCGGGATCGACCCCCATCTTGGTCAGCTCGTACTCGCCGGGCGCATGTTGCTTCAGGGCGCAGGTCCCGACTACGGCATCGCCGAGCAGTGCGAACAGCACCGCGCCACCGTGCTCGACGATCGCCTCTGGGTGCGACATCACCTCGATGTCATAGGGCTCGAGCACGAAGTAGCGCTCCAGCCAGATGGCGTTGAGCCGGTAGAAATGCGTGCGCAGTTGCGGGCTGAGCGGCACGATCCGCACCGTCTCCTGGCTGTAGGCGCGTGCCTTCGCCGTGATGAGGTCGGCCAGCCCCGGCGCCGCCACCTGCTCCAGCCCGGCCAGCAGCGTCGCCGGATCTAACCCGGCGCCGGCGACTCGCTCCTCCAGCGCGTCGCGGATCGCGCGCCACAGCGGTTTGGCCGTCTGCAGCGCGGTCTCGGCCTTCGCCGTCAGAGTCAGCCGTCGGGTCCGGCGGTCACCGGCGTCGCTCGCCGTGTTCACCCAGCCGTCGCGGACCAGGCGCGTGGTCAGCTGGCTGATGGCGGAATGGGTCTGGCCGACCGCGCTCCCGATCTCGCCCACCGTCATCGGCCCGCGATCGTGCAGCAGTCGGAGAATCGGGAACCAGCGTGCCTGCAGCTCAATGCCGTGCCGTCCGTAGACCTCATCGGCCATGGCCTAGAGCTGGTCGCTGATCGCCTTGAGCTGGCTGCCCAGCGAGAGCAGCCCCATATCGCCGAGATAGGTCATTCCTGGCTCCTGCAACGATATATGTAAGTACTAACATATCTCCGTTCGAGGGACCATCGCAAGCCTATTACTTCCTCGGGTGGTCCGCCGTGCACCACACTTCGGCCTCGGCAATGAAGGCACTCGACAGCGGCTGCGCCTCGTCGAGCTTGATGGCACCAGCCAGTGGGCTGCCACCGACGCTGATCGAGCCGTCGCGGCAAGGGATCCACACGGTGGAGAGGATGTTGGGCGTGCCCCCGAGGTCGTAGTCGTCCTTGCGGGTGAGATAGCGTTCGATCGGCCCGGATATCTCCACCGTCACGTCGCCGGCCGATGCCCGCAAACCAGTATCGAGGTCGAGCTCGAAGCGAACCGGCGCCAACGTGAATTCCGGCTCGCGCCAGGCAATGCCGGCACTGACGCTCCTGATGTGTCGATTGAACTCCGCACCGAGCCACGCCCCGAGTTCGCGATCAGGTCCGATGATGCGGGTGCACTGCGGCGTCCCGAGCACGAGGGCGTGTCCCTTGCCGCGCAGCGACCAGTCCACCCGCCAAACCGAGGCGTAAGCAGTGGCCCTGCCTCCGTCGTAGAGCGTCACGCACGGGTTGGCGCCCATCAGTCTCAATGTCATGCTGGCGGCCCTCCATCCGCCGGCTATGTAGGTACGGGCGCCGCCGAGACCAGAGGTGGACGAAACGCTGCCATCACGGGAATCGATCGGACCCATCGTCAAAATCGGTTCGACGCGACTCTGCTTTGTGGTCCATGTTCCGGCCTTCTCGAGGATACCCGATGCCATCAACACGACTTGAAACCCGCGCCGGCTGGATCGGCGATCGCCATGCGGCGCTGATCGCCGCGGTGCAGCGCGCGCTGGTCGAGGGCATCCGCATCCCGGAGCAGGATCGTGACATCCGGATCATCGAATATCCCGCGCATGCCTTCGCGCCGCCCGACGGCAAGAGTGTCAACTACACCGTTCTTGAGATCACGATGTTCAGCGGCCGCTCGGTGGACGCCAAGCGCCGGCTCTATGCCGCGCTGGTCAGCGAGCTCGGCGTCTTCGGCATTGCTCCGTCCGATCTAAAGGTTGTGCTGCACGACGTGCCGCGCGAGAACTGGGGGCTGGGTGGCAAGGCCGCCGTTGATATCGAACTCGGCTTCAAGGTCGAAGTCTGAAGGAGCCGTACCGATGAAACTGCAATACTGGCTGCTCATCATCCTGCTCGGCGCCGTCTGGGGCTGTTCGTTCCTGTTCAACGCGATCCTGATCCGCGAGATCAGCCCGCTCTGGGTAGCCGCCGGACGGGTCAGCATCGGCGCCGCCATCTGCTGGCTGGTGTTCTTCGCTACCCGCAAGAAACTGCCGACCGATCCGAACCTCTACTGGCAGTTCCTCATCCTCGGCATCCTCAATTACGCCATCCCTTTCGCGCTGTTCCCGTTCGCAGAGCAGACCGTCGCGAGCTCGATCGTCGGCGTCATCAACGGCATGACCCCGATGACCACGGTGATCGTCTCCCAGCTCTGGCCGGGTGGTGAGAAAGCCAGCTGGAATAAGGTGGCCGGCGTCGCCATCGGCTTTGCCGGCGCGGTGATCCTCGCCCTGCCCTCGCTCGGCGTCGGCGCCTCGGCCCAGATCATCGGCCTCCTCGCCGCGTTCATCGCGACGCTCTGCTACGCGCTGACCCTCAACTATGCCCGCCGCTTCGCCAAGGTGGAGCCCTATGCCGTGGCCTCGGCCTCGCTCACCGGCGCCGCGCTGATCTCGGTTCCCATCGCGCTGTTCTTCTCCGGCATCCCGATCATCACCCGCCCCGAGACCTGGGGCGCACTGTTCGGCATCTCGGTGTTCTCGACCAGCTTCAGCTTCCTCCTGGTCTACTGGCTGTTGCCGCGGGTCGGCGCCACCAACCTGTCGCTCAACACCTTCATCACGCCGATTTCGGCGATCCTGCTCGGCGTGCTGATCCTCCACGAACGCTTCGAGCTGATCCACATCCTCGGCATCATCGTGATCTTCCTCGGTCTCGTTTTCATCGACGGCCGGCTGGTCAAGGGCTGGCGCAAGGCGCCGGCGTGACAGTCAAGCGCATCGTCGCAAACATCGCGGCCGACGACCTGTCTGCCGCCAAGCGGTTCTACGGCGATGTGCTCGGGCTGGACCAGCTGATGGATCACGGCTGGATCGTCACCTATGGCTCGTCGGCGCAGATGAGCGTGCAGGTAAGCGTCGCCGGTGAGGGTGGATCCGGCACGCCGGTGCCGGATCTCTCGATCGAGGTAGATGATCTCGAGGCTACCTTCGCCAAGATTCGCGCCGCCGGATTTGCCGTTGAGTACGGCCCTGTCGACGAACCATGGGGCGTCCGTCGCTTCTATGTCCGCGATCCGTTTGGGCGCCTGGTGAACATCCTCAGCCATACCGACTAGCGTTCAGCCACGGTTCAGGTGACCTGCTCCACCCCTAGTCATCATATGACCTGAGGAGGCCACCGGTGTTCATCGGAACCATCGACGAGAAAGACGCGACCGGCGCCATTGCCGATATCTACCAGACCGAAGCGGCGGCGCTGGGCTTCGTGATGGAAGGCACCAAATGCTGGACCGCCCTGCCGCACATCGCCCCGATGGTCGAGCACCTGCTGCATGCGGCGCGGAACAACTTCTCGCTCGGGCTGGTCAGCTGGCGGCTGATCACGCTGGTCGCAGCCAAGCAGATTCCCTCGAGCTATTGCTCGCATGTCTACGCCAAGCTGCTGGTCAGCGACCTGGGCTCGAAGGAGAAGGTGCTCGCCATCCAGCACGATTTCCGCAGCGCCGGCCTCGCGGCGAAGACCGTGGCCATGCTGGCCTATGCCGAGCAGGTCGCGCGTGACGCCAGCCTCATCACCGAGGGCGACATCGAGGCGCTGCGTAAGCACGGCTTCACTGATCGCGAGATCGCCGACATAGCGTTCTGCGCCGCCTATCGCAGCTTCATGAGCCGCTATTTCGATGCCGTCGGCGCGATGCCGGAATCCACCTGGCTCGACCCCGATCCGGAGTTTCGCGCCGCGATGACGGTGGGTAAGCCCGTCTGAGCTACCAGACCGGCCTGGAGATGGCGTCGCGGTCTCCAGGTTGCTGCTGGTCGATGGCGGTATCGCGACCGACGTCCTCGATGACCACGTCCTCGCGCATGGCGAGTTGCGCGGTTGGCGTCGACACATCGATCACCATGCCGTTGAGGTCGCGGATCAGCCCGCGGGTCTGGCCATAGTCCAGCGCAATAGCCTCCGACACCACGTCGGCGCCCATGGCCCGGGCGCGGTCGAGCACCTCGAACACGTCATCGACCTCGAAGGTGAGGTAGGTTCCCTCGTGCATGCCCCAGGCATGGCGCGGCGTGAACTGGCTCATCTGGTCGATCAGCCCAATCTGGACGTTCGCCTGGCCCTTGGGGGTGAGCACGACGAACCAGTCGCTGTCATAGATCGTCTCGAGCCCGAACAGCTCCTTGTAGAACCTGGTGCTGTCAGCGAGGTCCTTGCAGAGGACATTGAACAGAACACGATTGAGCACCGACATGGCTGCCTCCGTAGACGGGGTGGTTTTCGTCAACGGTCTGCGACGGCGAGGGTTCCGAAACGGCTTCGTAGCGATCCCACAGCGGATCAGCCGTCAAACCCTTCGACGATGGCGAAATTGGCGGAACTCGCGCCGAGGCGGGCCTGCATGCCCTGCTGGTATTCCTGGGAGTGGTAGGCACGCAGCGCGTGCTCGTAGCTGGGGAACTCGACAACCACGACGCGAGGCCCGACCGTGCCCTCGACGACGCTTTGCTGACCGCCACGGACGATGAACCGGCCGTCATTGGCGGCGAGGAAGGGCCGAACGAACGCCTGATACTGCTTATAGAACTCGGGGTCGGTGACCTCGAGATTGACGACCCAGTATCCGCTAGCCATCGCCCCTCCTATTCGAGCCCGAGTTTCCTTTTCAGAATCTCGTTCAGCGCCTGCGGGTTGGCCTTGCCACCCGAGGCCTTCATCGCCTGTCCGACGAACCAGCCGATCAAAGTGGGCTTCGCCTGTACCTTGGCCACCTGGTCCGGGTTGGCGGCGATGATCTCGTCGACCACCTTCTCGATGGCGCCGAGGTCGGTCACCTGCTTCATGCCGCGCCGCTCGACGAGATCGGCCGGCTCGCCCTCGGGCTCCTCGGCGATGATCACCTGCAGCAGGTCCTTGGCGCCCTTGGACGAAATGGTCCCGGCTGCCACGAGATCGACGATGCCGGCGATCTGATATGGCTTGATATGCGTCTCAAAGGCCGAGAGACCCTGGCTGTTGGCATAGGCTGCGATATCGCCGGTGACGAGGTTGGCCACCGCCTTGCCGTCGCGTTTGGTGCTGCCGAACTTCACCGCGGCCTCGTAATAGTCGGCCGTCTCGCGCTCCAGTGTCAGCACCATCGCGTCGTAGGGCGTCACGCCGTACTCGGAAACGAAGCGCGCTTCCTTCTCATCGGGCAGTTCCGGCAAATGCTGCGCCAGATCGTCGATGAAGGCCTGGTCGAACTCCAGCGGCAGCAGGTCCGGATCGGGGAAGTAGCGGTAGTCGTGCGCTTCTTCCTTCGAACGCATCGAGCGCGTCTCGCCGGTCTTGGGGTCGTAGAGCCGAGTCTCCTGGTCGATCGAGCCGCCGGCCTCGAGGATATCGATCTGGCGGCGCGCCTCGAACTCGATGGCCTGGCCGGCGAAGCGGATCGAGTTGACGTTCTTGATCTCGCAGCGCGTGCCAAACTCGCCGCCGGGCTTGCGCACCGAGACGTTGATGTCGGCGCGCATCGAGCCCTGCTCCATGTTGCCATCGCAGGTGCCGAGGTAGCGCAGGATGCTGCGCAGCTTGCCGAGGTAGATCTTGGCCTCTTCCGAGTTGCGCAGGTCAGGCTTCGAAACGATCTCCATCAGCGCCACGCCCGAGCGGTTCAGGTCGACGAAGCTCATGGAAGGGTGCTGGTCGTGGATCGACTTGCCGGCATCCTGCTCGAGGTGCAGCCGTTCGATGCCGATCTCGATCCGCTCGCCGCCCATGTCGAGGAACACCGAGCCCTCGCCGACGATCGGGTCCTTGAACTGGGAAATCTGGTAGCCCTGCGGCAGGTCCGGATAGAAGTAGTTTTTCCGGTCGAAGATCGAGCGCTTGTTGATCTTGGCCTTCAGCCCGAGCCCCGTCCGCACCGCCTGACGCACGCACTCGTCGTTGATCACCGGCAGCATGCCGGGCATCGCCGCGTCGACGAAGCTGACATTGGAGTTCGGCGGCGAGCCAAATTCGGTCGACGAGCCCGAGAACAGCTTGCTCTCCGAGGTCACCTGCGCATGCACTTCCATGCCGATGACGATCTCCCAGTCCCCGGTTGCTCCCTGGATGAAGCTCTTGGGGTTGGGCGTGCGAGTATCGATAAGGGTCATGGGCTAAGGCTCTTGTTCATTCCGACTTTGTCTATGGCATAGCCGAGCGCTGCAGAAAACTTCTCTGCGCGCCAAACTTCGGCAAATCCATGCCGCTGACAGAGCGCGATGGCTCTGCGATTGCCCGGAACCGGCTCTCCGAACCGTCACGAGCGCGGATCGACGACGCGGAGCACGGCGTCCAGCACGTCGTCGAAGGCGCCGCTGGTATCGATCTCGTGAGTCGCACCATCCCGCAGGATCGGCTCCACCTCACGGATCAGTTCGAGAACACGCTCCGTCTCACCCACACCTTTGCCGTAACTGTTGCCCGTTCGGGCCGCGAGCCGCATCGCCACGACGGGCTCGGGCGCGCTCAGCAGCACCACTGCATCGAGTTGCGGGTAGAACTGCCCCTGGTTGGGCGAACAGCCGCTGATCACCAGGATGTCGGCGCCCTCCTCCGCCAGCAGCTTTCCGACGCGGTCGTCGCGCCAGACCCAGTCGCGTCCGGCCTCGACCGGCGTTCCCGGCGCGTTATCCTCGACGACGTCGACCCAGTGCGACCAGGCATCGGAATCGAGATCGACAGCCTTGTAGCCGCGGGCGGCAATTGCCGCCGTGATGGTCGATTTGCCGGTGGCTGACATCCCGGTCAGCAGGATCCGCCTCATTCGTCGTCGTTCAGCGGACCACGATAGGGGGAGAGGCGTTTTTCCAGCCGGACGCTGGTTTGCGGGTCACTGCCAGTGGCGCCTTCGCGCTTCAGCACCAGGATGCGGTAGCCCTGATGCTGGTAGAAGTTCACCGCCCGCACATTGTCGCTCAGCGTATCGAGCTGCACCTTGTCGGCGCCCTCGAGCTCGATGATCGATTCCATGCGGCGGAGCAGCAGCGTGCCGATGCCCTGGTTCTGCAGCGACGGCGTGACGAACAGGTAGGGAATATAGGGACGGCTGCGCGCCCGGGCGCACCAGCCGACCGGCGAGCCGTCGATTTCAGCAACGATCGTGCGATCGAGCAGCTCGTGCACGGCGATACCGAGCCGGCGCTTCTCGTTCGCCCGGCTTGCCGCCTCACCGCTGAGGAAGGGCTGCAGGTCGCGTTCCCACGCGAGCAGCGCGATGTCGGCGAGACGTTCTGCCTCGCTCGCCACAGCCTTGCGGATAGTGATCTCCGGCGACGTCATCGAAGCCTCCACTCCGCCCACGCTATCTCAGCCGTGGCGCTTGCGTGCAGCGATAATGCCCTTTTCGTAGTTCACATTCCAGTTGATCAGCGTGCGCCAGATCAACTCCGCCTGATCCTCGTCGAGGTCGAGCTGCTCGGCGCGCTGGCGCTGCTTGGCGATAATCGCCTCGATGCGGGTCGGGTCATAGGCCTCGTGCGGGTCGGTCTTGATCTCCGCCATGCGCGTCACATAGCCGTGCCGCTCGGCGAGCAGGCTTAAGAGGGCCTGATCGATCCGGTCGATCTCGGCGCGCACATCTTCCTTGGTCTGGCATTCGGCGGGGGCTTTGGTCACGGGAGGCACTCGGCGGATAAGGAAAGAGTTGCTGGTTTGCACCGCCGCGCCACTGTTTGCAACCGACCACTGGTCTAGGCGCCGTTGTGCGGCTATTCATCCGCCGTTCAGCGGCCCGGCGATATCGCGGCGCCGTCAAAAAGTGGACTGCCCTATGTCTAGCAAAGTTGAGATTGCGTAATACCCCGTCCGCCCGCTGAGCCCTTTGGGCCGGCGATGTGTCTGCGACGGGGTTTCTGGAACCAGGCAGCTGCCAGGCGAGATGCTGGCCGCGGCCCTTTTCCACGCATCCTCAGGCTAGATTTCTCATGGATATTTCCCGCCACGAGCAGCGGGTGCTGCACGTCCTCGCACAGGGCGGCAAGATCGTCGCGCTCAAATCCGACAATGGCAAACTCATCGGCGTCGAGTGTTTCAACCGCGATGGCTGGCTGATGCAGCAATGCAGCCTGCCGCTGTTCAAGAAGCTTAGGGCCAAGAAGGCGATCGCCTCCAGCAATGGGCATCCCTACCGCATCACCAGACGCGGCCTCGAGCTCGCCCGCAGCGAGTTCGACAACCGCTGAATACGCAGAGAGCCCCGGATCAGCTCCGGGGCTCTCCTGCAATGGGGCCGTCGTCTGTCGCGCTTAGTGCTGCGTGACGCCGCTCAGTTCGCGGGCGATGTGTTCCCACTCGGCGGAAACGCTGGCGGTGGCGCGCTTGCGGCCGGCGCGGCGATACCAATAGTCGGCATTGCCCATGTCGGCTTCGATCCAGTGCAGCAGCGCATGCACCCAGTCGAACTCGAAGGTGCCTTCCATCGCCTGGACGATACGATGCGCTTCTTCCCACTCGGGGCCGACGCGCAGCTCGCCCTTCTTCATCCACCACAAAGCCTGCAGGGGCTTGGACATATCCTTGGGCGGGGCCGACCAGTCTAGGGTCGTGAACACATCGGCCATGGAGCCAATCCTCTGAAACGAAACCACCGGTTTGGCCGGGAGTTCGACAAGTCTCAATTTGCGCATGGGCGGCAAATAGTGCCGAAACCGCTATGGTTCAAGCGGTTTCCGATCACCACCACTTGTCAGGGCTGAAGTCGATGCCGGCCGAACGCTCGATGACGCGGCCCGCGGCGAACAGCGTTTCCTCGTCGAACGGCTTGCCGATCAGCTGCAATCCGAGCGGCAGGCCCGCGCCGTCCTTGCCGGCCGGCACCGCGATTCCCGGCAGGCCCGCCATATTCACGGTCACCGTGAACACGTCGTTGAGGTACATCTTGACCGGGTCGGCCTTCATGTCCTCGTCGCCGATGCCGAACGCCGCCGACGGCGTGGCCGGGGTCAGGATGGCGTCGACGCCGTCGTTGAAGACGATCTCGAAATCGCGCTTGATCAGTGTGCGGACCTTCTGCGCCTGGACGTAGTAGGCGTCATAATAGCCAGCCGACAGCACATAGGTGCCGATCATGATGCGGCGCTTCACCTCGCGGCCGAAACCATCGGCGCGGGTCAGCTCATAGAGGTCGGTGATGTCCTTGCCGGTGTCGCGCAGACCGTACTTCACGCCGTCATAGCGGGCGAGGTTCGACGACGCTTCGGCGGGCGCCACGATGTAATAGGCCGGCAGCGCATATTTGGTGTGCGGCAGCGAGATGTCGCGGACCGTCGCACCCTCGGCCTTAAGCCAGGCGATGCCCTGCTGCCACAGCGCCTCGATCTCGGCGGGCATGCCGTCCATGCGGTACTCACGCGGAATGCCAATGACGAGACCCTTGACGCCGCGCTCCACCGCCGCCGCGAAATCCGGCACGGCGAGGTCGACGCTGGTCGAATCCTTCGAATCGAACCCTGACATCGAGGTCATCATGATCGCCGCGTCCTCAACGGTGCGGGCGATCGGTCCGGCCTGGTCGAGCGAGGAGGCGAACGCCACCACACCCCAGCGCGAGCAGCGGCCATAGGTCGGCTTGATGCCGACGGTGCCGGTCAGCGCCGCTGGCTGGCGGATCGAGCCGCCAGTATCGGTCGCCGTCGCGGCGGCGCAGAGCCACCCCGAAACCGCCGTCGCCGAGCCGCCGGACGAACCACCGGGCACCAGCTGCGCGTTGGAGTTGTTCGCCCGCCACGGGTTGATCACCGGGCCGTAGTAGCTCGTCTCGTTGGACGAACCCATGGCGAACTCGTCCATGTTGAGCTTGCCCAGCATCACGGCGCCATCGCGCCACAGGTTGCTGGTGACGCTCGATTCGTATTCCGGCTTGAAGCTGTCGAGGATGTGGCTCGCCGCCTGCGTGTGCACACCCTTGGTGGCGAACAGGTCCTTGATGCCGAGCGGAATGCCCTCGAGCGGACCGCCCTGCCCGGCCGCGAGCTTGGCATCACTCGCCTTGGCCTGCGCCTGGGCCTGCTCGGCAGTCACCGCTACATAGGCGTTGAGCTTGGCGTTGCCGCCCTCGATGGCGTTCAGGTAGGCGCCGGTGAGTTCGCTCGAGGTGAACTCCCTGGCCTTAAGGCCAGCACGGGCGGCAGCGAGGGTCAGGCGGGTAAGGTCGGTCAAAGGCTTGGCTCGCGGGGAAAGGACGCGGGGGAATGTCGACCGCCGTTCCTATAGCGGCGTAGCGATTACCGCAACATTCGGAACGCGCATCGGATCAGGCGACGGCGGGTTGCCCGATGTGCTTCTCGAAGAAGGCCGACCATTCACTGTCGGGATAATCGAGGAACGGCCCGCGCACGCTGAAACCCGCATTGGTGTAGAGCCGGTGCGCTTCCGACATGCCCGGGCCGGTGCCAGTCTCCAGCAGCAGGTGCGAGATGCCCTTCGAACCCGCCAGTTCGGTGATCGCCGCCAAGAGCGCCGAGCCCACGCGCTGACCGCGCACCGACGGACGGGTGTACATGCGCTTCACCTCGCCCTCGGTCGCCGAGATCGCCTTCAACGCACCGCAGCCGACGGCCTCGCCGACCGCATTGCGCGCCACGAATACGGTGGTGTCGGCGCCGGCCATCTGCTCGACCGTCATCTTGAACTGGAATTCCAGCGGCGACAGCGGAAGCAGGTGCGCGTTGAGCTCCTCGACCAGCCCGCGGACATCATCCTGCAGCGGCGTCTCAATGGCGATGGTGACGGTCATATCAGTTACTCGACGACCTTGGGCACCATGAAGAAGTTGTCTTCCGTCAGCGGTGCGTTGGCGACGATCTTGTCAGGGTAGCCGCCATCGGTGACCTTGTCCTCGCGGCGGCGCAGCGTCATCGGCATTACCGAGGTCATCGGCTCGACGCCGCTCACATCGACCTCGCCCAGTTGCTCGACGAAACCCAGAATGGTGTTGAGCTCGTTGCGATAGGTCTCGACTTCGCCCTCCTCGATGCGAATGCGGGCCAGGCGGCCAATACGCTTCACGGTGGCGGCATCTACCGACATGGGGGCACTCCGAAGGTCACGATTTCCGGCGTTCTAGCAATGGAAGCGCGCGAAGAACAACGAAAAGCGTTGATGGGCGCCATCAAACTTCCAACGCCATGCCGGCCTCGAGCGCCACCAACCCCGTGCCGTCGAGCCGGTCGCGCAGCGCCGCGAACGTGCGCTCAACCACCGCGTCGGGCCCCGCGACCGCAATCAGCCGTGGCCCAAGTGCATCGAGTGCATCTGCCGCCAGCCGGTCGCCCTCGGTGCCGAACACCACAATCACAGCGTCTCGAACCCAGCGCCCGGCCTTCGGCACGGCCTGGGACAGCAACAGCAACGGCGCTTCGCCGATCGCCGCAATCAGCGCGCCGCCTTCGAGACCATGCGTCGTCACCTCGCCCAGCACATCTTCATCGAGCATCGAACCTGGCCGCCCGGGCTGCCAGAGCACCGGATCGATTTCAGGCAGGCTGCCATCGAGCGCAAACGTCGCGTCGGCGCCCGACACCAGCTCCTCCGGATCGACGCCGCTGACCCCCGTGGGATCAGCCACCAGGATCTTGCCGCCGATATGAATTCGGATCGTGGTGCCGCCGAACCAGGTGAGTTTCATCGATCCTCGCGCATATGGAAAACGCGGAGGACGCGGATCAGGTTGGGAAGCACTTCGTAGCGTAGTTCATACTGGTCGATCAGTAACTTCCGTATCTCACGCGAGGTGATTTCGTCTACGCGTTCCCCTATCTGAGGATGTTCTAACGTTCGGCGCGCGTTGGCTCGAATTGCCGAGATAGCGCGCTTCGCTGCGTTGCGATTCACCTGCGCGAGGAACGTCTCGAATCTCCTGAGGTCGCCAAGGGCCGCTCCAGCCCACTGCAGCCTCATTTCTTCACGGCGGGCAATGGCAGTGGGTTTTCGGTGTCGAGACTCTCGATCCAGGCGGCAACTGCATCGTCGTCAACGACGTCGCCGCGATCAGCGGCCTCTGCTGCCCCCAACGTCAGTCGATTTTTCTCCTCCTCCCAGTCCACCCAGTCGGAGAGAGCGCGCTTGACGATCCAGGCACGCGAGCGCTCCATACTTCTCGCGTAGCGATCCACTTTCTCCGCCAGCTCTTCAGGAATATGTGCCGTCAGGACTCGGGTGCTCATGGCAATCGTCTCCAATCAAACCTAATCATAGTGATTGACCGCGACTATGCCAACCGAGAACGACCTCACCGCCCTCCCCGCCACCGGCAAGCTGCTGGGGCTCGATCTCGGTACCAAGACCATCGGCGTGGCGATTTCGGACGGCATGCGCTACTCGGCGACGCCGCTCGAGACCATCAGACGGCTGAAGTTCACCCAGGATGCGATCCGGCTGCAGGAACTGATCGCGGAGAACGACGCAGTCGGCATCGTGCTGGGGCTGCCGCTCAACATGGATGGCTCTGAAGGACCGCGCGTCCAGTCGACCCGCGCCTTTGCCCGCAACCTCGCCCCCAAGATCGCCATCCCCATCGCGTTCTGGGATGAGCGGCTTTCCACCTCCGCCGTCACCCGCACGCTGATCGAAGCCGATGTGCGCCGCGACAAGCGTGCTGAAGTCGTGGACAAGCTGGCGGCGAGCTACATCCTGCAGGGGGCACTAGAGCGGCTCCGCCGAGGCGCGCTGTAACCGATCGGTCTCGTGGAAAATGTACAGCTGGACTGTACATGCTCCGCCCCTCGCGTTAGACCCCCGCGAACATTCGGAACGGAGCGGCATGGCTACTTCCTCGCCAGCATCGGTCACCGGCGGCCAGGGGGTCGCGAGACCCGCTTTCCGTCATCGTCATCTTCTCGGCATCAGCCAGCTCAACCAGTACGAGATCGTTGATCTCCTGGATCGGGCCGAGGCCATGATCCCGATCTCGCGACAGGAGCGGAAGATTCTGCCGACGCTCTCGGGCAAGACGCAGATCAACCTGTTCTTCGAGAACTCGACGCGCACCCAGTCGAGCTTCGAGATCGCCGGCAAGCGGCTCGGCGCGCAGGTCACCAACATGTCGGTGAAGACCTCGTCGGTCGCCAAGGGCGAGACACTGATCGATACGGCGGCGACGCTCAACGCCATGCGACCCGATGTGATCATTGTGCGCCACGGCGCGTCCGGTGCAGTGGAGCTGCTCAGCCAGAAGGTCGGCTGCTCGGTAATCAATGCCGGCGACGGGGCGCACGAGCACCCGACGCAGGCACTGCTAGATGCGCTCACCATGCGCCAGCACAAGGGGCGGCTGGCCGGGCTCACCGTCGCCATCTGCGGCGACATCGCCAACTCGCGCGTCGCCCGCTCGAACCTGTTGCTGCTCGGCGCCATGCAGGCCCGCACCCGAGTGGTCGCGCCGCGCACCCTGCTGCCGAGGGGCATCGAGACGCTGGCGACGGAAGTGTTCACCGACATGCGTGAGGGGCTCGAAGGCGCCGACGTGGTGATGATGCTGCGCCTGCAGCACGAACGCGCCAACGGGCGAATGATCCCTTCGGTGCGCGAGTATTACCACTTCTACGGGCTCGACGAGGAAAAGCTGAGCTTTGCCAAGCCCGATGCCATCGTCATGCATCCGGGCCCGATGAACCGCGGCGTCGAGATCGACCCGGCGATTGCCGACGGCCCGCGTTCGGTGATCACCGAGCAGGTGGAGATGGGCGTCGCGGTGCGCATGGCGGTGCTCGATACCCTCCTCGCCGACCGGGAGGCTCGGCCATGAGCAAGCCATTCGTCATCGCCAATGCCCGCATCGTCGACCCCGCCAGCAACCATGACGCTCCCGGTGCCGTGCTGGTGGAAGATGGCGTGATCACCGGCATCACCAATGGGGCGCCGCAAGGTATTCCTGACGGTGCCGAGACCTATGATGCCCGCGGCCTCGTCGTCGCGCCCGGCCTCATCGACATGCGCGTGTTCACCGGCGAGCCCGGGCACGAGTACCGTGAGACCCTCGCCAGCGCGGCGGCAGCCGCTGCGGCCGGCGGTGTCACCAGCTTCGTCTTGATGCCCGACACCACGCCGGTGATCGACGATGGGGCGCTGGTCGATTTCATCCTGCGGCGCGCCGGGGCCAAGGCATCGGTCAACATCCTGCCGGCAGCCGCCATCACCCGCGGTCTCAGGGGCGAGGAGATCACCGAGTTTGGCCTCCTGAAAGAAGCCGGTGCGGTGGCGCTCACCGACGGTCGCGAGTCGATCCAGTCGGCTGGGCTGCTGCGCGCCGCCTTCACCTATGCCCGCAATTTCGACCTGCCAGTCATCCACCACGTGGCGGAGCGCTCGCTGATCGGCGACGGTGTGATGAACGAGAGCGCGCTGGCGACCATCTCCGGCCTCAAGGGTATCCCGGTCGAAGCCGAGACCATCCCGCTCGCCCGCGACCTGCAACTCGCTGCCCTTACCGGCGTCCGCTATCACGCGGCGCAGGTGTCGACCGAGGCGGCCGTGGAGCAGCTGGCGCTGGCCAAGCGGCGGCTCTCCACTGTCTCCGCCGGTGTCTCGATCAACAACCTCTCGCTCAACGAGAACGACGTCGCGCCTTACCGCTCGTTCTTCAAGCTGTCGCCGCCGCTTCGCTCCGAGGACGATCGCCGCGCCGTCATCGACGGGCTGAACTCGGGCGCCATCGACACCATCCATTCGGGTCACGACCCGCAGGACACCGAGGTGAAGCGCCAGCCCTTCGCCGAGGCCTCGGACGGCGCCATCGGGCTCGAGACCCTATTGGCCGCAGCGCTCCGCCTCGTGCACTCCGGCGACGTGCCGCTCATCACCCTGCTGCGCGCCATGACCAACCGGCCGGCCGAAGTGCTGGGCCTGGCGTCCGGCCGCCTCGCGGTCGGGGCGCCGGCCGACCTGATCATCTTCGATCCAGAGTTTCCCTGGGTGGTCAAGGAGACGGCGCTGCGTTCACGCTCACGCAACTCGGCCTTCGAGGGCGCCCGCATGCAGGGCGCCGTGATGCATACGTTCGTTGCAGGCCGCCTGGTCTTCAGCCATGCTGCTACCGCTGAGGGGGCCAACGCATGAACTTCCTGATCGCGACTGTACTGGGGTATCTCCTCGGCTCGATCTCGTTTGGCCTGTTGCTGACGCGCGCCGTCGGTATCGACATCCGCGCCGTCGGCTCGGGCAATATCGGCGCCACCAATGTACTGCGCACCGGCAACCGCTGGCTCGCTGCCGCCACGCTGCTGCTCGATGCCGGCAAGGGCGCTGCTGCGGTGCTGCTGGCGCGCTACTTCCTCGTGCCTGGCGCCGAGCCGTTACAGGCCGAGTTCATCGTCTACGGCGCCGGTATCGGTGCGTTCTTCGGCCACGTCTTTCCGGTCTGGCTCGGGTTCAAGGGCGGCAAGGGTGTCGCCACCTATATCGGCGTCTTGCTCGCCTGGAACTGGGTGGTCGGGCTGATCTTCTGCGCGGTATGGCTGCTGATCGCCGTCGCCCGCCGTTTCTCCTCGCTCGCAGCGCTCACTGCCGCCGCGACGGCCCCGATCTTCGCCTACACCCTTGCCGGCACCGACATGCAAGGGTTCACCTTCGCCGCTGCCTGCGCGCTGCTCAGCTTCGTGCTGTATTTCAAGCACTGGCAGAACATCCGCCGGCTGTGGAACGGCACGGAGCCAAAGATCGGCTCGGAAAAGCCCAAGGCCTGAGCTATGGCGCGTGACGGCATCGTACTGACGCCGTCGCAACGCACTGCGTGGCTGCGGCTCATCCGCACCGACAATATCGGGCCGCAGACCTTCCGCCAGTTGATCAACCGCGAAGGCTCGGCCGAAGCCGCATTGGCCGGCCTGCCTGACCTGCTCAAGCGCCTTGGCACCCCGGCCCGCATTCCCTCGATTGCAGAGGCCGAGGATGAGATCGTCGCGACCGAGCGGCTCGGTGGCCGTTTCGTCGGCTCGAGCGAACCCGACTACCCGCCGCTGCTCCGCTATATCTCCGGCGCGCCACCGCTGGTCACCATCGCCGGCGGCCACAATCTCGACTGGGGGCACAGCGTCGCCATCGTCGGTGCCCGCAACGCCTCTACCGCGGGACAGAAGTTCGCGCAGATGCTGGCGGTCGATCTGGGCGGGGCGCGCTACACCGTGGTCTCCGGCCTCGCCCGCGGCATCGACACGGCGGCCCACCGGGCCGCGCTCCGCACCGGCACCGTGGCGGTGCTGGCTGGCGGCCTCAATCATATCTATCCCAGCGAGAACATCTCGCTGGCGCACCAGATCGTCGAGAACGGCGGTGCGCTGCTCACCGAGATGCCGCTCGGCTGGGAGCCGCGGGCGCGCGACTTCCCGCGCCGCAACCGCCTCGTCTCCGGCCTCTCGCTCGGCACGGTGGTCGTCGAGGCGGCGAAGCGCTCCGGCTCGCTGATCACCGCCCGGCTGGCGCTGGAACAGAATCGCGAAGTCTTCGCCGTCCCCGGCTCACCGCTCGATCCGCGTGCCGAAGGCGGCAATGCGCTGATCCAGCAGGGCGCCAAGCTGATCACCGGCGCCGCCGATATCATCGAGACGCTGCGCGAAGCCGACCCGTCGCGCAGCAGCCTGTTCGAGCCCGACTGGCTGCCCGAGCGCGAGGTGGCTGAGGCGGCGGCACCGTCGAGCGATGAGCGCGCCCGTCTGATCGAAGCACTGAGCCTCACGCCGATCCCGGTCGACGACGTGATCAAGTCCACCGGCATCACCATCAGCCGCGTGCAGACCCTGCTGCTGGAGCTCGACCTCGAGGGGCGGGTCGAGTGGTCAAGCGGCCAGTTGGTGGCGCTTCGTCCCTGACCGATCCGACCCCCGAGATGATTGCCGCGGGGTGATGGGCGCGGCCCCGCCCATTCTGTCGCGCACCGCGTTGTCACCCAACTTTCTTCCCCCATAGGGGGAATGCCGCGCGGCGCCTCCGGGCTGGTTGACAGCCCTTAGACGCTTCACCATGTTGCGCCGCGTTCGAACGCCACTCCTGAAAGCTTGTTCATGAAGCTCGTCATCGTTGAAAGTCCCAATAAGATCAAGACGATCAGCGGCTATCTTGGCAAGGACTATGAGGTCCTCGCGAGCTTCGGTCACGTTCGCGATCTGCCCGCCAAAGACGGTTCGGTGCTGCCCGACGAAGACTTCGCGATGAGCTGGGAAGTCGATGCTGCGTCGAAGAAACGCCTCACCGATATCGGCAATGCGCTGAAGAATGCCGACGAGCTGATCCTTGCTACCGACCCGGACCGCGAAGGCGAAGCGATCTCGTGGCACGTGCTCGACGTGCTCAAGCAGAAGAAGCTGGTCAAGGACAAACCGGTCAGGCGCGTCGTCTTCAACGCCATCACCAAGGACGCGATTACCGAGGCGATGCGCAATCCGCGCGACATCGACGAGCCGCTGGTCAATGCCTATCTCGCCCGTCGCGCCCTTGATTATCTCGTCGGCTTCACCCTTTCCCCCGTGCTGTGGCGCAAGCTGCCGGGCTCGCGCTCGGCCGGCCGGGTGCAGTCGGTGGCTCTGCGTGTCGTCTGCGACCGCGAGTCCGAGATCGAGAAGTTCCGCCCGCAGGAATACTGGTCCGTCGGCGCGCGCCTCAACGAGAAGGGCCGCAGCTTCGAGGCGCGGCTCTATTCGGTGGACGGCAAGAGGACCGACAAGCTCGACGTGGGCACCGGCCCCGAGGCCGAGGCGCTGAAGGCCGCAATCGAAGCCGGCACGTTCTCCGTTACCGCCGTCGACAAGAAGCCCACCAAGCGCAATCCCTATGCACCGTTCAGCACCTCGAGCCTGCAGCAGGATGCGTCCTCGCGTCTCGGCTTTGCTCCGGCGCGCACCATGCAGATCGCGCAGCGCCTCTATGAGGACGGCATCATCACCTATATGCGAACCGACGCCGTGCAGATGGCGCCGGAAGGCATCGACCAGGCCCGTCGCGCCATCGTGAAGAACTTTGGCGCCGACTACCTGCCCGAGAAGGCCCGCATCTATTCGACCAAGGCCAAGAACGCGCAGGAAGCGCACGAGGCCATCCGCCCCACCGACATGTTCCGTCACCCCGACACACTGCGCGGCGACCCGGACAAGCACCGCCTCTATGAGCTCATCTGGAAGCGCACGCTCGCCAGCCAGATGCGTTCGGCCGAAATCGAGCGCACGACGGCCGATATCTCGGTGTTCGCCACCAGCCGCGACATCACGCTGCGCGCCGTCGGCTCCGTCGTTACCTTCCCCGGCTTCCTCGCGCTCTACGGCGTCGAAGCCAAGGAAGATCGCGATCCCAACGCCGAAGAAGACGAGGATAGCCGCGAGTTGCCGCCGCTCAATGTGGGCGACCGGCCGAAGCTGGAACAGGCGCTGATCGAGCAACACTTCACGCAGCCGCCGCCGCGCTATTCAGAAGCCAGCCTGATCAAGAAGATGGAAGAGATCGGCATCGGCCGCCCGTCCACCTACGCCGCGACGATCTCGGTGCTGCAGGACCGCAGCTACGTGCGGCTCGAAAAGCGCATGCTGATCCCCGAGGATCGTGGTCGCATCGTCACGGCCTTTCTCGAGAGCTTCTTCAATCGCTATGTCGAGTATGGCTTCACCGCCAGCCTCGAGGAACAGCTCGACCTGATTTCAGACGGCAAGCTCGCCTGGAAGGACGTGCTGCGCGACTTCTGGAAGGACTTCCAGGGTCATGTCGAAGAGATCAAGGACCTCCGGGTCTCCGAGGTGCTCGATGCCCTCAACGAGGTGCTGGCCGATCATATCTTCCCGGCCAAGGCCGACGGTTCCGATCCGCGCCGCTGCCCGAACTGCGGCGAAGGCCAGCTATCGCTGAAGCTGGGCAAGTTCGGCGCCTTCATCGGTTGCTCGAATTACCCCGAGTGCCGCTACACCATGCAGCTTTCCGACGCCGCGACCGGCGGCGCCAGCGAGGCCGGCACCGGCGACGGCATCCTCGGCACCGATCCCGAGAGCGGCCTCGAGGTGGCCTTGAAGTCGGGCCGTTTCGGTCCATATGTGCAGCTGGGCGAGGGCGCCGAGCCGAAACGCTCGTCCCTGCCCAAGGGTTGGACGCCCGACAGCCTGACGCTTGAGAAAGCGCTGCAGCTGCTGTCGCTGCCCCGTCCGGTCGGCGACCACCCGGAGACCGGCAAGCCGATCAGCGCCGGCATCGGTCGCTATGGGCCGTTCATCCTCCACGATGGCACCTATGCCAACCTTCCCGAGGTCGAAGAGGTGTTCACGGTCGGGCTCAACCGCGCTGTTGATCTGCTCGCCCAGAAGGCGGCAGGCGGCGGACGGTTCGGTCGCGGCGGCGGCGGTACCCCGGCGGCGATCAAAACCTTCGAGCACGATGCCGGCACCATCTCGGTTCGCGCCGGTCGCTATGGCCCTTATGTGAATCAGGGCAAGGTGAACGCAACGCTGCCCAAAGAGTTGAAGCCCGAGGACGTGACGGTCGAGCTGGCGCTCGAACTGATCGCCGCCAAGGGCGGCGCTTCCGGCGCCAGGAAATCCTCGTCGCGGTCCGCCGGCGCCAAGAAGGCGCCAGCGAAGCAAGCGGCACCCAAGAAGACGACAACCAAACCCGCGGCCAAGGCCAAGTCGACTGCAAAGACGGCGACCAAGCCCAAGGCCGCAGCGAAGACAAAGGCGGAGACCCCCGCCTAAAGAAAGCGACAATGGCGAAAGCGCCAAAAACCAAGACCACACCCAAGAGCCCACGGCAGTTTGCCGTCGGCACTCTCCCCTCACGCGAAGCCATCCTCGAAGCGATGGCGCAGCAGCCGACCCTCGATGGCAAGCGCGACCTGGCGCGCCATTTCGGCATCCACGGCGACATGCGCACCCCGTTCAAGGTGCTGCTCAAGCAGATGGAGGGCGAGGGCTTCATTGCCCGGACCCGCAAGCAGATCCGGCCGACCGCCGCCCTGCCCGCGGTCACCGTCCTCGACATCCCCGCCGACGCTGACCCCGACAATCTCCACGCCTTCCCGGCGCAGTGGAACGACGAGGAAGGCGCGCGTCCGCGCGTCATGGTCAAGCAACCGAGGGACGCCCGCGTTGCTCCGGCCCCTGGCGATCGCATCCTGGCGCGCATCAGCGCCGGCGATGGCGAACTGCCGGACTACACCGCGCGGGCGATGAAGATCCTCGACAAGCCGCGCCGCGGCCAGATCGGCATCGTCCGCATGGACGAAGACGGCGCACGGTTGATCCCGGTGGACCGCAAGCAGAAGGAAATGCGCATCGACGGCGGCGATCTGGGCAGCGCCCGCGACGGCGACCTGGTCGAAGTCGAGATCAAGCTGACCGGCCGGTTGATGATCCCCAAGGCCAAGGTGACCAACGTCATCGGCAACCCCAAATCCGAGGGGGCGGTCTCGATGATCGCCATCCATAACCTCGAGATTCCCTACCGTTTCCCCGCCTCGGTGACCAAGGAAGCCGAAGAGGCCAAGGAAACCACGATCAAGGGTCGCGAAGACTGGCGGCACATTCCGCTCGTCACCATCGACCCGGTCGACGCCAAGGACCACGACGACGCGGTCTATGCCGAGCCGGACAGCGATCCGAAGAATGCCGGCGGTCACATCGTCTACGTCGCCATCGCCGACGTCGCGGCCTATGTCCGCCCCGGCACGGCGCTCGATCGTGAAGCCTATATCCGCGGCAACTCGGTCTATTTCCCCGATCGGGTGGTGCCGATGCTGCCCGAACGCATCTCGAACGATCTCTGCTCGCTGCGCGAGGGCGAGAACCGGCCGTCGCTGGCCGTCCGCATGGTGTTCGACCAGAACGGCAAGAAGCGTAGCCACAGTTTCCATCGCGTGCTGTTCCGCTCGGCCGCCAAGCTCAACTACCAGCAGGCGCAGGCGGCCATCGACGGCAAGCCGGACGACAAGACCGGGCCGATCCTTGACACGATCCTCCGACCGCTCTGGGCCGCCTACGGCGCCATGGCGAAGGCACGCGACAATCGCGGCCCGCTCGATCTCGACCTGCCCGAGCGCAAGATCATCCTCGACAAGACGGGGATGGTGGTCGACGTGAAGGTGCCCGAGCGGCTCGATGCGCACCGGCTGATCGAGGAGATGATGATCGCCGCCAACGTTGCGGCCGCCGAGACCCTGGAAAAGCACAAGAGCGCCCTGCTCTATCGGGTGCACGACACGCCGAGCCAGGAGAAGCTCGTGGCGCTGCGCGACTTCCTCAGTTCGCTGCAGCTGCCGGCGCCGAAGTCGGACGCAGTACGTCCAGCGGATTTCAACCGCATCCTCGACAAGGCCCGCACCGACGGCAAGATCCAGCAGGTATCGGAGATCATCCTCCGCACCCAGGCACAGGCCGAGTATGCCGCTGAGAACTATGGTCATTTCGGTCTCAACCTCGACCGCTATGCGCACTTCACCTCGCCGATTCGTCGCTATGCCGACCTGATCGTGCACCGGGCGCTGATCAGCGCGCTCGACCTGGGCAAGGACGGGCTCACCGACGGCGAGATCGCCAAGCTCCCGGGCATTGCCCAGCACATCTCGTCGACCGAGCGCCGCGCCATGCTGGCCGAGCGCGAGACCATCGACCGGCTGCTGGCGCAGTTCCTCGCCGCGCATGTCAACGCCAAGTTCGAGGGCCGCATCTCGGGCGTCACCCGCTCGGGCCTGTTCGTGCGGCTCAGGGACACCGGCGCCGATGGCTTCATTCCGGCCTCGACGCTTGGCCAGGACTATTATCGCTTCGTCGAGGAGATGCAGGCGATGGTGGGCGACCGCACCGGCGAGACCTTCCGCATCGGCGACGATGTCAGCGTACGCCTGCTCGAAGTCGCCCCGGTTGCGGGAGCCCTGCGCTTCGAGCTGCTGAGCGAAGGCAGCCGCGGCGTTCCGTCATCTGGCGGGCGTCAACGCAAAGGACCATCTAGCAAACGAGGCAAGGCGGGCGCCTATCGCAAGCTCGCCAAACGAAAGAGATAGCGATGGCGGTCGAGATCGGTTTTGCGCGCGAGCAGCGCTCGCTGTGGAAGGCAATCGGCAATGGCGTGATGTGCCGTTGCCCGAACTGCGGCAAGGGCAAGCTGTTCCGCTCTTACCTCAAGATCAACGACACCTGCAGCGAGTGCGGCGAAAAGCTGAGCTCGGCGCGTGCCGATGACTTCCCGCCCTATATCGCCATCTTCATCGTCGGCCACATCCTGGTGGGCTGGATGCTGCATGCCGAGATGAGCGGGCCGGTCGATCCGATGTTCTACGTCTGGACGATGATCCCGGCGGCAATCCTGCTGCCGCTGATCATGCTGCCCTCGATCAAGGGCGCAGTGGTCGGCCTGCAATGGGCCAACTACATGTACGGCTTCGACCCGACGCGCGGCGATACCTCGAAGAGCGACGTCTGAACCCCGGCCGGGCGCTTCAGGGCCGCTTGACATCGGCCCGAAAATCCGTAGTTTCCGGCCAAATTTCCACAGGCCGGTTGGCCGGTTGAATTCACAGCCCCGCGGATAGCGCGCGGCAAGCCGTTTCAAGGAATGTGACCATGGCCAAAGCCGTATCCCTCAAGATCAAGCTCGTGTCGACCGCTGACACCGGCTTCTACTACGTCACCAAGAAGAACTCGCGTACCCAGACCGAGAAGCTCTCGTTCAAGAAGTACGACCCGGTCGTGCGCAAGCACGTCGAGTTCAAGGAAGCCAAGATCAAATAATCTGGCCCTTCCTGCCGCTTTCAAAGCCCGCGCTCGTTGAGCGCGGGCTTTTCGTTATGGGCCTCACGAAGTTCGTGCGCGACCGTACGAAGAAGTTCGTGATGGACGTCACGAACGCAAAACGCCCGCCCCGGTATACGGGACGGGCGTCTGAAGAAGCGGCTGGTCCGCGGCGGCATGTCGAAGAGGCCACTCTTGCCCGCTGCGAACCAGCCTCCCTACGGACCCAGGAGTTGCGGCGGACCTGAGGAGAACCGTAGGGGTGACTGCTGACACCGAAAGTGTCGGCGTTATTTCTATGGGTCCAACTTAACCCTTTCCGGCGTCAGAGCAAGTAGCCGCTCCACAACGTTACTAATCCTTAACCTTAATATTCCGCCATTGCGCTGATCGCAACTAGGCGGCGTCGACGACGACCCGATTTCGTCCCTCGCGCTTGGCGCGATAGAGGGCCACGTCGGCGCGCTTCAGCAGCAGCTCCGGGGTGTCGGTTTCGTGCTCGTTGAGCGCCATGCCGACCGACACCGTGACCGGCAGCGGCCGGCCGTTGCCGGCCTCGAAGCCCCGCTCCGCCACGGCGCCGCGCACCCGTTCGGCCACGCTCTGGGCCTGCCGTGTGTCGGTGTCGGGCATCAGCACCACGAACTCCTCGCCGCCGAATCGGCAGGCGAGGTCGACACCGCGAATGTTGCGGCGCAGGCGGTCCGCGAACTCGCGCAGCACTGCATCGCCGGTATCATGGCCGTGCGTGTCGTTGACGTCCTTGAAGTAGTCCATGTCGATCAGCATCACCGCCATGTCGCGGCCCTGCTGTTGCGCCTTCTGCAACAGGATCGACAAATGCCGCTCGAAGTAGCGGCGGTTGTAAAGCCCGGTCAGTTCATCGGTCACCGCCAGCGCCAGAGTATTGTTGACGCTCTGGCGCAGTTCGACAGCATAGCGCTGACGGCGGATCTGGGTGCGTACCCGCGCCATCAACTCGTTGCGCTCGACCGGGCGCATGATGAAGTCGTTGACGCCGAGGTCGAGGCCGCGGACCACGCGCGGTCGGTCGTCCTCTTCGGCGATCAGGATGATCGGCAGGGTGCGCGTCTGCTCGGCGGTCCGCATCTGCGAGCAGACCCGCAGCGGGTCGAAATCCCCCAGCGCCATCGACACCAGCGCCAGCTCGTAGTCGCCGCCGCTGACGGCCAGCACGGCATCAGCAGGGTTGGCGAGGATATCGACGCGGTTATGCGCCTCGAGGTAGCCACGGATGCGCTCGGCGTGGCGCAGGTCGGGATCGACCAAGAGGATGCGGCCGTCATTGTGATCGATCGAATCCATGGCGCGCATGGCGTCCTCGATGGCGATCTCCTGGCCGGTGCGCGCCCGGGCGCGCAGCTCGTCGGTCAAGGCCTTGAGGCGCACCAGGCTCTTCACCCGCGCCATCAGCTGTACGTCATCGACCGGCTTGGTCAGAAAATCGTCGGCACCGGCCTCGAGCCCACGCACCCGGTCGGAGGGCTGGTCGAGCGCCGTCACCATCAGCACCGGGATGTGGCTGGTGCGGCGATCGGCCTTCAACCGCGCGCAGACCTCGAAGCCATCCATCTCAGGCATCATCACGTCGAGCAGGATGATGTCGATCTCGCCCTCGGCGCAGATCGCCAGCGCTTCCTTGCCGGAAGCTGCCGTAACCACGTCGAAATACTCAGCCGAAAGCCGCGCCTCGAGCAGGCGGACATTGGTTGGAATATCGTCGACGATCAGCACCCGCGCCGTCAAAGACCTCAGGCCCCGCGATTTGAGGAAATCTGCCCGAACGCCATATAGGGAAAAGCCTAGTTGGCGGGTCCAATGTAGCGGGCAATGGTTTCCAAAAAGTGAGGTACGGAGATGGGTTTAGAGATGTAGCCTTCGCATCCGCCCTGGAGGATTCGTTCCTCATCGCCCTTCATGGCGAAGGCTGTCACGGCGATTACGGGAATCGACATCAGCTCGTCGTCTTCCTTGAGCCACTTGGTGACCACCAGCCCGGAGACCTCCGGCAGCTGGATATCCATCAGAATCAGGTCGGGGCGATGCGCCCGGGCAAGATCCAGCGCCTCCAGGCCATTGCGGGTCTGGATGATGGAATATCCACGCGATTCAAGCAGATCGTTAAAGAGCTTCATGTTGAGCTCATTGTCTTCGACGATCATGACGGTCTTGGGCATACGGGACTCAAATCCACCCTGAACGGGGCCGGCGGGCCCTCGTGTTCTGCCCGAAGTTCGGGGTAACATCAATCCGATTACCTCCCGAGCCCTTGCCGAGACCCTGCCCTTGCCCAAAACCCTCGAACTCACCTCACGCAGCCTGGGCGATCTCTGCCTCCACCAGCTCGCCGAGAACCCGGCGCAATTGGCCGAGTTCATGACCATGACGGGCTACTCCCCCGACGCGTTGCGCAGGGCCGCCGGCGGCGACGGGCTCGATCGTGGGCTGATCGACTATTTCGCCGCCAATGAGGCGCTGCTGCTCACGCTGTGCGCCAATAACAGCTTCAAGCCGGACGACTTCATGCGCGTCTGGGCCCGGCTCAACCCGGCGGGATGAGGCGATGCTGGCGATCTGCCGCGACTGTTCGGCGACGGTGGAGGCCTTTGAGGCCCCTACCCGCTGCCGCACGTGCGGATCGCCCAGAATCAGGGCGCATGACGAACTGGGCGCGCTCAGCATCGCGCATGTCGACTGCGACGCCTTCTATGCCTCGATCGAGAAGCGCGATGACCCGAGCCTGGTCGACAAGCCGCTGATCATCGGCGGCGGCGCGCGCGGCGTCGTCTCCACCTGCTGCTACATCGCCCGGCAATACGGTGTGCGTTCCGCCATGCCGATGTTCAGGGCGAAGGAGCTCTGCCCACACGCGGTGATCATCCCGCCCAACATGGCGAAGTACGTGGCGGTCAGCCGCGAGATCCGCACCCTGATGGACCAGCTGACGCCGCTGGTCGAACCACTGTCGATCGACGAGGCTTTCCTCGATCTCTCCGGCACCGAGGCGCTGCACAAGGCCAAGCCCGCCGTGGTGCTCGCCCGCTTCGCCAAACGCGTCGAAGCGGAGATCGGCGTCACCATCTCGGTGGGGCTCAGCCACAACAAGTTCCTCGCCAAGGTTGCCTCCGACCTCGACAAGCCGCGCGGCTTTGCGGTGATCGGCAAAGCCGAGACCGTGGCGTTCCTCGCGCCGCAGCCGGTGACGCTGATCTATGGCGTCGGCAAGGTGTTTGCCGAGACGCTGCGCAAGGATGGTTTTGAGACCATCGGGCAGTTGCAGGCGACGCCGCCCGAACAGTTGATGCGCCGCTACGGCGATTCCGGCGCCCGGCTCTCCCGGCTGGCGCGCGGCGAGGACGCGCGGACCATCTCTACCGACGACCAGATGAAGACTGTCTCCGCCGAAACCACCTTCAACACCGACCTCAGGACATTCGAGGACCTCTCCACCGAGCTGCTGGCGCTTTGCGAGCGGCTCTCGGAGCGGCTCAAAGCCAAGTCGATCCTCGGCGACACGGTTACGCTCAAGCTCAAGTCGGCAGGTTTTCGCTTGCGCACCCGGGCCCGGCAATTGATGATCCCGACACAGCTTGCCAACGTGCTCTACGAGACCGGCATGCAGCTTCTCGCTCGCGAGATCGACGGGACGGCATTCCGGCTGATCGGGATTGGCGTCAGCGGCATCTCGGAGGCTGACGGCATCGATCCAGTCGACCTGATCGAGCCGGGAATCGCCCGACGCGCCGCGGCCGAACGGGCCATTGATCGTGTACGCGATCGCTTCGGCCGGGACGCGGTGATCCGCGGCAAGCTATACGACCGGGTGAAGGCTCGCGCCGCCCGCAACGCAGACAAAGACGAAGAGAACCAGGATGACCAGCCCCCTCGATAAGCTCCGCGAATATGGCTACGAGCTGCCGCAGCCGAAAGCGCCGGTCGCCACCTATGTGCCGATCACCCGGACGGGCAATATCATCTACGTGTCGGGTCAGATCTCCTCGGGCGCCGATGGCGTGGTGACGGGCCTGCTCGGCGACACTATGAACGTCGTCCAGGGCGGCAACGCCGCCGAACTTGCGGCGGTCAATTTCCTCAGCCAGATCGTTCACTCGGCAGGCGTCGACCTCAGCAAGGTCAAGCGTGTGCTGAAGCTCACCGTGTTCGTCGCTTCCACCCCCGAATTCGCCGAACACCACCTCGTCGCCAATGGCGCCTCCAACCTCATCGTCGGCGTACTGGGCGACAAGGGCAAGCATGCCCGCTCCGCCGTCGGCATGGCCGCCCTGCCGCTCGGCGCCGCAGTGGAAGTCGAAGGCATCATCGAAGTCGAGGGATGAGGTACGGGCGACGCGAAAGTGTCATGCGGGGCTGCTAGCGGCGGCGCTGCTTCCACCCCATATGACGGCTAGAGCATGTGCGCCAAACCTAACTTCGATCGTCCCATTGCCCACCGCGGTCTGCACGACCGCGGTCGCGGCATTATCGAGAACACCGCGAGCGCCTTCGCGGCGGCGATCGAGGGCGGCTACGCGATCGAGTGCGATGTCCAGCTGAGCCGCGACGGCATCCCAATGATCTTCCATGACGACGATCTCGACCGCCTGACCGGCGTTGCCGGTCCGGTCGGCGCGCGGACCATGGCCGAGCTCTCGACCTACACCCTGCTCGACAGCGCCGCTGGCGATACCCCGCAGCGGTTCGACGCGTTCCTTGCCCAGATCAATGGCCGCGTGCTGCTGCAGATCGAACTGAAGCAGCAGCCTAACCAGGCCGCCACCGAAGTGCTGGCGCAGACGGTGATGGATGCACTCAAGGGCTATCGTGGGCCGGTGACACTGGAGTCGTTCGATCCCAAGCTCATCATCGAGGTGAAAAAGCGCGGCGCCACCATGCCGGTCGGCATCGTCACCTATGCCTATGACGAACCGGAATGGGACCAACACCTCAGCGACGCAACCAAGTTCATGCTGCGCCATCTGCTGCACTGGCCGGTCAGCCGCTTCGATTTCATCTCCTGCCGCGACAAGTCGCTCGAACTGCCAGCAGTGAAGCTGTTCCGTTCGTTCGGCATGCCGGTCACCGCCTGGACCGTCAAATCGCCGGCCGCGGCGCTCGCCGTGCTCGGCAAGGCCGACCAGATTGTATTCGAGGGGTTCGATCCACCAAGTGCCTGACGAAACGCTCAGCGCCGACGTGCTCAGCTCCATCGCGGAGATCCCCGCGGCGGTGTGGAACGCCTTGGCGCCTGCGCATGACGGGGTGGTCGACAACCCGTTCCTCGATCACCGCTTCCTGCTGGCCCTCGAGCAATCCGGCTCGGCTTCCAATCGCACGGGCTGGCAGCCGCAGCACCTGTTGCTGAGCGACAGCGCCGGCACGCCGGTCGGCGCCATGCCGCTCTATCTCAAGTCGCACTCGCAGGGCGAATACGTCTTCGACCATGGCTGGGCCGATGCGTTCCAGCGCGCCGGCGGCGAGTATTACCCGAAGCTGCAATGCGCGGTGCCGTTTACCCCGGTCACCGGCCCGCGTTTCCTCGCCAGGGACGACGCCAGCCGGACCGCAGTGATCCGCACCGCAGAGACGCTCGCCACCCGCAACAACATCTCCTCGGTGCACGCCACTTTCGTCAGCGAGGCCGAGGCCGAACTCGCCCGTGCCTCCGGCTGGCTGGTGCGCCACGACACCCAGTACCACTGGCACAATGACGGTTTCTCGAGCTTTGAGGATTTCCTCGGCACGCTGTCATCGCGTCACCGCAAGGTTACCCGTCGCGAGCGCCGCGATGCGCTGGAGGCCGACGGGCTGACGGTCAAATGGCTCACCGGCTCCGACCTCACCGAGGCAGTCTGGGATCAGTTCTTTGAGTTCTACCAGGATACCGGCAGCCGCAAATGGGGCCGCCCTTACCTCAACCGCCGCTTCTTTTCCCTGCTTTCAGAGGCGATGGCCGACCGCGTCCTGCTGATGTTCGCCTATGACGGCGATGAGCCGATCGCCGGCACCTTCTCGATGATCGGGCACGACCGGCTCTACGGCCGCTACTGGGGCGCCACGCGCAATGTGCCGTTCCTGCATTTCGAGCTCTGCTACTACCAGGCCATCGACTACGCCATCGCGCACAAGCTGCCGGTGGTCGAGGCCGGCGCGCAGGGCGAACACAAGCTGGCGCGCGGCTATGCGCCTGCAACTACCCGCTCGGTGCACTGGATCGGCCACCCCGGCCTTCGTGATGCCGTCGCCCGGTTCGTGGCGCAGGAACGCGCCTCGGTGGCGCGCGAACAGGAGCAGCTCGAACGCTATACGCCATTCAGACATGGGGACCCGCATTAGGTGTGAGTTGCGCCCGGCCCGGCACTGTGGTTCGAAGGCACCACACTGGACGGGCTCGGGTCTGACGCGGTATTTTCCTGCCTCAGCCAGACCATACTCTCGATAGATATGACGGCCGCCTCCTCCCGAGGCCCTGGAGACCGAATGAGCAAGCGCATCGCCATAGCCGCGATTGGGACGATGGGGGACGTACAACCCTTCGTCGCGCTTGCACTGGCGCTGAAAAAGCGCGGTCACTCGGTGGTGCTGTGCGCCACCAGCGACTTCGAGGGGTTCGTGACCGGTCACGGCGTCGAGTTCGCGACGCTGGGCAGCGATATCCAGGCCTTCATGCGGCAGAGCCAGTTCGACAACGTCATGTCGAAGAACTCGCTGCTCTACGCGCCAAAACTGCTGCGCGACGGCCAGAAGATCATGAAGGAAGCCTGCCGGCACCTCTGGGCCACCGCCCAGGATGTCGACGCCATCATCTTCCACCAGACCACCAATTTCGCCGTCGACGTCGCCGAAGCGCTGGATATTCCGGCGATCATGACCGCGTTCCAGCCGATCAACCCGACCGGCGAGTTCCCGTATTTCGGCTATGACGGCCCACCGCCCGAGCCATTGTTCAATCGCATCAGCCTCGATCCGCTGTTCAACCGGCTGAGCTACGTGGTGCAGGCGGCGCACCAGAGCTACTACGATTTCCCGCGCGACCGGATGCGCGCCAAGCTGCTCGGCCTCCGCAGCCGCAAGCGCTCGGGCTTCTCCAAGAACGCCCGTGGCGAGCCGATCCCGGCGCTGCACGCCTATTCTCCGGTGATCTCCCCGCGCCCCGGCGACTGGCCGGAGACCACCACCGTCACTGGCTTCTGGCGCCTCGACGACATCACCGGCTGGGAGCCGGATGCCTCGTTCCGCAAATTCCTCGATGCCGGCGAAGCGCCGATCTATTTGGGCTTCGGCTCGATGCCGTGGGGCGCGGCGCGCAACACCGAGATCATCACCAAGGCTCTGAGGGAATGGGGCGGCCGGGCCGTGGTCGGCAAGGGCTGGGGCGGCATCAAGGCCGAAGACCTGCCCGATACGGTCTACACCATCGACAAGGCGCCCCACACCAAGCTGTTCCCGCTGATGAAAGCGCTGGTGCACCATGGCGGCGCCGGCACCACCTATGCCGGCCTTTATGCCGGCCGGCCGACCTTCGTGGTGCCACACTTCTTCGACCAGCCCTACTGGGGCCGCCGGGTCTACGAGCTGGGCTGCGGCCCTGCCCCGGTTCGCCTCAGGAAACTCACCCCGGGGATCCTCGCTTCGGCGCTCGAGGAACTGGCCACCGACGCCACGTTCGAGATTGCAGCGACCGAACTGCGCGATCGCCTCGTGCTCGAGGACGGCACCGGGCTCGCCGCCGACATCGTCGAAGAAACGATCGAGACCTATCCCGGGAACCTCTACGACAGCGACGACGTGATGGAGACCGCCTCGTGACCGCCTACGACCCGAGCAACATCTTCAATAAGATCATCAAGGGCGAGATCCCGTCCCACAAGGTCTACGAAGATGCGGACGTGCTGGTCATGATGGACGTCTTCCCGCAGTCCAAGGGACATGTGCTGATCATCCCCAAGGCGGCGTCGCGTAACCTGCTCGATGCCGATCCGGCCGTCCTCGCCCGCACCATGCCGCAAGTGCAGCGCGTTGCGAGAGCGGCGCAGAAGGCACTGAACCCCGACGGCATCCGCATCATGCAGTTCAACGAAGCGCCGGCCGGGCAGTCGGTGTTCCACCTGCACTTCCATGTCATCCCGGTCTACGAGGGGGTCGAGATCGGCCGCCACGGCCAGGGCAAGGCGGATGACGCCGAGCTCGCCGCGCAGGCCAAGGCCATCGCAGCCGCCCTCGCCTGACGTGACGCCGGCTCCGCAGCTCAGCCTCGGTCTGCTGCTCACCGCCGCTGCCGGCATGATTGACGTCGTCGGCTTCATTGAGCTGGGCGGCTTTTACACCTCGTTCATGAGCGGCAACACCACGCAGCTCGGCGCCGGCCTCGCCGAGCTCGGCCCGGCGCTGGCACTGCCTGCCGGGCTCATCGTGATGTTCGTGGTCGGCAGCTTCTTTGGCAGCCTGATCTCGGGGATCGGCCAGCGGCGGGGCCGCATCGGCGTGTTGGCGCTCGTCATTGCCGGCCTGCTGGCGACCCTGGTGCTGCACGCCAACGGGTTCTCCGCCGCCCAGGCCATGCTGGCGCTCGCCACTGCCGCCGGCGCGCAGAACGCTGCACTTCCGCAAACCGGGGCGGCCAGGCTGGGTGCCACCTTCGTCACCGGCACTCTATTCGCGGTGGGGCAGGACCTGGCGCGCGCCGTCCGCCGCGAAGCCCCGCCGCTGCGCTGGCTGCAGCACCTGCTGGTCTGGCTGGCGCTGCTGCTCGGCGCGTCCATCGGGGCCTTTGCCTATGGACAGTGGCAGGTTGGGGCGCTGATCGTGCCCGGGGCGATCTACCTCGCCTTCCTATGCGCCTATGTGGTGCGGGCGCCGCGCTAGTCGCCCGGCTTTTCGACTCCCGGCGAAGCTGCTAGAAATCCCAATAGTGATGTGCAGCACATCAGTTCGTCGACATTCTGCGCTAGACTTCCTCGTCCAGGCGTTAGCACCGATGATGACCGCCGCTCAATTGCGGGCCGCCCGCGCCCTGCTCGGCATCGACCAGAAGACCCTGGCCGATATGGCCGGAGTATCGCTGCCCACTATCCAGCGCATGGAAGCAAGCGACGGCACCGTGCGCGGCATCGTCGAAACCCTCACCAGAGTGATCGAGGCCCTGAACGAGGCCGGCGTCGATTTGATCGGCGACAACGCCCGCAGCGATACGGGTGGCCGCGGCGTGCGCCTCCGACGACCGACGCCGAAGACCGACTGAACTCCAGACATCATTTGGGCGATCACGGCCCTTGCCACCGATGATTGCCGCGCTTGTTCGCGAAAGGCGAATGATCCGATGGCCAGTTCTGCCCCCGCCTCACGTGCCGCGTCGCCCGCCCTCACCGAGCTTTTCACCCCCAAGCTGATCACCGTGCTGCGCGAGGGCTATGGGCTCGCCGACCTCAGGGCCGATATCCTCGCCGGGCTCACCGTCGCCATCGTCGCACTGCCCCTGTCCATGGCCATCGCCATCGCCTCGGGGACGACGCCCGAGCGCGGACTGTTCACCGCTGCCGTCGGAGGCTTCCTGATCTCGGCGCTGGGCGGCAGCCGCTTTCAGATCGGCGGACCGGCGGCGGCCTTCACGGTGCTGGTCGCCTCCACCATCAGTCGCCACGGGCTCGACGGACTGCTGCTCGCGACGATCATGTCCGGAATGTTCCTGCTGTTGATGGGAGTGTTCCGCCTCGGCAGCTACATCAAGTTCATCCCCTACCCGGTGACAGTCGGCTTCATCTCCGGAATCGCGGTGATCCTGTTCGTGGGCCAGATCCACGATCTGCTCGGCCTGACGCTGCCGGGCGCCGATCCGGCGGATATCCTTCCCAAACTTGCAACACTGGCGGCGGCCATCGGGACCACCAACCCGACCGCCCTCGGCATCGCCGCGCTCGCCGTCGGCGTCATCATAGGGCTGCGGCGCTGGCGCCCGCACTGGCCGGGCATCCTCATCGCCGTGATTGCGGCCTCGCTTGCCGGCGCGCTGCTGCAGCTGCCGGTTGAAACCATCGGCACGCGTTTCGGTGGTATTCCGAGCACTCTGCCTGGCCCCGCGCTGCCGCCGTTCTCGCTCGACAAGGTCCAGGCGGTTCTTCCCGATGCCGTCGCCTTCGCCCTGCTTGGCGCCATCGAGTCGCTGCTCTCCGCCATGGTTGCCGATGGCATGACCGGCCGGCGGCATCGTTCCAATATGGAACTGGTGGCGCAGGGTATCGCCAATGTCGGCTCGGCGCTGTTCGGCGGCATCTGCGCCACCGGCACGGTAGCTCGCACCGCCACCAACGTGCGCTCCGGCGCTCGCAGCCCGCTGGCCGGCATGTTCCACTCGGTGTTCATCGTGCTGTTCATGCTGGTGGCCGCCCCGCTTGCGAGCTTCATCCCGCTCGCGGCCCTCGCCGGGGTGCTGGTGGTCGTTGCCTGGAACATGGCCGAAAAAACCGCGTTCGCGACCCTGCTCCGCACCTCGCCGGGCGACGCGGTAGTGCTGCTGGCGACGTTCGGGCTCACGGTATTCCGTGGCCTCACCGAGGGCATCGTCGTTGGCTTCGCGCTGGGAGCACTGCTGTTCATTCACCGGATGGCTCAGCATGCCGGAGTCGAAGTGCACGCCCCGCCGGTTCCCGAGGATCAGGCCGACGCCGCCGGCGCCACGCGCCTACCCTACGACCCCGCCATCGCCACGGACCCCGATGTCGCCGTCTACCGCATTACCGGTGCCTTCTTCTTCGGCGCGGCGGCGACCGTGGGCTCGGTGCTCGAACGCATCGCCGACCAGCACCGTGCCTTCGTCGTCGATTTCTCAGCCGTGCCGTTCATCGACTCGACCGCCGCCAACACCATGGGGGGCATCGCGCGCAAGGCGGCGCGTCATCACGTCGTGCTGCTGATCTCCGGCGCGACCCCGGCGGTACGGAAATCCCTCACTACGCATGGTGTCAGCGGGCCCACGGTGCTCTACGAGCGCACCGTGGAGGCCGCGATCGGCGCCGCGCATGCGGAAATCGCGCGCCGCAGCGCTCCCGAGGTCATCGCACCGGCGTAGCGCGCGCCCTAGCTCAGGAACTCGGTCCGAGCCCGCTCGATCACCAGCGAACGGATCGCGACGTTGCGCGGCTGGCCGAGGACGAACAGGATCGACTCGACCACATCCCTGTCGCTCAAGGCGTCCTCGACACCGCGCAGCTGATCCCAGTTCTCCTCGAGCGGCGAGGTGTCCTCGATATGGCCGGGATAGACCGAGGTGACGCGCACGCTGGTGCCTGCCATCTCCTCGGTCAGCGCCTGGACGAAGCCGTTCTGGGCGTGCTTGGCGGCGACGAACGGCACCGATGAGCCGCGCATCCGCGCATAGGGCAGCCCGCTCACCGACACGACGGTATGGATGTCGGCCTCGGGCCGCTTCAGCAGCAGCGGCAGCAGGCGCCGCGTCAGCGCCATCGTGCCCGTCACCGTCGAGTCGACGACGGCGGCGATCTGCGCATCGGTCATCGCCTGATAGGCGCCGCCCACCCATTGCGAGCCGGAATTGACGAGGATGTCGAGTTCGGGATGCACCGTGGCGATCTTGCTCGCCGCGCCGGTCAGCGACAACGGGTCCGCCAGGTCGCAGACGAAGGCATCCGGCCGCTTGCCCGTCCGCTGCTCGATCGCATCGGCGACGGCGCCGATGCCGGCAGCGTTACGCCCCAGCAGCAACGGGATCATCCCCCGGTCTGCGGCGACGATGGCCAGCGCGGCCCCGAGGCCACGCGCCGCGCCAGTTATTGCAATGGTCTTGCCCTCAAGTGCCACTCGTTCCTCCCTCGATCGTCACCTAAAGAAAAAGGCCGGGATCGCTCCCGGCCTTGCATAGACCCTGCATGGGATCTCAGCTTTTCTCTTCTGCCGGCTTGTCGGCAGCGGCCTTGGCCTTCTTGGCCTTGGGCGCAGCGATGGCCTTGGGCCGGGCCGGCCGCGGCGGAACCGCGATCAGCTCGAGCTTGGCCTCGGTGCCGACGCCAACAACGGCCACGGTGACCGAACCGCCGTTCTGCAGCTCGCCGAACAGTACCTGGTCGGCCAGCGGCTTCTTGACGTGCTCCTGGATCACGCGGCCCAGCGGGCGGGCGCCCATGCGCTCGTCATAGCCGCGGATCGCCAGCCACTCGGCCGCTTCCGGGGTCAGCTCGATAGTCACGCCACGCTCGGCCAGCTGGCCTTCGAGCTGCAGCACGAACTTCTCGACCACCCGACGGACGACTGCCGGCGGCAGCGGGCCGAACGAGATGATGGCATCGAGGCGGTTGCGGAATTCCGGCGTGAACATCCGGTTCACCGCTTCCTCGTCGTCACCCTGCTCGCGCTTGCGACCAAAGCCGATCGGCGACTTCTGCAGCTCCATGGCGCCGACGTTCGACGTCATGATCAGGATCACGTTGCGGAAGTCGACCGACTTGCCGTTGTGGTCCGTCAGCTTGCCATGGTCCATCACCTGCAACAGGATGTTGAACAGGTCCGGATGGGCCTTCTCGATCTCGTCGAGCAGCACCACGCTATGCGGATGCTGGTCCACGCCATCGGTGAGCAGGCCACCCTGGTCGAAACCAACATAGCCCGGAGGGGCGCCGATCAGCCGCGACACGGTGTGCCGCTCCATGTACTCGGACATGTCGAAGCGCAGCAGCTCCACGCCCAGCGTATCCGCCAATTGCTTGGCCACCTCGGTCTTGCCGACACCGGTTGGGCCGGTGAACAGGTAGGAGCCGATCGGCTTTTCCGGTTCGCGCAGGCCCGCACGGGCCAGCTTGATCGCCGACGAGAGCGCGGTGAGCGCCTGATCCTGGCCGAACACCACGGTTTTGAGATTGCTCTCGAGGTTGGCGAGGAGCTCCGAATCCGACTTCGACACCGACTTGGGCGGAATGCGCGCCATCGTGGCGATGGTCTGCTCGATATCGGCGACGTCGATGGTCGTCTTGCGGTTCTCCGGGGTCAGCAGCATCTGGCTGGCGCCGGTCTCGTCGATCACGTCGATCGCCTTGTCGGGGAGCTTCCGATCATTGATGTAGCGTGCGCTCAGCTCGACGGCGGCCTTCAGCGCGTCGTCGGTGTATTTCAGCTTGTGGTAGTCCTCGAAATACGGCCGCAGGCCCTTCACGATCTCGATCGCATCCGGGATGGTCGGCTCGGCAACGTCGATCTTCTGGAAGCGGCGAACCAGCGCCCGGTCCTTCTCGAAGAACTGCCGATACTCCTTGTAGGTAGTCGAGCCGATGCAGCGGATATTGCCCGAGGCCAGGGCCGGCTTCAGCAGGTTCGAGGCATCGAGCGCGCCGCCTGAGGTGGCGCCGGCGCCGATCACGGTGTGAATCTCGTCGATGAACAGGATGGCGTCGGGGTGCTTCTCGAGCTCCTTCATTACGGCCTTCAGCCGCTCTTCGAAGTCGCCGCGATAGCGGGTGCCGGCCAAGAGCGAACCCATGTCGAGCGCATAGATTACCGCTTCGCGCAGCACTTCGGGCACGTCGCCCTCGATGATCTTGCGAGCCAGGCCCTCGGCAATGGCGGTCTTGCCCACGCCGGCGTCACCGACATAGAGCGGGTTGTTCTTGGAGCGACGGCAGAGGATCTGGATGGTCCGGCGCAGCTCGCTGTCGCGGCCGATCAGCGGATCGATCTTGCCGGCCCGGGCCTTCTCGTTGAGGTTGACGCAGAAATCGGCAAGCGCCGAGCTCTGGCCGTTGCCGGCACGTTCGCCTTCCTCGCCCTGCCCGTTCCCGGCCGGAGTCTCGGCGCCACGCACCCGACGCTCCTCGCTCGGCCCCGACTTGGTGATGCCGTGCGAGATGAAGTTGACCGCGTCGAGCCGCGTCATGTCCTGCTGCTCGAGGAAGTAGGCGGCATGGCTCTCGCGCTCGGCGAAGATGGCGACGAGCACGTTGGCGCCCGTAACCTCTTCCTTACCGGACGACTGCACATGGATCACGGCGCGCTGGATGACGCGCTGGAACGCCGCGGTCGGCCGCGCGTCCTGCCCGTTGGGCACCACGAGGCTGTCGAGCTCCTCGTTGATGAAATCCTCGAGGTCGGACTTCAGCGCTTCGATGTCGACATCGCAGCCGGTCAGCACCGCGATGGTGTCGCGGTCGTCGGTCAGCGCCAGCAGCAGGTGCTCGAGCGTGGCGAACTCATGCGCCCGCTCGCGCGCCAGGTTCATCGCCTGATGGAGGGCCTTCTCAAGTCCGCGGGAGAAAGAGGGCATATGTCGGTTCCTATTGCTTTTCCATCACGCACTGAAGTGGGTGCTGGTTCTTGCGGGCCGCGTCCATCACCCTGGTGACCTTGGTTTCGGCCACCTCGAAGGGGTACACACCGCATTCGCCGACGCCCTGGTTGTGGACGTGAAGCATGATGCGCATGGCCTCTTCGCGGGTCTTGTTGAACACATCCTGCAGCACCAGGACGACGAACTCCATCGGAGTGTAATCGTCGTTGAGCAGCAGCACCCGATAGAGGCTGGGCCGTTTGCTCTTGGTCTTCGGCTTCGTGATGGTCGCCGTATCGTTCTTGCTTCCCCCATCGCCCTTGCCGCTCTTGCGGTCATCGTCTGCCCCGCGCGGCGGCACCTTGGATGCACCAGTGGTCGGGAGCGTCAGTTCGATGGCTGCACGCATGGCTCGGGTCTGGGGGAGATCGGTTCGAAGCAGCATGGTGAGGCCATTATGTAGGCAAAACTCCCTGCCTGTTAAGTGCCGAACTACCTAAACTTTGGAGCAGGTCGCCGTGTTCGGTGGCTCTTAACCAAGTGCCCGAAATCCATCGCATTTTACGGAATGGTAAGACCGGCTCCCTAAGGTGGTGGGTAACAGGGAACGTGGCTGGTCTCATTTGGGGAGGATCGGCCACAGGTTCTCGAGGCGTTGAGTACGGGCGGCGTTTGCGCCCGAGAGTAGTTGGAGTACCGGGTGCTTTCGCAGAAGCATTTTTCCCATTCGCGCGCGCTGTTCGGGCGTATCGTCGCGGCATTCGCGCTGACCTTGGCACTGCTGGTGCCGATGATCTCGGCAGCTGAAGCGGCGACTGTGCCACGCAAGTTCGCGGGCATCGTGGTCGACGCCAAGTCCGGCAAGATCCTCTACGAAAGCTCGGCCAACGCCGCGCGCTATCCCGCCTCCGTCACCAAGGTGATGACCCTCTACGTCCTGTTCCAGGAACTGGAGGCCGGTAACATTACGTTGAAGACCAAGTTCACGGTGTCCAAATACGCCGCACAGGCGGTGCCGACCAAGCTTGGGCTTAAAGCCGGCTCGACCATCACCGTCGAGAACGCCATCAAGGCGATCGTCACTATCTCCGCCAACGACATCGCCCGCGTCATCGCCGAGAACATCTCCGGCTCCGAGAGCGCGTTCGCCAAGCGCATGACCTCGACCGCCAAGGCGCTGGGCATGTCGAACACCACTTACCGCAACGCTTCGGGCCTGCCTGACAAGGGCCAGGTCACCACCGTTGCCGACCAGGCCATCCTTGGCATCGCCGTCTACCAGCACTTCCCCAACTACTACGAGTATTTCCAGACCCGGAGCTTCTCGTACGGCAAGCGCACCTACGGCAACCACAACCGCCTGCTCGGTTCGAACGGCGTTGACGGCATCAAAACCGGCTACACCAATGCGTCCGGCTTCAACCTTCTGACCGCGGCCCGCGCCGACGGCCACCACATCGTGGTTGCCGGCTTCGGTTTCGACTCGAGCGGCGCTCGCGACGCCAAGGTGCGCGAGCTGGTTAAGAAGTACCTGCCCAAGAGCCGCAGCGGTGGCTATCTCGACGTCGCCATGATCCCGCAGCCGGGCCGCAAGGGTGCGACCGTGATGGTTGCCTCCACCGATCCGGTGCCGGTGATGCCGGCCCCCTACCCGTCCTTCCGCATCGGCGGTGGCACGGTCAGCGTCACCGCCAAGCTGCAGCCGATCGAAGCGGCGCAGCAATCCGACGACATCGTGGTCGCCTCGATCGGCGAAGCCGCCCCGCTGCCGGAGGCGCGGCCGGCAGACCTCGGCTTCGATGAAGCTGTGCAGGCCGCCAATACGCTCGCCAGCCGGCCGACCATTGCCAGCATCGCGCCGCAGCAGGAGCGCCCGCTCGATGTGATCGGCGCGTGGCTCAGCGACACCTTCTCGCTCGGCGCGGCTCCCGCCCCGCTCGGCCAGACCGCGCCGTCCGCTCCGCTGCTGCCACCGGTCGGCATCGGCGAAGAAGGCCAGCCGATCGACCTGATGACCTCAGGCGGCATTGGCGACACCGCGCCCGATATCATCGAAGACCAGCCCGCTCCGGCACCGCTCGCGGTTGCTGAGGTGGCCGAGGTTCCGCAGGAAGTCAGCGGTGGCTGGATCGTCCAGATCGGCGCTGCGCCGACCGAGGGCGGTGCCAATTCCCTGATCAGCGACGCTTCGTCCAAGCTCGGTAACCTTGGCGCAGCCCGCTCCTATGTCGAACGGTTCGAGAAGAACGGACAAGTGTTCTTCCGCGCCCGCTTCGGCGGTTTCAACGACCGCGATGCCGCGGCCGGTGTGTGCAATGAGCTGAAGAAAGCCAAGATGAGCTGCCTCGCGATGCAGTCCTAAGACGCGAAAAGCAGCCGCCCCAGGGAAGCGAATTTGTGGCCTGTGTTGGAGTAGCCCAAATGAGCGATACGTCTAGCCTCACCGAACTCGCCCGATTTGTAGGGCAGTCGGCCCTTGCGTCCGAAGATGCCGTTGTCCGCAGGCAGGCGGTCAATGCCATGGTGACGCGGTTCAACCCCGGCCTGAAGCGCCGCGGCGTCGGCGATCTGCTCGGCGTGGTGATGGCGCTCAGCGCCCGCACCCGCCGCATGCTGATGCCGCATGTCGAGATCGAACTCGATGTGTTCGCGCCGGCCGGCGGCCGCGCCGTGACGGTGACCCTGCCCCGCCGATCCTGAGTTTACTCGCCGGCCATGTGCTCGAAATTGGCCGGCGCGCCGGCCGTCGCCGCCAGCGCCTTCTCGCCTTCGATGCGGGCTTTCGCACGCTCGCTTACCGGCAGTCTCAGCGCCTCGACCAGTGCCCGGTATTCCTGCCGGGCACTGAGATGCGACATCGACGGCAGCCCGCCCAGCATTTCCGCATCCAGCGGATCGAACACCGTCATGCCGGTCGGGAACAGCGAGCGGAAGATCACCCGTTCGGCGATGCCCTCGGCCACGCGGCAGCCGAGCCGCACCGCGATCTTCTCGATCGCCCCCTGGACGATCTTGGTCGAGCGCGACGGCAGCATCGAGATGCGGTTGCGCACGATCACCCAGTCGATAGTGCGCCCGTCGATCGACAGCCGCTCGGTGCGCGCCCGCTGCACCAGCCGCGCATAATGGCTCATCTCGCGCGGGTCGCCGGTCACCGGGTCCACATGCGCCATCACGTCGAGGTCGATGATCGAGTCGTTGAGCGGGGTGATCAGCGTATCGGCCAGCGAGTGCGCCAGCCGGGTCAGGTGGGTATCGAAGCCGGGCGTATCGACGATCAGGAAATCCGCCTCACCTTCGACCTCGATGATCGCCTGCCGGAACAAGTCGAACTCGACGCGCTGGTTCTCCTTGACCGAATCCGACTTCGACAGCGGCAGATGGAAATGCGTGGCGTGCGGCAGCTTCAGATCGTGCGCCTGGGCCCAGTTGCGGCGGTTGCGTACATAGTGGGTCAGTGTCTGCTGGCGGCTGTCGACGTCGATCGAGGCGACGCGGAAGCCCTGATACATCAGGAAAACGGCAAGATGGAACGCCGTGGTCGACTTGCCGGAGCCGCCCTTCTCATTGCCGACGACAATGACGTGCGTGCCTGTCCTGCCCATCAGTCTCCCCTGCCGCTCCAGTAGCCCGAAGCGACGCGATTTCGGGATTCGGTATGTGTTCGCCCGAGCGGACTATTGATGAGACACCCACCCCGTTCAAGGGGGTGTTTCAGCACCGGGCGATGACAGGCACGCAACGTCACCCTAAAGCCGCGCTTCCAGCGCTGCCCGGTCGGCGAGGAACATCACCTGTCCGCGCCGGTTGCTCTCATAGATGAAGTCGCGCAGCGACGGGCTTTCGGCGGTGAAGCGCGAGATGTCGCCGAGGATGGCAACGCGAAAACCGTATTGCTGGAACTTCTGCAGCACCGCGCCGGCGAGCCCGCTGCTCAGCCAGAAGAAATCGTCCACCAGGTGTTCCACCGGGATGGCGATCAGGTCGATGCCCAGCCCATAGGTCGAGCCGATCACATCGTTGCTGTCCACCTCGGCGGCAATCACCGGCCCTTCGTAGAAGCCGACATTGACGCCCTTGATCGCTGTGCTCTGCATCAGATCAGTCCCAGTTTCGCCAGCTCTTCAGCGAGTTCGAGCGAGCCTTCCTCCTCGAAGCCGCCCTTGCCGATATCGGCGGGTGCATCCCTGGGGTCAAGGTAACGCCAGCCCTGGAACGGCGACTTCGGCCGCGGGATGGTGCGAACCATGTCCGGCGCCATGATGATGTCGCAGCACTTGAGCCCCTGCTCATCGACCGCTTCAGCGAGTCGCAGGATCGGCTGGCGGCAGCGCACGACGCCCGAGATCACCCAGTAGATCGACCCCTGCCCCTCCATCTCGTCCTTGCGCTTGGGCATGGTGCGGGTGCGGTGGACGTGCACGTCCTCGCCGTAATCGGCGCCCCACCAGTGGGCCCGTTCGCTGCGATAGGACTCGAGCTCCTCCAGCGTCGCAACACCGACGCAGAGCTTGATCATGTGCATCATGCGGTGCCGGCCGCATCCCGCCTGGCGAGGATGATGTCGATTTCGTCGTGCTCGACCACCCACGGCTCTTTCACCGCCTCGGCGAACCATTCCTGGAAGGCCGGCAGGGCGTAGATCGCCTCGACATATTCCTGCGCCAGGTCGCTCACCGGCAGCTCGTAGGTGCGGATGCGCGTCGCCACCGGCGCAAACATGGCGTCGGCGGCGTTGAACGAGCCGAACAGGTAGGGGCCGCCGGAACGCGACAGCAGGTCACCCCAGATCCGCTCGATGCGCTTCAGGTCATCGGCCACGACGTCGAAATCGACCTTGCCCGGATGCGAGGCCCGGAGGTTCATCGGCGCCGCGTCGCGCAGGGCGTTGAAGCCGCCATGCATCTCGGCCGCGGCTGAGCGCGCGTAGGCCCGCTCGACGCGGTTGGACGGCCAGATACCCTTGGCCGGATACTTGTCGTTGAGGTACTCGATGATCGCCGTGGTCTCGGGCAGCACCACGTCGCCATCGACCAGCACCGGCACTTTGCCGCTGGGCGATTTCTTGCGCAGGTTCTGCTGCCAGCCCTCGCCGTTGAGCAGCACCAGTTCCTCATCGAACGAGATGCCGAAGTGGCGGAGCACCAGCCAGGCGCGCAGCGACCAGCTCGAGTAATTGCGGTTGGCAAAGATCAGTTTCATCGGTCGGCCTCAAAAGCGGAAGGGCGCCGAGTGGCCCGGCGCCCTTCCAAAATTCTGTACTATCGAAGGACCTTCAGGTCCAGTTGCACCCCGTCCTAGGCGCCGGCAACGATAGTGAACACGAGTGACATGGCCAGCAAACAGACGAGTGTCCAGGACACTGTCGGTAAGGCTGAACGCCACCATTCGGTCTTTGATTGGCCTCGCATCAAAGCTCCTTTTTGCCGTTCACGGGCTGCCGCAACCACACTTGGTGACGAAATTGCGACAGTAATGATTCGTTAACTCGGCAAGGGCGTGGTTGGGAAGTGGCGGGAAAGCCACAGTGGATAGGTCGAGTATCCCTGTGGAAAGCGCTTCAGAACAGCCCGAACCAGAGCCCGGCCAAACCCAAAAACGCGAAGAATCCAATCACATCGGTGACGGTGGTGACGAACACCGAGGAGGCGATTGCCGGGTCGACCTTCAGCCTGTTGAGGGTCAGCGGGATCAAAATTCCAGCGCTGCCGGCGGCGATCATGTTGATGATCATGGCTAAGCCGATGACCATCCCGAGACTCAGATTGGCGTAGCGGAGCCAGGTGATGGCGCCGATCAGCACCGCGAAGATGCAGCCATTGAGGAAGCCGCCGGTCACCTCACGGACGATGAGGCGGCGCACCCTGCCCCGGTCGAGGTCACGGGTGGCGAGCGCCCGCACCGTCACGGTCATGGTCTGCGTCCCGGCATTGCCGCCCATCGAGGCGACGATGGGCATCAGCGCCGCCAGCGCCACCATCTGCTCGATGGTGGCGTTGAACAGGCTGATCACGAACGAGGCCAGCATGGCGGTGAAGAGGTTCACCACCAGCCAGGGCGCGCGGCTCCGCACCGTCGACAGCACGTTGTCCGACAGCTCTTCGTCGCCGACGCCGCCGAGCAGCTTGATGTCTTCGGTTGCCTCTTCATGGATGACGTCGACGATGTCGTCGACGGTCAGCACGCCAACCAGCCGCTTGTTCTCATCGACCACGCCGACTTCCACGAGGTCATAGCGCTCGAAGTCGCGCGCCGCCTCTTCCTGGTCCTCGGTCGCTTCCACGGTGAGAACATCGTGGTTCATCAGGTTCTCGATGCGCACCTGCCGCTTCGAACGCAGGAACTTGTCGAGTGGGATGGTGCCCAGCACCCGGTAACCGGGGTCGACGACGTAGAGCTGGTAGAACTCGTCCGGCAGCTCCTTTTCCACCCTGAGGTAGTCGATGGTCTGGCCGACGGTCCAGAATGGCGGGATGGCGATAAAATCGGTCTGCATCCGCCGGCCGGCGGAATCCTCGGGGAAATCGAGGCTGCGCTTGAGGCTCAGCCGTTCGAAGGCCGGCAGTTGCGCGAGGATTTCCTCGCGGTCGCCGGCGTCCATATCCTCGAGGATGTAGACGGCGTCGTCGTTGTCGAGCGTCGCGACGCCGCGCGCCACGTCCTCGGCCGGCAGCTCTTCGATCAGGTCGGTACGGACGTTGTCGTCGACCTCGGTGAGCGCCAGATAGTCGAACTTGTCGCCCAGCATCTGGACCAGCGCGACGCGCTCATCCTGCTCCAGCGCCTCCAGCACGTCGCCCGCGTCCGACGCGTGCAGCGGCTCCATCATCTCGGCGACGTCGTGCTCTTCGCCCGCCGAGAGGTGGGCGCGCAGCCGCTCGATCCAATCCTGATTCAGGTGATCGTCCGGACCGCGAAGCGCGTTCGGATCGGGCCGGGCTTCCCCGATTTCCGCGATGTCGGATTCATTGGTCATGGAGACCCCGGGAGACAGGCGCTTCGGGTTCAAGGCTGGTGTAGCCAATCGGTTGCAGATGCGCCAGACTTGCAAGGCTAGTCGAGCGCAGTTTTTTGCTTCGCCCAGAGGGAGATGGCCGTGGCCGGAACGAGGGAGAGCGAGATGGATCGGATGCTGCGCCTGTGCTCTGCGCTCGGCCTGCCCGATGTGGCGGAGTCCACCAGCTACGGCGCTCCTTCAATCAAGGTCAAAGGCAAGAACTTCGCCTCGGTGCGCGGCCCGCAGGAAATGGTGCTGCACTGCCCGCTCGAGCAGAAGGAACTACTGATGGAAATGGCGCCCGACGTCTACTGGCAGACCGATCACTTCAAGGGCTGGCCGGGCCTGTTGGTGCGGCTCGACGTGATCGGCGACGAGGAACTGTCGCTGCGACTCGAGGACGCCTGGAGGTTCCGGGCACCCAAGCGGCTGGCCGATGCCTACGCGGCGGCGAAGCGTTAGGCCGACATAGCCTCGCGTCTATCAGTCGTCGCCTCCCTCCCCCCGGGGCGCTACCGCGTCCCTAGGAGGGGAGGGATTGAGGGAGGGGGTGGTGAAGTCAGCACCGTGGCCACCTCACCACCCCCACCCCCCTGCCTCAAGGGGGAGGGGAGCAGCCCGGCTCCCGCGGTCCTAGGGCGTCAAATCCTTCGGCGGCGTGATGCCGTTGATCAGCGAGGCGGTCGTCACCGTGTTGGCGAGCAGGCAGACGATGGTCATCGGCCCTACCCCGCCCGGCACCGGCGTAATGGCGCCCGCAACCTCGGCCGCCGCCGGGTAATCGACGTCCCCGAGCAGACGCGTCCTGCCTTCGCCACGCTCAGGCGCCGGGATCCGATTGATGCCCACATCGATCACCGTCGCGCCCGGCTTGATCCAGTCTCCCTTGATCATCTGCGGGCGGCCGACCGCGGCAACCACGATGTCTGCCTGCCGAACCACATCGGCGAGGTCCTTGGTTTTGGAATGCGCCACCGTCACCGTGCAGTTCTCACGCAACAGCAGCTGGGCCATCGGCTTGCCCACGAGATTTGAGCGGCCGACGATCACCGCGTTCAGCCCCTCGAGCGAACCGAGCGTATCGCGCAGCAGCATCAGGCAGCCGAGTGGCGTACAGCTCACCGGCCCCGGCAGTCCGATCTGTAGCTTGCCGACGCTGGCCGGCGTGAAGCAGTCGACGTCCTTGTCGGGCGAGATGGTGGCAATCACCTTGTTGGGATCGATCTGCCTGGGCAGCGGCAGCTGCACCAGGATGCCGTGAATGGCCGGATCGGCATTGAGGTTCTGCACCAGTGCCAGCACTTCGGCTTCCGAGGCATCCTCAGGCAGTTCGTACTTTTCCGAGTGCATGCCGACCTCGACGGTCTGCTTGGCCTTCTGGCTCACATAAATTTCGCTGCCCGGATCATGTCCGACGATCACAACGGCAAGGCCGGGTGTCACGCCGTGCTCGCGCTTCAGGCGCTCGACATGGCCGGCAATCCGGGTGCGCAGCCCCTCGGCGTAGGATTTTCCGTCGATGATCTTGGCGGTCATGGCAGCTCCTGGGGGGTGGAGCCGCCGATATGGAACAACTCGCCCCGCCGCGCAACCTCAGTAAGGGGCGCGGATGGCGATCCCCTCGGCCTCGAGCGCCGCACGCACGGCACGGGCAATCGCCACCGCCTCGTTGGTGTCGCCGTGGATGCAGAGCGAGGTGGCTTGCGTACTGATCACCGAGCCATCGATCGCCACCAGTTCCCCCGCCCGCGCCAGCCGGACGGCGCGGTCGGCAATCGCCCCCGCATCGTGCAGCACCGCGCCGGGCTCCGACCGCGGCACGAGCAGCCCGTTGGGCTGGTAGGCGCGATCGGCATAGGCCTCGCGCACCACCGGATAGCCCAGTGCCTCTGCCACCTCGACCTGGGCGCTGTCGTCGATCGCCAGCACCGACAGGCTCGGCACCAGGCCGGTCACCGAGGCAAAGCACAAAGCCGCCACCGCCGGCTCCTCGGCCGCCATATTGGCCAGGGCGCCGTGCAGCTTCAGGTAACGCACCGGCACGCCCTCCTCCTCGGCGTACTCGACCAAGGCGCGCACCTGCCCCCGCACCTGCTCGTCGAGCTCTTCGGGCGGCAGGAACAAGCGGCGACGACCAAAGTGCTCGCGATCGGCAAAGCCCGGATGCGCGCCGACCGCCACACCCCGCGCCTTGGCCGCCCGCAGCGCCAGCCGCATTGTCGTTTCGTCCCCGGCATGCCCGCCGCAGGCGATCGAGGCCGACGAGATGATGTCGAACAAAGCTGCGTCCCCCGGCATACCCTCGCCGAGGTCGGCATTGAGATCGAGTTCGTTCACCGCTTCAGTCCTTCTGCATGCTGCACGGTCACCGGCACGAACCGCACCTGGTTGCCCGGCCGCAGCTGGGCAAACCGGTCGAGATCGGCCGTCACCACCGTCGCGATCCGCGGATAGCCGCCGGTCGGCTGGTGATCGCGCATCAGCACGATCGGGGTGCCATCACCGAGGATCTGGATATCGCCCGGCACCACCGCATCCGACACCAGTGACAGGATTTTGGCGTCGGCGAACACCTGGCTGGGATCGCCAAGCCGCACGCCCATGCGATCGAGCTGTGACGACACCGCGAACCCATCAGTAACGAAACGCTGACGGATGGCGTTGTCGAAGCGGTCGGCATGGATGCCCCAGACGATGCGGATCGGGCCGTCGGCGACTTCGGCTGGAGTTGGATGCTGGCCCCGTCCGCGGGGCAGCGTGGCGCCGAGCGGCAGGAGGTCGCCAGCCCGCAGAGCCCGCCCACCAAAGCCACCGATCCCGGCGATCGAACTGGTCGCCCGGCTACCCATCACCAGGGGCACCTCGATTTCGCGGTCGAGCCGCAGATAGCCGTAGTTCCCGGCCGGACCGGGCCGGATATCCACGACTGACCCAGCGCCCAGCAGCGCCCTCGCCGGCCATGACTTCGCTTCGCCATCGATGCTGAGTTCGAACGCCCCGCCATCGACCGCAATGGAAACCGAACCCTCGGCGACGAAGCTCAGCCCCGCCGTGGTGAACTCGATCGCGGTGGTCCCCGCCGCGCCAAGCCAGCCGCCCGCCCGCGCGAACGCCGCGCCATCCATCGGACCGGAAGCGCTGATGCCGTGCCGCAACAGCCCTGGCCGCCCGGCATCCTGCAGCGTCGCCAGGGGCCCGGCGCGCGTAATGCGGATGGCGCTCATGATGCCACGAACTTTACGCTGTCGCCGGCGCGCACCGTGGTCGGGGGCTCGGCGGCCGGGTCGAAGTTGCGAAACTCCGTGTGGCCGATCACGTGCCAGCCGGTCGGAATGGCGGTCGAGGTGATCGCCGTCTGCCCGGCGGCGAACAACACCGTACCGGCCTGTGCCTGCCGCCGCACCACGCCCCGTCGCGGCACCACCAGCGCCTCGGGATGCATGCCGCAATAGATGAAGCCGGGCGCAAAGCCAGTCGCCAGTACGCGCAGTGGCGCGGCGTTGTGAGCGGCGATGAAGTCCGACACCGAGAGCCGCACCAACCCCGCTACATCGGAGAGATCCTCGCCGTCGAAACGCACGGCAACGCGGTGCTCGGCGTCCGCGGCAGCCGGCTGCCCGGGGGCCGAGACCAGCAGGCGCACCTCACCGGCCAGCGCGTCGAAGCTGATCGCCGATGGTTCATAGCGGAGCAGCACCGAAACGAGGTTCGGCACGACCTCCACCACGCCGCGCACGCCCGCTGCCTCAGCCCGGGCAGCAAAACCGATGGCGGCCCGATTGGCGTCGTCGGAAAGGGTCTCGGCGAAGCGGATCAGCAGCCCACGGTCGCCCAGGGGCAGCAGGGTTGGCGAAAGGGTGTCGGTCATGGGCGGCGTCAGGCGCCGCCGCCGGGACAGCAGGCCATCAGCAGCTCCCACCGCCGTGGCTTCGGCGGTCCTGCGAGCGGCCCATACGACAACATGGCTACCCGGTACGGACTGAGAGGCGGCAAGTCGACAAGACCGCGTGGTTCGGAACAGGGGAGACAGGGCGGCGCCGGCGGGGCGACATCCCCGCTCCCCCCGGCTCCCAGCGAGATGAAATCCAGCGGCACCCGGCTGGGGCCGCAGTTCTCGGCATGCGCCACGGAATCGAGCAGCAGCGAGAAACAGCCGAGGAAGTGCCCGAGCCCGTCCTCTGCTGCCGACGGCACGGAGACGGCCCGGGCCGGGCCTGCAGATATCAGCAACGCCACGGCGCAAGCTGCGCCCAGACGCCAGTACTGGTCCAGTTTCATCGGCGCTCTCCCGCCCACTGGGCACCTGCCGCGCCCCGCCAATAGCTAGCAAGGCGCGCCGCGCATGGCTATCGGTATGAGAAACAGAGTCTCCAGCTTTCGCGGGCGTCTCACAGCAATCGCGCAAGACGAAAGGTCCAGCTCCCCATGTCCATTCCCGACGCCGGTGTTATCGTCGAAGGCCATGCCATCGTCTCGGTCGATGGCATGATCGCCGCTGCCGACGGCAGCATGCCGCCGGCCCTCCGCAACGAAGCAGACTGGCGCATCTTCCAGGCGGCGCTCGACGCAGCGGCGCTGGTCGTCCTCGGTCGGCTCGGCCACGAGCGGCATCCGAACCCTGGCCGCAAGCGCCTGGTGCTGACCCGCTCGGTCGCAACGCTCGAACGCGACCCGGCCGATCTCCTGACGCATTTCTGGAACCCGGACGGTATGGAGATCGGCGATGTCCTCGGGCAACTCGGCATCGGCTCGGGCACCATCGCCATCACCGGCGGCACCGGCACGTTCGACCTGTTCCTGCCGCTGTTCGATCGCTTCGTGCTCGCGGAAGTTCGCGAGCTGACGCTGCCCGACGGCATCCTCTGCTTCAGCAAGGGCCACCCAAGGCTGGTGCTGCCCGGCGCCGGTCTCGAGGCCCGCGATATGGAACTGATCGATCGCGGCGTGGTCCAGACCCAGTGGGTCCGGCCCTGATCAGCTCGGATCCTCGATCCGGAAGCCGACCTTCATGACCACCTGATACTGCGCGACCTTGCCCTCGAAAATCGAGCCGCGCACTTCTGCGACCTCGAACCACTCGAGGTTGCGCGTGGTGCGATGCGCCCGAGCAATGGCGCTTTCGATCGCATCGGTAATCGAGGTCGTCGACGAGCCGACCAGATCGATCTTCTTGTAGGTGTGGTTTGGCATGTCAGTCCCCTTCATGTGTCGAACGGGCGGATGAGCCTGGGCCGCCGGCACGCCGGCAGACCAGCCACGGCGCGCCTTTCCGACCAAACTGTCAAGGGATGGCAACTGCCTGCGCTGCGATGAAACGCACGACCGCTCGGCTGCGTTCACCCCAGAGCAAGGCAGCCGGAAAGGTGATTTTCGTGGATGGGCAGGTTCGGCATCTGAGGACAATGGTCGGCAAGGTCGACACGTTCTTCCGCGAGGCGGGACCACCCGACGCGCCGGTTCTCCTGCTGCCCCATGGCTACCCTTGCTCATCCTATGAATTCCGCAACCTGATGCCCCGGCTGGCCGATCGCTGGCGGCTGATTGCACCGGACTTTCCCGGCGCCGGCTACAGCAGCGACCCGGATGGCTTCGACTACAGTTTTGACGGCTATGCCGACTTCCTCGACGACTTCGTCACCGCGCTCGGCATCGACCGCTTCGTCCTCTACCTGCATGATTTCGGCTCGCCGATCGGGGCGCGCCTCGCCATCAAGGCGCCCGAACGCATCGTGGCGATGATCCTGCAGAATGCCGACGTGCCCTACGACGACGCGCTGGGCCCGAAATACGCCGAGATCGAGCGCACCTGGGAATTGCCGCCCGCGGAAATGCGAGCCGAGCTGGCCAAGGCAATCAGCAAAGAGACGTTCAGGGAGGAGTTCCAGAACGGCACGCCGACCGAGATTGCCAACCGCTTGCCTCCCGACCTGTGGGAATTGCATTGGTCATTGCTGACCCCAGGGCGCCAGCAGATCGCCATCGATCTCATCGCCGGCCTCAAACAGAACCGCGCCTGGTTCCCGCAACATCGGGATTACCTCAGGACGCATCGCCCGCCGGCGCTGATCGTCTGGGGGCCATATGACGAATATATGCCCGAGGTATCGGCGCGGGCCTATCTGCGCGATCTGCCCGATGCCGAGCTGCACCTGCTCGACGGCGGCCACTGGCTGCTGGAAACCCATCTCGACGAGGTCTCGAAGATCATGCGTGACTTCCTCGATCGGGTCGCACCGCCGGAGGGCGCATAGCTCCAGATCGCTCGAACATCTTGACGATGCGGCCCGCCATCCGTCACTTGCTCGGGCCCACCTCCCAACGTAGTTCCACATGTCACCCCGCCGGATCGATCTCGCCGCCAACCTTGCCGCGCTGGCGGCAGGGGCCCTGCTCTCGCTCATGGTCCACCTCAACGGCGAACTCGCCCGCCAGGGCGGTGCGTTGTTCTCGTCATGGATGGCGCACGGCACCGGAACGGTGGCGGCCGTGCTGGTGATCCCGCTGTGGTGGAAGGCGATCCAGCGCAGCGATGCGCCGCGCCAGGCCATTCCGCTCTGGGCCTATCTCGGCGGTTTTGCCGGCGCGGTAACGGTGATCATGACCTCGACGGCGGTGAACTCGTCGCTGGCGCTGAGCGGCACGCTGGCGCTGGGCCTAGCCGGCCAGATCGTCTTCAGCCTCGCCGCCGACCGCTGGGGCCTGTTCGGTATCGCCAAGCGGCGCCTGCGGCTGGGGGACGCCGTTGCGCTGGCGCTGATTGTCGCCGGCAGCGCCCTCGTGATCTGGGGCAGCCTATGATCGAAGCAGTGGTTCTTGCCTTTGTCGCCGGCGGACTGGTCGGCGTCAGCCGCCAGCTGAACGGCCGGCTGGCGGTGTCGACCTCGGCGCTGTTCGCCTCGTTCTGCAACCACCTGGTCGGCTTTGGCCTGCTGACCGTCATTGGCCTCGCGATCGGCGGCCTGCTCAGCGACGGCGCGTTCTCGGGGCCGTGGCACATCTATTTCGGCGGGCCGGTCGGTGTGGTGTTCGTGGCGCTGAGCAGCTGGATCATCGGCCAGATCGGCGCCACCCGCTCGACCATGCTGATCATCGCCGGTCAGGTGCTCGGCGGCGTGGCGCTGGATTGGGTGCTGACCGGCAAGCCGGTCTCGATCGCGGCGCTCTGCGGCATCATCCTGATCGTCGCCGGCGTGATCGTCGCACAGCGCCAGCGTTCCGCCGACTGATGTGTCGCAACCAGAATCCCGAACAACTAACGTCGGCGACGGGAAGGCCGCCAACCCATTTACGTGCGATGCTCGCGATAACCCGCTTGTCCGCGGGGGATCGTCAAGCCGGGCTGGCCGAGACGTCGCCCGCGCCGAGGTCGATGCCGGCTTCGACATTCGCCGCGGCGACCTGTACCCGAGAGGCCAGGGCGGGATCGGTGATCTCGTTGGCAATGATGTTGATGGCATCCGCGACGCGGGCCCGGACGTCGGCCGGCAGGCTGGAGGCAACCGAGCCCAGCTCAACCACGAGTTGCGCCAGAAGTGCGTCCTTCTGATCGGCCGGCAGCCCTGCCGCCCTGATGTCGGCGATGTAAGCCTCGACCGCAGCGATGCACGCCTGCTCGCTGCCGCCGGTGTGGCAGCTGGCCTTGATGTCGGCGATCGATACGCTGGTCACGACGCTCTGGGCCCCCACGGGGGCTATCGCGCCGAAGGTCACCATGCTAGCGACGGCAAGCGTTCCAAGTATGTTGCGCATGACAAATATCTCCGCAGGATGGCACAAGGTACTGCATGGTACCCGTCGAGGTCAATCTTGCTGACACTGAGCGACTCTCGTGGCGAGAAGCCGGAGCAGGCAGAATTAGCAAGGTTAACCACGTCTCGTTGCTTAAATCACCTGAGGTTTCGCCTTGTAACGCCGATGTCTCGAGGGCATGGCGATGACCGGTCGGCGAGCTCGTCACTCCCCTGGGCTAGTGCTGCTTTCGCTCACCTCACTGCTACTTGCCGCCGGGTCGGCCTACGCGCTGTTCGCCGAATCGAGCCCCTATCTGTTCGCCGGCAACGGGCTTGCGCAGCGGATCGAGGTGCTCGCCGACGGTCAGTTCCATCCCGGGCTGTCGCGTCCGGCGCATGATCTCGTGCTCGACGACTGCGTGGCAGTCGCGAGCTCGCTCTATGGCCTCGCCATGCCCACCGAGCGACGCAACGCGGCGCTCAGAACCTGCAGCAGCGCTGCCACCGGCTTTGCCGAGTCATCGCCAACCTACGCCTATGCCTATTATGTCGAGGCACTGCTGGCCGCCGAACATACCGACTCCGGCGCCCTCAACGCCGCCCTCAGCACCTCGCGAGCGCTGGCGCCGACCGAGCAATGGCTGGCCGAGCTCCGCGTCAAGTTGGCCGAGGATCACCTGGCGCAGCTGCAGCCCGCCGCCATTGCCGGCCACGAGGCCGATCTGGCGCTGCTGGTCGTCAGCCAGCGCGGCATCCGGGTGATTGCCCGCCGCTACGCCGCGCTGGCAGGATTCCGTGAGCGCATCACGGCGATCGTCGAAACGCTGCCGCCCGAGCAGCAGAGGCGCTTCGTCGCGGCCCTGCGCAACGAGATCGCCGCCCGCAGAGCGAGCACCCCTGCCACCCCCTGAGAGAACTGGAGCCCAGACGTGACTGCCCTGCCCGACCAAGCCATGGAGCGCACGCGCCGGCACGCCGTGCCGACCAACCGCGGCAATGCCAACGGCCGGCTGGGCGGGATGCTGCTGCTGCTGGTTGGCCTGTCGCCGCTGCCGCTCGGGAGCAACCGGCCGGCATTCTGGGCCGCCTGGGGTGTCGCGCTCGGCGTGATCGGGCTGGTGTATTTCCTCTCGCAGCGCGCCCGGCACAGCGCGCTGCGCATCGGCCCCCGGCACCTGCCGGAACTGACGATCCTGTTCATCGTGCTGCTGCTGTTCGTCGCGGTGCAGGTATTGCCGTTGGGCGGCCTCGGCTACAGCCCGATCCAGACTTTTCCCCGCGGGCTTCAGCTCAGCGCATCCAGCATCAGCCTCGATCCAGCAACCACCAGCCTGACGCTGCTGCAGTTCGCCTCCTACGGGCTGCTGGCCCTGTTGTTCCTGCAAGTGGGCTACCGCAACTCCCGCGCCGACCGGGTGCTCAACGCCATCTTCGCGATCATCGTCGCCTATGGCCTGCTCGGCATCGTGCTGCAGGGGCAGTTGGGCGCCCTGCTCGGCATCCCGGGCTCGGGGGGCATCGCCACCGGCCCCTTCGTCAATCGCAACAGCTACGCCACCTATCTCGCCTTCGGCCTCGCCATCGGCGTGGCGCTGGCCATCGGCCAGCTCGAGCGGGGCGAGAGCCGGCGTAAGCGCCATCGCCGCGTCGCGACCCTGGCGCTGATCGGCGTGGGGCTGTTCGTCATCGGCGCGGCGCTCGTCGCCACCCAATCGCGCATGGGCTTTGTCGCCGGACTGGTCGGCGCCCTTTCGGTGACGCTGCTGGCGCTGGCCGGCCGCCGCCTCGGCACCGGCATCTGGTTGGGCATCCTCGCCGCGCTGCTGCTTGGGACTGTCGGCATGCTGGCCCTGAATGGCAGTGGCCTGCTCGAACGCCTCGGCTCGCTCGAAACCGCCGGCGACGTCCGGGCCGATCTGTATCGGCAGGTCTGGCAGATGATCCTGTCGAGCCCGCTCGTCGGCTATGGCGGCGGCACTTTCGAGGGCGCCTTCCCGCTGTTCCACCAGCTTCCGGTCAGCCCCGACGTGGTGTGGAACAAGGCGCATTCCACCTACTTCGCGCTCTGGGCAGAGTTCGGATTCATCTTCGGCAGCCTGCCGCTGATCATCGTGCTGGCGGTGGCCATCCGGCTTCTCGCCGCACGCCCCAGCGGCCCACGCCTCGCGGCGATCGGGGTGATTGTGGTGGCAGCTGTTCACTCGAGCGTCGATTTCAGCCTCGAGATCGAGGCCGTGGCGTTCGTCTTCGTGGCCATCGTCTTTCTCGCCATCGGCGCCGGCATCGGCGCGGCGGAACAGCGGAGGCACCATGCGTAAGTACCTGCAGCACCTGCTCGCCCGGCTGCCGCTGTCGCGCCCCCGGCAGGCGACAGCGGAGTTCGAGGCTCGCAGCGCGGCGGAGGAGCCGGGCACCATTTACGCCATCGGCGACATCCATGGCTGCCTCGATCTGTTGCGCCAGCTGGAGGCGCTGCTGTTCGAGGACGCGGCCCGGCGACCGGGTCCCAAATGGCTGGTCATGCTGGGCGACTATGTCGACCGCGGCCCGCAATCGGCCGGCGTGCTCGATCACCTCCTGGCGCCACTGCCGGACGGCTTCCAGCGGATCTCGATTGCCGGCAACCACGAGGTTGCCATGCTGAAATTCCTCGAGCAGCCCTCGCGCAACTCGTCCTGGCTGGGCTTCGGCGGCATCGAGACGCTGCAATCTTACGGGATTTCCGAAACGGCGGTGGCCGGCGCCTCCCGCTCGGCCCTGCGCGACCTGATCCACAGCCACATTCCTGCCGAACACGGCGACTTTTTGAGGCAGCTGCCGCTGCTTTTTTCGACGCCCAACTATCTTTTCGTGCACGCGGGCCTGCGTCTGGGCACCCCTTTAGAGCAACAGCATCCCGATGACTTGCTGTGGATTCGTAACGAGCCTGCAACGAGTTACGCTGAGTTTCAAAAGCTGGTGCTGCATGGCCATACGCCGACCCCCGACGTAGTCTTCGGCGATCACCGCATTTCGGTCGATACTGGGGCTTATCTTACCGGCAGATTGTCAGCAGTTCGCCTGAGCCGAGAGAATCAGCCACAGTCCTTTTCGGTGCAGGCGCGCATTCCAGGTGCACGTTAAGCGCATACCGGCGGCCTCAATAGTTCACTATCCGCCATAGTCCACCGGCCGGACCCACAGGGGTGGCAGCAATTGGTGCTTGAATATTTATGAACGACCAAGGTTTCGATCTCCGCAGCATCCTGGGGTTGCTGCGCCGGCAGGCTCGGTTGATTGCGATTACCGTCCTCGCCGTGCTGGTAGTTGCTACGGCTGCCGTGTTCACCATGAAGCCGATCTATACTGCGAGCACGCTGGTACTGGTCGACCCCTCGCGGAAAGACCTGCTCGATCCCAATGCCCAGATGGGCGGCGGCTCGGGTGAAAGCGCCCGGGTCGACAGCGAGGTGGAGCTGGCGAAGTCCGAAGCGACGCTGCTGCAGACCATCGAAGACGAAAACCTCATCGACGACCCCGAATTTGGCGTACGGCTGGGGTTCCGCGATACGGTGCTGAGCTTCTTCCGCATCGCCGAGGCGACATTGCCCACCGGCGACGAGGCGCTGCAGAGCGTCATGGCGAAGCTGCGCGAAAGCGTCACCGTGCAGCGCCGCGGCCTCACCTTCATGCTGGCCATCCAGGCCCGTTCCCCCAATCCGGCAACGGCGGCGCGTATCGCCAACGCGGTCGCTGCCGCCTACATCAAGGTGCAGCTCGCCGCCAAGATCGGCTCCACCCTCGCCTCGCGCGACATCATCCAGGGCCGTATCGCCGGCGCCAGCGCCGCCGTCTCGCAATCGGAAGGCGCCTTCGACAAATTCATCGAGGATAATATCGACACCATCACGGCGGAGACGGGTCGCACCGATCTGGCTGCGTTGCGCGCGCAACTGAAGGAAGTCGGCGGCAACCGGGCCCGCGACGCGGCGGTGGCGGAACTGGTGCAGCGTAGCCTCGAACAGCGCGACTGGGCTGCGGTATCGGCCAATCTCGGCTCACAGGCGATCACGGCCCTCGCCGAGCAGCGCCAGCAGCTGGTCAACAGCCTCGCCGACACCGTCGACGACTCGCAGCAATCGATCGACCTGCGGGCCGAGGTCGCCAAGCTCGACGCCGAGCTCGAGAACTCGACGACGGCCGAGCTCACCACCATGCGCCAGCGCGTCGCCACCTATCAGTCGCAGGCCTCCGATATCCGCAACCAGCTGCGCACGAGCATCCTCTCCACCGACCTGCCGCCCGACGTGCTGACCAATATCTACGAGCTGCAGCAGAACGCCGAGATTGCCCGCACCCAGTACCAGACGCTGCTGTCGCGCCTGCGCGAGCTCGAGGCCCAGGCTTATCTGCAGGTAGCCGACAGTCGCGTGGTGTCGCAGACCCTGCCACCCTCCGAGCCCTCGTTTCCCAACCCGCGGCAGATCCTGACGCTGGCCGGCCTCGCCGCCCTCGGCCTCGGCATCGGCCTCGCCTTCCTGAGGGAGAACTTTGTCGGCGGCTTCACCAGCGAAGCGCAGTTGCACTCGTTCCTCCGCGGCCCGGTGATTTCGGCGGTGCCGCGCCAGAAGGAGGCGCGGGCCGGCGCCGGCGACGGCGGGATCGGCGAATACATGGTGTCGAGCCCGCTCTCGATTTTCGCGGAATCTGTGCGCCGCATCCGCGTCGGCATAGATCAGTCGCTGCAACGCAGTGAGGCGAACCGGCCGGCCGGTGGCATCGTCATAATGGTATCGTCGGCGTCGCCGAGCGAAGGCAAATCCACGCTGGCTCTCTCAATTACCCGAGCTTATGCGCTGGCCGGCCACAAGACCCTGTTGATCGACTGCGACCTCAGAAAACCCAGTATTCATCGTCAACTCGGCCTCGAGCCGTCCACTGGCCTGCTCGAATATCTCAATCACGCGGTGAAGGAAGATGCGCTGCCGTCAATCATGACTGTCGATGATGAAAGCGGCGCCCAAGTTGTGCTCGGCGCCCGGCGAAGTGACATTGCCACAGATTCGCTGCTTTCTAGTACCACGTTCGCTCGACTCATTAGTGCGGCGCGTTCCACGTTCGATATTGTTGTTCTTGATACACCGCCCGTCGGACCAGTGGTTGATGGGTTGTATCTTGTGAAGCACGCTGATTCTATTGTGTTTGTAGTTCGCTGGGCCAGCACTTCGCAGCACGATGTTCGTCATGCGGTGACGCTGCTCCAGGGCGCCAAGAAGCCGGAGACAGAAATTCTAGCCGTGCTCAACCAGCAGGAGATTTCCAAGTCCGCCTATTCGGGCAAGTACGCCGGATACTACACCGCCTCATGAATTCAGCGGCCACGCTCTCATGCGGTCGATTTCTTTCTTAATCGTCACCACCGGCAGCAAAGACAAGCTCATCCTGCATGACCAGCTCAGCCTCGAGCAGAAACGGCAACAACTTGCGCATGATGATCGTATTTTGAGACCTTCTTTGAACAAGAGCAGCGTTAATTTTCATTGAGAAGCACTGAACTGCCCAACTGAGGGGATACTGATGAATGACGCAGGATGCGGCAAAATCTGCGGAAATTCAGGGAGAGGGCCTGGGAGGCCTATGGCCTCCGCATTGGCTACTGAGCCGGCTGGGTCGCACACGCGTGCAGATCTTCGGCGCCCTGTTGTTCGGCGTCCTCGTGCCGGTGGCCTTCCGCTGGGGCACCGACATTGACGGCTGGCTGCTGCCAGAGCAGATCTCCACTATCGTCGCCACCACCTTCGCCATCACCCTGGGCCTGATCGGGCTGCGCCAACTGGCACGGCTGCCCGGCGTCGAGGAGAGCATCTATTGCGTGCCGGCCCTGCTGGTGAGTTTCCTTTTGGCGCTGGCGGCCCTCTTGATGCTGCGCCTCGAGTACAATCGGTACCTGTTTCCCACCAGCTTCGCGCTGACCGTCGTCTGGGTGTTTGTCGCCCACGCCCTCAACCGCCGCTACCGCACGGTGCGCCTCGCTATCGTGCCGGGTGGCGAGGTCGAAACGCTCGCTTCGATCCGCGAGGTGGAGTGGCTGCCGCTCGACACCCCCACCCTACCACCGGGCCGCCTCAACGGCCTGATCGTCGATTTGCGGCAGGATCTCGATCCACGTTGGGAACGCTTCATCGCCGATTGCGCCCTCGCCGGCATCCGCATCTTCCACGTCAAGCAGATCCGCGAGTCGCTGACCGGCCGGCTGGAGATCACCCAGCTCTCCGAGAATACACTCGGCTCGCTCAACCCCGACGCGCTCTATCTCAAGATCAAGCAGGGGCTGGACTGGATTTTCGCGCTCCTGGCGCTGGTGCTGCTGTTCCCCGCCCTGCTGCTGGTCGGCCTCGCCATCTGGCTGGAGTCGCCAGGCCCAGCGATTTTCCGGCAGACCAGAGTTGGCTTCCGCGGGTTGCCCTTCCACGTCTACAAGTTCCGCACCATGCGCACTGACAGCGAGGTTTCCGGCGATCGCCGCCAGCAGGCGATCACCCTGCTCGATGACGAGCGCATCACCCGCCTCGGTCGCTTCTTGCGTCGCACCCGCATCGATGAACTGCCGCAGCTCATCAACATCCTGCGCGGCGAGATGAGCTGGATCGGCCCCCGCCCCGAGGCCCTGCCGCTGGCGCAATGGTACGAAAAGGAGCTCTCCTTCTACCGCTACCGCCACATCGTCCGCCCCGGCATCAGCGGCTGGGCCCAGATCAACCAGGGCCACGTGACCGCAGTCGACCAGATCCGCGACAAGCTCCACTACGATTTCTACTACATCAAGAACTTCTCGCCGTGGCTCGACGTGCTGATTGCGCTGAGGACGGTGGGGATCGTGGTGTCAGGGTTTGGATCGAAGTGAGGGTGGAGACGAGGGCTTGGCTACGTCGCCTGCTCCAGCGGTGAGCAGCTTCCCAGTATCTTTCACGTTTGATGCGTCCTTGGAAGAAGCGATATCGGATCCCGCAGACCCCACTGCCCCAATGGAATCCACGATCCGGTTGTTCCAGATCTCGCACCCGCTGATCCGAACGGGCAACGCGGCGCAAAACAGATCGAAACACTTCCCGCCAGTACCCGTGCGAGATATGCAGCAGACCCTGCCTCGTCAGCCTCCTTACATCCAGGAACGGACATAATGCAAAGCTCCCGGGCCGGGGCGGACGCCGACGCTCACGCTAGTGGTCCGTCGGGCGCCATGCCGACGGTCGCCGTCCCTAGCCGCGACGTGCCCGTCGCAACGCCCAAGCAGATCCGCCTAGCGACGCTATTGCTGTTTGTTTACTGGATCGGAGTCTATTCCGGCTTCAGCATCCTTGGCTCTGACGGAGGCCTCATCGTTCCGTTCGCCATCGCAAATGGAGCGGGCCTGGTCGGCATCGCACTTTACCTACAGTTCCTTCCACAGCCGAAGATAGTCTTGGGCTGGGTCGCTGCATTGCTCCTGATTGTAGCGGCTAGCGCGGTAACATCAGTTTTTACTGTGGCGAACAGCTGGCCTCGACTGTTGGCGTGCGCACAGATCTCGCTTTCTATCGTGTCCGGTGTTGGGGCTGTGTGCGTGATGATGGCGGCCGGCAGAAATGGGATGTCACGAACCTTTAGAGCTATAACAGCAATCATATTTTTCGCCTCACTCATTGAGATATTCGCACCGAGGGAGTTTGTTCTTCTCGTTTATGAGAACTTGTACGCTTGGCGGCCGGTTGCAATCTATGACGCAATCGCTCGCGACGAAGCGCTCTGGGGATGGGTGAGACCTCTTGGCCTTAGTACAGAGCCATCCTTTGTAGGCATATTCCTTGGCCTGTTAACTCTCGCTGACAACATAGTTACAGATGGAACGAGCCGCCAGCGGAGCCTGCTCCAGCTGCTCGTTCTTTTTGCGTGCTATTTTGCAGTCGTGAGAAGTGTCACGCTGTTCATTTTCCTATTGCTTGTCCTCCTACGTTACCTCTCGCCTCAACGAGGCAACCTGCTCGCCTCAATCACGACAATCTGCGTATGCGCTGCGGGCGCCAGCCTCTTGGCTTACGCATTGAACGAGACGGGATTTCTTGGAGGTGGAAGTGTCTTCATTCGGTTGGTCGCGCCATACGCGGCGGCTTTGGACGCGATTTCCGAGTTGCCCGTCTTCGGTTTTGGCATAGGATCCGAGAGCGATGTTTACCCCATCATTTCAAGCGTCTGGAGCAGACTGGATGCGTGGAGCAACTTCTCTTACTACTATGGAAGTCCCTCCGAACGGCTGATCACGTCCAACATAGCCTGGATGCTAATATATCTCGGGATCGGGGGCGCCGCGGCGCTGTTGTTCTGCATCCATGGCTTTTGTTCCGCTCTTGCGAAAAGCGATGCCTCGTGGACCGTTGTCGCCATTTTGCTCGTTTGGACGTCAATTGGCGGATTCGCTGATGCTCGCACATGGTCAATAGTATTTATTCTTGCCTCTGCTGCCGCGATAAATAAACATCCACCTACTGCTGAGCCGCGTTCATGAGCCTGCGAGGTTTCGGGAGGATATCGCTACCGGTTTCGTCTCTTGCCTCCGCTGCAGGCGGGCTGGTGACGATCCTTGGTATATCGAAGATCTTGCCATCACATGAGTTCGCACACTTCAGCCTTCTCCTTTCGGCTGCCCAGTTGTCATGTGTCGTGGCGTTCGAATGGCTCAGGCTATCTGTACTTCGCTATTGGCGTGAAGGGTCACGTGCGCGCAAGTCCGCATCCTTGCAGGCTGCAATAACTTGGATGTACCTCGGTGAGTTGGTTGTCGCGTCTGCTGTGGTGGTCGCCGCGATGGTGTTTGGGTGGGTTGCCTTCGCTCTCGTCGTGGGGATAGCAGGGACGACTGCGATGCTCGATTGGCGCCAAACATGTGCGCGTTCCGCGTATGACGATTTCGGCTTCGTCCAAACATCGCTGTTGAGGGCCATCGTGTTGCCGACTGGGACCCTTGTGGCAGCCTCTTGGGCGCCCGATGCCCTATGGGCTTTGGGAGGATACCTAGGAAGCCAGATCTTGGCGCTCGTACCGAGCTTAGCAGCGGCGGCGAGCCGCGCTGGCGCCAGACTTCCGACCCGCACGTTCACCAAAGAAGACCTTGCCGAGATTGCGTCTTACGGAAGCACCATGTCCTTGGGAGGCGCTGTCTCGGCTGGGATTTTCACCCTCGCACGGTCCGCCTCCATTGCCTTGGCCGGTGCAGCAGGCAGCTTCCCGGTGCTCATAGCGATAGATGTCGGACAGCGCGCCTTTTTTAGCGTGGGGGCCGCAGTAACCCTCTTGACGTTTCCCGACCTCGTCCGGAGTCATACGAGTGGTTCGAAAGTCGCCTTCGCAGCGGCGGCGGAATCTCAGTTCCTGCTTCTGTGGGGCACCTTCACTGCGCTTCTGACGGCTGGGATCGTAGCCGGCGGGCTGTTCGCTAGGTACTTGGGCGTTCAACTTGACGATCCGTATGGCACACTGGTCGCCACTGCTGCGTGCGGGCTGCTTGCGTTCAGAAATTTCGCGGTGGATGCCATTTTTGTGGTGCGTGCGGATCGGTTGGCGGTCTTGATCGGCCCTATCCTGTCATTGACTTCCTTTGGCGCCTTCGCGGTTGCTTCGGACTATGTTGGTCTCTGGAAGGGCGACGTGAGTACAGCGTTGTTAGCTAGCGCTGCCCTTGGAACCTTCGTGACCATTGCGTTAGCAAGCATTAGGCTTGAAACTGTCGCTTGGGTTCCCTGGAGGGCAGTCGCGTTCTCTGTGATATTGCTGTTGGCGTGCGCTCGCGTCGCTGGCCTGTGAACTCGGGTCCAATGCTCTCACCCTAAGGGCTGCGGATCTCGGCCCTAGTCGTCACTGAAGACCCCCCCGAAAACATCTAATGCGCGTGCTGTCCAGTCGAACCGCTTGAGGCAAGCAGCGCGAAACTGGGCAAAGGCATCCCAGTCTTCAAATCCCTCAAGCGATGAAATCAACCCGTCAAAGCTCCGCACGTCCGAGAATACTCGAACGAACCGATCCGCGTGAGGAACATTGCTAAACTCTTCGCCTAGGCCCCGGGGCGACAACACGACGCAGTTGTTTGCGATATACCACAGTACCTTAAGCTTCATTCCGGTTACAAACCGATCCGGAACGATGCCCACCCGCAGGGTTTGATCCTGCGGGAGCTTTTCCAAGTCGGTTTGCCCAGGGATGGAACCATTAAAGGTTGCATCGCTGAACATGCGCAGCACGGATGAGAAGTTCGAGGGCTGCAAGATCGCACGCTCCAACCAAGCCGCATCGCGCCGCTTGAATGACCACCCGAAGGTGCCAGACACGACAAGTTCAGGAGGACTTCCCACGTTTGTCGGCAAGAGCGGTCGGGCCTGCGGGCAGCCGGGCGGTAGGTACTTAACCTTGAATCCGGCCTCCTCAAGGATCCGCTGCTCGCGTAGCGAAAGAACGAGGATTCTCACGTTGTTCCTCGATAACAGTCTCCGCTCGTACAAGCGGGACATGCCGATCATCAGCCCATCGACACTAAGTCGACCCTCGTCGTCGAAAGCGCTTGGCAGGTTATGGAGGATGAGGTGGATTCGACGATCGACCGGCAGGTCGTGCGCTAGGGCGGAGAAACTCTCGTGTGAGAGTATGATCTCTGTTTCGGCGTCTAGCAGTTGAGGCACCTCCGCCGCAAATCGCGTGTATCGAGGCGTACTGGCTCGGAGAACCGCTCTGGCGACGGCCTGCACCGTTCCGAGCCGGCGCCCGTCAAGCTCCCAAACGATCGCCCCAAGTTCCCGCAGTGAGCGTACCAGCATGTCATCGTAGATCGTCCCACCATCCTGCAGCCACGCGGGGCGGCGAACGTAGAGAAATTTGCGTTTCGATAAGGGTGGGGTCATTATTCTTTGCGGTGTCGCGGCGCGATGTTGTGAAGGCGAGCCGCAGTCGCCCCTGCATTTCCCCTGCGCTCGCCGCGGAAGCGCTAAGCTGGCGACGCAAACTTCGTTCAGAATGCAACGCATGCCGCCTGTGCGGATGCCTCTTCATCAGGGTCTAGTGGCGCAATCTGAGCCTGTCGCACTTTAGGCTCATCGCAAAGGAAGAGCCTCTGATGAAGTGGCACAACTGAACCGAGTCTGCCATATAATAATGCGATACGATTCCTGCATCGCTTCTTGTGACTGAGACCGACCCACGGACTACGCTCATGAAGTCTTGAGCGCGTTGGCCAGGTACTCCGTTCGTGAGATTGGAGAACTACTAGGCATGACTGGCGCGGCGATCAACATTTCCATGATAACGGCGACGTTCAATTCGGGTGCAACTCTACCCGCAACACTGCAGTCATTGGCTGCCCAGACCTACGGCAACGTAGAGCACTTGGTGATCGACGGGGGCAGCAGCGACAACACGATGACGATCGTACAGTCGGATCGGTTCGCCAACCGAGTGGCTCTGAGCGAGCCTGACGATGGACTTTTTGACGCCCTTAATAAGGGCGTCGCCAAAGCTACTGGCGACGTCATCGGCATTCTTCACTCCGACGACGTATTGGCATCTTCTGATGTGCTGGAAAGCGTTGCGCGAGAGTTCCGTGACCCGGCCGTCATGGCAGTCTACGGAAACCTCACTTATGAGACACGTGAGGCGCCGCACAAGATCATTCGATACTGGCACAGCGGTGAGTTCACACTCCTAAAGTTGAGGCGGGGATGGATGCCTCCCCATCCTACCTTGTACCTGCGACGTCCGGTCTATGAACGTTTCGGCGTCTTCGACTGCAGCTATCGGATTGCCGCAGATTACGACTTTGTCCTTCGCGTTCTTCCCAACATCGCCGGGGGGGTAAGATATCTCGATAAGCTCCTAGTGAGGATGAAGGTTGGGGGGACGAGCAACCGATCTCTGAAAAACATAATCGCAAAATCTGCGGAAGACTTGCGGGCACTCCGAAGTAATGAGATCGGCGGCTGGGGGTCCTTGCTGTTGAAGAACACCGCCAAGATCGGCCAGTTCTGGCATCGTCCCGCCTCGATTTCTTGATCGTCACTACCACATCAGTAGCGGCGGCGTTCACATCGCGCTCATTTGACGGTTACGGCCCTGAGCACCGCAAGATGTGCTTCTGTCACATTCTCCGCGCTGAATCGACGCGCGCTCTCGAACGCCTGAAGCGCTGCCTTATCGGTAAGCGTCCTTTCGGAGGCGACCTTGTTCATGATGGCGACAAGGTCGTCAACACTGTCGGGATTGAACAGCCAACCACCGCCCGCAGTCCCCACCGCCTCTGGTATGCCGCCCCGTTCTGAAGCAATTACAGGACGTCCATAGGAGAAGGCTTCCAGGACAGCTCGGGGCAAAGGCTCGGCCCACAGCGACGGAACGACAACCACGTCAACCCGCGAGTAAAACTCATCCGGCGCCACGAATCCCATGAAGTCGATTTCGCGCCCGGCCTCCGCTACCAGCCGCTGGCGCACTTCGGGCCGAGTTTCGCCCGCAATCACTAGCTTGACGTTGCCCTGCATCCTGCCGAAGGCCTTAGCGAGTAATTCAAGTCCCTTTTCTGACGATGCTCTACCGATGTAGCCAAATGTCACGAACCCGTCTTCACTTCGCACAACCCTCACGGCGCGGCGTTCGGCAATATTTACGATGTTGGTTCGGATCTTGGCGTTTACAAATAGGCCAGCCTCAAGATGAGTGTCTAGGATAGCTTTGCTGTTGCCTATCACTGCGTCGACCAATACGGTTTTTGGCCCACGGGCAAATGTTGCGACCCGGCACTCGGCGCAAGTAGACGTGCAAATCCGACCATTGCGAAATCGAGCGCTGCGTCCGCACACGAGATAATAGTCTCGCAAGACATGAACGATCGGGATGTTTCGTTTGGCGGCCTCGCGCCAAACTCCCCATGACAGTCCGATCAGATTGTTTGTATGAACGACCTCTGGAGCGAACTCGTCGAGAAGATCGGTCAGCCCCCTCGGTACGAGACCCAGGTTATCGACGATGTGCCACATCGCCTTGCTAGCCTTAACTCGTACAACGCCATCAAAAGGCCAATAGAAATTTCTAATGTCGCGACTAACGACGCGCACCCCTTCAACGTTCTCATCAGCATCGGCTACCTTGCTGTCGTGCCCCCTGAACACCACAACCTCGTGCCCCCTCGCAACCAGACCTTCAGCAAGCGCCTTCGTGGAGACCTCCGCCCCCCCTACTACTCTAGGATCGGAGGGCGTAGCGTAGACGATGTTGGCGATTAGTACCCTCAATTGGCGGTATCTTTCTTCCGGTCGACGATTCGAGCTAACAGACCGGATACGGAGGAGCCAAGCAACCCGTTCAGCGCCGACAACGAGCCGTACCGTCTGCCCTGCGACCGAACAGAGCGCGAGACACCTGCATGCCGCTGTACAAAACTGACTTCTATCAGAACCGGCGGAGCCATACCGTTTCGTCGGCACGCACTGTGCTGACGTGTGTATGCCAACTGTTTCCGTTTAGCTCGGTCGTTGATCTGGGCTGCGGCACTGGCACGTGGCTTTCTGCCGCCGGCAGTCTCGGTGCAACCAGATTGGTCGGCTACGAGGGCGACTGGGTTCGTCGCGACATGCTCGACAACTCTTCCATCGAGTTGCACAGCGTGGACCTTTCTAAACCCCTTCGATCAGATGCGGAGCGGTTTGATTTGGCGATGTGCCTCGAGGTCGCAGAACACCTCCCGCCAGAGCGCGCCGACGGGGTGATCGAAGAACTCTGCACCAAGTCGGACACTGTGTTGTTTGGGGCAGCTGTCCCCGGCCAACGCGGCGTCGGACATGTTAACGAGCAGTGGCAGGACTACTGGGTCGAGAAGTTCGCAAACCGAGGTTACGCAGCAAACGACCTGCGTCCGAGGTTTTGGAGCGATGAAACGGTTCTCCCGCATTACGCCCAGAACATCTTCGTTTTTACACGAGGCGTACGGGTGCTGGAGCCGAGCGGTTATCCGATCAACATAGTGCACCCCGGCGTCCTGCAGCAGTACGAACACCCCGGCATCAAGTTGCTAACTAAACTAAATGCAGAGCTGCCGAGGGCTCTTTTTGGCGCGGTCGCCCGTCGCATGCGAAGAAAAAATGCTTCCGAGTGAGGTCAGCTCATCCACCGATCAGACGGAGTTCGTGACTGTAGATGCCGTGCCAGCCCGACCTCTGCATGCACGAACAGTTTGCCGACTGGAAACAGCCGGCAGACAAGCTTTTGTGGACGCTGTCGACCGTGGCGAGATCCAGCGCGCCGATCTAGGCTCGGTGGTTGACCGCGTTGTGACGGAGTGCCATCCGACAGGATGTCTCGTATTCTACCATAACAACAACGACTTGCACTCCGCGCGTGAGCGCAGGCATGCGTCCAGTGGTCAGCGCTCGACCGCAGCTAAGGCGCTGGACTGATCTTATCCGATGTCGAAGAAGGATGCGATTTGATGACGAAATTTGCGCTGGTCTGCGGTGCGGGCGGTTTTATTGGTAGCCATCTGGTGCGGAGACTCAAGAACGAGGGGTTCTGGGTCCGCGGCGTCGATCTGAAGTTCCCGGAGTTCGCCGAAACGGAAGCGGACGATTTTGTAGTCGGAGACCTTCGGGACCAACGGGTAGTCGATGCAGTGGTCGATCGGCGTTACGACGAGGTCTACCAGTTGGCAGCCGACATGGGTGGCGCCGGGTACATTTTTACCGGCGAGCATGACGCGGACATCATGCATAACTCGGCCACCATCAACCTTGGCGTTATCGACCGTGCCCACAAGCGTAACATACGGCGCATCTTCTATTCATCGTCGGCCTGCATGTACCCGGCGTACAACCAGGAAGATCCGGACAATCCGAACTGCAAGGAGTCATCGGCCTATCCAGCCGCTCCCGATAGCGAATATGGGTGGGAGAAGCTGTTCTCCGAACGGCTGTTTCTCGCCTTTAACCGGAACCACGGCATGTCCAACCGGGTGGCGCGTTACCACAATATCTTCGGCCCGCAGGGCACGTGGACGGGCGGCAAGGAGAAGGCACCGGCGGCGGTTTGCCGTAAGGTCGCCATGGCTGCAAACAACGGTGAGATTGAGATCTGGGGTGATGGTAACCAGACCCGTTCATTCCTCTACATCGACGAATGCATCGAAGGCACAATCCGGCTGACGCGGTCCGACTTTGAGGGGCCGGTCAATGTCGGTTCCGATGAGATGGTCACGATCAATCAGCTCGTTGATATGGTTGCCGATATCGCCGGCAAGACGCTTCATAAGAACCACGTTCCGGGCCCATTGGGAGTTCGCGGCCGCAATTCCCACAATCAACTGATCGAAGACAAGCTGGGATGGCGTCCGACACAAAGCCTGCGGAAGGGCCTTGAGACGACTTACGCGTGGATTGAAACACAAGTACGCCGCAACGCCGCTAGCAACGCCTGATCCGAAATCACCGGAATCCCCGGCGTCACAGTTTCTAGCGTAGACTTGGAGCGCGAAACCTCGCGCTCCTGCAGCGCCCCCTCCCCTACAACCGCACGACCTGCAACGCCACGATCCAGAACACCAGCCCCGTCAGCACCAGCAGCGGCACCCCCCAGCGGGAGGGGATACGGTCGAGTTGGTCGGCGAGCCTCTCCCAGAGGCGCTTCATTGGCGCAGCAGGTAGGGCTTGTGGTTGTAGAAGACGGTGCCGGGAGCGACTTCGACGCGGCCGGGCGAGCCTTTGGCGTCGAACTTTACCGCCTCGAGATAGGCGAGGTAGCAGGCGCTCTGGCACTTGCCCTTGAACAGCAGCGTCTTGCCTTCCATCAGCATGGCCCGGGCATAGCCCTCCCACACCCAGACTTCGCCGCCAGGGCCAGTAAAGGTGCAGACGCGGCGCTCGGCGCACGATTGCGGGTAATAGCCCTTGTGGGCCAACAGGTCGGCGCGTGACATCCGTTCGGCAGCCGGCGTATCCGGCAGCTGGCGAACGGCGACGCCCGCAGCAAGTGCAGGTGCGGCCAATAAAGATGCGAGAAGTACGGCAGAAAACTGCGTCCGAAAGCTAACCATTTCCAAGCCCCAATCTTGGTTATGGTCCGCCGCAGGTGATAGATTAACAGATACTTAACCGCCTACCAAGACGGGCAATTATCACAAATGCTTTGGCGGGTAGGGAGGGATTCGAACCCCCGGAACGCTTTCACGTTCGCCGGTTTTCAAGACCGGAGCAATCAACCGCTCTGCCACCTACCCGACGGCCACGCCTTTAGCGGCAGCCGCGCCTTACGGCAAGAGCAGCGTCGAGCCGGTGGTGGCGCGCGTCTCGAGAGCGATGTGGGCTTTGGCCGCTTCGGCAAGAGGAAAGGTCTGGTCGATGGCGATCTTCACCTTGCCCAGCGAGATCACATTGAACAGCGCCTCGGCCCCAAGCCGCAGATCGTCGGCGGTCCTGAGATATCCCCCGGTGGTGGGGCGGGTGAGGAACAGCGAGCCCTTCTCCGCGAGGATGGTCAGCTTGGGAATGGACACCGGACCCGAGGCATTGCCAAAGCTCACCATCAGGCCGCGCGGCTTGATGCAATCGAGCGACGGCTCGAAGGTCGCGGCGCCGACGCCGTCGTAGACGACGTCCACCCCTTTGCCGCCGGTGAATTGCCTCACCCGCTCGACAAAGTTGTCGGTCCGGTAGTTGATTGTGAGGTCGGCGCCATTCGCCTGGGCAATGGCGCACTTGTCGTCCGATCCGGCCGTGGCGATCACCATCGCGCCGATCGCCTTGGCCCATTGCGTCAGGATCTGGCCGGTGCCGCCGGCGGCGGCGTGGATGAGGATGGTCTCGCCTGCCTTGAGCGGATGGGTCCAGTGCAGCAGGTAGAAGGCGGTCAGGCCCTTGAGGATCGCCGCTGCAGCCACCTCGTAGCTAATGGCATCGGGGATGCGCACCACCCGGTCCGCCGGCAGCAGGCGCTCGTCGGCATAGGCGCCGACAGAGCCCTGGTAAGCGATACGATCGCCAACCCGCCACTGGGTGACATCAGGCCCGACCGCGATCACCTCGCCGGCGCCTTCGTTGCCCGCGACGAACGGCAGCGCCACCTTGTAGAGCCCGGTGCGCTGGTAGGTATCGATGAAGTTGAGCCCGATGGCGTGGCTTCTGATCTTGATCTGACCCGCGCCGGGCGCCGGAACCTCGACCTGCTCCAGTGTCAGCTTTTCCGGGCCGCCAAGTTCGCGGACGACGATTGCACGGCTCATCGGTTACCTCATGTAGTTCACCAGCGACAGCTGGCTGAGCAGCGCGGTGGTCTGATAGCTCGCTTCGAGACGCGTCTTCAGCGCCAGGATTTCCATGGCGATCGTCTCGGTGGGCGCCGCCTCAATCTGCTCTAACATGTTTCCAAGCTGGGCGGAGTGCGCAGTATGCCGCTCGGCAATGGCGCCAGTGGTGCTCTGGGCGAGGCCGAGCTCGACGGTGATCGCGGCGAGTGAGCCGGGCTGGTTGTCCTTGGTATCGGCGAGGCGGGCGGCATTGCGCGACATCATCGAGGAGTAGCGCTTTTCCGAGGTCGGATCGCTGTCGGGGAAATCCTGCACGGCGACGGCAGCGAGGGTCTGGATCAGGTTGATGAAGCCGCTCTCGTTGGCCTGGACGCCGTAGCCGACGGTGGTGCCTTCGCCCACTCGCGCCGTGACGGTGCTGCGCGGATCAGCGCTGTCCTCGCCGGTGTACCAGAGCATGGTGTTGGCCGAGGTGCCGGCGATGAGACCGGTGGCGCTGTCGAAGGGCGGGCCGTCGACGCGCATCACCTGCTCGCCCTGGCCGTTGAAGAAGTTTTCGGCCGCGGCATAGGCGGAGGCCGAGACCAGGGTGGTCTCGGCGAGCTGCTTGACCGAGCCGGTGAGCGCGGTCTCGAAACTGGCGGCGGTCGCATCAGCATCGGCGCCGATCTGGAACTCACCGTCGCCCGGCGTGCCCGTCGTAGCGACGAGGACGATCTGCTCCTCGGTGCCGTCGGGCATGGTGAAGCTGACCTGCACCTTGTCGCCGGCATTGGGCAACGGCGTGCCGAACTTTACCGTCAGCGCCGGTGGCGGACCGCCGCCCGGGGCCGTGACCGCGATATTGGCCGAGGTGGTGGTGATGCCGGAGAGCTTCATGCCGAAGACGGTGATCTCTTCGGCCAGCGTCACCGTGTCGGTGACCCGACTGATATCGAGGCGGCCAAGATGGTCGGCCCCGAGATCGGCGAGCTTGCGCTCCCCGGCCACCTGCTTGAAGCCGGCACGGGCGCCGACGCCGTTCATCACATCGGATGAGGTCGCCACCGGCTGGCTGTCGGTGCGGTTGCCGCCGAACATGTAGCGGCCGGCGACATCGGTATTGAGCAGCGTCAGCACTTCGTCGAAGCGCGAGCCGGCCAGCGTCGGCGTGGTCTGGAAATTGATGCCGGAGGTGCCGCCGCCGCCCGAGATCGCCGCGGCGCGGGCGTCGGACTCGATGGTGTCGAGCCGGCTCATCACCGTATCGAGCACTTCGAGCCTGAGGTTCACCGTCGAGATCGACTGCTGGTAACCCTCCATCCGCGCCATGCGCTGGCGCAGCGCCAGGTCGAAATAGCGGTCCGAGCCCATCTCGGCCAGGGTCGAGGCCTTCTCGCCACTGGCCAGCTGCGTCTGCAACTGGTCGTAGCGGGCCTTCATGGCGGTGATGTTCTTGATGCCGTTGGCGAGCGGGAACATCGTCTTGCCGACTGAGGTCATGGGCTTGTTCCTTCTAGAGCTGCATCAGGGAGTCCATCAGTTCCTGCACCACGCTCATCACCCGCGCATTGGCGGCGAAAGCGTTCTGCAGTTCCATCAGGCGCGCCATTTCTTCGTCGACGTCGACGCCGTATTCGCTGTCGAGCCGCTGCGTCAGGGCAGCCAGCGTCTGCTGCTGCGTCTCGTTGTTCGAGATCGCCGCTTCGGCAACGTTGCCCTGGTAGTTGAGGGTCTGCGAAATCAGGTCGGCGACGGTACCGCCGAGGCGTGAGCTGGCGTCGCTCAGCCCACCCCCCTGCCCGCCGGAAAAGCGCATGTCGTCGAGGTTGGCGATCACCTGGTTGAGCCGGTCCTGATCACCTAACGGCGTCGTGCCGGTGTATTGCACCAAGAGCTTGTTATCGGCGACGATCGAGGCGTTGACGCTGATGCGGCTGGCGAAGCCGAGCTTCTGGCCGACGCCGTCGAGGCTGTTGGTGAAGTCGGCATTGTTGGTATCGACAAACAGCGAGAAGCCGAGCGTACCGTTCTGCAACCCCGAGGAGGTGGTGCGGGTCGAGAGCGACAGCATGTCGGTGGTGCCGGCGACGCCGTCGTCCATGATCCTGAGTGTGCTGCCCGACGGGTTGGAGACAGACAGCCCCCCACCCAGCTTGTTCTGCAGCTGCGAGGCGACCCCAGCGGCTCCGCCGGAGAAATCGAGCCCGATCACCCGTGCGCCGTTGGCATCGACATAGTCGAGCGGGAGCTTGGTGGTGTCGTCGACGCGCAGCACGCGGACGGTCTTTTCGGCGCCACCCTGCGTGTACTTGAAGGTGAACTCGTTGCCGTTGCGGACGTTGGCGAGGTCGACCTCGTAGCCGTTCGACGGCCCCGAGGTGACCTGCGTGCCCTGCTTGACGTTGGTCGACATCGCCTGCGCCACCGAGGCGGCGATCTCGTCGAGCTGATCCTGCGCCTGCACCAGTTGCTGGTCGCGCAGTTGGATGAGGCCGGCGAGCTCGCCCGATTGCAGCACGTTCTGCTTGACCAAGTCGATCTCGAGGCCGGCCGGAGTCATGATCGAGAGCTTGCCGACGCCGCTCACCGCATCGTTCGGGCTGAAGCGCGAGGCGGCCGACAGCGCACCGGCGCTTTCGTAGCTGAATACGGATGCCTTCACATCGAGGATGCCGACGCCCGAGCGGGTCATCAGCGAAACGGTGCCGTCGCCGCGATAATTGACGCGCAGATCCATCTGCTGCGACAGGTCCTCGACCAGCCGGTCGCGCTGGTCCATCAGGGTGGCGCGCGAGGTGGCATCGATGCCCTGGTCGGCGAGCCTGAGGTTCACCTTTTCCAGCGATTGCAGCTGGTTGTTGATCGAGTCGACGCTGTTGGAGAGCTTGGCCTCGATCTCCTGGCGCAGCGACTGGATGTCGGAGCTCAGCCGGTTGAGCGTCGAAGCCACGGTCTGGGCCTTCTGCACCAGATCGGCTCGGTTCGCATAGCTGTCGGGGCTGGTCGCCACGGCGGCGAGAGAACTCTCGAAGGCATTGTAGGCGCTGTCGATCGAGCCGACAGTGCCGGGCTTGCCGAACAGGGTCTGCACCCGGTCGAGGAAGCTCGCCTGCACGCTGGTGAAGCCGGATTCGGCAGTGCTGCGTGTGTAGTGCGCCTGCAGAGATTGGTTGAAGGTGCGGCTGAGCTGGCCCTCGCGGGCATAGGTCGAGTTGACGCCCAACGAGTCGATGACGCTGACCGAACGCCGGTGATAGCCGGGGGTGCCGGCATTGGCGACGTTGTTGGACAGCGTATCGAGCGCGTTCTGCCCGACACGCATGCCCGAAAGCGCATTGCTGAGGGTAACCGAGAGCCCCATACCACCCTGCTCCAGTTGAGAAAGCTCCGGCGCAGGGCGGACCCGCGCCGGAGGGGTTCAGTTCCGCCTCAGCGGATCATGTTCAGCGATTCCTGCAGCATCTGGTCGGCCGCGGAGACGATGCGGGTACCGGCGGCGTAGGCCTGCTGCGTGACGATCAGCTTGGTGAACTCTTCGGAGATGTCGGTGTTGGAGGCCTCGACGGCCGAACCGATCACCCCGTCGGTGTCGAGCAGCGGCTCACCCGATTCCGAGGTCGCGGCGAACACGCCGCCGTCCATTCTCTTCAGCGCATTGACGGCGCTGAAGTTGGCGGTGACCACCTGGGCCACCTCAAGCTGCTGGCCGTTGGTGTAGGAGACCACTACGCGGCCATTGTCGTTGACCGCGACCGAGACGAACTCGCCGGCGGCATAGCCGTTCTGGTTGAGCGTCGTCACTTCGGCATTGCCGTTCGGATCGGCGAACTGGGTGAGGCCCGAGGCACCGTGCTGCAGGGTGATGTCGCCGATGGCGACGCCGTTGACCTGGAGACCCTGCAACTCAGTGGACTCGACGGGCGGGTTGGGCGAGCCGTCCGGCCCGAAAGTGTAGTCGCCACCGAACCGAGACCAGGCGGTGCCGGTGCCGGTAGCTTGCGAGTTGGTGAGAATGAACAGGTTCCATTTCTCGGAACCGCCGTTCGCCGTCGAGTTCACCTTGGCCCAGCGCATCTGCACGTTGGCCGGCGCACCGTTGCCGGCATAGACCGTCACCGCACCGCCGGAGATCGACTGCGAAACAAAGGCGTCGGCCTTGTCGGCGCTGACGCTGTTGACCCGCTGCTGCAGGGCCAGAGCCGACGAAACGGTCGGGTTGTAGGTGCCGTCGGCAAGGCCGAAGCCCAGCGACGAGGTGCCGGTGGTGTTGTCGGCAACCTGCACCACGTCGGTGGCGTCGGCGCCGGTCACGGTGATGGCGCCGCTCGAGTTGAGAGCCACGGTGGGCCGATCGCCGGCCGGCAGCGCGCCGTTGATGGCCGTCTGGATGGCCGTCAGCAGGCCACCGACGGTGCCCGAGGCGGTCACGTCGACGTTGGTGCCGCTGGTGCCGCCGCCTTCGTTGAAGGTAATGGTGACCGGTGTGCCATTGACGGTGAGGGTCAGAGTGTTGCCGGCGCTGGCAATGGTGTTGGCGGCAGCGCCGGATGTGGTAGTCGCACCCGAGGTGGTCGCCGCCGTATCCGGCGTGATGTTGAGGAAGTCCTGCGCCCGCAGCAGCTCGCTGCCCGGAGTCTTCGAGGCCTGGTAAGCCGCGGTCTTGGGCAGTTGCGGCAGGTTCAGCTCGTAATTGACCGACGTGGTCTGCTGCGCCGGCAGGAACGCGCTCGACACCTGCAGCACCTGCGGCACCGAACTCGAGATGTTCTGCGTCGCCGGGTCGATCGGCAGGCCCTTGAGGTAGTAGCCCGAGCCGTTGACGAGGTAGCCGTTCTTGTCGAGTTCGAAGTCGCCGCGGCGGGTGTAGTAGTTGGCGCCGGCGAACAGCGTATCGCCGTCCGACATGCCGATCGGCGGCTCGACGACGAAGAAGCCATTGCCGTTAATGGCCATGTTGGTTTCGGTCGAGGTGCCCTTGATGTCGCCCTGGATGTTGTTGGTCGAGCGCGAGTAGGCGAGCACCGAGCCGGCGGTCTGCCGCTTCTGGGCGGCATCGGGGATCATGTCGACGAAGTCGGTGTCGATGCGCTTGAAGCCGGTGGTCTGGCTGTTGGCGATGTTGCCCGAGATGTTCTCGAGCGCGAAGGATTGGGCGCGTAGCCCGGTGACTGCGGTCGAAAGAGCGCCGTAGATGCCCATAGTTTGCTCCATACCCCCATTTGGCGTGCGGACACGCGGGTTCGGACAATGCAATGCAAGGGCGATGCCAGTTCGGCTGCGCATTGAAATTGCTGCGTTTTTCGCTGCGCTGGTACGGGTGTGGCGACAAAGGGGCAAAAGAGTCCGGGTCGGGCGGCAGGAATTGCCGGGGTGGCATGGCCGGGCGGAGCCCCCTGCCCTTGTCGCGTCCCCGCGCATCGTCTAAATCGATCACGCCGAACCGGACCCGCCCCTATGCTGTTCAATTCCGCCGAGGATTTCCTGAGCGCGCCGCGTCACGCCGTGACGGTGTTCGGCATGGCCGGGGTCGGCAAGACCTGGCTGGCGGCGCTGCTGCGCAAGCACCAGTGGTTCCACTATTCGGCCGACTACCGCATCGGCACGCGCTACATGGGCGAGTTCATCGTCGACAACTTCAAGGCCGAGGCCATGAAGGTGCCGTTCCTGCGCGAGCTGTTGCGGACGGACTCGATCAAGATCGACAGCAATATCACCTTCGCCAACCTCGACCCGCTCTCGACCTATCTCGGGCGCCCCGGGGATGCGCGCCGCGGCGGGCTGCCGCTTGCCGAGTATCAGCGCCGGCAGGAGCAGCACCGGGTGGCCGAGATCGCGGCGCTGGCGGACGTGCCCTATTTCATCGAGCGCGCCGACCAGCTCTATGGCTACTCGAACTTCATCGCCGATACTGGCGGTTCGCTGATCGAGGTGGTGGACCCGGCCAATGCCGAGGACCCGGTGATCAAGGCGCTGACCTCGAGTACGCTGCTGCTCTACATCCGCGGCACCGAAGACGACGCCCACAAGCTGATCGAACGCTTCAAGCACAGCCCCAAGCCGATGTATTATCAGCCGCACTTCCTCATTGAGAAGTGGAACGAGTTCAAGACCCTGAACAAGGTCAAGGACGACGCCGGCGTCGACCCGGACGCCTTTGGCGCCTGGGGTTTTGAGGCGCTGCTCAAGGATCGGCTGCCGCGCTACCAGCAACTCGCCGACAATTTCGGCTACACCATCGAAGCCAGCGACCTCGCCACTGTGCGCGACGGCGACGAATTCCTCGACCTCGTGGCAGGGGCGATCCGTCAGCGAATGCGATAGCGCCCTCACCGGCGCCGCTTCCGCTCACCTGATCGCTATCCTATCTAGAGGCACATCATGCCAATTCGCATTCCTGACCACCTGCCGGCGGCCAAAACCCTTCAATCGGAGGGTGTCATGGTCATGGACTCCTCCCGCGCTGCCCGCCAGGACATCCGCCCGCTGCAGATCGGCCTGCTCAACCTGATGCCCAACAAGGAGCGGACCGAGACGCAGTTCGCCCGGCTGATCGGCGCCACGCCGCTGCAGGTCGATCTGACGCTGGTGCGGGTCAGCGACCACAAATCCAAGAACACCTCGGAAGAGTACCTCAAGAGCTTCTATTCCACCTGGGAAGAGGTGCGGGAGCGGAAGTTCGACGGCTTCGTGGTGACCGGCGCGCCGGTGGCGAACATGCCGTTCGAGGAGGTAAAGTACTGGTCCGAGATGCTCGAGATCATGGACTGGACAGAGACTAACGTGCACCACACGATGTTCATCTGCTGGGGCGCGCAGGCGGCGCTGCATCACTTCCATGGAGCGAAGCGCTACCGCATGCCGTCTAAGGCTTTCGGAGTGTTCCGCCACAAGCTGGTCGGCCCGCAGACGCCGTGGCTGCACGGCTTCTCAGACAGCCCGATGATCCCGGTGAGCCGCTATAACGACATCGACCGAACAAGCCTCGGGGCGAACCTCGAAGTGCTGATCGACAATGACGACATCGGCGTCTGCATGCTCGAGGACAAGGTGCGCCCTGCCCTCTACATGCTGAACCACCTCGAGTACGACAACCGCTCGCTGGCGGACGAGTATGAGCGCGACGTCAAAGCCGGGCTGGACACAGCGCCGCCGGTCAACCTGTTCCCCAATGGCGACACCACGGTGGAGCCGGAGAACCGGTGGCGCAGCCATGCCCACCTGCTGTTCCAGAACTGGATCAACGAGATCTACCAGACCACGCCGTACGAGCTCGAGAAGATCGGTTTGAGCGAGTAACTCGTTGTGAGGGACTGAGAGAGACGGCCCCCTCCCATCCTCCCCCATGAAGGGGGAGGTGCCGCATCGAGATTGCGGCAGCGATGGGTGTCAAACGCTCGACTCTTCACCTCCCCCTTCATGGGGAGGCCGGGAGGGGGCCGTCTGCTTCAGTCAATGCATCCCCTCCGCCGACTGCTTCAGACCTTCCAGCATCATGGTCCAGTTCTTTTCGAACTCGGCCCGGGTCTTGGCGTCGACCTCGGTGTCCTGGCCCTCGTTGAACTGGCTGAGCGTCACCTTGGTGCGCGCGCCTGATGGGGCGAGCTCATACTTGACCACGTGGTAGCTGGGCGGACGTTTGCCGGAGCCGTCCTTGTCGCTCCAGTGGGTGAAGCTCAACTCCTTGGCTTCCGCGAGGGTCTGGATCTCGCCGCGATCGGTGAAGCTCTTGCCCTGCCATTCGCCTTTGAAGGTGATGGGATTGCCGATCTTCCAATCGGTCTCGATCCTGGTGCCGGGGAACATGGCGCCGCCCTTCATCGCCTTCCATACGGTGGCGCTGGGAGCAGCAATGAAAGTGTCGATTTCAACGACAGGTTTGTGCATTTGCACCTCCTCTGATTGGAGGTCAAACGCCCGACCTGAGGGACAGTTGCGCAATGCCGGCCGGAACCTGGTTGAACAGCGCCGCCTTCCAAGCTGCATCGTTCCAGAGATCGCTGTAAGTCCAGCTCGCTGCGGCCGCGAGCACCAGCAGCAGCAACGACAGCAGCCGGAGTTGGAACGGCAGCCGAACCACGGCAAGCCACGACAGGAAGGCAACGATCAGCGCGATCGGCGGCACGATGGCAGTCATCGTGGTGTTGAGGATGGCGCGGGCGAACACCAGGTAGAGCGGCTGGGCGATCACCGCCAGCGCGCTGAAGACGTGGCGCCGCTCCGGGAGTTCGGGCCAGAAGCAGTAGAGCAGCGGCACGATCAGCACCGGCGCAAACACCGCCAGCGCCTCGAGCCCGCCCGCCAGCGCCTCAACGTCGAAGTGCAGGTTGGTGTAAGTGCTGACATAGGGCAGCAGGGCGGCCGCGACATCCATTCGCGCCTGCACGATGAAGCCGACAATGCCGATGGCGACGATCAGCGTCGGCAGGATCGCCACCAGCAGCATGGCCACGAAGGCACGCGGGTCGGTGCGCGCATCGCGATCGGCCAAGGCCGTGGCGATAGCCAGCGGGACGATCAGCAGCGCTGCAATCGGGCTCGCCAGCAGCAGCAAGGGCAACAGCAGCCCGAGCCCGATGGCCGATTGCACGTCGCCGACATCCTCGAGCGAACGGATCGCCGGGATCAGCGCGGCGAAGGCGATGTAGAGCGGGATGGCGCGCGAGGATGCCGTCACCGTGTAGAGGCCGCCGGCATGCAGCATCAGCGCGACGAGCGCGATGAACGCGCCGATGCGGAACCAGCCATTGGCGCGCAGCCGGTCGTACAGCGCGCCGAAGGCGAAGCCCGAGACGGCGACGACGGTCAGCGACAGCGCCCATTGCTGCAGCTGGGTGCCCGGCAGCAGGCCGACGACGCGCAGCACCACCTGCGACAGCCAGCCGCCGGTTCGCCACGCCTCGCCTGCCTGCAGCTGTTCGATGTCGCGGCGGACATAGCCGCCATCGATGACGTGCAGCGCCAGCACCAGCAGCACAATCACGGCCGCCAGTGACCAAAGGATCGTCGCCGGGCGCCAGAATGGCCGCCGCTGATGGGCCGCAACCGGGGCGGTGGCGAGATCGAGGATGCTCATTTCGGCGCCTCGCTCTTGACCTGTGCGAGCGTCTTCTGGGTGACGCTCGAGGTGCCGTGCTCGGTCTTTTCCCAATAGTGCGGGTTGAAGATCAGCTGCCAGAACGCCTTGTAGGCGGCGATCGAGTGCAGCACCCAGTAGACCGGGAGCAGGATGCCGACCGGCACCAGGTCATAGTACTTGCGCTTCAGTGCCGCGATCACCCCGAAATAGACGAGGAACAGGTTGCCGATCACCAGGTTGAACAGCGCCATGGTGCCGAACGGCTCGGGGAACAACCAGCCGAAATCCCAGCTATTGGTGAACCACACCAGGAAGGTGATCACCCACAGGATCGGCGCCAGCAGCATGGTGAAGGGCGGCGCCCCGATGAAGAAGTGGAAGGAGAAGAAGCCTTTAGCGCCGATGGACTTCCAGAGCTGGATCGGGTGCCGCATGTGCACCAGCCAAGTCTGCATGTAACCCTTGATCCAGCGCGAGCGCTGCTTGATCCAGCTGGGCAGCACGCCGTTGGCTTCCTCGTAGGTGGTCGAGTTGATGACGCCGACGGTGTAGCCCTCCTGCGCCAGCCGCACGCCCAGGTCGGCATCTTCAGTGACGTTGTAGGGGTCCCACGCGCCGACCTTGCGCAGCGCCGAGAGCTTGAAGTGGTTGGAGGTGCCGCCGAGTGGGATCGGCACCTTCAGCCAATCGAGCCCCGGCAGCAGGAAATCGAACCACTGGCTGTACTCGAGCGTGAACATCCGCGTCAGCCAGTTTTCGGAGCGGTTGAAGTAGTTGAGCCGCCCCTGGACACAGGCGAGCTGCGGGTCGCCGTTGCGGAAGGCCAGCACTGCCTTCTTCAATTGGTCCGGCTCAGGCTGATCCTCGGCATCGTAGATGGTGACGAACTCGCCGCGGCTGAACTGCAGCGCGTAGTTGCAGGCCTTGGGCTTGGTCTTGGGCTGGCTTGGCGGCACCCGGACGATCTCGAAGGTGCCGGGCAGCCGCAGGGCCTTCGCTGCCTCGATGGTTTCGGTATCGTCCTCCTCGAGGACCAGCTTCACCTCGAGCTTGGAGGCTGGATAATCCAGCCCTTTCAGCGCCTTGGTCAGCAGCGGCAAGACCTTGGCCTCTTTGTACATCGGCACCAGCACGGTGTAGACGGGCAGCTCGCTGTCCTTGAGTGCGGCGATCGCCTCGGGCGAGATCTCCATGTCGGCCTTGCGCGACGAGCCGATGAAGGTCAGCACGAATTTGAACACGAAGGTCAGGGTGTAGATGGTGGTGAAGAACGCCATCAGCGTCACCGCCGTCGCCATCGGCGCCAGCACGAGACCTGCCAGCAACACGGCCAGCAGCGCCCACAACACCAGCTTCTGCGGCTTGGTCACCGTGTATTTGGCCGAGTGCTCGGGCTTCCACGAATAGAGCGCCTCGCGGGCGAAGAAGCTGTCCCAATCGCGGAACAGCTGCTGGGTCTGCCACAGGATATCGAATGGCGAGGTGATGACGAAATCGTAGCTGTCGGGGCCGAACCGCTCGTCGCCCCACAGGAAATGTTCGGTGGTAATCTCGGTGGCGGCGAGGATCAGCCGGCCGTCGATCCGGCGCCAGGGCACGATGTTGCGCTCGGCGTAATCGGCGCGGTCCTCGACCCGGGTCAGGGTCTGGTCGATCGGTTCGCGCTGCAGATCGACGAAGGGCAGGCCGTACACTTCGGCGACCGCCTTGTAATAGTCGATCGGCCGTACGAACCCGAGCGCGATGATGGTTGCCGCAAGGCTCGAGCCCCACTCCGCCGTTTGCCGCATGGCGATCGCCAGATCGGTGAGCCGCAGCGTCTTTTTGGCAAGCAACAGCTTGGCGACATCGAGATGCAGCCGTTCGCCGGCCGTACGTTCGCGCGGAACCCCGACGAGTTCGTCTGCATCAGCCTCAAAATTACGAGCAACCGCGTAAGCCATGGTTCAGCTAAGGCGGGGAACCGTGAAGAATCCCCAAATCTGGCAATCACGATTCCTCCCAACGGGCCAACGCGCTAGCCTTGCAATCGCCATGGGACCGCCTACCTTCCCGACAATCTTGGTTTGTCGCGCTTTCGAACCGGAAAAGTCTGCAACTTTTCCTGAAAGCGCTTAGGGAACCCGATGCCGCAAGCGCCGACGACCATCACCGACGAGATCGGCATCGCGCTAGGCAACCTCGCCGATGCGGCGGTGGCGCCGTTCACGCCCACCTTGCGACTGGGGGTGACCGGGCTCAGCCGCGCCGGCAAGACCATCTTCATCACCGCGCTGATCCACAACCTCCTCACCGGCGGGCGCCTGCCCGGCTTTGCGGCGCTGACCGAGGGCCGCTTCATTGGAACTCGGCTGGCCGAACATCCCGATGCCGGCATCCCGCGCTTTGCCTATGAGCAGCACCTCGCCGCGCTGACCGGCAAGGAGCCGCACTGGCCGGAATCGACGCGGAAGATCAGCCAGTTGCGGTTGACGCTGAAGTTCCAGTCGAAGCGCTGGGTGTCGGGGATGTTCGGGCCGACAGTGCTTAACCTCGATATCGTCGACTATCCCGGCGAGTGGCTGCTCGACCTGCCGCTGTTGTCACTGAGCTTCGCCGAGTGGAGTGCACAGGCCCTGAAGCGTGCTGCGCTGCCGCACTCGAAAACCGAAGCCGCGGCGTTCATGAGCGAGATCCAGCAGACGGACAGCGCGAAAGAGGCGACGGACGTGGATGCCGAACGGCTGGCGGCGGCGTTCACCGATTACCTGCGGCGCAGCCGCGAGGATGGGCGGGCCCTCAGCACCCTGCCCCCGGGTCGGTTCCTGCTGCCCGGCGACCTCGAGGGCAGCCCGGCCTTGACCTTCGCGCCGCTGCCGCCACCGGTCGGCCCGGTGCGATCGTCGAGCCTCTACGCCATGCTGGAGCGTCGCTACGAGGCCTATAAGGCGATCGTGGTGCGGCCGTTCTTCCGCGACCACTTCGCGCGGCTCGATCGGCAGGTGGTGCTGGTCGATACGCTCAGGGCACTGAACGCCGGCCCGGCAGCAGTGGCCGATCTCGAGACAGCGCTGACCGATATCCTGTCCTGCTTCCGGCAGGGCGACAACAACCCGATCACTCGCCTGGTGGCGCGACGTATCGACCGCATCCTGTTCGCGGCCACCAAGGCCGACCACATCCACTCCTCGAGCCATGACCGGCTGGAGGCGGTGATGAACCGGCTGGTCGCCGATGCGGCGCGCAAGGCCCGGTTCGCCGGGGCCGAGACCCGCTCGATGGCCATCGCGGCGATCCGGGCAACGCGCGAGAGCGTCATCGACGACGGCGGCGACAAGCACGAGGTGATCGTCGGTACGCCGCAGGCGGGCGAGGTGCTGGACGGCAAGACCTACGACGGCAAGACGGAAATCGCGCTATTCCCCGGTGACTTGCCCGAGCATCCTGATGCGCTGTTCGAGGATGGTCGTCCAGTTGCACTGAATTTCCTGCGCTTTCAGCCGCCGCAGCGGCTGGAAAAGAACGCCGAAGGCAATGTGGTGCTGCCGCATATCCGTTTCGACCGGGCGCTCGACTACCTGATCGGAGACTGGCTGCGATGAAACCACCCTTCGCCCGCTCCGTCTCGTCCAGCGGCGACGCCGCCGAGGAGCCGCGCCGCCCGCGCGTGTTCGAACCAGCGCAGGCCGTCGCCCTGCCCGAGAGCATCGAGCCGATCACCGATATCGAGGCGCCACTGGATGATGCGGCGCGACCGCCGCGGCTGCTCGGCTGGGTCGGGCGCGTCGCCTGGATCGCCGGCGGTATCCTCGTCTCTCTGGCGCTGGGGCTTGCCGCCGAACGGCTGATCGCCGAGCTGTTCGCGTCGCAGCCCTGGCTCGGCTGGGTCGGGCTCGGAGTGCTTGCCGTGCTGGTGATCGCACTGCTGGTGATCATCGTGCGCGAGGTGGCTTCGCTGCTGCGGCTCCGCGCCCTCGACCGGCTGCGGCACGCCGCGGTCGCGGCGCTCAGCAGCGACCGCAACAAGGATGGTGCGGCGATCACCCGCGAACTGCTCGAGATTTACGCGCGCCGACCGGACCTGGCGCGGCCACGCGACGAACTGGAGAGCAATGCGCGCCACGTCTTCGATGGCGCCGAGCATGTGCGGCTGGGCGAACGGCTGCTGATGGCGCCGCTCGATACGCGAGCCCGGGCGCTGACGGCGGCTTCGGCGCGGCGTGTGGCGCTGGTGACGGCGGTCTCGCCGCGGGCACTGATCGACATCGCCTTCGTCATCTTCGAGAGCGTGCGGCTGGGCGGCGACATCGCCCGGCTCTATGGCGCGCGGCCCGGCTTCATCGGCACCTGGCGGCTGATCGGCGCCATCCTCGCACACCTCGCGGTCACCGGCGGGCTGGTGCTGACCGACGGCGTGGTCGAGCAGCTGGTCGGCCAGGGGCTCGCGGCGAAACTCTCGGCGCGGCTCGGTGAGGGCGTGGTCAACGGGCTGATGACGGTACGGGTCGGCATCGCCGCGATGCGCGTGGTCCGCCCGCTGCCGTTCGAGGTGGTAAAGCAGCCGATGGTCAAGGATTTCATCCCGGAGCTGGCCAACGTGCTGAACGCGGAAAAGAAGTAGATCGGGCTTCTTCGCTCGTCCCACATTGTCGGATTTCTTCAATCTCGTTCCGGGTCCCGTCGCTAGAACTGTGGACATCAACCAGGGCCTCGGGCCAACAACGGAGAGAAGCAATGTCGATCCTCAGCACCAGCACCAAGACCGTCGCCACCCTCGCCTTCGCGCTGCTGGCCAGCGTTTCCCTCGCGGCCGAGACGGTCGTCGACCTGCCGAGCGGCGTGAAGGGCACACTCTCCACCCCCGATAGCGGCGCGACCGGTCAGGCCGTGGTGATGCTGCACGGCTTCGGCAGCTCGCGCGATGAAGTGGGCGGGCTGTTCGCCCAGCAGGCAGCGGCGCTGGCCGCCGAAGGCATCGCTTCGCTGCGCATCGATTTCCGCGGCTACGGCGAGAGCACCGGCGACATGGCGGACACCACGCTCGAAGGGCTGGTGGCAGATGCCGCCGAAGCCCGCAGCTATCTCGGCAGCGTCGAGGGCGTCGATGCGGCGCGGGTCGGCGTCATCGGCTACAGCTTCGGCGCTGCGGTCGCCATGCTCGAACCCGACGACTTCAAGTCGGTCGTGGTGTGGGGCCAGATGGGCGACCTGCAGAAGGAGTTCCACGAGTTCCTCGGCCAGGATTTCTACGACAAGGCCAAGGCCGAGGGCTCGGCCAGTGTCGATCTCGGCTGGCGGGTGGTGACACTGAAGCAGAGCTTCTTCGACAGCCTGGCCCAGAACGATCTCGCCGCCCGGTTCTCGGGCTATGCCGGCCCGTTCCTGACCATTGCCGGCGAAACCGACCCGGCCATCGGCTACTTCGAACAGTACTTGGGTCTCGCCAAGGGCAAGACCGAGTCGCTCAGCATCCCGGGCGCCGACCACATGCTGGGCGTGTTCAGCGAGCAGCCCGAGATCGGCAAAGAGGTGATCGACAAGACCACCGCCTGGCTGAAGGACACGCTGTAACAACCCTTCCGATCGAAGCCAGGGGCCGGGTTCACACCCGGTCCCTTTCTGCGCGGTGAACAATGCGTTCGCCAGTTACATGGATGTGCCGTCTTGCGCGCTTCTGACCATAGGCACATATCCACCCCCAGTCACATCTAGTAACCAGGGGGCACCAATGTACCGGGTCGCCGTATTCGTCGGGAGCACGCGCCCGACCTCTTCCAACCTCAAGCTCGCCAAGGCGCTGGAAAAGCTGGCCGCCGGCAAGCTCGAGTTCCAGTACATCAAGATCGACAACCTGCCGTTCTACGACGACGCGCTATGGAACGATCCGCCGGCCGAAGTGATGCGGCTGAAGCGCGAGATCGCCGCGGCGGATGCGGTGCTGTTCGTGACGCCCGAATACAACCGCTCGATCCCGGGTATCCTCAAGAACGCCATCGACTGGCCGTCGCGGCCGTTCGGCGAGAGCGTCTGGACGGACAAGCCGGGCGCCATTGCCGGCGCCACTGGCGGGGTCAGCGGCACCGCTGCGGCACAGGCGCACCTGCGCTCCATCCTGCCGGTGGTGGGCGTGGCCCTGATGGGCCGGCCGGAGATCTATTTCCAGTCGCGGCCGGGCGCGATCGACGACGACAACAACATCACCGACGAGCGGCTCAGGACCAACCTCAACATCTGGGTAGAGCGCTTCACCGACTGGATCGGCATGTTCGCGAGGCCGCAGCAGGCGGTGGAAGAGATCGAGCGCAAAACCGCCTAGAGCGCTTCACCGTTTCAATGAAGCAGCGTCGCGCTTTCGATCCCCGGATCAAATCCGAGGAGGAAAAGTCTGCAACTTTTCCTGAAAGCGCTCCTGATCACCTTCACACAAGAGTCGCATCGGCGGGCTACCCGTTCCCATATCCGGCACGTCGCCGGCGATATGGAGATGCGCGATGCCCAACTATCTCTTGGCCTACCATGGCGGTGGCGAACCCGAGAGCGAAGAGGCGCAGGCGGCAGTAATGCTGGCCTGGAATGAGTGGCTCGAAGCGACCGGCGAAGCAATGCTGGATCTTGGCAGCCCGGTCGGCGCGACAATGACTGTCGGCTCGGATGGCGCGGTGGGCCCTGCCCCGGCCGATCCGGTCAGCGGCTACTCGATCATCGAGGCCGACGACATGGACGCCGCGCTCGAGATCGCCAAGGGCTGCCCGGTGCTCGCCGATGGCGGCAGCGTCGAAGTCTCCGAGCTCGTCGACATGGAGTTCGACGACGAGGACGATGACGACGACGATGAAGACGAAGACGACTGAAACCCGCTGGTGATCGCGGCGCGCCCCCAAGCGGCGCCGCGACCACCACATGCCACCGTTTCGTTGAAACGGTTACATGTTCGAAGTCTTTGGCTTCCAGCGCTTTCGAACCGGAAAAGTCTGCAACTTTTCCTGAAAGCGCTGGAGGAGTCTCACTCGGCGCGAAGCGGGTGCAGCCGCGCCTTGCCGCCGAGGATCAGGAAGGCCGTGACACCGAGCGCGCCGTAAACCACGACAAGCGCCGGGATGTCGGTCCAGTTGGGCTTCAGCACCATCAGCGCGACGATGGCAATGATGCTGGCATAGTCGACCATGGCGATGCGGATCATCCGGCTGCCGAACACGGCGGCCTCGGCGATCTTGCCGTCGGCAATGAGCCGGGCCGCCTCTTCGCCCATCGGACGCAGGAAGAAGTGGCCGACAACGAAGCTGGCGAGCGCACCGACGAGGCCGAGGATGACCCAGGCCTCACCCCAGAGGTTACCGAGCAGCACGGTGACGAGGCCGAACAGCAGCGTCAGGCCCGAGGCCGGCAGGAACCACAGCATGGCAAGGCTGCCCAGGCTCCCGGTGACCCGCATCAGGCTCTCGTCGTCACCCTGGCGCATGGCCAGGATGGCCTGCAGCAGCATGACCGCGCCGCCGCCGAACCAGGCCATGGCCGCGAGCACATGCAGAAACTTGAAGATTGTATAGACGTCCATCGATCCCTCGCGTGCCCCCCGCGAAGGCGCGCTGGGTAGGTCGGCGTCGGTGAACCGGGGATGAATGGGCGTTGGGGGCCTGTCACATGCACGTGCGATCTCCCCCTGGCGGGGAGAAAGCAGGGGATGCTGGAGGACACCGTGGCTCCGCATCCCCTCTCTGGCGAAAACTAAGGACTTAGCTCCGCTAAGCCCAAGTTTTCGCTTTCTCCCCCACAAGGGGGGAGATGAGCTGTGGCACTATCCAGCCCGACCTCAACCGATTCCCTCGGCCCCGCGATGAACCTCAAACTTGCAGCTCTGGGCGCGGCGATCCTGTGGGGGTTCACCTACATCATCACCACCACCATGCTGCCGCATAACCCGATCTTCATCGGCTCGGTGCGGGCGCTGGGTGGCGGGCTGCTGTTGCTGGCATTCGCCCGGCAGATGGTGCCGCGGGGTTATTGGCCGAAGCTGATCGTGCTCGGGACGCTGAATTTCGGGGCGTTCTTCGCCCTGCTGTTCGTTTCAGCGATCCGGCTGCCGGGCGGCGTTGCCGGCACCTTCCAGACGCTGGGGCCGCTGATCACCATTCTGCTCGCCTGGGCGCTGCTGAGCCAGCCGCCGACGCTGATGAAGATCGTCTCGATCCTGATTGGTGCAGTGGGCGTGACGCTGGTGATCCTCCGTGCCGACGCCGGGATCGACATGATCGGCGTCGCGGCGGCGCTCTGCAGTGTCGTCGCCGGCTCGCTCGGCGGCATCCTGATCAACCGCTGGGGCCGGCCGGCGGAAATGTCGCTGGTGAGCTTCACGGCCTGGCAGCTGCTGATCGGCGGCACAGAGCTGGCGGTGCTGGCGCTGATCATCGGGGATGTACCCGCTGCGATCAGCTGGACCAATGCGCTGGGGCTGGCGATTCTTGCGGTGGTGTTGACCGCCCTGCCCTTCATCCTGTGGTTCCGCGCCATCGTGGCGCTGGGCGCCGCCTCGGTGATCCCATTTGTGCTGGTGACGCCGGTGGTCGCTTTCATCCTCGATGCGGTGATCCGCAACGTCGTGCCGGGCCCTTTGCAACTGGTCGGCGTGGTGCTGGTGATGACCGGGTTGATCGTCAACCAGTGGGCCGGCGCGCGGTCCGCCAAATCTGCTGCCAGCAAACCTGCCTGATCACCAGGCGAGGCGCTTGGCCTCTTCCTCGCGCTCGGCAAAGCGCTCGCGGGCTTCCTCGACGCGGTGCCGGTTGGCGTGGGCCCAATTGCCGATGACCCGCAGCGGCTCCTGCAGCTCCTGGCCCATCTCGGTCAGCGCATAGTCGACACGCGGCGGAATGCTGGGCGTCACCTTGCGGGAGACGAAGCCATCCTTTTCGAGATCACGCAACGTTGCGGTCAGCATCTTCTGCGAGACGCCGTCGATGTGCCGCTTGATCTCGGAGAACCGCCGCGGCCCGGCGCTCAGCACCTGCACCACGAGGATGGTCCACTTGCCGCTGATCTGCGCCAGCACCTCGTGCACCGGCAGCATGGCCCGGGAGCATTCGGCAAAGGTCTCGGGCTCGTTCACATCGTGCCGGGGAGCCCAGCTCGGGGTGCCGGAAGCGGGAGCCGGCTGTGGTTCCGTGTTGGTGACCAGGTCGTCCATGGGTAACTCCGTCTCGAAACGGTGCCGTCTTGTGCACCTCTGAGGTAGTCACCAACATAGCGCCAGTTACTGACGGTGACTAGGTCTCTGTTGGTGGCCACCCATGCACTCCTGACAAGGCAGACACCCAAATGAGCAGCAAGCCACGCATCGGCATCATCCTCTCCACCACCCGCGAAACCCGCTTTGCCGACCGCCCGGCGCAATGGGTGCTCGACATCGCCAAGGCCCGCGGCGACGCCGACTATGAGATCGTCGACCTCAGGGATTTTCCGATTCCGTTCTTCGATGCCGTCGGCTCGCCGCGCTTCGTGCCGCAGACCAACGAGGTCGCGCTGCGCTGGGCGAGGAAGGTGTCAGAACTCGACGGCTACATCTTCGTCACTGCCGAATACAACCGCTCGATCTCGGGCGTCTTAAAGAACGCCCTCGACCACATCTACGACGAGCCGGCCCGCAAGCCGGCCGCGTTTGTCGGCTACGGCGCAGTGGGCGCGGCGCGCGCCGTCGAGCAGTTGCGGCTGATGGCGGTGGAACTGAGCATGTTGCCGATGAAGGCGGGCGTTCATATCAACATGGAGCCTTTGCTCGGCATGCTGCGCGGCGGCAAGGATTTTGCCGACTACGACTACCTGGCGCCGACGGTGACCGCGATGCTGGATGAACTGGCCTGGTACACCAAAACGTTGAAGGCGGGCCGCGAGGCCGAGGCGCTCGAACAAGCCGCCTGAACCGTCCCTCGGCCGGCGGTGCGCGCTGCCGCCGGCCAATGATTCTGCAGCGCTCGGGGAACCTGCGGGCGGTTTGGAGCTTTCACCCCTCCGCGAGAACCATGCGCTGCGGACGCCACTGGTTCTCGGCGGAATGGGAGCTGAAGCTGGCCCGTATGCTGACCTCACTCGCGCTGTTCGGAACAGTTGCGCTTGCCGCTCTTGTCCTCACTGCCTCCGGGCTGAAATACAGCACCGATATGATCGGGCAGATGGCGGCTGCCACGCCGGTCAAGACAACCAACCTGAGGCCCGGCTACGTCGCTCGTCCGACCGTTGCCCGGGCCAACGACCTGAACGTCGCGCGATCGGTGCCGGTGGTTACTCCTGAGGTCAGCACGCCGGTGAGGACACCGCCGCCGGGCTTCACCCACAGCGTTGCCGTCGAAGCGCTCAAGGTCCGGGCCGGACCGAAGCAGATCGAGCCGCAGGTGTTCACGCTCAAGGGCGGCAGCTGGGTCAACATCAGCGACACTGTCGAGGGTTGGGTGCGGATCACCGACCAGGCCGGCCACAGCGGCTGGGTCTATGGAAGTTTGCTGCGTCCCGCGACGCAGCCTGAGCTGCGTCAACAGACGCAGCAGGAGTAACGGGCCGTATCAGAGCCCGGACGATGCTCCCTGACGCGCCGCACGGGAGCATGCGCAGCGGGCGTCCAGCTTGACCTCCGGACGCCCGCTGTTTGCATCAGGAACGGCGGGTCAGGCCGCCTCGGAGTCCTTGGCAGCGCTCGGCGCCAGGGTCACACGCATGCCATCCAGTTCCTCGCTGAGCAGGATCTGACAGCTCAGCCGCGAGTTCGGCTTCTTGTCGAGCGTCGAATAGAGGAGATCCTCTTCGTCGTCGCTCGGGTCGGGGAGCTTTTCGAACCAGCCGTCCTCGACATAGACGTGGCAGGTGGCACAGGAACACGCCCCACCGCACTCGGCCTTGATGTTGAGGCCCCAGTCGCGGATCACTTCCATCGTGCGCCAGCCATCGAGCCCTTCGAGCTCGTGTTCGACGCCGGAGTGGTCAGTGACGAGAATCTTCATCGATCAGACGACGCCGAGCTTCTTCTGCAGCTTGGTCGAACTGGTGGTGTACTGGAACACCACGCGTTCGCCCGGCGACACCACGGCCTTGGCCGCCTGCGCCATCAGGGCGGCCTCGTGGAAGCCCGAGAGGATGAGCTTGAGCTTGCCGGGGTAGTGGTTGATGTCGCCGATGGCGAAGATGCCGGGGACCGAGCTCTCGAACTTCGCGGTATCGACGGTGATCAGGTTGTCGTTGAGCTCGAGGCCCCAGTCGGCAACCGGGCCGAGCTTCATGGTGAGGCCGAAGAACGGCAGGAGGCGCGTCGCCGGCAGCGGGGTATCACCCGAATCCATGGCGATGTGGACGTGGTCGATCTGGCCGTCCTTGCCATCGAGCTTACCGATCTGGCCCATGAGGAAGTTGATCTTTCCCTCCATGACCAGCTCTTTCATCTTGTTGACCGAAGCCGGCGCCGCCTTGAAGGCGTCGCGACGGTGCACCAGCGTCAGCGAGCGCACGATCGGCTGCAGGTTCAGCGTCCAGTCGAGCGCCGAGTCACCGCCCCCGACGATCACCACGTCCTGGTCGCGGAAATCGTCCATCTTGCGGACAGCGTAGAACACCGACTTGTTCTCGTACTGCTCGATGCCTTCGACCGGCGGGCGCTTGGGCTGGAACGAGCCACCACCGGCGGCAACCACCACCACCTTGCACAGGAACACTTCGTCGGCATCGGTCTCGAGGCGGAACGTGCCGTCCTCGAGCTTTTCCAGCTTGGTGACCATGCGGCTGAAATGGAACTCGGGCCCGAACGGCGCGATCTGCTGCATCAGGTTGTCGGTGAGGCCCTGCCCCGTGACCATCGGGAAGCCCGGAATGTCGTAGATCGGCTTTTCCGGATAGAGCTCGGCGCACTGCCCGCCCGGGCGGTCGAGGATGTCGATGAGGTGGCACTTGACATCGAGCAGACCCAGCTCGAATACGGCAAAAAGGCCCACAGGACCGGCGCCGATGATGACCACATCCGTGACGATTTCGTTCGACATTCGCTTCTCGTTTGGCTGAAGGCCGCTCCGGCCTTCCAGTTCTCAGGATGGTGCGCAGCCTGTCACGCTAGGCGCGGCGAAACGACTGCCCCCGCAGATAGCGGGGACGGCCGTGAAACTTCGATCAGGCGTTCTCGAGCGCGCGGCGCAGGAACGGACGGGTGCCCACCGGCACCTCGGTCAAGCCGACCGGCTGGTAGAACAGATCGACCGTTGCGAGCTTACCCTCTTCGAGCGCCTTCCTGGTCGGCTCGTGCTTGACCACAAAGGCGTTCATGCCGCAGCGGCGCATGTGCGAGATCTGGTCGTGCAGCACATCGCCCACGGCGCGCAGTTCGCCCTTGTAGCCGTAGCGCTCGGCGATCAGCCTCGCGGAAGAGTAACCGCGACCATCGCCGAAGGCGGGGAAGTTGATGGCGATGGAGCTGAAGCGATCGAGATCGCCCTGCACCAGCTCGACATTGTCGCCCGGCGAAACCAGCAGCCCGACCGGATGCGGGTTGGCCAGCACGGCTTCGCGGTGCTCGAGGAACACCGGCAGCGGGATGTGCGTGTAGCGCACGCTGGCCGCGTCATCGCCTTCCGCCCAGGCGCGGAACGGGTCGGCGATGAAAGCGCCGTCTTTGAAAAGGTTCAATTCCTGAGCGGCCATGGGTTTGGCGATGGCTCCGTTGAAATCGAAATGGATACCGCACTCTTTCTTGTTCAGTCCGCGCCAGCGGCCGGCACGCGGATCTTCGCCTTCGGCCACCACGCTCGTGCACGGCGCACAACCGATCGACTTGTAGCCCTTATTGTAGAGCGGGTGCTCGGGCAACCCATACTTGAGCTTGTAGGTCGTGATATCGGCATCGGAGAAATAGGCCAGCGGGTTGACCTTGATGCGGTCGTCGCTGGTCAGCTCGAAATGCGGCAGCACGCCACGCTCGGCCGTCTGGAAGCGCTTGCGGCCGGTAACCCAGCCGCCAAAACCGGAAACTGTGGCATCGAGCGGCTCGGTCTTCCTGATATGGCAGCACGAATCCGGATCGGTCTCCCACAGGTCGCCCTTGGGATCGAAGCGCTCGATATCCTTTGCATCCGGATGGAGCGCGATGACGTTGGTGAGCCCGAGCTGCCGCTTCAGCGTTTCGACATAGTCGAGCGTCTCGGGGAAGTGTTTGCCGGTCTCGAGGAAATAGACCGGCAGGTCCTTGTTCACCTCGGAGACCATGTGCAGCAGCACCGAGGAATCGGCGCCGAACGACGAAACGATGGCGACATCGTCGACCAGCAGCTCCTCGACCGCCTGGCGCAGCACGGCCACGCCATCCATCTCATCGAACATGCCGTTGAGCGACATGATGCCGAGTTCGCGCAGCTTGTCCGGCTTGTGGGCGCGAACGCCCGGGGCTGTGGCGAGATCAAGCATTGCCGCGCTCCTCGGCGTCGGGCCAAAGGGGTCTCAACTCAGGCATTGCCGTACAGCGCCTCCTTGAACGGCGCGTCGCCCAGCCGCCGGTAGGCAGCGATGAACGACTCGTCGGCGCTCTCGCGCTTCGAAATATACAGGTCGACCAGCCGCTCGATGGCAGCAGGCACGTCTTCGACCACGAAGCCGTGGCCGAGGATGTTGCCGATCGCGGCATTCTCCGTGGCGTCGCCGCCGACGGTAATCTGGTAGAGCTCGGTGCCCTTCTTCTCGACACCCAGAATGCCGATATGGCCGACATGGTGGTGGCCGCACGCGTTGATGCAGCCCGAAATCTTGATCTTCAGGTCGCCGATCTCGGCCTGGCGCTCGGGCGAGGCGAACTTGCGGCTGAGTTCCTGCGCCAGCGGGATCGAGCGGGCATTGGCGAGCGCGCAGAAATCGAGACCCGGGCAGCAGATGATGTCGGTGATCTGCCCGGCATTGCCTTCGGCCAGCTCGTGCTCGACCAGCTTAGCGTAAACGGCCGGCAGGTCGGTGACTCGGACATGCGGCAGCACCAGGTTCTGCTCGTGGCTGACGCGCAGTTCGTCGAACGAGTAACGCTCGGCAAGGTCAGCGACGACCTCCATCTGCTTGTCGGTGGCGTCGCCCGGCGCGCCGCCGGTCGGCTTCAGCGAGATGGTGACCGACACATAGCCCGGCTGCCGGTGCGCGTTGAGGTTACGCTCGAGCCAGCGACCATAGGGCGGGTTGAGGATCTTTTCCTTCGCCACATCCACTGTGGTCTCGTTGACCAGCTCGTAATCGGGCTGGGCGAAGTATTTGGTGATCCGGTCGAGCTCCTGCTGCGGCAGGGTCAGCACGCCGCCCTTCACATGGGCGAACTCCTCCTCGACCTGCTCGCGAATGGTGTCGATGCCGGTCTCGTGCACCAGGATCTTGATGCGCGCCTTGTACTTGTTGTCGCGGCGACCGTAGCGGTTGTAGACGCGCAGGATGCTCTCGAGATAGGCGAGCAGGTGTTCGTGCGGCACGAACGGGCTGATCTGCTTGCCGATCATCGGGGTGCGGCCAAGACCGCCGCCGACCCACACTTCCCAACCGATTTCGCCCAGCGCGTTGGTCGCCGCCTGTAGCCCGATATCGTGGAAGCGGATGGCAGCGCGGTCGTTGGTCGAGCCGGTCATGGCGATCTTGAACTTGCGCGGCAGGTACGAGAACTCCGGATGGAGGCTCGACCATTGGCGCAGGATCTCGGCGACCGGACGCGGATCGATGATTTCGTCGGCAGTGGCGCCGGCAAACTGGTCCGTGGTGATGTTGCGGATGCAGTTGCCCGAGGTCTGGATGGCGTGCATCTCGACCGAGGCCAGGTCGGCGAGGATCTTCGGAATGTCGCGCAGCTTGGGCCAGTTGAACTGGATGTTCTGGCGCGTGGTGAAATGGCCGTAGCCGCGGTCGTAGTCGCGAGCGATCCGCGCCAGCATGCGCAGTTGCTTCGAGCTCATCGTGCCGTAGGGCACGGCGATGCGGAGCATATAAGCGTGCAATTGCAGGTAGAGCCCGTTCATCAGCCTGAGCGGCCGGAACTGGTCCTCATTCAGTTCGCCGGTCAGACGGCGGGCCACCTGGTCGGAAAACTGCGCCGTGCGTTCCTTCACGAACGCGGCGTCGAACTCGTCATATCGATACATGGCCATCCTCGTCGAGATGCTGGCGCTCGAAGCGCGGGGCGGTCGGGCCCTCCGCGCGGATGCGTTCGCGGATACGGTCGGGGTGGATCACCCCGTCGCGCAGCGTCACGGTCTCGACCTCGAGACTGACGACGCGCAGCGTCTTCTTGGTTGCGGCCAGCGCGGCTTCCTTGGCCTCCGCCTCTTCCTTGAGGAAGACGCGAGCCTCCTGCAGCTCTTCAACCCATTTGCCGGCGCGATCGAGATAGACCGTCGCCCCGCTCATCAGCTCATTGCCGGTGAGGATTTCCATGCTCACTTACGCCACCTTGAATTCGGAGCTGGCGAGTTCGATTGCCTCGCTCCAGTCGCCATGAGCGATCGCTTCGCCCACGAAAATGATTGCCGGCCCGTCCTCGAGCTCGATCGTGCCCGAGGCGAGTGTGCCAAGCGTGCCGCGATAGAGCACCCGGTCCTTGCGCCCTGCCCTGACCACCACGCCGACCGGGATGGTCGCCGCGGCGCCTTCGGCGATCAGCCGCTGGGCTGTCGGCCCGGCGACGGACTTTCCCATGTAGAGCGCCAAGGTCAGCCCGGTCGAGGCCAGCGCCGCCCAGTGCTTCAGTTCCTCGGACTCGGCGCCATGCGCCGTGGCGAGGACGAAGCCGGTCGAAATCTTGCGCAGCGTCACCGGGGTCGCCGTATCGGCGGCTGCCGCCAGCGCCGAAGTGACGCCGGGCACGATGTGGTAGGCGATGCCCGCGGCCTTCAGCGCATCGATCTCTTCGCCGGCGCGGCCGAACACCATCGGGTCGCCGCCCTTGAGGCGGGCCACGCGCTTGCCGGCTTTGCCCAGCCGCACGATCAGCGCGTTGATCTCGGCCTGGGTGAACGAGTGATGGCCCTTCTGCTTGCCCACGAGGATGCGTTCGGCATCGCGCCGCCCCATCTCGACGGCAGCCGCGGGGACCAGGTGATCGTGAACGATCACGTCGGCTTCCTGCAGCAGGCGCTGGGCGCGCAGGGTCAGCAGATCCTCGGCGCCGGGACCGGCGCCGATCAGCCAGACGACGCCCGGGCTGTCGCCCTCTGCACCATGCTGGACCAGGAGGCTTTCGGCCTTCGCGTCACCTTGCCCGCGCAGCAGCGCCACTTCTACTTCGGGAGAGGTGACCAGCTCTTCGTAGTAACGGCGGGCGCGCGTGCCCGGCAGCAGCGCCGCAACCTTGTCGCGCATCGAACCGGCCAGCTTGGCCAGGGCGCCAAGGTTCGGCGACAGCGCCGCTTCGATCCGCGCCCGGATCAGCCGGGCCAGCACGGGTGCATCGCCTTCGGTGGCGACCGCAATGGTCACCGGCGCCCGGTCGATGATCGACGGGGTGTAGAAATCGCACTCTTCGGGGACATCGACGACGTTCAGCGGAATACGCCGGGCCCGCGCCGCACGCTTGGCGGCATCGCCGTCCGGGCCGTGGTCGGCAACGAAAACCAGTGCCGCATCAACGAGATCGGCATCCTCAAACGGACGCGCCAGCACGGTGACCGGCAGTTGGGAGAAATCGGCTTCGATGTTCCGGGAGATAATGACGACCAAAGCAGTCGTCTTAGTAACCAATCGGGCTTTGTTGAGGGCTTCTTCTCCACCGCCGATGATGACGATGCGCTGACCCTGGACTTTGTAGCTGACGGGGAATGTGTTCAGTTCACCCATTCACGGCCTTTCCGAAGCCGGATACATACTGACTTCGAGACTTTGGAACAAGCTATTGAAATTCAATAGCTTTAATGTTTCCCGTAGCAGGTATGGATTAGAATTGCGTTGAGGCGACGCCGCCCCAGCCGCGAAATGAATCCATGCACCGCCCTGATGGTGGAATGGTGACAGCGCAACGGGCTCAGGCGGGGCTTCCGGTCAAAGGGGCTATGCGCATTCGCTAGTGGGATCTGGCAACGAAGTGTCGCGTGCCACCAAAGCCGCTGAGTCTGTAGACGAAGCCTCCGGCAGCAGGCGTACCCGCACTTGCCGTCGATGATGTTCACCATCTCGCCCGCCAAAGCGCGATCGACCTCCATGCCTAGCACCGCCCGGCAGGGTGAACCGACCCTGCGGCCAAGTCAAAGCCGCTGTCAGCCCTGCCGCTCCGGCACGTGGACGACCAGCCCGTCGAGGGCGTCCTTGACCTTGATCTGGCAGCTGAGGCGGCTGGTCGGCTTCACCGCATAGGCGAAATCCAGCATGTCCTCTTCCATCATCGAGGGGCCGCCCACCGTCTCGGTCCAGGCGTCATCGACATAGACGTGGCAGGTGGCGCAGGTGCAGGCGCCGCCGCATTCGGCGACGATGCCGGGCACGCCATTCATGATGGCGGTTTCCATCACGGTCGAACCGACTTCGCCCTCGGTCTCGTGCCGCGTGCCGTCGGATTCGATATAGGTGATGTGGGGCATGTAACTTCGCTCGACAGGGTCAGCCGCATATAGCGGTGCAGCCCCCGCCTCGCAAGCGCGCCAAACGGCGCACGCTCATGCGACGCGCTCACTCTTCGGCGCTGAGCAGTTCGGTGATGAAGGCCTGGCAGTCGGCGACGGCCGCGGCAATGTCCTGGATATGCTCGGGATTGACCGGCTCGCCGGCCCGCAGCGCATCTTCGGCGCGCCTGGCGAGATCGCGGACACCCCAGGCGCCAATGCCGGCGGCAGCGCTTTTCAGCGTATGCAGGTGCTCAAGCAGCAGCGGGATCGAGGTGCTTTCCTCGATGCGTGTGAGATAGACGCCCGACATCTGGGCATAGAGCCGGAGCACTTCATCGCGCAGCCCCGGATCGCCGAGCGACTGCTGGTCGAGGTGATCCATGTCGATGGGAGCATGGGAAAGGTCCCGGGAGGCTGACCCTGCCCCGGCTTCGACTGCAATATTCCTAACCATCCCCGCAACCCTTCCTACCGCCCGGACCTGGGCTATGGCAGGAAGCTAGCGAGACCGGGTGAAGGGCAGCCAAAACGAATGGGTACAATCTTACCTATGCCCTTAACCGGCCGCATTCCGACCCGAAATTAACCTTCCGTTAAGAATGCGCTCGGTTTGCCTCAAATTGTATGTATGTTTGAGGTCCACCTAGCGTGCGGCGGCGTGGGGCATAGGGCAGATTGCGGGGCATTTGAATCGCATTTTACCCAATTTGGACGACTAACCGGAACCCCCGGGGTGGTCCAATGCAGGCTCTGATCGACCGCCAAGTGCCGATGCGAGAGTTGTAAAGAGTTATGGCCAAAAAGACCGCAACACCCCAGAACGATCCTGCAACTCTGGCATTCTCGGCAGTCGAGGACGCGCTCAAGGACTCGGTTTTCGCCAACCTTGACCAGCCCGCAGCAGCGGAAGAGCCGCCGGCCGAAAAGGCCGCGCCCAAGCTGCCGCCGCGCGATAACTCGCCGCGTTCGGAACGTCAGCGCACCGCCGACAAGTTCGCGGCGCAGACCGGTTCGGTCGCCAATGACGACCGCTTCCCCTCTTCCAAAATTCTCTACGGCCTGCAGTCGAAATCGTCCGGCGCGCCGACCATGGTGGCCGGGCTGGTGGCGCTCGGCTGGGTGGTGGCGATCGCGCTGGTGGCGATGATCCGCAACGGCGCCGACATGGGCAATGCCTCCTTCTGGGGTTCGAACGATTTCATCGGCCTGTTGGCGCTCGCCATCGTGCCGGTGATCGGCATCTTCGCCATCGCGACGCTGATCCGCCGGGCGCAGGACCTGCGCAACGCCGCAGCCGCGGTGACGCAGGCGGCGATCCGCCTCGCCGAGCCGGAGACCACCGCATCGGAGAAGGTCGCCTCGGTCGGTCAGGCCGTGCGCCGCGAAGTGAACGCGCTGGGCGATGGCCTCGAGCGCGCCCTGTCGCGCGCCGGCGAGCTCGAAGTGATGATCCACAACGAGGTCACGGCGCTCGAGCGTACCTATTCCGACAATGAATCCCGTATGCGCGCGCTGATCCAGGAACTGGCCAGCCAGCGCGAAGCTGTCATCACCAATACCGAACGCGTGCGCGAAGCGATCACCGAAAGCCATACCGGCCTGGTGTTCGACCTCGACATGATTTCGCAGCGCATCGCCGGCACCATCGTCGAAAGCGGTGGCAACCTGACCAAGGCGCTCGAAACTGCCGGTAACTCGCTGAACGGCGCGTTCGGCGAGCGCACCGAGAGCTTTGTGTCGCTGATCGACCAGCGCACCAGCCACCTGCTGGTAGCCCTCGACGACAGCGCCTCGCGCCTCAACATCACGCTAGAAGACCGCGCCGGCACTATCTCGGGCGCCTTCGAAAACCGCACGCAGGAACTGAGCGCGGTGATCGACGGCCGCATGCAGTCGCTGACCGAAGCGCTCGACAGCCGTGCCGTGACCCTCTCGGACGCCATCGACAACCGCACCTCGTCGCTGGCCAAGCTCCTGAGCCAGGGCGGCATTACCCTGCTCGACCAGTTGCGCGACCGCGGCCATGAAGTGTCGAGCGCCCTCGATATGATCGGCACCCGCATCGCGTCCGATATCACCGGCCGCGCCCGTGAAGCCGAGCAGCTGCTGTCGGGCCTGTCGCATCAGCTCGACGAGCAGGTGCAGATCCAGGTCAACTCGATGGAATCGCGCCTGCAGTCGGCGATGATCGAGCTTTCCGGCGCCCTCGACGACACCACCGAACGAGCTCGCGTCACCCTCACCGGCGCCGGTTCGCAGAACCTCGCGCAGTTCGACGCCCGCCTCGACGAGATCGCGGTGGTCATCGACAACCGCCTCGCCAGCCTCGATGGCGTCATCGGCGACAAGGGCGACAAGCTGATCGCGGCGCTCGACAAAAACAATGCGAGCTTTGCCGCACGCGCCAACGTGCTGGAGATGGCGCTCGACGAGAAGTCCGAGCACTTCAACGAGATCGTCTCGCAGCGCACCCGCGAAATGACCGAAACGCTCGGCCAGCGCACCAAGCAGATCACCGAAGCGATCGCCAACCGGTCGCAGGAAATCTCGGACTCGCTCGAAGGCCACACGCAGATCATCGCCGACGCGCTGGATAGCCGCACGCAGCTCCTCGGCGAGACGCTGAGCAGCCGCCATGGCGAGCTAAGCGCGGCGCTCGACGAGCACGTCAAGGCGTTCGACGTGACCATTGCCGGGCATGCCCGCGCGATGGACACCAACATCATCACCCACGCCCAGGCGATCGACCTGGCGCTCGGTTCGCGCGTCGAGCAGTTCGACAACGTGCTGACCGGCCGCGCCAAGGAGCTCGACCAGGCCGTGGCCAGCCGCACGCAGGCGCTCGACCAGTCGGTCGCCACCCGCACCCAGGCCATCGACCTGGCGCTGCAGCAGCATGCGCAGCAGATCGGCGACAGCCTCGACCAGCGGACCTCGACACTCGACGCCGCCATGCTGCAGCACGCTCAGCAGCTCGGTGACAGCCTCGACCAGCGGACTGCCGCGCTAGACACAACTTTGCTGCAGCACGCGACCCAGATCGGCGACAGTCTCGACCGCCGCAGCCAGGCCATCGACCGGACGCTGCAGCAGCACGCCAGCCAGATCGGCGACAGCCTCGACCAGCGCACCCAGGCGCTGGCGTCGACGGTGTCGACCCGTTCGGCGGAGCTTGCCGAGGCGCTCAACACCCGCACCCAGCAGCTGGCCGAAACGCTCGGCAGCCACACCGTCGGCATCGCCGCGGCGATCGGCGAGCGCACCAGCGAGCTGGCCCGCACCATCGACGCGCAGGGCACGACGGCCCGCGACCGGATCGATGCGAGCCTGCGCAACGTCACCGAGGTGATGTCGGAACGCGCCGGCGCCGTCTCGACGCTGATCGAAACCAAGGTCTCGGAAGTCAGCGAAGGCCTTGGCCGCGGCATCGACAGCGCGATCCTCCGCATGGCCGACGCCGAAGCCGGCGTGAATGCCCGCATCGAAGGTGCGGCCAGCACGGTGGGCGAGAGCGCCCGCAAGGCCGCCGACATCATCGAGACCGGCGTCAACTCGGCCCGCAAGGCCATCACCGACATGGTGGACCAGCGCCTGGGCACCCTGCCCGAGGCGATCACCGCCCGCGCCGACATCACGGCCGAGCGTCTGGCTTCGCTCAATACCGCGATCAACACCGCCCTGGTGCAATCGATGACCGACCTCGAGGCCGGCGCCGATCGTATCGAGGAGACCATCTCCCGCCGCATTGTTTCGGCGACGCAGGGCATCGCCGACGATGTCACCACGACCGCCGACCGCATGGACGTAGCGGTGGGCCGCGCCCTCGCCCAGTTCCAGCAGGCGTCGAGCAATATCGACGAACTGATCTCGATCAAGGCGGTGGCCGCTGCCGACGCCATCGGCGGCAAGGTTGCCGAGATCAACCGGGTGGTGTCGGAAAAGACTGACGCCTTCTCGGCGCTGGTCTCCGACAGCTCGGCGCAGCTCGAGATGAGCCTGCAGAACCACGGCAACGTGCTGGCGCAGGCGCTGATCACCAACGCCTCGCAGGCCGAAGACCTGATGAACCAGTCGACCTCGCGCATCCTCACCGATGTGACGACGGCGCTGGGCAAGCTCAACGACTCCAACATGCTGCTGCAGAAGGTGCTCGACGCCTCGACGGCGAACCTCGCCAACCTCGAGAACTCGGTGGCCCAGCAGACCGCCACCTACTCGACCACGGTGCGCGAGGCGATCGGCTCGACCGAAGAAGCCGGGCGCCTGGTCACCGAGCATGTGGGCGCGCTGCAGGCCTCGATCGCCTCGATGGTCAACGAGTTCGGCTCGATGCTCGGCAACCTCGACGCCGAGGCCAAGAGCCTAGACAGCGCGGCGCACAACCTCTCGGCTTCGGGCACCCTGACCCTTGCCAACCTCGACGAGCGTCGCTCGGCCATGGACGAGCTGGCGCAGGCCTTCACCGCCCGCGCCGACGAGATCGACACCCGCATGCGCGGCTTCGCCCACTCGATCTCCGACACCGTCGAAGAGACCGAGCAGCGCCTGGTCGCCGCCCGCGAGTCGATGGAGCAACTCCTGGCCTCGACCACGTCCGGCGTCGCCGAGACGCTGGAAGCGACCTCGGGCACCATCAACGCAGCTCTCGCCGACACCACCGGCCAGCTGCACAGCGTGCTGACCAGCACCGCCGAGACCGTGCAGGCCGCCCTGGGCGAAACCACCGGCCAGCTCGAATCCGTGCTCACCAGCACGGCCGAGAAGGTGCAGAACGCCTTGGGCAACACCACCAGCCAGCTCGAGTCGGTGATGAACAGCACCGCCGAGAAGGTGCATAACGCGCTGGGTGAGACCACCAGCCAGCTCGAATCGGTGATGAGCAGCACGGCCGAGCGGGTGCAGACCGCCCTGGGCGAGACCACCGGTCAGCTGGAGCAGGCCCTCACCGGCACCACCGACAAGGTGCAGAGCGCCCTCGCCAGCGCCACGTCCGAGATGCAGTCGGTGCTCAGCAAGAGCACCAACCTGCTCGAGGAAGCGCTGGACGGCACTTCGCACCGCGTCGCGACCCAGCTCGGCTCGTTCACCGACACCGCGGCGAACGAGAGCCAGCGTGCCGCCGATGCCCTGCGCCAGACCCAGGCAACGATGATCCTCGAGATGCAGCAGGCGCTCGAGGCCGCGACGCAGCGCTTCAACGAGACGGCGACCGCGATGCGCGCCACCGCCAAGGAAGTGGGCTCGGAACTCGAGAACACCCGCTCCGAACTGGCGCGTGGCGTGATGGAACTGCCGGAAGAGACCAAGTCCAGCGCTGCCGCGATGCGTCGCGTCGTGGCCGAGCAGATCGAGGCCCTGGCCGAGCTCAACGCCATCGTCCGCGCCCAGCCGGCAACGCACGACCTCAACGAGCGTCGTCCGTCGCCGAGCCGTCCGGCACGCGACGAAGCCCCGTCGCGGCCCGAGCCGCGTCCGGAACCGGTCCGTCCGGAGCCGGTGCGCGCCGCCGAGCCGCCGAAGGCCGAGCCGGCCCGCGCGCAACAGCGCTACACGGCGATGCCGGAGGTTTCGGCCCCGGTGGTCACTGCGCCGCGCCCGCAGCCGGTTGCCGAGGCCAAGCCCGCTGCGGCTGCCCCCAAGACCGAAGAAGGTGGCGGTTGGCTGCGTGACGTGCTGCGCAATGCATCGGGCCCGTCGGCTGCCGCGGCCGCCCCGGCCCCCGCCCCCGCTGCTCCGGCTCCGGCTCCCGCCGCTGCACCGCAGAACCTCTCGACCCTCACCGAGGAGATCGCCAAGGCGATGGAACCCTCGGCGCTGGCCGATGCATGGCAGCGCTACCAGGCCGGCGAGCAGAATGTGTTCTCGCGCCGCATCTACACGCTGGGCGGCCAGGCGACCTATGACGAAGTGCGCAAGCGCATCCAGCGCGACAGCGATTTCGCCAAGACGTCGGCCACTTACATGGCCGAGTTCGAGCAGCTCCTGAAGCGTGCCGCTACCGGGTCAAACCCGGCCGGCGAGACCCGCGAGTACCTGCTCAGCGATCGCGGCCGCGTCTACACCATGCTGGCCCATGCCAGCGGCCGCCTCGGCTGACGCGCACCACATTGACCTTGACTTGAGGCCCGCGGGACACCGCGGGCCCTTTTCTTTTCAGTCAGATCCAGACGTCGTTCTGTGCCGTGCGTTCGCCCGGCGCCGACCCGGTATTGGTGACGCCGCGCGGCTCGATCAGCATCATCTTCACTTCGCCAGCCGCATAGGGCTTGTGCTCGACGCCCTGCTTGACCACGAACATCTCGCCGGGCTTCACCGTTACCGCGCCATCGCGGAAATCGATGCGCAGCTCGCCCTCGAGCACGATGAAGGCCTCGTCGGTATCGGGGTGGTCATGCCAGACGAAATCGCCCTCGATGCGCACTAGCTTGAACTGATAGTCGTTCAGCTCGGCCACCACCTTGGGCTGCCACTGCTCGGCGAACAGCTCGTATTTCTGGGCGAAGTTGATCGGCTGATAGGGTTTGGGCGCAGCGTTCATCAGTCTCTCCTGGAGTTACCTAGGAGAGATAGAGCGCGGCGCCGGCTTTGCTAGCCCAGCCGGGCTTCGGCCGGGCGCTTGGGGCCTTGCATGGTGATCGACAGCCAGATCAGCACCGCACCGACAAAGGCGAAGGCGGCGGCGATGAAGTAGGCCTGGGCGCCCATCAGGCCGGTGAGCCAGCCGAAGGCGATCAGCGCGATGACGCTCATCGCCTGCTGCAGCATCTGGAAAAAGCCCTGCGCCTCGGCGGCGATCTCGTCGCTGGTCCAGTTGGCGATGAAGTTGACGCAGCCCATGAAGCCCAGGGCAAAGGTGAAGGCGTGCAGTAGCTGCAGCGGGATCAGGAACTCGAGACCGGGCTGGAAGCCCATGCAGATCCAGCGGAACACCGCCGTGGCAGCCGAGAGCAGGATCAGGCTGCGGGCCGAGAAGCGGCGAGCGATCCGGCCGAACAGGAACATGATCGCCGCCTCGGCGAAGGCGGCCAGCGCCAGCAGCGGTGCAATCAGATCGGCCGACAGCCCCTGCTCCATCCACAGCAGGGCCTGAAAGGCGTTGAGCACGATGTGGGTAGCGTAGACCATCGAGAAGCCGACCAGCGGCAACAGGAAGAACGGCTTCATCACCGCGCCGAGATGAGTCGCGCCGGTCACCGGCGGCTTCAATTCGCCCTCGCCGGCGCGGAAGCGCGGCAGCCCGAAGGCGACGAGGCCGCGAAGGATCGAGAGCCCGACGAACATCGGCAGGAAGATGCCGCCGCCGAACTGGCTGATGACCCAGCCGACGGCGAACAGCGTCACCATATAGCCGACAGTGCCCCAGGCGCGGATCGAGCCGTATTGCGTGCCGCGCCGTCGCGTCATCCGCATCGTAGCGGCATCGACGACCGGGCCGATGACGTTGATGGGGAGGAGCGCCAGCGTCCAGATGATCAGGATGCCCCAGAAATCGTGGACGTAGAACAGCGCGATCGGGATCAGTGCGCCGAGCCCACAGCCGAGCACGATCACCTGCCGCCAATCTGACGCCTTGTCGGCGACGCGACCGACGACGATGTTGAGCAGCAGAGTCACCAGCACCGGTACGGCGTTGATGATGCCGATCTGCTCGGAGCTCAGCCCCTTGTCGGCAAACCAGATGCCGCCATAAACGTTGAACGCCGCCCCCGCCATGTAGATGGAAAAGTAGAACGCCGTGGCGCGCAGCTCCGGCGTAATGAACGGCTCTGTGGCCGATTTGGCAGGCATATCAAACCTCAGGGGGCCGGATCGGCTACGGTCAGCTGGTCCGACGTGATCGGGTGCGCGGATGGGGGCTGCAGCTTCAGCGAGAGCACCACGCAAAGCGCTCCGAGAACGGCATAGGCCGCGACGAACAACCACGCCATTGGACCAAAGGCGGCCACGAACCAACCCATGGCGAGGATGATCACCACCGACATCGCCTGCTGCAGCACATAGGAGAAACCCTGCGCCTCGGCGGCAATGTCGTCGCTGGTCCAGTTGGCGATAAAGTAGATGCCGCCGAGGTACCCCATGGCGAAGGTGATGGAGTGCAAAAGCTGCAGCCCGAACAGCACCCAGACTGGCGGTGAGAACGCCATGGCGGTCCAGCGCAAGGCGGCGACCAGACAGGCGAAGATGATGATATGGCGGGCCGAAACCTTGAGCTTCAGCCGGCTCCAGACGAACATCATCACCGCTTCGGCCGCAGCCATGGTGGCGGTGAGTGGCCCGATCAGCCCGGGTGAGATGCCCTGCTCGGTCCACAGGATCGCGGCGAAGGCAGTCATCGCGCTATGGGTCGAATAGAGGATGCTGAGGCCAAGCAGCCCCATCACGAACCACGGCTTCAACACCTCGCGCAGATGGCGGGCGCCCTTCCTCAAGGCGGCGCGATCCTCGCCGGACCGGAATTGCGGCAGCTGGAACGCCAGCACGGCGCGCAGCAGCGCGAAGGCGACGAACACCGGAACGAACGCCCCGTCGCCGAGCCAGGCGATGAGCGGGCCGCTGACGAGCGTCGCGACCATGAAGCCGACAGTGCCCCAGGCGCGCACGGCGCTGAAGTCGGTGCCCCGCCGCTGCGTCATGCGCAGCGTCGCGGCATCGACGACGGGCACCAGCGCGAAGGCCGGCATCACCGAGAAGATCCAGATACCGAGAATGCCCCAGAAGCCGGAGACGAAGAACAACCCGATCGGCACCAGCCCAGCGATCAGCGACAGGACGATGATAACGCCGCGCCAATCCGGCATGCGATCGGCGATGCGCCCCACCAGCTGGTTGACCAGCAGCATGGCGACCAGCGGCGCGGCGTTGATGATGCCGATCTCCTCGGCGCTGATGCCGTGGTTGATCAGCCAGATGCCCAGATAGACGGACGCTACGCCGGTGCTGCCGAAGACGGTGAAATGATAGATCGCAGCGCGCAGCTCTGGCGAGATGCGCGGGGCGATGGTGGTCGACGACATCCGGGTGTGCTCCCGGCGGGAGAATCCGCCGCACCGGCGGACAGTGCAGAGCGGGCGCGGAAAGATCAACGGGCTCGGCGTTATCAGGCGTTACGTGACGGAGATCATGCCGCCTTCGCCGCCGCTTTGCGGACCGGCACCAGCGCCTCGAGGAATAGGTCGGCGCAACGGGCCCAGGTGAAGCCGAGGGCGTGGGTGCGCGCCGCTTCGCGGCTGAGCGTGAGGGCGCGGATGACGGCGAAGCCGAGGTCCTCGTCGAGCGCGCCGCAGGCGGGGTCGGTGAGGATGTCGCGCGGGCCGGTGACCGGGTACGCGGCGACCGGCACCCCCGACGCCAACGCCTCGATCATGACGTTGCCGAAGGTGTCGGTGCGGCTGGGGAACACGAAAACATCGGCCGAACGGTAGAGCCGGGACAACTCCTCGCCGGTCCTGAGGCCAAGGAATACGGCTTCGGGATAGCGCGCCGCGAGCTCGGCGCGGGCCGGGCCGTCGCCGACGATGATCTTGGTGCCGGGGACATCGAGCTTGAGGAACGCTTCGACGTTCTTTTCCACCGCGACGCGGCCGACATAGAGCAGGTGCGGGCCGGGCAGATCGGAAAACTCGCTCTTGGGGCCCGGCGAGAAGCGCGAGTGGTCGACGCCGCGGGTACAGAGCCGGACGTGGCCGAACTGGCGCGCGGCGAGCTCTTCCTGCATCGAGGCGGTCGGCACCAGCGTTGCGGCGGCCGGGCCATGGAACCAGCGCAGGAAACCATAGGTCCACTCGGTCGGGATCGGCATGCGGGCCGCGACATATTCAGGGAAGCGAGTGTGGTAGCTGGTGGTGAAGGCCAGCCCCTGCTCGAGGCAGACGAAGCGGGCGAGCAGGCCCAACGGGCCTTCGGTGGCGATGTGGATGTGGTCCGGCGCCTCGCGGGCAATGACTTGCCCAATGGTCATCGGGGTTACCAGCGACAGCCGGATCTCCGGATAGGTCGGCATCGGGAACGTCCAGAACCCCTCGGGGGTGAGGTAGCTGACCTCGTGGCCCCGCCCCATCAACTCCCGGCCGACCGCTTCGAGGCAGCGCACCACCCCATTGGTCTGCGGCAACCAGGCATCGGTGACGATCAGTACCTTGCGCATCGGACCCACCCATCGGCAAGCGATGCGTGGGGTTTACGGGAGTCGGGTGACAGGGCTGCGAATGGGGTGTGACGATGGGATGACGGATGGAGCCGGGCTGTCACACAGGAGATGACGGAGCGCGGGGCCACCCCCACCCTCAGTCCCTCCCCACAAGGGGGAGGGAGGCGATAGCTGCAAGTTCTCCGGCCAAGCGTCTCCCTCCCCCTTGTGGGGAGGGATCAAGGGTGGGGGGTGGGCCCCAGCCGCAATGTGAACTTACTGCCCGGGCACCGCCGGCGCACGCCTGAGCCGCAGCCGGCGTGGCTTGCGCGGCAGCGGGGTCTCTGTCCAGCGGACCAGCTCCAGCACGCCTTCGTGCGTCTCGGCGACGGCGGTGCAGCTCTCCACCCAGTCGCCGGTGTTGACGTAGTGGATGCCCAGCCGCTCGTGCATGTCGGCGTAGTGGATGTGGCCGCAGATGACGCCATCGGCGCCGCTTTCGCGGGCCTCGAGCGTCAGCGCTTCCTCGAACCGGCCGATGACGCTGACGGCGTTCTTCACCTTGTGCTTGGCCCAGGCCGAGAGCGACCAGTAGGTCAGGCCCATGCGGCGGCGCACCCAGTTGACGGCGATGTTGAGCCGGAGCGCGGCGCGATAGGCCCAGTCGCCGACATGCGCCAGCCACTTGGCGTGGGCGACGACGACGTCGAACTGGTCGCCGTGCATGACCACGTAGGTCTTGCCCTGTGCCGTGGTGTGAACGGTGCGATCGACGAACTCGACCTCGCCGAAATAGGTGCCGAGATACTCGCGCAGGAATTCGTCATGATTGCCCGGCAGCACCACGATGCGCGTGCCGGCCAGCGCCTTGTCGAGGAAGATCTCGACCAACTGGTGATATTCCGCCGGCCAGTGCCAGGCCTTGGCGAGCCGCCAGCCATCGACGATGTCGCCGACGAGGTAGATCGTCTCGGCTTCGTGCCAGCGCAGGAAGTCGATCAACTGGGTGATGCGGGTGGGACGCATGCCGAGATGCACATCGGAGATGAACAGCGCACGTACCCGCCGCACCTCCCTGCCCTCTTCGCTCATGCCAAAACCTCTCGCCTGCAGATTATCCCGCCGATCGATCGGCGAGATAATCCGTGTATTTGATTGTCACGCTATCGAACCGGAAAAGTCTGCAACTTTTCCTGATAGCGCTCCGCGATCCGAAGTTTAGCCCATTTGAGCTATGGGACGGGAGCGCTTTCGACGCCCGCCCCGGCTCAGGTGGGGAAAACTCCGGCCCTCATAGATGAAGCAGCACCGCCGCGACAACCCCGCAACGGCGTTACGGCGCCGGGGTCAGCCGGGTGATCACTTGGGCATGCTGAGGGAAACGGGCCAGAAGCTCGGCGCGGGTGACGAGGATCATGTCCTCCATCTCCCAGCCCGGCGCTACCACCTCGCTGACCAGCCCGTACTCGCCTGCCGGCAGCTCGGCGGCCTTCCAGACGCCGCCGGCGACAGCCAGGCTCGGCACCTGTCCGGCGGCCAGGTCCGGCCCCAGCACCACCGCTTCGTAGCGGCCATCGGGGTGGATCATGTGATAGGTCAGCGGCGCACCGAAATGGTGGAACTGGATGCCATCCGAGTGCTTGGTGTGGAAGTGGTCCACCGGGGAATCGTCGGTCAGCATGTAGTAGATGCTGGTCATGGTGCCGCGCCGGCCGCGCGCCGTTTCGAGCTTGTCACGATGCGTCGGGCGGAAGGTCTCGCGGAAGTAACCGCCCTCGAAATGGCCGCCGAGCCCGAGCGACGCGATGACCTCAGCCTTATTGAGCTTGGACATTGTCGGCTCCGATGCGCGATTTCAGCGCCACGATGCGCGCAAAACTTTCTTCGACGCGCGCCTTGAACACCGGATCGGCCTCGGCCTCGGCAAGGAGGATGGCGCGAACCTCGTCGCCCAGCGTGGCGCGCTGGTAGGCGGTATTGGAGAACAACAGCACATCGACGCCGGCCCGCACCGCGTTGACCACCGTCTCCTTGAGACTGAAGTGGTCGCGGATGGCGCCCATCTCGAGATCGTCGGTGATCACCACGCCCTTGAAGCCGAGCTCGCCGCGCAGCTTGTCCTCGATCCAGGGCTTGGAGAGGCTCGACGGCATGCCGGAGGGATCGACATTGGTGTCGATCAGGTGACCGATCATCACCATGTCCTCGTAGCCGCCTGAGATCAGCTCGCGATAGGGCTCGAGCTCGCTGTCCTTCCAGGTCTTGGTGATGTCGACAAAGCCCTCGTGGCTGTCTGCCGTGGATGAGCCGTGGCCAGGGAAGTGCTTCAGCGAGGTCAGCAGCCCGGCAGCGTGGTGGGCGGCGATCACCTCGGCGGCGTACTCAGCCACCACCTTGCCATCCTTGCCAAAGGCGCGGCCGTACTTGGCGATCACCTGGTTGTTCGGGTTGACCGACAGGTCGACCACCGGCGCAAAATTGACGTTGAAGCCCCAGGCGGCGACGCCTTGCGCCAACCCATCATAAATGGCGCGGGCCTCGGCCGGCGTGTTCTTGGCCGCGACCGAGGCCGCATCGGGAATTTCCTTGAAGCCGGCGGCACTATCGAGCCGCTCGACCAGCCCGCCTTCCTGGTCGAGGGTGATGAATGGCGGCAACCCGGCTGGAGCCGCTTCGCGGAACGCCGTATTCATCGCTTCCACCGCCTTGCGGCTCGCGACGTTGGTCTTGAGGTACATCACCCCGCCGATATCGCCTGCTGCGATCTCGGCCCTCAGCGCCGCCACGCCCTTGTCGTCGACGCCGTTGCCGACAAACCCGACAACGATCATCTGCCCCGCCATCTGCTCGAGCGACTGGGCCAAGGCAGGTGAGGCAGCAAGGGGAAGAAGCGTCGCGAGAAGCATCGTGGCGAAGCGCATGAATGAGGGTCTCGGAGAAATCGGGAACTGGCTTCTGGCAAGAGAATGCGGCGAAACCCCGATGGAGCTGAGCGTGGGGCCACCCCCACCCTCATTCCCTCCCCACAAGGGGGAGGGAGGCGATAACTGCACGATCTCGGTTCGAGCGTCTCCCTCCCCCTTGTGGGGAGGGATCAAGGGTGGGGGTGGCCCCACGCTCCAGCCTCAGCGGTTCTGCCGGTTCTCGATCAGGTCCGTCACCACGCCCGGATCGGCGAGTGTCGTGGTATCGCCGAGCGCACCGTAGTCGTTCTCGGCGATTTTGCGCAGGATGCGGCGCATAATCTTGCCCGAGCGGGTCTTGGGCAGGCCGGGCGCGAACTGCATCAGGTCGGGCGAAGCGATGGCGCCGATTTCCTTGCGCACCCAGTTCCGGAGCTCGGTCTTCAGCGCGTCGTCGCCCTTCTCGCCGGCCATCAGCGTCACATAGCAATAGATGCCCTGCCCCTTGATGTCGTGCGGGTAGCCGACCACGGCCGCCTCGGCGACCTTGGGATGCGCCACCAGCGCGCTCTCCACCTCGGCGGTGCCGATGCGGTGGCCGGAGACGTTGAGCACGTCATCGACGCGGCCGGTGATCCAGTAGTAGCCGTCCTCGTCGCGGCGGCAGCCGTCGCCGGTGAAGTAGTAGCCCTTGTAGGTCTCGAAATAGGTCGAAACGAAGCGCGCGTGGTCGCCATAAACGGTGCGCATCTGCCCCGGCCAGCTGTCGGCAATGCAGAGCACACCTTCCGCCTTGGTCTGCTCCTGGAGCTTGCCCTCAGGCGACAGCACGATCGGCTTGATGCCGAAGAACGGTTTGGTGGCCGAACCGGGCTTGGCGGCAATGGCGCCGGGCAGCGCCGAAATCAGAATGCCGCCGGTTTCGGTCTGCCACCAGGTGTCGACAATCTCGCAGCGCTCCTTGCCGACATGCTTGTGGTACCAGAGCCAGGCTTCCGGGTTGATCGGCTCGCCCACCGAGCCGAGCAGCCGCAGCGACGGCATGGCATATTTGTCGGGGATCTCGGCGCCGGCGCCCATCAGCGCGCGAATGGCGGTGGGCGCGGTGTAGAAGATGTTGACCTTGTGCTTTTCCACCACCTGCCAGCAGCGGCCGGCATCGGGATAGCTCGGAATGCCCTCGAACATCAGCGTCGTCGCACCATTGGCGAGCGGCCCATAGACGATGTAGCTGTGGCCGGTGACCCAGCCGACGTCGGCGGTGCACCAGTAGATTTCGCCCGGCTGGTAGTCGAAGACGCGCTCGTGGGTCAGCGAGGCCCAGACGATGTAGCCGCCGGTGGTGTGCAGCACGCCCTTGGGCTTCCCGGTGGAGCCGGAAGTGTAGAGGATGAACAGCGGGTCCTCGGCGTTCATCGGCTCGGGCGCGCAGTCGGCGGAGACCTTGGCGGCCTCGTCGGCGTACCAGACGTCGCGGCCCGCCTGCATCGCCACAGCGTTGCCGGTGTTCTTGACCACGATGACGCGCTCGACACCCGGGGTTTTGAGCAGCGCTTCGTCGACGTTCTTCTTTAATGGAATGGTCTTGCCGCCGCGGCGGCCTTCATCGGCCGTCAGCACGATCCTGGAATCGCAGTCGTTGATGCGGCCGGCGATGGAGTCGGGCGAGAAGCCGCCGAAGATCACCGAGTGCACCGCGCCGATGCGGGCGCAGGCCAGCATCGCCACCGCGGTGTCGATGATCATCGGCATGTAGATCGTGACGCGGTCGCCCTTCTTGACGCCATTGGCCTTCAGCACATTGGCGAAGCGGCCGAGCCGCTCGTGCAACTGGCGGTAAGTGACCTTGTCGTCGGTGCCGGGGATATCGCCTTCCCAGATGATGGCGGTCTCATCGGCGCGGGTCGCGAGGTGGCGATCGACGCAGTTGGCGGAGATGTTCAACACCCCGTCCTCGAACCATTTGATCGAGATGTCGGGGTACGTGTAGCTGGTGTTCTTGATCCTGGTCGGGGCCTTGATCCAGTCGATGCGCTGGGACTGCTCTTTCCAGAAGCCATCCGGATCGCTCAGCGAGCGGGCGTACATCTCCTCGTACTGCGCCGCCGTGGTCCGTGTCCGGGCAACCGCCGCCGCGCTGGGGGCGAACACCAAACTCTCGCTCATCGATAGTCCTCCGATTTTGCGAACCGTTCTAACCAAGCCCTGAAGGTCGGGCAAGCAGACCACTTGCCGCCTTTCGGCCTAGTGGAAAGCGCTGAAACCGTTCGGAAACCCTCGCCGTAAACGCTTTCTCGGCGGTTTCAGGTGACAATGCCGGCAATACCATTTGGAGGCTTCGATGCCCGAACTCGGCTATCACGCCGCGCGACCGGATGAACTCGACATGATCCATGCCGAGCTGATGGCGGTGATCGACGAGTCGCCGCACTATTCGGAACGCTTCAAAGAGCACGAGAAGAGCCGCCTGACCAAGGGGTTCCTGCGGGCGCTGCAGCGCGTCGACCCCTTCCACGTCATCATCCTGACGCAGGACGGCGTGCCCGGCGGCGGTCTCGTTTCCGGGCCGGAGACCGGCTCGATCTTCCGCTACTGGAGCTGGATCTTTCCGTCGCACCGGCAGAGCCGGCTCGGCATTTACGGTATGCGGGTGTTCGACGAACACTGGGACAACGGCAAGTTCCACAAGGCCTTCACCTGGGTACGGCCGGAGAACGAAGTCGCCCTCGCCCTGCTCCGCCGCTACGGCTACGAGCAGGCGGCGCTGCTGCGTCAGCAGATCTTCGGGCAGGACTACGTGGTGATGGAGAAGTTCTACACCAAGGTCACCGAGGACTATGACTCGGGGATGAGCATGGGCCGCATCGCCAGGTTCAGGGCGCGGGTGGATATGCTGCTGGGGCGGTGAGGGCGCGGCCAAACGCCCACAAACGCTAGACGTCCTTCACCCGCCGGGCCGCCAGGAGCTCCTGGAGCCGCGGGCCTATCGAGACGTCGATCCCGGCCATCCGCTTCGCCGTCAACCACATCGCCGCCGACCAGAAGGTCTGGGCCGCCAGCGCTGCTGCCGCAGCACCCATCAGCCCATGCGCCGGCACCAGCAGGATGTTAGCCCCAACCAGCACACCCATGCCGAGCCCGATGGCCGGCAGCGTCGCGTAGGGCCGGTCGCGGATCGACAGCACCAGCGCCGCGGGGCCGAACAGTGAACGCACGCAGAGGGCGAGACAGAGCACGGCGAGCGGCACGACGCCGACCTGGAACTCCGGCCCGAACAGCATCAGCAGCAGCGGCCCGGTCAGCACCACGATGGCGAACAGTGCCACCGAAATGGCGCAGGCGACGAGGTTGGCCTCACCGATCTGCTTCATGAATCCCGCCCGGTCGGCTGCGGCGTTGCGCTCGAACATCTCGGGCAGCGTCACTGCGTAGACCGCCGAGACGCCAAACGCCACCAGCGAGAACACCCGGGTGCACACGCCGAACACCGCGAGGCTTTCGCGATCGAGGAAGTGGGACAGGAGCAACAGGTCGATGTCGAAGAAGAAGTCGGTGGCCAGCGCGATGACCACCCATGGCAGCGCGAAGCGCCACCAGCGCTTCTGCTCGGCTGCGGTAGCGGCCATGGCTTCAGGCACCTGCCGGACAGCGCGCAGCACCCAGGCGAACTGGGCGGCGGCAATCACGGCAAAACCGATGGCGAGGAGCCAGATCAGCTCGGCGAACTTCGCTTCCGCATTGCCCGCCATCGCGGCGAGCGCGAAGCAGAGGACGATGAGCAGCGGGCGAAAGATGGTGTCGGCGAAGAAGCCGGCGAATGGACGCTTCAGCCCGACCAGCAACGCGCTGTTGCAGTAGACCACGGCGGTGGCGAGCGCCATCAGGCAGGCCGGCAGCCAGTGGGCGAGCAGCACCCTGCCCGGCTCGCCGAACAGCCCGGCCAGCGGATAGCCCAGGAACAGCAGCACCAGCGAGGTCACCGCGACGTGGCCGTAGGCGCGCAGCATGAAGCCACGCAGCAGCCGGCCCTCACCCTTCGAGCGATACTCGGCGGCGAAGTAGGTGCCGATGGTCTCGAAGCCGAGCGGCATCACCACAGCGACGATGTTCACCGTGGCGATGATCAAGAGGTACTCGCCGAGGATATCGGCGCCCCAGAAGCGGGCGATGGCCGCCTGGGCCAGGAAGATCACGCCGGCGCCGAACAGCCGGGCACCGAAGATCACGCTCGATTGTGAAACGAGGCGCTGCCGGAGGCTCATTCGGCGCTCCGCCGCTGGTCCGGCTTGGCGCGATCAAGCCGCAGCCGATCGACATAGCGGCCGAGCGCGTGTGCAATCTCCCGGCCGGCGAAGGCGCCTTCGCCGACGAGGCGTGGCCACCAGTGCGCGGCATAGTTGGCGACGGGCGGCACCGGCGTGATAACGCCGCGCTCGCCGACCATGCCCTTCTTGAACTGGTGCAGCCCCTGGAAGCCATCGGTGCCGCCGAGATCGTACCAACGGGCGGCGGTATGGTCGCGCAGCCAGCGGATGATGTGCCAGTGGAGGAAATAGCCGGCGCGCAGTTCCAGCGCCGCGGCGCTGGTGGCGCCGTAGAGGTAGACCGCCCGATCGCCGGCCTTGAAGATGATCGCCCCGGCGACGATCTCACCGGCCCGCCTGACGAAGAACAGCTCGGGCCTCAAGGTCGGGTTGTCCATCGCCAGCAGCGCCGGCACGGTGCCGTAAGCCGAATGGTCGGGAAACTTCTTGCGGTCGACCATCTGCTCGTAGAGCGCGTCGAACTCGGCCCGCCGTTCAGCTCCGGCGTGCTCGAAGCTCAGCCCGGCTTTCTCGGCCTTGTTGAGGTGATAGCGCCATTTCTGGTGAAAGCTCTGACGCTGCTCGGCGTCGCTCAGCCTGAGGTTGACGATGTAGCGATCCGGGAACAGCAGCCTGGCGCCCTGACGAAAACCGCGGGCAAGCAGTTGTTCGTATTCGGCGTTGGCGGCGCCCAGCGCCGCACGCGGCAGCACCGAGAGCATCATCCGGCGACCAACCGCATATTCCTCGGACAGCGCTGCGACCATGCGGGCGTAGATGGCGTTGGCGTCGGCCGTGTCGGTATGGCGCAGCATCGGCGCCCATTTGGCCACGGCGATCGAGCCGAGCCCAAGTGGCAGCGGCTGCACCATGATCAGGCAGCCGCCGACCACCTCGCCAGCCAGCGTGAACAGCTGCGGCTCGAGTGCGACGCCCGGCCAGCGGGCCCGCGCGAAGGTCGCGAGCTGCTCCTGGCAGACGCCTTCGAAATCGGCGATCGCATCGTCCCAGGCTTCCGGTTCGACCAGGTTCATGGCGAAGCTGGAAGCGACCGGTCGTGACGGGACGGCAAACTGCGCAACGGGACTGAGCGAAAGGGCGGCAAGCGACATGGACGAAATCCGGCAGACAACCTGCCGGACGCTATCGTCCCTCGCGTGAGGAAATCCCTACGGCCCGCCTCGCAATGCGAGGAAACTCGGGCCGTGGTTACGTGGGAGTTAGTGCACCACCGGAACGGGAGGCGCGCCCTTGATCAGCGGGATCATCGGCAGCGTGTGGCCGAGCAGCTGGTCAGCGCCCTCGTAGAGCATCTTCACCGCCACATAGAGGATGATCACGAGGCCGAGCCAGGCGATCCAGCGGTACTTGTGCAAGAGGCCCGCAACCAGGGTCGCCGCGACGCCCATCAGCAGCACCGAGAGGCCGAGACCGAAGATCAGCGCCACTTCGTGGTGCTGCGCCGCTCCGGCCACCGCCAGCACGTTATCGAGCGACATCGAGACGTCGGCGATGATGATCTGCCAGACCGCCGCCTTCAGCGACTTCTTCTTCTTGCCCGAGACGGTACCGTCGGCGTTGAGGTCTGCATCCGCCAGCGCCTCGGTGGCGTTGTGTTCGTCCTCGTGCGAGACCGACAGCTCGCGATACATCTTCCAGCACACCCAGAGCAGGAGCAGACCGCCCGCGATGAGCAGGCCGCCGCCGAGCGCCAGCAGCTGGGTAGTGATCAGCGCAAAACAGATGCGCAGGATCGTCGCAGCGATGATGCCGATAAGGATGGCTTTGCGACGGAGATCGGCCGGCAGCCCGGCTGCCGCGAGCCCGATGACGACCGCGTTGTCGCCAGCGAGCACCAGATCGATCATGATAACCTGAAAGAACGCCGCAAAAGCCGAAGCATCAAGGCCGAAGGGCATTCCGGGGTATCTCCGTGAGCAAGGGTGGTGGGGCTATGTAAGCGGCGCGGCGAGCCTTGTGAAGAGCGCCATTAGATCAATTCACGCCCGCGGCGCTTTGTAGGCCGGCAATCGCCGGCTCCCCACCAGCCGGACGCGGCGCTTGAGTACCGATTCGACAACGTGGATCGCTGCTTCAACGTCGAACGGCGAAGGCGCATCGGTCCAGGGCCCGGAACGAGGTCAATGCCTGTTCCGGCCGCCATTTCAAAGCTTTAGGAGGACTTGGTGGGTGCGCACGGACTCGAACCGTGGACCCGCTGATTAAGAGTCAGCTGCTCTACCATCTGAGCTACGCACCCTGTCCGAGCGGCTGACTATCAGGGGTCCCCCACCTTGTCCAGCATCTATTCGCGCTGCTGTGGACTTTCCTGCTTTTGCCAGATTGGTAAGTTAACGCCCGCAGCGAAACAGCCCACGAAGAGCCGATGAACGACCTGCCCACCGACGCGACCGAAGCCATCTCTCTGCCGCTCAGGTGGCTTGCGGACAATTCCGTGGCCCTCGTAAGCGCGCTCATCGTGCTGATCGCCGGCTGGTACCTGGCGCGCACGCTGTCGCGCATGGTGCGCAACCTGTTGCCGCGCGCCTATGGCGTCGACAAGAATTTTGCCCCGCTGCTGGCGCAGGTCACCCGCTACGGCATCATCATCTTCTCGATCGTTACGGCGCTGAGTTTCCTCGGCGTCTCGAGCACCTCGATCTACGCGGTGATCGGCGCCGCCGGCCTTGCCATCGCGTTGGCGCTGCAAGGCACCCTCGCCAATATCGCGGCGGGAATCATGCTGGTGTGGCTGAGGCCCATCGCCATCGGCGAGTATATCGTCGGCGATGGGGTGGCCGGCGTGGTGGTGGAAATCGGCCTGTTCGGCACGCGGCTCCGCTCGACCAGCGGGCTCTACATCTTCACGCCGAATCAAAAGCTCTGGTCCTCGGCGATCACCAATCACAGCCGCGAGCCGCGCCGGCGAATCGACGTGAACATCACCGTGCCGGATTCGATCAATGTCGCGGCGGCGCGCCGGACGATGTTGAAGATCGCCACTTCGGATAAGCGCGTGCAGGTCGATCCGCCGCCGACGGTGCATGTCGAGAGCTTTGTCGGCGACAAGATCATGCTGCAGCTGCGCGCCTGGGTGCCGACCCCCGAATACCTGCCGACGCTGCGCGACCTGACCGAAAAGGCCAAGCTCGCGATCAACAAGATGCTCACCGCCGACGACGAGCAGGCGCAGGTGGAACTGGCCGCCGACCCGCATACACAGGGCGCTGGTGAGCGGACGCCGGATCTGACGTAAGGGAGCTGGTGCTACGTCAGTCCACGCACCGGGTCATTCCCGCGAAAGCGGGTGACGTTGGGTATGCGAACCGAGCCTCTGCAGCTCGGTGTCATCCCCGCGAAAGCGGGGAACTCCGTTTGCGAACGTGCAAAGGCCAAGAAAACAGAGGTTCCCGCTTTCGCGGGAATGACCCGGTGGGTGGGGCACAACCGTAACTTAGCGCGAATGCGCTTTCGCGGGATGACCCCCGTTTGTGGTGCCGCTGGACGTCAGGCCTCACGCGTGCCCGTCGAGCCCCTTGAACGCGTCCTTGCCCCAGATGGCTTCGACCTGGCCATTCTTGCCGCAGCCGACGCGGTAGCGGGCGTAGTGCTGGGCGCGGGTTAAGCCGTTCTGCAGCATCTCGCTGCCCTTCCAGAAATCCTGGTGATAGGCCTCGGCCGGCCAGAAGGTCGGGGCCATCGCGACGATGGTCGCCACGGGCTTGCGGAGCGCTGCGGCAGTCGCTTCCTTGCCGGCCTCGGCGACCTTCAGCTCGGCATCGGTGCCGGCGTAGATCGCCGTGGTGTAGCTCTCGCCGTAATCGCAGAACTGGCCACGCGTCTCGATCGGATCGATCAGGTGGAAGAAGGTGTCGACGAGCTTGTCGTAGCTGGTGACACTGGGGTCATAGACGATCTTCACCGCCTCGCGATGCCCGGTGGTTTCGGTGACCACCTGCTCGTAGCTCGGGTTGTCGACGTGCCCGCCGATATAGCCCGAGGTGGTGGAGATGACGCCCGGCGCATGGTCGAAATCGCTCTCGATCGACCAGAAGCAACCGCCGGCGAAGACGGCGGTCGCCGTCTCGGCGCCCTGCGCGCCGGTCATCCCCAGCGCACCCACGATTGCCACCGCGAGCGCCAGCTTGTTCTTGATCATGAAAGTTCACCCCGAAGGTTCTGATTGCCTCAATGATTGTCCCGCGCCCGCGTCACGCACAACACAAACTAACGTGCGGCTTGGCGATGTAACCATTGAGATACGTGGCGCGAATGGATGGAGTTGCACCGCGCTCCGGGCAGGATAAGTTCGCCGCACCATGCGCCCCATCCTTACCCCCCTTGCCCAGTCCCTGCCCTCCACCGTGCCGTTCACCGGTCCCGAAGCGCTGGAGCGGCGGACCGGTGTGCCGTTCCGGGCACGGGTCGGCGCCAACGAGAGCGGCTTTGGGCCCTCACCGAAGGTGATCGAGGCGATCGCGGCGGCAGCAGGTGGGGTATGGATGTATGGCGATCCGGAGGTGCATGAGCTGAAGGCAGCACTCGCCGCGCATCTCGACATCCCCGCGGCCAATGTCGCAGTTGGCGAAGGCATTGACGGGCTGCACGGGTTGATCGCCCGGCTGATCACTGGGCCCGGTGATGTCGCAGTCACCTCGCTCGGTGCCTACCCGACCTTCAACTATCACGTGACCGGGTTCGGTGGCCGGATCGTCGCGGTGCCTTATGCCGGTGACCACGAGGACCTGGGAGCTCTCGCCAAGGCGGCGCGGCACGAGCGGGCCAAGGTGATCTATCTCTCCAACCCAGATAATCCGATGGGCACCTGGTGGAGCGCTGCGGAGATCGAACGCTTCATCGCCGAGGTCCCGGAAGAGACACTGATCCTGCTCGACGAGGCCTATTGCGAGACCGCGCCTGCGGGTACCCTGCCCGCGCTCGACATCGCCCGCCCCAACCTGATCCGCACCCGCACTTTCTCCAAGGCCTATGGGCTTGCCGGCATGCGGATCGGCTACGCCATCGGCGAAGCAAGCTTCATCAAAGCCTTCGACAAGGTGCGCAATCACTTCGGTGTCACCCGCCTGAGCCAGGTGGCAGCGATGGCGGCACTGGCGGACCAAGCATGGCTGACCAGCGTGGTGGCGAAAGTCGCCAGCGGACGAGAGCGCATCTACGGCATCGCGGCTGAGAACGGCCTCAGCGCCGTGCCCTCCGCCACCAACTTCGTCGCCGTCGATTGCGGCCGCGACGGCGACTATGCCATGCGGGTGCTGAAGGCGCTGGAGGCGCGCGGCGTGTTCGTTCGCAAGCCGATGGCGCCGGGGCTCGACCGCCACATCCGCATCAGCGCTGGACGGCCGGAGGAGCTCGATGTCGTGGCGGCGGAACTGCCCCACGCACTCGGCGATGCCGGCTGATTACACTTATTTAGTTCTGGTTCCGAACACTTCCTTAGCGAAACTGCGTTCTATTGGCGGCTCGATAATGGGGCCATCTCATGGGCAGAACGCTCCCTGAGGTTGATCGGCGAAACGACCTGCACGGGCAGGAACACTGGCAGGGCGGCATCGCCGCCGGTCTGCTTCTCGCCTTTGTGCTGCTCACGGCATGGTCCTGGCCCACGCTCGCCCAGGAGCAAGGCGTCGCCGTCCACCTGATCGATATGGCGCAGGACTCGGAGCTGTCCGCAACCGCGGCAAGCCTTGCCGACGGGTGGTACGACGCCTCGGTGAACAGCCGGGTGTCGGGCTACGAGCTTGCCGACGGCACCCCGGTGTCGTTCGGGGACTGGTATCACAGCGACTGGCCGGATACCCGCGTCGACCTGTTGACCCAGTTCGGTGATGATTTCGGCCTCCTCTGGGGCTTCAGCACCGGCGAGCGAGGCGAGAAATACACCGTCGATCCCAGCCTTCGCATCGGCTTCGTCGCCCAGGCGCATCCGGCCGCCAACTCTGTGCTCTCGCTTACCGTGCGCGCAGTCGCCTGGGGTAACCTCAACGAACAGCCCTGCGAGGGCGACTACGGCGAGATCGGCGGCGTCCAGACCGTCAATTGCCGGCTCGCCGCAACGTTCCTCGCCCCGGAGGAGACGCTGCAGTACCTCGCCCATGCCGAACCGAACCGGCTCCACATTTCGCTCAGCTACAGCGCCAGTTTCTAGCGTCCAGGAGTGCACGCCATGACTTCCCGTCTCAAGTCTCTCGTCATCGCAGCCATCGCCGGCCTTGCCCTGTTGGGCGGGGTTTCCACCTCCATCGCCCAGACCACCTCACCGGTGCTCAGGAGCTGGATGAGTCCCGACATCGCCGACGCGTGGACCAAGGGCTACAAAGGCCAGAGGACGACCATCACCATCGTCGACGATTTCAGCAGCGGATCGAAGTTCACCGGCAACCTCGGAACCGGGTCGCTGCTCTACCGGCACGGCGAATGGACCCGGCTCGAAGCCAGCATGATCGCGCCGCTCGCGACCATCAAATCGCAGAGCTTTTATTCCGGCACCACGGTCCCGTTGGCGAGCGGCCTCAACGTGCTCAACCTCAGCTACGGCATGTATGCCAAGGGCACCTACAGCCTCGGCCAGCTGGGATGGAGTGCGCAGGAATCCTCGATCATCAGCTATGCCAAGTACGGCAGGGCGGTAACGGTCAAAGCCGCGGGCAATGATGGCATCGCCATCGGCTCAACCAACGCAGCCGGCAACAAGGACTTCCTGAACCTTGCGCTGGTCGGCGCACCGTCGGCGATCTATGTCGGGGCTCTCACCAGCAACGGCACGGTGGCGAAGCCCGCCAGCCTCGCCTCCTATTCGAACAAGGCCGGCACCAACACGGCGGTGCAGAGCCACTTCCTGGTGGTCGGGGTCGAGAGCAGCAAGACCGGCCTCGCCGGCACGTCGTTCGCCGCGCCGATCATTTCGGGTTATGCCTCGGTCCTGGGCAGCAAGTTCACCACGGCGACACCGACCCAGATCACCAACCAGCTGCTGAATACGGCGCGCAAGGATACGCTGCTCAACTACAACGCGACGACCTTCGGCATGGGCGAAGCCAGCCTCAGCCGCGCGCTGGCGCCGCTGACGATCAGGTAGCGCCAGTCCGCGCACCGAGCCTCCTATTATCGTCGCCTCGGTGCGAGCCGGGGCGACATGGCTTTGGGAGGATCTAGCCGAGCTCCTTCCGCGCTCCCAACAGGATGCTCGTCTCGGTATTGGCGATGCCGTCGATCTGGCGAACCTTGCGCAGCAGTTCGTCGAACTCGCGCAATGTCGGCGTCTCGATCTCGGCCACCACGTCCCACCGGCCATTGGTGGTGTAGAGCCCGCGGATCTCGGGGAAACCGGCGAGGCGGCGGATGATCTGCTCGGAGTTCTTGCCGTCGACCTCGACCATGGTGATGGCGCGCACGGCGTCCACCCGCCCCTGCGCCTGCACCACCACAGTGTAGCCGGCGATTGCGCCGGAATGCTCCAGCCGCGCCATCCTTGCCGTCACCGTAGCGCGTGAGACATTGAGCTGCGCCGCGAGCTTGGCGACCGGCATCCGCCCGTCGGTGCGCAGCAGCGCGATCAGGCGGTAGTCGAGGTCATCGAGACCAGGTGTACTATTCGTCATCCTTGGCCGCCATTTTGCACATTGGATTGCACATTCTTATCACTTCTTCGGCTTTTCGTCAGCGGCACTCCGACCTCACATAGTGGGAAGATCGCAATCGAGGAAACCGAGATGCTCCACGACGCCCGCGCCCGCCGCCCCTCTGCCGGCAACCGTATCGACCTGGTCGGCGTGCCGACCGATGCCGGTGCGTCCTGCAGCGGCGCTGCGCTCGGACCGGACGACCTGCGTGCGGCTGGCCTGGCAGAGCGCCTCGCGAGCCTCGGCTATGCCGTAGCCGACCTCGGCGATATCAATGTCGATCGCCGGCTTGCGGCCGCTGCGGAAATCGAGGCGCTGGCCGTGGGCGCCAGCGAGGCCGGCTACCGCAGCCTCGAGAACGGCGCGCGGCCGGTGTTTCTCGGTGGGGATCACTCGATCTCGATGGGTTCGGTCGCAGGTGTCGCCCGGCATTGCCGCGATGCGGGCCGGCCATTGTTCGTCTTGTGGTTCGATGCCCATGGCGACTTCAACACCTGGGCCACCACCGAGACCGGCAACATCCACGGCATGTCGCTGGCCCGCCTCTGCGGCGAGCCGGGCTTTGCCAATGACGATGCCTGGTTTGCGCGTGTCGATCCCGCCAATGTCATGATCCTCGGCGCCCGCGCGCTCGACTGCGAGGAAGCACAACTGATCGATGCGCGCGGCGTCGAGGTGGTGGACATGGACGCCATCCGGATCGCCGGGGTCGCCACGCCGCTGTGTCGTTTCCTCGATCGTGTGGAGGCCGCCAACGGCCACCTGCATCTGTCGCTCGATGTCGATGCCATGGACCCCAGCCTGGCCCCCGGTGTCGGCACCACCGTGCCCGGCGGGCTGACGCTCGCGGAGGGTCAGTTGGTGATGGACATGCTGCACCGCAGCGGCCGCGTCGGCTCGCTCGACCTGGTCGAGCTCAACCCTGTCCTCGACCGTCACGGCAAAAGCGCCGACCTGATGGTGGATCTCGCCGCCCGTCTGTTCGGCGCATCCGCCCCGGTGTCGCCGCCGCTTGCAGGCATTCGCGACCTCGCAACAACCTGACACTCAACCGAAGCCTGACTGCTTCCCAAAGTAAGAGGCCCAAATGACCCAATTCATCGGCACCAGCGACATCCGCACCCTCCTCCGGCATACCGGCCTCGAGCCCTTCCTTATCGGTCTCGCCGGTTACATCGAGGCCGATTTCCGCCGCTGGGAGAGCTTTGAGAAAGCGGCTCGCCTCGCCAGCCACAGCCGCGACGGCGTGATCGAACTGATGCCGGCCTCCGATGGCGAACTCTACGCCATGAAGTTCGTCAACGGTCATCCCGGCAACACGGCGGGCGGCAAGCTGACGGTAACAGCTTTCGGGGTGCTCGCCGATGTGTCGACGGGTTACCCGGTGCTGGTGTCGGAAATGACGATACTCACCGCGCTCCGCACCGCTGCGACTTCCGCCGTCGCGGCACGCGCCCTGGCTCGACCCGACAGCCGGGTGCTGGCCCTGATCGGCGCCGGGGCCCAGTCAGAATTCCAGGCCCTCGCCTTCAAGGCGTTGCTGGGGGTCGAGGAGGTGCGGGTGGTCGACCTCGACACCGAAGCGATGGACAAGTTCTGCCTCAACCTCGCAACCAGCGGCCTCCGCATCATCCGCGCCGGTTCGGTCGCTGAGGCCGTCGACGGCGCAGATATCGTCACGACCTGCACTGCCGACAAAACACGGGCCCGGGTCCTGACGCCTGATCATGTGGTGCCCGGCATGCATGTCAACGCCATCGGTGGCGACTGTCCCGGCAAGACCGAGCTGCATCCAGACATCGTCGCCGGTGCCTCGGTCTTCACCGAGTACACGCCGCAGACCCGGGTCGAGGGCGAGATCCAGCAGATGCCGGCAGATTTCGCGGTCATCGAACTGTGGCAGGTGCTGACGGGCAAGGCGGCCGGCCGCAGGTCGGCCGGCGAGGTTACGCTGTTCGACTCGGTCGGCTTCGCCATCGAGGATTTCTCGACGCTCCGCTATGCCCGCGACCTGAGCCGGGCCGAGATCCGCGACATCGACCTTATCCCCGAGCTCGACGACCCCAAGGACCTGTTCGGCCTGCTTGCGGCTCAGAGCCCGAAATGGGCAATGATCGCCGCCTCGACCGCGGCGGGATCGACGCGCCAATCCCAGTCTCCAAGGCCACTCGCGACGCCCTCCGGCTCGCCGAACACATAGCCAAGCTGGCCCTCGCGCTCGTTGATCAGCACATCGGTGCGCATGAACCATGCCCTTGAGCTGACCATCAAAATCCTGGTTTCGGGACGACTGAACACGGTGCTGTGCATAGCGGCCCCACCTAGCCCGGCAATCATCTTGGCTTCGCTGAACAAGGCAATCTGGGCTTCGACCGGCAGCGTCTCCGGATGGACGATGCGAAAGCCATAGCGCTCGAACAGCGCCTCGATCTCGGCCTCATTTACGAGACGACGCCGACGTATCCGCGAACGGGATATGAAGATGCGTTCGGCGCGCTCGACCCTGGAGGCGCTTCCAAGCGCGACCAGCCGCGAGAGCGCGTCGCGCGCCAGCGGATTGATGAACTGCTCAAGGTAGACAAGCCGATCGGGCAGGTACGCCCGGCGACAGAACAGCGGCTCGCGATAGTAGCGAACGCGCGACTGGGCGACGCCCAGCCCCTCGAATAACGCGCTGACTGTCGCCGATCTCGGAATGGAGGTCGCGATCTCGATGCCGGCGGGGGCCCGTTCGAGCAGCATAAGCCGGGTCAAAGCCTCGAGCAGGTTGTGGCCATAGTTATCGGTGAAGTAGCAATCCACCACGAAGACTTCATCTGCCTCAGCAGGAGACCGAAACACTCTGGGTGGGCGCGATCTCAGCCCACTGAGCGCCTTCGGATCGATGATGACGCCCTGGCTCTGCGGCAACACGACAGCCGTTCGACGGTCGACGAACAGATGCCCGGGTACAAGCACAACATCGTCGGCAATCGTGATGCCGGGCTCCCCGCCACTCGCTTGGGTCGGCAAGCTGTCGAAGTTTTCAGGGATCACATCCCCGTAGATCAGGGGGCGGGTGACTGGGACGGTGATGGTTGCCGGCTGCGCAGGCAGTGGCGTGGGACGCCGCCACGGTGGCGGGCGAAAACGCAAGTGCGGCGGTCGAGCGAAGCCCAGCAGACCAAAAAGCCACCAGCGCGCCAAGCGACCTGCCTGTCGCACCCGCCCGAGCGCGCTGCGCCGAAAGTCCCGCCACTTCATGCCTGCCCCCGCAAAGCTGAGCCTTGGAGATGCACGCGAATGACTGATCTGGCAAGTCACCGCACGATGATGCGTCCTTGCGGCAACTAGCTTCCGGTCAGCCTGATTTCGGCCAGCAGCCCACGGTGGTTGGAGCCCATGGCGTCATCCAGCGCGTTCACTTCGCTGATGACCAATGGTGCGCGGGTGAAAACATTGTCGATCGGGACGCCCAGCGGACCGAGCCGAACCGGCCAGGTGGCGGGGTAGGACGGCCCGGGCGCGAGGTTTCGCCGCTGCACCAGCCCGTCGATACTGGCGGACCAGGCCGCGGCGTTGAAATCGCCGGCCAGCACCAATGGACCATCGAGCCGACCGATGACGGCGCCGAGTTTGGCAAACTCCTCGGCGGCAAAGTCGTCGAAATAGGGCTTCACCAGGTGTGCCGCGACGATGTTGAGCTTCTGCCCGTCGATCGTCGTGCTGGCGGTTACCAGGCGATTCTGCCACGCCCCACTCATCGACTGCACGGTGATGTCGGCGAGCGGTGTGCGCGAGAGGAGCACCACGCCGCCGCAGCGCGAGCCATCATCGCAGCCGGCGTAGTACGGATAGACCTGACGCAGGATGCCGACGTGGCTGGCGATCGGCGCCGCCTCCATCAGGACGGCCACATCAGCGCCCGAGCCGGCGATGAACCGGGCGATGTTCTCGCCGTTCTGGTTGTCCGACAGCAGGTTGAAGCTCAGCAGCTTGAGCAGCGGCTTGCCCGGGGTAGCGGCAAGCGCAATGCGCGCCTCCTGCTGATGGTAGATGATCGCCGCGCCCTGCCCGACGCTGATCGCGAAGACGAACACGAACACCCAGGCGCGGCGCCAGGCGCCACCGACGAACAGCAGCACCACCAGGCCGAGCAGCGCTACAGCGATGTGGAAGCGCAGCGACTGCAGCAGGGCCTGCCCGGGAATGCCCAGGTCGACGCTGACTGCGAACAGCGCGCCAGCAACCACCAGGGCCAAGGCGGTGAGCCCGCCCCTCAGTTCTCGCAGCATGAATGCTCCAGCCATTCGACTCGGGCGCAGCCTAGAGCGCTTCACCGTTGCAGTGAAACGCCGAAACGTCGGGGGTCATGGATTGTGTCGCGCCTCCGAGCTGGGAAGCCGCATCGCGTCAGATCGGCTTGGTCATCTGCACGCAATTGTGGGCGAAGGTCGCGAGTTCCACCTCGTCCCACACCTCAGCTGTCCAACCGAGCTTCTCGTAGAAACCGACGGCGTCGCGAGCGGCATTGAGCCACAGCCGCTTCATGCCGCGCGCCCTGGCGTAGTCGATGAGCAAGGCTTCCAGTACCGAGCCGTGGCCCTGCCGCTGCAACGGCGGCACGATGGCGACCAGTCGGACGATACCGCCTTCGCCGCGCGGATCGAGCCGGGTGGTGCCGATCGGCACACCGTCATGCATGAGTACGAACTTGCTGTGCGTCGGCTCAAGGTCGTGCGGATGCGCCCGGTCATAGACGAGGCCCGGGTGGCGCTCGGCAGTGAACAGCACTTCGAGCCGGATCCGATGCATCGCCTCCCAATCCTCGGGTGAAGCCAACTCGCGCAATTCGTAGGTCATTGGTCGCTCCCTTAGCCCATCAGAAGGGGCAGCCCGACGGCGGCGCCTGGCGCACCATGAGAAGGAGCCGCCCGGAGGGGCGGCTCAGAAAGTGTCGACTGCAGCTCGGATCAGCTCGCGGCGGCAGCCTCGGTGGCCCCCTGCGCCGCGGCGCCGCGTTCGAGCAGCAGGCGGTTATAGGCGTTGATGTAGGCGCGGGCCGAAGCGACGAGGGTGTCGGGCTCGGCGGCGTTGCCGGAGACGATGCGGCCGTTCATTTCGAGGCGCACGTGGGCGCTCGCCTGCGCGTCGGTGCCGCCGGTGACGCCATCGATGGCGTAGAGCACCAGGTGCGGGTCCTTGCCGACCGCCTGCTTGATGGCGTTGAAGATCGCATCCACTGAGCCAGTACCGTCGAACGAGGCCTTCACCTCGACGCCGTCAATGGTGATGACGAGGTCGCAATGGTGCACGCCGCCGGTCTTGGAGATCACCTCCATGTCGACCAGCTTGATCCGATCACCGACCGAGCCGGCCTCGTCATCGACCAGCGCCACGATGTCGGCGTCATAGACGTGCTTCTTGCGGTCGGCAAGATCCTTGAAGCGGACAAATGCCTCCTGGAAGGCATTATCGCCAAGGTCGTAGCCCAATTCCTTCAACTTATCCTTGAAGGCGGCGCGACCCGAGTGCTTGCCCATCACCAGGGTGGTTTCCTTGATGCCGACCGAGGCCGGCGTCATGATCTCGTAGGTCTGGGCGTTCTTCAGCATGCCGTCCTGGTGGATGCCGCTTTCATGCGCGAAGGCGTTCTTGCCGACGATCGCCTTGTTGTACTGCACCGGGAAGTTGGCGGCCGCCGAGACGACCTTGCTGGCGCGGCTCAAATGGGTCGAGTCGATCTCGGTGTCATAGGGCATGGCATCGCCGCGGGTGCGCAGCGCCATCACCACTTCTTCGAGCGCGGCGTTGCCGGCGCGCTCGCCCAAACCGTTGATGGTGCATTCGATCTGGCGGGCGCCGCCGCGCACCGCGGCCAGCGAGTTGGCGACGGCGAGGCCGAGATCGTTGTGACAATGGGCGGAGAAGATCACTTCATCGGCGCCGGGGACACGCTCGATGATCGAGCGGAACATCGCCTCGTGCTCGGCCGGAATGGCGTAGCCAACCGTGTCGGGCAGATTGATGGTGGTGGCGCCGGCCTTGATCGCGAGCTCGACGCAGCGCGCCAGGTAGTCGATCGGCGTACGGGTGGCGTCCATCGCGCTCCACTCGACATTGTCGATGAGGTTGCGGGCCTGCGCCACGGTGGCCGAGATGATCTCCAGCACCTGCTCTTCAGTCTTCTTCATCTGGTGGGCCAGATGGATCGGCGAGGTGGAAACGAAAGTGTGGATGCGGCCCTGCCTGGCGTGGCGTACCGCCTCGCCGGCGCGGGCGATGTCACCCGGGATGGCGCGGGCGAGACCGGCGACCACCGAGTTCTTCACCTGCTTGGCCACTGCGACGACCGCTTCGAAGTCGCCGTTGGAGGCGATCGGGAAGCCGGCCTCGATAATGTCGACGCCCATTTCGTCGAGGGCCTCGGCGACCTGGAGCTTTTCCTCCAAGGTCATCGTCGCGCCGGGGCTCTGCTCGCCGTCGCGCAACGTCGTATCGAAGATGAAGACGCGATCCTTGTTGGAAGAGCTTGCCTTATTGCTCGCTGCCGCTGCCTGGGTGCTCATTGCTGTGTTCCTATCAAACGGCCGGGGTTCGAAAACCGTCGCGACCGGACAAATCGTTGTTCGGTTAACCTGCGCGCTCCCCTGACCACCCGCTCGCTAGACGAGCTGTCGGTTATCAGGGGCTGATAAGAAGGAGAAGCAGGGCGGCCGGAAGCAGCAGCAGAGCGGCCGCAATCATCAGCCGGCTCTCACGAGCCTTCTGCTGGGCGGCGGCTATGGCAATGGCGCGGTTGCGCTGCATTCGTCAGACCAAAACTTGCTACGGCGCAAATACTGCGCGAATTCCGCCGCTTGCGCAAGCCTTTGCGCAGCGGCGGCTAACGGAAGGTGAAGCGGCCCTAGCCGCGCGCGGGTCGCTCGCGGCGAAACTGCACCTCGAGCAGCAGCCCTTCCGGACCTTCGACGAAGAACTGCCCGATCTCCGAATCGGGGATGCCGGTGATCCGGTACGGCCACCCCGCCGCCTCGATCCGCGCTTTGGTCGGCTCGAACCCGTAGACCCCGAAGGCCACATGATTGACCATGCCGCGCGGGAAATCGTTCGCTCTCGGTGCGACATTCAAGTGGATGGCCGGATGGCCATCGACGTAAATCCAGTGGCCGGGAAAATCGAATGGCGGACGAAAGCCATCCTCGGCACCAAGCACCTCGGCGAAGAACCGCACCATCCGCGCGCCGTCCGACACGTCGATATTGATGTGGTCGAGCCGTGGCATCAGTTGAACGCCAGCACGGCGAACACCACGATCGCCAGTAGCGACACCACGGCGATAATCCGGCCGAGCCGCACCCGCGCTGTCGCCGCCGCATCGCCGGCGCGCATCTTGCGCGCAGAGACCGCCGATGTGACGACGCCTGCCGCCAGGAGCACGACGAACGCCATCTTGGCCCAAAACCAGTGGCTGACGCCGTCGAGGCTGCCGTAGCGGACCCAGATCATCAACGGCCCACTGAGCAGCAGCACGATGATGCCGTAATGCCCGAAGCGGGTGAGCAGCCGGTTGGTCTGGGGCGCCGCCCCGCCCTGCCCCATCATCCCCAGCAGCGGCAGGAACGCCGCCGCTACCAGCATGAGACCGACAAGATGGGCGATGAGCAGAAGCGAGAAGGCGACGTCCAAGCTGACCTCAGTTGCAGGGGGACTTCAGTTGAAGGCGAACACGGCGGAGAAGACCACGACGAGGAAGGAGACCCCGGTCAGCTGGCCGAACATCTTGGCGCGCTTGGCCGCTTCGGCATCGCCCGCGATGGCCTTCTTGCGGTTCACCTCGTTGAGGCTGATGAACACGATCATCCCGAGGATGCCCAGCATCTTGACCCAGAACCAGGCGTTGGGAACGACCCAGTTCCACTTGAGCCAGAGTGTCAGGATGCCGGTGATCAGCAGCGTCGCAAAGGCGTATTTGCCGACCTTGGCGAACCCTTCGATGATCGAGAACAGCAGGCCGCGCTGCTCCGGCGTGGCGGTCGGCAGCTTGGCGCCGACGATCGGCATCAGCACCAGATTGGCGCCGCCGGCGATGAACGCGATGATGTGGATGAAGAAAATCAGAAGTGTGACAACGTACACGGCTTAGCCCTCCAAATGCCCGCGGGGAGGCTAGCTGAGTTGGGTGCGTCGCACTAGCGTCGGCACGTGACGCGGATGAATTGTGAAGGCGTGGCGTGGTCCGGGTCTACGCCACTATGCCGGCGGTCACCAGCGCATAGACGCGGTCGAAGCCGGCATCGACATCGGGCGCGCTCCACTCGGCGCCGTGCGCCGGGTCGTGGAAGCGGGCGGTGGCGTCGAACATAGCCTGCGCTGTGGCCCGCGGGTCGACCGGCCGGAAGTCGCCGCTGGCGATGCCGTCCCCAATGATGATCTCCAGCTGGCCGACGAGAGTGTCGACATGCCGGGCCACCACCTCGCGCGCCTCGGCGAAGATGGTGCGCGATACCGAGAACAGCTCCGGATCGCTCTTGACCTTCTCGCGCTTCAGCTTGAGCAGCGTGCTGAACCACAGGCGCAGCCGCTTCGCTGGCGCTTCCCCGGAGGTCGCGATCGCCGCCAGGGGATCCGACGTGCGCTTCAACCAGCCCTCGACCACTGCGTCGCGCAGCGCAATCTTGCTGTCGAAATGCCGGTAAACGCTGCCGTGACTGACCCCGAGCAACCGCGCCACATCGACCACCGTGGTCTTATGCGGACCAAAGCGGCGAAACACCTGTTCCGCCGCCTCGAGAATTCGTTCGCGGGTCAAGACCTCGTTCATCAGGCTCCAGTTCGCTCACTGTCGAGCATTGCCATCTGCGCCGGCAGGTAGCGCTCGCCGCGCGCGGCATTCGGTGGCACCGCTCCTTCGATGGCGGACAGATCGGCCTGCGTCAACACCACATCGAGCGCGCCCAGCGCCTCGGTCAACCGATCCCGGCGCCGTGCGCCGATAACCGGGACGATGTCCCTGCCCTGCGCCAGCACCCAGGCGATCGCCAGTTGCGCGACGCTGATGCCCTTGCCGGCTGCGATATCGCGCAGCTTGTCGACCAGTTGCAGGTTGTGATCAACATTCTCGGCGCTGAACCGCGGGCTGTGACCGCGGAAATCCCCGGCGACGAGACCGTCCTTGCTCCAGTGGCCGCTGATCAGGCCACGCGACAGCACGCCATAGGCGGTGACGCCGATGCCCAGTTCGCGCGTCACCGGCAGGATCGCCCGCTCGATACTGCGCGAGATCAGCGAATACTCGATCTGCAGGTCAACCACCGGATGCACCGCATTGGCGCGGCGGATGGTCTCGGGGCCGACCTCGGAGAGACCGAGGTGGCGAACATAGCCGGCGTCGATCATGTCCTTGATGGCGCCGACCGTTTCCTCGATCGGCACGTTCGGATCGAGCCGCGCCGGCCGGTAAATGTCGATGTAATCGACGCCGAGGCGCTCGAGCGTGTAGGCGAGCGCGGTCTTGACGGCTGCCGGCCGCCCGTCGAAGCCGAACCACTGCCCGTTTGGCCCGCGCTGCGCGCCGAACTTGACGCTGAGCACGGCGTTGTCGCGCCGACCCTGCAAGGCTTCGCCGAGCAGCATCTCGTTGTGCCCCATGCCGTAGAAATCGCCGGTGTCGATCAGGGTGACGCCGGCCTCGAGCGCGGCATGCACGGTGGCAATGCTCTCGCTGCGATCGGACGGCCCGTAGGCGCCCGACATCCCCATGGCGCCCAGGCCGAGGGCGGAAACGACGGGGCCCGATGTTCCAAGCGTGCGATGATCCATGACCAGTCTCCTTGTGGTGAGACCGCTCATGTGGATGACGACTGACAGAATTGCAAGTCTGTCAGTTGATATTTGAAATCGCTAGTCCCCGAGGTTGAGCGTCCCTTCGCCGACGATCACCGCGTGGCCGCCGATGCCGCCATGGGTGAGCCTGTCGCCATCCTTGCGCAGCTGCAGCGTGATGAGGCTGGGACGGCCCATCTCGTATCCCTGCCGCAGGCGGAACTCGTGCTGGCCGTTATCGGTGTGACGGGCGAGAAGGCCAATAAGCGCGGCGGCAGCCGAGCCGGTCGCGGGGTCTTCGACCTGGCCCATGCCGGGCGAGAACATGCGCGCGGCGAAGTCGTTGCCATGCTCTTCCGGCGTCTGGGTGAAGACGTAGATCGAGCCATGCCCCTCAGGATAGTTCATGTCCCAGCCGCGTCGCTCGAGGCGAATGCGCTTCAGGGCCGCCGCGTCGCGGACCGGCAGCAGGTAATAGGGCACGCCGGCCGAGAACAGCGCCGGCTGGTAAGGTCCGCAGCCAACGTCGTCGGCATGGAGCCCTAGCGTGGCGGCTATCGCTTCGACGGAAGGCACCTTGCCGACCTCTTCGGGCAACCGAGGCAGCGCGAAGCGGGCGAGCCCGACATCCTTTTCGACGCGCTCGATCACGCAGGTGATGACGCCGACCTGCTCCTCGAGCCGCACGGCAGTGCTTCGATTCTGTAATCCTAGCACCACGGCGGCGCCCACTGTCGGGTGACCGGCGAAGGGGAGCTCCACGGTCGGCGTGAAGATACGCACGGCCGCCGTGTGGCGCTCCGACTGCGCCTTCTGGATGAACACCGTCTCGGACAGATTGAACTCGGCGGCGATCGCCTGCATCCGATCGTCGAGCAGCCCGTCGGCCTTGAGCACGACGGCCAGGGGATTGCCCTGCAGCCGCTCGGTGGTGAAAACATCAAGCAGCACGTAGTTGAGTTTCATGATCGGGCTCCGCAACCGGGCAGCAGTTGCGGCAGCCCGATCCGCAGTGTCAAGCCGCCTCCGCGCGACGCCTCCAACTAAATCTTGGCGAGTGCGAAAGCCGCCTTGTCGAGCCCGAGTTCTTCGACCACGGCGTCCACGCCAACCTGGTGATCGTCGCGCTCGTGGAGGCCCGAAATGGTGACGCAGCCGATGGGACCGAAGCCTTTCATGCGGATCGGGAAGGCGCCCCCGGCGAGGACAAAGTCAGCACCGTCGAGCGCCCGATTCGGCGCGAACAGCCGATCCTCGCGGTTCTGCTCCAGCGCTACGCGATAGCTCGACTTGAGCAGGCGCTGCACGGTGTTGATCTTGCGGCGCACCCAGTTCGGATTGTCGGCCGTGGTCCCGGGCATGGCGGCGTAGAACATCTGCCGATCCCAGGTGCGGACGTCGACCACCAGCCCGAGTTTCTCGCGCAGGGCGCGCTCACGCACCCTTGCGCCGATCGAGAACGCTACGTTCTCGTTGAACTCGGTGAACTCGAGCCCCCGTTCCTGCTCGATGATTTTGGCGATGTCGTCTGCCGTAGCCATACCGTCGCTCCCTGTGGTTGCGGGCGGTATAGCCAACGGTATGGCACCGCGGCAAGCCAGCAGGTCAGCCGGCGGTCGGTTCCTCGTGCGGCAGCATGAGCGGCGCCGGATCGATGCCGAGATGCCGTGCGATCGCGGTCACCACGAAGCCATGATCGTGCCTGCCGGGGACGCCCGACACGGTGATCGTTCCGACGACGCTTACCCCCTCGATGCGGATCGGGAACGAGCCGCCATGCGCCGCAATCTCGGTAGGGTCGACATTGTCATCGGGTGCGAAGCCGCGCTTGTCGCGCTGCTGGCGCAGCGTCAGCGCGTAGGAAGCGCGGTTGAAGCGCCGAACGCAGTTACTCTTGCGCCGGACCCACTCGAAATTGTCCGGGCCGGTGCCGGCCATCGCGTAGTAGTAGAGCGGCCGGTTCCAGAAGCGGATGTCGATCACCAGGGCCGCCTTTGCCGCCACCGCGAGCTCACGAATATCCTCGCCCAACTGCAGCGCCGTGGTCTCGTCGAACCGGCTGAACACCAGCTGCCGCTCCTGCTCGGCCACCAGCGCGATATCACTGTCGAAACTCATCATCCCCTCCAGGCGTTTCGTCCACCTGCTAGCACGACACGGTGCGCCGCTCCCTCCGCCAGCGCGGCGATTTCTTCCGGCAAATTGCAGTGGACCGCATCAGGTCGTCGCCGCGCTCCAGGCGTCATAGAGCGGTTGGCGGTCGGGCGGCTGGCCAGGGAAATTGACCTGCGCCTCATCGATCACCGCCCATGGCAGGCGGCTGGCGGTCCAGATATTGCCGATGGGGACGGCCCAGCTCGGGTCGTCGAGCGTGCCGGGCTTGACCACGAAGATCGCCGGCGAGGCGAGCGGCTCGTTCCAGAGCTTGGTGCCGCAGCAGGCGCAGGCCAGCATGCGCACGGTCCTGCCGCTGTCGGCCGGCTTGTCGTAGGCAACGAGTTCGCCCCGCAGGTGCTGCAGCCGTTCGCGGGCGATCGGCATCGACATCGAGTGCGTGGCGCCGCTCAGGCGCTGGCAGTCGCGGCAGTGGCAGTTGTAGACGGCAAGCGGTGCGCCGGTGATCCGGTAGCGCACCGCGCCGCAGATGCAGCCTCCCTCCACCGGGAATGCCGGCAACGCGATCTCAGTCATTGGTCTCTCCCTGAATTCCTTGTTCAGAACCGGTTCAACCGGCCTCGGTCATTGAGCGCCCCAACGCCGGACGAGCCGGCTATCAAACCAAGGAATCGAACATGATCCCCGAACTGTTGCTGCTGTCCGACCACCTGCGTGCCCGTACGCCCAACCAGCAGATCGAAGACCGCCTGCTGGCCGATATCGGGCTGACGCGCGCAGAGCTCAGGAAGCAGAAGACCTGGTTCGGCCGCAAGCTCCGCTAAGGGCCAAACGGTTCATCAGGCATTCATCGATCCACGGGCATAAGCCCACTCCGCCGATCCCGGCACCACCCAAACTGACGAGATGACCAAATGGCTTTCAGCCTGACGTCCATGTTCCGTCGTGCAGAACGCAAGCGGGTCTTCACCGACCTGATGAAGTTCGACGACCATCTGCTGCGTGATATCGGCCTCACTCGTGGCGACCTCGCCGCGATGCGCGCCGGCCGCCACCACAGCACGCCTTCCCGCGGCCATGAGTGACCTCGCGGTAGGCGATATCCCAAGCTGAAGGGCCCCGAGATGATCGGGGCCCTTTTTGATTCGGGGCTCACCGGATCCGATCCCGCGCCGACCGCCAGACCTGATAGAACCGCCGCATGGCATGGCCAGCAAGAGGCGGCAATGAGCGAAACCAAACCCCACCACGACAACACCGAGACGGCGCGGCGATTCACGCTGCGACAGGCCAAGCCGATCAGCCTCCCCCGCACCTATGGCGAGTACCTCGCCGACCAGATCGCGGCGCTTGTCGGATCGTGGCGCTTCATCATCGTGCAATCGGCGGTGCTGGTGCTGTGGATCGTGTTCAACGTCGTCGCCTGGGTGCAGCACTGGGACCCTTACCCCTTCATCCTGCTCAACCTGGTGCTGAGCTTCCAGGCCGCCTTCACCGCCCCAATCCTGATGATGGCGCAGAACCGCCAGTCCGACATCGACCGTCAGAAGGCGCAGCTCGACTACGATGTGAACCTGCGTGCCGAACTCGACATCGAGGCCCTGCACGAAAAGATCGACCTGCTCCGCCAGGAAGACATCACCCGGCTGGTCGGCCTGCTTGAAATGCTCACCCGCGAGCGCATCGAGAAGGGCGACAGCAAAACGTAGGCGTCACTGGCGGAAGTTCATGGCGCGTGGCATGCAGGTGTGTAGCCAACCGGGGATCCGCCGTGCCCGCGCTCACCACCCTTCTCGCCTTCGCCGGCGTCGCCTTCGCTATGGTGATCGCCCCCGGCCCCAACATGGCCTATCTGGTCTCCCGCTCGATTGCGCAGGGTCGTGCCGCCGGGCTGATCTCGCTGCTCGGGGTTGCCACCGGCTTTATCATCTACATGCTGGCGGCGGCGCTCGGCCTCACCGCGTTGTTGTTCGCCGTGCCCTTCGCCTATGACGCGATCCGCATCGCCGGAGCGCTTTACCTCGGCTGGCTGGCCTGGAATGCGCTGCGCCCCGGCGGCCATTCGCCGTTCGAACTCAGGACGCTGGCGCCGGACTCGCCGAAGCGACTCTATGCGATGGGCCTGTTCACCAGCCTGTTGAACCCCAAGGTCGCGGCGCTCTATCTGTCGCTGCTGCCGCAGTTCATCGACAAGTCGGCCGGCAATGTGCTCGGCCAGACCTTGGTGCTTGGCGCCACGCAGATTGCCGTGAGCATGACGGTCAATGCCATCCTCATCATCACGGCGGGGACGGTGGCACTGTTCCTCACCGGCCGGCCGTTCTGGGCCCGGCTGCAGCGCTGGCTGATGGGCACGGTGCTCGGCTTCCTCGCCATCAAGATGGCCACGGACACCAGCCGGTAGATCCAATAGGGCAGCATCGCGCTAACGCGGTGGGCCAACCGTTTCGCCTCCCCACCGGATGTCATCCCAGCGAAAGCTGGGACCCATTTCTCCGCTGGCACGGGCTGTGAGTTGGGTCCCAGCTTTCGCTGGGATGACATCGAGTCGTTGGAGCAAAACTGTGCTCCCCAGAAACGACAAAGGGGCCCGGAGGCCCCTCTGCGCATACATCCTGCGAAGGATCTTTGGATTCGTTCTTGACCTTGTCGACCAGCGCGCCGGCCTTGATCACGGCGGCCCGCCAGCGCGCATCAGATCAAGCGTGGAGCAAGGCCCCGCTTAGTTCTTGGCCTTGTCCACGAGGGCGCCGGCCTTGATCCACGGCATCATGCCGCGGAGCTTCTCGCCGACTTCCTCGATCTGGTGCTCGTCCGCGAGGCGACGGGTCGCCTTGAAGCGCGAGGCGCCGCCCTTGTATTCCTGCATCCACTCGGAGGTGAACTTGCCGGACTGAATGTCCTTGAGCACCCGCTTCATCTCGGCCTTGGTCTCCGAGGTGATGATGCGCGGGCCCGAGACATACTCGCCCCACTCTGCAGTGTTCGAGATCGAGTAGTTCATGTTGGCGATGCCGCCCTGGTAGATCAGGTCGACGATCAGCTTCACTTCGTGCAGGCACTCGAAATAGGCCATTTCTGGAGCGTAGCCGGCTTCCACCAGCGTCTCGAAGCCGGCGCGGATGAGCTCGACCAGGCCGCCGCAGAGCACCACCTGCTCACCGAACAGATCGGTCTCGCATTCCTCGCGGAAGTTGGTTTCGATCACGCCCGAGCGACCACCGCCGACGCCCGAGGCGTAGGCCAGGGCGATGTCGTGGGCATTGCCCGAGGCGTCCTGGTGGACGGCGATCAGGCACGGCACGCCGCCGCCCTTCTGGTATTCGCCACGCACGGTGTGGCCCGGGCCCTTCGGCGCGATCATGATCACGTCGACGGTCGCCTTGGGCTCGATCAGGTTGAAGTGCACATTGAGACCGTGCGCGAAGGCGATCGCGGCGCCGTCACGGATGTTGGGCTCGATGTCCTTCTTGTAGATGTCGGCCTGCAGCTCGTCGGGGGTCAGCATCATGATGACGTCGGCCCACTTGGCGGCATCGGCGACGGACATGACCTTGAGGCCTTCGCCCTCGGCCTTCTTGGCCGACGGGGAGCCCGGACGCAGCGCCACCACGATGTCCTTTACGCCGGAATCGCGGAGGTTAAGCGTGTGCGCATGACCCTGCGAGCCGTAGCCGACGATCGCGACCTTCTTCCCTTTGATGATGTTGAGATCGGCATCCCGATCATAATAGACGCGCATGGAAGTCTCCTCTTGGTGCGTTGGGCCGGTGCGGCCGATTTGAACTCAGGCGGCCGGGTGGACCGCGTATATGGCAAGAAACTGTTCCGTCGCCCGGGCCGCGTCGCGCGCGATCTCGGCTTCGGCAGGAGTGAAGGTTTCGCCGAGCAGCAGGCGGATCTGCGCGTCGCGCACGACGAGACCGAAGAAGCTGCGATAGGCCTCCTCGGAGCTGTCGAAGCGCAGGAGCCGCGCCTCCCTGCCCGCTTCCAGCACCGGCTTCAGGCGCTTGCGGATGGCGAGCGGACCGTTCTCGAGTACGATCGCCCCGAGGCCATGTTTTTCGGCGCCGGCATGGCCGATGGCGAGGCGGTTGAGGGTCACCGAGACATCGCCGACGATGGTGCCGAGGAGGTCGCGGGCGAACTGCTCGATGCTCTGGCGCAGCGAGGCGGCATCGAGCCGCCAGCGATCGACCTGCGGCGCCTTCACCTTGGCCGCCTGCCACTGCACCGTCGCGGTGAGCAGCCCGTCGCGGTCGCCGAACCACTTGTAGAGCGTTTCCTTGGAGCACGAGGCGCGGCGCGCCACCGAGGTCATGGTCAGCCGATCGCCCTGCTCGACGAGCAGATCCAGCGCCGCCGTCAGCACCTGCTGCTGGCGCGGCGTGAACACCTCTTCGCTGTTGGCAACGGCAGACGCCACGACGACACCCAAGGCTCCGCGAGGTGACGATCCGCACCCCGCGAACCGGACACCTCGACATCAATGACGCAAACCGTACCGTACGTTACGGTTCGGCGCAAGGGGGATGTCGGGATGCAATATGCTTGACGTCTGCCCGCCGGGTCGCGAGCGGGGCATTGGTCGCAAGGCTGGGTTGTCCGATCCGGGAGGAGATGCTGGTATGGCAGTCAACACGATATGGAGGAAGAAGATGACGACGTCGCTGCCCACCCGCGCCTTTGGCAAGACCGGCATGGAGATCACCCGCCTTGGCGTTGGCGCCTGGGCGATGGGCGGCAATATGTGGGGCCCGCAGGATGACGCTGATTCCGACGCTGCCATCCGCCACGCCATCGACCTCGGCATCAACTGGATCGATACTGCTGCGGCCTATGGCGTCGGCCATTCCGAAGAGGTGATCGGCGCGACGCTGAAGGCGCTGCCGGCCGATCGTCGGCCGTTCGTCTTCACCAAGGGTGGAGTGATCCGCGATGCCAACGGGCAGAACCCGCGCCGCCTCGCCAACAAGGCGAGCCTCCGCAACGAACTCGAGAACTCGCTCAAGCGCCTGCAGGTCGAGGCCATCGATCTCTACCAGGTGCACTGGCCGGCCGACGACGTGCCGCTCGAGGACTATTGGGGGACGATGCTCGAGCTGAAGTCCGAGGGCAAGGTTCGGCATATCGGGCTCTCAAACCACAATGCCGAGCAACTGGCGCGAGCCGAAGCGATGGGGCATGTGGAAACGCTGCAGCCGCCGTTCTCGATGATCAAGCGGGAGACCGCGGAGGCGATCCTGCCGTGGTGCGCGGCGCATGGCACCGGCGTCATCTGCTACAGCCCGATGCAGGCGGGCCTGCTCACCGGCAGCTTCACCCGGGAGCGCGCCGCGACCCTGGCCGACAACGACTGGCGGAAGACCAACCCGGAGTTCACCGGCGAGCGGCTCGACCGCAATCTTGCCCTCGCGGCGGCATTGAAGCCGGTTGCCGACAAGCACGGCACTTCGATCTCAACCATCGCCCTCACCTGGGTGCTAGCCTGGCCTGGGCTAAGCGCCGCGATTGTCGGCGCCCGATCACCGGCCCAGGTCGATGGCTGGATCGATGCAGCGACCATCGAACTCGACGCCGCCGACCTCGACAGCATCGCCGCCACCATTGGCGCCACTGGCGCCGGACAGGGTCCTGTCAGGCCGTAAGGACACATCGGAGGGGGGCCGATGATCACCAAGCGCGACTACAGCATCACCGGGCCCGAGGCGCAGCGCGCCATCGAGCGCGGCCTCGCGGCAGCCGAGTGGTATCACACTGAGGTGCCACGCGCCGTCATGAAAGAACTCATGCAACGCTCCGATGGCCCGGCGATACGCGACAACCTGATCTGGCTTGGCCTGCTGCTGGTCACCGGCATTGGCGGCATCGCGTCCTGGGGCACCTGGTGGTGCGTGCCGTGCTTCTTGGTTTATGGCGTGCTCTATGGTTCGGCCAGCGACAGCCGCTGGCATGAATGCGGGCACGGCACGGCGTTCAAGACAGCGTGGATGAACAAGCTGATCTACCAGATCGCCTGCTTCATGCTGATCCGTAACCCGACGACCTGGAAATGGAGCCACGCTCGCCACCACGCCGACACCATCATCGTCGGCCGCGACGTCGAGATCGCGGTGATGCGACCGCCGGTGCTGGCCCGGGTGATCCTGAGTTTCGTCGGCATTGTCGACGTCTGGTACGCGCTGGGCGACATGGTGCGGAACGCTGCCGGCAATGTCAGCGACGCCGAGAAGAGCTTCATTCCCAAGGGCGAGTGGCCCAAGGTGGTTCGGGTGGCGCGGATCTGGGTGGTGATCTACGCCGCGACCGGCATCACCGCGATCGCCATGCAGTCGATCCTGCCGTTCATGCTGGTCGGGCTACCCCGCCTCTACGGCTGCTGGCACATGGTGATGGTGGGGCTGTTGCAGCATGGCGCGCTGGCCGAAGATGTCACCGACCATCGGCTGAACACCAGGACCGTGCTGATGAACCCGATCAGCCGCTTCCTCTATTCGGACATGAACTATCACGTCGAACACCACATGTTCCCGGTCGTGCCCTACCACGCGCTCGAGAGGCTGCACGAAGCCATCAAGCACGACCTGCCCCCGCCTACCCCGTCAATCCTTGCGGGTTATCGGGAGATGATCCCGATCTGGCTGCGTCAGCTCAAGGGCGAAGATGTCTTCCTGCGCAAGGACCTCCCACCGTCCGCCAAGCCTTATCGCGAGGACCTGCAGGTCGAGGCGCCGATGAGTGGAACCGGCGCGGCCGAATAGGCGCGGTTCGGCTGCTGTGGCGCGGATGCATCAGCAACTGCCGAAGCGGCTTTGTCGCTATTCTTAGCGATTTACAGCGCCACCGCGCTTGGCGACGTTCCGGTGGCCAGATTGCGGCAGGGTGCGGGCGGATACTGACTATGAAATTGCGCTGGGTCACCAAGTGGTTCTCGCTGCTGAGAATCACGGGGCTTGTGTTGCTGTCGATGGTGAGCGTGGGTGCAGCTCAGGCGCAGACCCCTGACGTCATGATTGAGAAGACCGGCCCTGAGACCACGGCTGCCGACGCAGACATCACCTACACGGTGACTGTCACCAACCTCGGCGATGCCGGCAGCCCCGGCACTGACGACGCCATCAGCCTGGGCATGAACGATCCACTACCTCCCGGCACCACCTTCGTGTCGCTGAGCAGCCCGAGCGGCTGGTCGTGCTCTACGCCTGCGGTTGGAGCCAATGGCTCAGTGACCTGCAGCATACCCGCCCTGCCAAAGGCTGCCGGAGCGCAGACCTTCACCGTCGTTGCCCACGTGGCGGCCGGCACGCCAGGCGGAACATATTTCACCAACATCGCGAGTGTCTCGTCAGCCGCCGACCCCAACGACGAGAACAACAGCGCGGTGTCGACAGCGCAGATTCCGGCGCCGGTGGTCGATGTCGGCGTGCAGAAGCTGGCGGTCGAGAACATCGCTGACGACACCGATCTCGTCTACAGCCTGACCGTCAGCGCCAGTGGCAACCCGGCGACGGTCACCCTGGACGACAATCTGCCCTCCCCGCTGACCTTTGTCTCGCTCGACGCCCCATCGGGCTGGAGTTGCTCGACGCCGGCGGTGGGCAGCAACGGCGCCGTCAGCTGTTCCATCACCAACCTGACCACCGCGAGCAGCACCTTCACGCTGATCACGCATGTGCCGGATGGCACGCCCGAGGGCACGTTCATCCAGAACTTCACGTCGGTCAGCACCCTCAGCAACGACATCAACACCGAGAACAACAGCGCGACCGCTGGCACCACCGTCCAGGGCGAAGCTCACCTCTCCATCAGCAAGACAGGTCCGGCCAGCGCCGAGCGCTTCGAGGTGCTGAGTTACACGGTCGCGGTCAGCAATGCTGGTCCGAGCGGAGCTACCAACGCCGTGATGAGCGACGCCCTGCCCGCCGGCCTCACCTTCTCGGCGGTCACCGCCCCGTCCGGCTGGTCCTGCGCCGCGCCCGCCGTCGGCAGCGGCGGCACCATCACCTGCAGCACCAACGAGTTCCCGGCCGGCGCCTCGGCCGAGTTCAGCATCGATGCGATGGCCGTGCTCGATGGGCCGATCACCAACGTCGCGACCATCGCCAGCAGCGACGGGGACGCCAATACCACCAACAACTCGAGCTCGGCGACCACCGCCGTGACCGATACCGTGTCGCTGGCGTTCGAGGAGATGACGCGCGGCTTCGTCGAAACCCGGCAGAAGCTCATCGGCAACGCCATCGACACGCCCGGCCTGCGCGATCGTCGCGGCGGCGCGCCGAAGGTATCGCTGTCGGAGGCGAACGGCGATGCCGTGCTCAATTTCTCGGCCCGCACCGGCAATGCCTGGGACCTCGGGCCCGGTGCCGCGCTGCTGGCCGAGGATAGCGGCGTGCCGCTGAGCTTCTGGATCGACGGATCGCTGACCTTTCATACGCGGGACGAGGCCGATGGCCGCCTGAGCCTCGTCGGCGCGGGCGCCGACTATCTGGTGAATGACCGCTTCCTCGCCGGTGTGGCGCTCTATCTCGACGGTATGCGGGACGTGACCGATGTCGGAGAAATCACCGGTACCGGCGCGCTGGTTGGACCCTATGTTTCGGTCGAGATCCTCGACAATGTGACACTCGATGCCAGCGTGTTCTTCGGGCACTCGTGGAACGATGCCAATGCCACGCTGTTCGGCCAGAGCTTCAGCGGCACCTTTGAGACCGACCGTTTCATCACCGAGGTAGAGGTCGAAGGCCAATGGAGTGCTGACGCTTTCAGCATCCAGCCGAGCGCCCGGCTCTACTTCGCCAACGAGGACGTCGGCGCCTACACTGTCACCAATCCGCGCGGCGACATCGTCAACGTCGATGGGTTCTCGACCTCGACGCTCGAGCTGGGCGGCGCGCTGACGGTGGCACGAACCTTTGCGTTCGGCGACGGGCTCGACCTGACGCCGTCGCTCGGTGTCCGCGCCGGCCTGGGCGGGACCGGCGAGGACATCGTGGTCGACAACACTTATGCCGGTGTTACCGGCGGCCTGACGCTCACGGGACCTGGCTGGGCCCTGCGAGCGCTGGCCGACTATGGAATCGATACGACGGGTTTGGCGACGGCGTCGGTTCGCGGCAGCATGACAGGGCGATTCTAGCGGCTCCAGGTGCGCTCAAACGTCCGCACAGCAGCGTTTCCAGCCTTGTCAGCGAAATTGCAGGAACCTTCCGCTATCAGGCCGCCGCCCTGATCTTGCGTCCACACACTGACGGGGTTGGCGGGCGTTTCGGCGACAGCCCGGAACGCCCGCTATCTTGTCGGCGCGGCGCATTCGACCGCATCGCACAAGAAAATGCCCCGGTCCACAAGTGGAGCCGGGGCATTGATCAGAGGGCTTCGCGTTCTTGCGGGCGCTTTCACCTTGCTCTTTGAACGTAGCTCGCGCCGCTTGGTTCCCGGTTCAGGCTGGCCGTTTGAACTTCCGCACCCGGAAGGCCAGCATGATCAGCAACACGCCCGCAAAGATTGCATAGCCGGCGATGGTCCAGATCAGCGACAGCGCCCCTGCCCCCGGTTGGAACAGCAGCAGCAGGCCGAACAGGATGCTGAGCGCGCCGAACAGGCCGAGCACCCACTCGCCCTCGATCTCCTTGCGGGCCTGGATGGCGCCCCAGATGGTCAGCACACCAATGATGATCGCCCAGATGCCGATGAAGATGACGAGGATGAACGCGGTCATGCCGGGCCAGAAGAAGGCAGCAAGACCGGCGAGGACGCTGACGACGCCGCTGATCGCCATCCACCAGCGCGGCCCCATGGCGGGGGAGTTGGCGCGGCCGGAGATCGCGGCCCACAGGGCGAAGACGCCGTCGATGAGGGTGTAGGCGCCCCATAGCAGGGTCAGTGAGATGAGCGTGATGGCGGGCCAGAAGATGGCCAGCACGCCGAAGGCGATGGCGGCGATGCCGCGCAGCAGCAGCAGCCACCAGTTGTCGCCAAGCATGGCGCGGAGTCCGGCGGGAAAATCGGAAGGCGTAGAAGTCTCTGTCTCGGCCATCATGCTTCTCCACTGTTTCGCGGGAAAGCTCCGGAACTTCCGAGAGCCCCATTGCGACAATACCAGAGTCTGCGGTCGCCGAAAAAGCCAAACGCCGCCTGAAATGGCTCGAATATCTAACGGGTTAGTTAGCCCTCATGCGGCTGATCGGCCGCACTCGGACCCGAGGTTGCCGCGGCGCAATCCTGGCGCAATGCATGCTGCATATGGCAGATCGTGGCGCGGGGATTCCTGAATGCGATTGCTACTTGTCGAAGACGAGCCGGAAATGGCCGCGGCGCTGAGCGCCGTGCTGGGGCGCTACGATATGGTCGTCGACCATGCGCGCACCAAGCTCATCGCCGAAGAGGCAATCCTCAGCCACACGCATGACGCGGTGCTGCTCGACCGCAAGTTGCCGGACGGCGACGGCATCGACCTGGTGCCGCTGCTGCGCAAGCGCCACGCCGGGGTGCCGGTGATCATCATTTCGGCCCGTGGCTCGATTGCCGACAAGATCGAGGGGCTCGACACCGGCGCCGACGACTATCTGCCAAAACCCTTTGCGGTAGAGGAACTGCTGGCACGGCTGCGCGCCGTGCTGCGGCGGCCGATGCAGGTGGCGCCGGAATCGGTGCAACTGGGCGCGCTGTCGTTCGATCTCGACAGCCGCGAGGCGCGGATCGGCGAGAGCACCATCGAGCTGCCGCGGCGCGAACTGCTGGTGCTCGAATGCCTGCTGCGACGCGCCGGCCGCACGGTGCTGCGCACCTCGCTTGAAGACGCGGTCTATGGCTATGGCGACGAGATCCAGTCGAACTCGCTCGATGCCCATATCTCGCGGCTCAGGCGCAAGCTCGCGGACGCCAAGGCGGGGGTCGAAATCCATGGCATTCGCGGCGTCGGTTACCTGATCAAGGCGGTGGCATGAAGTTCTGGCGCCCCCACTCGCTGCGTCGACGCCTAGCCTGGCGTCTGGTGCTGCTGCAAACCGTGACGCTGTCGCTGGCTTCCGCCATCCTCACCATCCTCATCCTGCAGCTCAATCCAGGCGAGCAGATCGTCGACAGCTCGCTTGCCGAGGCAGTCGCCGCCGCTATGCGACGCGGACCCCATGGCGAACTGGTGCTCGGCCCTAATGCCGAGCTCGAGCGCTATCGCGCCGAGTCTCCCACGGTTTGGATGATCGTCACGGACGACCAGGGGCACGCCTTCGAGGATGGTCCGGTGCCGGCCGCCTATAGCGAGATGGCGTCGAGCCTCAACCGGCTGTGGTTTGTCGACATTCGCGACTCGGGTGGTGAAGAAGATCTGGCGGCGGCATTCCACAGCGGCGATACACCGATCGGCAAGCTCTACGTGCTGGCCGGTGGTGGCGCCTTTGTCAGCACCATCTTTGCGGCGATCCTGGTCGGCAACATCTTCATCCTGCCGTTGCTGCTGATGCTGATCATCGCGACGGTGATCGCCATCCCGTTGATCGTTCGCAAGGTGATGCGCGGGCTGGACGCTGCCGAGGAGCAGGCCCGCAGCATCAATTTCGACAAGCACGGCACACGCCTGCCGCTCGACAAGGTACCCTACGAGGTCCGCGGCCTGGTGACGGCGGTGAATGAGGCCCTGACTCGCCTCGACGAAGGCTATGAGCGGCATCGCCGCTTCCTCGCCGACGCGGCGCATGAGCTGAAGACGCCGATCGCAATCCTGCAGACCCGAGTGGAGAATCTCGACACCGGCCCGGAGCGGACCCGGTTGCTCACCGACACGGCGAGACTGGCGGCCATGGCCGAACAGTTGCTCGACCTGCAGCGGCTGGCCCAATCGCAGATCGACTTCCAGCCGATCGACCTGGTGCCGCTGGCCGAGCGCGTGGTCGCCGATCATGCGCCGCTTGCCATCTCCGCCGGGTACGACATCTCGCTCAGGGCGCCCGCCCCTTCCGCCTGGGTGCTGGGCGATCGCGGCGCCATCGAGCGGTTACTGGCGAATTTGACGCAGAATGCGGTGGTGCATGGCGGCAATAACGGCACCATAGAGATCGAGATCGCCGGCAACGGCACTTTCGAGGTGCATGACAGCGGACCGGGTATTGCGCCGGAGCATCGCGAGAAGATCTTCGAGCCGTTCTACCGCATCCGCCCACTCGACCGCGGTGCCGGGCTCGGGCTGAACCTGGTGCGCGAAGTGGTGCGCCAGCATGGCGGCAATATCTCGGTGCTGCCGAGCCATCTCGGCGGGGTCTGCTTCCGCGTCGAACTGCCCGTGGCAACCACGCCATAGCGATTTCGGCGCCGCGCAATGCTCGCGCAATCCCAACAGTGAAAATGGCGAACGCGGTCAGTGAATGACCGCGAGGTCACCGAATGACCTCTGCAGTCCGGTTGCAAGGTGCATGCCGGCCATCCTCACTTGCCCGGCGGCCACCTCCCTGGTTGCGGGGCCCGTTGTTCGCGGAGTTCCCATGTTCTGGAAGTTTTCTACCCCTGGCTTCGTTGCCGTCCTGCTGCTCGGCGTCCTGCCGGCGACCGCGGCCGACGCGCAGGACAGCCGCTGGAGCGAGCCCTACGCGCCGGCCTCAGCCTCTGAATGGACCGGTTTCTACGCCGGTATCCATGGCGGCCTCGCGCCCAAGGCATCCGACTTCAACATCTTCAAGGACTCGAGCCTGCTGGGCGGCGTGCAGGCCGGCTACACCATGCAGCTTGGCCCGGCGGTGATCGGCGCCGAGCTCGAAGGCACCTATGCCCGCGGCATCGTCTATGGCGTCGGCAGCGGCGAGCTGGAGCAGAACTGGAGCGGCGCCGCCAAGGTTCGCGGTGGTCTCGCCCTTGGCGGCACGCTGGTCTACGGCACCGCCGGCTATGGGGTGGCGCGGCTCGATGCCGGCAACAACGTCATCTCCGACGACAAGTGGGTCGGTGGCATGCTGTGGGGCGCCGGGCTCGAGCAGAGCTTTGGCAACGGCCTGTCGGCGCGGGTCGAATACACGCAGACGCGCTTCAACGACGTCGACTCGACCCTTACCGGCAACATCCACCGCAGCGACGACCTGACCAATCACGCGGTCAAGGCGGGGCTCAACTTCCGCTTCTGACGAGATCGCATCGGGATCGACGGATCTGTCACTCGTTCCGTCGGTCCCCAGGGCGGCCCGCGGCCACCCGGGCCGCCCATTCCCCATCCCCTAGAGCGGTTCGCCGTTCCATTGAACGGCGAACCGCTCCAGGTCCCTGCTTTTGTCGCGCTTTCGAACCGGAAAAGTCTGCAACTTTTCCTGAAAGCCCTCCGAGGAACCAAAATGGCTCTCGCCAGAACCCTGACTGCCGTCATGATGGCGGCCTCATTTGCCCTGCCCGCGATTTCCCCCGCCCTGGCGCAGTCGCCGGCCGGCAACCGCATTCACGTCGCCCAGAGCGAGGACCAGCGCTGGGCCGACTGCAGCCAGTTCCTCGACCGCCGCGAACGCGAGCGGTGCGAGAAGGACCGCTGGGGCCGCCCCAGCAAAAAGAACAATGACGATGATATCGGCGCGGCGATCGGCGCGGGCATTATCGGCCTGACCATTGGCGCCATCATCGCCGGCTCGGCCGAGAAGGAACGCAGCAGGCGCGATCGCTATGACGCCGAGTACGAGCGCTGGCTCGATTACTGCAGCCGCAAGTACCGCAGCTTCGATCCGGAAACCGGTACTTATCGGGCCAGCAACGGACGTCGCTACGTTTGCCGGTGACCGACGTCCAGCCGGTCCGGAGCGATCCGGGCCGGCTACATTGAACTGGCCAGATGCTCGGCATTGCGGAAGGCCAGCGCCATGATGGTCAGCACCGGGTTGAAGCCGCCATTGGTCGGGTGCAGGCCGCCGTCCGAGACGAACAGATTGTCGTGTCCCCAGACACGACCAAAGGGATCGGTTACCGAGTTGGATGGATCGGTTCCCATACGGCAAGTGCCGGCCTGATGCTGGCCACCCGATAGTCCGGGATTGGGTGCGAAGCCCCAGGTAGCAAGCGCCCCGGAAGCGTGAAGCCAGCCGAGCGCCTTGCCGTGCATGTAATGGGCCGTCCGGATGGTTTCAGCGTGCACCGCGCCTGACAGCATCGCCACCGGCAGCCCCCATTTGTCCCGTACCCCGGGAGCAACCCGCACCCGTGCCTCGGCATTGGGGATCTCGTGCACCGGCCCCGCGACGCGCAACACGCGGTGAAACTGGTCGCGCATGAAATCCTTGGCGCCCTGCCCCCAGCGCCGCTGCCCTGGCGGCAGCACGTTCTTCCAGAAGATGATCGGCGGCTGGACGAAATCGTCGGCCAGCATGCCGCCACCAACGATGCCGGGGTTGCCGTGATTGTAGGCGGTGGTGGCGATGCTCACGCCCGGCCCACGCGAGGCATGCACCGTCTCGTCGAACTGACCGTAGGCGACGGCATAGACGTGCCCCTGCAGGTTCCGGCCGACGAGATCGTGCTTGTTGCCCAGACCATCCGGTTCGCGCGCCGAGGGCGAGTTGAGCAGCAGGCGCGCTGTCTCGATGGCGCCGCCGGCCAGCACGACTGCCTTGCCTCGCACGGAATGCTCCGCGCCGGTGCTGTCGGCGAAGCGAACACCGGTGACGACCCCGGCGCTGTCGGTGTCCACGCGCAGCACCATGGCGCCGCTGACCAGATGGCAGCGGCCAGTGGCGAGCGCTCTCCTGATCATGGTGTTCTGCGTGCCGTTCTTGGCGTCGCTCGGACACGGGAAGCCGACGCAGCTGCCGCAGCCCATGCAGCCGTCGCGGCCGTGGCGCGGCTGGCTGTTGATGGCAAGCGGCGGGCGGGTCGTGGTGATGCCGAGGGCGGCGGCGCCGCGCCTCAGCACCGAGCGGGCTGGACTGTCCGGTAGCGGCGGCATCGGATAGTCGCGCGTGCGCAGACCTTCGTGACTATGGGCGGCGCCCTCGCCGGAGACGCCGATCTCCCACTCGGCGCGTTCGTACCAGGGCGCGAGATCATCGTAGCCGATCGGCCAATCGATGAGGGATGAGCCCTCCGGAACCCCGTAGAGACTCGCCATGCGGAAGTCGGCCCGATGGAAGCGCCAGGCCTGGGCGCCATAGACCAGCGTGCCGCTGCCCACGGCGGCGGCAAGGTTCTGATAGCCGTTCTCGTGCGGGCGGAGCACCCGCTCGACACCGTCCGGCCCCGCCAGCACCCGCGGGTTGCCGTCGAGGTCCGGACCGGTGTTGTGGCCGTAGAGCGCCAGACGGTGATTGCGCAGATGGTCACGATGGCCGCTGTCGGAATAATCGCGCACGAGCCCACGCTCGAGCAGCAGCACGTGCTTGCCGGCCTCGGCCAGCACACCGGCGGCCACGCCACCACCGGCGCCAGCTCCCACGATGATCACATCATAGTCGAGCGTGCCGGAGAACGGCTGTGGCGCCTGCCCGTCGCGCCCGGCGGGACCGGTCGGTCCCTCCGGCAGCCGGTGCTCGTAACCAACCATGTCCCAAGAGGCAGCATTCGGATTGCCGCCATTGCCGGGATCGGCATAGACGCCCTCGGCTACCAGTTCGCAGAGTTCGCGGAACCAGCCGGCATCATCGAGGCCGGCGAGCGTCGCATCCCGCTCGGCCTCGGGGAGAGCGGCGAAATCGGCAGGCAGCCGCGCGAGCCCGGCGGCGATGGCGGCGCCCAGTTTCGGCTGGGCGGCAAGGATGCCATCGAGGTAATCGAGCGCGCCGAAGGCAAGGGCCCCGCCATCCCGGTCGGCCGGCATGATGCGGTCGACCACCGCCGCGAGCAGCGTGCGATCCATGTCCCCTCCTCCGCCGGTCCCCTCGGCCTTAGCTAGTCGGTGAACCGCACCGCACCAATGTGATCGAGGTTGCGGTTGCGCTGCGCGTAGTCGATCCCGTAACCGACGACGAACTTGTCGGGGATCTCGAAGCCGATCCAGCGCGCCTTGACGCTGGTCTCGCGCCGCGACGGCTTGTCCAGCAGCGCGCAGACTTCGATGCGCTTGGGGTGGCGGGTCGCGAGGATTTCCAGCACGTGCTTGAGCGTGTAGCCGGTGTCGACGATGTCCTCGACCACCAGCACGTCACGGCCTTCGATCTCGCCGCGCAGATCCTTGAGGATACGCACCTCGCGGCTCGACTCCGTGGAGTTGCCGTAGCTCGAGACCTCGAGAAAATCCACTTCCACCGGCAGGTCGAGTTCACGCACCAGGTCGGCAATGAAGATGAACGAGCCGCGCAGCAGCCCCACCACCACCAGCTTGTCGGTGCCGGCATAGTGGTTCGAGATTTCCTTGGCGAGCGCCTCCACCCGAGCCGCGATCGCCTTGGCCGAGATCATCTCGTCGATCACGTAGTTCCTGGTCGTCATACCTACTTCAGTGCCCCTTGGGTGAGTCCGCGCACAAAATACTTGCCGCCGATCAGATACACCAGCAGCGGCGGCGCGATCGCCATCATCACCGTGGCCGCCGAGCCGCCGGCGCGCACCCCCATGATCGCCACGGTGATCGGCTGCTGCGCGCCGGAAGTGAACACCATGCCGTAGAGGTACTCGTTCCAGATCTGGGTGAACTGCCAGATCACCGTCACCGCGGCGATCGGCCCCGAGAGCGGCAGCATGACGCGCACGAAGATGCGCCAGAACCCGGCGCCATCGACCTGCGCCGCCTTGACGATCTCGTTGGGAACGCTGGCGTAGAAGTTGCGGAAGAACAAGGTGGCGAACGAGATGCCCATCACCGTGTGGATGAGCAGCAGGCCCAGCACATTGTTCTGCAGGCCGAGCTGCCCGATGATCCAGGCCCAGGGCAGCAGCGCGATCTGGCTGGGCAGGAAGATGCCGAGAAAGATCATCACGAAGATGAACTCCGAGCCGGGGAACTTCCACTTGCTCAGCACATAGCCGTTGAGCGCCCCGATAATGGCGGTGGCGATGGTCGCCGGCACGGTGATAACAAGCGAGTTGAGGAAGTTCGGCCCGAGCCCCCGGCACATGCCGCTGACACAGGCATCGTTCCAGGCGCGCAGGTAGTTGTCGAACGAGAAGCTCTCCGGGATGGCGATGATACCGTTGCGGAACACCTCCTCGCCGTCGCGGAACGAGTTGGAGAGGACCAGCAGCGCCGGCAGCGCATAGATCAGCCCGAACAGCGCCAGCACTGCGTAGATCAGGATGCGCGACAGCGCCCACCGGCGACGGGCGATGGCTCCGTCCCGGTCGGCGTAGTCGATCGTCAGGGCGGTCACGGCAGGGTCTCGTCGAGCCAGGCGACCTGCCGCCGCTCCTGCCAGGTGCCGCCACCTTCATGGTTGTTGAAGGTGTAGCTTTCGATGGTCTTGGGGCCGGCCCAGGCGTTGTAGGCGCCATAGACGGTCGAGGGCGGGCAGACGTCGTCCATCAGCGCGACGGAGAACAAAGCTGCCGCCTTCGAGCGCGCCGAGAAGTGCACGCCATCGAAGTAGTTGATGGTGTGGTAGGCGGCAGCCGCCTTCTCGCGATGCGTGGCGAGGAAGCGGACGATTTCGCCATAGGGGTCACGGGTGGTGAGGCCGACGGCGCGCGGGAAATCGCAGAGGAACGGCACGTCGGGCATCGCGGCCTTCACCCGCGGCTCGAGCCCGGCAACGGCGATCGAGATGCCGCCGCCCTGACTGCCGCCAACCACCGCGAGCTTTGCCGGATCGGTTTCGGCGCGGCCGAGCGCTGCCTCAACGGCGCGCACGCCGTCGGTGTAGACGCGGCGATAGTAGTAATCCCGCGGGTCGTTGATGCCGCGGGTCATGAAGCCGGGGTGCGCCGGGAACGAGCCGGCCGGGTCCGGGGTATCGCCGCGCGACCAGGAACTCCCCTGCCCGCGCGTATCCATCACCAGCACGGCGCGACCGGTGGCCGGCCACAGCAGGTGCTCCTGCGGCAGACCGCGACCGCCGCCATAGCCGATGAACTTCACCACCGTACCGCGCGGCGCGACGCCGGCCGGCCTGATGTACCAGCCGCGCACCTTGTCGCCGCCGAAGCCAGAAAAGGTGACATCGGCGACGTCGAACAGTTTCAGCCCGGTATCGACCGGTTCGAACACCGCCTCCAGCGGTTTGGCGCGCGAGTGCTCGAGGGTCTCCGCCCAGAAGCTGTCGAAATCGGCGGGAGCGACGGCGCTCGAACGGTAGCTGTCGAGCTGGGACTGCGGCAGGTCGAAAAAGGGCATGATCTCTATCTGGTCCGGTTGGCGCGCAATGTTTGACTGGAATGGTAGGCGGTGGAAAGCTCTACGAAGGGCGAGGACGCGAACTGCCGCGTACCACCAGCCGCGGCGAGACGACGAAATGATCGCCCTGCTGCCTTCCGTCGATCCGCTCGATCAACAGGCGCGCCGCCTGTAGCCCGAGCACCTGGCCGGACTGGTCGACGCTGGTGAGGCTGTTCTGCGCCAGATCGCAATAGATGGTGTTGTCGTAGCCGACGATGGCGAGGTCGCCTGGTACCGAGAGGCCCAGGTCCTTGGCGACGCTCAGCGCATGCAGCGCTACCATGTCGGTCCAGCAGAACAACGCCTCCGGCCGATGCCGGGATTCGAGCAGGTGCCGCACCACCGTCTGCACCTCGCGCGCCGTCTGGTCGGCCGGCACGATGTTGATGTGCTGGGCCAGCCCACGTTCCTTCATCGCCTCGCGATAGCCGCGCTCGCGCTGCACCGTGACCACGACATTCTTGGTGGGGACGGCCAGCGTCACCATGGTGATGCGGCGATAGCCGTTGGTTGCCAGGTGGCGCACCACCTGGGCGGCGCCGGCAACGTCGTCATTGTTGGCCGTGTCGAGCGTCGCCAGTTGCGGCACGTGATAGCCGACCACCGCCGTCGGGATGCGGGTCGACACCGCTTCCGCTGTTTCCGGCGGCATACGGGGGCCGATCATGATCAGCCCATCCATCTGCCGATCGATCATCGAGTCGATCAGCGACATCTCGATGGTCTCGGCGGAGCGGCTGACGCCGATCATGGTCTGATACTGGGTGCGGTCGAGCGCCTCGTTCACCCCGGCAAGGATATCGGCGAAGAAGGGGTTGCGCATATCGGGCAAGAGGATGCCCAGCGTGTAGGTGCGCCCGCGCATGGCGCGCGCGCCGGCATGCGGCCGGTAGTTCAGCTTCTCCATCGAAGCCTGCACCCGGGCACGCAGCGCATCGCTCACGCCATAGGCGTCGCGCAGCACCTTCGACACAGCCGCCACCGACACGCCGGCGTCGGCCGCAACCGTCTTGATCGTCACGCGGCTGGTTTTGCTTGCTGGCGCCACAGTTCCCCCCGAACCGGCCCCTCTTCTAGGACATTTCACCGTTTCATTGAAACGGCGAAATCCCCAAGTCCTTGATTTGACGCGCCATCGAACCGGAAAAGTCTGCAACTTTTCCTGAAGGCGCTCTGCAACCCGCTTTCCACAACACAACGTGAGCGATTTTGGCGGTTCTTGAGGGCATTTGGCGGCTACTGCGTCGATTTGGCGGTTCTTGCGCGAATCCTGCTTGAACTGATCGTGTAGAACGGTATACGTAGAACGTCACACGTTGATCGGCAGCCAGCGGCGCCGGATGGACCGCAACAGGTCCCTTGGGAGGATGCAAAATTGAACGAGACGATGCTCATCCGGGCAGGTGAAGCCGTATCCAGCCAAGGCGCCTGGGTCGCCGAAATGATCCACCCCAGCGTCGATCAGGGCGTCGGCACGCAGTCGTCGTTCCTGCGCAAGACTTTCAACCTCTCCTCCCGCGGCGGGGCCGGGACGCTGAGGATCAGCGCTCTCGGCCTCTACCGGGCGTTCATCAACGGCAAGCGCGTCGGCGGCGACCTGCTGACGCCGGGCTGGACCAGCTACTGGGACCGCCTCAGCTTCCAGACTTACGATGTCAGCGCCCTGCTCAAGGACGGCGACAACACCATCGACATCTGGCTGGGCGATGGCTGGTACCGCTCGCGGATGATGTGGCCGCGCAACCAGCTGTTCAACACCTGGGGCGACAAGATCGGCGCCATTGCCGAGCTGCGCGGCGCCAATGGCGAGCTCATCGTCGGCACCGACAGCACCTGGCAGAGCGGCCTCGCGCCGGTGATGAAATCCGGCATCTACTATGGCGAGAATTACGACGCCCGGGCCGAGAATGCGCCGGCAAGTGGTGGCGCCAACGTGCTCAGCGGGTTCGACAAATCGACGCTGCTACCGGCCGAGACGGCCGGTGTGCACGAACTGCCGGCCCTGCCGGTGGTCAAATCCTTCGCCGATGCTCAGGGGCGCACGGTCTACGATTTCGGCCAGAACGCCGGCGGCTACGTCGCCTTCACCGTCGAGGGCGAAGCCGGCGCCAAAATCACCATCGAGCATGCCGAACTCACCAACCATCTCGGCGAGTTCGACCGCGAAAGCATGCGCTCGGCCGAAGCCCGCGTCGAATACGTGCTGAAGGGCGGCGCGCCGGAGAGCTATCGCCCGACCTTCAGTTTCTTCGGCTTCCGCTTCGCCCGCGTCGCCATCGAGGGCAAGGCGACGATCAGCAAGATCGAGATGATCCCGATCAGCTCGGCGGTCACCCGCACGGCGAACTTCAGCTCGGCCAACCCGCTGGTCAACCGGCTGGTCGAGAATACCGTCTGGTCGCAGCGCTCGAACTTCATCGAGGTGCCGACCGATTGCCCGCAGCGCGACGAGCGGCTGGGCTGGACCGGCGATGCGCAGGTGTTCGCGCCCACCGCCTGCTACCTGCACGAGAGCCACGGCATGCTAGTGAAGTATGTCCGCGATCTGATCGCCGACCAGCGGCCGGATGGCGCCATCCCGCATGTGGTGCCGGATCCGACGCGCAACCATGAGGACGTGGTGCCGGGCTTTTACGGCTCGACCGGCTGGGGCGATGCGATCGCCGTCATCCCGTGGACGCTCTACAACCACTATGGCGACCGCGCGATCCTCGAGGAAGCGCTGCCGGCGATGGTCAAGTGGAACGATTTCGTCTGGTCGATCAGCGATGGCCCGATCGTTCGCCCGCCGGCCGGCTGGGGCGGGCGCGGCTTCACCTTCGGTGACTGGCTGCAGCCGCAGGGCGATTTCGCCAAGCCCTACCCGACTATCGGCGACGACGCCGCGGCGACGATCTACCTCTACATCTCCTCGCACCTCGCTGCCAAAACCGCCGAAGTGGTTGGCGACCAGGCGCAGGCCAAGCGCCTCAACGACCGCGCTGCCGAAGTAAAGAAGGCTTTCCAGCGGGAGTTCATGACCGCTGCCGGCCGTATCGGCTACAACGACCAGACCTCCTATGCGCTAGGGTTTTTGTGGGACCTGATCCCGCCCGAGCACTACGAAGCGGCCAAGGGCTACTTCAAGGAGACGGTGGCGCGCGCCCATGGCCGCATCGGCACCGGCTTCATCGGCACCCCGGCGCTGCTGCCGGCGCTGGTCAAGATCGGCGAGGCCGAGCTCGCCGGCTCGGTGTTCCTCCAGGAAGGCCTGCCCGGCTGGCTGTTCCAGGTGAAGATGGGCGCCACGACGATCTGGGAGCGCTGGAACGCGCTCAACGAGGACGGCGTGGCGTTCGATCCGCAGATGAACAGCTACAACCACTATGCCTATGGCGCAGTGTGCCAGTGGCTGCTCGAAGGCGTCGCGGGTTTCCGCCCCGATCCGGCGCTGCCGGCGTTCAAGCACATCTTCTTCGAGCCGACGATCATCCCGGCGCTGTCGCCGGTCGCCGCCAACCATGACTCGGCCGCCGGCCGGATCGAGGCCGGCTGGAAGGTCGATGGCGGCAAGGTGACCTACAATCTCACGGTGCCCGAGGGCGCGAGCGGCACGCTCGTCCTCGCCGCCGACTACACCGACGCCAGTGTCGACGGCATCGCCGTCAGCGAGCGCGGCACGGACGGAAAAGCGCGCAGCCTGCTGGCGCCCGGAAAGCACAAGGTGACGTTCCGGATCAGCAAGCCCTGACGGCAGAGGAGCCGAAAGGACTGGAAGAACTGCAACCGGCCGCCGGAGGACCCATGGCGGCCACAAGGGAGGAACTATCAATGCTGATGCGCAATCTGACGCGTGCGGCGCTGGCAACCACCGGCATCGTCGTGATCATGGCGGGCGCCGCAAGCGCGCAGGACAAGGTCAAGGTGACCTTCCTGTTCGACAACGCGCCGTCGACGGTCGCCATGGCCGAGGCCCTGGCCGCCGCCTTCGAGGCCAAGAACCCCAATATCGACATCGAGACTGAAAGCCGCCCGGGCGGCGCCGATGGCGACAACCTGATCAAGACCCGCCTCGCCACCGGCGAGATGAGCGACGTGTTTCTCTACAATGCCGGCTCGCTGTTCCAGGCGATCAACCCGGTGCAGAACCTCGTCGATGTCACCGATGAGCCGTTCCAGGCTAATGTCATCGACAGCTTCAAGGCCACCGTCACCGGCACCGATGGCCGGGTCTATGGCGCGCCGATCGGCACCGCGATGGGCGGCGGCATGCTCTACAACATCCCGATCTACAAGGAGCTGGGCCTGAGCGTACCGAAGTCATGGGCGGAGTTCATGGCCAATAACGAGAAGATCAAGGCGGCCGGCAAGACCGCGGTGATCCAGACGTTCGGCGAGACCTGGACGTCGCAGCTGTTCGTCCTCGGCGACTTCTACAACGTGCAGGCGGCGGTTCCGACTTTCGCCGCCGACTATACCGCCGGCAAGGCCAAGTACGCCACGACGCCCGCCGCCATGAAGGGTTTTGAGCGCCAGGAAGAGGTGTTCAAGGCCGGCTACCTCAACGAGGACTTCGCCGCCGCCACCTTCCCTGACGGCGTCACCAAGATCGCCACCGGCGAAGGCGCGCATTACCCGATGCTGTCGTTCGCCGTCTCCAACATTAAGGAACTGGCGCCCGAGCACATCAACGATGTCGGCTTCTTCGCCATTCCCGGCGATGACGCGGCGAGCAATGGCCTCACCACCTGGATGCCGGCCGGTCTCTATATCCCCAAGACCTCGAAGCACCCGGACGAGGCCAAGGCGTTCGTCGCCTTCGTCGCCTCGATCGAGGGCTGCGATGTCCAGACCCAGTCCGCCGGCGCGACCGGTCCCTACCTGGTGAAGGACTGCACCCTGCCGGCCGACGTGCCGCCGGTGGTCTCCGACCTGCTGCCCTACTTCCAGGAAGGCGGCCACAGCGCCCCTGCCCTCGAGTACCTGTCGCCGATCAAGGGCCCGGCGCTCGAGCAGATCACCGTGGAAGTCGGTTCGGGCATCCGTTCGGCCGCTGACGGCGCCGCGCTCTACGACGAAGACGTCAAGAAGCAGGCCCAGCAGCTCGGCCTGCCCGGCTGGTAATCGCGCCATCTGCGTGTGAAACTTGGCGTCCGGCCTCACCGGTCGGACGCCAACACCTTGGACTTGGAGGAGGACAGGTATGGCAGTTGCGGTCGCTGAGGGCTCGGTGCCCATTGCAAACCCGCGCCGCAAGTCGCGCACGGCGGGGCTCTATCCGAGCTGGTTCTACCTTCCGGCGGCCATCATCTTCGCCGTGCTGTTCATGCTGCCCACCTTTGCGTCGCTGTTCTTCAGCCTGACCCGGTGGACGCTGCAGAAGGCCGACTTTATCGGGCTCGAAAATTTCGCCCAGTTCTTCCGCGAGCCCTTCCTGTTCCAGGGCCTCGTCAACACGCTGATCTATGGCGTCGTCACCTCGGGGCTCAAGGTGGTGCTCGGCATGCTGCTGGCGCTGCTGCTCACCTCCGACATTTTCGGCCGCGGGTACCTCCGCGCCGTGGTGTTCTTCCCGGTGCTGGTCTCGACCGTCGGCGTCGGCATCACCTTCACCGCCATGATGCACCCGACCCAGGGGCTGATCAACGAGACGCTGGCTTCGATCGGCATCAAGGGGCCGGGCTGGCTCACCGATCCGCGCTTCGCACTCTACTCGGTCGCACTGGTCGATGTGTGGAAGGGCGTCGGGCTCGCCACGGTGATTTACATCGCCGGCATCGTCTCGATCCCGCTCGAATATTATGAAGCCGCCAAGATCGACGGCGCCACGCCGTGGCAGCGGTTCTGGACCGTGACCCTGCCGCTGGTGCATCCGGCCACTGCGACAGTGATCATCCTCAGCTTCATCGGGGGCCTGCGCTCCTTCGACATGATCTGGGCGATGACCAAGGGCGGTCCCGGCTTCACCTCCGACGTTATCGCGTCGGTGATCTACAAGCAGTACCAGGCCGGCTTCTATGGCCTCTCCACCGCCGGCAATGTCGTGCTGTTCATCATGGTCGCACTGATCATCGTGCCGCTCTCCATGCTGCTCAATCGCCAGGAGACCGACCGGTGAGACACGCCCAGCGCTACATTCTCGGCGGCATCGCGATCGCTGCGTCGATCGTGGTTTTCCTCGTGCCGTTCGCCTTCATCATCCTGACCGCGGTCAAGGACCGGCGGCAGGCGGCGACGCGCTCGTTCGACTGGCCGACCAGCTGGCACTTCTGGGATAACCTGATGGAGGTGCTCAGGACGCAGGACTACATGCTGGTCACGGCGTTCATCAACTCGATCATCCTCACCGTGGTGAGCGTCACGCTGCTGGTGGTGTTCGGCGCCATGGTTGGCTTCGTGCTGCAACGGCGGCCGTCGCGCTGGACGCCGATCGTCAATTTCCTGGTGCTGGCCGGGCTGATCATCCCGCCGGCGGTGGTGCCGACGATCTGGGTGCTGCAGTCGGTCGGCATGTTCAAGACCATGCACGGCATGATCCTGATCGAAGTCGCCTATGGGTTGAGCTTTACGATCCTGCTCTTCCGCGCCTTCGTTGCGACAATCCCGCGCGAGCTCGACGAGGCGGCGATCATCGACGGCGCCGGACCGCTGCGGCTGTTCTTCCAGGTCGTGCTGCCGCTGCTCAAACCGGTGGTGGTGACGGTGATCGTGGTGCAGTCGGTCGCCATCTTCAACGATTTCACCAACCCGCTCTACTACCTGCCGGGCAAGCAGAACGTCACGGTGCAGCTGACGCTGTTCAACTTCCAGGGGCAGTTCAACACCTCGCTGCACCTGCTCTTCATGAACATCCTGCTGATCACCATCCCGCCGCTGATCGTCTACCTGTTCTTCAACCGCCAGATCGTGGCGGGGATGACGGCGGGCGCGGTGAAGGGGTAGTTGCCGACTGAAGCAGACGGCCCCCTCCCATCCTCCCCCATGAAGGGGGAGGTGAAGAGTCGAGGCTCTGTCTTCGATCGTCCTAAGCACACCGGCGGGGCACCTCCCCCTTCATGGGGGAGGATGGGAGGGGGCCGTCTCTGTCAGTCGGGCTGATGTGTGCACCCGCGACACGTCGCCCGAAAATCCTCCGCCTCATCCTATTCGCCGATAGGCGTGGCCGGTGAATGATGTATTGGTACCATACTAGTCATTTGCATCCTCGCCATGTCCACACCGCTCAGCCCACACGCCCGCAACGTCGCCCTCGTGGTCGCCGCCACGCTGTTCATGCAGTTCCTGGACGGGGTGATCATCGTCACTGCCCTGCCCCGCATGGCGCAGGATTTCAACGTCGGGACGCTCGAGATGAGCCTCGGCGTCACCATCTACATGCTGGCGGTGGCGGTCTGTATTCCCGCCGCCGCCTGGCTCTCCGACCGGTTCGGAGCACGGCGCGTCTTCGTCGTGGCGATTGCGCTGTTTACGCTCACCTCGATCGCCTGCGGCATGGCAGAGGATCTCGGCCAGTTCGCCATCGCCCGGGCGCTGCAAGGCGCCAGCAGCTCGGTGCTGTTCCCGGTGGGACGCATCATCGTGCTGAGGACCGCGCAGAAATCCGAGATCGTCTCGGCCATCGGGCTCACCATCTGGCCGGCGCTGTTTGCCCCGGTGCTCGGTCCAGCGCTCGGCGGCTTCATCACCGAGTACATTTCCTGGCACTGGAATTTCTGGATCAACATCCCGCTCGGCATCATCGGCATAGCGCTGGTGCTGGCGATCGTGCCGAAAGACACCGAGTTCGCCGAGCGGCCGTTCGACGGTATCGGCTTCGTCCTGACCGGTATTACGCTGGGCTGCCTGCTCTACGGCTTTGACGCGCTGGTGCAGGGCGGGCTGCCGGTGTGGCTGTCGGCACTGCTGATCGCCATTGGCCTGGCCGTCGGCACGGGCGCGGTGTTCTGGCTGCTGCGCGCCGACCATCCGCTGATCGATTTGCGGACGCTCGGCATCCGCACCTTCGCCGCTACCGACGCCAAGGCCGGCGCGATCTTGAGGACCGCGATCAACGCCACGCCGTTCCTGCTGCCACTGATGTTCCAGGTCGCCTATGGCATGGATGCCCTGAGCGCCGGCGGGCTGGTGGTGATCTATTTCTTCGGCAATCTCGCCATCAAGGCGGTGACCACCCCGACGCTGCGCCGCTTCGGCTTCCGCAGCATCCTGACGGTCAATGGCGTACTGGCCGGCGTCTCCGTCGCGGCCTGTGGCCTGCTCGGGCCACAGACGCCGTATCTGCTGACGGCTGCCGTGCTGTTCATCGCCGGCGCCACCCGCTCGATGCAGTTCACCGCGCTGGCGACGCTGGCCTTCGCCGACGTGGATGCCAAACAGCGCAGCTCCGCCACCACCATCTCGAGTATGTCGCAACAGCTCTCGATGGTGTTCGGCGTCGCCGTCGCCGCCGGCTGCCTCAACCTCAGCCAGATGTGGCGCGGCGCGCCGACGCTCGGGGTGATCGACTTCCAGATTGCCTATCTGGTGATGGGCCTCGTCATCATCGTCTGTGCGCTGCAGCTGCTGACGCTCGAGCGAAACGCCGGCGCCGAAGTATCGGGCCACCAGCGGCCGCAGGCAGCCTGAGCTTTCCCTCCCCCTGCCCGCACGCCGCAAGCAGACCGATTGACTGCCCTCGTTGCTCTGCTAGCAATTGTCTCGGGGGAGACGGTGCGGCACGTCCTCTCGTCATTGGGGGGACAAGATGACTTCTGTATTTCGTACAGCCGCATCGGCGGCATGTCTTATGTTGCTGGCCGGCTGCAGCGGTGACGCCTGGATCACCGGCGGCGAGTTGATCCGCCCGGGTGAGCCCACCGGGACGATCACCGTGGTCAACGGCACCAGCCGGGTGATCGACGTCATCCTGATTTCCGAGTGCGGCGCCTCGACCTACGGGCTCGACCGGCTGCCCGACACCGTCGCCCTCGGGTCCGGGCAGAGCTACAGCTTCACTGTTTCGGCGGGCTGCTGGGATGTCGATGCTGGCTCGGTTGGCTATGGCGAAGCCCGTCAGCGCCTCAGTGTCGCCGCCAACGGCATCACCGAGTACACCGTTACCGACTAGCACGATCCCGTCGTTTGCCTTCGAGGCCGGGCTCCGGTCCGGCTGACACGGCCGCGTGGGCGCGCTGTCCGATCACTTCATCGGCACTTGCCGATGGATGCCGACCGGTGCATGGTGCGGCCGACTTCAACCCAGTGCAGCAAACCTCCCATATGTCCCAGCTTTTCTCGCCGTTCACACTGCGTGGCCTGACCATGCGCAATCGCACGGTCATCGCACCGATGTGCCAGTATTCGGCCCAGCACGGTCTCGCCAATGACTGGCACTTCGTGCATCTGGGGCGCTTTGCGCTCGGCGGCTTCGGCCTCGTCATCCTCGAGGCGACCGGTGTCACGCCCGAGGCACGCATCTCGTATGGCGACCTCGGGTTGTGGAACGACGAGCAGATCGCGCCGCTCAAGCACATCGTCGAGTTTCTGAAAGCCGAAGGCGCGGCGACCGGTATCCAGCTCGGCCATGCCGGCCGCAAGGCAGCGACGCCGATCGCATGGCGCCGCGGCTTTGATGAAACCGAAGCCGACAAGCGCGACTACGCCTACGAGACCTGGGTGCCTGAAGCCCCCAGCGCCGAACGCCATTCCGACAATCCCAATTTCCAGATGCCGCTGGCGCTCGACAAGGCGGGGATCCAGCGGGTCGTGCAGAGCTTCGCCGATGCCGCCCGCCGGGCTGACCAGGCCGGCTTCGATACGGTCGAGATCCACGGCGCGCATGGCTACCTGATCAGCCAGTTCCTGTCGCCGCTCGCTAACCACCGCACCGACGAATATGGCGGCAGCCGCGAGAACCGCATGCGTTTCGCCCTCGAGGTAACCGAGGCGGTCCGCGCCGCCTGGCCCGAGGACAAGCCGCTGATCGTACGGCTGTCGGTGACCGATGGCAGCCCCGGTGGCTGGGGCATCGAGGACTCGATCGTCTTGTCGCGCGAGATGCAAGCGCTGGGCGTCGACATGATCCACTGCTCGTCAGGCGGCTTCGACGGCTATTCGCTGAAGGCGGCGCCGCTCTACCAGGTGGAACTATCCAAGGCGATCCGCGCCGCCGGTGTTCCGACGATCGCCGTCGGGCTCATCGATGACGCGAACGATGCCGAGCGCATCCTCAACGAGGGCGAGGCGGATCTCGTGGCTTTTGCGCGTACCGCGCTCGAAGACCCCAACTGGCCGGTGCATGCGCGCCACACGCTGGAAGGCGGCGGCGATGCCTACCAGCTGTGGCCCAAGCAGGCCCGCAGCCGCATCCGCGACCGCGATCGCGCGCTGGGCATTCGACAGTCATAATACGACTCTTGCCAAACGCTCCCGACCCGACCTAAGGTCTCGGCGCCGGGGGCGTCCAGGCGGACTACCACAGTGAACGAGTCTGAGGCCCTCTCCGGGCTGGTCGGCCAGATCTACGACGCAGCCATCGATCCGGGCTTCTGGCCCGGTGTCTTGCGGGAAACAGCGCGGTTTGTCGGCGGCTGTTCCGCCGCCATCTACAGCAAGGACCCCACCAGTCGTTCAGGCGGCGTGCTCTATGACGACGGTGGCCTGTCGCTGGCCTATCGCACGGCCTACTTCGAGCGCTACGTGCAGCTCGACCCCGCCACGACGCGACACTTCTTCACCGAGATCGGCGAGCTGGTCTCCACCATCGACATCATGCCGCACGCCGAGTTCCAGCAGTCGCGCTTTTATCGCGAGTGGGTGCAGCCACAGCAGCTGGTGGATTTCGTCAGCACCGTGCTCGACCGCTCCGGGACCTCGGCCTCGATGTTCGGGGTGTTCCGCCACGAGCGCGACGGCATCGTCGATGAGGCGACGCGCCACCGCATGCAACTGGTGGTGCCGCATATTCGACGGGCGGTGCTGATCGGCCGGGCCCTGGAGCAGCATTCGGCGCGCGCCGAGGTGCTGGCGAGCTCGCTCGACACCATTCGGGCCGGCATGTTCCTGATCGGCGCCAACGGCGCGCTGGTGCACGCCAACGCCGCCGGCCATGGGCTGATTGCGCCGGGAGGACCGCTGCGTGTCGCTTCCGGCCGGCTCGTTACCACCGATGCCGCGCTGGAACAGTGCCTGCGCGACGCGGGCTCGTTCGACGAGGGGGGCGACGCACTGCTCGGCGAGCGCGGCATCGCCCTGCCGCTCACCGGCCCTGGCGGGGAGGCACTGGTCGCCCATGTGCTGCCGCTGAGCTCGGGCTTTCGCCGCCAGGTTCGCACCAGCACCGCTGCCGTGGCAGCGCTGTTCGTGCAGCGCGCCGAACTGCACATCGAAACGGCGCCCGAAGCGCTGATCCGCGCCTATGGACTGACGCCGGCCGAGTTGCGGGTGCTGCTTGCCATCGTCGAGATCGGCGGCGCGCCGGAGGTCGCCGAGGCGCTTGGTGTCAGCGAGACGACGGTGAAGTTCCATCTACGCCGGCTGTACGAGAAGACCGGCAGCCGTCGGCACGCGGACCTCGTGAAGCTGCTCGCCGGCTTCACCAGCCTCGCCAGCACATGACGGCCCATCCGATCGGAGGGCGAAGGCGCCGCGGGGATCGGCAATATCGGCGGCACGGGGGGCTCCTTCAACGGAGCCAAGTTATGACCAGATCGATGATCCTGCTGTCCGTGGTGTGCCTCTGCCTCGTCCCAGGCTTCGCCGCGGCGGCGACACGGGTCACCGAGCAGCAGGTCCGCAACGTCTGCGGCAAGAACCTGCAATCAGGCGGCGGCGCGATCGGCTGTTCAAAGAAATGCGGCAACACGGTCTGCGACTACGGCTGCTACAAGGACAAGTGCAACGTGATCGTGTTCAGGGCCGCACCGGCCGCCGGAACGCATGTGCCGATTGAGCGCGGATCCCTGCTTTCAGGCCCCGGCGAGTCACCTTCCCCACCGCCGCCGCCAAGCATCGAGTAGCAGCCCCCACCCGCGTTGCTACTTCGATACGGCCGGTGAGCCCCACGCTCACCGGCCGTTCATTTTCCCACGCTAATGATCCGACTTCCGTCGCAATCGCCGTGCCTCCTTGCATGCCGACAGCGCCGCACCCATCTTCGGATCACCACGGGAGAATGACGCCGAATGACCAGCAAAGCCGCCCTCTTCGCCTTGCTCGCCATGTGGGGCGTCGGCTCCACCAGCTGCCTTCCGGCTTTCGCCGAGGATACCCCCACCGAATCCGCCAGCGATGCCAAGACCAGCAAAGCCGGTCTCGTCGATCGGGTGTGGACCAAGGCCGATGGCGACCTGCCCGGCGTAATGAAGATCTTCCTCTCCGATGGCACGCTGGTGCAGGATTCCTGCTGGGAAACCCACCGGCTCTCCGCCTGGGAGCTCACCTCGGATACCGCGCTCAAGTGGAACGAGGACGGCATGGACATCAATGCCGACATCGTCTCCCTGACCGACGCCGAACTGGTGCTGAGCCTCAAGCTCGGCAGCGACGCGGTCGAGGAGAAGTATGTGACGGCGACTGTGCCGTATGTCTGCCCGGATATGCCGAAGAGCTGATTGCTCGACACGTCAGAGCGTGTGGCCACCCCCACCCTCGATCCCTCCCCACAAGGGGGAGGGAGACGCATACTGAGATTGCGGCTCTTGCTCCTCCCTCCCCCTTGTGGGGAGGGTAGCGCAGCTAGGCGAAGCCGTAGCGAAGCTAGGGTGGGGGTGGGCAGCCACCGACCTGTCAGTGGTCCCCCAAAAAGAAAAGGCGCGGAAGTTTCCTCCCGCGCCCGCTTCCCTGCATGGGATAGCTGTTATTCCGCCGGTGCGCCGACGACCGGGGTGACCGTGGTGCGGATGGTCAGCTGGGTCAGGATGAAGGCGAGGATGGCGCAGATGGCGAAGCCGACCACCATCGGGATGGCGGTGCCATCGTGGAAGGCTCCGACAATCCCCATCACCACGGCGCCGAGCACCATCTGCAGCGTGCCCATCAGGGCCGATGCGGTGCCAGCAAACTCGCCATGCTCTTCCATCGCCAGGACGCCAGTGGTCGGCAGCACCAGGCCGAGGAAGCCGAAGGCGATGAACATCAGGCCCGAAAGCACCCACATGCTGTCGATGCCGGCGACGAAGATGCCGGCCAGCAGCGCCATCGACAGCGCAAAGCCGGTTACCGCCGTGCGCACCACCCGCTGCAGGCCGAAGCGCTTCACCATGAAGCCGGTCGACTGCGACACCGCGAAGAACGAGACCGCGTTGACCGAGAAGGCGAGGCTGTATTCGGTCGGCGTCAGCCCGTAGTGCTCGATGAACACGAAGCTCGAATTGCCGATGAAGGCCATGAAGGCCGACATGCCGAAGGCGCCGATGAAGGTCAGCCCGAGGAAGTTCCAGTCCTTCAGCAGCATGCCGTAGCCGCGAATGGCGCTGCCGATGGTCGATTCGGTGCGCTGGTGCTTGGGACGCGTTTCCTTGAGCGCGACGATCGACAGGATCAGGCCGAACACGCCGACCGCACCCATCACCCAGAACAGCAGCCGCCAGTCGCCGAAGGCGATGACCACACTGCCCGCCAGCGGCGCAAGAATCGGCGAGATCGAGAACACCAGCATGATGAGGCTGAACAGCTGTGCGGCCTCGGCGCCGGTATACTCGTCACGCACGATGGCGCGCGGCAGCGACATTGCCGCGCAACCACCGATGCCCTGGATGAACCGCGAAACGATCAGCCACTCGACCGAAGGCGCCACGGCGCAGCCGATGGAACCGGCGATGAAGACCAGCGTGCCGATATAGAGCGGCGGCTTGCGGCCGATCATGTCGCTGATCGGACCATAGATCAGCTGTCCCACAGCGAAAGCGGCCATGAAGGACATCAGGCTGAGCTGCACCGACGCGTCGGTGACGCCCAGTTGCCCGCCGATTTCCGGCAAGGCCGGCAGATACATGTCGATGGCGACGGGGCCGATCACCGACAACAGGCCAAGCACGATGGCCATACGGATGAGTTTTGCGTTCATAGCAGTAAATCCCAACACTGCTTGTGTGACTGAGAGCGAGCAGGCGATCCGGCAACGAGCGTCGGACAGAGTTCGGCCGCGCGCGGATCACCCCCGCGCGTCGTTTGCCTCCCTCGCCGGTGTACCCGGTTCAGCTGCCGCTTGAATGACACCTGAGTCCACAAAATTGGACACTAGTGTCAAAGTGACTTTTGGACACTCTTGTCCAATTCGTCAAGTGCTATTATCATCCCTCGTATGGAGATCAGCCACGACCTCGTTCGCAGCCCTGCCATGCAGCGGGGGAACTACAACAAGCGATGCGCCATCATCAGCGCCGCCACGGCGGTGTTCGTGCGCGATGGCTATGTCGGCGCCAGCATCGACGCGATCGCCGAAGAGGCGAACGTCTCGCGGCAGACGATCTACAACCAGATCGGCGACAAGGAGCGGCTGTTCGTCGAAGTGGTGCGTGGCATCAACGAGCAAGGCAGCGCGCGGCTGGTCGAGACGCTCGCCACCTTCCCCGATGCGCCGCAGGATATCGGCCGCGAACTGGTGGAGTTCGCCATCCGGCTGACGCGCAATTGCCTTTGCGACGAGGGTTCGCGGGCGCTGCGCAAGCTGATCGAGAACGAAGGCAGCCGCTACCCCGAGCTGTTCGAGACCTGGAAGGACTATGGCCCGGGCAAGAACTGGCCGGCCATCTCGGCCCGCTTCGCCCGCCTGGCGCACGACGGCGATATCGAGCTCGATGACCCGGACCTGGCGGCCCGGCAGTTCATGGCGCTGATCCGCGCCGACCTGCCGAACGAGCCGGGCGAGACGGTCAGCGACGCCGAGCTCGAACAGGCCGCCCGCAACGGCGTGCGGACATTCTTGCGCGCCTACGGCAAGCGCGACGCCGCCCTGGCGCTGTAGAAGCTGGGCTGACGAGTTGAAGCACTCGCAGCCGAGATGGCCCACCGTCCCGCCTCCCCCACCGGCTGTCATCCCAGCGAAAGCTGGGACCCAACTCGCCTCCAGCGCAGGTGGTGTACCGGACGAGGGCGGAGCCCTCGCCGTGGGGTCCCAGCTTTCGCTGGGATGACACCGAGTATTTGGACCACCTGGTGCAACCGATCATGAGACGATCTACTCGAGTGTAGCCGACCGGCCACACCCAGCCTGCCGATCACAGGTCCCCCGGTTGCCCGGCGCGCAGGCTAGGCCTATGGTCCGCCTCCCAAACCGCTGCCCCCAGGGAGTTCAGAATGAAAGCGACGCTGTCCCACCAGAAAGGAGCCTATTTCAGCAAGGACACCCCGCTTCATGCCTTCTCACTCCCCGCGCGCGAGGAAAAACCCGCAGCGCCCTAACCGCTTTCGCAGCCTCTTCGTCAACTCGACCGACCCTGCTGCCCGGCAGCGCAATCGTTCGCGAGCGCGAAAGTTCGTCTCCTACTATCGGCCGCACCTGCCGCTGCTCGTGGCCGATCTTTGCTGCGCCATTCTCGTGGCCGGCACCGCCATCGCGCTGCCGCTCAGCGCCAATTTTGTGACGACGCGCCTGCTCGCCCTGCCCGAAGCGCCCGAGGCGTTCTGGCAGATCCTCATCATGGGCGCCGTGATGCTCGCCATTCTCGCGGTCGAGGTGGCGGCGACGTTCTTCGTCGACTACCAGGGCCACGTCATGGGCGCCCGCATCGAAGCGGCGGTGCGCCAGGAGCTGTTCGAGCACTGCCAGAAGCTCTCCTTCGGTTTTTACGACCGGCAGCGCACCGGCCAACTGATGAGCCGGATCAGCAATGACACGCTGTGGCTGGGCGAACTGTTCCATCACGGCCCGGAAGACCTCGCCATTGCGGTGTTCAAGTTCGGCGGCGCCATGCTGGTGCTGTTCTTCATCGATCCGGTGCTGGCCGCCCTGATTCTCGCCCTCACGCCGTTTGCTGTGGCTTATGCGCTGCATTTCAACCGGCGGATGAACCGGGCGCTGGAACGCAGCAAGCAGCAGATCGCGGCGGTGAACGAGCGGGTCGAGGATGCGCTGGCCGGCATCCGGGTGGTGCAGTCCTTCACCAACGAGGGGCTGGAGACTGATCGCTTCGCCGAGCAGAACCGCCGCTTCGTGGTGAGCCGCGCCGACGGTTATCGCTCGGAGGCCTGGTTCTCGGTCGGCACCGAGAGCTTTGCCCAGCTCGTCACCATCATGGTGGTGGTGGTCGGGGCGCTGCGTATCCTCTCGGGTGAGCTGACGGTCGCCGAGATGCTGACCTTCCTGCTCTGCGTCGCGGTGCTGGTCGATCCGATCAAGCGGCTCGCCAACTTCGCCCGCCTGCTGCAGGAGGGCTATACCGGGTTCGTGCGCGCCATGGAGATCCTCGAGGTCGAGCCCGATATCACCGACCGGCCCGGTGCGGCGCCGATGCCGGTGCCGCGCGGGGCGATCCGCTTCGACGACGTGACCTTCCGCTACGAGTCGAGCGGGCCGCAGGTGCTCAGCAGGCTGTCGCTCGACATCGCGCCGGGTGAGTTCGTAGCGCTGGTCGGCCCGTCTGGAGTGGGCAAGAGCACGCTCTGTGCGCTGATCCCGCGCTTCTACGATGTCGATGCGGGCGCCATCCGGATCGATGGGCGCGACATCCGCGATGTGCAACTGGCCTCGCTCCGCCGGCATGTCGCGGTGGTGCAGCAGGATGTCTACCTGTTCGCCGGCTCGGTGGCCGAGAACCTGCGCTATGGCAGGCCCGACGCCACCGACGCCGAGGTCGAGGCCGCCGCTCGGGCCGCCAATGCGCATGAGTTCATCATGGCTTTGCCCAACGGCTACGACACCGATGTCGGGCAGCGCGGCGTCAAGCTCTCGGGCGGCCAGAAGCAGCGCCTCACCATCGCCCGCGCCTTCCTCAAGGACCCGGCGATCCTGATCTTCGACGAGGCGACGAGCGCGCTCGACAACGAGAGCGAGCGGGCGGTGCAGCAGGCGCTGCTGACCCTCGCCAAGGGACGGACCACCATCGTCATCGCGCACCGGCTCTCCACCGTGCGCCATGCCGACCGCATCCTGGTGCTCACCCGCGATGGCGTGGCTGAAGAGGGAACGCATGAGGCGCTGGTGGCGCGGGATGGAGTTTATGCGGCGCTGCATAGTGTGGCGAGTATCTAGCGGGGGAACTGGCCACCTGTCCCTTCTCCCCTCAGGGGAGAAGGTGGCCGAAGGCCGGTTGAGGGGTGAAGCGGTGCAGCGAGCGCTCGCTGAGAAGCTGAACCCCTCACCCTAGTTCCGCTACGGACCTGACGGTCCTAGCTGCACTAGCCCTCTCCCCTCAGGGGAGAGGGGACGCTGAGGAACGGTCCGTGATCCCTAAAGCACCAGATACCCCCGGTACGCCACCAACCTTCCGAACAGGGGCAGGCCGATTTCGACCTCGAAGCGGTGGCGGCCGCCCTCGTCGACCCGCTCCTCGGCGGTGATGCGGGGCAGCAGCAGGCCGGGGAGCGGCACGTTCCAGATCCGGCCAGAGACGCGCTGCATGTCGAGCCCGTCGCCGCGCGGCACCAAACGCATGCGGATGGCGACGGCACCGAAGCGCTCCTCGATCAGCCCGTCGGGTGCCGCGCTCATCACCGAGCGCATCGGCCGGTCGGCGAAGAAGCGCGTCCAATGCTCCCTGCCCTCGCGGCTCTCGATCACCACCCGCACCGGCAGCCGGCCCTCGTCGAGCGGCAGGCCGAGGCGTTTGGCGAGGAAGCGGGCGACCGGGTTGGTGGCTGGGGCCACCACTGCCTCGCCTTCGGCGATCACCGCCGGCCGGCCGCGATGCAGCCGCCGCGTCACCTCGGGCAAGCGGTCGAACCCCTCGCCCATCACCCGCCGGTAGAGCGGCTTCTCGCCCCGGAACGCCACCTGCTTGGTCTCGATGGCGAGGCCTTCGAGCCAGGGCTTGATCTGCTCGAGGCTGACGACGCCGGCGGCCGAGCGGGCGCCACCGCGCAGCCGGCCGCCAAAGGTCAGCTGCTCGATGATCGCCGCCGTCGGCAGCACCGGCACATAGGGGCCGTCGCCATTGGCGGCCCGCAGCCACCAGCGCACCACGCGTGGGTCGCCGCGAGCATCCTGCCCGGCCGCCTCGACCAGCATGCCGCCATCGGCGGTGCCGAAACGATCGAGCCAAAGTGCGATCTGCGTTCCGAGGCCGGCGAATACGCCCGCCGATTTGACCAGCCCCCAGCGCACCGGCACCGCGGCGACGCCGATCAGCCAGTTGAGCACCGGCAGCTCCATTCCGGCATCGAACCCAGCCCGGACGCGTGGCGCAAAACGCGCGGGCAGCAGGTCGAGATCGGGAACGTCGGCCAACATGGCGCGGCGGGGAGGCAGCCCTTCGATGGTGACCGAGCGGCCGCCGCTCCAGCCGCGGCCCCGCTCCCAGCCGGCCTCGCGGAACACCCGGACCGGCTGACCAACCCAGCTCAGGATACCCTCGATGACCGAGCGGCCCTTGGGCGTCCTGTTGCCGGGGACGATTGCAACATCCACGCTGTCGACGGCCAGCCAGGCGCTGGTGACCTGGTCAAGCACGGCGTGGGTCAGCCCAGGCGTCGAGCTGGCGCCCGAGATCACCGAGATGGCGACGGCGCGGGCCGCACTGTCGAACCTGGCGATGCCGGCAACGAACGCCCTCGAGTCGGCGATGTCGACATAATGGCAGCGCGCGCCGATCGCCGCCTCGATCAGCTGGGTGCCGCTGAGCTGGAACGGGCCGGAGCAATCGACGACGACGTCGCAGTCGATCTCTTTCAGCCGTTCGACGCCGATGCGGTCGCGATCGATCAAGACGAAGCCGTATTCGCCCTGCTCGTCGATTGTCCGCAACTCGCGCTGCAGCGCCACTGCCCGGCGTTCGGTGCGCCCACCGAGGCTGACGCGAAAGCCCTTGCGGCGCGCCAAGAGGCGCGCCAGGCGCGAGCCGAACACGCCGGCGCCTCCGACGATGAGGATATGCGGGCGGCTCATGCAGCAACCTCGCGTAACGATTCCGTTTCCAGTTGCAACGCCTTGAGCGGGTTGAGCAACTGCCCCGACACCATGGTGGCGAGCAGCCAGGGCAGCGGCGGCAGCCTGGCTACCGCCGACACCAGCACGTCGCGCGCCAGCGGCAGCAGCACGCCATCGGATTGGTAGAACGGGGTGAGCGTAAGCGACAGCAATTGGTAGAGCCGCACGTGCCAACGCCGCAACCGCACATACTCACTCAGGGCCTCACCGACCGAGGCGGCCCCGGCAAGCGCTCCGGCCAGCGCCGCGGCATCGAGCAGCGCCATATTGGCCCCCTGCCCGAGCTGCGGGCTGGTGGCGTGGGCGCTGTCGCCGATGAAGACGATGCCGTCGCCGGCCGGAACCGCGAGCGTATGGTGGGCATAGCGCGCCAGCGTCATCTCGTCGAAGCCGCGGATCGCCTCGAGATGCGGCGCCGTTTCCGGCCAGTGCCCCAGCACTTCGTCGCGCCAGCCATCGATGCCGGCGGCCTGCAGCGCCTCGAAGGTTTCGGGCTTGAGGCTCCAGAAAAACGCCGCGAGCTCCGGTCCGTCGCGGCGCTGGCGGCCGACCGGCAGCACGCCGATCATCACACTGGCCTTGCGATAGCGCTGCATCAGCGCATCGCGGCGGAACCCTTGATCGACCCAGGGCACCGTGCCCCAGATGGCGCCGAAGCTCAGCGGCCGCGAGGTGCTCGGCAGCTTCGCCTCACGCTTCAGTGGCGAGGCCGAACCCAGCGCGTCGACCACCAGATCGAACGGCCCTTCACGCCCCTGCGGGGCGCGCAGCCACTGCTTGCCACCGGCGCGCTCCAGCGCCTCGATGGCGAAGCCGGTGCGGATCGGCAGACGCTCGGCCACCACGGCGTCATGCAGCACATTGAACAGCGCCGCGCGGTGGACGGCGATGGCGTGCACATCGGGGCCGAGGGGGCGATAGCTCACGTCGAGCACCACCCGGCCACTCTGCGCGTCGGTGCCGATCAGCCGCTCGACTCGCGAGCCGAGCGCGGCGATCTCGGGATAAAGGCCAAGTGCCGCCAGCACGGCGAGGCCGGTGGGCTGCAGCATCAAGCCCGAACCGAGCGGGCGTGGCGTCTCGAAGCGCTCGAACAGCCGGACGCGATGGCCGGCGCGGCTCAGCAGCAGCGCCGCAGCCAGTCCGCCCGGGCCAGCGCCCGCGATCGCAATATCAAGTGATTTCAGCAGTCTCGCGTCCCCAGGGTACCCGAGGACGGACTAGATCACCACCTGCGTGCCGATTTCAACCACACGGCCGGTAGGAATATGGAAGTATTCCGTTGCGTCGGTGGCGTTACGGGCGAGACCGATGAAGATCCGGTCGAGGAAGAGCGGCGCGCCACCCTTCAGCGACGGCTTCAACGAGCGGCGCGACAGGAAGAAGGACGTCGACATGATGTCGAACTTCCAGCCGAGCTTGCGAGCCAGCGCCAGTGCTTTGGGGATGTTCGGCGTCTCGATGTAACCGAAGGTCACCACCACGCGGTAGAACAGGTCGTTATAGGCATCGATCCTGATCTTCTCCTCGTCGGCGACACGCGGCCGATCCGAGGTGACCACGGTCAGGATGACGTTGTGCTCGTGCAACACTTTATAGTGCTTGAGGCTGTGCAGCAGCGCCGTCGGCGCGCCCTCGATGTCGGAGGTGAGGAACACCGCTGTGCCGGGGACGATGGTCGGCTTCTTCTTGGCGAGGTTTTCGACCAGGAACTCGAGCGGCACCTCGTCACGCCGGGTCTTTTCGGCCAGCCGGCGGCGGCCCCAGATCCAGATCGTCATCATCGAGGCGATCAGCGTCGCGACCACGGCCGGCACCCAGCCGCCCTGCGAGAATTTTGCGGCGTTGGCGATGAAGAAACTGGTGTCGATCACCAGCAGCGGGGCGATCACCACCACCGCGACGATGAGGCTCCACTTCCACAGCCGCCACATGACGATGAACAGCAGCACGGCCGTCACCAGCATCTCGCCGGTCACCGCGATGCCGTAGGCGGCCGCCAGCGCCGTCGACGAGCGGAAGCCGACGACCAGCAGCACGACGCAGATCAAGAGCAGGAAGTTGACCTGTGGCATGAAGATCTGCCCGGCCACCTCCTCGGAGGTGTGGCGCACTTCGAGGCGCGGCAGGAGGTTCAAGTGCATCGCCTGGCGAACCAGCGAATAGGCGCCGGTGATGACCGACTGGCTGGCGATGACGGTGGCGAGCGTTGCCAGGCCCACCATCGGCAAGCGGGCCCAGTCGGCCTGCATTTCGAAGAACGGGTTGACCACCTCGTGCGGGTGGCTGAGGACGAAGGCGCCCTGCCCGAAATAGTTGAGCAGCAGGGCCGGGAACACCAGCAGCAGCCAGGCGAGGATAATCGGCCGGCGGCCGAAATGCCCGAGGTCGACATAGAGCGCCTCGGCGCCCGTCACCGACAGGAACACCGCGCCCAGCACCACGATCGAGATGCCGGCATGGGTGTAGAGGAAGGTGATGCCATGCGCCGGGTTCAGCGCCATCAGCACCTGCGGCGCATCGGCGATATGCAGCAGACCGGTGCCGCCAAGGACAATGAACCAAATGGCCATCACCGGCCCGAACACCGTCGATACCCGCGCCGTGCCGAAACGCTGCACCATGAACAGCCCGATGATGATCACCACCGTCATCGGCACCACCCAGGGGGTAAGCCGCGGCTCCACCACTTCGAGGCCTTCGACTGCCGAGAGCACCGAGATGGCCGGCGTAATGATCGCATCACCGAGGAACAGCGCACCGCCGACGATGCCGAGCCCGAGGATCCAGGCCGGCCGCTTGGCGAAGGCGTTGCTGGCGAGGGTCATCAGCGACAGGGTGCCGCCTTCGCCCTTGTTGTCGGCGCGCAGCACGAAGATCACGTACTTGACCGTGACCACCATGGTCAGCGACCAGACGATCAGCGACAGCAGCCCGAGCACCTCGGGCTCATTCGGAGAGCCACCGGCCGCGTGCAGTGTGTCGCGGAAGGCATAGAGGGGGCTGGTGCCGATATCGCCGAAGACGACGCCCAGGGCGCCGAGAATGATAAGGGGTAGCTTGCCTGTGGCGTGGCCGGTTTGTTCGGTCGCCGTGGCGCCGGCCGTCACGCCGGACGAAGTGGTCTGGGTCATATGCCCTTCGCTCACCCTGTTATCGGGTGGGCGGCTGTCTACACCCGACCACCGGCGCACTCAACGGTCAAATTCCGCCGAGGCTCGCATTTGCTGATGGACAGTTATGCGGATTTGCGGGGGCACCACAACGGAAAAGGGGGCGGCGCCATGGGAAGCACCGCCCCCGACCGGGGTGCGAAAGGAGGAGAACCCCGGAAGACTGACGCGCTTCCCGCTCAGGTTAGTGAGCTGGAGGCGTTCATCGAAACGATGAACGCCCACGCAGCCGTAGAGCTTAGGCGGCCTTGGCCGCGGCAGCCGCGTCAGCCTGGCGGGCATTGCGGGTAGCGTTGGTCCACCAGATCAGGTTGTCGAGCATCTCGGGCACGAAGAAGTCGAAATTGGCCTTGGTGTCGTCCCAGCTCTTCTGGCCCATCATGATGGGGATGAAGTCCGAGCCACCGATGTGGACGGCGTGACGGACCGGGACGGCCTGCAGCTCAACCATGATGTTGCGCAGGTGCTCGATGGCACGGGCGCCGCCCACCGAACCGTAGCCGACGAAGGCCACGGCCTTCTTCATGAAGGGCTTATAGGCCCAGTCGATAGCGTTCTTCAGCGCACCGGTGATCGAGCGGTTATACTCGGCGGTGACGACGATGTAGCCGTCGAACTCATTGAGCTTGGCCTGCCACTTGGCGGCGATCTCGTTCGGGGTCGGCATCCAGAAGTCGGACGCGGCCGCATCGAACAGCGGAAGCGGGTAATCCTTCAGGTCGACGATCTCGACATCGACATCACCGCGGGCGGCGACGTGGCCGGCAATCCAGCTGGCCGGCTTGTCGCCGAAGCGGGTCGGGCGGATCGAGCTGATGATCACGGCAATCTTGGGTTTGGACATTTGCTGCACTCCAGTATCAAAATGTGACTAGCGGCAAATAAGTGCCCAAGGTGGTGCCGCACAAGCAGGCACCTCGATGAAGCGAAGGCACACAATCCAGCCCCGGTTACATCCCTGTTCGTGGGGTTACAGCGTTGTGAGTGAAGCAGTTCCGGCGGTTTCGCGACCCGGGGTCGGGCGTGCGTCGGCCAACGCTGCCCATTCGCACCGGGCGCGAAATGCAGCGTTCGCGATTATCGAACAACCGATAACGGAAGCGTGTCAGCGCAGGCCGAACGAATAGGTCCAGGCCAGCGCCTTGAGCCCGGACTCATCCAGCTCGGGGTGCTTGGGCTGCAGCTGTTCGATGGCGCGCTCGGTGAGACTTTTCTTCGAGCGCTTCTCCAGCCCGTCGACGGGCTGCTGCAGCTCCTCGAGCAGGCCGAGGATACGCTGCTTCAACTCAGTGCCTTCGGCTTCACCGAAGCGTTGCACCAGATGCGGGGTCTTGGCCCGCGGGAACGGCGAGTTGCCGAAACCGGTGTAGAGCACCAGGGCTTCGTTGATCGGGTCGCTCATCGCCTGCTCGTATGCAACTGCTCTCAAAGCCATATGGCAACCCGCCCAATCCGTGAAAGGCTCCAACTTGGTCCATCCACCGTTGAAGCGAAATAAGCGGCAATGGCGGTAGTTAAGTCGGATTTGACGGCCGACCGCAGGTTGCCCGTTAATATATGCGCGAAAGCGCCCAGTTGGGCTGCGGCGTTCACCACGCCTGGTTGTCGCGGTTGCGCCTTGCACGTAGCCAGATCAGTGTCCGCCCATTGTTTTGGGGGATTTGAGATGAAGCTAGTCGCCACGGCCGTGCTCGCCATGACATTGTTCGCGACCACTGCAGCGGCCGGGCCGCCGCTGCGGCTCTGGGTGAAGAACGCTTCGACGGTGACCATCGACAAACTCTATATCGAGATCATGGGCACCGACTGGGGCGCCGAGCGGCTGCGCGGCAAAACCATCGAACCAAAGGGCAAGATGCAGTTCATGCTCGAGGACGGCGTCGACAAATGCGTGGTCGATCTGAAACTGCTGTCGACCGCCGGCAAGGAATACTCCTACCGGGCCCGCCTCTGCGAGGACCACACCTTCACTTTCCGCGGCCGGCCCTAAAGCGCGTCGCGATCTTTCAGATTCGCTCTCTGCGCCTTAGCTTTTGTTTTTACGCATGTCTCTGTCACGAAACCGGCACCCACTTTCGGGCGACATGCTGTGGCCATCAGGCGCAGGCGATCTTGTAGTGCCGCACCGTCTCGGCCATGCCATAGATCAGCGCGTCCGCAGTGATCGCATGGCCGATCGAGACCTCGGCGAGGTCGGGGATCGCGTGCTTCAGCGGCGGCAGGTTGACGAGGTTGAGGTCGTGCCCGGCATTGACCAGCAACCCACCCTGCCCCGGCCGTGCATTGTGCCCGGCGGCGCGCGCCGCATCCGCGGTCTCGCGCAGCGCGTCGAGATGTACCGCTTGCACCTCAGGCTTCAGCGACCCGCCGTACGGGCCGGTATAGAGCTCGACCCGATCCGCCCCGACATTGGCCGCCGCCGCCGGCGCCGCGGGGTCGGCGTTGATGAACAGCGACACCCGGATGCCGGCCTTCTTCATCCGCTCGATCGCTGGCGTCAGCACGGCGCGATTGGCCTCGATGTTCCAGCCGTGATCCGAGGTCGATTGCAGGGGATCGTCGGGCACGAACGTCACCTGGTCCGGCGCGGCGCGCTCGACCAGGGTGAGGAAATCCTCGGTCGGGTAGCCTTCGATGTTGAACTCGCGGCCCGGATAATCCTGGCGCAGCAGGGTCACCAGCTCGAACACGTCGGTGCGCCGGATGTGCCGCTCGTCGGGCCGCGGATGCACGGTGATGCCGTCGGCACCGGCATCGAGCGCGATGCGGGCAATACCGGTAACGCTCGGCCAGGGCACGGAGCGCCGGTTGCGCAGCATGGCGACGGCATTGAGATTGACGCTGAGATGAGTCATCGCGGGACCTTGGCAGAACTGGGCGGAGGCTTACCCCATCGGATGCCACCGGGCCAATCGAACGTTTTGATGAGCCCGATCAGCGGCGGAGATGGCCTCGCGCGGCGCGGGCCGGCATCACGCCACCGGCACCAGCCGGCGTTTGCGCTCATCGAGCACCACGATGATGAGGCCGGCGGCCACCACCAGCACGATGCCGCTGATGGCGAGGAGGTTCGGGAACTGACCGAACACTACGAGGCCCGACAGCACCGCCCAGAAGGTGAAGAAGTAGTAGAACGGCGCGACGACGCCGGTCGGCCCGACGCGGTAGGCCATGAAGATGAAAAAGTGGCCGAAGATCAGGAACAGCCCGGCGCCGGCAAGCAACAGCAGGTGGTGCGTCTGAGGCACCACCCATTGCTCGGTCAAGAGGTGCATCGCCCCTGCCCCGAGCAGCACCACGATTATTGCCGACATGGCGACGATCATCCCCGGCACCTCGGCTGCGATCCGCCGCCCGGCGAGATCGCGCACCGCACAGAGCACCGCATTGGCCAGCGCCAGCACGGCATAGATCGAGATCCCCTGCATGGTCGGCTGCGCCACCATGATGGCGCCGATGAAGCCGATACCGATCAGCGCCATCCGCACTCCGCCGATCCGTTCGCGGAACAGGATGGAGGCGCCGAGCAGCACCAGCAGCGGGGTGATCTGCCCCAGCGCCGAGGCATCGGCGATCGGCATGTTGGCGAGCGCCACGACGTAGCAGAGGATCGCCACGGTCTCGGCGAGGTTACGCGCCAAGACCCGCCGCTCGAACACCAGCGGCAGCTGCCGGCCGTAGCCCAGCGCCAGCATCAGCGGCAGCCCCCAGATGAGGCCGGCGCACCCGCGCAGCATCAGCACCTGGTAGGGTGGCAGCCCCTCGGTGGCGAGTTTCATCAGCGTGTCGTTGATCACATACGAACAGGTCGCGATGACCATGAACAAGGGCCCGCGGAACGGGTGCGATGCGAACGACACTGGTGACTTCCCCTCGAAGAAAAGCCGGGATCGCTCCCGGCCCAGACCTTCTACATGCTTTCCGTCCCATGCGAAATCGCCGATGCCTTGCGCTGCCGCCTCGCGCTGATCTCGGTGATATGCGCATCCCCCCAGGCGCCCAGCGGCTCCAGCGCCTTGTTGAGCGAAGCGCCCAGTTCGGTCGCCGAATACACCACCTTGGGTGGAATCTCGTGGAACACCTCGCGGTGCACGATGCCGTCGGCCTCGAGTTCGCGCAGATGCTGGATCAGCATCTTCTCGGTGATGCCGGGAACGGCGCGCTTCAGCTCGCCGAAGCGGCAGGGTTTTTCGGCGATGGCCCAGAGCAGCAGGGCTTTCCACTTGCCGCTGATCACATCGATCGCCGGGGCCAGCCCGCAGACATAGGGAACCTGCTGCATCTCTCAGCTCCTACTGACTTTTTGGTAAGTACCTGACTTTATTGTAGGTTCTTGCGGGAAAGAAAGCCAGACCTACCTTCTGCGGCACCAAGCAACGGAGCAGCAGATGACCCGAAAGATCACCTTCCTCGGCCTCGGCGCGATGGGCAGTGCGCTCGCCCGCACCGCCCTCGCCGCGAACCTCGATGTCACGGTGTGGAACCGCACGCCGGCACGTGCCGAGCCCCTGGTGGCGCAGGGAGCCACCGCCGCGGCAGACAGCAGCAGCGCCATCGCCGCGGCCGACCTCATGGTCATCTGCCTGCTCGACTATCCCTCGGTGCGCGCCGTGCTCGACGCCGCCGGCGCGACGCTCCGCGGCAAGACCATTCTCAACCTCACCAACGGTACGCCGGAGCAGGCGCGCGGGCTGGCGGCCTGGGCCGAAGCGGAAGGCGTCGACTACCTCGACGGCGGCATCATGGCCATTCCGCCGATGATCGGCCGGCCGGAGACGCTGATCCTCACCAGCGGCTCAGCGACCGCCCGGGCGACAGCGCATGACGTTCTGGCGAGCTTCGGCTCCAGCCGCTACCTCGGTGGCGATCCCGGCCACGCCGCGCTCTACGACCTGGCGCTGCTCACCGCGATGTACGGCATGTTCGGCGGCTACCTGCAGGGCACTGCGCTGCTCCGGGCCGACGGGATTGCGGCAGCCGACTTCGTCGAGATGGCGCAAGCCTGGCTCACGGCGATGCAAGCGAGCCTGCCGGAGATGGCACGACAGATCGATGCCGCCGATTACGGCCGCAACGTCGCCTCCAACCTCGCCATGCAGGACGCCGCCTATGTCAACCTGATCGATGCCAGCCGGGCGCGAAAACTCTCGACCGACCTGATCGAGCCGATGCAGCGGCTGTTGCAAAAGGCGGTGGCCACCGGCCGGGGCGGTCACGACATCGGCAGCATGGCCGAACTGATCCCGCTCGACTGAGCGGGGGCGGTCGCGCGGCGGGGGCCAGAAACAGCCACCGGCCGTGAAGCGGTGGCCTTCTCCCCTTGTGGGAGAAGGTGCCCGAAGGGCGGATGAGGGGTATCGCAACCGAAGGTTGCGCGATCGGAGCGAAGCGACGAGCGACAGAGTGCGCGGAGAGAAACCCCTCATCCGGCCTTCGGCCACCTTCTCCCACAAGGGGAGAAGGCCACTACTTCAGGGCCGGAGGCTCATCACATTGATTGCCCTGCCCTTGCGACGGACGTCACATGCCTTCCGGCCCACGCGAGATCGCGGCGAGCCCGGTGCGCACCACTTCGATCAGCCCCAGCGGCACCATCAGTGCGATAAAGCTGTCGATCTTCGATGGCTTGCCGGTCACTTCGAAGACGAAGCTCTCGGTGGTGGCATCGACAATCTGGGCGCGGAACGCATCGGCGAGGCGCAGCGCCTCGGCGCGCGGCTCGCCCGAGCCGCCGACCTTGATCAGCGCCAGCTCGCGCTCCAAGGATTTCCCCTCGCTGGTGAGGTCATGCACCCGGTGCACCGGGATCAGCCGCTCGAGCTGCAGCTTGATCTGGGTCAGCACCTTGGGCGTCGCAACCGTCACCACGGTGATACGGCTTAGACCCTTCTCGTGCTCAGTCTCTGAGACCGTGAGACTGTCGATATTATAGCCGCGGGCGGCGAACAGCCCGACGATCCGGGCGAGAATGCCCGGTTCGTTATCGACCAGCACGCTCAGCGTGTGCCGCTCAGGAACCTGGGTTTCTGCGGCGAGGAAGTATGCCGAACCGCTCGGCTGCAAATGTGCGTTCATGGTTCTAACTCCTCAAACCAGCTGCCGGCCTTTTTCGTCGATCACCGCGCCGATATCGTCCTCGAAATCGGGCAGGATCATCTCGTTGTGCGGCTTGCCCGACGGGATCATCGGCAGGCAGTTCTCGTGCTTTTCGACCAGGCAGTCGAACAGCACCGGGCCGTCGTAATCGAGCATCTCCTGGATGGCCGCATCGAGCAGCGCCGGATCGGAACAGCGGATGCCCTTGCCGCCATAGGCTTCGGCCAGCTTGACGAAATCGGGCAGGCTCTCGCTGTAGGAGTGCGCATAGCGCCCGCCATGCAGCAGGTCCTGCCACTGCCGGACCATGCCCATCCGCTCATTGTTGAGGATGAACACCTTGATCGGCAACCCATACTGCACCGCGGTCGACATCTCCTGCATGGTCATCTGCACGCTCGCCTCACCGGCGATGTCGATGACCAGCGCATCCGGGTGCGCCACCTGCACGCCGACGGCTGCCGGCAGGCCGTAGCCCATGGTGCCGAGGCCACCCGAGGTCATCCAGCGGTTCGGCATTTCGAACGGGAAATGCTGCGCCGCCCACATCTGGTGCTGGCCGACTTCGGTGGTGATGTAGACATCCCGTCCTTTGGTCGCCTCGTAGAGGCGCTGGATGGCGTGCTGCGGCTTGATCGTGGTGGTCGAGTTCTTGAAGCCCAGCGAGTGCTTAGCGCGCCAGCCCTCGATCTGCTGCCACCACGGCGCGATCGCCTCGGTGCGCGGCTGGTTGGTCTTGGTGCGCCAGATGCGGACCATCTCTTCCATAACCAGCCCGCTATCGCCGACGATGGCGAGATCGGTGCGGACGTTCTTGCCGATCGAGGACGGGTCGATATCGACGTGAATGCGGGTCGAGCCCGGCGAGAACGCATCGATGCGCCCGGTGATCCGGTCGTCGAACCGCGCCCCGATATTGATCATCAGGTCGCAATCATGCATCGCCATGTTGGCTTCGTAGGTGCCGTGCATGCCGAGCATCCCCATCCACTGCGGGTTGGAGCCCGGGAAGGCGCCCAGCCCCATCAGCGTCGAGGTCACCGGAAAGCCGGTCAGTTCGGCCAGCTCGCGCAGCTTCTCGGAAGCTTCCGGCCCCGAGTTGATGATGCCGCCGCCGGTATAGAAGATCGGCCGCTCGGCCTTCAGCATCATATCGACGGCCGCCTCGATGGCCTTGCTGTCGCCCGCCGTGGCTGGGTGGTAGCTCTTGTGGCGGCTCGGCCCGATTTCGTCGATGCCGAGATAGGTGCCGAGGGCGAACTGCACGTCCTTGGGGATATCAACCAGCACCGGACCGGGGCGGCCCGAATTGGCGATGTGGAACGCCTCGTGCATGACCCGCGGCAGGTCGTTGACGTTCTTCACCAGGTAATTGTGCTTGGTGCACGAGCGGGTGATGCCGACGGTGTCGCATTCCTGGAAGGCGTCCGAGCCGATCAGCGTCGTCGGCACCTGTGCCGTGATGCAGACCAGCGGGATCGAGTCCATCAGCGCGTCGGTGAGGCCAGTGACCGCGTTGGTCGCCCCCGGACCCGAGGTCACCAGCACGACGCCGACCTTGCCGGTCGAACGCGCATAGCCCTCGGCCATGTGGGTGGCGCCCTGCTCGTGGCGGACGAGGATGTGCTGCACCTTGTCCTGCTGGAACATCGCATCATAGATCGGCAACGCCGCCCCGCCGGGATAGCCGAAGATGTGCTCCACCCCGTTATCGACCAGGGCCTGGATCACCATCTCCGCGCCTGTCATCTGCTCGGCCATTTTCTCATAACTCCCCCGGGCTCTGCCGGTCTTCTATTCGCTACGCCGTCTCCGGCGGAAATTCGGCAACAAAAAAGGCCCCGTTAGGGACCTTCGAACGAGCGCACCGACCCTCGCAGGGATTTACCCCACGTGCTCGATGCGCCCCACTACTACGATAAGCTTCTGCACGGATCGTGCTCCAAGTTAGGTGCGGAGTTATGCGGGTGGTGGGGTGGCGGTGTCAAGGGGGCTAGTTTGCCTCCGAGGCGGATGGGGCTGCCCGGATGCGTTGGCGTGATCAGCCCACGGGCCGTTCGACGGCGCGCTCGATCAGCGTAGTGAAGGCTCGAGTGGCCGCGTCGAGATCGACACGCCCGCCCTGCTGCTCACGGGCCATCGCCTCGGCGGCGCCGAGCAGCCCGATGCAGCACAAGCGAAGCTCATCGCCGGGGAGGTCCGTCAACGGCTGCAGTTCGCCTTGCATCACCTCGACATACTCGTCGCGCATCGCCAGCTGCTGCGCGGCCATCTCTTCGCTGCCCTGCAGAGCGGCCGAGAGGGCCGGCCCTTCTACTCCGGCGTCGACAAGGCAACCGAAATACGCCGAGCTCATCAGCGCCGCCAGGGCGGAGAGCGAGCGGGGAGCGGCGGCCAGTGCCTCGCGCAAAGCGTCGACATAGGCGCGCTCGAGCCGCTCGTAGAGGGCCAGCAGAAGGCCGGGCCGCGTGCCGAAATGCTCGTAGGTCACCGGCCTGCTGACATCGGCCCGCAGCGCCAACGAGACCAGCGTCAGCGCATCGGCACCCTCCTCTCGAACGATCCTCAGGGCGACGTCGAGCAGTTGCTGGCGACGATCCTCCTTGCTCAGGCGTGCCATCCCCACTTGCCTCTCGAGTTAACCTACATTATGTAACTTACGTATTGTAGTTTTCTGGCGACGGAGCGTCAAGAATGAGCGATGTGAGTGTCATTGGCGTGGGCGATATGGGCAGCGCGATTGCACGGACCCTGCTTGCAGCGGGCCTGGCTGTGACGGTGTGGAACCGCAGTGACGCCAAGGTGAGGCCGCTGGTCGAGCGGGGAGCAACGGCCGCCGTCTCTGCTCGTGCGGCCATCGAGGCGAGCCCGGCTGCGCTGCTCTGCGTGAGCGACTACCCTGCAACGATGGCGCTGCTCGAGGGCACGACGCGTGCCCTCCACGGCAGGCTCATCGTCCAGTTCGCTTCGGGAACACCGGCGCAGGCCCGAGCTTTGGAGACCAAGATTCGCCAGGCGGGAGGGCGGTATCTCGACGGCGCTATCGGCGCCTGGCCACGGCAGGTCGGCTCACCCGATGCTTCATTCACCCTCGCCGGCAACGCCGACGATTTTGCAGCGGCGCGTCCGCTGCTCGACCTGATGGGCGGCCAGCTAGCGCATGTCGGGCCAGATGTCGGCCACGCCAAAGCCTACGCCAACGCGGGATTGGCCTACTTCGCTGGGCATTGGATCGGCTTTGCCCAGGGTGCCGCGGTACTAGAGACCGAAGGTCTCGATCCGGCGATGCTTGGCGACACGCTGGCGAGCATGGGGCCGATCCTCGCGACCGATATGCAACGCATGGGGCGTGCCATAGCCGCAGAAGCGTTTGACGAGGCAGAGAGCACGGTAAAGACCATAGCCGGAGACCTGCGCTGGCTCGCTGAACTCGCCGACGCTACCGGCGCGGAGGCCGAGTTTGCGCGACTTGCTGCCGCTCTGTTCGCGCGCGCTCGGGATCTTGGGTTAGGCGACAAGCAGCATAGTGCGATCATCAAGGTGCTGCGGGGACGCCTTGCCGCGCCCGTTCCGCCCTCTTAATCCGACAACCCGCGCGCCTCGATCGGCCAGATCGCTTCCAACCTCTCTCCACGCACCACGTGGATGAAGTCGTGGAGGTTGGCCGTCGGGTCGCAATGCGGCACGGTGCATTCGAGCCGAGCGCCAGCAGGGGGTGGGGCGATGCCGTCGTAGGTCTTCACCCGGCCGAACTCGTCGCCGGCCCAGGCGATGGTGCCGATCTCGACGCCATCGCGATAGACGCGCGGTGGCGGGCCATCGACGGCGAAGCTCTTTGAACCGCCATCGACGATCGCCTCGCCATTGGCGCTGTGGCCGATGACGCTGACGACTACCAACATGGCGAAATCGAATACCGGCTCGCCAGTGCCGTGGAAATCCACCGGGCGGTAGCCTTCGTCCATCAGCACGTAGGAGCCGGCCTGCACTTCGGTGAGGATGCCATCCGAGAAATCCAGGAGGTGGCTGCCGGTGCCACCACCACTGACGATCGCCGGCGCCAGCCCGGCGGCGCGAAGGCCGACGAGGATGGGCGTGAGCCGCGCGTTGGCGAGGTCGTTGGCAGCGCGGCGCTCCTGGTGATCGAAGACGTGCTGCACCTTTCCGGCATAGGCCTGCACTCCGGCATAGACGAGCCCAGTCTCGGTGGTAATGGCGCGAGCCAGGGAAACCGCCTCCTCCGCCTCGGTCACCCCGGTGCGGCCGAGCCCGGTGTCGCAATCGACCAGCACCGCGACATGCGTGCCGGCGGCGCGGGCCGACGCCCCGAACGCCGCGACCAGCTCCAGTCGGTCGACCACCACGATCAGCTCAAGCCCACGTGCCGCGGCGGCGGTCAACCGGTCGATCTTCAACCGGCTCGACACCGGCGCAGTCAGCATCAGTTTCGTCAGCCCGGCCTCGAACAGGGCCAGCAGCTCGCCCGGCTTGGCGCAGGCAATGCCCAGCGCGCCGGCCGCTATCTGGCGTTCGGCGATCGCTGCGCATTTGTGCGATTTGGCGTGCGGGCGCAGTCCCATGCCGGTGAGCCGGGCCAGTTGCGCCAGGCGATCGAGGCTCGTCTCGAAGCGATCGGCATCGAGCAACAGCGCCGGCGTTTCGAGCCGGGCCCGGCTGCCCGGCTGTCCGAGCAACGCTTCGTTGAGACCGGCGACCCCGCGTTTCATCGCACCACTCCGGCGCGACGGGCGGCGCGGAGGCTTTGCGTGGCGCCGAGGTCGAGCCCGAGATCGTCGCCGATGACGACGCCGTAGTCGCGCGCCGCGCCATCGATGCTGACCTTCTCGGCCACCACATCGGCGAGCACCCGCTCGGGTTCGCGTTCGAGCGCGTCGCCATAGCCTCCGCCGCCTGCCCCGACGAGGCGGAATACGTCGCCGGCGGCAGCGGCGAAGCCACGCATCGGCATGGTGGGCAGCAGTTTCTCGCTGCCATCGGCGGCGATATGCACATGCGCCGACGGTCCACCGGTGCCGCCGCCTTCCAGCCCGTAGGGCGGGTGGTCGCGGCGATCGCCGCGCAGGTTGAAACCGGTGGGCTGCAGGAACCTGAACTCGCGGGTGAAGGCGAGGCCGCCGCGATGGCGCCCTGCCCCGCCGGAATCGGTGACGAAGCCGTAGCGCAGCACCTCGACCGGCATCTCGGCCTCGATCATCTCGATCGGTTGGTTGGAGAGGTTGGCCGCCGGGTTGGAGATCCCCTCGATGCCGTCACGATCGGCACGCGCCCCCCAGGTGCCCACCAGCATCTCGTTGAGCACATATTGTCGGCCTTGGTACGTGCCGCCCGCTGCCATCAGGAACGGCCCGCCTTCCGAGCCGGCAATGGCGCGTTCGGGCACCACCTGGGCCAGTGCCTGCATGATGGTGTCGAACACCCGATAGCCGACGACGCCACGCGCCCCACAGGCGGCCGGGTAGACCGGGTTGAGCAGGCACCCCTCGGGCGCCCGGACGGTGATCGGCTTCAGGTAGCCATCGCAATTTGGGATATCGCGGCGCGACAGACAGCGGATCGCAGTGAAGGCGGCGGACTCGGGGAGCGAAATCGGGCAGTTGATGCTCGCCGCCACCTGGCTCGAGGTGCCCTCGAAGTCGATGTCGATGCTGTCATCCATGACGGTCACGGTGGCCCGGATGCGGATCGGCTCGGGCGCCTCGCCGATGCCGTCGAGGTAATCCTCGCCGACATAGACGCCGTTGGGCAGCTCGCGGATGGTGTCGCGCATCATCTGTTCGGCATGCGCGTGCAACGCCTCGACATAGAGCGCCAGCTCGGCGGCGCCATAGCGCTCGACCAGTTGCAGCAGGCCGCGCTCGGCGGTGGTGCAGGCAGCAATTTGCGCCCGCAAATCGCCCAGCACCTCCACCGGCTGGCGGGTGTTGGACTGGATCAGCTCGAACAGCGTCGCATTGGGCTCGCCCGCGGCGTAGAGCTTCAGCAGCGGCAGCCGCAGCCCCTCCTGCTGGATCTCGGTGGCATAGATCGCAACGCTCCCGGGCACGATGCCGCCGAGATCGGTATGGTGGGCGACGGTCGCCGCATAGCCGGCGAGCGCCGTCCCCTGAAAAATCGGCTTGATCACGTAGATATCGGGGAGGTGCTGGCCACCGGCGCTGTAGGGGTCGTTGGTGATCAGCACGTCGCCGGGGCTCAGGTCGGCACCGAACTTTTCTTCGATGAAGCGCATGACGCGCGGGAACGAGCAGAGCTGGATCGGCAGTGTCAGTCCCTGGGCGATCACCCGTCCCTGGGGGTCGCAGAGCGCCGTCGAGTAATCCATGATGTCGCGCACTACGGGGGAATAGGCGCTGCGCATGACGATCAGCGCCATTTCGTCGGCGATCGAAGCCAGGCCGTTGCGGATGACCTCGAGGGTGATGGGATCGACGCGGCTCATGGTTGGCTGACCTCGATTTCGATGTTGCCGGCCGCATCGAGCCGAGCGGACGCATTTGGCGGGATCACGCAGGTGCAGTCGTAATCCTCGATGATGAAGGGCCCGGGCCGCAGGCTCAAGCCCAGCGCCTCGCGGCCGATCACCGGGGTCATTACCGGCGTGGCGCCGAAGGCCACCAGCCGGTCGCGTCGTTCGAATGCCGGAGCCGGCGCATAGCGCACGATCTCCGAGGCGACAGGTACACGCACGGTAAGGCGAAGGTTCACCAGCTGCACCGGATCGGCGCTGGAGCGGTGGCCATAGGTGCGCTCGTGCTCGGTGTGGAAGCCCTCGACCAGGTCAGCGACCTCGCCGGTTCGGTCGGCAATGTTCAACTCATAGGCCTGGCCGAAATAGCGGAGATCGGCGCTGTAGCGGAACTCGGCGCTGGCGGCATCGTAACCATCGGCAGCGAGCGCCGCCCGGGCCCGGATACTCAACTCGGCCTTCAGGTCGGCCAGCATCGCGGGGCTGATCGCCACGGTGTCGGCCAGCAGCGGCTGCACGAACTCCTGCTCCACATCGGAGCGCAGCAGCCCCGAACCACTGAACACGCCGGCGGCCACCGGCACGATAATGTGGCGGATGCCGAGCGCCGCGGCGATATCGGCAGCGACCACCGGGCCATTGCCGCCGAAGGCGACGAGGCTGAAATCGCGCGGGTCGCGACCGCGATAGGTGGAAACGGCTTTCACCGCCCGGGTCATGGTCGAAACCGCAAGCGTCAGCACGCCCCGCGCAGTGGTCAGCAGATCCTGGCCAAGTGGCTCGGCGATCTGGGTGCGGAGCGCGTTGCGCGCCCCCTCGGCATCGACGGCGATGCTGCCACCGGCGAGCGTCGTGTCGTTGATGTAGCCGAGCGTGACGAACACGTCGGTCAGGGTGGCGCGCGTACCGCCGCGGCCATAGGCGACCGGACCCGGCATGGCGCCGGCGCTTTCCGGCCCGACGGTGACGCGCCCTTGCCGGTCCAGCACCACAAGGCTGCCGCCGCCGGCGCCGATCTCCGACACGTCGATGAACGGCATCTTGATCGGATAACCGCCGCCCTTCACCAGTCTGCTGGAGAGGTTGATGCCGGCGCCCACTTCGTACTCGTCGGTGCGAGCCGCTTCGCCGTTCTCGATCAGCGCGGCCTTGGCGGTAGTGCCGCCCATGTCGAACGAAATGATGTTGGCCCCCCGCCCCTCGCCGCGCACCAGCCGGGCGCAGGCGATGACGCCGGCGGCCGGGCCCGATTCGACCAGCGAGGCGGCGCGCTTCACCGATGCGGCGAGCCGCATGATGCCGCCGCCCGAATGCATCATCTCGATCGGCGCGGTGACACCGATGGCGGCGAGCCGGCCGGCCAGCGCATCGGCATAGGAACGGATCACCGGACCGACATAGGCGTTCACCACCGCGGTCGAAGTGCGCTCATACTCGCGGATCTCGGGCAGGATTTCCGAGCCGCGAGTGATGTAGACGCTGTCGCCGAGTTCCTCACGCAGGATCGCCTCGGTGCGGATCTCGTGCTCCGGGTTGGCATAGGCGTGCAGGTAGCTGATCGCCACCGACTCGATGCCCGCGGCGCGGAAGCGCTGGCCGGCGTTACGGACCTCGGCCTCATCAAGCGGCACGCGAACCGTACCGTCGGGCCTCATCCGCTCGCTGATCTCGAGCCGGCGCTGGCGCGGCACCAGCGGCGGCGGCTTGTCATATTGCAGGTCGTAAAGCACCGGGATGCGCAAGCGCCGCAGCTCCAGCACGTCGCGAAAACCGCGGGTGGTAACAAGCCCGGTGCGGGCGCCCTTGAACTCGAGGATGGTGTTGGTGGCAACGGTGGTGGCGTGGACGATCGCGGAGATCTCGGCCGGCACGATGCCGAGCTCGCCGATCAGTGTCGCGAGCCCATCAGCAATGCCGCGACTGTAATCGTCCGGCGTCGACGCCACCTTGCGGATCGACACCGTGCCGGCGGCGTCGACCAAGGCGATGTCGGTGAAGGTGCCGCCGATATCGATGCCAACGTGATAGGCCAAGGCTGATCTCCGTCTCGAACAGTGGACGAAGTCTAGTCAGGTGCGAGCGATCAGTTCCAATTGATAGTTGGCGCCAGATTGATAGGCTTTGCCTATCATGCGTCTGACCCTCGCCCAGATTGAAACCTTCTACTGGATCAGCCGGCTGGGCAGCTTTCACGCCGCGGCGCGGCAGCTCAACGTCACGCAGCCATCGGTCTCCGGTCGCATCCGCGAGCTCGAACTGGAACTGGGGACGGCGCTGTTCGACCGTTGGGGCGGGCGGGCCCGACTGACTGAAGCGGGCCGAGCCATCCAGAACCAGGCCGAACAGATGCTGACGCTGGCGCGCGAGATCCATGACGAGGCCGGGTCGGGAAAGCTCCGCGGGCTGCTGCGGCTCGGCGTGGTGGAGACGGTGGCGCACCTGGCGCTGCCTGGGCTGATCGGGGCGCTGAAGCTGCGGCGGCCACAACTGCGGGTCGAGCTGGCAGTCGACGTGGGCGCCGCTTTGATCCGGCAGCTCGAAGAGCGCCAGCTCGACGTGGTGATCAGCAACGACAGCACCAACGTGGAAGGCGCCATATCGCGGGCGCTGGGGCAGATCGACCTGGCGTGGGTGGGCCCGGTGGGTCATCGGCTGGCCGGCCAGGTGCTGCATCCGGCGGACCTCAGAGACGAGGCGATCTTCACGCAGCCGGCGCAATCGACCATCGGACGGACCATCCGTGCCTGGTTCGATACCGGCCGGGAGGCACCTAAATCGCTGAGCGTCTGCAACTCGCTGTCGGTGATCTCTGAACTGGTGGCGGCAGGCCTCGGCTTCGCAGTGATCACCCCGGCACTGCTCAGTCCAGAACTCGCCGCGAGGGTAGTGCGTTACGCTGCGGCGCCACCTATCGAGGCGCGAACGCTGTCGGTGGCGGCGCTTCGCGAGACCTGGTCGGAGGATGTCGAGTTCATCGCCGAGTTCGTGGCGGAGGCGTTTCAACAGGGGCGGAGCCAGCGATAGCCAAACGCTGCGGATGGTAAGCACGCATCAGCTGCTATCCGACGAATGGCAGGGCTCCACTCGCCGCAAAATCCGTGCTTAACATACTACCATACCGCGCCCGCGGACTGAGCTGTCACATCCCGTAGGAACATCCCATGCCTCACAAACTCCAGGTGCTCACTCCAGAGCAGGCGCAGCACTTTGTCGAAAAGGGCTATGTGCTCGTCAAAGGCTGCCTCGATCCGGAGCTGGCCAGGAAATGGACGGCTGAGGCGTACACGCGGCTGGGTTATGACCCGGTCGACCGCTCGACCTGGAAGAAGGACATCGTCTGGATGGACCGCAACAACATTGCGGCGATCAAGGATATCTCGCCCAGGGCCTGGGGGGCGCTTTGTGACGTGACCGGCGGCGAAGACCGCATCGATCACAAGGTGATGGAGATCGAGTCGCAGCACTTCACCACCATCGATTCCACCGAGTGGTCGGATGCCTTCATCGTCAACTTCCGCCGCGGCGCCGACAAGCCGTGGATGAAGCCCTCGCCGGAAGCCGGCGGCTGGCACAAGGATGGCAGCTTCTTCCGCCACTTCCTCGATAGCCGCGAACAGGGCCTGTTGACCGTCGTCTACTGGTCCAATGTCGGCCACAAGGGCGGCGGCACCTTCATTGCGCCCGACTCGATCAAGCACGTGGCGCGCTACCTGGCCGACCATCCGGAGGGGGTCGATCCGTCCTTCGACTTCGGCCACCTGATCGACAAGTGCGAGGAGTTCGTCGAAGTCACCGGCGAGGTCGGCGACTTCATCATCCTCCACCCCTACATGCTGCACGCTTCGTCGAACAACCATTCGCCCAATGTGCGCTTCATGACCAACCCGCCGGTGGTGCTGAAGGACCCGATGAACTTCAACCGCGACGACCCGGCCGAGTTCTCGCTGATCGAACGTGCGACGCTGCACGGCCTCGGGCTCGACCGCTACGACTTCCGCCCCACCGGCCCGCGCGACGAGCAGTGGAAGGTGATCGGCTAAGCGCCTCGCCAGCGGCGCTTCCATTTCGCGCGTGCAATAATGGCGGCTTCGAATCTCGGAGTCGCCGCTGATGCATGTCGGACGTTCCTACCGGTTGCTGGATTTCGCGGTCTGGTCGCGGCGCGGTGCGCTCTATGTCCTGATCGTCAGCCTCGTGGCGGTGGCGGCCTACAGCCTGCCGCCGCTGGCCGGGTTCTCCATCCCCTGGCCGATCGTCGCGGTGCTCGGCACCAGCGTGGCGCTGGTCGCCGGGTTCAAGAACGGCCAGGTGCTGCAGCGCAGCTCCGATGCGTTGCAGGCCTTCGCCCAGATCGCCGCGATCAGCCGGCTGCTGGCGACGCTGAGCTGCGATTTCCTCGACAAGGAGGCGGCGCGCCGGGTGATCCTCCGCCACCTCGCCTGGTTGACGGCGCTGCGCTACTCGCTGCGCCGGCCAATGCCATGGGAGACGGTGAGCCAGGGTGCCAACCGGGCGTTCCGGCGGCGCTACTACCAGATCCAGGAAGATCTCACGACGCTGCCACAGGCGCTGGCGCCGTTGCTCGGCGCGGAGGCGGATGCCATCGCGGCCCGGCCGCAGCCGGCGCTGGCGCTGCTGCAGCTGCAGGGCGAAGAAATCAACGCGTTGCTGAAGCAAAGCGCTGTCCCGACGCAGGTCTATTCCGAGCTGATGAAGCTCCTGCGTGATTGTCACGACCAGCAGGCGCGCTGCGATCGGATCAAGAACACGCCCTACCCCCGGCAATATGCCGTGGTCAGCGCCATCTTCGTCGTCATCTTCGCAACGCTCCTGCCATTCGGCGTGGTGCCGACCTTCGCAGCCATGGGCGGCTCCGACGGCGTGCTGGGTACGGTGATGCTGTGGCTGAGCGTGCCGTTCAGCGTGCTGATCGGCTGGATGTACTTTGCGCTCGACCTCGTCGGCGAGAGCACCTCGAACCCGTTCGAGGGCAATGCCAACGACGTGCCGATCTCACAGATCAGCCGCGACCTCGAGATCGAACTGAGGGCCCGGCTCGGCGACACAGAGCTGCCAGCAGCGCTGCCGCCGGTGCACGGGATCGCGACCTAGCTTTCCGAACTTGGCGACCAGGGGCCGCGGGCGCGTCGGCGGGCGTCCATGTCGGCGACAAACGCCTGCGCCCGGCTGAGCGGGACGGCCTTGGCGCGGGGCGCCCACGTGCTGGTCTCGCGCGGGTCGTCGCCGTACGCGTTGGCGCCATAGCCGTCGGGCCCGAAGCACATCAGCACCAGCAGCCAGATGCCGCCGATGAACGGCACCAGGCTGATCCAGTACCACCAGCCGGAGCGCCCGCTGTCATGCAGCCGCCGCACCGTCACGGTGATGTTCGGCACGACGTGGATGAAGACGCAGAACAGCGTCAGCGGCCCCAGGCCACTGACGCCCGGCCGAAAGTACCCGAGCATGGCAATGTCGACATAGAGCGCGCCGAACAGCAGGAGCAGCGAGACCAGCGTATACACCCAGTATTGGGTCCGCGAAGAGCGCCCTGTGAACTCGAAGTACCGCAGCATCGTGTCGAAATAGCCGAACATCTGGAAATTGCCCCTGCCCTCGCAAAGCAAAGCTAGAGCAAGACGATCAACATCCGATTTTGGCGAAGCATCGCAATTTAGCGACCTTGGTCGCCATGAGATCGCCTCGTCTTCCCGTCTCCGCTCAGAGGAGAGGGGCCGCTCTAGCCCCGGAGGCCCGGTGCTTCCTGGCCGGTGCGCGCCACATATTCGGTGTAGCCACCGCCATAGGCGTGGACGCCCTCGGGCGTCAGCTCCAGCACGCGGTTGCTGAGCGCGGCGAGGAAGTGGCGGTCGTGCGAGACGAACAGCATCGTCCCCTCATACTGCGACAATGCCTCGATCAGCATTTCCTTTGTCGCGATATCCAGGTGGTTGGTCGGCTCGTCGAGCACCAGGAAGTTCGGGGAGTCGAACAGGAGCTTGGCCATCACCAGGCGGGCTTTCTCGCCGCCTGACAGCACCCGGCACCTCTTCTCGATCTCGTCGCCGGAAAAGCCGAAGCAACCGGCCAGCGCCCGCAGCGCCGCCTGCCCAGCCTGCGGAAAACTGTCCTCGAGCGACTGGAACACCGTGCGGTCGCCATCGAGCAGGTCCATGGCGTGCTGCGCGAAATAGCCGAGCTTGACGCTGGGCCCGACATTGATCGAGCCGTTATCCGGCTCGGTGCTGCCCGCCACCAGCTTCAGCAGCGTCGATTTGCCGGCGCCGTTGACGCCCATGATGCACCAGCGCTCCTTGCGCCGGACATGGAAATCCAGCCCCTCGTAGATCGAGCGGCTGCCATAGGCTTTGTCGACGCCCTTCAGCAGCACCACGTCCTCGCCGGAGCGCGCCGGCGGACGGAACTCGAAGTTTACGGTCTGGCGGCGCTTGGGCGGCTCCACCTTGTCGATCTTGTCGAGCTTCTTGACCCGGCTCTGCACCTGCGCGGCGTGGCTGGCGCGCGCCTTGAAGCGCTCGATGAAGGCGATCTCCTTGGCCAGCATCGCCTGCTGGCGCTCGAACTGCGCCTGCATCTGCTTGTCCGAAAGGGCGCGCTGCTGCTGGTAATACTCGTAGTCGCCGGAATATGCGGTGAGCGAACCGCCGTCGATTTCGACGATCTTGTTGACGATGCGGTTCATGAAGGCGCGGTCGTGCGAGGTCATCAGCACCCCGCCCTCGTAGCGCTTCAGGAAATCCTCGAGCCAGATCAGGCTTTCGATATCAAGGTGGTTGGATGGCTCGTCGAGCAGCAGGGCATCGGGCCGCATCAACAGGATCTTGCCGAGCGCCACGCGCATCTTCCAGCCGCCTGACAGCGCACCGACGTCGCCGTCCATCATCTCCTGGCTGAAGCCAAGCCCGTGCAGCACTTCGCGCGCCCGCGCATCGAGGCTGTAGCCATCCAACTCCTGGAACTGGCCCTGCACCTCGCCATAGCGGGTGATGATCTCGTCCATCTCGTCGGCGCGATCCGGGTCGGCCATCGCCGCCTCGAGCTCGCTCATCTCGGCAATCAGCGCGCCGGCGGGCCCCGCGCCCTCCATTACTTCGGCAACCGCCGGACGACCGGCCATGTCGCCGACATCCTGGCTGAAATAGCCGATGGTGACGCCGCGATCGACCGCTACCTGCCCCTCGTCCGGCTGCTCTTCGCCGGTGATCATCCGGAACAACGTGGTCTTGCCGGCGCCGTTCGGGCCGACCAGCCCGACCTTTTCGCCACGCTGCAGCGCAGCGGAGGCTTCGATGAAGACGATCTGCTTGCCGTTCTGCTTGGAAATGTTCTCGAGGCGGATCATGCGGTTACGGGGCCCTGCTGAAGTGTCGGGCCTCTGCTGAGTGATCGCGGCCGCGGGTTGTTGCGTGGCGTAAAGCACCAGCCGGCCCGCGACGCAAGCGCGGCGGCGTCACAGGTGCCCTGCGTCACCGGCGCAGCAGGGCTTTACATTATTTGCTCTATGACGTAATTACGTTGTCATGCAAATACAAGATCCACTCACCGCCACCTTCGCCGCCCTTGCCGACCCCACGCGTCGCGCCATGCTGGCGCGGCTGACCCAGGGGCCAGCCACGGTCAACGAGCTGGCCGAACCCTTCGCGCTCACCCTCCCCACCGTGTCGCGGCATCTCAAGGTGCTCGAGCAGGCCGGGCTGATCAGCAAGCAGCGCTCGGCGCAATCGCGGCCCTGCACGCTGGAGATCGCGCCGCTGGTCGAAGCCGACGCCTGGATGGCGCAATACCGCGAGTTCTTCACCACCCGCTTCGACCGGCTCGACACGCAGCTCAAGGCCATGATGGCCGCCCGCGCCGATGCCGCAAAAGCCTCCAAGGGAGACCAGTGACATGCCTGCCAGCTATGCCCTCGATCGTGGAATCGCTCTGCAACGCACCTTCGCCGCGCCGGCCAGCGTGGTGTTCGAAGCCTGGACCGACCCGGCCTATCTCGACTGGTACTTCAACCCCGACCAGCACACCGATCAGCCAGCGACGGTCGACCTCAGGGTCGGCGGCCAATGGCGCCAGGAAATGGTGGAGACCCCCGAGAAGCGGTACTTCACCGGCGGCGTCTATCGCGAGATCGTGCCGGGCAAGAAGCTGGCGTTCTACTGGGGCGCCGTCGGCGGCTGGCCTGAACTCGACCTCGACAATCTCGACGAGAGCCCGCTGGTCACCATCCAGCTGACCCCCTATGGGGCGCAGACCCTGATGGATTTCCACGTGCAGTTCCCGGACCAGTACACCCCTGAAAGGGTCGACTGGTGGATGAACTGCGGCATGGTCGTCGGCTGGAACATGACCATCGACCGGCTCGTCGCGGTGTACGAGGCGGCGCGTCGCGCCGGGTAGTCTGGGTCTTGGCAAGCCGCTGCCGCCGGTGGCTGCCGCCCCCCACCCCTGTCCCCTCCCCTCGAGGGGGAGGGAGACCAAAACACCGGCACCTCAGCAGGCGTCTCCCTCCCCCTTGCGGGGAGGGGACAGGGGTGGGGGACAGCCCGCACCTGCGCTGGAGCTTCTGCCCCTCGTTGTACCTCAGTCGAAGAAGTTCTCGTCGCCCTCTTCGAGGTACTTCCTGGCTTCCTTGGCGATTAGGTTGACGCCGAGGCCCGGACGATCCGGCACGTCGATCAGCCCGCCCTTCACCGGCATGCCCTCAAAGCCCTCGGTGATGTCGTACCAGAACGGTTCGAACCGGGCCGGGTACTCGAAGGCGATCAGGTTGTCCGGCATGGTGGCGCAGACCTGGATCAGCGCGGCGAGCCCAAGAATGCCGTTGGCGGTGCCGTGTGGCGCGATGGCGATACCGTGGAGGTCCGCGTGCTCGGCGACCCACTTGATCTCGGCGAGGCCGCCGACGTCGCAGGGATCGGGGCCAATGACGTTCACCGCGTGGCTCTCGATCAGCTGCTTATAGTGCTGGCGCAGATAGATCTGCTCGCCGGTGTGGATCGGCGTCGTGGTGTGGTGCGTCACGTCCTTGTAGACGTCAGGGTTGACGTAGGGCGAGTAGTCGCCGGTCACCGTGTCTTCGATCCAGAGCAGGTGCAGGTGTTCGACCGCCTTGGCGAGGCGCAGCGCATCGAGCGGCATGAAGCCCGGGCCGGCATCGACGGCGGTATTGTAGCCCTTGCCCAGCGTCTCGCGGGCCGAGGTGATGCAGGCGACGAGGTGGTCGAAGCCTTCCTTGGTCATCGTGCCCTTGTGCGGGTACGGGAACGGCGCATCCTCCTGCACTTCGCCGTAGAAGAAATCCGGGAAGTCGCGCACCATCGACGAGTGGTAGGCGCTCGGCAGCTTGAACAGGGTGAACTCGCCCTTCAGCGACTTGCCGTACTCGGCCCAGCGCTTGTAGCCCTCGGGCGTGTGCTCGGCGCCGCCGGGCACCTCGGCCTGGTACAGCGTGCGATAGGTGCGGACCTGGTCGCGCACCTTGCCGCCGAGCAGGCGGTAGGCCGGAGCGTTGGCCGCCTTGCCGGCAATGTCCCACAGCGCATGCTCGATAGCCGAGACCGCCGAGCCGAACGGCTTGAAGCCACCGCGCACCCGGATGCGGCGCATGACGCGCTCGACGTCGCGCGGGTCCTGCCCGACGATCCAATCCTTCAGCTGCAGCACCTGCGGCTTGACGTAGGGTTTGGGGGTCTCGATCTGGCTCCAGCCGGTGATGCCCTCATCGGTGGTGATGCGGATCACCGGGCTCGAGGCAATGATCGCGCATTTCAGGTCTGTAATCTTCAACGGGAAGCTCCTCAAAATCCCTACCATACCAGTATGGCAGCTATGCCGCATTCCCGCGCGGATTTGAATGCTCCTAATGGGGCATTTTCGAAATTGTCGGTGCGGGAGGTCGCTTCGGCGCTTCACGCCGTTCTATTCACCGGCCGTCATCCCGGCGAACGAACGCCGGGACCCACTGCTCGATGGTCGGGCATACGCGAACCGCCCCGGTCCGTCACAGCAAGGTCGGAAAGCTCCGCGCGGGGCGAACGTCCTGCGCACTGGGTCCCGACTTTCGTCGGGATGACGGCCGGTGTTGGGGGCAACGCTTTGGTGGCTTACTGAACCAGGAAGCTTGCGGAACCAACGCCTCACTCTGCCCGTCTTTCCGCGCCTCGCCATTAGCTGAACCTTAACCGCGGCATAGCAGATTGGCGGCTGAACGACGCGCCGGTGAAAGGCGCCGAAAAGACTAGGTTTCCGCGCGGTTTCGCGCGGAGTTCGAGAAGCAGACAGGAGTCGCTTCGAACATAGAAGGCAGCTGGATCGGACCGCGCCGATCGCTCGCCTCAGGTTCGCAGGACCCTTGTCCCTGATTTAGTAGCGCGGGTCCTGTTTTATGCGTCTCATCATCGGCATTGTCGTAATCTTTGCCAGCGTCATCGGCGGCTATGTCGCCATGGGCGGGCATCTCGAAGTGCTGATCCAGCCCTTCGAGGCGCTGATCATCCTGGGTGCGGCGTTCGGCGCCTACATTATCGGCAATACCGGGCCGGTGCTGAAGCAGACGGCCAGCATCTTCGGCATCCTGTTCCGCGGTCCGCGCTACGACAAGGCCGCCTATGTCGAGCTGCTCGGACTGCAGTTCACGCTGTTCAAGCTGGTACAGGCCAAGGGCGTGCTGGCGCTCGAGCCGCATATCGAGGATCCCGCCAACTCATCGCTGTTCCAGCGCTTCCCGACCTTCGCCGGCAACCACGACGCCGTCGAGTTCATGTGCGATTACCTGCGCATGGTCACCCTCGGCAGCAACGTCGCCTACGAGATGGAGTCGTTGATGGATGAGGAACTGGAGACGCATCACCAGGAGCGCGAGCGCCTGGTGTCCGCGGTGCAGGCGCTGGCCGACGGCACGCCGGCGCTCGGCATCGTCGCGGCGGTGCTCGGCGTGATCAAGACCATGGGGTCGATCAGCGAGCCGCCGGAAGTGCTCGGCCACATGATCGGCGGCGCGCTGGTCGGAACCTTTCTCGGCGTGTTCGTCGCCTATGGCTTCTTCGGACCGATGGCGCAGTCGCTGCGCAACATCTTCGAGGCGGAGTCGAAGTACTTCCTGTCGATGAAGGTTGGCCTCCTGGCGCAGATGTCGGGCTATGCCCCGGCCATCGCCGTCGAGTTCGCGCGCAAGGCGCTGATGTCGGAAGTGCGGCCGACCTTCGCCGAGATCGACGAAGCCACCGCCAACCTGCCGGCATCGTGAGGATCTGAGTCATGGCACGGAACGACCAGACCATCATCATCAAGCGGGTCAAGCGGGCCGCCCATGCCCACCATGGCGGCGCCTGGAAGATCGCCTACGCCGACTTCGTGACGGCCATGATGGCGTTCTTCCTGCTGCTGTGGCTGATCAGCATGACGACGCCGGAGCAGAAGAAGGGCCTCGCCGACTATTTCGCGCCGCCCAATGTCAGCGAGAACACCAGCGGCGCCGGCGGCGTCATGGGTGGCCTCGCCTTTGCCGAGGATGGCGCCAAGATCGCCGTCGAATCCAACAAGGACGCGCTGACCGCGCCGGAGAGCAGCGAAGCCGGCCCGAAGATGGAATCGCGTGGCGGTGTGGCCGAGATCGGCGGCAGCGACTACGACGCGATCCGCGCTTCGACGGTGACGCTCGAATCCCGTTACAATGCCGACTATCACGCGGCAGCCGCCAGCATTCGTCAGGCTTGGCAGGCCCTGCCCGACATCACCAAGATCGCCGATAACCTCTTGGTGCGCGAGACCGAGAACGGGCTCGACATCGAGATCATGGACCAGGAAGGCCGGCCGATGTTCCCCGAGGGGTCGAAATACCCCTACGAGTCGACTCGCCAAGCCATCGCCTCACTCGCGCCGATCCTGCAGAAGCTGTCGAACCAGATCACCATCTCGGGCCATACCGCCGCCGGCGCGGTCTACGACAACCCACGCTATGGCGCCTGGGATCTCTCGAGCGACCGCGCCAACGCGGTTCGCGCTATCCTCGGCGAGTTCGGCCTGTCCGACGATCGCATTCGGGCAGTGAACGGCAGCGCCACGTCGGAGCCGCTGTTTCCCAACGATCCGTACCTTGCCGGCAACGGCCGGGTGCAGATCACGGTGCGCTACGAGGCGCCGCCGGTTCCAGCCGGCTTGAAGCCGTAAGCTCTGGGAAAGTCGACCAACAAAAAAGGCCCCGTGAGGGGCCTTTTCCGTCGTTGCGCCGCCAGGACAAGTCCCTCAGCGCCACGGGGCGTTCTTAGAGCGCCTTGAGGTTCGTCGCCGAAACCTTGCCGTCACGGCCCTTTTCGAGCTCGTAGCTCACCTTCTGGCCTTCGGCGAGGCCGGACAGGCCCGAACGCTCGACGGCAGAGATGTGGACGAAAGCGTCCTTCGAACCATCGTCCGGCTGAATGAAGCCGAAGCCCTTGGTGGTGTTGAAGAACTTAACGGTGCCTTCGATCATGATGGCCCCCTTTCAATTGTCGTGCGCAGGATCTTCCCGCTTTGCACGCGTTCCTCGTTCGGCGACATGCCGACCGGGTCTAAACGTTCACAATATCAAGAGGTAGCCAATTAGACCGCAAGCGGCCCGAGCTGGTAGCGCCAGATGGAAGCGAAACGTGCCCGGTTATATCTGCCACCATTGCGCCTTAATCAAGGCCGACCGCGACGATTACCGGTATGGCGCCAGATCGACCTCGTCGACCACGCGCTCAAAGCTCTCGAGTTCGCTGCGCACGCGGTAGAGCAACGGGCCGCTTTCGTGCGGCAGCAGCGCCACCACCTGGCAGACCGCCGCCGACCGCGCGATGTCGCGCGAGCCGCGCGCCATGGTCAATCGTTGCCCGACATGGAAGCGGTGCACCGCATTCGGTGTGATGGGCTGCGCCGGCTGACGATGGAACTCGGCGGCCGGCCTGTCGGAATGACGATCGACCCCCGACGCACCGGCGCGCGGTTTGGCCTTGCCGGCACCAAGCCGACGCGTCACCGGCACGGCGATGCTCTTGAAGGTATTCACTGTGGTCCTGGGGTACGAGTCCGGCGCCACGAACGCGACGCCGGTATCACTCCGGCCTGAGCCTCGAGCCGACCCTAGCACAATCGGCCCTGCGGCGACAGGCGCTTGTCCCGGGACGCCTCAGCCAATACCGTCGACCAATGGATCAGCTCTGCGCCCTGATCGCCGCCATCAGCTTCGGCCTCTGCTCGCCGGACACCGCCACGCCGTATTTCATCGAGGTGTCGGCAGAGGCGTTGCCGCCCAAGAGTGGTTCTCCCAACGCGATGGGCGCGACCGCCGCCGACCTCGATGGCGACGGCGATGCCGACCTCGCCATTGCCATCGAGCACGGCGGCAACCGCGTGCTGCTCAATGACGACACCGGGCGGTTCAGCGAGGCTCCACTCGGAGGCCCCGGCGGCGACCACGAGGACGTCGCCATCGCCGACTATGACGGGGATGGCGACCCCGACCTGGTGTTCATCGGCGAGGATGATCAGGTGGTGGGTTATCACCTCAACGACGGCGCCGCCGGCTTCACCGATGTATCGGACCGACTGCCCGACCGCGCCACTTCCAACACAGTGGTCGCCGTGGATGTCGACGGCGACGCCGATGCCGATCTCGTCACCGCCAACGCCGGTCCGGATTTCGTCTGGATCAACGATGGCGCCGGCAGGTTCGTTGACGAGAGCGCAGCCCGCCTGCCCCAGTACGGCGACATCAGCCAGGATATTGCGGTCGGCGACGTCGATGGCGACGGAGACGCCGACCTGGTTTTCGGCAACGAGGAGCAGAACCGGCTCTACCTGAACGACGGCGCCGGCCATTTCGCCGATGCGCCGCTGCCGTTGCGAGCGACGCCCGAGGAGACGCGGGACGCCGATCTGAGCGATGTGGATGGCGACGGCGACCTCGACCTCTATTTCGCCAATGTCCGCATCTTCAACGCCGACCGCGACCAGCAGGATCGGCTGCTGCTCAATGACGGCCGCGGCCGCTTCACCGACGTGACCGCCACGCATCTCGAGCCCGATGACGAACTTACCACGGCGGTCGCCTTCATCGACTACGACCGCGATGGGGACGTGGACCTGATCCGCGGCCGAATGGGTGACCTCATGGCAAAGCGCTCGGACTTTCCGCCGCTAGCTTTCGCCAACGATGGTGCCGGCCATTTCACCGCCGCGCCGGATGTCGTACCGCCTATTGCCGGCGCCAATGCATTCGATATCGAGCTTGCCGATTTCAACGGCGATGGCCGGCCCGATTTGTTCGTCGCCAGCCGGGGCGGAGCGGACCGGCTGCTGATCGGGCTCAAATGACCGGACGCAAATGAAAATGGCCCGACGGTTTCCCGTCGGGCCATTGTTCAAATCGCTTGCCGTGTCAGCCGTTCGGCGAGCACGGAGCGAGATAGCGGCGACCGTTGCGGTCTTCCCAGACGCACTTGGACGGGTCATCGCGATAGCGGCCGATGAGCTCGCCGGCCACGGCACCACTGATGCCGCCAACCGTTGCACCAACCAGCGCACCGCCGACAGTACCGGTCGTCACGCCACCGATCACGGCCCCGGCAATCGCGCCGGTACTGGCCGTCTTCTCGGTGGTGGAGCACGCCGTGAGCGTCATCGCCCCGGCCAGAACGACGGCGATGGATAGAAGTTTACGCATGAATACCCTCCGGGAGGTTTTGTTAAGACGCGAGCCCTGCACGACAATGCACCGGCTCCGGATAGGTTCCGCATGAACTTGAGGCAAATCGTTGGCTGAGGTAAGGGTCCCACGCGATTGGGATTACCATTATGAATGAGCCGACAACGGTGCCGGTATCCGGCATCGATGCTTCAACGCCGTCCAATGGCTGGGCAACAGAGCTTCGTGCAAGCTTTGCGCTGGCCTGGCCGTTGATCGTCGCGCAGCTGGCGCAGAACCTGCTGTTCACCACCGACGTGGTGCTGATGGGCTGGCTCGGCCCGAAATATCTTGCGGCCGGCACGCTGGCCGGCGCCTTCCTCATGCCGTTCCAGTTGACCGGCATCGGCATCGTCGGCGCCGTCGCGCCGCTGGTGGCACAGGCGCGTGGCCGCGGTGATACCAAGGCAGTGCGCCGCATCGTCCGCCAGGGCTTCTGGGTGGCGATCCTTGTTGCCACGCTGCTGGTGCCGATCGTCCTTAACATTCGCCCGATCTACCTCGCCATCGGCCAGGACCCGGAGGTCACGACGCTGGCCGAGAGCTACATGTTTGCCGGCTTCTGGATGCTCTACCCGGCGCTCGGCATCATGGTGGTGCGCTCGTTCCTCTCGGCCTTTGCCGCGACCCGGGTGATCCTCGTCGTCACGGTCATCGGCGTGCTGGTCAACGGCTTGCTCGCCTACACGCTGATCTTCGGCCATTTCGGCTTCCCGCGCCTCGAGTTGCGCGGCGCCGCCATCGCCACCGGCCTCGTCAACGTGGTGATGTTCCTTGCCCTGCTCGGCTATGTGGTGACGCACCGGAAGCTGAAGCGCTTCCATATTCTGGTGCGGTTCTTCAAGCCGGACTGGCCGCGCTTCCGTGAAATCCTCAAGGTCGGGCTGCCGATCGGGCTGACCGTCGCAGCCGAAGTCGGGCTGTTCTCGGTTGCCGCTATCCTGATGGGCCGGCTCGGCACCAACGAGACCGCCGCCCACGCCGTGGCGCTGCAACTGGCCTCGACCGCGTTCATGGTGCCGCTCGGCCTTGGCATGGCCGCCACGGTGCGCGTCGGCCTCGCTTACGGCCGCGGCGACAGCGAGGGCGTGCGCCTTGCCGGCTGGACGGCTATCGTCATGGGCACGGGGTTCATGGCGCTGACCGCGGCGCTCTTCCTCGCCGTGCCGCATGCGCTGGTCACCATCTTCCTCGACAGCTCCGACCCCGCCAATGCGAGCGCGCTGATGCTCGCCGCCACCTATCTCGGCATTGCCGGCATCTTCCAGCTGGTCGATGGCGCGCAGGTGGTCGCGGCCCATTCGCTGCGTGGCCTCTCCGACACCCGCACCCCGATGCTGCTGGCCATATTCGGCTACTGGTTCGTCGGCCTGCCGACCGCCTACGTGCTCGGCTTTGTCTTCGACATGCGCGGTGTCGGCGTCTGGCTGGGCCTTGCCACCGGCCTGGCGTTCGTGGCGACATTGCTGGTCAGCCGCTTCGCCTTGCGCGGGCGGCTGGGCCTGATGAAGAAGCTCGTCGTACCTGCTTAGGATCCTCGCCCAATGCCCCCGCTAAAAGCCGCCGAACAGCGCGTCGCCGACGCCCTTGCCAGCCACGCCCTGCCGGCACAGGTGATCGTGCTCGAGCAACTGGCTACCACCGCCCAGATGGCGGCGGATGCGCTCGGCGTCGAGGTCGGACGGATCGTCAAGTCGCTGCTGTTCAAGGGCAAGGACAGCGGCAAGCCGTACCTGCTGCTGGTCTCGGGCAGCAACCGGGTGCACGAGAAGCGCGCCGGACAGCGCATCGGCGAGGTGCTGGAGCGGCCGGATGCGGATTTCGTCAAGCTCCACACCGGCTTCTCGATCGGCGGCGTCTCGCCCTACGGGCACCCTCTGCCGCTGACCACCTATCTCGATGACGCGCTCTACAATTACGGCACGGTCTGGGCGGCGGCCGGCGACCCGCGCTCGGTGTTCGAGATCACCGCTGCCGACCTCGAGCGCACCACCGGCGCGACGCGCATCGACGTTACCTGACACAACGTTTGCTGAGGCGGTCTAAGAAGTAATCCAGTTCCAGTCGGCCATGCGGTTGCGGAACCAGGTGCGCTGGCGCTTGGCGTATTGCCGGGTGGCGATGACGGCGCGCTCGATGGCCTGATTCTCTTCGAGCTCCCCCGCCAGCATCGCCGTGATTTCCGGCACGCCGATCGCCTTCATCGCCGGCAGGCTGGGATCGAGTGTCAGCGCCAGCAGCGCCTCGACCTCCTCCACTGCACCGCCTGAGAACATGGTCTCGAAGCGGCGGGCGATGCGCTGGCGCAGCACTTCGCGGTCGGGGTTGAGCACCAGGCGCTCGAGCGCGAACCCCTCGAGCAGCCCCTGCTGTGCTTCGTCCTGATAGCTGGCGAGCGAGCGGCCGGTGGCATTCAGCACGGCGAGCGCCCGGATCACCCGCTGCGGGTCCGGCGCCCTGAGGCGGCTCGCAACGAGGGGATCGCGCGCCGCAATCAGCCGGCCGCGGCCCTCCCGGTCCAGCCCCTCGACCTCGGCCTCGGCAGCCGCCAGTGCGGCCGCCGGCACCTCCGGGACGTCGGCAAAGCCGGTGGTGAGCACATCGAAGTAGAGGCCCGTCCCACCGACGAAGATCAGCGGCCGATCGGCCTCTGTTTCGATCACCACGGCCGCCGCGCGGGCCCATTCGCCGGTCGAAAAGCGCACGGATGGATGCACCGTGCCGTAGAGCCGGTGCGGCACGCCGGCCATTTCGATTTCGGATGGACGGGCGGTCAGCAGCTGCAGCACGTCATAGACCTGCAACGCGTCGGTGTTGACGATCACCCCGCCCTGCTGGCGCGCCAGGTCGAGCGCCAGCGCCGACTTGCCGCTGGCAGTCGGACCCGCTATCAACACCGCTCGCCTTTCCGGGCCCTTGCCCATCCTTTTCAGGCCTTTCTCACGCACATGATGGTTCTCTGCCTCATCGCCAATCCGGCTGACCCTGCAATTGACTCGGCGCTGGTCGCGGCGATCCAGCACGAGACCAGGGGTGAGATCAACTGGCTGCACCAGCGCATCGCCTGTGACATCGAGGCGCCCAAGGCTGCCGATCCGGTCGCTGCAGCGCGCGCCGTCATCGGCAATCGGCCAGTCGACGTAGCGCTGGTCCCGGCGGAAGGTCGCCGCAAGCAGGTGCTGGTCGCCGACATGGATTCCACCATGATCGAGCAGGAATGTATCGACGAGCTCGCCGACGCCGTTGGCATCAAGGCCGAGGTGGCCGCAATCACCGAGCGCGCCATGAATGGCGAGCTGGATTTCGAGCAGGCGCTGCGTACCCGGGTGGCGCTGATCAAGGGGTTGGAACGCACCGCCATCGAGGAGATTCGGCGTGAGCGTATTACCCTCGCACCGGGCGGCCGCGCCCTGATCCACACCATGAAGGCCTATGGCGCCTATACTTCGCTGGTTTCGGGCGGCTTCACCTTCTTTGCCGACTATTTCGGCAAGCGCATCGGCTTTGACGAGGCGATCGCCAACGTGCTCGAGTTCGATGGCGAGCGGCTGACCGGTACGGTCAAGAGCCCGATCGTCGACAAGTCGACCAAGCTGCATCGCCTGGAGGCGCTGGCCGCCGAGCGCAACCTGCCGATGAGCGCGACGATGGCGGTGGGCGATGGCGCCAATGATCTCGACATGATCAAGGCCGCCGGCTTCGGCGTGGCGCTCCATGCCAAGCCGCATGTCGCGGCCGAGGCGGGCATCCGCATCGACCATGGCGACCTCACGGCCCTACTCTACCTGCAGGGCTATACCGATGAGGACATAGTCAGGTGAGGCTGGAGACGGAGCGACTCGTTCTCAGGTCCTGGGAAAGCCGCGATCACGCTTCGCTGGCGGCAGTCCTCGGCGATGCTGAAGTCCGCCGCTTTTATCCCACGGTGGCGACGCCGGAGCAGACCAGGGCGCAGCTGGAGTTCTCGATCGAGAAGCAGGCCGCCATGGGCTTTCATTTCGGCGCGGCCGAGCTCAGGTCGACTGGCCAGTTCGTCGGCCTCGTCGGCCTTGGCTACATTCCCGAGGAAACGCGCGCCGCCATTCGTGGCCAGCCGGCGGTCGAGATCGGCTGGCAGTTCGACAAGGCATTCTGGGGTCAGGGCCTTGCCCCGGAGGGCGCCCGAGCCTGGCTCACCTATGGCTTCGAGACGCTCCAGCTGCCGGAGGTCGTCGCCTTACCTTTGTTGGCAACCTGCCCAGCCAGCGCGTCATGAAGAAGATCGGCATGGTGCGCGATGCGGACGCCGACTTCGAGCACCCGAGGCTTGCGCCAGGTCACCCACTGCGTTCGCACGTGGTGTACCGGATCACCAATCCGGCGCTCGACGCGTGAGGATCGAGACGGACCGTCTGCTGCTGAGACCGTGGCAGGGGGCAGATCACGAAGCATGGGCTGCCATCAACGCCGATCTCGAAGTCCGCCGCTACTACTGGCCGTCGATCCAGAGCCGCAGCGAGTCCGATGCGGTCATCGTGGCCTGTGAGCAAGCGCTGGATGAGCAAGGGTTCGGCTTCGTGGCGGTTGAGCGGCAGGCCGACCATGCGCTGATCGGCGGCATCGGCTTCTCCTGGACCGACGAGGAGATTCCCGGCGGCCGCCAGATCGAGATCGGCTGGATCTTCGGGCAGCAATATTGGGGCCAGGGCTACGCGTTCGAAGCGGCGACCGCCTGCCTTGCCTGGGCTCCCGGCCGGCTGCCCTTGCAGGTGATCGGCTACACCTCCGAGATCAACACCCCGTCGCGACGGCTGATGGAAAAGCTCGGGATGCGGCGGGACCCAGCCGAGGATTTCAACGACATCACCGTGCCGGAGGGCAACCCGCTCCGGCCGCACGTGCTGTACCGGCTGGAACTCTAGCCCAACCGGACGGCGATGAACCGGCTGGTGCCGGTGGGGTCGATCACCTTGAACAGCACCGCCGGACGGCCAGCCTCCTTGGCCTGCCCCACCAGTTCGCTCAGTTCATCGATGGTGCCGATCTCCTTCTGGTTCACCTCGGTGACCAAGAGGCCCGGGATGAAACCCTTCTGATCGGCGTCGCTGCCGCTCTTCACGCTGGTGACGACGATACCGTCCTCCTCCGGCGCAATGCCGAACTCCGCACGCTTGCCCTCGTCGAGCAGCGCCACGTCGAAGCCGACGAGGTCGGGCAACCCCAGCGGCGGCGTCTCCTCCTCGGTGGCGGTCGGCTCCGGCGCCGGCGCAGCCTCCGGCGTCGGCGTTGCCGGTGTATTGTTCTTGGCGATCAACTGCTCGCCGAGTTCAAGGCGGCCCAAAGTGATGCTGAGCGTCTGCTCGGCGCCGTCGCGCAGGATCTTCACCGGCACGGCCTTGCCGACTTCCGTCTCGGCGACGACACGCGGCAGGTCCCGCATGCGGGCAATCGGCTTGCTGTCGAACTCGAGGATGATGTCGCCCTCGACCACCTGCCCCTCGGACGGGCCGCCTTTGGTGACGTCGATCACCAGCGCCCCGGCAGTACTCTTGAGGCCAAGGCTGCTGGCGATGTCCTCGCTGACTTCCTGGATACCGACGCCGAGCCAGCCGCGGCGGGTTTCGCCGAACTCGGCGAGCTGGTCGATCACCGGCCGCGCCAGGTTCACCGGCACGGCAAAGCCGATCCCCAATGACGAGCCGCCGCGGGCAATGATGGCGGTGTTGATGCCGACCACCTTACCGTCCATGTCGAACAACGGACCACCGGAGTTGCCCTGGTTGATCGCTGCGTCGGTCTGGATGAACTGGTCATAGGGGCCGGACTGGATGTCGCGGTTACGGGCGGAGACGATGCCCAGCGTTACCGAGCCGCCAAGGCCAAATGGGTTGCCGATCGCCATCACCCAGTCGCCGACCACCGCGCCGTCGCTGTCGCCGAACTCGACGAACGGCAGCGCATGGCCGGCATCGACCTTCAGCACCGCGAGGTCGGTCTTGTCGTCCTTGCCGACAATGGTCGCCGGCAGGCGGGTGCCGTCGGTCAGGTAGACCTCGATTTCCTCGGCGCCCTCGATGACGTGGTTGTTGGTGACGACGATGCCGTCGGCGGAGATGATGAAGCCGGAGCCAAGGCTGCGCGCCTCCTGCATCTGCTCCTCGCCCAGCCCATTGTTCGGGTTGTGCTCGTCGAACAGTTCCTCGAGCGGCGAGCCATCAGGCAGATCGGGGAACGGCACGCCGCCACCGCCCGGCACACGCCGTGAGGTGCCGATGTTCACCACCGCGGGAGAGAGTTGCTCGGCGAGCGCTGCGACCGATTCCGGGCCCCTCGCCGCCACCGGCGCCGCCTGCGCCGCCAGGGCCAGCACTCCCGCGACGGCCAGAGACCGCAAAACCCGACCGGCAGCACGCATTCACTTCTCCTGCAACGACTCAGCCGCGGCTGCGCATGTCGCAGTCAGCCCCGAAGCAGCCACAAGAGAACAAGTCCGACCCCGGCGCAAGCCAGCGCAGCCGCACGAATGGTTGAAGCTGGCGTCGATTGGATCGACGCCAGCAGCTTCTTCATCTGTTCGGGGAACGCGGCATAGACGAGCCCTTCCAGGACCAGCACGAGGGCCAGTGCCGAGAAGAGCTCGAGCATTTACTGCGCCGGCGCGGCCGGTGCAGGTTCGGCCGAAGCCGGCGTTGCCGGAGTGGTCTCCGCCGGTGCAGCTTCCGTCGGTGCAGCCTCGGCAGGGGCGGTGACCGCGTCGGCGGCAGGCTGGCTGAGGACCGGCGAGTCCACGGGCGGCTCTTCGACCAGCGGCGTCGCCGGGATCGGCGTCGTCGCGGCTTCGGGCGGCGGCGTCACGTTGTCGGGGTTCTGGTTCTGGAAGAACCGGAAGAACTCCGAGTCCGGCGACAGCACCATGGTGGTGCCGTTCGGCCCGAGCGCCGCGCGATACGACTGCATCGAACGGTAGAAGTCGAAGAAGTCGGTGTCGCGGTTATAAGCATCGGCGAAGATCTGCGAGCGCTCGGCATCGCCCTCGCCTCGCAGGATTTCCGCGTCACGGCGGGCTGCCGAGAGAACCTCGACGGCCTGACGATCGGCGATGGCTCGGGCGGTCTGCGCCGCTTCCTGACCACGGGCGCGAAGCAATGCCGCTTCGGCCAGACGCTCGGCCTTCATACGGTTGAAGGTTTCGGCCGAAACGCTCGGATCGAGGTCAGTGCGGATGATGCGCACATCAACCACCTCGATGCCCAGTTGGGCCATATCGGGGCGGATCAGGTCGCGCGCCTCGCGCATCATCTCCGGACGCTGTTCGGACAGCGCCTCGGTGAAGGCGCGACGACCGTAGACCTGGCGGAGCGCCGCGTCGAAACGGGTCGACACACGATCCTCCACCACGCGCAGTTCGCCCTGCGCGCGGGAGCGGAACAGCCGCGGGTCGGCGATGCGGTAGGTGAGGTAGGCGTCGACGATGTAGAACTTACCGTCCGACACCTGCACCGTCATGTTGGCGGCGTCGTAGCGCAGCAGCCGGTCTTCGATGATCTGCACCGTGTCGACGAAGTTGGTCGGGATCTTGAAATAGAGACCCGGATCCGTCTTCACGTCGGTGATCTGGCCGAAGCGCATGACGATGGCCTGTTCGCGCTCGTTGACCACGAAGATCGACGACACGAAGATGTACAGCAGAGCGACGACGGCAATGCCGAGAATAACAAGTCTGTTCATGGCTTACCTCGGCGTCGCGTCGGCGGGGACGGGCGTGGTGTTGAGTGTCGAGTTCGGCCGGATCTCCGGCAGCGGCAGGTAGGGCACAACGCCCGATCCGGCGCTCTTGTCGACGAGCACCTTCTCCGAACCGCCCAGCACCTGCTCCATGGTTTCGAGGAACAGACGCTTGCGCGTCACTTCGGGGGCCTTGGCGTACTCGGCGTAGATGGAGAGGAAGCGAGCCGCCTCACCTTCTGCTTCCTGCACGACACGGTTCTTGTAGGCGGCCGCATCTTCGCGGACCTGTGCGGCCTGACCTCGAGCGTCACCCAGAAGCGTGTTGGCGTATTGCCGCGCTTCTTCCTGGAAACGGTCTTCGTCCTGTTCGGCACGCTGCACTTCGTTGAAGGCGTCGGCCACTTCAGTCGGCGGGGCCGCCTGCTCGATGGCGATCTGCGACACCGTCACGCCCATGCTGTAGCTCTGGACGATCGACTGTACGATACCGCGCACGTCGTTTTGGATGCCGGCGCGATCGTCGCGGAACACGTCCTGCGCCGGACGGCGGCCGACGATTTCGCGCATCGCGCTTTCGCCGATCGAGCGCACCATGTCGTCGGGATCGCGGACGTTGAACAGGTAGGCTACCGGGTCGGTCACCGACCACAGCACCGAGAACTTCACGTCGACGATGTTCTGGTCGCCCGAGAGCATCAGCCCTTCGTCAGACTGCGTGCGCGTCGAGCCGACAGATCCGATCTCGGTGCGGTTTTCCGTACGCGGCGCCCGCTCGACGGTCTCGATCGGCCACAGCGCGAAATGCAGGCCGGCCGGAACGCTTTCCAGCGGCTGGCCGAAGCGGAGCTTTACCGCCCATTCCTGTTCCTGGACGGTGAACACCGAGTTGGCCACCCAGAACGCGCCGAGCGCCAGGACGACGCCGATGATAGTCCAGCGCCCACCGGGGATCCCACCCTGAAAACGGTCGCGACCGCGGGACAGAAGTTCTTCGAGGTTGGGCGTACCACCGCCCCGGCGGCCACCGCCGCCACCACCGCTACCCCCACCACCCGGCGTCTGACCCCAGGGGCCGCCGTTGTTGGAGTTGCGGCCTCCCCCGCCCGTATTGTTGTCCCAGGGCATACGCCACCTTTCAGCCGGATTATCGATTGCCGCCCTATATAGGCAAGCGCTCCCCTGCGATCAACGTGCAGCGGGTTCACGCCGACGATAGACTTTTACCGTGAAGTCGGCGCTATCGCGTTCGGTGCGCAACAGTTCAGGCTCGGCTTCTACTTCCCATTGCTTGGGATCGATCAATGGAAAGCGAGCATCGCCAGAGGGTGAGGCCACCACATGTGTGACGTAAAGTCGCTCCGCCAACGGCATGGCCTCACGATAGATTTCGCCACCGCCACCGATCATGACTTCGTCAACGCCGTTGGCAGCAGCGATCTGCCGTGCGTGGTCGAGGGCCTCGGCAAGACTGTGGAACACCAGTACACCGTCCGGCAGGTAGCCCTGTTGTCGCGTCACCACGATGTTGGTGCGGCCGGGCAGCGGTTTGCCGATGCTCTCGAAGGTCTTGCGGCCCATGATCAAGGGCTTGCCCATCGTGGTGCGCTTGAAATGGGCGAAATCGGTCGGCAAACGCCAGGGGATCGCGCCATCCGAGCCGATGATGCCGTTCTCGCCGATCGCTGCGATCATCGCCACCGGGACGCTCATGGCGCACCGAGCCGCGCCAGCGCATCACCATCGACGCGAACCTTGGTCCACTCGTCCTGCATGACGCCACCCTGCGATTTGTAGAACTGGATCGATGGCTCGTTCCAGTCGAGCACCCACCACTCGAACCGGCCGAGCCCCTCGCGCACGCAGCGCTGCGCCAGATTGACCAGCAAGGCCTTGCCGACGCCCAGCCCGCGCGCCTCGGGGTCGACGAACAGATCCTCCAGCCAGATGCCGTGGCGTCCCTGGAAGGTCGAGTAGGTGTAGAACCAGAGCGTGAAGCCGACGGGTTTGCCCGCCCACTCGGCGATCTCGCAGAACACCTTGGGGTCGGCGCCGAACAGGTCGCGCAGGATGTCGGCCTCGGTGGCCCTGGCCTCATGCGACAGCTTTTCGTATTCGGCCAGCGCCGCGATGAAGCGGATGATCAGCGCGGCATCATCGGGCGCCGCGCTGCGGATCACGAGGCTCATCGGGCGGTGTCCAGACGCTTGAGATGGGCGAACCACTTGCGCTCGAGAGCGGCCTCGACGTCGATCTGGTTATGCCGGCAGAACAGCAGCACCTGGGCCAGGAGATCGGCCGCCTCGTCCTCCAGCGCCGTTCGGATGGCGGCTGCCGAGCGCTCGCCGACACGGCCACGGCCGGTACTGCGCAGATGCTCGGCGACCAGTTCCCCGGCCTCTTCCTGCAGCTTCAGCGCATACCAATCGGCATCGCGGCGGATGTCGCAGCGCTCGGCATAGACGGCGGAAACCTGCTCCACCCGCTCGGTCAGTTCGGTGATCGTCGCCATCAGCCGACGTTGGGTTCGGGGTTCTGCCGGTTGAGGATCAACACCTCGAGCTCCCGGTTGTAAGGCGGCCACCAGTCCTTGGCCTCCATCTCGAAGGTCGTCGGGCCGGTCTTCTTGACCTCGCCATCCCAGCAGAACGACACGAGGTTCTGCGGCAGCACCTTGTCGATGGTCAGGTGGAACTTGCCGACCGGACCCGCCCAGTTGGCGCCGGTCGACCAGATGTAGCTGACCCAGCTCTCGGTGAACGGCGCGCCATAGGGTTCGTCGGGGTTCGGCAGGGTCTTTTTGACGGTGTTGATGAAGCTGTCGTCGGTGCAGTACTTGCGCTTGTACTCGACCGCTGGATCATAGCCCTCGTAAGGCGGCGACAGGAAGGTCACGGCCACGGTGCCGCCGACGCTCGGCTTATACTGGTGCTCGACCGTCACGGTCTCGCCGGCCGGGAAATGCGCTTCCCAGCTATAGGTCGAGCGCAGCGTCCATACCGGCCAGTATTCGGTATGCATGCCCTGCCCCTGGTCGAACTCCATCGGGATCACCAGGGCGCGGTGCAGCAACTCTTGCTTGGTCGCCTCGTCGAGGGCATTGATCGCCTTCACCGTCGCATCGCCATAGGGCGTCAGCGGCAGGCCGAGGTCGGTGAGGTACTGCGTGTAGTCGATATTAGTGGCGAACACATACTGGTGCAGCTCGGCCGAAACCGGCTCGCCGTTCACCAGCGTCTCGAAGCCGAAGATGTTCTCGGGGTCCTCGGTGGGGATCGCCACCATGAAATCCCCGTCGCCGGTGATGTCGGGCATCGGGAAGGCCACCAGCGCGTCGGTATCCTCAGCCCCCTCGTTGCGGAACTCGTACTTCACCCGGACCTGCTCGGGCGAGACGTAGAGGTCCTCGCTCAGCATCTTCACATCGTCGGTCTGGACGAACACTAATCCGCCGGCGCCCAGCGTCGACATGGTGTCGTTGGCAAGCGTCGGCGCCGCGGCAAGGGCGGCGAGCATGCAGGCGATCGACAGGATCCTCATACGGCGATCTCGGCCTTGATGGAGGGGTGTGCATCATAGCCGGTGATCATGAAATCCTCGAACTCGAAATCGAAGATATCGCGCTTGTCGGGGTTGATGGTCAGCCGCGGCAGCGGCCGCGGATCGCGGCTGAGCTGCAGCCGGGCCTGGTCGAAATGGTTGTGGTAGAGGTGGAGATCGCCGAACGAATGGACGAACTCGCCGGGCTTCAGCCCGGTCACCTGCGCCATCATTTCAGTCAGCAATGCGTAGGACGCGATGTTGAACGGCACGCCCAGAAAAAGGTCGGCAGAGCGCTGATAGAGTTGGCAACTGAGCTTGCCGTCGGCGACGTAGAACTGGAACAGGCAGTGGCACGGCGGCAGCGCCATGTCGTCGACCTCAGCCGGGTTCCAGGCGGTGACGATATGGCGGCGCGAGTCGGGTTTGGTGGTGATCGACTTCACGACATTGGCGATTTGATCGATGGTGCCGCCGTCGCCATCCGGCCAGCTGCGCCACTGCGAGCCATAGACCGGCCCGAGATCGCCGTTCGCATCGGCCCATTCGTCCCAGATTTTGACGCCGCGCTCCTGCAGCCAGCGCACATTGGTCTCGCCGCGTAGGAACCAGAGCAGTTCGTAGACAATCGACTTGATGTGCAGCTTCTTGGTGGTCAGCAGCGGAAAACCCTTGCCGAGGTCGAAGCGCGTCTGCCGGCCGAACACCGAGCGAGTGCCGGTGCCGGTGCGATCGGGCCGATCGGTGCCGTTGTCGAGGACGTCGCGGAGAAGGTCTAGGTATTGGCGCATCCGTTCAGCTTACTGCGATTCGGAGGCGCTCCGACCGGCTTCCACAGGGCCGTTTGCATCACGCGCCCGTCGCGCCTATATAGGGCTTGCCGGCAACGGCTATGGCGATAAACGGCTAGCGTAATAAACCTATTGGACCCGGGGGCAGTGCCCGGCGTCTCCACCAGAACTCCCCGTCGTGGCGGGCTCATGGGGACGAAACAGGATCGACAAGGGCGTAAAGGTTAGACTTTTGCTCGGCATGGTACCACCGATATCGGGCCATCCTAATAGTTGCCAACGACAACTATGCTAAGGTTGCTATCGCTGCTTAATGCGGCGCCGGCACCTGAACTAGAAGTCCTCCGGGCCTAGCAGTCCGACAGGCGGGGTTCGCAGGCACCTGGCAACAGAAGCCTGCACTTCCCTCACTCCTCCGACATCCACATGAGCGTCCCGACGTCGCGGACCGCCGTTTCGGTTTTGCCTTGAATTGTGCGCCTCGCAGCGGTGATATGGACCCTTACGGGGATTCCCCCGCACGCAAGGACGATATGGCTGAAGACCTGATCCGCTACGATATTCTGGCCCAGGAAGCGCTGCGCGGCGTTGTGCGCAAGGTGCTGTCCGAAGTGGCGCGGACTGGCCTGCCCGGCGACCATCACTTTTTCATCTCCTTCGTCACCAAGGCGCCCGGAGTTCGGATGAGCCAGCGGCTGCTCGAGCAGTACGACAAGGAAATGACCATCGTGCTGCAGAACCAGTTCGGTGCGCTCAGGGTCAGCGAGACCGGCTTCGAGGTCGAACTCTCGTTCGACGGGCGGCCGGAACTGCTGGCGATCCCGTTCTCCGCCATCAAGGGTTTCTTCGATCCTTCGGTACAGTTCGGCCTGCAGTTCGATGTCGAGCGGGTGGCCGGTGAGGACGCCGAAATCGAGCCCGAGACGGCCGACGAACCGCATGCGGCGGCACCGGCGAAACCTGCCGCTGCTCCCGAAGCGCAGGGCGAAAAGGTCGTGAGCCTCGACAGCTTCCGCAAGAAGTAACGGCGCGGTGGAGAAGCGCTCGCTGACCATTGCCGGGCACCGCACCAGCATCGCCGTCGAAAGAGAATTCTGGGCCGGGCTCGAAGCGATGGCGCTGGCGGGCGGCAAATCAATTGCCGCAGTGATCGCCGAGATCGATCAGGAGCGCGAAGCGCCAAACCTCTCGTCGGCGGTGCGGCTCGCGGTGCTCGCCTGGTACCGCGACCGCGGTTAGTTCCCCAGCCCGATATCCATCGGTCGGTTGAACTCTTCGAGCGCCTTGCGCAGGTCTTCCTCGTCCTTTGCCTTTTTGGCCGCTTCCTCGTCGGCAGCCTTTTTGGCGGCAGCCTCCTCTGCCGCTTGTTGGGCCGCAGCCGCTTCGGCGGCCTTCCTCGTGGCGGCCTCGTCGGCAGCCCGGATAGCGGCAGCTTCGGCGGCGAGCCGAGCCTTCTCGGCTTCTTCGGCCTGGCGGCGCGCCTCGTCCTCTTCGCGCAGCTTTTCGAGCCGCGCCACTTCGGCCTCGTAAGCCTTGACCATGATGGCGTCGACCAGGCCCGAGACGTCGAAGGTCCGCTCGGGCGCCAGCAACGTGCCGCCGAGCCTCGCGGCGACTCGGGCCGAGCCGGTGGCAACCAGCGCTGCCGGCGTCACTGTCGTCGGCGCGATGGTGTAATCCCCGCCGAGCCCGAGATCGCTGAGGTGGAGCGAGCCGCTGCCGAACACCTGGCCACCCTCCCCTTCGATCGACAGGTTAGGGCTGCGCAGCACGCCGCCCGCGATATTGAAGCTGCCAGTCACCTGCGGGGCGAGGAATGGTCCATCATCGAGGCGATCCTCGATCAGCGCGCTCAGTTCTTCCGGCTGCATCTCGAGCACCTTTTCAGCGTTGGCCACCTGGCTCAGCGCCTGCGGATCGAGCCGCTCGATCTTCAGCCCGCTCACCGTGTAGGTCCCCTCACCGGTCAGCGCGCCGATGACGCCGGCGACGGAGCCGCCAGTGCCGTCGAACCGGCCAGAGGCATCGAGTGTGCCGCCGAGGGCGTCGGCGACCAGCGGCGGCGCGATGTCGTCGAGCGAGACCCCGATCAGCGAGATCCGTCCGGTGACCTGTTTGTCGGTCAGCGGCCCCGAGCAGCAGACCGCGAGCTCGAGGCCGACCGAGCCGGTGCCGAGCTTGCCGGTGAGCCCGCGAAACCGCGTGGTAGTGGCATCCCAATCGAGATCGAACGCGAGGTCCGTGACCAGCGGCTTGCCGGCTATCGCCAGCGCCGGAGCGGTGATGGAAACGCGCCCGGTGGTGGCGCGCGCGCCGTCGCCCGTGGCAAGCGGCCCATCCGGCCAGAGGCCGTTGCCGGAGAGCTGCGAGGCCGGCCCGGTGAGGGTTTGCAGCAGCCCGCCGATGTCCAGCCGTCCCGCGGCAATACTGCCGCTGACCGCCCGGGTGGCGCCACGGCTCGCCAGCTTCAGGTTGCCGGTGAAGCTCTCCGCGCCGGAGGTGCCGGTGATGTCGGAAAGCTGAACGTCGGAGAAGCCGGTGAAATCGACCCGCGCGGAAGCCGCTATCGCCGGCAGCGAGACGCCGCCCGCCCCCAGCCAGTCGGCAAAGGCGGTGGGATCACCAAGCGTCGCCTTGATAGTGCCTTTGCCGCTATAGGCCGCCGGATCGGTGACCACGAGATTGCCGGAAAAGCCAAGCGAGTCGCCGCCGCCTTCGACCAGCACGGTGGTTTCAAGGCTGTTGGCGATGTTGCCATCGATAACACCCACCAGGTGCACCGGCTCGCCCACGCCGAACAGGCTGACCTCTCCGAGACCCAGTTGCGCGGTCATGGCGGTCGAGTCGGCTGACTTCATATCGAGCCGAAGCTTGACCGGTCCTGATAGCGCACGCAGGAAACCGGCCTGCAATTCGGCGTCGGCGGCGACTTCGGCAGTGCCCAGGCGGCCGGAGATCGCAAGGCTTTGTGCTCCGTCACCGCTTGGCGCATCGAGGCGCAGTGCCAGGTCGGCGGGTAGCGACGGGGTGAGAAAACTCTCGATGGCCGGCGATGCGCCGATCGCCTTGTAGAAGCTCGCCAGCGCCGGGGCATCGGCGGAGGTCACCGTGAGCGTGCCTGAGCCGGAGAGTTCCGGTTTGGTGATCGAGCCGAAGGCGGTGAGCGAGGCCTTGAACCTGGCGCCCCCGAGATCGCCGGCGGAAATGTCGTCCACCACCAGCACGCCACCGTCCCACGAACCGCGAGCCGAGAGCGCCCGGCCGTTGAGTCCGCCCAGCGTCATGCTGTCGGCGACCAGCTCGAACTCGCCCTTTGGGAAGCTCGCCGGGAATGCCGCATCGGCACTGAGATCGGGCAGCAAGGCGAGCAGCGCGGCACTGCGCGCCGCGTCGAGCTGCCCCATATCGGCGGTGATGTGGAGGTCCGGCGTGGCGCCCAGCCCGAGCTGCGCCGAAAAGGACCGCGCCTCGCCGTCGAGTTCGACCCGCCCGTCACTGACCGACAGCGTCTCGCCGACCAGGTCGACCCTGGCTTCGATCGATCCCGGCATGCCGAACAGCGGGTTGCCGTCAGCCGGCTTCCGCCACAGCGTAGTCAGCGCGTCGAGCCGCTGCGACTGCAGCGACAACGTGCCGGAGAACTCCGGGCGGCCGGTCTCGGTGGTGACGTCGCCACTCAGCGATACGCGCGTGTCGCCCGGCAGGATTCCCGTCAGCCCGCGGACCGTCCAGCCGCCCGCATGGGCGGTCGCATCCAGCCGGACGTTGCGGAGAGAGAACGCCCGGAGGTTCACTTCGGACACATCGAGGCCGATGGTGCCCGGGATGCCGGGGGCAGCGGGGAGCGGCAGTTCGCGCAGCAGCCGGACCAGCTCATAGGGCTCGACCGCCTGCTCCGCCGTCGCGTCGCGCGGCGGCAGCGCCAGCAGGCCACCCGAAATCACCGCGTTGAAGGCCATGCCGCGCCCCAGCGTCACGTCGGCGGCGCCAAGCAGGCGCGTCGCGGCGCGGTTCTCGTCGGGGATCACCACATAGTCGGAGAGCAGCACCTTGCTGGGGCTGGCTTCGATCTTGCTGGTCATTACCAGGTCGCCCTGCCCTGCATCCTCGGCCCCCGCCTTGGCCGGCCTCGGCGGCGGCTGCCGGTAGGTCATGGTGCCGGTGAAGCCCGGCGTCAGCCCCGGGGTCAGGAAGCCCTCGGCAGCAAGAGTGAAGCGCTCGTCCGCCGGCCTCAGGGTCATGGCGAGCGACCCGCCGCCCTCGGCGTCGAGCTGACCGGTGGTGACGCGCAGCGCATAGACGGCGCCATCGACATTGCCGGTGCCCTGGAACGAGAACGGGCCGCGCAGCGCCTCGAGCTTCAGGTCGCCGGCGACGTTCGAGGCGATGTAGGTCTCGCCGGCCCGCGCGTCGTGCAGCTTGACGGTACCGCCGCTGACCACGGCGTTGGCGACGGAAATATTGCTGCTCACTGCCTTGGCGAGCGCGATGCCCGCATCCACCGAGCCATCGGCCGCAACGTCGATCGACACGGTTGGCCCATCGAGCTGCAGCTCAGTGACGTTGTAGCGATCGCGCAGGAAATCAATCAGCGAGAAATCCGCCTCGACCCGCTCGACCGTCAGGTTCGGCGCCTCAGGCGGCCCGGCGCTGACATTGGAGAAGGTCAGCTTCGGCTGCGGCAGCAGCGAAAACGACACATCGCCTTCGATGCGCACGGGCGTCCCCAGCACCTCCCCGGCGATGGCGGCGAGACGGTCGCGATACTGCCCCCAGGGAATGAAGCTGGGCACGACAAAGGCTGCGGCGAGCAGCAGGATCGCAATGACGCCGACGACGATGTAAAGCCGATTGAGCACGGGGGCCGGTGAATCCTTGCAAAAGTGCAGCAGAGTTTAGGCAATGGCTGCTGCCGCGTCACGCGCCGAACAGCAGGTCTCTGTCATTATCGCTGCGCTGAAGGCATCCGGTCAGGCCCGGGCGAAAGGTGAGTCCCCTTAGGGGTCTACATCCATTTCTTCTTGCGCATGAATAGGTAGATGGCGACCCCGAGCACGCAGAGGAAGCCGGTCACGATCCAGAACGCATAGGGGCTGTCGTGGAACGGGATGCCTTCGACGTTCATGCCGAGGATGCCGCTGATCACGGTAAGCGGCATCAGCACCACCGTCGCCGCTGCCAACAGCAGCATGGTCTGGTTCATCTGCTCGGCGCGGGTATCGAGCAACTGCTCGTGCACCAGCACGGCGCGCTCGGAAAGCGTCTGCATTTCGTCGCCGAGCCGGGCCGTGCGGGCCGCCGCCTCGCGCAGGCGGACCCGGTCGCGGGCAGTGAAGAAGCTGAGGTCTTCGATTTCGAGCGTCGTCAGCACGTCGCGCTGCGGCCAGATCAGGCGGCGCATGTTGATCAGCGTGCGGCGCAGATGCGCCAGCCGCGAGCGGGTGTCGCCGGCACGGTTCATCATCAGCATCTCCTCGATGCTGTCGAGGCTGTCGCCCATCCGCTCGATCAGCGGCTCAATCCGGTCGGCGGCGCGGAGCGCCAGACGGGCGACGAGGTCGGCAGGCGACACCGGCGCGTGGTGCGTCTGCTGCCATTGGGTGATGCCGAGGAACTCGACGATGTTGAGCTCGGAGGCGATGATGACCCGCCCCTTCTCGATCCACAGCGTCAGCAGCTGCCGGCCGACATCCTCAGGATCGGCGCCGGGCCGGGCAACGCGCAACACCACCAGCGCCCGATCATCGAGCACGGTGCAGCGGCTGCGGGTCGACGGCACGGTGATGAGGTCGGCGTTGAAATCGCCGAGCTCGCGCTTCAGCCAGACCTTGAACTCCGGCGCCCGCGAGTTGCCCGAGATCAGCGCAAAGCCCTTAGCCGGGGTGGCGAACGTCGCCTCCTCGGCCTCTTCGAGCTTGCGCACCCCGCCGCGGCCATCAAACTGGACGATAGTCATCCAGTCCTTGATCGGCTGGCGCTGGTTGCTGGCCGGCATTGTTTCGCCCATGGAGGCTCCGTTAGCTCAGGCGTGACAGAGCCTCGGTGAGGCGGGCACGGCGATCCTCCGCCTCGGCGCGGCGGCTGCGCTGTTCTTCGATCACCTCTTCGGCGGCCTTGGCAAGGAACTGCTCATTGCCCAGTTTCTTGTCGATCTTGTCGATCTCGACCGTCTCCTTGGCGATGTCCTTCTTCAGCCTACCGCGCTCAGCATCCAGATCGATGACACCGGCGAGCGGCAGCACGAAAGTGGCTTCGCCGAGGACCAACTGGGCGGAATCGCGCGGCACATCCGAGGTGTAGTCGACGCTCTCGAGCCGGGCGAGCCGGGTCAGTGCCGAGAGATTGGCCTCGACGCGGATGCCGGTCGTCTCCCCGGCCCCAACCACCAGCAGCTTCACCTTGGCGCCGGCCGGGACGTTCATTTCCTGGCGGACCGAGCGGATGCCGGAGATCAGCGACACCAGCCAATCGAGCTCGGCCTGCGCCTCGGGATCCTCGAGGCCGGCCAGTTCCGGCCATTCCGAAATGATCAGCAGCTTTTCGCGCGCCGGGCCGCTCTTGCCGGTCTCGGCCCACAGCTCCTCGGTGACGAAGGGCATGAATGGGTGCAGGAGCTTCAGGATCTGGTCGAGCGCGAAGGCCGCCGTCGCCTGGGTCTCGGCCTTGGCAGCCTCGTCCTCGCCGGTGAACACCGGCTTGGCCAGCTCGATGTACCAATCGCAGAAGGTGCCCCAGACGAAATCATAGGCCGCATTGGCGGCTTCGTTGAAGCGGTAGTCGTCGAGCGCGGCGGTGACGCTGGCCACGGCGCGGGCAGTCGAACCGACAATCCAGCGGTTGATGGCGAGGGCGTTCTTTTTCGGATCGAACCCTTCGACCCGGACGCAGCCGTTCATCTCGAGGAAGCGCGCGGCGTTCCAGAGCTTGGTGACGAAGTTGCGGTAACCCTCGACGCGGGAAATGGCGAGGCGCATGTCGCGGCCCTGCGCTGCCATGGCGGCCAGCGTAAAGCGGGTGGCGTCGGCGCCGTATTCGTCGACGAGGCTCAGGGGGTCGATGACGTTCCCCTTGGTCTTGCTCATCTTCTGGCCCTTCTCGTCGCGGACCAGCGCATGCATGTAAACGGTGTGGAACGGCTCGGTGCCGGTGAACTCCAGCCCCATCATCATCATGCGGGCGACCCAGAAGAAGATGATGTCGAAACCGGTGACCAGCACGCTGGTCGGGTAGTACTTCTTGAGCTCAGGCGTCTGGTTCGGCCAGCCCATGGTCGAGAACGGCCACAGCGCCGACGAGAACCAGGTATCGAGCACATCTTCGTCGCGATGCAGCGGCACCTTGCTGTCCGAGAGCTCGGCGAACGGATCGCGGTGCTTGCGCATGTTCCAGGTGTCGGCGTTCAGCCGGTCGCGCTGTGTGGTGTCGAAGCCGGTGACGGCCTTGGCATAGTCAGGCGCGGTGGCGCCGCCCTGATAGACCTCGATCTTGCGCGCGCCGTAGTAGGCCTGGGCGAGCTTGACCGCCTCGGCCTCGTTGTCGGCGACAAAGCACTTGAGGCCGGCATCGCGGTTGTTGAAATCCGGATCGGTGCTGAGCCGCGGGCCATACCAGGCCGGGATCTGATGGCCCCACCAGAGCTGGCGCGAAATGCACCAGGGTTTGATGTTCTCCATCCAGGCGTAATAGGTGTTTTCGTAGGCCTTGGGGACGAACTTGGTCCGCCCCTCCTTGACCGAAGCAAGCGCCGGCTCGGCCAGGATGTCGGCCTTGACGAACCACTGGTCGGTGAGGAACGGCTCGATGACGATCAGCTTCGACTTTTCGTCGTAGGGGACCATGATCTTCTTGTCGTCGACCCAGACGAGCACGCCCGAAGCCTCGAGCTCGGCAATGATCTTGGCGCGCGCGTCGAACCGGTCAAGCCCGCGATATGCCGCCGGCACGGTGTTGTTCAGCGTGGCCGTGGTGGTGAAGATGTTGATCGGCTTCAGGCCGTGGCGCTGGCCGACTTCGAAGTCGTTGAAATCATGCGCCGGGGTGATCTTCACCGCGCCCGAGCCGAGCTCGGGGTCGGCATACTCGTCGCCGATGATCGGGATGCGGCGGCCGACGAGCGGCAGGATGACGTGCTTGCCGATCAGGTGCTTGTAGCGCTCGTCCTCGGGATGCACGGCGACCGCCACGTCGCCGAGCATGGTCTCGGGACGGGTCGTGGCGACAGTGATGGTCTCCTCGCTCCCCTCGATCGGGTAGCGCAGGTGCCACATCTTGCCGTTGGTCTCGATGTTCTCGACTTCGAGATCGGAGATGGCGGTTTCGAGGCCGGGATGCCAGTTCACCAGGCGCTTGGCGCGATAGATCAGGCCCTTCTCGTAGAGCGTGACGAACACCTTGCGAACGGCCTCGGAAAGCCCCTCGTCCATGGTGAAGCGCTCGCGCGACCAGTCAGCGGAGGCGCCGAGGCGGCGCAGCTGGTTGAGGATGGTGCCGCCGGACTCGGCCTTCCACTCCCAGACGCGCTCGAGGAACTTCTCGCGGCCCATCTCGCGACGACCGGGCTGCTGGCGTTCGGCCAGCTGACGCTCGACGATCATCTGGGTGGCGATACCGGCGTGGTCGGTGCCCGGCTGCCACAGCACGTCCTTGCCGCGCATGCGCTCGAAGCGGATCAGGATATCCTGGATGGTGTTGTTGAGCGCGTGCCCGATATGCAGCGAGCCGGTGACATTGGGTGGCGGAATGACGATCGAGAAGCTCTCGGCGCCAGGCTTGGCCCCTGCCCCAGCCTTGAAGGTGCCGGCCTTGTCCCACTGCTCGTAGATGCGGGTCTCGACGGCGGCGGGGTCGTAAGTCTTCTCAAGCATCGGTGGTTTCCAACGGCAAACGGCCCGCGCGCACCAAAGCGCCGGCGGGCCCCAGAACTCAGTGGCTAGGTCTAAAGCAAAGGCGTGAGGGGGAAGTCAACACAAACGCATGTGGTGACGCTGTTCTGCCATGCAAGGGACGACTGAGAGAGACGGCCCCCTCCCTCGCCATTCGAGCGTAGCTCTCATGGCCTTCTCGCCTCAAATCGCTCCACTGGAGCGATTTGCCCTACGGGACTGCTCGAAGTCCCCCATGAAGGGGGAGGTGAAGAGTCGGGGTTGTGGCTTGATCGAGCCCCGCTCGCCGGCGGAGCACCTCCCCCATCATGGGGGAGGATGGGAGGGGGCCGTCTGCTTCAGGTGACGTCTATTTGCCGCCGCGCGAAACCCGGGCGATTTCCTTTTCGACCATCCGCTCGACCACCGAAGGCAGGTTCTCGTCCAGCCATTCCTTCAGCATCGGGCGCAGCATCTCGCGCATCATGTCTTCGATGGTGACGCCACTGCTAACGGTCGACAACCCGGAGAGGCGGGCAAAGGTGCTCTTCACCGCCGACTGGGTGGTCGGCTCGAGCAACTCCTCGGCGAGATCGGCAGAAAGCGACGGATCCGGCATCGGCGCGGCGGCGGCAACCGAGGCGGCCGGCCGTGGCGCCGGGCGCTCGTAGGCGGGAGCGGCGGCGCGTGGCGGCGGGGCGAACACCGGAGCCGGAGCGGGCTCTTCTTCCTGCTCGAAGGAGATGTCGTCGGGGTCGATCAGCGTCGCGTCCAGTTCCGGCGCCGGGGCGCTGCCGCCCAACAGTTCGGAGAAGCTGAGGCCAGGCTTGGCGCCGTCCTCGGCTGCGGTGTCGCGCAGGATCTGCTCGGACGAAAGCGCCAACGGCTCGGGTTCGGGCTCGACGGGACGCGGGGCCGGCTGCGGTACGAAGCTGCGGGCCGGTGCAGGCGCCGGCATGACCGGCTTTTTGGGCGCCGCCCCGGCATCGTCATCGGCGATGATCTGCCGGATCGAGGACAGGATTTCGTCCATCGAGGGCTCTTTGGGCGCCGGCTTGTTCATAACTGCCTCACATTACCCGCCAGATACGCGGCCGCACTTTGGGCGGATTCGGCGACATGACCGAATCAACTGCATCCAATTTAGTGCAAGCAATGGCGCTTTGTGAATCGGCGGCACACCAGCCGTAGCGTCTTCCCCCAGGGATTTCCGGGGGAAGACGGTCGCGTAGCGCTTGACCCGGAGCGTCAGGCGAGCGCCGCCCGATTGCGGACGATGGTATAGACGAAGATACCCATGCCGATGATCGTGGCGATCGACGCAACCTGGGCCAGCCATTCGCCCTGCCCCGAGGTTGCCATGGCGACGCCGATACCGATGGTCAGGGCGCCGAGCAACGCCACCCAGAAATGCACCAGCGCCAGCCGCGTCTGCGCGGCAGCCGGCACCAGTTTGTAGTAGACGCCGTAGATCACCATCGTGACGAAGCCGATGAGGTTGTTGTGGGCATGGCCCGGCGACAGCGTGTGATCCTGCGTGATGGCCATCTGGATGCCCCACGCCATCCCCAACAGCGCCAGAACCGCGCCGACGGCGATGAACCAGAACGGTAGTGCTTTCATAGTTCCCCCAAAACTGCGGACCGCCCCTCGCGGCCGCATCAAAAAGGCCGCGATGCGGACTGCGCATCGCGGCCTGATTCTGAGGGTATGCCTCGGCCACATCCCGGTCCATGCGGACCAAGGGCGGCCGCGACTATCAGTCGTCGCTGAGGGCGCGGAGCTCGGCCCAGACATCCTCGACATTGGCGATATAGCCGTCGGCCGAGTGCATCGCGACCTTGAGGCCCAGCACTTCCGGCGACAGCTTGCCGGAGGCAGCGAGCAGCGAGAAGGCAGCGATCATCTTGGTCGAGCGCGCGGTGATCAGCGATTCACGGGCGGTGGTCAGTTCGGCCTGGGCGTTGAGCACGTCGAGAGTGGTCTTCTGGCCGACATCGCGCTCCTGGATGGTGCCATCGACGACCAGCTGGCTGGAGCCGACCGCGGCCTGCGCCGAGTCGATCTGCGAGGTGGAGTTCTGCAGCGTCGACCAGGCGGAGATCACCGACTCCTTGATCTCGTCGCGCGCCGACAGCGCGTCGACCTCGCTCTGGATCTGCTGGATATTAGCCTTGCGCAGGCTCGCCGACAGCGCGCCGCCCGAATAGATCGGGATCGACAGCGACAGCTTGGCGGAACCGCCCAGCGCGCTGCTGGTCCCGCCGAGCTTGCTGGAATAGCTGGTGGTCGCATCGATCGCGCCGATCAGGCTGAGGGTCGGGCCGAACGAGGCACTGGCCGCATCCGATCCGGCCTGCGCCACGCGGATCGCCGCGCGGGCAGACAGCAGCGCCGGATGACGCTCCTGCGCCGAGGCGATGGCACCGTCGATCGAAGTGGGCAGCGACTTGCCGAAGTTGAAGTCGGAGCTGAGGTTCTTGGGCTTGTGGCCGACCCAGCGCTCGTAGCTCGCCTGGCTGGTCTGCAGCGAGGCGATGGCCGAGCGGTAGAGTGCCACCGCGGCAACCTGGCGGGTCTTGGCCTGCGACACGTCGATCTTGGTGCCTTCACCGAGGCGCAGGCGATCTTCCGAGGAGCTCACCTGGGCATCGAAGAACGCCATGTTGTCGGAGCGCAACTGCACCAGCTGGGTATCGCGGATCACCGCGTAATAGGCCTGCACCACCGCCAGCAGCACGTTCTGCTCGGCGTTGCGCAGCGCGTACTTCGCCACCTCGGTGCCGGCGCGGGCCTGCTCGATCTCGGCGTCGGTCTTGTAGTTGTCGAACAGCGTCTGGCTGTAATTGAGGCCGGTGGAGAAACTGGCCGCGGTGTTGAACTCCCCACCCTGCGGCTGTTCCCAGGAGCCGCCGATGCTGCTCGACAGGCCGAGCGAAGGCAGCTTGCCGGATTTCGCCAGCGCGATGTTCTCGGCAGTCGCCTTCACGTTCAGCAGCGCCGACATGATGTTGGGATTGTTCTGATACGCGCTCTCGAGCGCCGCCCTCAGACTCTCCGCATGCACCGTCGCCGGCAGCATGCTCAGTGAAACGGCAAGGGCGCCCGCCCGCATTGCCCCCAGGAAACGCATAGTCAAAACCTCCGACAGCCTTCCGACGTTACGTCGGGCACATGGGACGCACAACCTCGCAACTCAAGTGTTGCGAGGTTTTAACCTTGGAAATGTTTGGTCCCGTGATTACCCGGCAACACTGCCGAACCGCGGGTCAGTTAGAAAACGACCGGCTCAGAACACGAAGGCCTCTACCCGCGGCACTTCAGCCAGCGGCGGCAGCGAGGTATTGAACTCGCTCCGGCCGGCAACCTCGCCGCCGGATTTGACGAAGATATGCGCGACTGCCGGGCCGCCATTGGCGATCAGCGCCACCAGACGCCCGCCTTCGCGCAAGAGGTGGAACAGCGGCGTCGGTTCTGCGGCGACCGCCCCCTCGACGACGACGACGTCGAAATGATCACGCGGCAGCCCTGCTCCATCGAAACTGCCGACGGCAATCTCGGCATTGGCCACATTGGCCGCCTCGAGGTTGACCGTGGCCTTGCCGGCGAGCGCCGCATCCATCTCGAGCCCGGTGACCGAGGCGCCCAGCAGCGCCAATACGGCCGTCGAGTAGCCGGTGCCCGCTCCGACATCGAGCACCCGATCGGTCGCGGCGATCTCGGCGAGTTGCAGCAGCTTGGCGAAAGGCGCAGGCGCACCAAGATAGCGGCCGGCGCCCAGGGCATGCGATACGTCGGCATAGGCCAGCGCCTCACGATCGGCCGGCAGGAAGGCCTCACGCCGGACCGTACCCATGGCAGTGAGAATCCGATGGTCCATCACGCCGCTGGTGCGCAGCTGGTTATCGACCATCTTGAGGCGGGCATTCGCAAAATCGGCCATATCGGCTCCCTCGGGCTGGAGGCGTCAGGCAGGTGCATACGCCCCGCAGATGAATGCTTCAAGGATGCCGATCGGCAGCGCACAGGTGCTCTGCCGGGAATGGGGCAAACGCCCAAGCGAGCAGACGCGCGTTGGCGCTGGAACGGGGATGTCTGAGAGAAGGTTGGAGGCCACATCCGGAATCGAACCGGAATACACGGATTTGCAATCCGCTGCGTAACCACTCCGCCATGTGGCCTCACCGAGGCGGTTCATATGGCAGAGCAATTGTTGATGCAAGCTGAACGGGATCAATGACAACGGCATTTCTAAAGGAACCGCCCTCGCCCTTGTGCCCGCCTTGGTTTTCCGGCCTTGTTCTCCGTAACAGGACCGCGCCTTGCCCACGACACCCATGCCCAGTGCCCCGACGAGACCGCACATCGACCGTGCGCAGAAGCGCCGCGATCTGCTCGCCGTGCCCGAAACGGTGGTGCTGCTCGAGGCGCCGGCCGGCATGGGCAAATCCATCCTCTTGGCGCAACTGGCGGAGGAGTTGGGGACCAGCGTTTACCGCTCAGCCGCCGCACCAGTTGAAGCCAGCCTCCCGGTTACCGTGTGGGACATCCCGCCGGGCAGTTCGCCCGATCCCCTGCCCGAGGCCTTCGTCTCCGGCGACCGGCGGATCATCATCGCCAAGCGGCCGGAGACGGTGCTGCCGTCGCTCGATCGCGCCGCTGTCTACGGCCACGTCCGGCGTCTTGGCGTATCGGAACTGCTGATCGGCCGAGACGAGCTGCGGCAGGCGATGCCGGCGCGGCTGGCCGAGCGCGCCTTCCAGCAGTCGCGCGGCTGGCCGATCCTGCTCGGCCGATCGAGCCCGGGTGAAGAGGAGATGGCGCGCTTCCTCGCCAGCGAGCTGCTGGCGCCGATAAGCGCGGTCGAACTTGTGGCTCTCGCGGCCTGGCTCGACGGCAACCCCACCCCGGTGGCGAGCTCGGAGTTACTGGCGCTGCTCGATCCGGTTCGCCCGGCGCTGCGACATGCGCTTGCCGCGGAACTCGCCGCGCGACGCGCGCATCCCCAACGGGCGGCGGAACTTGCGGCGGCCTATGCCGGACAGGGCTGGATGACGGATGCCATCACGACGTGGCAAGCGATCGGCCGCTTCGACGAGGCCTCCGCCGTCTACGCTGCCGGCGGTGGCCGGTTCTACCTCTACCGGCACGGGGCCGCGGCGTTTGATCGCGTGCTCGCCGGCTTTCCGTCCGACTATGCGCTCGGCAACGACACGCTGGTGATGAGCCTCGCGATGCAGGCGCTCAAGCATGGCGAGGTGGCTCGTGCCCGCCGGCTGCTGGCCGATCGCTTCGGTAGCGGCATCAACGACTTCCACAGCGTCTTCACGCACCGCGAGAAGTACAGCACCGACCTGCTCGCCTTCCGCGTCGTCATGCTGATCTACGAGGATTACCAACTGACCGACGAGCTGTTTGAGCAGGTCTTCGACACCTTGGGCGACCTGCCGCTCGACGATCACATCGTGCGCGGCAGCTTCTACAACTCAGTGTTGGAATTCTACATCCGCGGCCGGCGCCTCGCGGCCGCCGAGGACGTCGCGCAGCGCGCCCTCTACCACTACGAGCAGGCCAAGGTGCCCATGCTCGCCTTTTACATCAGCCTGCACCAGGCGCTGGTGCGCCTGCTGATGGGCGATGCCAACAATGCCCGTCGGCACGCCGAGCAGGCGGCGCGTTACCTGCACGCTATCGCGTTCGACAGTCCGGGCGACGAGCGCCTCTTGGCGCTGCTCAACGCCTGCATCGACTACGAAGGCGGTAAGCCCGAGCCGCTTGCCCGCTTCCTCAGCACGGAACTCGACGATTTCGTCCACGGCGAGATCTGGCCCAGCCTGATCGAGTTCGCCCTGCACTATGGCAGCCAGGCGCTGAGCGAGCACTTTTCCACCCTCGCGGCGCGGAATTTCCTTGATCGCTGGCGGGTCTACCAGATCTCCAACCGGCAGTTCGGCCTGATGATCGAGCTGCGCGAGGCGGCGATCCTGCAAAATGCCAACCGCTGGCAGGAGGCGGCCGAGAAGATCGCGGCCCTCGCCACTCGCATCACCCGCTCATGGGTTGCGGCCGCCGGCGAGGAACTCGAGCGCCTTAAGGACCGCGACGAGATCGTCCAGGCGATGATCTGGCTCCGGCACATCGTCTATGAGCAGCCGACCCGCCCGCATCTCGAGCGGCAGCTTGGCTTTATCATCGGCAACCTGAACCTCACCGGACGCCAGCGGCTCTGCGCCGAAGTCTGGCTGGCCTTCGTCCACAAGCGGCAGCGCAACCTGTCGCGGGCGCGGGCGCTGCTGCAGAAGGTGTTCGAGGAAGCAGCGCGCCTGGGCGCCATTGCCCCGTTGGCCGAGGAGCGGGTGTTCCTCAGCGAACTGGTGGAGCAGCAGCGTATCGGGGAGTATCTCGAAATCTCCGCCCCGGTCCGCCAGGTGCTGCGGCGCCTGCGCGATGGCGGCCTGCCCAACTCGGCGCTGGGAGCCCAGAACGGGCTCAGCCGGCGCGAGACCAAGGTGCTGATGATGATCTCCGAGGGATCGTCCAACAAGTTCATTGCCAACGCGCTCGGGCTCAGCGAGGCGACGGTAAAATTCCACCTGTCCAACGCCTACCGTAAGCTCGGCTGCAAGCGTCGCCGCGAGGCGATCAGCGCGGCGCGTGCCCTCGGACTGGTAGGCTAGAACCTAGCCGATTTAGTCGAAAACCTAGCCTTCTTTGCGCCTTGAGCGGGGTGCCCGCATGTTGCGAAGCTTCCCCTATCGGGCTCGTGCGACCGCAAGGTGACAGCGAGCCCCGAGGGGCGCCGGCGCAGCCGGGCCGTCTCCGGTGCGTGGGGCTCAAGCGCCGGGTGGACAAAAAACGGGACAGGGAACAGCACAGTCATGACCAAGCACAGGCTTCTTGCAGCAACTGCACTTTCGACCCTCATGCTGGGCGCAGCGCCCGCCATGGCGGTCACCGTGACGATGAACACCGTGCAGATCTTCGGCACCATCGATCCGGCGAAAATCTCCGACTACACCGACTACATGGCGGCCGTGAACCTCTATGATGGGCTCGTCACGGTCGATGCCGCCGGCAACATCATCCCCGAGCTGGCCGAGAGCTGGACGGTGTCGGACGATGCCAAGGAAGTCACCTACAAGCTGCGCGACGATGCCAAGTTCGCCGATGGCTCGCCGGTCGAAGCCAGCGACGTGGTCTATACGGTCGAGCGCCTGCTGCGCATCAACCAGGGCCCGGCCAACCTGTTCGCTGGCGTGCTGGCGCCCGGCTCGGTGACTGCCGTCGACGCCAAGACGGTGAAGTTCACCCTCTCCAAGACCTTCGCGCCGTTCCTCACCACCGTGCCGGCCATCTTGATCCTCAACGAGGAGGTGGTGAAGGCCAACGAGGGGTCGGACGACGGCCAGACCTGGCTGGCGACCAATGTCGCAGGCGCCGGCGCCTACAGCCTCAAGAGCTGGGATCGCGGCAGCCAGATGACGATCACCCGCAACGCCGACTACTACAAGGGTTTCGGCGCCGGTCCGATCGACGAGGTCCATTGGATCATCACCAATGACGAGGCCACCGTGCGCTCGCTCGCGGCTTCCGGCGAGCTGACCATGTCGAGCCAGTTCCAGTCGCCCGACACCTATACCGCGCTCGAGGCAATGGGCCGCTTCGTCATCGCCAAGGAAGAGACCTCGACGGCGTTCTACCTCAAGCTCAACAGCAAGGCCGCGCCGACCGATGACGTGCACATCCGCAAGGCCATCGCGCTCGCTACCGACTATGCCACCATCCGCGAAGTGATCTCGCCCGGCGGCGTGCTGTCGACGCCGCTGCCCAAGGCCTTCGCCGCCTTCCATGCCGACGATATCCCCGAGCCGGTCTATGATCTCGAGGCGGCCAAGGCGGAAGTCGCGCAGTCAAAGTACGCCGGCGCGCCGATCCCGATCACCCTCGCCTATGTGGCGGGCACCAAGTTCGAGGAAGAGATCAGCCTGCTGATGCAGTCGAACCTCGAGCAGCTCGGGTTCGTGGTGACGCAGCAGGCGGACCCCTGGAACCGCATCACCGAAATCGCCGGCAAGGTCGAGACCACGCCGAACGTCAACCAGATCTTCTTCGGCCCGACCTACCCGTCGCCGGATTCGATGTTCTTCACCCAGTACCACTCTGAAGCGGCCGGCACCTGGGCCTCGATGGAGTGGGTGCAGAATCCCGAGATCGACGCGATGATCGACGAGGCCCGCGGCACCGGCGACACCGCCAAGCAGGCCGAGATCTACAAGGCCGTGCAGCACAAGCTGGTCGACCTGCAGTCCGACGTGTTCCTCAACACCCAGACGGTGCAGCACGCCATGGACAAGTGCCTCACCGGCTTCAAAGCCGTGCCGATGATGTCGTTCGACTACGACTTCACCCGCTACAGCTGGACCTGCTGATCGTAGCCGTCCCCGGCTTCGGCCGGGGACGCCCCTCCCGCACCACCCCTTCTCGGCTTACCAGGGCGGCTGCCTCTTGGAATTCCTGCTTTTCCTGTTCCGGCGCATTTTGTGGTCGATCCTCGTCCTCGTGGGCCTGTCGATCGTCATCTTCGCCATTGCCCGCGTGGTCCCGGGTGATCCGGCGCGCATGGCGCTCGGCCCCACCGCCACCGCGCAGCAGGTGGCGGACCTGCAGGAAAAGCTCGGGCTCAACAAGCCGATCGTCGAACAGTACGGCATGTTCATCGCCGGGCTCAGCCGCGGTGACCTCGGCCGCTCGCTGCTGACCGAACGCCCGGTCAACGACGATATCCGCGATACGTTTGCGGCGACCTTCGAGCTGGTGCTGGCGACGATCACCCTCGCCTTCGTGCTGGGCGTGCCGCTGGGCGTCGCGGCGGCGCGCTGGAAGGACAAATGGCCCGATACGCTGGTGCGGGTGCTGGCGATCTTTTCGGCCGTCACCCCGAGCTTTTTTGCGGCGCTGCTGCTGCAGATCCTTGCCGGCTACGTGCTGCACATCCTGCCGACCACCGGGCGGCTGCCACACAATATGGAATTCGTCGCCGGCATCACCGGGCTCCTGACCGTCGACTCGCTGCTGGCCGGTCGCCTTGATGTGTTCGGTGAGGCGCTGCGCCACCTGCTGCTGCCGGCCACGGCGCTGGCGCTCGCCACCATGGGACAGATTGCCCGCATCACCCGCTCGTCGATGATCGATGTGGCGAGCCAGGACTATATCGAGGCGAGCCGCGCCTTTGGCGTGCCCGAGCCGATCCGGGTGTTCAAATACATGCTGCGCCCGAGCTTCGTGCCGCCGCTGACCATCCTCGGGCTCGAGTTTGCGTCGCTGATCGGCAACGCCTTCGTGGTCGAGCTGGTCTTCGCCTGGCCCGGCATGGCCGCGTACGGCATCCGCACGATCCTGCAGAAAGATCTCAACGCGGTGATGGGCGTGGTGATGGTCTCGGGGGTGTTCTTCGTCCTGGTCAATCTGCTGATCGATGTGCTGGTCGGGTTCGTCGACCCCCGCGTCCGCATTCGGGGGAGCCGCTGATGGCCCAGGAATCGCACCCTGAAACCGTTCCCACCGCCCCGCCGCGCCGGCTCTCCAACGCCTACCAGAACTGGTATCGCTTCTCGCGCAACCCGACCGCGGTGATCGGCGCGGCCATCGTCATCCTCGCCATTCTCGCGGCACTCCTCGCGCCCTGGATCACCCCCTATCCCGAGCATGTCGGCGCGGTGGTGAATTTCCGGGCGCGTCACCTGCCGCCCTCGGCGGAGTACTGGTTCGGCACTGACAATGTCGGACGCGACATCTTCACCCGGGTGATCTTCGGGCTCAGGATCTCGCTGCTCCTGGCGCTGGTGGTGCTGGGCATCGCCATCCCGGTAGGCACGACGCTGGGCCTGCTCGCCGGCTATTTCGGCGGATGGGTCGAAGTGGTCATCATGCGGCTGACCGACATCGCCCTCGCCATCCCGCCGCTGGTGATGGCGCTGGCGGTGGCCGCGGTGCTGTCGCCCGACCTGATCAACTCGATGCTGGCGATCGCCGCGCTATGGTGGACCTGGCATACGCGGCTGATCTACTCGATCACCCGGCAGTTGCGCACCCAGGAGTTCGTCGAGGCGGCGGAGACGCTGGGCGCCAGCAAGTTCCACATCCTGTTCCGCGAGATTCTGCCCAACTGCGTTTCGGCGCTGGCGGTAAAAACCTCGCTCGACGCGGGCTTCGTCATCCTCGTAGGCGCCTCGCTGAGCTTTCTCGGCCTCGGGATCCAGCCCCCTACCCCGGACCTCGGCACCATGGTCGCCTCGGGTTCGGCGTTCCTGCCCGATTATTGGTGGGAATCGGTGCTGCCGGGCTTCGCCATCCTGATCGTCGCGCTCGGCTTCAACCTGCTCGGCGATGGCCTCCGCGACCTGTTCGACGTGCAGGAGGTGCGCTGATGGCCGACGCCCTGCTCTCCGTCCGCAACCTCAGCGTGCAGTTCACCACCTATGGCCAGACCAACCCGGTGCTGAAGGGGGTATCGCTCGACGTGCCGGCCCGCTCGCAGATTGCCCTCGTCGGCGAGAGCGGTTCGGGCAAGACCGTGACGATGCGGGCCATCATGGGGCTGTTGCGCAGCCCGCCGGCCAAGGTTACCAGCGGCGAGATCTTCTACGATGGCCGTGACCTGCTGACGATGCCCGACCGCGAACGGTTGAAGCTGCGCGGCACCGCCATGTCGATGGTGTTCCAGGACCCGATGAGTTCGCTCAACCCGGTCTTCACCATCGCCGACCAGATGGGCACCATCCTCAAATATGCCGATCGCCGCCTCGGCCGCAGCCGCGACGGCCGGGAGCGCATGGCGCGGGTGCATGAAGTCCTGGGCCAGGTGCGGATGCGCGACCCTGAGCGGGTGGCGCGCTCCTACCCGATCATGCTGTCGGGCGGCATGCGGCAGCGCGTGCTGATCGCCATGGCGCTGCTCAGCGAGCCGCGGCTGCTGATCGCCGACGAGCCCGGCACTGCCCTCGATGTCACCACCCAGGCGCAGATCCTGAAGCTGCTGAAGGATCTGGTCGAAGAGCGCGGCCTCGCCCTGCTGATGATCACTCATAATCTGGGCGTGGTGCGCGAGACCTCGAACTACGTCTACGTGATGAACAAGGGCATGGTGGTCGAGCATCGGCCGACTGCCGAGCTCTTTGAAGCGCCGCGCGACGATTACACCAAGGCACTGATTGCAGCCGTGCCGCGGCTGACCGGCGGTACCAGCTTCGGCAAGGCGGGAGCGGCCGCATGAGCGCCATGCTGGAAATCGTCGGGCTGACTAAGCTGTTCCCAGTCCGCAACGGCTTCGGACGAAAGACGGGTGACGTGCGCGCCGTGGACGACGTGTCGTTCTCGATCGAAAAGGGCAAGGTTTATGGCCTTGCCGGCGAGAGCGGCTCAGGCAAATCGACCATTGCGCGGATGATCATGGGACTGGCCAAGCCGACCGGCGGTGACATCCGGCTCGATGGCCACAGCATTATCGGCGAGACCGGCACCCGAGCCTATGGCCGCAAGGTGCAGTTGGTATTCCAGAACCCTGGCTCGTCGCTCAACCCGCGCCGCACCGTGGGCCAGTCGATCGCTGTGCCGCTCGCCGCGCACGGGACACCTGGCGAGGAGCACAGGCGACGGATCGCCGAGCTGCTCGAGATGGTGCAGCTGCCGGCGGATTTCGCGCTGCGCTACCCGCACGAGCTGTCGGGCGGCCAGAAGCAGCGCGTCGCCATTGCCCGGGCGCTGGCGGTGGCGCCGCAACTGCTGATCCTCGACGAGCCGACCTCGGCGCTCGATGTCTCGGTGCAGGCCCGCGTCATGGACCTCCTGGTCGATCTCGGCCGGCAGCTCGGGCTCACCTACCTGTTCATCTCGCACGACCTCAGCCTGATGCGGAACTTCGCCGACACGGTCGGGGTGCTCTATCTCGGCAAGATCGTCGAGACCGGCGCGACCGCGTCGGTGTTCGAGGCGCCGCAGCACGATTACACCCGCCTGCTCCTTGCCTCCGTGCCGGTGATCTCGGCCGAGGAGGAGGCGATGCGGCCCACAATTCCACTGATCGACGGGGAAATCCCGACGGCGGAACAACTTATCGCGCTCCGCGCAGCAGTCTCCCAAAGGATAGAAAAATGATCAGAATTGGCATCGACGTGGGCGGCACCAATACCGACGCCGTGGTCATGGATGGCCCGACCGTCATTGCCGGGGTCAAGGCCGCCACCACCGCCGACGTGATGACCGGCGTAGTCAACGCACTGAAGGCGGTGCTGGAAGCCTCGAAGCTGGACGCCTCGGCCATCGACGTGGTGATGATCGGCACCACCCACTTCACCAACGCGGTGGTGCAGCGGCGCGACCTGGCAAAGACCGCCGCGGTGCGCCTCGGTCTCCCCGCTACTGCCTCGCTGCCCCCGATGGTCGATTGGCCCGAGGACCTGAAGCTGGCGATCGGCGGCACCGGCTACCTCGCCCATGGCGGCAACGAGTTCGATGGCCGGGTGATCTCGCCGCTCGACGAGCAGGAACTGCTCGGCATTGCCGAGGACATCAAGGCCAAGGGCATCAACACCATCGCCATCACCTCGGTGTTCTCGCCGGTGACCGGCGAGTTCGAGAAGCAGGCCGGCGAGATTTTCGCCAAGGCATTGCCGGGCGTGCACATCACGCTCTCGAGCGATATCGGCCGCATCGGCCTGCTGGAGCGCGAGAACGCGGCGATCATGAATGCCTGCCTGCGCGATCTCTCCCGGCACGTGATCGAAGCCTTCCGCAAGGCGATCACCGAGACCGGGATCAGGGGCCGCTTCTACCTGACGCAGAACGACGGCACGCTGATGGATGCGGCGTTCGCCGAGAAATTCCCGGTGCTGACCTTCGCCTCGGGCCCGACCAACTCGATGCGCGGCGCGGCCTTCCTCTCCGGGGTCGCGGACGCCATCGTCGTCGATATCGGCGGCACCACCTCCGATGTCGGCTCGCTGCACAAGGGTTTCCCGCGCCAAGCCACCGTGGCCGTGGAAGTCGGCGGCGTGCGAACCAACTTCCGGATGCCGGACGTGTTCTCGATCGGCCTCGGGGGTGGTTCGCACGTTGTCGAGACCGGCGGCGCCATCAAGGTCGGCCCCACCTCCGTCGGCTACCGGATCGTCACCGAGGCGCTGATCTTCGGCGGCTCGACGCTGACCACCTCCGACGTCATCGTTGCCTCCGGCCGCGCCGAGCTCGGCGACAAGGCTAAGGTGGCGCACCTGACGCCCGAGTTCGTCGCGCGCACCCAGGCCAGGATTATGTCGATGCTGGAGGATTGCGTCGAGCGCTCGCGCCTCTCGCCCGAGCCGCTGCCGGTGATCGTGGTAGGGGGCGGCTCGATCCTCGTCGATGGCCCGATCGGTGGCCTCGAGGTGGTGAAGCCCAACCACTTTGCCGTGGCCAATGCCGTTGGTGCCGCCATCGCCCAGGTTTCGGGCGAGGTCGACCGCGTCTATGCGCTGGCCGAGATCGGCCGCGACCAGGCGCTGGCCGACGCCAAGGAGCGCGCCACCGAAGCCGCAGTCGCCGCCGGGGCGTTGCGCTCGTCGATCGAGATCGTCGATGTCGAGGACGTGCCGCTGGCTTACCTGCCCGGCAACGCCACCCGCGTCCGCGTGAAGGCCGTCGGTGAACTGCATGTCGGATAAGGGTTATCTGCTCAAGGAGAGCGACCTGCTGCCGCTGTCGATCGGCGCGGCGCTGCTCGGCACCGGCGGCGGCGGCAACCCCTATGTCGGGATGCTCAGGGCACGCGAGCTGATCCGCAAGGGCGCCGAAATCCGCGTGCTGCCGCTCGATGCGCTGCCTGACGACGCCTGGGTCGGCGAAGTCGGCGGTATCGGCGCGCCCGTAGTGGGGGTCGAAAAGATCGAGGAAGGCGGCGAGTGCTATCGCGCCATGCGCGCCGTGGAAGAGACGGCCGGCGTGAAGCTCTCAGCCACCATCTCGGCCGAGATTGGCGGTTCCAACGCGCTCGAACCGGTGATCGCGGCGGCCTATGCGGGCCTGCCGGTGATTGACGGCGACGGCATGGGCCGGGCCTTCCCCGAAGTGCAGATGACCACCTTCTTCATCTATGGCGCCAAGGCCGCTCCGGCTGCCATCGCCGACGAGAAGGGCAATGTCGTCGTCTTCAAGGAGGTGATCGACATGTTCTGGCTCGAGACCTTCGCCCGCGGCGTCTCGGTGAACATGGGGGCGGCCGCCGGCCTCGCCATCGCTCCGATGTCCATGGAGTTCGTCCGCCGCACCGCCGTACCCGGCACCGTGACCCAGGCGCTCCAGATCGGCCATACCGTGCTCGAGGCTCGCCAGAAGCGGCAGAATGTCGTCGAACGCGTCGTCGCCTCGACTGGCGGCAAGCTGTTCTTCACCGGCAAGGTCACCGATGTACGGCGTGAACTGGTAGGCGGCTTCGCCCGCGGCCATGCGCATATCAGCGGCGTCGGCGATTGGGCGGGCTCGGAGGCGCGCATCGCCATCCAGAACGAGAACCTCGTGCTCTGGGTCGATGACGTACCGGTGATCATGGTGCCCGACCTGATCATCAACCTCGAGCTCGATACGGGCGAACCCATCACCACCGAAGTGCTGCGCTACGGTCAGCGCATCGCGGTGATCGGGCTGCCGGTGCATGACCTGATGAAGACACCCAAAGCGCTGGAAATCGTCGGCCCCAAGGCTTTTGGTTACCCCGAACTCACCTTCAACCCGCTCCAGCCCCAGCCCGTTCTGGCCTGAGGCGAAAGGAACCGCAGCATGAAGTTTCTTCGCACCATCCATGCCGAGGACATGGAAGACATCGCCACCGGCGGCGCCATCCTCGGGACCGGCGGCGGCGGCGACCCCTATGTTGGCAAACTGATGGCCCAGCAGGCGATCAAGCAGTACGGCCCGGTCAACCTCGTCGATATCGACGAGCTGCCCGACGACGCGCTGGTGGTGCCGGTCTGCATGATGGGCGCCCCCACGGTGATGACCGAAAAGCTGCCGCAGGGTGAGGAGCTGATCAACGCCTTCCGCGCGCTCGAGCAGTTGCTCGGTCGGAAGATCGACGCCGTGCTTTGCGGCGAGGCCGGTGGCGTCAATTCCACTACTCCGTTCGTCGTGGCGGCGATGGCCGGCTTGCCGCTGGTCGATGGCGACGGCATGGGCCGCGCCTATCCCGAGCTGCAGATGGTGACCTTCACCATGCACGGCGTTTCCGCCACGCCCATGGTGCTTTGCGACGACAAGGGCAACTCGCTGGTGCTGGAGACGGTCAGCAACGCCTGGACCGAGCGGCTCGCCCGCGCCGCCACGGTGGAGATGGGCGGCTCGGCGCTGCTCGCCTTCTACTCGATGTCGGGCGCCGTGGCGAAGAAGGCGATCGTGCGCGGCACGCTGACGCTTTGCTCCGAGCTCGGCCGCACGCTGCGTGAGGCCAAGGCCGGCCACGTCGATCCGGTGAACGCCATCGTCGACAAGCTCGAGGCCGATGTGATCTTCCATGGTCGCATCAAGGACATCGAGCGCCGTACCGTCGGCGGCTTCGCCCGCGGCACCGCCCGCTTCGAAGGGGTCGAGGAGTGGAAGGGCCACAGCTTCCGGCTGGATTTCCAGAACGAGTTCCTGATGGCCGAGCGGGATGGCGAGATCATCGTTACGACGCCCGACCTGATCACCGTGCTCGATGCCGAATCGGGGCTGCCGGTCACTGCCGATGCGCTGCGCTACGGCCTGCGGCTCAAGGCGCTGGCCATGCCATCCAACCCGCAATGGCTGACACCGGCCGGCATCGAACTCGTCGGTCCGCGCTACTTCGGCTACGACACCGACTACCGCGAGTATTTTGCGCGCTGAAGGGGAGCCAAAAACCGGGCCCCGCGTGCGGGGCCCGGCCAATCACCAGCGCGATCAGAAGTGGAAGTTGACGCCGACGCGGACGGCCGAGCCGTCGATGTCGAACTCATCTCCGTTGTTGTAGCCCTCGACCTCGACGGTGCCGAAGTTGGTGTAGAGGTACTCGGCCTTCAGCGAGACAGTGTCGGTCACCATGTATTCGGCGCCGACGCCGGCGACCCAGCCAGTCATGGTCTGAGCCTCATCATAGGTGTCGAGACTAGCCACGGCGAGACCGGCGGTGCCGTAGAGCAGCAGATCACCGACGGCGAAACCGAGACGACCGCGAAGGGTAGCCAGACCGTTGATACCGTCGTTGTCGCCGAAATGATCGTTGTCGCTGCCTTCGACGATGCCGGCCGCCGACAGGTCCGCCTCGACGCCCAGTACGATCGCGTCGAACTGCGCGTTGTAGCCGGCCTGAACGCCGCCCAGCCAGCCGCTGAGTTCTGAAGTATCGGTGTCACTGCCGCCGTGAGCCGCGGTAGAGCTCGCATAGCCGGCGTTGACGCCGATGTAGAATCCGGTCCAGTCGCGGCTGGCGCTGACGATGGCTTGGTCCGGCGAGGGAACGTAGAGATCGGCAGCGCTGGCGGTGCCGATAAGCAGCCCGGCAAATGCCAGGGCGGCGAAGATACGCGTAGTCATATAGACTCCAGTAAACTGAAGCCCCCCGCCGCCGCTCCTCTATGGCGGAGGGGAATTTGTCAAGACCACCAAGGCGGTAGAGCGCTCTGCTATGGCAAAGAATCAACACTCGATCGCCGGCCTGATCTTGGCTGGGGGCCGCGGCGAGCGCCTCGGTGGAGTGATCAAGTCCGAACTGGTGCTTGGCGGCGTGCGCCTGCTCGAGCGTGTGGCGGAGCGGCTTAGGGCCTGCTCGCCGCTGCTGACGGGGCATGGGCGAATCGATCCAGTAGCGCTGCACCTGCCGTCCGGGATGATCGCGGTGCCCGACCTCGATGGCGATTATGCCGGGCCCCTGGCAGGCCTCGCCGGCGCCATCGCCTACCTCAATGCCCTGGCCACGCCGCCGGAGCTGCTGGTCAGCGTCGCGGTGGATACGCCGTTCCTGCCGGCCGACTTCGTCACGCGCCTTCTCGAGGGGCTCGGCGAGGCACCCGCCGCTGTCGCGGCCTATGATGGACAGCGCTACCCCACCAACGCGATCTGGCGCGTGGCGCGATTCCGCGACCTGCCGGAGCGGGTACGGGCCGGAACCGCACCACGCAGTCTAAGATCGCTGTGTTCCGCGGCTCAGGGGCTCACTATCGAGTGGCCGAAAAGCGCTGCTGGCGATCCCTTCGCCAACGTCAACACCCCGGAAGATCTGGCCAATCTGCAGCTGCGAGTAGCCACGGCCGGGTCGCTTCGCGATTGAGTTTCCGAGATCGGAAATTCGGGCTTGGCAAAGGAAATCAAAACCGCTACACGGGCGCTGCTTCACACGAGGCACGTGTTCCGCGGTAGCTCAGTTGGTAGAGCATTCGACTGTTAATCGAATGGTCCTTGGTTCGAGTCCAAGCCGCGGAGCCAATCTTTTTCCCTCAGCCTTGAGATGATCAGCGCAGGCCTTCGGCCGGCGCTTCTGGCCTTGCTCACCAGGCCAGCGACTTGCCGTCCAGCGCGGCCAGCAGCTTTTCGTCGTGGCCGTAGATATCCGAGCTGAAGTGGACGCCATCGGCTTCGACCCAGGCGGTCAGGTACGTAATGTGCACCGGCAGCGGCGTCTTGAGGTTCACCACGGTGTTCTTCAGCGATGCCACCACAGAATCGATGCGCTGGTTGGACCAGCCGTCGACACCACCCGCCGCCAGCACCTGATCGGCCAGCTCGAGCGGCCGCGACAGGCGGATGCAGCCGTGGCTGAAGGCGCGCTCGGCGCGGCCGAACAGGCTGCGTGATGGGGTATCGTGCAGGTACACGTCATGGGCATTGGGGAACATGAACTTCACTCGGCCCAGGGCGTTGTTGGTGCCCGGCTTCTGGCGCAGCTGGAACGGGAAGCGGCTCGGCGTCACCTGGGCCCAATCGACCTGTCGAACGTCATAGACATCCTTGCCGCGTACCGCCTCGAAACCGGCAGCGGCGACGGCCGCCGGGTTGTTCTTGAGCTTGGGCAGCTCCTCCTTGGCGGCGAGCCCGGCCGGCACGTTCCAGTATGGATTGAACTCGAGGTAGCGGATGGCGTCGCTGAACACCGGCGTGCGGCTGTAGGGTTTGCCCACCACCACCGCCATCTTCTCCTTGATCTCGCCATCGGCGATGCGGCGCAGCTCGAAGCCGGCGATGTTGACGATGATGTATTGCCGGCCGAGATCGTCCGGCATCCAGCGCCAGCGCTCCATGGCGAAATCGATCGATTCGATGCGATCCTCGATCGGCACATTCATGGCGACCAGCGAGGCGGGGCCGACGACGCCATCGACATCAAGGCCGTGGCGCGCCTGGAAGTGCTTCACTGCTTCGACCAGCACCTCGTCATAGAACTCGGGCTCGCCCGGCGCGGTGGCGGCAGCGCCGTCGGTGACGGCGAGACGGGCGCGCAGCGCCGGGATGCGCGGATCGGTCATCCCCGGCTTCAGGGTGTCGCCAAGTGGCACGGTGCCCCAGCCGCCGAGTACGGTCAGCGCGTGGTAGTCGTCGAGCGCCTTGCGCAAGGCTTGATACTCGGCGTTCTGCGGCTCCCACGCGTGCAGCACCGTTTCGACATCGGCCACCTTGGCGACGCCCGCCAGTGCAGCGGCTTCGTCGATGGTGCGTGGGGTGAGGAAGAAGTTGGGGTCGATCTTGTTGGGCAGGAAGCGGCCGACCTTAAGGTCCGAGGCATATTCGAGGAAGGCGGCCGAGAAGTAGAGCTCGATGATGGCGAGGCTGCGCTTATCGGTCTCGCCGGCGGCGGCCAAGAGGCTCGCGAGCTGCTGGCCTGGGTAGTCGTCCGGGTTGAGCCCGTCATCGGTAGCGTTGGTCAACCGCGAGACCATGACGTCGGCGCGGGCGCTGTTGAGCCAAAGCAGGTCGCCGCTCTGCTCTTCGTAATAGGTACGCAACACGTCGCGCCGCTGCTTGATCGGCAGCGGCAAGCGGGGCTCGTTGGCCAGCAGGTCGATGATGTTGATGCGGACCACGGCCAGGTCGCGCGGCGACAGGTCGACGCGATCCTGCGCTACCGCCGGCATGACAAAGAGCAGCGCCAGCAGCGCGACGACAAGGTTGCGGATCAGGTCAGGGCATGGGCGGCGCATAGAGGATCCCGCCTTGGGTCCAGAGGGCATTGACGCCACGGCTGAGCTGCATCGGCGTCTCGGCGCCGAGGTTGCGCTCGAAGACCTCGCCGTAGTTGCCGACGCCCGCCAGCACCTTGACCAGCCAGTCGTCGGCAAGGCCCAGCGCCTTCACTGCCGGAGCCCCCATGGCTTTTGCAGTGTCGGCCCCGGCGCCCGCCATCGATGCCGCATCCAACTCCTGCTCCTCGGCATCGATCAGCGCGTAGAGGGTCCAGCGGATAAGGCTGGTCCATTGCGGATCGCTGTCCCGCACCACCGGGCCGAGCGGCTCCTTGGAGATGACGTCCTTTAAAATGACGTGCTCGTCGGGGGTCGGCAGTGCTGTGCGCTCGGCAGCCAGCGCCGAGCGATCGGCGGTATAGGCATCGCACCTGGCCTCGGCATAGGCGGCCCGCGCCGCATCGCGCTCCTCAAAGCTCAGGAACGAGACCTTGAGACCAGCCTTCTCGAAATAGGCCGCCGCGTTGGCCTCAGTGGTGGTGCCGCTGACCACACAGATGCTGGCGCCGTCGAGCTCCAGCGGACTGATCGCGCCGAAGATGGCGGGGATCATGAAGCCCTGCCCATCGAAATAGCTGGTGCCGGGGAAATCGAGCCCGAGGTCCAGGTCGCGCGACATGGTCCAGGTGCTGTTGCGCGACAACAGGTCGATCTTGCCGTCGCTGAGCGCGGCAAAGCGCGCCTCGGCCGAGAGCGGCAGGTATTCGACCTTCCCGGCATCGCCGAGCACCGCCGCCGCAACGGCGCGGCAGAAATCGACGTCGAACCCTTGCCAGACCCCAGCTCCGTCCTGTTTGGAAAAGCCGCCGAGCCCCTCGCTGACGCCACAGATCAGCTTGTCGCGGGCGCGGACGTCATCGAGCGTGCCGGCAAAGCCGACCGAGCTCGATGCGAGAAAGGCCAGCAGTGCTGCTGCCAGTTGTCCTCGGTGCATTGGCCACCCCTCATGGCTGGATGCGAACCTGACAAGTCTTGTCCGCAACGGCGGCGACGCACAAGCCCTAGGCCATTGCCGCCGTTACGTGATCGTTGCCTCCCCCTCGCGGCCGCCTGCTCAGGCGCCGCGCGGCGGCAGGTTGGTCCGGGCGCGCGGCACCGTCCCGGTCAGGCCCAGCTGGTCGAGCGCCCGCTCGATCTCGGCGTGGGTGTAGGGCTTTTCGAAGTAGCGCGCGCCAAGCGGCAGGTCCGGTGTTTCCCCGGGGCGCGGACGCGACACCACGATGATCTCGATGGTCGGCCAGCGGTTGCGGACGGTTTCCGCCAGTTGGGCGCCGTCGATGGTACCGGGCACGTCGTATTCTATGAATGTCACGGCGATGCCAGAGCGCCCCTCAAGATGCGCCACCGCCTCGTCGGAGCTGAAGGCGACCAGGGCTTCAAACCCCGCCGCCTCGAACAATTGCACTGCCCCAAGCATGATCATGGGTTCGTCCTCGACGATGAGGACCAGTGGCCGGCTGCTTCCGGTTGATGTCAATTATAGAGACCCGCATTTTTGTCACCCATTTCGCGTGGCGTTCCCGGCGCCACGCATTCGAGCCGAAGAGGCACCTCCTCGACTCCGAGCCGAAGAGGGCCCTCTTCGACTCGGCCCACGCGAATCCTTTCGCTCAACGACGGCAAAAGCGCGACCAGTGGCACGCACTCCCGTTCCACGCGCGAGGTGCGCATAAAGACCTAACGAATCCTCGCCGAATTCGTGCGACGATTAGATAAAGCTCCGAACAAAAGCGGCGACAGGCCCGATTTGCTTGGATTTTCGGGTACTGGCGCAAGGCGGCCAAGGTGGCTGGCGCGCAAATCGGCATCGTTGTCATCCCGTCGTCATCCGGGACGGAATGGGCAAAAACTGCCCAAAAAGTAATCACGCGACCGTGAGCATCGGAGCGAGGCACGGTTTCGCCGCAATGCGACCATGCTTCGAGCACGGATGAAATGCGCGGCCAACTGCCGCAACTCCGCAGGCTGCGTACGGTTTGGCGCGCTGGTTTCCCAAACACTGCAGGATGATGACGGTCGTACGTCATGCGCCAACCGCATGGCTCGTATGAGTCCGGGTTGCTTCTCAGCTTGGGGGCCAGCGAACAGGCTTTCACCCATCGGATGGCGAACAACGGCCATCCACCGGCAAGGATGCCAATACTAAGCGCCAACAACGATCACTCCAGCGGTGGAGAGTACGTGTGATGTCACTTAGCGTAACGGGGCCAGCGAGCTTGTAGCTCGTCGTTCTGTACTCAGTCGCCACTCAACAAACTTGCCCGTCGGGCGAGAACAATATTGCTCAACCTTCTGAAAGAGGACCGTCGTGGCCAAAATCAGCGTCTTTGGTATCGGGTATGTCGGAGTCGTCTCCGCCGCGTGTCTGGCGGATGATGGCCACGAGGTGGTGGCGGTCGATCTCGATCCCGCCAAGGTAAGCGCCGTCAATGCCGGCCTCTCCCCGATCGTCGAGAACGGGCTCGATGAGATCATCGCCCGTGCCGTGGCCTCGGGTCGGCTGCGCGCCACCACCGACGGCCAGCAGGCGGTGCTCGACACCGACGCCAGCTTCGTCTGCGTCGGCACCCCGAGCGACGACACCGGAGCGGTCGGGCTCAAATACGTGAAGGGCGTCTGCGCCGATATCGGCCAGGCGATCAAGCACAAGCAGAGCTTCCACTCGGTGATCATCCGGTCGACCATCGTTCCGGGCACCATGGACGAGACCTGCATCCCGGTGCTCGAAGAGGCCAGCGGCATGATCGCCGGCCAGGATTTCGGCGTCGGCTACTATCCCGAGTTCCTGCGCGAGAGCACGGCGATCGCCGACTACTACGATCCGGGCCTCATCGTCTTCGGCGCGCTTGAAGACCGCACCGCGCAGATCCTCAAGGACATCAACGCCCAGATGCCCGTGCCCTCGCATGTGGTGACGCTGAAGACCGCCGAGGCGGTGAAATATGCCTCCAACTCGTGGCGCGCCGTGAAGGTGACCTTCGCCAACGAGATCGGCAACATCGCCAAGGCCTCGGGCGTCGATGGCCAGCAGGTGATGAAACTCATCTGCGCCGACACCAAGGTGAACATCTCGCCTTACTTCATGAAGCCGGGGTTCGCCTTTGGCGGCTCGTGCCTGCCCAAGGACGTCCGCGCCCTGCAGCACCTCGCGGCGAGGACGGGCGTCCCCTCCCCGCTCCTCGACTCCGTGCTCATCGCCAACGCGGCGCAGATCGACCGGGCCGAGAAGATGGTGGCCAATTCCGGCGCCAAGACCGTCGGCCTCGTCGGCATCGCCTTTAAGCCGGGTACCGACGACCTGCGGGAAAGCCCGCTGGCAGAGCTCGCGAGCCGGCTGATTTCGAAGGGCCTCGAGCTGCGCGTCTATGATCCGTACGTCTCGCAGGCTGTTGCCGGCGGCGTCAGCGCCATGGGCCGCGGCAATGACGTGGTGCCGGACCTGCCGTCGCGGCTGGTCGGCAAGATCGAGGACCTGATCGCCGGGTCCGACGTGATCCTCGTGGGCAACCGTTACGAGGAGACCATCGCGCCGCTCAACTCGGTGAGCGAATACCGCTCGCTGGTCGACCTGACGCGCATCAACGCGTCGCTGCGCTCCAACGGCACCTACGAAGGCATCTGCTGGTAAGCCATGAACCTTCTCGCCCACGCCATCTACATCCTCTCGGTCGCGGCTATCGCCAGCACCGTGCCGGCCTCCGCCTTCTCGGGCGGCGCCGGGGTCTTCCTCACCCTGGGGGTCATCGGGCTCTGGCGCTACAGCTGGGCGCTGGTCAACTTCGTGCGTGCGCACCTCTATATCCGCGTCTTCTACCCTCGGCGGCGCGCTGCCGCCGAGGCGCTCTACGCCACGCGCCGCCCGGCGCACGCCTTCTTCCTCGCCACCAGCTACAAGATCGACGCGGCGATCACCTCGCGGGTCTATCGCTCGATCTTCGAGGCGGCGCGTCGCTCGCCCGGCGGTTCGACGGTGGTTGCCTCGGTGGTCGATCTCGCCGATGAGCGGTTGATCCGCGCCGTCGCCGCCCAGGTGCTTGAGGGCACGAACACCGTCGAGGTGGTGATCGACCGCATCGATGGCACCGGCAAGCGCGATGCGCTCGCCACCTCGCTCCGCTCTATCGCCCGCCGCTATCCCAGCGCCGACGACGTGGTGCTGCTGATCGACGGCGACACCCAGATCCCCGAGGACATCGTCGAGCGCGCCGCGCCCTTCTTCGCCAATGGCAAGGTCGGCGCCCTGACCACGCATGAACGCGCCGAGATCGACGACGCGCCGCTGTTCCGCGACTGGTTCAAGCTGCGCTTCACGCAGCGCCAGATGATGATGTCGGCAGTAGCGGTCGGCGGGCGTGTGCTGACGCTGACCGGCCGGATGTCGGTGTTTCGCGCCGACCTCGCCACTAACCCCGAATTCATCGCCTCGGTCGAGCAGGACTATATCGACCACTGGCGGCTGGGCCGGGTGAAGTTCCTCACCGGCGACGACAAGTCGACCTGGTTCTGGCTGCTCAAGAACGGCTACGAGATGGCCTACCTGCCGGATGTCGCCTGCGTCTCGATGGAGACCCAGCCCAAGCCGGGCTTTGTCGAGAGCGCCATCACGCTGATGCGCCGCTGGTTCGGCAATATGCTGCGCACCAATGGCCGCGCCCTGGCGCTGTCGCCGGCCAAGATCGGCCCGTTTGCCTGGTGGTCGATCCTCGACCAGCGCGTCTCGATGTGGACGACGCTGACGGCGCCGGTGGGCATCGTGCTGTTCTCGGTGTTCGTCGACCCGTTGATTGCCGTCGCCTACATCGCCTGGGTGATGGCGACTCGCTACGCCTATTGCTGGCTGCTCGCCAGCTTCGGCGGACCGTTCCCGATCACCTATCCGTTCCTGCTCTATTTCGGCCAGCTGTTCGGCGCCGCGATCAAGACCTCGGTCATGTTCCGCCTCGACCGCCAGCGCTGGACCCGCCAGTCGGCGACCAGCGTCAGCAACAGCGGCGGCTCCGAAGGGCGGGTCCGCTCCATCAGCTCCAGCTACATGCACGTGCTCGCCCTGGGCCTGCTCGTCGCCGGAGTGATCTTCGTCACGGGGCTCCTCAGCCCCTTCCCGATCCATGCCAACTGAGGGCTCAGTAGCAATGACCGAAGCGCATGCAGAACTCGACAAACCAAAAGCCAGCAGAAGCGCCTCGCCTGCCCCGTTCGCGGCGGAACCCGCCGTGCACGGCGAACACCCGGTCATCCGGCTGCCGTTCAACGTCATCATCAACGGCCGTTCGTTCCAGGGCCATGCGCTCAGCATCGTCGGGGCGGAAGCCACCGGGCTGATCGATCCGCAACTGCATGGTCGCGTGCAGCTGGTGACGCTGGTGTTCAACTTCCCCGGCTACGCCATCAGCCTGCCGGTGGATGCGGCGATCGGCGCCGGCGCGCCGGAAGCGGGCACGGTGACGCTCCGCTTCCTCGAGCCGACCGGCCCGCACCTGCCGCAGCTGCGCTACATCCTCAACTCGGTGGTCGGCGGCGAGCTGATCGGCGTCGACGGGCTGATCCGCACCGCGGATAAGCCCGAGAAGGTGAAGTCAGAACTGCCCAAGGCGCAGCGCTCCGCTACGCAGGGCATCATGACCGGCATCCGCTGGGGTGCCTTTGCCGGCCTCGGCCTGCTGCTCGTCGGCTTCGTCGGGGTGAAGCTCTACGAGCGGCTGTTCGTCCTGCCGGTCACCGGGCTCTCCACCATCACGCTCGACGGCATGGATCTGAGGGCGATCAGCCCGGGCCAGCTCGATTTCGTCAATCCGGCGGCGACCAAGGGCGAGATCGCCTTCGCCATCCGCACCACGTCGGGCGAAGTGCTCGCCGTCTCCATGCCATGCGATTGCGTGGTCGCGCCGGGCGCAGCCGAAGGCGGCGCCACGGTGCTGGCCGGCGACACGGTGATGACCGTGGCGCCCAAGGATGCGCCGGTGGTGATCTCCTCCAAGGTCGATGGCAGCGGGCTCAGGGCACTCGCCTCGGGCGCTCATGCCGAGGTGCACATGCCAAACGGCGCCGTCACCACCGCGTCGCTCGATGCCAAACAACTGCCGGGACTGCTGCGGAGCGCCACTGACGGCACCGCCATCCCGGTCACGCTCGTGCCGGCCACCCAGCTCGACCAGGGCACGGTGGGCTCGCCCGTCGACGTGCTGATCAAATCCGACCCGCTGGCGGCGGTGGGGCGGTTCTTCTCCTTCAACGGACCGGCGAACGAGGGCCACTAAGATGAACGCCATCCATCCAGTCGTGCTTTGCGGAGGCGTGGGTACGCGGCTTTGGCCGTTGTCCCGCAGCCAGCAGCCGAAACAGTTCCAGCCGATCGACCATGAGGGCTCGATCACTTTCTTCCAGACCACCGTGCAGCGGCACCGGGGCGAACTGTTCCACGATCCCGTGGTGTCGGTCGCCGGCGGGCACCTGGGCACGGTTCGTCGCCAGCTTCGCGATGTACAGCGCAACGCGCGGGTCATCGCCGAGCCGGTGGCGCGCAATACCGGGCCGGCCGTGCTGTCGGCGGCGCTGCTGATCGCCCGCACCGATCCCGATGCGGTCATGCTGATCTGCCCCTCGGACCACGTGATCGAAGGCGATCTCAACGCCCGCATCCGGGAGTCGCACAAGGCGGCGGCGGATGGCCTGATCGTCACCTTCGGCATCAAGCCGCGCTACAACGAGACCGGCTACGGCTACATCATCGATGGCGGCGAGTTCTCCAACTATCGCGGCGTGCATCGCGCCGAGAAGTTCATCGAGAAGCCGAACGCCCAGACGGCGCAGTCGCTGATCGAGACCGGGCTCGCCTACTGGGCCTCCGGCATCTCGCTGATGCGGGCTGACACGGTGATCGAGGAATATCGCCGCTTCGACCCGGTGACCTTCGGGGCGGTCAGCGCCTCGCTTGCCAACGCGGTCAGCGAAGACGGCGCCCTGGTGCTCGAGGAAGCGAGCTTCGGCTCGGCCGAAAGCCTGCCGACCGAGCGGGCGGTGTTCGAGAAGTCGAAGACCGTGGCACTGGCGCCCGCCGATGTCGAATGGGACGACGTCGGCGCCTGGGCGGCGTTCCACACCATCGGCAAGAAATCGGAGGACAACAACGTCGTCAGCGGCGACGTGATGATGGTCAATTCGCGCGGCAGCTATGTGCGCGGTTCGGATCGCCTGGTTGCCGTGGTCGGCGTCGACAACCTCGTCGTCGTCGATACGCATGACGCCTTGCTGGTGACCACCCGCGAGCAGTCGCAGGACGTCAAGAAAGTGGTCGAGCAACTCAAAGCGCAGAGCCGCCGCGAGGCCGAGGACCACTCGTTCGGCGCCACCGACTGGGGCAAGCAGGGCAAGCTCGCCTCGGGCGCCGGCTACATGCTGCGGCACCTCACGGTGAACCCCGGCGCGACGCTGCCGGTGGAAAGCGGCTCGGAGTTCCGGCGGCTGATGGTCGTCGCCTCGGGTGGCGGCATGCTGCACATGGGCAGCCGCCGCCGCGAGATCCGCGCCGGAGCCACCTTCGAGATCGGCCCGGAACAGACCGCCGAAGTGATCAATGACGGTACAGGCCCGATGCAGGTCATCGAGGTCGCCTGCCATGTGGACGGTCCCCTGACGCACCTCACCCCGCTGCTGGAACTGGCAGCGGTGGCCGACGGGAGCCGCGAACATGCGTAAGGCGTGGGTCTGCGCAGGTTTTGCCGCCGCGGCATGCTCTCTCCCTTGGGCCGCCACGGGAGCCGACTACGCGCGGACCCTCGCCTATGAAAAGACCGTCGCCGCCCTCGCGGCGATGGTCGAGGCCGGCCGGCCGGCCACCGACCTCCAGTCGGCGGCCGCGCCTCTCGGCTTCAGCTATACCGCCGCCGAGCCGAAGCCGATGAAGGGGCTGGCGCTCGGTGGAGCGCAGGTCAGCGTCGTCTCGATCGACCTGGTACTGAGCCAGCTGGCGCTGCAGGCCGGCGCCAACTATCACGTGGCCCTGCGCCAGGCTCAGGCGAAGCCGGAAGTGCTGCTGGTCGAAACCGGGGTTACCAGCCTCGCGCAGCTCTATGACGCGGTGACCGCAGCCAAGCTCACCGGAGTGCTCGACAAGACCGACAGGGGCTATGTCGCACACCTGCCGATCGCGGTGTGGAACGGCGCGACGCTGTCACTGCAGCCGGGCGAAACGCTGCTGCTCGACCGCTCTACCGGCGCGTTCCTGCTTGCGGCCGGAAACCTCTTCGGCGATGCCGCCGCGATCGCCGGGATTGGCGAGGCCAACCCCCGCCTCAAGGATTTCAACCCGTTCGTCGTGGTTGCCCTGTCGGGCAGCGCCAGGCTGGAGCGGATGAGCTTTGCCGATCTCGGCTATGGGTTGTTCCCGCCGCTCACCGGCGTCACCATCCTCGAGGGTGGCTTTTACGCCAAGCCCTCGCCCTCACTGATCCGCGACAGCCGTTTCGACAATGTCGGCTCGCTGGCGCTGGTCGATGCCGATGCGGCGGTGGTCGACGGCAATGTGTTCGGAGCCTCGACCGGCCCTGCCCTGCTGCTGAGCGGCGGCACCGATATCGCGGCACGCGGCAACGTCGTGCTCGCCGGATCGGCCGCCCACGGCATCAAGGTCACCGGCGGCGCCAAGGCGGTCGAGCTCTCCGGCAACATCGTCATCGACGCCGGACTCAACGGCATCTTTGCCGACGCGGGCGCCGCGAACCTCAGGATCGACGGCAACCTCATCGCGGGCAGCAAGCGCTCCGGCGTCTCGGTCGCCTCGGCCGATTGCATCGACGTCACCGACAACCTGTTGCTGCAGAACGCCCAGTCCGGCCTCGCGGTGCGCGACAGCGCCGGCCTGAAGGTCAGCGCCAACCGGCTGATCGACAACGGCAATGCCGGGATCAGCGTGACGCATCAGCCGGATTACGGGGTGATCGAGATCGCCTCGAACGAACTCGATGGCAACCGGGTCGGCATCAAGGGCTCGACCACGGCGCGGCTCCAGTTCGCCATGAACGATTTCACCGGCCAGGCGCCACGACTGCTCGACGGTGAACTGGTGCAGTTCACCGATCGCTTCTTCAACCTCAGCGCCACCGACGCAACGCCGACGATCATCGACGGCCTGCAGCTCAAGGCCGGCGCCAAGCTCACACCCACCGGCGCCCTGCGCCCCACTAGCTGTACCTTCGAGGGGGATGCCTGATGGTCTTTTCGTCCGAGACGTTCCTGTTCCTGTTCCTGCCGATCTTTCTGGCGGCGTATTACCTGACGCCGCCGAAGTGGCGGAACCTGACGCTGCTGATCGAATCCTACCTGTTCTACGGCTGGTGGCGCTTCGACTTCCTGATGCTGCTCTGCGCCAATACGCTGTGGGCCTATGTGTTCTCGATCCTCGTCGAGAAGTATCAGGGAACGCCGAAGGCTAAGCTGTTCGTCGCCATCGGCGTCACCGGGCACCTGCTCGTCCTCGGGGTGTTCAAGTACCTCAACTTCTTCGTCGACAGCTTCGCCTCGCTGTGGGGGACGACACCCGATGCGCTCGGTATCCACTGGCAGCTGCTGCTGCCGATCGGCATCTCGTTCTACGTCTTTCACTCGATCAGCTACCTGGTCGACGTCTATCGCGGCGATGCCAAGGTTTCGCGCAACATCATCGACTTCGCGGCGTTCCTGGCGCTGTTCCCGCAGCTCGTGGCCGGCCCGATCCTGCGCTACAAGGATCTGGCGCCGCAGTTCGAGCACCGCGAGCACTCCTGGGAGCTGTTCAACGCCGGCTGGCAGCGCTTCCTGATCGGGCTGTCGATGAAGGTGCTGATCGCCGACCCGGTGGCGCCGCTCGCCGACGCGATGTTCTCGGCCCCGAACCCCACCGTCGTCGAATCCTGGCTGGGCGCGCTGGCCTATTCGATGCAGCTCTATTTCGATTTCGCCGGCTATTCGGCGATGGCGATCGGGCTGGCGCTGATGATCGGCTTCCGCTTCGCCGAGAACTTCAACATGCCGTACATCAGCCGCTCGATCACCGAGTTCTGGCGCCGCTGGCACATCTCGCTCAGCACTTGGCTGCGCACCTACCTCTACATCTCGCTGGGCGGCAACCGTAAGGGCACGGTCCGCACCTACATCAACCTGTTCCTGGTGATGCTGCTGGGCGGGCTATGGCACGGCGCTGCCTTCACCTTCATCCTGTGGGGTGTCTGGCACGGCGGCATTCTCGTCGTCGAGCGGCTCACCGGCTACGACAAGACGGCGCAGAACTACTGGTGGAGCCTGCCGCTCTGCTTCGTCGCCGTGGTGCTCGGCTGGGTGATGTTCCGCGCCCCCGATGTCGGCCAAGCGTTCCAGATGTATGCCGGCATGTTCGGCTTCAACGGCATCGGCATTCGCCCGGAAGTGGCCTGGATGGTGAGCCGCGAGGCGATGACCATGCTCGCCATCGCGATCGCCATCACCATTGCCGAACCGAAGATGCGGCACCTCTGGGAGCCGCAGATCACCGTCAACGCGGACGGCACCGCCACTGCGGCCGCCACCAGCCTGGTCAAGGCCGGAGCCCTCAGTGCGCTCGCCATCTTCTGCCTGATGCGGCTCGCCGAGCAGACTTACTCGCCCTTCCTCTACTTCCAGTTCTGAGGCCGGAAATGACCGTCGAATCCAACTTCACCGTGAAGACTTTCGCCTCGGCTGCTCCCGCCTTTGCACTGCCGGTGCTGTTCCTCGGCTATGCGGTGGTCGCCAATTACGAATTCGTCACCGGGCTCGGACGCGATATCGCCGAGATGCCCAAAACCGCCTCGGCCTACCTGAGCGGCGAGGCCGCCGCGCAGATCGATACCTATTACAAGAAGATCATGCCGCACCGGCTGCCCTCGATCGATGCGATGGGCGCGGCCCGCTACCTCGCCTTCCGCGAGGGACGGCCCGGCGTGGTGGTGGGCGAAGACGGCTGGCTGTTCTCCAAGGAGGAGTTCGAGGCGACGCTGAAGCGCACACCGGATCTGCGTGAGGCGGCGGCCGGAGTGACGGAAGTTCGCGACCAGTTGGCCGCCAAGGGCATCGAGCTCGTCGTCGTGCCGCTGCCAGCCAAGGCCGACATCTACCGCGAGCACGTCAGTTATCCGGCGATCCCCACCGATCTCGAGCGGCTCTACGAAGACTTCCGCACCGTGCTCGACAATGCCGGGATCAGGAGTATCGAAACCCGCGCGCCGCTGCTCGAGGCCAAGGCCAAGGGCCAGCTGTTCCTCACCACCGACACCCACTGGACGCCGCTCGGCGCCGAGGTGGTGGCGGACGCCGTGGGGGCGGCGCTCGGCAAGCGCGACACCACCTACAGCATCGCCGACACCGCTCCGGTGGAGCGTGAAGGCGATCTCTCGAAATTCATCGTTACCGGCGGGTTGGCACCTCTCGTCGGTCTGGGTCCGGAGACTGTCGTGCCGCGCGAGGCGTCTGCGCCCCCTGCAGCCTCGAGCACCGACATCTTCGGGCCCTCCTCTATTCCCTTCGTCCTGACTGGCACCAGCTACAGCGCCAATCCGCAGTGGAGCTTTGGCGAAAGCCTCAAGGTTTCGCTGGCCTCGGACGTCTTGAACCTCGCCGAAGAGGGCAAGGGTCCGGTGGCGCCGATGCGCGCCTTCCTCGACAGCGCAACGCTGCGCGACACGCCGCCCGAAGTGGTGATCTGGGAGTTCCCGATCCGCTACCTCGGCCAGACCCAGCTATGGAACGCCGAGCCGGCGAAGGCGGCAACCGAATGATCCGCGCGCTGACGCTAGCAGCGGCAAGTCTGGTCCTTGCGGCGGCGAGCTTCGTCGTCGCGGCTCCAGCCAGCGCCGCCACCTGCATGGTGCGGGTGCCGGAGTCGCTGTCGAGCAGCTCGGAGCGCGCCCGGCCGATGGTGCCAGGGCCGTGCAAGCCCGGCCAGGGGACCAAGCGCGTCGCCAAGCCGGTTGATCCATTGAAGCAGATCCGCAACCGGATGGTTGCCGGTAAGGACGTCAGTTACAAGGACATGCAGACGCTGGCGGATTCCGGCGACGACCTGGCGCAGTTGCACCTCGCCAAGCGCATCGAGGCCGAGAACGATCCGGCGACGCTCGACGCCGCGGCCCGCTACTATCGGCGAGCCGCCGAGAATGGCCGCACTTCAGCCGTCCGCCCGCTGATCCGGCTTCTCAACGCCGATGTGTTCCTCGACCAGCCCAAGAATCTCACCTCGTCGCAGGAGCTGCTCGAGAAGCTGGCAGCCGACGGCAATGCCGCCGCGCGGGACGGGTTGATCGCCATGTATCGCGCCGGCAAGCCGTTCGGGCTCGATCCGGCGCGTGCCGACGAGCTGCTGGTCGCCTCGGCCAAGGGGGGCGACGCCAAGGCGGCGCTCGACCTCGCCTTCACCCTGCTCTCGGGCACGCCGGACGCGGCCAAGATCGAGGAGGCCAAGGGCTATCTCAAGGTCGCTGCCGCCTCCGACACCCTCAACATCCGGACGATGGCGGAGAACCTGCTCCGCACGCTCGAACCACAACTCACCGCCTCCACGGAGACGTCACAATGAACAAGACCCTGCTGCTCGGTGCGGCCCTCGCCGCGGCGCTTTCGGCCAGTCCGGCGCTTGCCGCCAACTCGGCCTTTGGCTGCAAACACCTGGAAGACAACCCGACCCTGCCATCGGTCGAAGGGCGTGACGGGTTCTTCTTCCGCATCTTCGCGGACCTGCGCATGCAGCACCCGTTCACCGAGGATACGGTGGCGCAGATGGGCAAACTCGCCGAGGCGCTGAAGGCGCGCGGCACGACCATGCTTTATGTGCCGATCCCCACCAAGAGCGTGACGCTGCCGACCTTCCTGCCGGACGAAGCCAAGCTGTTTGGCTTCAACGAAGACGTGGCGGTCGCCGTCTACGAGGACCAGGTGGCGCGGCTCAATGCCAAGGGGGTGATCGCGGTCGACCTGCTGTCGGCGCTCCGCACCACCAATGGCGGTGATCCGCCGTTCTTTCGGTCTGACTTCCACTGGACGTCGCGCGGCGCCGAAACCGCGGCGCAGACAATCGGCGGCATGATCAAGCAGCTGCCGGCCTATGCCGACGTCACGCCGGTTACCTACGAGACCAAGGCGACGGGCGCCGAGCTTGCCGTGTCGGGCATGCGCCGCACGCTGCAGGCCTATTGCGTGCTCAGCCTGCCGCCGGTGATCAGCACGTCCTACGAGACCGTGGAGGTCGCCAGCGCCGATGCCAGCCTCGACATCTTTGGCGATAGCGGCGGCGAGACGGAAGGCGCCACCAATGATGAGATCGCGCTGGTCGGCACCAGCTTCTCGGACGCTTTGGTGCCGAATTTTTCGGGCTTTCTCGCCCAGTATGCCAGCCTGCCGGTGGCCAACATGGCGATCACCGGCGGCAACCAGTTCGGCGCCATCACCTCGTATCTCACCTCGCGCGAATTCCAGGCCGACCGGCCAAAATTCCTCGTGTGGGAAAACCCGATTTACAACAACCTGGCGCAGTTCGGCACCGGCTCGTTGACCGAGCTGATCGCGGCGGCGCGCGACGACTGCCAGCCGGTCGGCAGTACGCCGGTCATCGACAAGGCCAAGGGGCTGTATGAGGCCGACCTGACTGGCACGCCGATCGCCCCGAACCAGGTGCTGCTGGCCGATGCCGGCGACAATGGCAGCCGCGACGTGGTGCTCAATTTCGAGAGCACCGACGGGCGCACCTTCACCCGCGAAGTGCATCGCGGCGACCGCTTCCGCGGCACCGGTCGCTTCTTCATCCCGCTCGAGTCGCTCGACAGCCTGGAGCTGTCGAAGGTCTCGATCCAGTTCGATCGCCTCTCCGAGGAGAAGGCGGCGATTTCCCTCTGCAACACCTAAGGAGAGCCAAGATGCTGCGCTCAACCCCCAAACTCATCGCCCTGACCACCCTGATGCTGCTCAGCGCCACGCCTTTCGCGCTGGCTCAGGATGACGGGCTCTACGATGCGCCGGTCGATCCGAACTCCGCCTTCGTCCGCGTGCTGGTGCCCGGCGCCGCCGTGGCGGTGGTGAACGGCACCACGATCGACGACATCACCGACGGGCTCTCGGCCTATGTGAACGTGCAGCCGGGCGATATCCCGGTCTCCGCCGGCGATGTGTCGGGCTCGGTGACCACCTCGCCGGGCGCCTACTACACCTACGCCTGGAGCGTCGAAGGCGAGCCGCTGGTGCTGCAGGACGATCCGGCCTCCGACCCCAGCAAGGCCACCGTCTATTTCTACAACCTCTCCGACCTTGCCAGCGTCGACCTGTTCGTGCCCGCCGCCAAGACCAAGGCAATCGAGGCCATTGCCGGCGACACCGGCAAGTCGGTGGCGCTGAAGGCCCCGCTGACCCTCGATTTCGAGGTGCAGGCCGAAGGCAAGCCGGTAGCCACGGTGGCCGCGCTCGACCTGAAGCGCCGTGGCGGTGTGTCGATCATCTTCAGCGGCTCGAACGGCACCTATACCGCCGCCGCTGTCGAGAACGCCTTCTTCCGCGCGCAGTAACTGTCCTGATTTCGTCGCGCTTTCGAACCGGAAAAGTCTCTGAACCTTTCCAGAAAGCGCTCCAACCGGAGGCTCCGATGCCCTCATTCGTCCCCCGCCTCGCCACCGCCCTGCTGCTTGGCTCAGGTCTCGTATCCGCCGCTGTGGCGGCGCCTGTCGAGGTCACCTTCCTGCCGCCGGAAATTCCGGCACAGGAGGTCTGTGTTGCCAAGAAGGCCGACCCCGACGTGGTGGCGCGCTGGCAGGCGTGGGACGGGGCATCGGTGCCTGAAGGCGACCCCGAGCTGGTGCTGCGCGACGCCCGGCGGCTCAGGGACCTGAACCCGACCGGCAATTTCGAGCTGGTCGACAAGATGCTGGCGATCGTCGGCAAGATGCCGGCGCCCAAGGTGCCGGACACCGCGATCGACCGGATCAACCTCTATCTCAAGGCCGGCAAGGTGCCGCAGTTGCGCGAGACCGGCGTCATCGACGGCCTCGAGGCCAATGCGGGCGGCCTCGCCCCCAAGGCGCTCAACCTGCTGTCGACGCTCTATCTCGACGGGCTGGTGGTGAAGAAGGACAAGGAGAAGGGGCTCGGCTACCTGACCCGCGCCGCCATGGGCGGCAATGCCGACGCCCTGCTCCGCCTCGCCTCGATGAATATCGGCGGCGAACAGGTGCCGGGCTGGGAGCTCGATCCCAAGCTGGCCGTGACGATGGCGTTCGGCGCCCTGGTGGGCAAGCTCGACCCCGAGATCTGCGACCGTATCGGCCGCATCGCCCGCGAATATTCGAAGGGCCTGGTGGTCAAGCAGGACCACAACATTGCCGAGCAGTGGCTGCGACTGGCGGCCGACCTCGGCGATGCCGGCGCGGCCTGGAAGGTGGCGCAGCTGCATCTCGAGAGCGAGCTGATCGTCAAGAACAATGACAACCTGCTGAAGTACCTCAACCTCGCCTCCGACCGCGGTGTGGCGGCGGCACAGGTGGAACTGGGCAAGCTCTATGAAGCGGGCGCGCTGGTGCCCGAGGACAAGAACAAGGCCGAGGCGCTCTATGCCGAAGCCTCGGACATCGGGAGCCGTAACGCGCTGTTCCGGCTGGCGACCCTGCTCGAAAGCGAGCAGATGATCCCAGACAAGAAGCAGGCTTACCAGGCGCGGCTCAACCAACTCGTAGAGATGTCGCAGCCGCCGGGCTGGGCATTTTCCAAGCTGGCGAAGCTGGTGCTGACGGACAAGGGCCGCTGGGCCGGCGAGGCCGAGGCCAAGGCACTGCTCGAAAAGGGCGTAGCGCTGGAGGATGCGGACTCGGCGCAGGAACTGGCCTTCATCCTGTTGCGGCACCGGGACGAGCCGGGCGTGTTCGAACGGGCGACCGAGTTGCTCAGCTTCGCGGTGACCAATGCCGGCAAGATCGACCCGATGACCGACCTGCGGCAGGCCTACCTTTGCCGCGCGCCGAAGGGTGCCGACATGCGCCTTGCCGGCTTCTGGCAGCGCACCGAGGACGCCGCGGGCAACTCGACCGAGTTCATGGATTCCGACGATATCGACGCGCTCGACCCTGACGCCGACCCGCTGGCGCTGGCCAAGCTCCAGACCCATGCGCTCTACGGCCGGCCGAACTCGGTGGCCTACTACGTAGACTACCTGAACCGGAATGGCGCCAGCCCGGAAATGCTGGCGTTCTGGCAGTCGCGCATCGATCCGGTGCCGGCGACCATCGATGCGCTGGCACGGCAGCGGCTGACCGTATCGCCGACGCCCGAAGTGATCGAGGAGTCCATCGCGGCGCTGAAGCAGGCGCGCGCCGACGGCCTGCCGCGGGCGGCAGTCGACCTCGGTTCGGTGCTGCTCGACTACTTTCCAAACGACGCGGAAAAGCGGAGCGAAGCCATCGGCTACCTGACCGAAGCGGCCCAGCAGGGCTCGGGCGAGGCGATCCTGCGGCTCTTGCCGATCATGCAGGCCGAGGGCTTCTCGGATGCGGAGCTCCTGGCGCAGTATCAACAGGCGATCGAGCAGCGCGGCGACGCCGACGCGCTGATCTTTGCGGCCTCGAACACCAAGGACGAGGCGCAGCGGCACGACTATCTCTATCGCGCCGCCAGCGTGGTCGACTGCACCTTCGAGAACACCATCAAGCTGGCGGGCGCGTTCGTTGCCACCGAAGACGATAGCGAGACCGAGCACTGGCTGCAGGTCAGCCTGCGGCTTGCCGGCGAGGATGGCTGGCGCCACACCGCGATTGCCGATCGGTACATGGCGATGGGCGGCGAGGAGCGGGCCAAGACCGCCATCGAGCTGTTCGACCAGGCGGTGGCGCTCGGCGACGATACGGCAGTGAGCCGGCTGGTGAAGATCTATGCCGACCCTGACAGCGAGGACTATGCCCCGACCAAAGCGGTGGCGATGTTCAAGCGGATGATTGACAGCGCCCAGGTCGCCGATCTCGGCAAGATCCGCGACAAGGTGCTGAAAGCGCCGCCGGCGATCCAGACCGCGGTGATGGAGGAGGTCGACTGGTCGGCCCGCTATGCAGCGGCCGCCGCCTCTGGCGACGCGGTGGCAATGCGCGAGCTGGCGCTCTACCTGCGTTCGACCGGCACCACAGTGGCCGAGGCGAGGGATGCCAGTTCGTGGCTGAAGCGTGCGGCAGAAGGCGGCGACGCCATCGCCATGGTCGAACTCGCCAAGGCCTACGCCATGGGCATCGGCATCGAACCCTCGATCCAGGAGGCCACCGTGTTGCTGAAGGATGCGGCCGGGCTCGGCAATCCCGAGGCGCAGCGGTTGCTGGCGTCGATGGCAGTGGAGAACTGAGATGCGGATTGCACTCCCCCTGATCGCGGCGATGACGCTGGTGCTCGGGACTTCGGCTGGCCGGGCGGAGGACAAACCGTTCGCTTGCCCTGCGGTCCCTGCCCCAGTGGTCGCGCTCACTTTCGGCAGCCGCTACACCGACGACAGCAAGACCCGCTCGGATATCGATGAGGTGTCCAATGCCGAGGTCGATCGCGCCCTGCAGCCGGTGGAGAAGTTCATCGGCGAGCTGATGAAGATGGCCAACACCGCACTGATGGACGGTGACACCGCCCGCGGCGAATGTGTGCTCGACTGGCTCGACCAATGGGCGGCGGCCGGCGCGCTCACCGAGCTCGAGACGCTGAACGTCAAGCTCGCCATCCCGGCCCGCTATGCCGGGCTGGCGATAGCACTGCTGCAGGCGGAGACCGCCGGCCCCCTCGATCCGGCCAAGCGCACGCGCGTCGTCGGCTGGCTCACCGATGTGGCCACTGCGATGGAGCAGTTCTTCGACAATGACGCCCCGAAGAATGCCAAGCGGGCGAACCTGCGGGCCTGGGCCGGGCTCGCGGCTGCGGCGATCGGGCGGCTGAATGGCGACACGGCGATGCTCGATTGGGCCAAGGGCAGCTTCGAGCTCGTGACCTGCCAGGCCTCGCCGGATGGCAGCCTGCCGCTGGAGATGAACCGGGCCGACAAGGCGCTGAACTACCAGCTCCATGCCACCGCGCCGCTGATCGTCACGGCGGACCTGCTGAAGGCAACCGGCTACGATGGCTATGCCGCGTGCGACGGCAAGCTCAGCACCATTGCCGCGTTCAGCCTCAAAGCGATCGAGGATCCGTCGATCGTTCAGAAGATCAACGGCAAGGAGCAGACGTTCCAGACCGGCAAGCAGGCGCTGGAGCCATTCATGCTGGCCTGGGTGGAGCCGCTGCTCCGCCACGCTCCGGATCCGGCGGCCGACGCGTTCGTCGCGCCGCTGCGCCCGCTGGCGCATGCCAAGCTCGGCGGCAACCTCACCCGGCTGGGCGATTGGGTTGCACGTTTGCCGGCATCAACTAGTTAACCCTTCCGCCCGAATGACGGCGCCGCCTGCCCAATATGTGGCGGGCGGCGCTTTTCATCGTGGGTTCAGGTAGGTACCGTTAGAGCGCGGTAGAAAACTGCGCTTAGAGCTCTGTTGCTTGGCCCACAGCGCGCTTTCCGAATGAAAGCGAAATTGTACTTTGTCCAAGAAGCGTTCCTTAAAAGATTCTGCAGTAGGCCCGCGCCCGAACAGTCGGGGGCTCGTCCGACTTCGCCGCTCCCTTTCAGAAAGTGTGGCCGTGGTCTCTGCAACTGGTGTTGATGCACCCGCCGATCTGGGTGCGCGTTTTTCATCCGTCCTCGCCAAACTCGATGGCCGCAAGGTCAGCGCAGATGTGTTGTTCGAGACGTTAAGACTCGAAACGCTGGACTGGGGCATCGACAACAATGTCGAGACCTCCGCCGTCGCGCTCGAGGAGAAGCCGGTCACGGCAGGCGACGAGCGCTAAGTCATTGCACCGCGATAACTTCGCGCAGCGCAGCCGCGCCGCGGGCCGCCGCACGGCCCAAAATGCGTCATTAATTTGGCAACGCCCGTTGACGGACGCAGGTTATTGCAAGTTCACATTGTTCGAAACCGCACATTCGCCATCCCCGGCGCTCGATTCTCGCTGATCTTACAACAACATATCGACACTTCGCACTGTTTCGCACAATTGTCGGTTGTTTGTCGAAAATGCAACAACACTCTGCATTTGCCGACTTGTTAAGGACTCCAGGGACGAGTCCACCTAAACTCTTCGCTGCATGGGGCGTCTTTTCGCTCTATTATTGGAGGGTTGACTATGCGGACGAGATTCTTAGCTCTCGGTGCGACCTGCGTTTTTGCCACTGGCGCGGTTGCGGCCGATCTCCCAATCATCGAACCGATCTATTCCACCCCGCTCTACGACTGGAATGGGTTCTATGCCGGTATCAACGCGGGTTATGGCGGCGGGGTATTCAAGCATCCGTTCCAGATCATCGGGCCCGAGCCCGTTGAAGAGGAACCGGCACCGGCACTTGTGCCGCCCGGCCCCGGCGAGATCATCTTTGCCACCGGCTCGGCCGACGTCACGGCCGGCGGCTTCATCGCCGGCGTGCAGGCCGGCTACAACTGGCAGTGGAGCGAGAACGTCCTGCTCGGCATCGAGGGCGACATTCAAGGCTCATCGATCGATGGCCGCGTCTCGCTCAGCATCACCGACGAAACCGGCGAGTTCCTGCCGCCCGGCGAATCCGCCGACTTCGACCTCGGCACCCGCCTCGACTGGTTCGCCACGCTCCGACCCCGCATCGGCTGGGTGAACGATCGCTTCGTGGTCTATGCCACCGGCGGCCTCGCCTGGGGTCAGACGACATCGTCGATCAACGGCACCATCGTGGGGCAGACGGTCATCGACGAGTCGATCACCAATGACCGCTTCGGCTGGACCATCGGCGCCGGCATCGAGTATGCGCTGACCGACAACATCACCTTCAAGACCGAGTATCTCTACACCGACCTCGGCAGCGAACAGATCGTCGATGCCGATTTCGGCGACGGCTTCAACTTTTCTGCCGACAGCGATGTGGCGTTCCACGTCGTTCGCGCCGGGCTCAATTTCCAATTCTGAGACGCGGGCCAACTGCCCCTCGGTCATCCGGCCGAGGGGGCTCTTTGCCGCCCGTCTCTCAGTCCTGCCGCTCTCAGTCCTGTCGCTGCTTCCGCACCAGCGAGTCGAGAAAGGCCTTGAGGGGCGCTTTCCAGCTCGCTTCACGGCCTGCGGTAAGCGCCAGCGCATGGCCGTCGCCGCGCACGGCCGGCAGCAGGCGATACTCCGCATCCCCACCTGCTGCGACAAAGGCATCAACCATGCGGCGCGACAGTTCGGGCGCGAAGTAGGTGTCGTTCTCCGCGTAGAGCCAGAGCGTCGGGATCCGGGCCGTCCGGCCGTAGGCAGCGGCTGCGGCCACCAGCTTATCCGGCGCGCAATTGTTGTACGCTTTGTTGCGCTCGCGGCCGCCGCGCCCCCCGGAAAAGTCTACCACCGCAGCAACCCCGGCTGGGTTGTGGCTCGCCAGCGCCAGCGCAGCCCAGCCGCCGGCCGAGTTTCCGACGATCACAATACCACCGGGCTCGATGAACTTCTGCGCCTGCATGAAGTCTACCGCACTCTCTATACTACTGGCGGCAGCAAGTCCGGCGCGCTCGAAGTCCGGATTACCGCAAGCCCCCTGCCCCTCGAGGTAGCGCCCGCCAGTAATGCCGTGCCCGGGCCGCTGCGGCAGCAGCACAGCATAGCCACGCGCCACCAGCCAAGCCGCGAGCGCCGGGAATGACGGCATCGCCACCCTGGCCCGGCGCGCCCGGTCTTCGTCTGAGCCATGGTTGATCACCGCCAGCGGAAACGGGCCGTCGCCCGGGGGCCTGTAGAGGTAGGCGTGCATAAGCACGTCCTTGAGGGGGGATGGCACCAGCCAGAGTTGCTCGCGTTGCGGCCCTCCCTCGGGCCCGGCCGGACCGGCGCGAGACTCTCCCGCGGCCAGAGCAGCTGCCGGCGCTGCAGCTGACAGAAGCAGGCCAAAGGCCGCGATAGCGAGGATCACGACTATCCCCCGATAGATGCTTAGCATTCGCCCCTCGGCTGTCACCACCCAGACGATGACGCGGTCTCTTCGCGGCATTTTCATGTCGGCCGGAGTCTTCGCCACGACACCGACTCCATGCCTGGAGTCATTCCCGCCGCGGAACGGACAAAATCCACATTGACGACCCGGATATACATTACTTTGGTCGCCATTGTCTTGACCATGGTCGCCATCGTCTTGCCGTCGATGCAGTTGTTGCAGTGCGGCAACACGATGAAGACTCCACGTAGACTCTTGGTAGGAGTCGATAGACTCTTCTTGCTGTAGTTCTGGAGTCCACATAAGCATTCGATCATCGCATGGTAGTCGGCCACCGGCGTCTTGAAGACGTTCATGGCCGACGACATCAGAAGGACGGGGGACTGCATGTCGAATCAGGCTCATCGCAAAGCGGCACAGGCAAACCGCGACGCAAGGCATTCGAATCCAATAGTAACTCGCGGTCCGCGCACGCAGCCGTCTTGGCTGTTGGCAAGTACCGCGCTGTTTGCGGGAGCGATGAGCGCCGGAATGATCGGGGCAACCCCGGCATTTGCGGAGGAGCTGGGGGCTGCCTGCAATATCAACCCGGCGAACTACTACACCTGCGCCGGGGCGGATGACACCAACCTACCGCTGGTCACGCCGCTGGTGCTGGAGCCGAACGGTACGTTCCAGGTGGACCTGGGGCCAAACCCCGACAACAATCCGTTCGAGTTGACTTCGAATCATGCGGCACCGGCCCTCACCATCGAGGCCGACGGCTACTCAACCGAGAACAACGGGATACGCCTCTATCCCAATTCGTTCATCAACAATGCCGGGGGCACCGGCGTTGCCATTCTGAACCCCGGCTCGCTGGGCGACCCGGTGGTGTTCCAGATTGATGACGACTGGGGCAACGATGATTTTGACGCGGCCAGCATCACCGGCACGACCGGTATCTTCGTCGAGAACGATGGTGGCTTCGGGCCCGGCCACATCGTCATCCAGAACAATGGGCATGTCGAAGGCACCAATTTTGCGGCCATCGAAGCCACTGGCGGCACCGAGGACGGCCTGATCTTCGAGCTGCAGAACCACAGCTACGGGTCGTCGATCGGCGCCGTTGACGGCGTCTATGTTCACGACGACATCATCTGGACCGAGATCAGCAACGGCAACGGCCTGATCGCCGGTCTCGGCAATAACGGTGTCTACGTCCGCAACGTCGACAACACGGATGAGTTTCGCAACGCCGTTCAGGTCAACAACAACAGCGCAGGCGTCATTGCAGGCTACAACACCGGTGTCTACGTCTCTGACGTCCAGGACCTCGACGACGGCAACGGTAACGTCCACATCAACAATGACGCGTACTACGACTGGATGGGAACCGACGAAGATCCGACCGACGACGTGCTTCAGCGCGGTGGCCTGATCGTCGGCGTCAACGAAGACGGCGTCTACGTCTCCGACATCAGCGGCAACTTGCGCATCAACAACGGCGGCACGCTGGGCGAAGCTTTCGACCTGAGCGTCCTCGATGACCAGGTCTCCAACAACGAGGATGGCCTGCTCGACACCAATACGCTGTTCGGTGACATCGGCGCAGGCCTGGGGATCTGGGGCGAGCAGCGCGGCGTCAACGCCTATAACGTTGGCGGGATGGTCGAAATCAACAATGGAAGCTACACGGACAACTTCGACCGGCCCATCCAAAACGGTGGCCTGATCGTCGGCGTCAATGACGATGCGGTTCACATTAGTGGCGTCGAAGGCGTCTATGGCGAAAATGGGGACGACAGCTGGTACCAAGCAGTCAACCTCGGGAACCAGGACGGCCTGATGTGGGGCGGAGATGATGGCGCCTACATCCGCGACGCCGACGGTAACGTGGACGCCAACAATGTTGGCGGAACGATTTTCGGCATCGAGGACGGCCTGCAGGTGGATGATACCTGGCGCGGCAACGTGTTCGTGGGCAATGCCGACGGCCGGATCCAGGGTTTCTATGGCGACGGCATCAAGATGGAAGATGTCAACTCGTGGGATGAGTATGGCGGTCGGGTCGGTATCGCCAACGGCGATTTCGACGGGAACCCGGACCCGCTGAGCGAGGACGGCTACAACTCGAACTGGGGTCTGGACGGCGGCCTGATCTGGGGTGCCGATAACGGTATCGACATCACCGATGCCGACCAGGTGTGGATCGGCAACGGTGTTGGCGGCATGATCGTCGGCGACGGTTACTGGCAGGAGCCGGTCATCAATCTGGCCACGTCCAACGAAGACGACGGCGGCGCGGATATCATCAACCTCGGCTTGATGACCAGCGACAACATTCCCTACTTCGAGCGCGACTGGACTGCGCCCGATGCGATCGACGTGCCGGCTTTGCCGCTCGATACGGACGCAGTTGCGAGCCTGCTGCAGGACTATGACGATATTGGCAGCTTCGTCTGGAGCGGCGGACAGGTCGGTCTGGTCGACAATCTCGACAGCTACGCCGACGCCGCGTCAGACATGCTGATGTGGACCCGCGGTGGAGCCACCTATGTCGAGAACCACGGCGTCATGGTCGGCCGCGTCAATATGGACGGGCACAATGGCGACGACTGGCCTGAGGTGCGGGGCAACACCGTCAAGAACTTCGGTACCTGGCTGGTCACTGATAACGGCGAGTGGGGCACCGAGATGCACGGCAGCTCCAACGATGAGATTCACAACGCTGGCCTGATCCAGACGGCGTTCGGTTGGGACACCTACGAGACGGCCAACTTCGGTGGCGTAAACACCTTCACCAATGGCGGCTACTACGACGACGGCTTCCAGGCCGAGGTCGGGCTGCTCAGCATGATCGACGACGGCACGGGTGACTTCACCTGGATCGATCACAATTTCCGCGGCGGCGACGACGGCAGCCTCACCAGCTTCGTTGGTCTCGATGTGAACTTCGGCCCGCAGATGGGCCCGATCAACGACGATCCGTCGACCTGGCGCGCCGACTATCTCGAAATCGAAGACGAGATCCAGGGCTCGACCGGCCTGATCATCAACAAGGTCGGGACCGCACCGACCGACCTGCTCGGCGACAAGATCTACGTTGCCTACGCACCGGTCGACGCCAATGACGAGAGCATGCAGTGCTACGAAGTCGCCTGCGTCGAAGGCGACACGATGTACATCGACGCCGCGTCGGAGGGTTACATCAATGTCGACGGCGTCGGCGCCATCCAGGATGGGTTCTACGCCTGGTACCTGCACGAAGAAGGCTTTGCTCCCGATCCGGACTTCGTGCTGGAAAGCGGCTGGGCGCCGCAAGCGGCACAGCTTCCAACCCTGATCACCGCCGCCCAGAATATCTGGCACGACACGGCAGGCGTGGTCGCCGACCACGTGTACGGCAACCACTTCCCGCTGGCAGGCAGTGGTGGCGCGGGTGCGGATCTTCCGGTCGGCGAACTGCCGATCGCGCCGGATGCTGCTCCAGGCGCGGCGGTTTGGGCCAAGGCCACAGGAAACTGGACAGACCAGAACACCGAAGTCACGGAGATCATCCCGCCCGGTGGTCCGGTCACCATCGATACCAGCTTCGTGCAGAACACCTTCTCGATCCTCGGCGGCGTCGACTTCCAGCCCATGGGCGGGGGTGAGGACGGCCTGCGCGCCGGCGTGTTCGGTGGCTATGTCGGCTCGAACCTCGACTTCGACAGCTATGGGGCGGCCGCCGAGTACACGGGTGGCGTGATTGGCGCCTACGCAGCCTTCACCAGCGGCGGCTTCTATGCCGACGCCGAGGTCAAGGCCGACCTGCTCAACGTAACCTACACGGCGCCGATCAGCCCGGGCTTCGAAGTCTCGGGAGCCTCGACCAGCATCGGTATCCTCGCCAACACCGGCTACCGCATGGAGCTTGGTGACAGCGCCTTCTTCGAGCCGATCGCGTCTGTGGCGTTCGTCTCGACCCAGCTCGACGGTTTCGACGCCGGTGGCGCCTCGGTCGAGTTCAGCGACGGCACGAGCCTGCAGGGCGGTATTGGTGCCCGCGCCGGCGTGACGCTCGGCACTCCGGGCGACACCACCACCGAAGTCTCGCTGATGGGCAAGATCTGGAACGAGTTCGAGGATGCGAACCAGATCACCATCACCGACGGGCTCGGCAACAGCACGACCTTCGGCGACGGCATCAGCGGCATATTCGGCGAACTCAGTGGTACAGCAACCGTGTACAGCGCCGACCGGAGCTTCTCGGCCTTCGGTTCGGCAGGTGTGAAGTTCAACGAAGACTTCACCTCGGTGGATGCCAAGGCCGGACTGCGCAAGGGCTTCTAAGCCAACAGCTCAACAAGCACGCGGCCGGTTCGAAAGAACCGGCCGTCTGTTTTTGCGAGCCAGGTGGTTGAGCAGGTGGCGTTTGAGACGGCAAGGACCGGACAACCTGCAACACCGATCCGATGAGGGGGCCGTGCTCGGCAGCAGTGAGGCCGCGACCCTACACAGCTTCCCGGCGGGTTACATCGGCCAGGACATGCGCCGCCGTGCCGAAGGCGTCGAGGTGCCAGCGCCGCCGCGCCTCGTGCTCCGGCCCGTCAACAGCGCGTAACGGCGCCTGAAAATCCGAAGAGAAGTGCCACGTATTGCCGCCAGGATTGAGTTCCAGCACGTAGAGCCGGTCGGTAGCGGCATCGCGGATGATGTCGCAACCTTGCAGCGGCGCCTCAGGGACTGCCCGATACGCAGCCCGCGCCAATGCCGCGACGTCGGCGCGATAGAGGAAGGTCTTGGTTTTGCCCTGCAGCACGTTCAGCGCAACGGGCGCCGCTTCGATCGTCTCGTCATCGCTCGAAAGGTCGACCCGGTTGTCGCCCGCCTCCGACATCTGACAATAAAGCGGTTCCCCGAACAGGGTCAGCACCCGGTAGTGCGGCATGCGTGGACCGGAGTTGATGAACTGCTGAACCACCATCGGCGCACGCCGTCCGGGGTGATCCTCGGGATAGTCCTCCGGCTTCAAATAACGCACCCGGACAGTCCGCATCAGTTGGATACCTCTTCCCTGCGACGAGGTGGCGATGTCAGTCGGCTTCAGCACCACGAACTCCCCCCACATCGCTGGATCGAGCTTGGTGTCCGGCCCCAGCATGGTGCTCATCGGCACACGAACCCTGCCGGCCGCAAGTCTCCTCAGTTGCTCGAACTTGTGAATCGGGCGCCCGTGATAGACCTTGCCCCGCGCGGGAGCGAACTTGCCAAGTGGCCCGGCAGAGAACACCAGGCTGGGTAGCGACGCCGCCAGTTTCAGCAGCTCGGGATCGGGACGGTCGGCCGCGACGATGACGACTCCCGTCGTCGGATCGATGCGGCGCACCATTTGCGCAATCTCGTACCAGTCATCGAGAGCCTGCCAGCCTGGCTGGTGCACGATCACCAGATGGCGCTGCAGCGCCGGCTGCAACGATCTCGCTGCCTCGACGGCCGACGCCGCGGCAGGGGCCACTGGTTTGTTCTTCGATCGTGCCATTTTCGTGCACCAACAGTTGTCGTCGCACGATATGACACAATTCACGACGAAGGAAGTCGCAGATTACAGTATATCTCAAAGACTTAGCTGGGTTTTTGGCCGTCTCTGACTTGCATTTTCCGCCGTCTTTCTGTACATCCCGTGTATTGCGGAGACGGTAACGAGGGCACGTCGATGAGATTGCGCAGTTTTTTGTATGTCTTCGCCGTCGCACTGAGTTTTGCGGCTCCGGCCGCGGCGCAGGAACCAGTTCTCGGCGGTGAGGCCGAGGCCGCCACCCCGACCGTAGAGTGGACCGGTCGCTGTGTTTCCGAGGCCCGTCAGTCAGGCGCCGAGTGCACAATGACCAAGCCCGCCTTCGCGGCAAAGCAGATGGTCGGCAGGGCCTCGCTGCGTTTCCCGCCTGATGGAGCGACCGCAAGCCTTCACGTCTCAGTTCCGCTCGGCATCTATCTTGGAGCGGGAATTGGCTTCAACATCGACGGAGCGGGCGGCCAGCAGCTTGAGCTGCAGACCTGCGACCGCAGTGGCTGCTCTGCCAGTGCTGTGATGTCGCCGGAAACACTGGCCGCGATGCAGAACGGGCAGAAGCTGAACATCCTGTTCCAGAGCATGAGCAAGCAGGTGGTGACGCTCGAGATGTCGCTGGTCGGCTTCACGGCGGTCTATCAGAAGCTGAAGTGATGCCGCTCATAGCTGAGCGCGAACGCGACAGCGCGGGGCGACGCGAGACTTGAAGGCGAGGGACCGGCTGCCAATGCCACGGTTACCCAAAGTCGAACCACAGTTCGAGGACGATCCAGACGACGAGGCGGTTCCCCACCAGCGCTCGAGCGGCGAACGCCGGCCGCGGCGCAGACGTCCATGGCTCGCGTGGCTCCTCTCGATTGTGTTTGCCTTGGTGCTCGTCGCCGGGGCCGCCGTCGGTTACCTGCTGTGGCGACAATCGCTCCCAACCGCCGCAGCCGTGGACGCCGTCGCGGCTGCAGCGACTGAGGCGACCTCGCCTGCAGTTGCGCCGCCGACTGCACCTGGCACCACTCCCGTTGCCGCGAACCCGAAGGTCGAGCGGATCGAGGACTGGTTCGTGATCTGCCCGGCGGACGCGGCCACAGCCTGCTATATGGAGCAACAGCTCTCCGCCAAGGAGTCCAAAGGCATAGTGTTCGCGTGGACGGTGTGGCGAGATCCCGAGGGTGTCGTCCACGCCGCCTGGCGCACGCCCGCCGATGTTGCAACCAATCGCGGCCTGACCCTCGATATCGGGGACGGCAAACTTCGGACTGTGCCATTCGCCCAGTGCAGCGCCGGCAATTGCGTCGTTCAGGCGATCCTGGCGCCGGACTACCTGAGCAAGCTCGATACTGCGGCGACAATCTCCGCCGTCATCGTCCCCACAACAACCGGCAAGCCCGTGAAGTTTGTGTTGAGTTCCAATGGCTTCACGGAAGCTCTGGCGCGACTTGGCCCGACGAAACAGTCGGCCAATTCGCCGTGACCGCTGGGTTCAACCGACTGCGCTGTTCACCCAACTGCCGCCGCCATCGGCTTGATGGCGGCCCGTGGTGGTTGCGGAAACCGCATCCGGCAAGGCCTGGGCGTAGGCTCGCCTCGCGTCCGGGTCCTTACCACCATCAGCCTGGCGGACTGAGCAGCGCCGTCACCGTGTCGGGAATGATTTCGGCCGCGGTGGCCTCGGTCAGGCGACCGGCCCGAACCTCGGCCGCCCCGGCGTGCAGGATCGTGTGGAAGCAAGCGGTCAGCCACTCGATCGGCTGATCGACGCGAAAACTTCCCTCTGCCTGGCCCCTGGCGATCAACGCCGCGACGCGCGCCATCGGCTGATGATGATGGCTGCGGATGCGCTCGGATGACAGCGCCACCTCCGCTGCTCCCAGCAGCGCGTGTGATTCCGCCACGATCCGCCACGAGCTGCGGACGAGCCGCTCCATCGCCCGCCGCGCGTCGCCGCTGAGATCGACGGCCGACAACTCTGCCTCGGCCTTGGCCATGGTGCGCTCGAACACCGCGTCGATCAGTTCCTCCCGCGAGGAAAAATGTCCGTAGAGCGTCACCCGGCCGACTCCGGCCGCCTGAGCGATCTCGGCCATGCTGGCGGACGGGTTGAGCGCGAGACAGGCCAACGTCGCATCCATGATCGCGTCTCGGTTGCGCAGCGCGTCAGAGCGCCTCGCACGTTCACCGTCGGTAGTCGGCATCGTCAGCCCTTTACTAAATCAAACACTGGTGTATACGTTCCGTCGTTAACTCAAACATATATGTTCATGTTAGGAACGTCCATGAACCATCACCTAGCCACCGAAGCCCACCATCCCAGCGCACCAGAAGACGCCCCCGCGTCAGGTCGCTGGTTTGCCCTGGCTTTGCTCTGCCTCGCCCAGTTCATGCTGATTCTCGATGTCACCGTCATCAATGTCGCACTGCCCGATCTCAGCCGCGACATCGGCTTTCCTCCAACTTCCGCTGCCTGGACCATCGCCGCTTATGCCATCCCGTTCGCCGGCCTGATGCTGTTGGGCGGTCGATCCGCGGACCTCCTCGGCTCGCGACGTGTCTTTATGGCTGGCCTGATCGTTTTCACCGTTGCCTCGTTCGCCGCGGGCTTCGCCACCGACGCGACCATGCTGCTCGCCGCCCGCGCGGCGCAGGGTGTCGGCGCCGCTTTCCTGTCCCCCTCCGCACTCTCGACTGTGACCCGCCTGTTCACCGGCCGCTCGCGCCATCGCGCCCTGGCGATCTGGGGCGCCATCGGCGGCTCCGGCGCTGCGGTTGGCGTGCTGCTCGGCGGCCTGCTCACCGCCGGTCCGGGCTGGCGCTGGATCTTTTTCGTCAACGTGCCAATCGGCATCCTCGTTGCCATGGCGGTACCGCTGGTCGTGCCGGCCGGCCGCGGACTTGGTGACGGCAAGTTCGACGTGATCGGCGCAATCCTGGCGACGCTCGGCACCGCCAGCCTGGTCATCGGCATCACCCAAATCGGCTCGCTCGGCAATGGGATGCTGTTTATCGGCGCGGCGATCGTCATCCTCGGGGTCTTCGCAGCGGTCGAGAGCTTCGCAGCCAAGCCCCTGGTCGATCTCCGGCTATTGACCCGCCGGCCGATCCAGGCCGGAGCACTGCTGATGCTGGTGGCGACCGGCCTCCTCGTCGGATCCTTCTTCCTGCTTTCCTTCGCGTTGCAAAGCCGCTTCGGCTGGACCGCCCTTGATACCGGCCTCGGCTTCCTGCCTGTCGCCGTAGCAACCGTCGTCGGCGCCCACCTTGCCGGTCATGCTGTTGGCCACCTCGGCGCCCGCGTCGTCGCTGTTGCCGGGCTCGTCATCGCCGCCGCGTCGCTGGCATTCGCGACGACCGCGCTTGGCTCGCCCATGCTGTTGATCGCCTCGGTGGCGACGACTGCACTCGGACTAGGCACCGTATTCGTCAGCGCGACAACGACAGCGATGGCGCATGCCGGGCCACATGAAACCGGCGTCGTCTCCGGTCTCGTCAACACGTTCCACGAGCTGGGGGGAGCAATGGGCGCGGCCATCCTCGCGGCGATCGCGGCGGCAAGCCTTGCCGCGCCGTCGATTGCCAACGGCTTTATCGACGCGCTGACGCTCTCGGCCATTGTCGCCGGCGCGACGGCCGTGCTGGCGATCATCGTGGTGCCCGGCGGCAAGCCCGCCGCCGACGCCCCGCGTTTCGTTCACTAGGCTGTCAGTCGTTACAGTTGCCCCTCGGCCCTGCGGCCGAGGGGGTTGTTCAAGCCCTCACCGTCGGTGATCAGCTTCCCGCTGCCGTCACGTAGCAACCGCCGCCGTCGGCCTTGATGGCGGCGCAGATGGCGTTGGCGCGTTCGAGCGAAGGGGTCGGTACCTGGACGCGGTAGACGTTGCCGGCGGTCTCGACCTCGGGTTTGGCTTCGCCGAACAGCGTGCTCCAGCGGCCCTCGACATAGGCGCGCGACCGCTCGGCCTCGGCTGCGTCCGACTGGCTCGACAGGTGCACGATCGCCGCGCCACTGCTGCCCGGCGCCTCCTGTGGCTGTTCAAGGGCCACCGTGATGCTCAGCGGATCGCCGCTCAGGATACCGAACTCGGTCAGTTCGGCCGTGCTGAACACGTACATGTCGTCGGGTGGCGTGCGCAGCATGTGCGAGATGACCTGCTGGTGGACGCCGAATTCCTCGAGCGCATCGAGCACATCGCCGAGCGTCGTCTGCGCCAGCACCAGATCGGCAACCTCGGCCGAGATCTGGTGCACGCCGAGTTCACCCTCGGCCTGCCGGTCGATGCCGGCAAAGAAGATATAGGCACAGGCCGAGTAGCAGCCCATGTCGCGCGGCACGAATGTGGTCAGCCCGCGCTTGCGGATCTCATGGGCCATCTTCAGCGCTGAATCGACCGAGCCGCCGGGACTGTTGAGCGCCACGATACGAACCTGCGGGCGGGCGGCGAGGGCGCGGTCGAACTCGGACGACGTCTGGTCGGTGATATCGGCGTTGAGGAGGATCAGGTCCGGCTGATCCTCGGGCAGGACGAAGGCGCCGCGCGGCGGTGCACCGCCAGTGCCCTCGGCCTTCTTCAGCTCATCGGGCGGCGGCAGGTTGCCGAGCGGGGTGAAGTGCGAGGCGATGTAGACGGAGGTGACCGCGCCCTCGTGAGCGTAGTCCTTACCCCAGGCGAGCGAGTAGCCGACTGCTTCGCCGGCGGCGCTGACGAACATGGTGTAGAACGAATAGTCGCCGATCTGCCCGGAGACGACGAACCGCCCTGCCCCGAAGCTGCGATAGGTGACGGTGCGCTCCGGATCGGGGCTGGTCATCACGTCGAACAGCGCCTCGAACGACTGGTCGGCGAGCGAAACATGCATGGTTTCGAGCGAAAACTCGCCATCCTCGCTGACATACGAGGTGCCGGCATCGGTCGGGTTGCGGATCGATAGCAGGCGCAGCGGAATCATCATGGCGACATGCGCCGGAGTGTCGCTGACCAGTTCGATGCCGAGCCTGCTATCGACCTTTCCGGCTTGATCGCGCAGCGCGCGGCGTTCGAAATCGGTGAGAACGCCGGTCGTGGCCCTGCCCTGGTTCTTCTGGAACGCGGCGATGGCGTCGAAGGTGCCGCGGCCGAACTGACCATCGACCAGGTATTGGTAGTACCCGAGCAGGATCAGGTCGGTCTGGGTGGCGGAGCGTTCCTCGTCGCTCAGGCGTTCGAACCAGAGCTTCGAATCATCGAAGGAAGCGTGCGCGGCAGCGGTCGATGCCCACAGGAGCAGCAGCCACAACAGGAGCCGGAACGCGTTGCGCATGAGATACTAGCCAATCAACCTGACCGGCATTGTCGCATCGATCGGAGGGCGGCGCCAGCCGATGGCGAGGTGTTCACAGGAAGTGTGGTGGCCGTGTCTCAGTCGTCTCCCTCCCCCTCGGGGCGACCTCTTGTCGTCCCCCTTGTGGGGAGGAATCAAGGGAATGCCAAGTCCTGCTTCGCTACCCCCCCATGGGGGACGACAAGAGGTCGCCCCGAGGGGGAGGGAGATCCCGTGCGTGCGGCGCTAGATCGAGTAGCCGGTATCCCACTCGAAGACGCGGGCGTAGAGGTCGTCGGCCATCTGCACCGGATCCTGCAGCGCACCGTGCAGCACGATGTCGGGCTTTTCCGGCGCCTCGTAGGGGCTTGAAATGCCGGTGAAATTCTTGATCTCGCCGCGGCGCGCCTTGGCGTAGAGGCCCTTGGGATCGCGGGCTTCGCACACCTCGAGCGGGGTGTTGACGAACACCTCGGTGAACTTCACATCACCCGCCACTTCGCGCGCCAGCCGGCGCTCGTTGCGGAACGGCGAGATGAACGAGACGATGACGATCAGCCCGGCATCAGCCATCAGCCGCGCCACTTCGGCGACACGCCGGATGTTCTCGACGCGGGCCTCGTCGGTGAAGCCGAGGTCCTTGTTGAGGCCGTGGCGGACGTTGTCGCCGTCAAGGATATAGGCGTGGCGGCCTTCGGAGGTGAGGCGCTTCTCGATCAGGTTGGCGACCGTCGATTTGCCGGAGCCCGACAGCCCGGTGAACCAGACGATCTGCGGCGTCTGGCCCTTCATCTCGGCGCGGACCCGGCGGTTCACGTCGAACGACTGGTAGCTCAGGTTCTTGGCGCGCTGCAGGCCGTACTCGATCACCCCGGCGCCCAGCGTGGCGTTGCTGATGCGGTCGATCAGGATGAAACTGCCCGAGAGCGGGTTATCGCTATAGCTATCGAAGGCGATCGGCTTGTCGGTGGCGATGGTGACAGTGCCGACTTCGTTCAATTCCAGAGTCGTTGCAGCCGATTGCTCGAGCGTGTTGACGTTGGTTCTGAACTTCAGCGCGGTGATCGAGGCCGGCACCTGCTGGGCGCCGAGCTTCAAGAGATAGGAACGGCCGGGGATGGCCTGCTCGTCGCTCATCCAGACCATGCGGGCCTGGAACTGGTTGGAATAGTCCGGCGTCTCGCCGGGGTGCACCAGCACGTCGCCGCGCGAGATATCGACCTCGCGATCGAGCACCAGGGTCACCGCCTCGCCGGCGATGGCGTGCTGCTGGTCGCCGTCCATGGTGACGATGCGGCTGATCCTCGCCGGCTTGCGGGAGGCGGCGACCAGGATGTCGTCGCCGACCTTCACCTCTCCCGAGGCCAGAGTGCCGGAGAAGCCGCGGAAATCGAGGTTCGGGCGGTTCACCCACTGCACCGGGAAGCGGGATGGCTGCTCGACGCGGTCGGTCGCGACCTCGATGCTCTCGAGATACGGCACCAGTTGCGGGCCATTGTACCAGGGCGTCTGCGGGCTGGGGTCAAGGATGTTGTCACCCTTCAGCGCCGAGAGCGGGATGGCGACGAGGGTCTCGAAGCCAAGATCCTTGGCGAAGGCGCGGTACTCTGCCTCGATGGCGTTGAACACGTCGGCATCGTAGCCGACGAGGTCGATCTTGTTGACCGCCAGCACCACGTGCTTCACGCCGATCAGGCTCAGGATGAAGCTGTGGCGGCGGGTCTGGGTCAGCACACCCTTGCGGGCGTCGATCAGGACGATGCCCAGATCGGCGTTCGAGGCACCGGTCGCCATGTTGCGCGTGTACTGCTCGTGGCCGGGAGTATCGGCGACGATGAACTTGCGCTTGTCGGTCGAAAAGAACCGGTAGGCGACGTCGATGGTGATGCCCTGCTCGCGCTCGGCGGTGAGCCCATCGACCAGCAGCGAGAAATCGATGCCTTCATCGCCGGTGGTGCGGTTGCGGCTTTCCTTGCGGAGGCTGGCCAGCTGATCGTCGAGGATCAGCTGGCTGTCGTAGAGCAGCCGGCCAATCAGCGTCGACTTGCCGTCGTCGACCGAGCCGCAGGTGAGGAAGCGCAGCAGGCTCTTGTCGGTCTGTTCGGCGAGCCAAAGTTCGAGGGCGGTTTCAGCAGACGAGGCGGTCATGGGTACGCTCGACATCAGAAGTACCCTTCCTGCTTCTTCTTCTCCATCGAGCCGACACTGTCGGAGTCGATGAGGCGCCCTTCGCGCTCCGAGGTGCGGGAGGCCTGCATTTCCATGATGATCGACGGCAGGTCGGCCGCGTCGGAGCGGATGCCGCCGCTCAGCGGATAGCAGCCGAGAGTACGGAAGCGGATCATCTCTTCGCGCGCTGTCTCGCCGGGATTGAAGCGGAAGCGGTCGTCATCGACCATGATGAGGGTGCCGGAGCGCTCCACCACCGGGCGGCGGCGGGCGAAGTAGAGGTCGGGGATCTCGATGCCCTCGGCGTAGATGTAGGTCCACACATCGAGTTCGGTCCAGTTCGAGATCGGGAACACCCGCATGCTCTCACCGGGCGCCAGCCGCGTGTTGAAGATGCGCCACAGCTCGGGCCGCTGGTTCTTCGGATCCCAGGCGTGCTGGGCGTTGCGATGCGAGAAGATGCGCTCCTTGGCGCGCGACTTCTCCTCGTCGCGGCGGGCGCCGCCGATAGCCGCGTCATACTGGCCGGCATTGAGGGCCTGGCGCAGCGCCTGGGTCTTCATGATGTCGGTATGCACGGCCGAGCCGTGATCGAACGGGTTGATGCCCGCTGCCAGCCCATCCGGATTGGTGTGCACGATCAGATCGAGATCGTGCTGACGCGCCATGCGGTCGCGGAACTCGATCATCTCGCGGAACTTCCACCTGGTATCGATGTGGAGGACCGGAAACGGGATGCGGCTGGGGAAGAAGGCCTTGCGCGCCAGGTGCAGCAGCACCGACGAGTCCTTGCCGATGGAATACATCATCACCGGACGCTCGAAGCTTGCCGCGACTTCGCGGAAGATTTCGATGCTTTCGGACTCGAGGGACTTCAGGTGGCTGAGGCCACGCGGGCCGACGGAACTCATTGGCGCTGGGGAACCATGTTGCAACGGCAGTCAAATACGCGCTCAAAACAAGGGCGGCAAGCGCCACTAGACTACCAAAAAAGTCAACTATTCCGCCTGTTTGCGCGTATCAGGCGTTGTAAAGGTGGAGCTTGTCGCATGATCGTCATGACAAGAACGGCTGCGTCGGGGATACCGAGCAAAGGAAAATCTATTCCATGACTGGAACGGCGCTGGTCTGGCTCAGAAACGACCTGCGGATCGCCGACAACCCGGCGTTATTCGCGGCGCTGAAGCACCGCAAGGCGCACGCCATCCACATCGAGGCGACAGATGGCAGGCTGCGGCGGCGCGGCGCCGCCAGCCGCTGGTGGCTGCATCACAGCCTCAACCGGTTGGCGGAGGAGCTGGCGCAGCTTGGCGTGCCGCTCGAGACCGTCGAGGGTGAGGCCGAGGCTGAGCTGTTCAAGGCGATCGCCGCCCATGGTGCCGACGCGGTGTACTGGAACCGGCGCTATGGACCGGCGGAGCGCGAAATCGATGCCGGCATCAAGGCGCGGCTGAAGCGCGAGGGCATAGCGACCGAGAGCTTTGCTGCCAACCTGCTGGTCGAGCCGTTCGAAATGGCAACCGGCGCCGGCAAGCCCTATTCGGTGTACACGCCGTTCTGGAACACGCTGAAGAAGCGCGAGATCGACAAGCCGCTGCCGAGGCCAAGGCACGGCGAAGCGATCAGACCCAGGCAGGTCGATGCCGATTACCGCGAAGCGGACTGGGGCCGGAAGCTCGCCGGGCACTGGCAGATCGGCGAGGCGGCAGCACGCGAGCGGCTCGATCGGTTTCTCGATGAACTGGTGCTCGACTATCCCGGGGATCGCGACATCCCCAGGAAGGCAGCAACCTCCGGACTGTCGCCGCACCTGGCGTTCGGCGAGATCAGTCCACGACAGGTGTGGCACGCGGCGCTGGCGATGGCGCATCACGTACCGGCCAAGGCCTCGGCAATCGACAAATTCCTGTCGGAGCTGGGCTGGCGGGACTTCAACTACAACCAGCTCTACCACCGCGACGACATCGCGACCGTGCCGATGGTCGAGAAGCATAGAGGGCTCAAATGGCGGCATGCCGATGCGGCGCTCGAAGCCTGGCGGCATGGGCGGACGGGTATCCCGATCATCGACGCAGGGATGCGCGAGTTGTGGGAGACCGGGGTGATGCATAACCGGGTGCGGATGCTCACCGCGTCGCTCCTCGCCAAGAACCTGCTGATCGATTGGCGAAAGGGCGAGCAGTGGTTCTGGGACACGCTGGTCGACGCCGATCCGGCGAACAACCCCGGCAACTGGCAATGGGTGGCCGGCAGCGGGCTCGACGCTTCGCCCTGGTTCCGGATCTTCAACCCGGTGACACAGGGCGAGCGGTTCGATCCGGCCGGCGACTACGTGCGGCGCTGGGTACCGCAAGTGGCAGGGTTGCCGGACAAGCTGGTGCACCAGCCCTGGGAGGCGCCGGATGCCGTGGCGCTCGATTACCCCGCGCCGATCGTCGACCTCAAAGTTTCGCGCGAGCGGGCGCTGGAGGCGTTCAAGGCGCTGTAGGCCTGCTGTGACGCGCCTTTGCCTGGAGGACAAAGGGTCTAGAGGCAGACTGAACTCAGATGTGGCAAGGTCCGAAATTCCGACAATCCCGATGACCGCGCGAAATCCTGCCCTTTCTCGTGCGGGCCGGAAAATCCCATACCATTCCGCAGCTTAAGCCTTGGCAGTGAAGGGGCTGCCGCCTAGGTTCAGGCCAACCTCCACAGCCCACCCTCCGGCCCCATGACCAACCACCGCGACGTTATCTCCGCCATCGGCAACACGCCCCTGATCCGGCTCAACCGCGTGTCCGACGCGACGGGCTCGGAGATCTGGGGCAAGGCGGAGTTCCTGAACCCGGGGCAATCGGTGAAGGATCGTGCCGCGCTGTTCATCATCCGCGACGCCGAGAAGCGCGGGCTGCTGCGGCCCGGTGGGACGATCGTCGAGGGCACTGCCGGAAATACCGGCATCGGGCTTTCCATGGTGGCCAATGCGCTGGGCTACAAATCGGTGATCGTGATCCCCGAGACGCAGAGCCAGGAAAAGAAGGACGCGCTGACGCTGCTCGGCGCCGAACTGATCCAGGTGCCCGCCAAACCCTACAAGAACCCAAACAACTACGTGAAGCTGAGCGGCCGGCTGGCCGAGAAGCTGGCCAAGGAACTGCCGGGCGGCGCGATCTGGGCCAACCAGTTCGACAATACCGCGAACCGGCAGGCCCATATCGAGACCACCGGCCCGGAGATCTGGGAGCAGACCGGCGGCAAGATCGATGGGTTCGTCTCGGCAGTCGGCTCGGGCGGCACGCTCGGCGGCATTTCGATGGCGCTGAAGGCCAGGAACCCGAACATCCAGATCGGCCTCGCCGACCCCGAGGGCGCGGCGCTCTACAGCTACTACACCACCGGCGAGCTCAAGAGCTCGGGCAACTCGATCACCGAGGGCATCGGCCAGGGCCGCATCACCGCGAACCTCAAGGATATCGTGGTCGATCGCGCCTACCAGATCCCCGACAGCGAGGCCCTGCCCTATGTGTTCGACCTGCTCGAACACGAAGGGCTCTGCCTCGGCGGTTCGTCCGGCATCAACATCGCCGGCGCGGTGCGGCTGGCGCGCGACCTCGGGCCGGGCAAGACCATCGTCACCATCCTTGCCGACTACGGCAACCGCTATCAGAGCAAGCTGTTCAATCCGGAGTTCCTGCGCTCGAAGAACCTGCCGGTGCCGCATTGGCTTGAGCAGAGGACGCCCATAGACTGGGAGTCAGTCGTTGAGGCGGAGCCGGTTGCGTGACTGAGTTCATCTTTCGAGAGGACAGCTATGTCCGCTCGCTGCCGACGCTGGTCACAGCGATCACGCCCGAGGGCGGGATCGTGCTGGACCGGACGATCTTTTATGCGACATCGGGCGGCCAGCCTGGCGACACCGGCCGGCTGGAGCGGGCCGATGGCTCGTTCGTCAGCCTCGGCGGCACCATCCACCCCGATGGCGACAAGACGGTGATCGTGCACCTGCCGGTCGAGGGGCAGCCGCCGCTGGCGGTGGGCGATGAGGTGATCGCGCACCTCGATTGGGAGCGCCGACACAAGCTGATGCGCATGCATACGGCGCTGCACCTCGTGACGGTGGTGCTGCCCTACCCGATCACCGGTGCTGCGGTGGGAGAGGACAAGGGGCGGGTGGATTTCAACCTGCCCGATGTCCCCGACACTGCCGAGGTCGAACGGAAGCTCAATGATCTGGTCGAGGCGGCGCTGCCGGTCTCGGCCGAGTGGATCACCGACGCCGAGCTCGAGGCCAATCCCGGGCTGATCAAATCGATGAACGTCAAGCCGCCGATGGGCCAGGGCCGGGTGCGGCTGGTGCGGATCGGTGATGTCGACCTGCAGCCCTGCGGCGGCACGCATGTCAAAAACACCAGCGAGATCGGCCCGCTGCGGCTCGGCAAGATCGAGAAGAAGGGCGCGATCAACCGCCGGGTGTCGGTGGTTTTCGGGTAGCTTGAGGCCCGTGGTGGCGGCGGGCCTCCCTGCCCCTTGAGGGGTGCAGAAACTACTCGATCGGCGGGGCCCAGATCAGGCCACCGTTGATCCACAGCGCGTTCTGGCCGCGGACCACGGCGGCGCCGGTGGCAGGGCCGAAGTTTCGCTCGAAGATCTCGCCGTAATTGCCGACAGCCTTGATGACATTGGCGATGAACATCGAGTCGAGCCCGATGCTAGGGCCGAAGGTGCCTTCAAGGCCGAGCAGGCGGCGGATGCGGTGGGTCTTGGCGGCGGCGAGCGAGCCGATATTGAGCGAGGTGACGCCGGCTTCCTCGGCATCAATGAGCGCGAACAGGGTCCACTCGACGATATCGAACCACTGGTCATCGCCGGAGCGGATCACCGGGCCGAAGGCGTCCTTGGAGATGCGCTCGGGCAGGATGCGATGGGTGGCCGGCTCGGGCAGGCTGCGACGCATGGCGTTGAGGAAACTGGCGGAAGCGGAGACGGCATTGCAGCGGCCTTCGCGGTAGGCGACGGTCAGGTCCTCGCGGTCTTCGTAGAGCACCTCGGTATAGGTCGCCTGGGTGCCGAAGAAGAACTCACGCAGGTTGGCAAGCCCCTCGGGCGCATCGACGATGCAGACACGGACATCGTCGAGCTCATAGGCCGAGACGACGCCGAGCGACTGCGGCACCATGATCGCCTGCCCGTCATAGAATGAGGTGGCGACATAGCTGGCGCCGTAGCCGGTATCCCGTCGCATGGTCCAGGGGGCGTTGCGGGCGATGAGATCGATGCTGCCGGTCTGCAGTTGAGCGAAGCGGCTGTCGCCCGAGAGCGGCACGAACTCCATCTTGCTGGCGTCGTTGAACACGGCGACCGCGATAGCGCGGCAGAAATCGACATCGAAGCCGGTCCAGCGCCCATCGGCGCCGGGCTGAGCAAAGCCGGGCAACGGGTCGGCGGTGGCGCAGATCAGATGGCCGCGGTCACGGATCGCCTGCAGTGTCGGGCCGGCCATAGCGGGCGCCGCCGGCTGTGCCGAGGCCCAGGACGGGGTCAGTATCGCGATAACGAGGATGACGCGGACGAGGCCACGCCAAACGGCCTGAACCGTCATGGTCTAAACGCTGCTCCAACTCGCCCTCGGCGCGCAATATCCCGATCGCGGGTGACCGGGTCAAGGCGGCTGTGCGACGCGGGACGAACGGGGCGGGAGCTCCCCTCCCCCTTGAGGGGAGGGGTGGGGGGGTCCATCGGTGATCACCGCACCACCCCACCCTCAATCCCTCCCCTCAAAGGGGGAGGGAGGCGGAAACTGCGGGGCCTCGGGTCCCAACTGACTCAGTGCAATATCTGGCTGAGGAACAGCTTGGTGCGTTCGTGCTGCGGGTTGGAGAAGAACGCTTCGGGTTCGTTCTGCTCGATGATCTGGCCCTGATCCATGAAGATGACGCGGTTGGCGACCTGGCGGGCGAAACCCATTTCATGGGTGACGCAGAGCATGGTCATGCCTTCCTCGGCGAGACTGATCATCACCTCAAGCACTTCCTTGACCATTTCCGGATCGAGCGCCGAGGTCGGCTCGTCGAACAGCATGATCCTGGGGTTCATGCAGAGCGAGCGGGCGATGGCGACGCGTTGCTGCTGGCCGCCCGAGAGCTGGCCGGGGTACTTGGCCGCCTGCTCGGGGATGCGCACCCGCTCGAGGTACATCATCGCCGTTTCCTCGGCCTGTGCCTTGGGCACGCCGCGCACCCAGATCGGCGCCAGCGTCAGGTTCTGCAGGATCGTCAGGTGCGGGAACAGGTTGAAGTGCTGGAACACCATGCCGACTTCGCGCCGCACTTCATCGACGCGCTTCAGGTCGGAGGTCAGCTCGACGCCGTTGACGATGACCTGGCCCTTCTGGTGCTCCTCGAGGCGGTTGATGCAGCGGATCAGTGTCGACTTGCCGGAGCCCGACGGCCCGGCAATGACGATGCGCTCGCCCTTCATCACCTTGAGGTTGATGTCGCGCAGCACGTGGAAATCACCGAACCACTTGTTCATGCCGATGATCTCGACCGCCACCTCGGTCTTGGAAACCTGCATGTTGGTGGTGTCGATATCGCGATCGACGACGACTGGAGATACGTCTGACATCAGCTACCTCTTGTGGCCGGTATTGAGCCGGCGCTCCCAGTATCGGGAGTATCGGGAGATTGAGAAACAGAGCACCCAGAACACGGCTGCGGCAAAAATATAGCCGGTGACCGACTGCGTTGGCGATGCCCATTCGATGGCGTCGTTCTTGGTCTTCACCGCTTCGAGCAGATCCTTCATGCCGACGATGTAGACCAGCGAGGTATCCTTCAGCAGCGAGATGAAGTTGCCGACGATGCCGGGGATCACGTGCTTCAATGCCTGCGGCAGGATGATGAAGCCCATGCGCTGCCAATAGCCGAGCCCGAGGGCGGCGGCCGCCTCGTACTGGCCGCGGCCGATGGCCTGCATGCCGCCGCGCACCACTTCGGCCATGTAGGCCGAGGCGAACAGCGTGACACCGACCAGGGCGCGCACCAGTTTGTCCACGGTCGTCCCCTGCGGCATGAACAGCGGCAGCATGATCGAGGCCATGAACAGGATGGTGATCAGCGGCACGGCGCGGATCAGCTCGATGAAGGCGATGCAGAGGGTCTTGATGATCGGGAGCTTGGATTGCCGGCCGAGCGCCAGGAGGATCCCCATCGGCAGCGACAGGCTGATGCCGACCACCGAGATGATCAGCGTGACCAGCAGCCCACCCCACTGCTCGGTCGGCACGTAGCGCAGGCCGAACATGCCACCCGACAGCATGACCACCGAGGCGATCGGGAACACCACGAAGAACAGGATGGCGTTGACGATCTTGAACGGGGCCGACGGCCAGAGCAGCGGCAGGCCGATCAGCGCGAGCATGGCGAACACGATGTTCGGGCGCCAGTACTCGGCCATCGGGTAGAAGCCGTAGATGAAGAACTCGATCTCGCTGGCGATATAGGCCCAGCAGGCACCGACATTCTCGACCCGGCACTGCTCGACCGTGCCGCCCGGAGGGACGGCGCGGCCGATCAGGAAGCCATAGAGCTGCGGGACGAGCCACAACAGCAGAACTACCGCGACGACGGTGAGGATGGTGTCCGAGACGCTGGCAAACAGGTTCTTGCGCAGCCAGGCGACGAGGCCAGTCTGGCTGCGGGGCGCCGGCTGGGCTTTCTCGATCTCGGAGCGGACGAAGGCGATATCGGTCATCTGCCGCTCCTAGCGTTCAACCAGCGCCACACGGGCGTTGTACCAGTTCATGATCGCCGAGGTGCCCAGCGACAGGATGAGGTAGACCAGCATGGTGAGCGCGATCACCTCGATGGCGCGGCCGGTCTGGTTGAGCGTCGTGCCGGTGAACACGTTGACCAGCTCGGGGTAGCCGATGGCGGCGCCGAGCGACGAGTTCTTGGTCAGGTTCAGGTACTGGCTGGTCAGCGGCGGGATGATGACGCGCATCGCCTGCGGGACGATGACCAGCCGCAGCCGGTCGCCATCCTGTAGCCCCAGCGCCTCTGCCGCCTCGGTCTGGCCGTGGCTGACCGACTGGATGCCGCCGCGCACCAGCTCGGCAATGAACGCCGCGGTGTAGATCGAGAGGCCGAAAACCAGCGCCACCAGCTCAGGGGGCAGCTCGAGGCCGCCCTTGAAATTGAAGCGGTTGAGCACCGGCGGATCGAAGGTGACGGAAGCGCCGCTCACCACCCAGACGAGGCCGACGATAACCAGCGTGAGGGCGAGGCCACAGAGGAACACCGGGAAGCGCTTGCCGGTGCGCTCGAGGCGCGCCTTGGCCCATTGCCGCAGCACCAGCCACAGCACCAGGGCAACGGCGAGCCCGACCCAGACCCAGACGAACTGCTCGTCGGGGATGGGCTTGGGCACGAACAGGCCGCGCTGATTGATGAAGGTATCGAGCGGCAGCGCCAGCGAGTCGCGCACCGCCGGCATGGTCTTCAGGACCGCGAAGTACCAGAAGAACAGCTGCAGCAGCAGCGGGATGTTGCGGATGGTCTCGACGTAGACCGTCGCCAGCCGGGACACCAGGTAGTTCGAACTCAGCCGTGCGATGCCGATAGTGAAGCCGATGAGCGTGGCAAAGAAGATGCCGATGACGGCGACGAGAACGGTGTTGGTGAGGCCGACGAGGAACGCCTGCCAGTACAGCGAAGTGCGATCGAACGGGAACAGCGTGAAGCTGATGTCGAACCCGGCCGTCTTCCACAGGAAGTCGAAGCCCGAGGTCTTGTTCTGCGCCTTGAGGTTGATCGCCGTGTTGTTGACGATCCAGACGAGGAACACCACCACCAGTACCGCGACGACGACCTGGTAGATGACGCCCCGCACGACGGGATCGTTGAATGAGAAGCCCCGCGGCGGTGATTGCGCCGTGTCGATGGATGCCATGAGCTATGCATCTCCCTGCCCAGGAGAAGAAAAATACCGGCGCATGCGGGTTCCGCCTGCCGCCCGCCGGAAACGATCAGCCCGGCGCTGGAGCTCAGCGCCGGGCTGCAGAAGGTTTAGCGGATCGGCGGCGAGTACTGGATGCCGCCGTCTTTCCAAAGGGCGTTCAGGCCGCGGGCAAGGCCGATCGGCGTGTTCGGGCCGACATGCTTGTCATAGACCTCGCCGTAGTTACCGACCAGCTTGATGATCTGGTAGGCCCAGTCCTTGGTCAGGCCGATCGGGGTGCCGAAGTCGCCTTCAACGCCAAGCAGGCGCTTGATCGCCGGGTTGTCGGAAGCCAGCATCTCGTCAACGTTGGCCGAGCTGACGCCCAGCTCTTCGGCTTCGAGCAGCGCGTAGTAGGTCCAGCGGGCAATGTTGAACCAGCCATCGTCGCCCTGACGCACCACGGGGCCGAGCGGCTCCTTGGAGATGATCTCCGGCAGAATGATGTGGTCAGCCGGGTTGGCGAACTTCGAACGCTCGGCGGCGAGCGCAGAGGAGTCAGTGGTGTAGACGTCGCAACGGCCATCTTCGTAGGCCTTCACCACTTCGTCCTGGTCGACGAACACCACGGTGTTGAACTCGAGGTTGTTGGCGGCGAAGTAGTCGGCCGCGTTCAGCTCGGTGGTGGTGCCCGACTCGATGCAGACGGCGGCGCCGCTGAGATCGAGCGCCGAAGCGATGTTGTCGGCCTTGCGGACCATGAAGCCCTGACCGTCATAGAACATGGTGCCGATGAACTTGATGCCCAGCTGGGTATCGCGGCTCATGGTCCAGGTGGTGGTACGCGACAGCACGTCGATTTCACCGGCGCTGAGCGCGGTGAAGCGCTCCTGCGAGGTGAGCGGCGTGTAACGGACGGAGTCCGCATTGTTGAAGATCGCGGCCGCCAGAGCGCGGCAGTAATCGACTTCGAGACCAGACCAGTTGTTGTTCGCGTCGGGGGCAGAGAACCCCGGCACGCCGCCGGTCACGCCGCATTGGACATAGCCCTTGGCCTTGACCGCGTCGAGCGTTGCCGAGGTTGTCGTCTGCGCGAAGGCGGCGGATGCGGAAAGGCCGAGGCCTGCCGCAAGCGCGACGGAAAGAAGCGATTTGATCATTGTTATTACCTTGTTTCCTGACCCTGTTCGTCGGGCAACTTGGCCCCAGCCTGTTGCCCGGCGGCACCTCCGCCTTGGAGGGCGGATGTGATGCTGGTAAGCATCGAAGCGGCAATTGACGGTTGCGTCAAGCGCTATGGCCGAAATGGGGCAGCAAACCTGACTGTTTTTTGCCCATATTTCTCTGGTGACTGCGTTTTGGGCAGAGTTTGAAATGACTGATAACAACGGGAAAAGCGGCACTCCCGCATCCCTCGCAACCGTCCTCACGCATGGCGGGCGGGCTTCGGACGAGCACCTGGGCTTTGTGAACATGCCGGTGTTCCGTGGCTCGACGATCCTGTTCAAGTCGCTGGACGAACTGGAAGATTACAAGGCGCCCTACCGCTACGGGCGGAACGACAATCCGACGACCCGGGCGCTGTGCGAGCTCGTCAGCGAGCTCGAAGGGGCGGTCGGCACCATCGTTGCGCCATCGGGCCTGTCGGCGGTTTCGACGGCGCTGCTGGCGGCCGTTTCGGCGGGCGATGAGTTGCTGATGACCGACTCGGCCTACGAGCCGACACGGACCTTCGCCACCGAGGGGCTGACCCGGTTCGGCGTGACGACTCGCTACTATGATCCGCGCATCGGCGCGGGTATCGCCGAATTGTTCACCGAGACGACCAAGGCGATCTTCGTCGAGAGCCCTGGGTCGCTGACTTTCGAAATGCAGGACCTGCCGGCGATTGCCGCAGCTGCGCACGCCCGCGGCATCACGGTGATCGTCGACAATTCGTGGGGCACGCCGCTGTTCCACCGGCCGCTCGAAATGGGCGCCGATATGGTGATGCATGCCGCGACCAAGATGTTCGTCGGGCACTCGGACGCCATGGTGGGCACGGTTTCCGCCAACGAGAAGCTGTGGGCCCGGCTGAAACGCACCCACCGCATCCTCGGGGTTGCCGTATCACCGGACGATTCGTACCTGACGCTGCGCGGGCTGAGAACGCTGGCAGTGCGGATGAAGCACCACAACGAGGCAGCGCTGGCGTTCGCCGGCTGGCTCGAGGGGCAGCCTGAGGTTGAGGAGGTTTACCACCCTGCCCTGCCGAGCCATCCGGATCACGCCCTGTTCAAGCGCGATTTCAGCGGCGCCGGGTGCCTGTTCGCCTTTCGGCTGAAGCAGCGCTCGCGCGACGCGCTGGCGGCGATGGTCAACGGTTTTCAGCTGTTCGGCATGGGCTATTCGTGGGGCGGCTACGAGAGCCTCTGCATCCCGTTCGATCCCTCGAACATCCGCACGGCGGTGGCATGGGACGCGCCGGGGCAGATGTTCCGCGTGCATGTGGGGCTCGAGAGCCTCGACGACCTCAAGGCGGACATGGCGGCAGCGCTGACGCGCTACCGGGCTATCGCCTGACCAACAGGGTACGGAGCGCGGCGAACGGCCGGCGCTCCGTGCCTGAAGCGGTCGCGGCGAACAACCAGCCGCGCGATACGAACAGTTGGCGCACCGCGTAGGCGCCGAGCAGGCCGAGCAGCGCGCCTGCGGTGATGTCGGTGGGGTAGTGCTCGCCGACGACAATGCGCGACACGGCAATAGCGGCGGCAAACAGCATGGCCGGCCAGAACGCCCGCGGCCACAGGAATGCCACGACCGCGGCAAAGGCGAAGGCAGTGGTGGAGTGACCCGAGGGGAAGCTCTGGTAGTCGTAGGCGCTCCAGTTGAAGCTCTGGAAGCTCAGCGGCGTTTCGGCCGTCCAGGTCTCGGGCCGCCCGCGCCCGATGGTGCGCTTGAGCAGCGTCGAGACGAGGCCAGGAAGGCCGACGCCGAGGAAAATGAAGCCGGCGAGCGCGGCCACTTCCCGCAGCGCGAGGCGGAGGTTATCGCGCGTCAGCAGCGAAAGCAGCCACGCCACGAGCCAGGCGATGCAGGTGGGAATCAGAATCCAGTCGGATTTCCCCCATTCGGTGATCCAGAAGAAGACCGCCCGTACGTTGCCCGGTAGCCCCTGCCCCCAGGCCGAAAGCGGCCGATCGAGCAGATGCAGCACCGCGATCAGCACGACAAAGCCGAGGACGAACCAGGGCGCGCGGCGACGGGTGAGGCCAAAGGGCCAAGGCTTGCTCAGATCGATCATGGCGCTCTTGTCGGCGGAGACGCCAGTTCACGTCAACCGGAACTCAAATGGGCTTGCCCTGCTTGCTCTTTGCAGCAACTCCCGATAACGGAAGGGCGATAGTTCGGGGTATAGCTCAGTCTGGTAGAGCACCGGTTTTGGGAACCGGGGGTCGAGTGTTCGAATCACTCTGCCCCGACCATCAAAAAGGCAGCGGGCGCTGGAGCTTGCAGGCCTTTGTCCGAGCCGAGGCGAGTAGAAGCGTCCGCCATGCGCAGAAGCGGACACCCATACGCCCCAGCACTATTCGGGCCCCTCCTGACCATTGCCAGTAAGTCCCTGGCGAGCGAAAATGTTCTTGCTCCTCCCACCGGACGCCCACAATCGTCATGGCAGGCTGAACCATGAGCGAAATCACGCTGCCCGAGCCGACGCTCCCCGAGCCGCCAAGGCGTAAGCCATGGAACGTCTGGGGCACGATGGCTTCAGCAATGCTGCATGTGGGGGTGCTCGTGTTCTTCCTCTGGCAGCCGCGGCCTGACAGCGCCGAAGCCACACCACCAGCGGCCATTGACGTGGAGCTAGTGCGGCCCCCGGAGACCAGCGAGCCGCCTGCGGAGGAGCCAGCGGAGGAGGATTCGGCGGCAACCTTGCCGCCGGCCAAGACGACCCCAGCCAATCCGCCACCGGCAGAGCAAGCTGCCGGTCCAGCTCCATCGGCCGCGGAGGAGGTCTCTCCGCCCGAAACGTCATCCGAAGCGGCGGCCCCAAAGACCGTAGACGAGGCCTCGGCCACCGCAGTATCGGAGCCGGTGGGGGGTGCGGAGACCTCGGCACAGGAAGCCCCGATACCGCTGTCGCGTCCCAAAGTGAGGGGGTTGACTGCCCCAGCCAGCGGGCCGGATGGCGCCGTCACCGCAGTCACGGCCGACACTGGCGAGATGACGGAAGGAACGGCCCCGCCTGCTCCGTCGGCGGAGCCCGATGTCGCGACCCTCGAGCTGGGCGCGCCGCGCAGCGCCACACGCTTCTATCTCAAGGCGATGCTGAGTGTTCCCAGCATGGCGCAGGCGCGCGCGATGCTCGAAACGCTGCCGCCCGAAAAGCGGCTGGCGCAAACCTGCAACATCGAGGCCCTGGCCCAGATCGGCAATGCCGGGGAACGCTTCACGCCCGACGTGGTGATGGCGGAAGCCTACGCCAGGTCGGAGATGACAGGCACGCGCCTCACAGCCACCGGCGCGATCTTCCGCTCCGGAGACAGGTGGTATGGCCTCGCTTTCGACTGCACACTCAGCGACAACCTTACGAGTGTCACGGCATTTTCCTATCGGCTCGGCGCCGACGTGACGGACGCGGTGCTTGCTCGACTGAGCAAGACCTAGCCGGAGCGGCAGACGCTGAGCTCAGGCACGCCGCCGCTCGATCGCGTCCACTCCAGCACTCCGACCTAAGTCTTGAGATACCTGCACCGCGTGCAATCGCCAATTGCGCAGCAGCCGAATCTCGAGAGGCTCACGTACGTGCTCGAGGCTAATGAAGGCCGGTTTCTCAGATGGCAGTGGAAGCCTGGTGTCGACGGGTTACTGGTTGAAGAACGTCTTCAGTACACGGGCCATGACTTCGGGGGCGACGACGTGTCCCTGCCCGTCGAGCGTGTGTCGTTCGGTCTGGGGGATGGCAGCGGTTATCGCTTTCGCGGCGCGGTCGAAGAAGTCGGTCGGGAGGCCTGACAACTGGGGTTGGGTGATCGGACCCTCGGTGGTCACCAGGACCGACTGAGTGATGCGGGCAAGTCGGTCCGTGGGGATCTTATAGTCATTGAGGATCACGGCGTCCTTGACGAGCGTGTGGGCGAGCGCGACGGACGAGGCCCAGATCGGGTACTGTTTGAAAGTCGCGATGTCCGCGTCGGGTCCGCCGGTAAGCCTCATGAAGAGTTCCAGGAGCTCCTCGTCCCGGCCGGCTTTGTATGCCTCGTGGGTGTCCGCGAGGTACTGGTTGAACCTCGGCCACAGGTCGTCTCCGATCACGTACGGCACATCCCACACCGCGATCTTGTCGATCGCCGAACCTGCCGCTGCTGCCTCCAGCGCGAGGGCGCCGCCAGATGAGGCGCCGTACACGTGAGCTGAGCCGCCGGCTGTCGCAATCAGTGCGTCGAGGTCTTCCACCTCCCGCGCCAAGGCGTACGGCGGTGTATTGCCGCTGGCGCCCCGGCCGCGTCGTGCGTAATTGTAGACCGTGAAATGGTCGGCAAGGTGCCGGGCCAGCGGCGCGTTCTCAGCGCCGTCGTCTAGGGTGCCGCCGACGAGGATCACCGCCGGGCCAGTGCCTTCCCGGTCGTAGGCGATCCTCGTGCCGTCCGCAGAAGTGACATGGGGCATCTTACCTCTCCTTTGAAATCGTCTTGCGGACCCGTCTCGCCGGCACAGCAAAGAGCAGCCGGAAGTAGCGAGCTAGATGATCGAGGCTGTCGAGCGCGGCGGGCATACCGTCCAGCGCTTTGGCGAGGATGAACGCGCCTTGCACGACCGCCTGGGTGTGCAGTGCGAGGCTCTCGGCTGTGAGTTCGCCGCTGTAGTCGCTGCGGGCAATTGCCGCCTCGATATCCGTTTCGAGCGTCCGCGCGTGCAACACGATGCTGTTGGCGCAGGCCTCACGAACGGCGGGATGCGTCACATAGGCTTCCTGCACGATCGTGCCGGCGTAGCAGGTGGCCTCGGGGATCGTGTTGGTGAGCAGGGCTTTCCGCAGTTCGATGTAGCCCAGCAGCCGGTCGAGCGGCTCCGGTGCGGAATGGTAGCTCGCCGAGGCGAATAGTGTTCCGGTGACCACATCCCAATGGGCGGCCGCGGCGATGGCCAATTCTTCCTTGCTGGAAAAATGATGAAAGAAGCTGCCCTTCGTCAGGCCAGCTGCGGCGCAGACATCCTCGATGCGGGTGGCGTGGTAGCCCTTTTCCCGGACGACGTTGAGCGTCGCATTCAGAATTTTGAGGCGTGACTCGTGCATACCGCTACCATACCCACTAGTTGGTATGGTGTCTACAGCGCCCTGTGAGTCAGGACGAACCCCTGGATCAACAGCTCGATACAAAGACTTTCTTGTAGAGAAGAACAGGCGCAGCCGCCTCGATCACTGCAGCCCTTTGACTAACCTGGAACGCGGGCGTCTGCTTTGGGCCACAAGCAGTCGTTGGGACGTTGTGTCACCGTCAGCGGCGCTGCGGTGCCCAACCAGCAACGCCTAACGCGGCTCGATTGAATTGAGGAACGCGGTGATGAAGTCCGCGCCCGCACTCGGTTCGCTACCGACGCGCACCGCGTTGGCAAAGCCGATGGCCGAGGAGCTGGGGTTGTGGCGACCGCTGCCGGCGCGGAGGTTCATCACCAGTGTGGGGCAGAGGAAGAGGCCCAGACGGATAACTTCACGCCAGTCTGCCGGCAGGAGGTTTTGATCCCGCAAATCCTGCAATAGCGGGCGCCAGGCGCGTTTGGCCTTGACCTGGAGCAGATCGTCGCGGACCGGGGTCAGGGCCCAGTCGGTGTCGATGGTGAGGGTGCCGTCGCGATAGGTCGCGGTTGCCGTGTACCGTTCGGCGGCTTGCTCGGGGTCATAGAGCCAGAGCGGGTGGGCGATGATGTTGTGGAAGGTCGTCTTCACCTCGGCGAGGAGGGTCGGCACGTGTTCGCCGGCAAACGCCGGATCGAAGAATGACAGGCTGGGCCCGTCCTGCCCCTCGGAATACCAGACGTTGGCATTGTGTGCGTCGCCATGCGCCACGACACCGGCGGCATCCGCCAGGCGAGCGGGGTTCAGCCGGTGGTGCGCCAGGTCGAACAGCTCGCCGATCGAATGGCGATACGTAACGCCGTTTACGACAAACCTGGCGCCGGAGAATTCGGCCCAGCTCAGCGTGACACCCGGAAACGCGAAGCTCTGGCCGACATAGAAGCTCTTGAGGCGCCCACCGGGATAGGCGCCGGTGACCGGATCGATGAGGCGCTCGAAGAACAGACGGTGCACCGGTTCGCTTTGCGACTGCGCCGACGTGATCGGGTGCAGGGTCTGCCGGTAGATGTCGGTGACGCGATCGCTCAGCGTCGCCTCGGCCGAGACCGCCGCGGCGCGACGCTCGGCATGGTCGTCGAGGTCGAGGGCCCGCAGGACATCGGAGAAACGTGGATCGGTGCGCCGGCGATAGACGAGGATCTGCTCGCCCGGGAGCGTCGAGGCGTAGACCGCCTGATCCACTGGTAGCCCGGCGCGCGCCAGGATATCGGCGCGATAGTACTCGCCACTCATCTGCTCCTCGCCCTCCTCCTGGTGGAACTTGAAGAAGAAGGCGCCGTCGGCGGTGTCGAAGAAACCGTTGAGCGAGTTGAGGCTGTACTGGTCGCGATTGATGGCGACGTTCTGCGCTTCGATCTTGAACAGATCGGCGAGCAGCGCCGCGAGCAGCGGTTCCGCCCGGCCATCATGGTGCTTGGCGGCGGCGCGGATATCCGCCGTCCGGCTGGAAAACTGGGTCATGGTCGGGTCTGCCGGGCTAGCGGATGGAGATGATGGTCTTGAGGCCTTTGACATTGCCGGCCAGCAAGCGCTCGAAGGCGGCCGGCACCTGGTCGAGCCCGATCTCCTCGTCGATCAGCGAGAGCAGTTGCTCGCCGAGCACATCGGCCAGGGCGATTGCCTCGGGCAGTTCGTCCTTGAAGGCGTGACAGCCGACGAGCTGGATCTCGCGCTCGACCAGGTGATTGGGGTCGAGATCGAGCTTGCCGTGGCTGATGCCGACAAGGCCAAGCACGGAGTTCGGCCCGATGACATCGAGCAATTGCCCCAAGGCGGCGATGCTGCCGGTGGCATCGATGGCAAAGCGCAGCGGTCGGCCCTGGTTGGCAGCGGCGATGGCGTCCGGTGTGAGATCGACAACCCGACCGCCGGTGACCTTCGCGACCATCCGGGCCCGATCGGCATTGCGATCCGCCAGGAGGAGCGGGCCGTTATGGCGATGCGAGAGGGCGAGCGCACAGAGGCCGCCAATGGTGCCGCAGCCGACCACCAGCACGCCAGCGCCGTCGGCCGGTGCGACCTTGTTGATGGCGTGGAGGGCCACGGCGAGTGGCTCGCTCATTGCCGCGACGCGTGGGTCCATGGTCTCAGGTCGCAGCTGCACGAGCCTCGCCGGCAGGATGACCTGTTCGGCGAAGCCGCCATCGCAGACCTCGCCGACGAAGCCGAGGCGTTCACAGGCGTTGCGATGGCCGTCGCGGCACTGCGGGCACTCGCCGCACCAGAAGCGGGAATCGGCCACCACGGCTTGCCCAACCGACAGGCCGGACACCCCCTGCCCGACCGCGACGACCCGGCCGCAGAACTCGTGGCCGGCGACGCTTGGGCGGCGCGAAATCCACTGCCCGGTCGAGAAGTTGTGGAGGTCCGAGCCGCAGATGCCGGCGGCCTCGACGGCGATGAGCACCGAACCGGGGCCAGGCGCCCCGGGGGCAGCGACCTGTTCGAACCTCAGGTCCTTGACGTCATGGAGGCGCACCGCACGCATAGGATCGGCTACCGCACAAACTGCTGGCGCAGGTCCGAGACGGCAAGGGCATGCGACGAAAAACCCTCGTAGATGGCGAGCTCGTGGGCGTGCCTGGCGAGCAGCGGAAAACCTGCGGCGGTGACGTAACCGATCGAGCTGCGTTTGACGAAATCGGTAACAGAGAGCGGACCGTAGGTGCGGGCCCAGCGGCTGGTCGGCAGCACGGCATTGGGCCCGAGGCCGAAATTGCCGATACTGCAGGGGGTGTGCTGGCCGAGCAGGATTTCCGACGCCTCGGTGATCTTGCCCAGATGATCATAGGGCTCGGTGGAGAGGATCTCGAGGTGCTCGGGGGCATAGGCGTTGATGAAGTCGTAGCTCTCCTCGACCGACGAGGTGAGGATGATGCCGCCGGTCTTGCCGCCGGTCAGCACGGTGCGTGAGAAGGCGACGCGCTGCTCGGTCATTTTCGCCCAGATACCCGGCAGCGCGGCGATCGCCTCCTCGGCAACGCGTCGGCTGTGGGTGACGAGGTAAGCCGACGAATCCGGGCCGTGCTCGGCTTCGATGAGCAGATCGAGCGCGGCGAGGCCGCCATCGATGGTGTCGTCGGCAAAGATCACCGCCTCGGAGGGACCAGCAGGCAGGCCCGTATCGATGACGCCGGAGAGCAGGCGCTTGGCGGCGACCACCCAGGGGCTGCCCGGGCCGACAATCTTGAGCGCCGGCTTCACCGTCTTCGTTCCATAAGCAATCGCGGCAACCGCCTGGGCGCCGCCGGCCTTGTAGACCGTCTCGACGCCGGCGAGGCGCGCCGCCACCAGGGTTGCTGCGTCGACGCTGCCATCGGGCGCCGGCGGGGTGACGATGGCAAGATTGGGCACACCGGCGACGACGGCCGGCACGGAGGTCATCATGGTCACCGACGGGAACGAGCCCTTGCCGCGCGGCACATAGAGGGCGACCGACTGAATGGGGGTGAAGCGATCGCCGGCATAGGCGCCCGGCCGGATCTCCTTCATCCACATGGTCTCGGGCTTCTGCTCCTCGTGGAAGCTGCGGATGTTCTCGATGCCGAACTGGATGGCGTCGATAACCTTGCTGTCGACCGCCTTGAAGGCGGCGTCGAACTCAGCCGGCGTGACCTGCAGCGTCGCTTCGGTGACGTTCTCAGCCTTGTCGAGATCCCGCGCAAACCGGGCAAGCGCGGCATCGCCTTCGGTCCGCACCGCCTCGATGATCGGCTTCACCTTCTCGATGACGCCGGAGAGATCGGCCTCGGAACGCTTCAGCAGCGCTGCCCGCTGCTCGGTCGAGAGCTTCGCGTAGTCGTAGAAGGACACGTCAGACATAGTTCGTCTCACTTTGCGTACGGACGGCGGACCGTCATTTCGATTTGAGGAAGATGTCGAGGCCGACCAGGCGGTCGAGCAGCGCGATCACCAGGGTCGCGCAGACGATGAAGACCACCGAGATGGCCGCGAGGTCCGGGGTGATGATCGAGCGGATCGAATTGTAGATCTGCACCGGCAGCGTCACCGTCCGGGCGTCGGTCAGGAGCAGGCTGACCAGGAACTCGTTGAGCGCCAGGATGAACATTAGCAGCGAGCCGCTGATGATGCCGGGCATGACGCCCGGGATGGTCACATTGAAGAAGGTGGAGATCGGCCCTGCCCCGCAATTGGCCGCCGCCAGTTCGAGGTCGGGGTCGAGGCTCGCCGAGCTCGCCATCACCGCCCAGATCATGAACGGCAGGTTGATGACGCAGCAGGCGAGGCCAACCGGCCAGATCTGCCCGAGAATCCGCATCTCGCCGAACAGCAGCATCAGCCCGATGCCGGAACCGATCAGCGGGATGGTGAAGGGCAGCAGCAAGTAGATCTGCAGCGTCCGCTCGAACTTGATCGCATACTTGCTGAGCGCGATGCCCGCGAGGGTGCCGACCGGGATGGAAATCAGGGTGCAGATCAGCGCCACGGCCAGCGACCGGACGAAAGCGCTGCGCAGGTCATCGGCCAGCGCGATCTTGGCGTACCACTGCAGCGAGAACCCCTGGGGCGGGAACTGGATGATGTTGCCCGAGGTGAAGGAGGCGCCGAGGACCACGATCGTCGGGGCCGAAAGGACGATGAGGACCAGGGCCACCATCGTCCAGATGACGATGGACTTGCCCAGGGGTTGCTGGGTCATTTGCGATCCCTCCCCATGGCGAGGGTGCCGGCCCCGAAGATCGAAAAGACGATGCCAACGACCAGCGAACCGATGCCGACGAGGATGATGGTGAGCGCGGCGCCCATCCCCTGGTCGGAGGTGCGGAAGAACTGGTCGTAGATGGCATTGGCGATGAAATCCTGCGAGCCGCCGCCAAGGATGGCCGGCATGGCGAAATCGGTCAACGACAGCGTCAGGACCACGAGGCCGGCGCCGATCAGGCCGGGCTTGGCCATCGGCAGCACGACGTGGACGAAGCTCCGCCACCAGTTGGCGCCGAGGCTGCTGGCAGCGGACTCGATCTCCTCGGGGATGGCGGTGAGGGCCGGCGCCAGCATCAGCACGGCGAACGGGATCATGTACTGCACCAGCCCGAAGAGGACGGCTGGGTAGTTGTAGAGCAGCCGCATGGGGGGAACGCCGACCAGCCCCAGCACCTCGTTCACCACCCCCTGGTTGCCGAGTATGATGAGCCAGCCATAGGCGCGCACCACCTGGCCGATGAAAAAGGGCAGGAACAGCGCGATCAGCAGGAACTTGCGCAGCAAGGCCGAGGGCGTGCGCACCATCAGGTAGCTGTAGGGAAACGCGAAGACGAGGCAGAGCACGGTGACGATCACCGAGCCGAGCAGGCTCCGCCACAGGATCGACCAGTAGAGGCCGCTATTAAAGATCTGCTCGTAGTTGGCCGAGCGGTAGTCGGCCGAAGGCATGAAGGTACTGGTATCGAGGACACGAGCGCTCTGGTCGGCGATCTGCACCATGCCGATCACCAGGAGCAGCACCAGCAGCACCGCCGGCAGCACCATCACGTAGGGCACCGCACCAGACAGGCGTCTCGGCCAGACGGCGGCCACGGCGGCCTCGATACCGTCCATGATCCGCCAGCCAAGCGGATAGGCCTTTCGATAGGTTCGCATAGTGCTCCCTTGGGGTAGTGCGGGACGGCACAGCAGCGCCGTCCCGCTCAGTCAAAATCGCGCAGCGGTCGCCTCCCTCCCCTTAAGGGGGAGGGAATGAGGGAGGAGGTGGTCCGGTGATCGCGGATGGACCCCCACCCCCAGCCCCTCCCCTCAAGGGGGAGGGGAGCGAACGCGCAGCGCGTCAGCCCTGCATGATCTTCTTGAATTCGCCGAACCAGGTGCTCTCGTTCTCGACCTGAACCTGCGAGGAGATGCGGATCAGGTGCTCGAAATCCTCCGGCTTGGTCGGATAGGACGGATCGCCGACGAGATCGGCCGGCGGGGTAAGACCGGGGACTACACCCGGCAGCCCGAGGCCATCGAGCCACACCTGCTGGGCGTCCTTGGTGATGGCGAAGTTGATGTACTGCTTGGCCCAGTAGAGCTCGTTCTCGGGCAGGCCCTTGGGGATCCACAGACCATCCGTATCGAACTTGGCGCCTTCCTCGGGAACGGTCCAGGCGATGTTGACGCCGTTCTTTTTGGCTTCGCGGGCATTGGTCGAGATGGTGACCGCGAGGTCGATCTCGCCATTCTGGAACCAGGTGGTGAAATCCGGATCCTCGCCGAGCAGCGGCGCCTGTTGCTTCACCTTGGCGATAAAATCCCAGGCCGGCTGCATGTTGGCGGGGATATCCTCGAGCTTGCCGCCGCCGGCGACCTGGGCCGGGAAGTGGAAGCCGATACCGTCATTGTAGAGCGCGATGCGGCCCTTGAACTTGGGATCGAGCAGCACCTGCAGCGAGGTCGGGGCGCCATCCGGGAAGGCCTCGGGACGGTAGGCCAGCACGTAGACATAGCCATAGGTATTGACGATCGGATAGCCCTCGAGCCCGACGGGCTTGGCGAGGTCCGTGGTGCCGGCGAGGTTCGACAGATCGGACAGATCCTCGGTCACGCCACGCAGTGCAGACTTGGTGGCATTGGTGGTGGTGTCCCAGTTGATGTGGATCGGGGGCACCCGGTTCTGCGCCACCGCCGCCCACACCTTGGGCTGGATCTCGTTGTCTTCGGTCAGGTCGTGCCGGACAGCGATGCCGGTGGCGGCGGTGAAGGGGTCGGAAACGCCGGCCTTGAGGCTATCGACCCATGAGCCGCCCCAGGCGCGCACGATGATTTCGGCGGGCTTGGCCGGTTCCTGGGCAAATACCCGTGTCGCGAAGCCGGAGGCTGCGATGCCGCTCAGCGCGGCGGCACCGCCGAGGAATTTGCGGCGGGACAGGGCAAGGATGGATTTGCGGTCAGTCATGGTTTCTCTCTCCTGTTGTCTCTACCAGCCGGCTCAGTTGGGGAAGGTCAGCACATCGCGTGCGTTCCAGCCCATCGCCACGTTGTCCCCGATGGCGAATTGTTTGTGAGCCGCTGGATCATGATCGAACACGCGCAATAGCGTGCCCGGGGCTAGGTCTATCTCGTAGACGAGGCGTTCACCCTCGAAGATGGCGTCGCGGACGACACCGCGGCTGGTGGTCTGGCAGCCGGAAAGCTCGGCTTCGGACGATGCCAGCCGGACCTGTTCGGCGCGCAGTGCACCGGTGACCGAGGCACCAGGTGAGGGCGCAGGGCCTTGCGCCGCCCAGGTGCCGGTGACCTCGCTGCCCCCGACATCGAAGCTGACGGTGTTGCCCGAGGTCGCGGTGACCTTGCCCGAGATGAAGTTGGTGACGCCGATGAAGCCTGCGACAAAGGCATTGGCGGGCGTGCGGTAGGTCGCTGACGGTGGCGCCTTCTGCTGGATGACGCCTTTGTCCATCACGATCACCTCGTCCGAAACGACGAGCGCCTCGCGCTGGTCATGGGTGACATTGATGGTGGTGACGCCGAGCTCGCGCTGGATGCGGCGGAACTCGAGCTGCATCTCCTCGCGGAGCTTGCGATCGAGCGCCGCCAGCGGTTCGTCGAGCAGCAGCAGGTCGGGCTCGAACACCAGGGCGCGGGCAATGGCGACGCGCTGCTGCTGGCCACCCGAGAGCTGGTGGATGCGGCGGTCGGCATAGCCGCCGAGGTGGACCAGATCGAGATAGCGCTGCACCCGCTCCGGGATGGTGGTCGCATCGAAGCGCCGCATCTTGAGCGGGAACGCGACGTTCTCAGCCGCTGTCATGTGGGGAAACAGCGCCAGCTTCTGGAACACCATGCCGATCGACCGCTTGTGCGGCGGCGTGGCGCTGACCGGCTTGCCGTTGATGAAGATCTCGCCGGCGCTGGGCTTCTGAAAGCCGGCGATCATGCGCAACAGCGTGGTCTTGCCGGATCCCGAAGGCCCGAGAATGGTGAGAAAACGCCCGTCCTCGAGATCGAAGGAGGCGTCTTTGACGGCATGGAAATCGGCAAAGGTCATGTCGACGTTGCGCACCGATACGGCGACGCGAGCCGCCTGGGCGGGACGGCCTTCGATGCCGGCTTCAATCGTCATAACTTCCCCTCGAACAGGCCAGTCGCAGCCACTTTACGCGCATAATGTCTATACATATCGACCTGTGTGTCAACACGACTTGTGCAGTTTTCATTTCTGCACAAGGATTGTGCAGATGGCGCGTCAGATGGAGGCAAGATAGCCTCCGTCGATCGCCAGGCACTGCCCCGTCACATAGGCCGATGCGGTGCTGGCGAGGAAGACGACAGGGCCGCCGACATCCTCGGCCAGCCCGAAGCGGCCCTGCGGGATCTTTCCCAGCATGCCGGTCGCCCAGGCCTCATCGGCATAGAAACCTTCCGTCATCTCGGTGCGGAAATAGCCCGGCGCGATGGCGTTGACGCGGATGCCGTGCCGAGCCCATTCCGCCGACAGGGCGCGGGTCATGCCGAGTAACCCGGATTTCGACGAACCATAGGGGACGGCGGTGGGCACGCCCACATAGGAGGTCAGCGAACAGAGGTTGATGATCGAGCCACCGCGATCGCGGGAGGCCATACCGCGCGCCGCCGCCTGAGCGCAAAAGAAGCTGCCCTTGAGGTTGGTGTCGACGATGCTGTCCCACAGCGCCTCATCGACGTCGAGCGACGGCGCGACGCTTTCGAAGCCGGCATTGTTGACGAGGATGTCGATGGGCCAGGTCGCGTCCAATTCACCGATCGCTGCAGCAACGCCGGCGACATCGGTGACGTCGAGCTCGAGCGCCCGGCCGGGCGCACCGGCTGCAGCCACCTGGCTCAGCGTCGCGTCGAGGCTGGTGCGGGCACGCGCCGTGACGCAGACCTCGGCGCCGGCCGCCGCGAGGGCAATGGCAATCCCCTGCCCCAGGCCGCGACTGCCGCCGGTCACCAGGGCGCGCCTTCCCGTGAGGTCGAAGGCAGATTTGCTAGACATGCAGCCTCCTCCCAGAGATGCAGTTGACGAGTATCAGCACTTTCAGTCACTCATGTCTATACATAATGTCGGTAGGATCGTGACCTGACGCGCGGTCACGACGACGGGGTGAAGGTGGCGACGAGGGCGTGGCGATCCCCCGGATAGGTCAACCGCACCTGAGTGACGGCAGCGCCGGCGCTCCAGGTCCGCCGCTCGATAACGAGGCAAGCCGTCCCCTGCTCGATCCCCAGTTGCTCGGCGGTCGTGGCGTCCGCTGCTGCCGCATGAATGCGGTGTTCTGCCGAGCTCCAGGGCACCTGGCTCAGCAGCCATTGTCCCGGCGGGACCTTGGTGAAATCCGCCTGGTCCGCGCCCTCGACGCTGGCAAGGTTGATCAGCCGCTGTTCGAGGCAGAACGGCTTACCGCCTGCCAGGTGGACGCAGGTGATATCGAGGATCGCCGTACCAATGGGCACATCGAGCAGCAGCCGATCGGCGCCCTGGGCTTTCCGCTTCGCCACCCGCGGAACATTGAATGCGTAGGGGAGCTTGAGCGATTCCACTTCCTTGCGGATGTCGCTGATCTCGAGCACCGCGGACTGGGTGTGCGGCTGGCTGACGAAGCTGCCGCTCTTTTTCACCCGCTCGATCAGCCCGGCCCGCGCCAGTTGGGTCAGGACCTTGTTCACGGTCATCCGCGAGCAGCCATACTCGCGAGCGAGATCCACCTCGAACGGGATGCGGTGGCCGATGGGCCATTCCCCCGAAACGATCTTGCCTTCAATGTCATTGAGGATGCGCTGGTGGAGCGTGCCGGCTTCGGTGTCACGCTCGGCAGTCACTAGTGTGCTCACGCTCATCCAATCCCGTGCTTCAAACCAAAGCTAACCGATGTTCCGCCGATGGGGTCAAGCCCCAAGCAGGCGGTGCATGGTCGACTCGAACCGCCGCCGAATGGCGCCGGACTTAACATGTTTGCCATCGACCACGCGCTTCCTGCCGCCAACCCAGACATCCGCCACCGAGACGCCGGAGGCGAACACAAACGCGTCCAGCTGATCGGCCGGCGGCAGGTAAGGCGCACCGGCGGCCGAGAATGACACCAGGTCGGCGGGGTTGCCGACTGCAATCCCCGACTGCACCCCGAGGGCCTGCGCACCCCCCTTCGCCGCCAGGTTGAGGAGCTCCGCGGCGGCCGACTGTCCGGCCCGCGCGATGACGTTTCGGCTCTGCTGCGCCAGGCGCTGGCTGTACTCCAGCTGCCTCAGCTCACCGGCGAGCGAGATCTGGACGTTGGAATCCGAGCCCACGCCCAGGCGGCCGCCCTGCGCGACGAATGTGGCGCCGGCAAATATGCCGTCGCCAAGGTTGGCTTCGGTAATCGGGCAGAGACCCGCCACAGCCTTGGTGGCAGCGATGCCGGCCACCTCATCGGCGGTGAGGTGGGTGGCATGGATCAGGCACCAGCGCTGATCGACCGGCGCGCCGGCAAGCAGCAGCTCAACGGCGCGCGCGCCGGTGGCCGCAACGCAATCCTCGACTTCCAGCAATTGCTCGGCGACGTGGATGTGCACGGGCCGTCCTTCGGCGAGCGGCAGGATCTCGCGGATCTCCTCGATGGTCGCGGCCCTCAGGCTGTGCGGGGCGATGCCCACCACCGCGCCCTCCAGCGCGCGGACCGCGCGCCGCGAAGCGGTCACCAGTTCGGCAAAGCGAGCCGTGTCGTTGATGAAGCGCCGCTGCCCCTCGATCGGCGGTTTCGGCCCGAAGCCTGAGTGCGCGTAGAACACCGGTAGTAGGGTCAGGCCGATGCCCGCCTCGGCACTGGCGGCCGCGATGCGTTCCGCCATCTCCGCGATGTTGCCATAGGGGCGGCCATCGACGTCGTGATGCAGGTAGTGAAACTCGCCGACCCGCGAGAAGCCCGCCTCGAGCATTTCGACATAGAGCTGCGCCGCCACCGCCTCGACGTCGTCGGGGGTCATCGACAGGGCGAAGCGATACATCTGGGTCCGCCAGCTCCAGAAGCTGTCCTCACCAGGCCCACGCCTCTCGGTCAGCCCCGCCATGGCGCGCTGGAAAGCGTGGCTGTGGAGGTTGGGGACCGCCGGCGCCAACAGCGCATGGCGCTCGTCTGCGACAGCCGACGCACTCCCCTCTGCCACCGAGGTGATCAGCCCGTTCTCGATCCCGATGCTGACATCGCGGGCGAGACCGGTGGGAAGCAAGGCGGCGGCGGCGAACAGCTTGGTCATCGAGCGATCCTGACGGGACAAACGGAAAAACTCTCTTGTCATCAACCCTATTATGTCTATACATCTTTTAGAACGATTGAAAGCGGACATGCAATGCCGACACCAATCCCCAGCCTCGACGCGGACGTGAAACTATGGCGGAACGCCCGCCTCGTGACGATGGCCACCCCCTCGGTCGAGCCGATTGAAAACGGTGTCGTCGTCACCTCCGGCGAACGCATCGTTTTCGCCGGCGCCGCGTCGGAGGCGCCCGATATCGGCGGCGCGCAGCAGATCGACCTCGGCGGCCGGCTGGTGACCCCGGCGCTGATCGATTGCCACACCCACATCGTGCATGGCGGCAACCGCGCCCGTGAGTTCGAAATGCGGCTCGAAGGCGCCAGCTATGTCGAGATTGCCAAAGCGGGGGGCGGCATCGTCTCGACCGTTCGGGCCACCCGAGCGCTGTCGGTCGAGGAACTTGTCGAGCAGGCCCTGCCGCGCCTCGACACGCTGATGGCCGAAGGCCTCGCGACCATCGAGATCAAGTCGGGCTACGGCCTCAGCATCGAGGCTGAGCTGAACATGCTGCGCGCCGCCCGCGAGCTCGGCAACCGGCGCGCGGTGCGCGTCGTCACCTCGTATCTGGGCGCCCATGCGACGCCCGAGGAGTACAAGGGACGCAACGGAGCCTATCTCGACGAGGTGGTGCTGCCCGGCCTGAAAGCGGCGCATGCAGACGGGCTGGTCGACGCCGTCGACGGCTTTTGCGAGGGCATCGCCTTCTCGCCCGAGGAAATCACCCGGGTTTTCGACCTGGCGAGGGAGCTCGGGCTGCCAGTGAAACTCCACGCTGAGCAGCTAAGCCATCTCGGCGGCACGCTGCTCGCCACCCGTTACGGCGCGCTGTCGGCCGATCATCTCGAATACATCGACGATGCGGACGCCGCGGCAATGGCCGCCGCAGGCACCGTGGCCGTGCTGTTGCCGGGGGCCTTCTACGCCATCCGGGAGACGCACAAGCCCGATATCGCCGCGCTGCGCCGGCATGGCGTAGCGATCGCGGTCGCCACCGACTGCAACCCCGGTACCTCGCCGCTCACCTCGCTGCTGCTGGGCATGAACATGGCCGCCACCCTGTTCGGGCTGACGGTCACCGAATGCATGGCCGGAACGACGCGCATAGCGGCGCAGGCGCTGGGGCTGCTTGAGCAGACCGGCACGCTCGAGGCCGGCAAGTCCGCAGACTTCGCGGTCTGGAACTGCGCCTCGGTGGCCGAACTCACCTACCGCATCGGCTTCAACCCGCTGCATCGCCGCATCTTCAAGGGCAAGGCAACATGACTATCACGCTCACACCGGGGAGCGTCTCGCTCGAGACGCTGTCCGAGATTTTCTGGAACGGCACTCCTGCGGTGCTCGATCCGGGATTCGACGCCGCGGTCGACCGCGCCGCGGCCCGCATTGCCCAGATCGCCGCCGGCAACGCCCCGGTTTATGGCGTCAATACCGGCTTCGGCAAACTGGCCTCGATCAAGATCGAGGCGGCCGATCTCGCCACGCTGCAGCGCAACCTCATCCTGTCGCATTGTTGCGGTGTCGGCGCGCCGCTGCCCGAGAACATCGTGCGGCTGATCATGTCGCTGAAGCTGGTGTCGCTGGGGCGCGGTGCATCCGGCGTGCGGATCGAACTCATCCGGTTGATCGAAGCCATGCTGGCGCGTGGCGTCATCCCGCTGATCCCGGAAAAGGGGTCGGTCGGCGCCTCCGGAGACCTGGCGCCGCTGGCGCATATGACGGCGGTGATGATCGGCGAGGGCGAGGCGTTCTATCGCGGCGAACGCCTTGGTGGCCGCGAGGCGCTTGAGCGGGCCGGGCTTACCCCGGTAGTGCTCGCCGCCAAGGAGGGCCTGGCGCTGATCAACGGCACGCAGACCTCGACGGCGCTGGCACTTGCCGGGTTGTTCCGCGCGCATCGCGCCGCCCAGGCGGCGTTGATCACCGGCGCCATGTCGACCGACGCCGCGATGGGCTCTTCCGCGCCCTTCCATCCCGATATCCATACCCTCAGGGGGCACCAGGGCCAGATCGATGCGGCAGCGGCGCTCCGCACGCTGCTCGCCGGCTCAGCCATTCGCGAGAGCCATGTCGAAGGTGACGAACGGGTCCAGGATCCCTACTGCATTCGCTGCCAGCCGCAGGTCGATGGCGCCTGCCTCGACCTGCTCCGCAACGCGGGGCAGACGCTTGAGATCGAGGCCAACGCCGTCACCGACAACCCCCTGGTGTTGTCCGATGGCAGCGTGGTGTCGGGCGGCAATTTCCACGCCGAGCCGGTGGCCTTCGCGGCCGATCAGATCGCCATCGCGGTGTGTGAGATCGGCGCCATTGCGCAGCGGCGCATCGCCTTGCTGGTCGATCCCGCCCTCTCCTACGGCTTGCCGGCGTTCCTCGCCAAGAAGCCGGGGCTCAATTCCGGGTTGATGATTGCCGAGGTGACCTCGGCGGCGCTGATGAGCGAGAACAAGCAGATGGCCCATCCGGCCTCGGTCGACTCCACCCCCACCTCGGCCAACCAGGAAGACCATGTCTCGATGGCCTGCCACGGGGCGCGCCGGTTGCTGCAGATGACCGAGAACCTGTTCGGCATTATCGGCATCGAGGCGCTGACGGCGACGCAGGGTGTCGATTGCCGGGCGCCGCTGCAAACCGGCACCGAGCTGATCAAGGCCCGCTCGGCGCTTCGCGCTGTCGTCCCCGAACTCGAGGAAGACCGCTACATGGCGCCCGACATCGCAGCCGCGGTGACGCTGGTCGCCAATGGTGGCCTCGCCAGCGCCATCGGACCTGGCATCCTGCCGGGGCTGGCGCACTGATGGAGATCTTCGAGCTCCACCAGGGCACCTCGCCCGTCATCCTGGCGTTCCCGCATACCGGGACTTATGTGCCGCCTCAGATCCAGGATCGGCTGAACGACAACGGCAAAATCCTCGCGGACACGGATTGGCACATCCACCAACTCTATCGCGGCCTGCTGCCGGGCGCCTCGACCATCCGCGCCACCCACCACCGTTATGTCATCGATGTGGGTCGCGATCCCACCGGCGTCAGCCTTTATCCGGGCCAGAACACCACTGGCCTCGTCCCCGAAACCGACTTCGACGGGGTGCCGATCTGGGCCGAGGGCGGCTTCGCCGACGCTGCCGAGATTGAGCGGCGGCTGGCGGAGTTTCACGCCCCCTACCACGCCGCGCTGGCCGCCGAAGTCGAGCGGGTCCACGCGGCGCACGGCGTCGCCATCCTGTTCGATTGCCATTCGATCCGCTCCAACATCCCGTTCCTGTTTCAGGGCACGCTGCCGGATTTCAACGTCGGCACGGCTGACGGAAAGTCCTGTGCACCCGCCGTCGAAGCCGCCGTCTACGACGTCGCGCGGGCGGCCGAGGGCTACAGCTCGGTGCTCAACGGCCGCTTCAAGGGCGGCTGGACAACGCGCCACTACAGCAACCAGGCCGGCGGCGTGCAGACGATCCAGCTCGAACTGGCGCAGGCGTCGCACCTCGTCGCGGAAGCGCCGCCCTTTGCACTCGACCCCGTCAAATCAGAACGCCTGCGCGCCCATTTGGGCGAAATGCTGAAGCGCCTCGAGGCGCTGGCCCCCTCTCTCGCGGAAGCAAAGCCATGACCGATCCCCGCCACAACATTCGAGAAGTCCGTGCCCCTCGCGGCACCCAGTTGCGGGCCAAGAGCTGGCTCACCGAAGCGCCGCTCCGCATGCTGATGAACAACCTCGATCCCGATGTCGCCGAGAACCCCAACGAACTGGTGGTCTATGGCGGCATCGGCCGGGCGGCCCGTACCTGGCAGGATTTCGACCGCATCGTCGCGGCGCTGGAAAAGCTCGAGGCCGACCAGACCCTGCTGGTCCAGTCGGGCAAGCCGGTCGGGGTGTTCCGCACCCACTCGGATGCACCGCGCGTGCTGATCGCCAACTCTAACCTCGTGCCGCATTGGGCGACCTGGGATCACTTCAACGAGCTCGATAAGAAGGGCCTGGCCATGTACGGCCAGATGACGGCGGGCTCGTGGATCTATATCGGCACCCAGGGCATCGTGCAGGGCACCTACGAGACGTTCGTCGAAGCCGGCCGCCAGCACTATGACGGCAACCTCAGGGGCAAGTGGATCCTCACCGCAGGCCTTGGCGGGATGGGTGGAGCGCAGCCCCTCGCCGCCGTCATGGCCGGCGCCTCCTGTCTCGCCGTCGAGTGCAACCCGGACTCGATCGATTTCCGCCTCCGCACCCGCTATCTCGACGAGAAGGCGACAACGCTGGACGAGGCGCTCGAGATGATCGCGCGCTGGACCGAAGCCGGCGAGGCGAAATCGGTGGGCCTGCTCGGGAACGCCGCCGAAATCCTGCCGGAGATGGTGCGCCGCGGCATTCGCCCCGACCTCGTCACCGACCAGACGTCGGCGCATGACCCGATCAACGGCTACCTGCCCAAGGGCTGGAGCATGGCCGAATGGCGGGAGAAGCGCGAGAGCGCCCCGAAGACGGTCGAAAAAGCGGCGCGCGCCTCGATGCGCGAACATGTCGAGGCCATGCTGGCCTTCTGGGATCGCGGCATCCCGACACTCGACTATGGCAACAATATCCGCCAGGTCGCCAAGGACGAAGGACTTGAGAATGCCTTCGCCTTCCCGGGCTTCGTGCCGGCCTATATCCGCCCGCTGTTCTGCCGCGGCATCGGCCCGTTCCGCTGGGCGGCGCTCTCGGGCGATCCCGAGGATATTTACAAGACCGACGCCAAGGTCCGCGAGCTGACGCCGGGCAATACGCACCTCCACAACTGGCTGGACATGGCGCGGGAGCGCATCGCCTTCCAGGGCCTGCCGGCGCGCATCTGCTGGGTCGGCCTCGGCGACCGTCACCGCCTGGGGCTGGCCTTCAACGAAATGGTCCGCAGCGGCGAACTGAAGGCGCCAGTGGTCATCGGCCGCGACCACCTCGATTCGGGCTCCGTGGCCTCGCCGAACCGCGAGACCGAGGCGATGCAGGACGGCTCCGACGCGGTTTCCGACTGGCCGCTGCTGAACGCGCTGCTCAACACGGCGTCGGGCGCAACCTGGGTCTCGCTCCACCATGGCGGCGGCGTCGGCATGGGCTTTTCGCAGCATGCCGGCATGGTAATCTGTGCCGACGGCACCGACGATGCGGCCCGCCGGCTGGAACGCGTGCTGTGGAACGATCCGGCGACCGGCGTGATGCGGCACGCCGATGCCGGTTACGAAATCGCCCTCGATGTCGCACGCGAGAAGGGGCTCGACCTCCCCGGCATCCTTGGCTGAGGACGCTATGCGGCTCACGCGGTTCGAGGACCTGGCGGTCGTCCCCTGGCGAAACGGCGGCGGCGTTACCCGCGAGGTTGCCGCCCGCCGCGACGCCGGCGCCGGGTCCGACTTCCTGTGGCGCCTCAGCATCGCCACGGTCAATGCCGACGGCCCGTTCTCGAGCTTTGTCGGGACCGACCGGACGATTGCCGTTCTGGCCGGACGCGGTATCGCGCTGCGACTGCCCGATCGGACGGTCCCCGTGACCGACGACAGTGAACCGTTCTCGTTCGGCGGCGAAGCGCCAGTGCATGCCAGCGTCATGGACGGCGAGACGACCGACCTCAATGCGATGACGCGGCGTGGGTGGTTCACGCATAGGATGCGCCGATTGCACCAGGATGGCACCTTCTCCATCGAAGGGGTGGCCGCCGAAACGGTGGTGGTGTTTGGCGGCAGGACGGTTGTCGAAGGGCTGGGCGGGCCTCTTGCAGCCGACCGGTTCGATGCACTCGTGGGCATCGCGCCTGGACAGCGCATCACCGTCCGCCCGGAGCCCGGCGCCCCGACTTACCTGATCGAGTTCTTCCGATCCCGAGGGGAACAGAAGGACTCGAAAGAGCGCCCAGAAACCCCTATGAGTTAGTCCAATTCGGACAACAGGACTCGAAGTAACGATGACGGCACGAATTTACCGGCCTGCGCCCAATGCCATGCAGTCCGGCCGGGGCAAGTCCAAGGAATGGATCCTGGTGCATGAGCCGGCCGCCCCGCGCGAAATCGAGCCCCTGATGGGCTACACCTCGAGTACCGATACGCGGGCGCAGATTCGCCTCACCTTCGACACCCTCGAAGAAGCTGAGGCCTATGCGCACAAGAACGGCATTGCCTACCAGGTGCTGCCCGACCACAAGCCGACGGTGAAGCGCACCACCTACTCGGACAATTTCCGCTCCGATCGCAAAACGCCCTGGACCCATTAAGGGCCCGCGGCGATGAGGGCATTCCTCCGCCGCACCCTGTTGCTGCTGTCGTTGCTGGCCGGGCTCGCTCCCGCCGCAACGCTGGCGGCCCCTGCCCTGTGGCGGGTCAGCGATGCCGACAGCTCCGTCTGGCTGTTCGGCTCCATCCACATTCTCGACAAGGACCGGGACTGGCGGACGCCGCGCTTCGACGCAGCGCTCGCCGAGGCCGAGCACGTCTATTTCGAGATGGTGCTGGACGTGGACGCCTACGCCACGTTTACCCGACTATCGATGCTCTATGGCATGAACCGGGACGGGCGGCAGCTCAGCGACTACCTGACCGGCGAACAGCAGGACACGCTGCAGGCCTTCCTCGATGAGCACGGCTTGCTGCGCGACCTGATCGAGCCGATGCGGCCATGGATGGCGGACCTGACGCTGATGAGCATGAGCCTTTCGGCAGGCGGTGGTGGCGAAAGCGCGATGACGCAGCAGGCCGGCGTCGAGCTGGTGCTGCTCGACGAGATTGTCGAGGACCGGCGGCGCGAGCTGGAAACAGCGGAAACGCAGTTCCGGCTGTTCGCAGGACTGCCCGATGCCGAACAGGTCAGCTCGCTGATGCGCACCATTGCGGCGACCGACAGCCCCGACCAGGGCCTGGGCGCCTTGGCCGACCTGTGGCACGCCGGCGACGTCGAAGCGCTGGCGCGCACGATGAATGCGGCGCTCGGGCCGGTCGACTCGCCGACCTATCGGCGCATGCTGGGCGATCGTAACCGCCGCTGGACCACCGAGATCGCTGAGATGCTGGCGAACAACGAGGACGCCATGATCGTGGTCGGCGCGGGACACCTCGCCGGCCCGGTCGGCGTGCCAACACTGCTCGGCGAAGCAGGATTCAAGGTCGAGCGGATGGATCGTTCGGTGGCGCCCGCCAGCGCGACCGGCCGGCCGAACAGGCGCCGGTAGCACGATGGACCAGATGCTGGTGTTGATCGCCGTCGGCGCGGCTTTGGCCGGGTTTGCGCAGGGCGTTTCCGGCTTTGCCTTCGCGCTGGTGGCGCTGTCGGTGTGGGCATGGGGCGTCGATCCCCGGCTGGCGGTGGTGCTGTCGGTGTTCGGTTCGCTGGTCGGGCAACTGGTGACGCTGCCCTTCGTGTGGCGCGGCTTCAGCGCGAAGGCGGCGCTGCCGTTCATCATCGGCGGACTGATCGGCGTGCCGATCGGTGCGCAGTTGGTAGGTGCGGCCGACCCAAATCTGTTCAAGTTCGGACTAGGGCTGTTCCTTGTCGCCTATTGCCCACTGATGCTGCTGCTGCGGCCCGACCTCCGGTTCAGTTGGGGCGGAGGGGTGGCCGACACGGCAATCGGCTGGATCGGCGGAGTGCTCGGCGGCATGGCGGCAATCTCGGGTCCGGTACCGACGCTGTGGACGACACTGCGCGGCTGGAGCAAGGACGAGCAGCGCGGCGTGCTGCAAGGCTTCAACATCGCCATGCACACGGCAACGCTGACGGTCTACCTCCTCGCGGGGACGCTCGAGATCGAGATGCTCGGGGCGCTGGCGCTGACCGGGGTAGTGCTGGTGCCGTTCGCCATCCTCGGCGTGCTGGTGTTCAAGCGGCTGACGACAGTGGGGTTTCGGCGCGTGGTGCTGGTCGGGCTGACCGCGTCAGGTCTGGTGCTGATCTGGGGGGCGGTGGTGGCTTGGGTTTGAAGTGACGCTCTGCCCTGGCAGCTGTCGCCTCCCTCCCCCTTGAGGGTGAGGGATTGAGGGAGGGGGTGGTGCAGTCAGCACCGAGCGTCCCTCACCACCCCCACCCCCAACCCCTCCCCTCAAGGGGGAGGGGAGCGGAAAGATCCAGGCGAACTAGACCTCGCTGAGCTTGGTCCACTTGCCGTCGGCCTTCGACGAGGCGACGGAGGCCATGATGAACTCCATGCCTTCGACGCCATCGGCGAGGCTGGGGAGCAGCCCGGCGACGTCCTTGCCTTCGCCGCGGATCACCTGGGCGAACTGGCTGTAGAGCGTGGCGAAAGCCTCGAGGTAGCCCTCGGGATGACCGCCCGGGATGCGGACGTTCATCGCGGCAGCGGGCGGAGCGGAGATGGCGCCGCCGCGGGTCAGCAACTGCTTGGGTTTGCCGAACTCGGTGAACCACATGTAGTTCGGGTTATCCTGCCGCCACTCGAGGCCGGCCTTTTCGCCATAAACGCGCAGCTGCAGGCCGTTCTCCGAGCCCACGGCGACCTGGCTGGCCCACAGCATGCCCTTCGCGCCGCCCTGGAACCTGAGCTTGATCTGCACGTCGTCATCGAGCTTACGCCCCTTGACGAAGCTGGTGAGCTCGGCGCTGACCGCCTCGGTCTTCAGCCCGGTGACGAACCGCGCCAGGTTGTAGGCGTGGGTGCCGATATCGCCGATGGCGCCGCCGGCGCCGGAGCGCTTCGGATCGGTACGCCAGCTCGCCTGCTTGTTGCCCGGGTCGGCAGCATTGGTCAGCCAGTCCTGCGGGTATTCCACCTGCACGACGCGGATCTTGCCCAGGGCGCCCGACTTCACCAGTTCACGCGCCTGTCGCACCAGCGGATAGCCGGTGTAGTTGTGGGTGAGGAGGAACTTGGCGCCCTTCTTGGGCTTGATCGCGGCGAGGGCCCGCGCGTCGTCCAGCGTCGAGGTCAGCGGCTTGTCGCAGATGACGTGGATGCCGGCCTCGAGGAAGGCCTTGGCTGGGCCGAAATGCGCGTGGTTGGGCGTAACGATGGAGACCGCCTGGATACCGTCCTTGCGGGCGGATTCCCTGGCGGCCATTTCCTCGTACGAGGTGTAGATGCGGTCCTCGGCGAAGCCGAGGTTCTTGCCGCTCTCGAGCGCCGTTGCCGCGTTGGACGACAGGGCGCCGGCGACCAGTTCATAATCGCCGTCGATGCGGGCGGCGACACGGTGGACGTAGCCGATGAAAGCACCGGTGCCGCCACCGACCATGCCCAGGCGAATGCGCGGAGCGCCGTTCTCTGCCATTTTCTTACTCCCTCAGTTTCATTGACGGGATGTCACCCCACCCACCGCGTCACCCCGGCGAAGGCCGGGGCCCCATCCCGAGCTGCTTCAGCTCACCGTGGAGGGTGAGATATCTCAGGATGGATCCCGGTCTGCGCCGGGATGACACCGCTTGTGGGGTTACCCCAGTGCTTAGCTCAGACCGAGAATCTTGCGGTTGGCCGCCTTGTCGGTACCCGACGCGGCGAAGTCGTCGAAGGCCTTCTCGGTGACATTGATGATGTGGCTCTGGATGAACGGCGCACCTTCGGCAGCGCCCTGCTCCGCCGACTTGATGGCGCATTCCCACTCGAGCACCGCCCAGCCGTCGAAACCGTAGGCGCTGAGCTTCGAGAAAATACCGGCGAAATCCACCTGGCCATCGCCGAGCGAGCGGAAGCGGCCGGCGCGGTTCACCCAGGACTGGAAGCCGCCATAGACGCCCTGCCGGCCGGTCGGGTTGAACTCGGCGTCCTTGACATGGAACATCCGGATCCGCTCGTGGTAGAAATCGATGTATTGCAGGTAGTCGAGCTGCTGCAGCACGAAGTGGCTGGGATCATAGAGCAGGTTAGCCCGCGGGTGGTTGTTCACGCGCTCGAGGAACATCTCGTAGGTGGCGCCGTCGAACAGGTCTTCGCTCGGATGGATCTCGTAGCAGACGTCGACGCCGTGCCTGTCGAACTCGTCGAGGATCGGGGTCCAGCGGCGGGCCAACTCATCGAAGGCCTCTTCGACCAGCCCGGCCGGACGTTGCGGGAACGGATAGAGATAGGGCCAGGCGAGCGCACCGGAGAAGGTGGCGTGCGCCTTGAGACCGAGATTCTTCGACGCCGCGGCACAGGCCTTGAGGTGCCTTACCGCCCATTCCTGGCGTGCCTTGGGGTTGCCGCGCACTTCCGGGATGGCGAAGCCGTCGGACAGCGTGTCATAGGCCGGGTGCACGGCGACGAGCTGGCCGATGATGTGGCTCGCGAGCTCGGCGATCTCGAGCCCATGGCTCTGCACGGTGCCCTTCACCTCGTCGGCATAGGTCTTGGAGGTCGCGGCCTTCTCGACGTCGACGAAATGCGTCAGCCAGGTCGGGATCTGCACGCCCTTGTAGCCGAGGTCGGCTGCCCAGGCGCAGATGTGGTCGAGCGTGTCGAACGGGGCCTTGTCGCCCGCGAACTGGGCGAGGAAAATCGCCGGCCCTTTAATGGTGCGCATCAGAATACCTCCCTTGGACGGCGCGGTTCCGCCGCCACTACGTGCACGTACCTCAAGTCAGTCCGACACCCTGCCCGCCGATAGCTTCGAGAGATGAATTGAGCCGGGCCGCCGCTGACATGTCGGCAGCTACCTTCATGCTCGGCTCGGAACTGTCAAGGTGACGCGCGGCGGGAAATGACCGTCGCGCTACTCTGCCTTCACCGGCGTCGCCGGATCGCCGTCCACGGCGGCAGCGAGCATCGGCGGCAGCTTGTCGGTGATCGCCCAAAAGAGGGCCCGGGTAATGCCCGGGCCCTTCGAGTGTTCGGTGCAAACGGCTCAGCGCAGCAGGGCGCGGGCTTCTTCGATGCCGAGGGCGGCGGGGCGCTCGCAGGTGGTCTGCAGCGTGATCACCTGGCCGGTTTCGCCGGCGCGGAGGATCGAGGTCATGACGTCGACGGCATGCAGCGCCACATCGAGGTCGCAGCGCGCCTTCTTGCCGGTCTCGATCGAGTCCATCATGTCGCTGAGGCCAGCATTGCGGTAGTTGGCGCGCGGGTTGGGCTTGTCGAGATCCTGGTTGGCCTTGCCGAACGGGTGATCCCAAGGGGTCACCTTCTCCTTGGTGCCGGCGCGATCGGTGATGGTCACGTCGCCGTTGAAGAAGTTCGGATCGGGCACATAGACCGAACCTTCGGTGCCGTAGAGCTCGATATTGTGGTGGCCGTGGCTGGAAACGTCCCAGCTGGCGCCCAGGGTGATGATGGCGCCCGAGTGGAACTCGAGGATGGCGTGGATCGTGGTCGGGGTGCCGACCTTGATGAACGTGCCCTTGAACGGCGAGCCCTCGGTGGTCACCTCACGCTCGGCCCGGGCCGAGCCGGTGAACGCGGTGACGCGCTTGATCGGACCGACGAGGCTGATCAGGTCGGTGATGTAGTAAGGGCCGAGATCGAGTATCGGCCCCCCGCCGGGCTGGAAGAAGAAATCCGGGTTGGGATGCCAGTGCTCCATGCCGCGGCTCAGCACGTGCATGGTGCCCGAGGCGATCTTGCCGAGCTTGCCCGAGTCGATGATCGAGCGGGCCTGCTGATGCGCGCCGCCGAGGAAGGTATCGGGCGCGGAGCCGACCTTGAGCTTGTGCTCCTCGGCCAGCGCCTTCAGCTGGATGCCCTCTTCGACGCTGAGGACGAACGGCTTCTCGGAATAGGCATGCTTGCCGGCCGAGAGGATGTCCTTCGAAATCGAGAAGTGGGTCGAGGGGATCGTGAGGTTCACGATCACGTCGATCTCGGAGTTCTTCAGCAGCTCATCGGGGGTCTGCGCCGCGACATTGTACTCCCGTGCCCGCTTCTGTGCGGCCTCGGGAAGGATGTCGGCGATGGCGCGGACTTCGAGGTTCCTGAACAGCGGCGCGAGGCGCAGGTAGGCGGCCGAGATGTTGCCGGCGCCCATGATGCCGACGCCATAGGTCTTTGCCATGATCTTAGGCTCCGAGAGTCTTGATGAAGGCGATCGAGCGCGAAGCGAAGCGGTCGATGTCATTCGGGTTATCGTGCTCGGCGACGAAGTACTGCGCCTTTGTCTCAGTGCGGATGATCGGCCACAGCGTCTTCCACGGCACGACGCCCTGACCGGCATCGGCCCAGCCATCTTCATCGGCGTTCTGGCCGGCTGGCGCGATATCCTTTACGTGCACGGCGACGATGCGATCGCCGAACTTGGGCAGCCAGGTCGCGGGGTCGGCCTTGCCGCGGACGATCCAGGCGACGTCGGCCTCGACGTTCACGGCCGGAGCGGCTTCGAGCAGCCAATCCATGGCGTATTTGCCGTCATACGAGATGAACTCGAATTCGTGGTTGTGGTAGCCGAAGGTGAGGCCGGCATCCTGGAAGGGCTTGCCGATCTTCTGCAGCCGATCGCCGAACTTCTTCCAGCCATCAGCCGAGGTGGGCCGATCGGTGGGGGCGAGCCAGGGGCAGACGACGACCTTGATGCCGAGCGTCTCGGCGAGCTTCAGGGTCTTCGAAGTATCCTCGAGGTCGCCGAGGCTCACATGTGCGGTCGGCATGGTGAGGCCGTTGGCGTCGAGCTGCGCCTTCAGCGCCTGGGGGTCGGTGTAGAGCGAACCATAACCCTCGACATGGGTGTAGCCGAGCGCGGCGACCTTCTTGAGCACGTCCGCGAGCGGGTAATTGCGGGCGCTGAACAGCTGAAAACCGATATCCATTATGTGGCCTCTTTCACTTCCAGGCGGTGACGGCGGCGATCGAACGGGATGCGAAGCGGTCGACGTCGGCGGGGTTGTCGTGTTCCATCACCCAATAACGGGCGTTGGTGTGGGCTTTGACGGCGTCCGAGAGCGCCTGCCAGTCGAGCGTGCCGTGGCCGACATCGGCCCAGCCGTCTTCGTTGGCATTCTCTCCGGCGGGAGCGATGTCCTTGACGTGGACGGCGTTGATGCGGCGACCATGCTTCTTGATCCACTCGATCGGATCCTGGCCGCCCTTCACCACCCAGGCGACATCCATTTCCCAATCATTGTTGGGCGCGGTGTCGAGGATGAGGTCCATCGGCAGCTTGCCGGTGGCGGTGGGGCGGAACTCGAAATCGTGGTTGTGCCAACCGAACCCGAAGCCGCGCCGGCGGAACGCCTCGCCGAGCTTGGCGAGGGTCTCGCCCAGCTCAATCCACTTGCTGTCGCCCTGCCCTGCCTCGCGCTCTTCCTTGGGAATCGCCGGGCAATAGAGGAACCTCATGCCGAGCGTTTCGGCGGTCCTCAGCGCAGCCTCGGTATCCTTGAGCTGGGCGAGGCCGAAATGGCCGGTCGGCATGGTGAGGCCGTGCTGCTTCAGCGAGGCGGCGAGGCTCTCGGCCTCGGCATAGAGCCCGCCAAAACCCTCGACCTGCTTGTAGCCGAGTTTGGCGAGACGCCCGAGCACGCTGTCCAGCGGCGGGAAATTCCGCGCGCTGTAGAGCTGAAAAGAAAAGTCCAACAGATGTCTCCTCCACTCGTGCACTTCTCCGTTTCGCTGAAACGGTGAGATGCACTCGATCCTCGGTTTGTCGCGCTTTCGAACCCGGAAAAGTCTGCAACTCTTCCTGAAAGCGCTCCGTAAAGCCACCGCCCCGGTCGTTGCCGGGGCGGCGCAGTGCTGATTTATCGCGGTTCGTAGCAGCCCGTTCGGCGGGCCGCTACGCGTCCGGTAAGCTCAATGAGCCGAAAGGTCAGATGCGGTTGCCGCTCGCTGCGTTGAAGACGGAACCACGACCCGGATCGAAACCGATCAGGACCTTCTGGCCCGGCTCGAGATGCACTTCGGCGGCAGCGCGGAAAGTGATCGACTGGCCGGCGATCTTGGTCCAGGCGACGGTATCGGCGCCCATCGGCTCGACGATCTCGATCTCCGATTCCATCTGCACCGGCATTTTCCGCGCTTCCTCGCCGACAGCGATATGCTCGGGCCGAATGCCGAGGATCGATGCGCCATTGGTCTGGTTGGCGAACTGGTAGTTGCCAAGCGGGATGTTGGCCTGGCCATCGACGCTGAGCGTAGTGCCACTGAGATCGCCCTTGATGAAATTCATCGAGGGCGAGCCGATGAAGCCGGCGACGAACAGGTTGACCGGCTTGTTGTAGATGGTGTGCGGGTCGGCCAGTTGCTGGATCACGCCATTCTTCATGATGGCGATGCGGTCGGCCAGGGTCATCGCCTCGATCTGGTCGTGCGTGACGTAGATCATGGTATTCTTGAGCCGGGCGTGCAGCCGCTTGATCTCGATGCGCAGGTCGTTGCGGAGCTTGGCATCGAGGTTGGAAAGCGGCTCGTCGAACAGGAACACATCGACATCACGCACCAGGGCGCGGCCGATGGCGACACGCTGGCGCTGGCCGCCGGAGAGCTCGACGGGCTTACGCTGCAAGAGCGGCTCGATCTGCAGGATTTCCGAGGCGCGCTTGACGCGGGCATCGACCTCGGCCTTCGGCATGCGGGCAACGCGCAGGCCGAACGACAGGTTCTTCTCCACCGTCATCTGCGGGTAGAGCGCATAGGACTGGAACACCATGCCGATGCCGCGGTCCTTGGGCTCGTCCCAGGTGACGTTCTTGCCGGAAATGAAGATCTGCCCGTCGGAAACGTCGAGCAGGCCCGCAATGCAGTTCAGCAGCGTGGACTTGCCGCAGCCCGAAGGCCCGAGCAGCACGATGAACTCGCCCTGTGCGACCTCGAGGTCGAGAGACTCGAGGACCTTCACATTGCCGAAGTTGAGGCTGAGATCCTTGATGGAAACGCTAGTCGTCATTGAGGATTACCCCTTCACCGCACCGGCGGCGATGCCGCGGACGAACCATTTACCCGAGATGAAATAGACCACCAGCGGAACCGCTGCCGTGAGGATGGTTGCAGCCATGTTCACGTTGTATTCGCGGGTACCGGTCGTGGTGGTGACGATGTTGTTGAGCTGCACCGTCATCGGCATGTTCTCGCGGCCGGCGAAGACCGTGCCGAACAGGAAGTCGTTCCAGATGCCGGTAACCTGCAGGATGATGGCGACGATGGTGATCGGCACCGACATCGGCAGCATGATGCGGAAGAAGATGCCCCAGAACCCTGCCCCGTCAACACGGCCGGCCTTGAACAGCTCGATCGGCAGCGAGGCAAAGAAGTTGCGGTAGAGCAGCGTCAGGATCGGCATGCCGAAGATGGTATGGACGACCACGATGCCCGGGAGCGTCGCGAACAGCCCGACCTTCGAGAGCCCGATGATCAGCGGATAGATCACCACCTGAAACGGCACGAAGGCGCCGAAGATCAGGATGCCGAACAGCAGCTCGGAACCCTTGTACTTCCAGAAGCTCAGGGCGTAGCCGTTGATCATGGCGATGACGATAGAGACCGGCACGGAGAGCGCAGTGATCTTCACCGAGTTCCAGAAGCCAGGCTTCAGACCGTTGCAATCGCGGCCGGTACAGGCGGTGTCCCACGCTTTGAGCCACGGGTCGAAGGTGAGGAGCGCCGGCCAGTTGAACAGGTGCCCTTCGCGGATTTCCGGCATCGTCTTCAGCGACGTCACGATCATCACCCAAAGCGGCATCAGGAAGAAGACAGCCGAGATGATGAGGAAGGCGTAGACGCCGATCCGTCCGATGGTGACGGTCTTGGGCTTGGGGCCGCGCGGTCCGGAGAGCGTGCCGGCAGAAAGGCCCGGTGAGGTGGCTTCAGTGGTCATTATGCCCTGCCCGCCTTGCGATTTGCGTTCCAGCGCAGCAGGTACTGCACGGCGATGAGAAGCATGACCGGCAACAGCATCATGGTCGCGGCGGCCATACCCTGGCCGACGTTCACGCGGTCGGTGATGTGCTGGATGACGTAGACGGCGGGCATCTGGGTCGAAACGCCCGGTCCGCCCTGGGTCATGGCGATGACGATGTCGAAGACGCGCACGATGCCGGTCATCTGCAGGATGAAGGCGGTCGCTACGGCGCCTTTCATCATCGGCAACACGATGAACAGGTAGGTCTTCCAGGTTGGGATACCATCAACCTTGGCGGCCTTCCAGATCTCGGAGTCGACGCCGCGGAGGCCCGCCAGCAGAATGGCCATGGTCACCCCGACGCCGTTCCACAACCCGCCGAGCACGAGGCCGTAGAGCGCAGTCTCCTGCTTCACCAGCGGCGCGAACTCAAAGTTCGTCCAGCCAAGCTGGCGTACGGCGGACTGGATGCCGAGATTGGGGTCGAACATCCACTGCCAGACGAGGCCGGTAACGACCAGCGACATGGCGAACGGATAGAGGAAAATCGAGCGGAACAGATCTTCCTGCTTGATGCGCTGATCCATGAAAACCGCGAGCAGGTAGCCGAACACCATGCTGACGCCGATCGACAACACGCCGAACACGGCGAGGTTGCGGACCGAGATGTTCCACCGATCGTTCGCCCACAGCCGCTCATACTGAGCCAGGCCAATGAAGTTGAAGTTCGGGAACAGCTTGGAATTGGTGAACGACCAAATGATCGAAAAGATGATGCAGATCACGAACACCCCGACCGCCGTGACGATCATCGGCGTGGTGCCCAGCACTGACTGAATGTTGAATTTCCGGCGCGTGCGCGGTTTGCGCTCCGCTGCTGTGCCGGCAAAACCAGGCGCCGCTCGCTCGCCCGGTTCGGCGATCTGGGTCATGGTTCACTCCCCGCGTTGTTGAAACAACCGGCACCGGATCCCTGCCCACCCGGATACGCCGAAAAAGAGCCGGGCGGTGCTTTTGGCACCGCCCGGACATCATAGCACCAGATCAGTCGGCGTTCTGGAGGATCGTCACGTACTGCTCGGCGGCTGCCGCGGCAGTCATCGTGTCGTCAGCCCAGAACTGGGCGACGAGGTCGTTCATCTGACCGGTGGTGTCGTTCGACTGCCAGCGGCCGGCATCCACGGCGATGTTCGCCGGGTCCTTGATGATCTCGAGGCCGCGCTTCATGCAGTCGTCAGCGAGCGACATATCGACGTCGTCACGGATCGGCATGGAGCCCTTGGCGTTGTTGAACAGCGCCTGGACCTGCGGGTTGACCATCATGGAAGCCATCTTCAGCTGAGCCGCTTCGACAGCCGGATCCGACTGCTTGGGGAACAGGAAGATGTCGCCGCCGGTGGAGACGGTCGGGTGATCGATCGGCAGAGCCAGACAAGCGTAATCGACGCCAGCCTTCTCACCGGCGACGCCGAACTCGCCACGGGCCCAGTCACCCATGATCTGCAGAGCCGCCTGGTCGGTCACGACAAGGTTGGTCGTGTCGTTCCAGTTGCGGTTCGCCGAACCGGCATCGGAGAACTGCTTGAACTGACGGAACTTCTCGAACACCGCCGGCATCTCTGCCTTGGCCAGCTCGAGGTCCTTGTCCTTCAGGATCTTTTCGCGCTTCTCGAGGCCGAGCAGCGAGGTCTGGATCACGCCGAAGGCGCCGTTGATCTGCCAGCTTTCGCCGCCGATGGCGAACGGGATAATGCCGGCTTCCTGAAGCTTCGGAGCTTCCGCGAGGAAGTCGTCAAAGCTGGTCGGGAGCGGCACGCCGGCCTTCTCGAATGCCGGGACCGAAGCCCAGGCCCAGTTCCACGAGTGGATGTTGACCGGCACGCACCACCAGTGACCATCGACAAGGCAAGCCTCGGAGATGGACGCCGGACGGATGAAGCCAGCCCAGTTCTCTTTCGTCGCCAGATCGGTGAGATCGAGCAGCATGTTGCCGGCGATCAGTTCTTCGTACTGACGGCCGGGGTTGAACTGCGCCGCGCCCGGAGGATCGCCACCGAGAATGCGCTGCAGCGTGGCCGAACGGGCATTTTCGCCGCCGGCGATAGCAGTATCGACCCACTTGTCGCCGCCCAGGGCGTCGAACTCACGGGCGAATACCGACACGGCGGCCTGTTCGCCACCCGACGTCCACCAGTGAATGACTTCAACGTCCGCGGCGCGCACCGAGGTGCTGCCAAGCAGGGCGGCAGCCACCAGGGCCACCACCGACACGACTGACTTCATAATGTAGTCCTCCCAACGTTCACCCAGGAGCAAAACGCCCCTCGCGAAATTTGCGCCAGCCGCGCAGGGGCCCCTCTTGTTGGGAAAGCTCCGGTGCTGGCTGCGTGTAATCGATTACACAACCCCTTGCAGGAGGTCAATGCAATCGATTGCAGGAGTTTCAGACATTCCTTGCGCGGCTGTCAAGGTCGATCTAGACAGAGCGGGCGAGCAGCGATGAGGGAGCGCTGCGAACTCATGGTCCTGGCAAGAAAAACAACGACGATTCAGGACGTTGCCCGTCACGCAAGTGTGTCCGCGGCGACAGTCAGCCGTGTGCTCAGTTCGCCCGAAAGGGTGACGGAGACAACGCGCGAGCGGGTTTATGCTGCGGTGCGCGACACCGGCTACACCATCAATCAGGCGGCCCGATCGCTGCGGCTCAAGGCAGCGCGGACGATTCTGATGGCGGCGCCCAACATCGGCAACCCGTTCTACTCGACCATCGTCGACGCGGTGATCCGCGAGGCGGCCGAACGCGGCTACAGCGTGCTGGTGGCGAGCCGGATCGGCGACGACCCGAACCGCTGGCTCAGCGACTACCTGCTCTCCAACCGCGCCGACGGGCTGTTGCTGTTCGACGGCTCGCTCGACACCAACCGGCTGCATGGCTTGCGCGACGATGGCGTCGCCCTGCCGCTGGTGGCCGCCTATGACGAGATCCCTGACGCCAAGATCCACTCGGTGATCACCGACAACCGGCTGGCGGCCAAGCGGGCGATCAAGCACCTGGTGGAGCTCGGGCACACCGAGATCGGCCACATCATCGGACCATCGCGCAATCAGTCGACCAACGAGCGCTTCATCGGCTTTGCCGAGGCGATGCAGGAGGCCGGGCTGGCGGTGCGCGAGGAATGGCTGTTCCCCGGCACCTACAACATGGAGTCGGGTACCGCCGCAGCCGAGCACCTGCTCGCCAGCGGCAAACTGCCGACGGCGGTATTCTCGGGCAATGACGAGATGGCGATCGGCCTGATCCACCGGCTGCGGCTCGAGGGGCTCGACTGCCCGCGCGACATCTCGGTGGTCGGCTTCGACGATATCGCCGTGGCGCGCTTCTTCGATCCGCCGCTGACCACCATGCGGCAGCCGCGCGAGGAGATCGGCCGGATGGCCACCCGCTCGTTGATCGACATCATCGAAGGTATCGCCCCCGAGGACGAGCCCATCCACGTGGTGCTCAACTCCGACCTGGTCATACGCGAGAGCACGCGCCGCGCCGGCTAAGACGCTTGCGGCCCGGGGCACGAGGTGCAAATGATGCGCCGTTGCCGGGGGGCACGGGACGCATCGTGGACTGGGGGGTAGCCAAAGCCGGCGGGTCGGCCGTTGAGCTGCGCATGGCGCGGCGCGACCTTGTATTGCCGCGCCTGGCGGTGGCGTATTTCCTCGTCCTCAAGCTCGTCTACGCGCTGTTCGTGCCGCCAAACATCGACGAGGCCTACTACTGGCTGTGGGGGGCGCACCTGCAATGGTCGTATCTCGACCATGCGCCGCTGGTCGGATGGGCCGGCGGAGCAGCGGCGTTGCTGCTGGGCTGGACCCCGATCGCGGTGCACCTGCCGGCGCTGCTGAGTTTTGGCGTGCTGGTCTACGGCCTCGCCCGCAGCGCCGAGTGGCTGGCGCCCGAGGATCCGGAGCGGCACTTCTGGGTCGGGCTGGCGCTGTTCTGTGCCTCGCCGCTGCTCAATGCTCTGACGACGCTCAACTATCCCGACCACGCACTGATCTGCTTTTCGGCGCTGTCGATGCTGCAGCTGGGTAAGTATCTGGGTGCGCTGCGCAATGGTGGCGAGGGCCGGCTGCGCGACCTCTACCTCGGCGCCCTGTTCATGGGACTAGCCGGACTCAGCAAATACAATGCGGTGTTCATCGCCCTGGGGCTGCTGGTGGTGATCGTCGGCCAGGCGGAATTTCGCCGCCTGCTCCGCTCGCCGCACCTCTATCTGGCGGGGCTGCTGACGGTGACGATCACCCTGCCGGTGGCGTGGTGGAACGCCCAGCACCATTTCGCCAGCGTCGGTTTCCACACTGCCGGGCGGTTCAATGCCAGCGGCAGCCATTTCGCGCTCGACGGCGTGACCTCGGTGCTCACAGCGTCGCTGTTCTACGTCTCGCCATTCCTCGCCTGGGGCTTGTTCCGCTTCCTGTTCGGTCGCGTGCTTGCCGGGCCGCAGGGCGCCTACCAGTTGCTGGGGCGGTGGACCGCCCTGCTCTCGAGTGTCGGCATGCTGGCGCTCGCCAGCTGGAGCGCCGCGGCAAACCAGGTGAAGCCGCACTGGCTGGTGCTGAGCTTTCTGCCGTTCGTCATCGTCGCGCCGCTGTTCGTGCGCTCGCGCTGGGCGATCCGACTGCACCTCGCCTGGGGCATGCTGCTGATGAGCCTGGCGACGCTCTATTATCTGGCGGCGCCACTGCCCACCCAATTGCTCGGCGTCCGGGACCGCGAGGCGGTGGAGACGTTCGGGCAGGAGCAGCTGGCAGCCGCGGCCAAGGCCGCCGCAGCGCTGCACGGCGCCTCGCTGATCGCCTCCACCACCTACGGCAACACCGCCAAGCTGGCCTTTGGGTTGGGCAGCGACGGCAACGTGATCGACCTCAGCGGCCAGCCGGGGCAGTTCCGCCTCTGGCGACAAGAGCTGCCGGATACGGGCAAGAACGTGATCATCGTCGCGCCGGCCGGCGCGCCGCCGAGCGGCTTCGCCGATCGCTTCGACAGCGTCGAGGACCTCGGGCCGGTTGACGCCGAGCGCTTCGGCCACCGGCTGACCACCTACCAGCTGCTGCTGGGGCGGGGCCTCAGACCCTGACGCAGGGCGACAGAACAGCTGCATCACGCCAGCACAACACCACTGGAGCTAACCTCATTGCTGCCGCCGTTCGCGGCTAGGCTAGGTCTTTGATTTGTCGCGCTTCCGAGGTGGAAAAGTCCGCAATCCCCGCCTTCGTGGGGACTGGCTTTTTCCTGAGGCGTTCCAGGCAACCGCGAGCCGTATTCGGACGTTCAGGGCCGATCGGAGTGCAGTTCATGACGACGGTGAGAATTCTGGTGCGGCACGACGGAGCCGGCTGGCGAATCGCCAGCCCCGGCCGCGACCTCGACACGGCCTCGGGTCCGCGCCCCTACACGCAACGCGATGAGGCCATCTCGGACGCGCTGTTCGCAGCCCGGATGCTGCGGGCATTGGGCGAGACGGCGTCGGTCTATGTGGAAAACAGCGACGGGCTGCGACTTGTCGCCGAGGAGGACGTACAGGTCTGGCGCAAGCATTAGTTTTGGTCTTGTGGCGTTTTCGAACGTCCTGAAGGCGCTGCAGGGCCAAACAGGGGGAACCGGATGCCGTCCGACAAAGAGCAGCATCCGGCCCACCCGATAGCGAGTGTGGACGCAGTGTCGGGCATGGCAATTAGCTGCCATGCCCGACACTGCCACAATCCCGACTAAGGTCGGTATGTCGCTGGTTGTGCAGGGAAAATGCTCTTGCACCTGCACCGGTGGTGGGTTGCGACCGGCGCCGGCAGTCAGGGAGCGCCGAGAAAGAACGATGGCGGCGTCGGCAGGCAGGTCGGCCGGCTCGTCGCGGCCCACGCACCAACTCTCGAGGCGAAGAGGCTTACAGCGCCCATTGACTGGGACGCACCATCAACCCCGCCTACCCCTTGCGAAGTTGATTGACGTGGCACTCGACACCCGCAGCGATCGCACATCGTGGCTGCAGGATCGGGGCCCCGCGGTCTATGACCATCGAGCGGGGCTCGGTTCGTGAACGATCAGCGTAGCTCCCGGGGCGATACGCGCCCCTGCCCTACGCGCGGCGATCTCACAAGCGCTGGCGCACATGCCTTCGACAACGAAGCTTCGCCCAAGCCCCTTGTGCTTGTCGACGTGCCGCTCCCAGACCTGGACAATGCCGCCGAGCCCGGTCAGCACGCACACCGACTGCTCACATGCCGGGGGCCAATACCGAGCGTCGCCAATCATTTGGCGCACGCTAACCTCTCCGGCGCTGGTAAGACTCGAAACAGCCCAGATGATCAGCAGCCAGAGCATCCCAGACAGCACGAAGGCGCCCAGCCAGTACCAGGCACGCCCAAGGACCAACCTGCCTGAACCCCTTGCACCCTCGGCAGCCATCGTGCCCTCCATTTCGACCGGCAAAGTATCTATGATACGGACTAAGGTCGCCAGTGACAGAAAAGCCCAAATCTTCGCAAAATAAAAGCCATCTTTTCGACTCCCACGAGTCGATCGCCAAACCGACATCGATTCAAACCCTTAGTGATGGGCGCGGGGTCGGGGCTGAGAGATTGGCCGCATGGTCCGTGTTGGTTGCCACCCCAAGTAACCTGAGGGGTCACACCACTATACCGGCCGCCGCGGGCGGGCCGGTGGCGTCAGCAACCGCGATGTCAGGATTGGGTGACGCCGGAACAGGCTGAGCTTCACACCAAGCCGCCAGCGGAGAGGAGCTCGCGCGCCTCTGGCGGATGACCAATGCTGGTTGGGCGGGTGGCGACCTCGGCAGGATTCGAACCTGCGACCAACAGCTTAGAAGGCTGCTGCTCTATCCCCTGAGCTACGAGGCCGTGGCGCGGGTGTAGCGCAATCGGACTCGATTGTCAGGCCTTGGGTTTGCCGACTCCCGGCAGCAATGGCAGGGTACGCGGCACACTGGAGCGCTTCATCGCTCGTTGAAGCGATGAAGCGCTCCAAGCGTTTGACTTGTCGCGCTTTCGAACCGGAAAAGTCTGCAACTTTTCCTGAAAACGCTCCGGGAGGACCCTGCCGTGTTCCCCTATCTCACGCGGATTTTCTGGCTCCTGGTGCAGCCGCTTTCGCTGGTTGTGCTGCTCCTGGTGGCCGGGCTGGCGCTGAGCTGGCTCAGGCGGCGGTGGATCTCGCGGATGCTGGTCGGGCTGGCGCTGCTGCTGCTGTTCCTCTGCTCTTTCACCACCTTCGGCTATGTGCTGATCACCCCGCTCGAGCAGCGGTTCGAACGGCCGGCGGAGCCGGCTCGGGTCGACGGCATCGTGGTGCTGGGCGGCGGCATGGATGGCGAGGTGAACTCGGTGCGCGGCGGCTATGAGTTCAACCGCTCCGGCGACCGGTTCGTCGAGGCGCTGCGGCTGGCGCTGCACCACCCGAACGCCAGGATCGTCATCGCCGGCGGGCCGGCGGCTTTGGTGCAGCAGGAGCCGGAAGCGCTGGCGGGCAAGCGCTTCTTCGAGGCGTTCGGGATCGCGCCCGAGCGCATCCTGCTGGATGACCAGTCGCGCAACACCGAGGAGAATGCGCAGTTCGCCAAGCAGTTGGCCAAGGTCAGCGCGGGCGAGACCTGGCTGCTGGTGACCTCGGCCTTCCATATGCCGCGGGCCGTGGGGCTGTTCCGCAAGGCCGATTTCCCTGTCATCCCGTGGCCGGCGGATTACCTGGCGAGCGGCGCCGAAGGGGTGCGGATCAAGCCGGACCAATCGACCGAGAACGTCTCGGTGAGCAGTCTCGCACTGCGCGAATGGGCGGGGCTGCTGGGGTACTACCTGACCGGGCGGATCGACGAGGTGCTGCCGGGGCCGTAAGGGGCGAGGACCACACCGGCTAGAGGTGAGTTGGGTCCCGGCTTTCGCTTATCCGCGCTATGTAGGGGCGTGCCCCACCCACCGGGTCATTCCCGCGAAAGCGGGAACCTCTGTTTTGGTGCCACCCGCGAGATCGCAAACGGAGGTCCCCGCTTTCGACACCGGTGAGTTGGGGCCAGCAGCCTAGAGATCGAAGAACGACAGCTGCGGGGTCTGCTTGGGCGGCGGCGGGGCGACGGGTTCTGCCTCAGCCTTTGGCCTGGCGACGCGCGGCTTGGCCGGTGCCTTGGGCTTGACGACAATGATCGGCTCCGGGGGCGGTTCGGAAGCCGCGACCATGGGCTCCGGAACCGGCTCGGGTGCGACCAGAACGGGCTCCGGCGCAACCACCGGAGCTGCGACGATCGGCTCAGGCGCGATCGGCTCGGCAACCATTGCCGGCGCTTCGACGGTTTCTGGAGCTTCGGGGGCGACAGCTACCCCCACCGCAGCCTTCTTGCCCCTGCCCGGCTTCTTCTGATGCGTTTCCAGCCAGGCCATACCGGGCTTCAGCTCGTCGCGCTGGAACGAGTAAAGGTTCTCGCGCCCCTGCTTCACCTCCTGCACCAGCCCGATTTCCTTCAGCACCCTCAGGTGCCGGGAGATGGCCGGTCGGCTGATATCGAAGGCGGCCGCCAGCTCATGCACCGGGCGGGCCTTGTCGTGCAGCAGCTCGAGCACCCGGAGACGGGTGGGATCGGCGAGGGCGGAATAGAGGTCGGCGAGACTCATTTCGTCTTCCGAAACAATGGAGTGCGCGGACAGTTGTAACAACTGCGTTACGTGTCAAGCGGCCGGAGTGCGGAATGGGTTGACTGTGACAGTCCGATGACGGGATTGTCACAGCTTATTTGCTTAGGAGCGTTTCGACGAAAAGTCGAAGCGCTCTGCGCCGTTATCCTTTGTCGCGCTTTCGAACCGGAAAAGGCTGCAACTTTTCCGGAAAGCGCTTGTGAGAGAGCCTGAAGCGCCGTGACGACCGAGACGACCATTGCCCGAACCTGGTGGACCCGGGGCCGCCCCTTTTCCCTGCCCGAGCTGATCGCGGACGGGGTGGTGCATGGCATCGGCATCGTCGTTGCCGTGGCGCTCGGGGCGGTGCTGCTGGCCTTTGCCGGCTACGAGACGGCGCCCAACGAGCTGCCGGCGCTGGTGCTGTATGTGGGCAGCCTGTTGCTGGTGCTCAGCATTTCGCTCGCCTTCAACCTCTGCCCGATCGCCTCGCCGGCGAAGCGTACCCTGGCGCGGCTCGACCAGGCGGCGATCTTCCTGTTCATCGCCGGCACCTACACGCCGTTCCTGGTGCTGCTGGGGGCGACACCCTCGAGCATCATCATCGGGCTGTTGATCTGGGGCGCGGCGCTCACCGGCATGGCGCTGAAGCTGTTCGTGCCGCACCGCTTCGGGCGGGGCGCGATCGTGCTCTATCTGGGCATCGGCTGGAGCGGTGTGTTCGTGTTCCAGGCGCTGGCCTCGCACCTGCCGGGCGTCGCGCTGTGGCTCCTGGTAGCGGGCGGGCTCTGCTACAGCGTCGGGCTGATCTTCCACCTGTGGGAGCGGCTGACCTTCCACAACGCCGTATGGCACGGCTTCGTCGTCGCCGGCGCCAGCCTCCACCTCGTGGCGGTGCTCGACTGCATGGTAATCAGCCGGCTGTAGCGCCGTTCTTGATGCGATCGTGCACGACGCGATCGCCGGCGGCGATGCCCAGTTCCTTGGCGCGGCCGCCCGGAATTTCCAAGACGAACATCACCGGACCATCGGACGGGATCGAGGTCAGATCGAGCGGCCGGGCGTTGGCGTGGATATTGGCCACCAACCCCTCGGCGGTGATGAACACCATGTCGAGCGGGATCAGCGTATTGCTCATCCAAAAGCTGACTTCGCGGCTTTCCTTGAAATCGAACAGCATGCCGGCATCGGGCGCCAGGGCTTCGCGATACATCAGGCCCTTGGCCCGGGATTCTGGCGTATCCACCACCTCGACGGTGAAGGGATGGTTGCCGTTGCGCGACTCGATGACCAGCCGGTCGTCGGAGGCGCAGGCGGTGAGCGTCAGGAGCAGGAGGGCGATGAAGGCGCCATGCAGGGCCCGGAGGATGTTCATGGGATCTTGGGGGGTTAGTGCGAACTGGCGGCACCTTATCGCGCCACCGAGGCTTCGGGAACAGCGTCAAGAGACGCGTTCGGGAACAGCGTAAGAGACGCGTTCGAGAACAGCGTAAGAGACGCGTTCGAGAACAGCGTAAGAGACGCGTTCGAGAACAGCGCGAAAGGCTATTGACCTCAACTGCTGTTGAGGTCCGACAAGCGTGGCATCCCAGATGGAAGGAAACCCAGATGAATGCCCGGCGGACTGCCGATATCGAGACCATCCACCGCTTTGTTGCCGCGGTTGAAGCGTCGCAGCGCAACCGCAGCCCCGACGATTTCATCGCGCTGTTCTCGCCCGATGCGGTGTGGGTAACGGGCGGCGGCGTGCGGCTGACCGGGCGCGACGAGATCGACGCCTTCACCCGTCGGGTGCTCACCCCTGCCCTGGGCGACGTGCACGCCACCTACGAAGTGGAGCACGTGCTGTTCGTCGATGACGACGTCGCCGCGGTCAATGTGCGGGCGACGCCCGTGCATGCCGATGGCTCGCGGATCGAAGGCGAACTCGAGGGCACCAAACTCTATGTGCTGAAGCGCAACGCCGAAGGCTGGAAGTTCGCCTCGAGCCATAACGGCTTCATCCAGCCGTAGTGGCAACGGGAAGCGACCGCACTTCACCTATAGCGTTTGGCGGCAAGAGGACCCTCGGGTGCTTCCTCCGCGGAGTGGTGCAAGGGCGGCCGAGCCATCGTGCCCTCCAGGACCCCCTCTCTGGCAAAATCTAAGGCTTAGCCAAACGGCTAAACCTAAGATTTTGCTTTCTCCCCCGCCAAGGGGGAGATGATCCGTGCCTTCCACCTGCATCGAAGTTTCAGTCGGGACTCTCCCCCTTGGCGGGGGAGAAAGCGAAAACTTGGGCTTAGCGCAGCTAAGTCCTTAGTTTTCCCCAGAGAGGGGGTGCGGGGAGCCACCGGGGCACCGCAGCATCTCTTGCCGGCGCTTCTCATATGCAAATGCCCCGCCCACCACGGGAGGCGCAAGAGATCAGTGCGAGGACGGCGCGTCGCCCCAGCCGTCCGGACGGATCTCGGCGACCATCAGGCCCTTGGGGCCGGTGCCGTAGCGGACGAGGACGTGCTGGCCGGGGCGCAGCTCGGTGATGCCGAAGCGGCGCAGCGTCTCCATGTGGACGAAGATATCCGGAGCGCCGTCACCGGCCGAGAGGAAGCCGAAGCCGCGGATGCGGTTGAACCACTTCACCTCGAGGCGTTCGAGGCGGCTGGTCGGCTCGACCGTGACGTGGGTGCGCGGCGCCGGCATCTGCGCCGGGTGCTTGGCGGTCGAGTCGTCCATCGAGAGGATGCGGAAAGCCTGCAGCCCACCCGGTCGCGCCAGCGCCTCGACGACGATGCGCGAGCCCTCATAGGCGGTCTGGTAGCCGTCCCGCCTCAGGCAGGTCACATGCAGGAGCACGTCTGGGCGGCCATCGTCGGGGACGATGAAGCCGAACCCCTTGGAAACGTCGAACCACTTGATCGACCCAACCACCTCGATGACATCGAGATTGGCGTCGCCGCCGTGGTCGGATGCCGGGTGCTGTCCGAGCGGGCCGGTCTCGTCGGACCGGAACCCGGGTTCGTCACCGTCGGCTGTAAACTTGGCCCCCATGCCTCAAGCCTTTTCGTACTCGCCCCGCCGCTGTTCGGGGTACGCCACACATGAGGCACTGTGTCCGATTCAGCCCGGGAAGTTAAGAAGCGTTTACGATTTTGTCAGGGGTTTTTCGCAACCGCTTTGGAGGACCGGCAATACCGGCGCTTCCAGCCCGGTATTCGATGACCCGTGTGTCGTCGACGAGTGTCCAACTTGATGCGGGCGGCCAGCCGTTGTAGGCCGCACCAACACACTCTCCGGGAGGACCAGACGTGAAGTATCTCCACACCATGGTGCGGGTCACCGACATCGAAGCGAGCCTGAAATTCTATCGCGACGGCCTCGGGCTCGAGGAAGTCCGGCGCACCGAGAACGAGAAGGGCCGCTACACGCTGATCTTCCTCGCCGCCAAGGGCCAGCACGAGACGCCGGTCGAGCTCACCTATAACTGGGACCCCGAGGTCTATACGGGTGGCCGCAATTTCGGTCACCTCGCCTACGAGGTCGCCAACATCTACGATTTCTGCGCCCATATGCAGAAGCTCGGCTACACCATCAACCGCCCGCCCCGCGACGGCCGCATGGCGTTTGTCCGCTCGCCCGACAACATCTCGGTCGAGATCCTGCAGGAAGGTGCGGCGCTCGCCCCGGCCGAGCCCTGGCTGTCGATGCCGAACACCGGCGCCTGGTAAGCCGCCCCCCGGGGGCAGCCATCCGCAGCCCCTGAGGTAACCGACCGCTAACCAATCGGCTTAGCCGACGGTTAGCCAAGACTTTGTAGCTTCCTCGCGAGCGCCGGCCGGGCAAGGGCCGGCGTTCTGCTACCGCCCTGACGCGCGGCATGGGAAGTGACGAATGATCCGACTGATTGCGGTGCTGGCAAGCGCCCTGCTGCTGAGTGGCTGCTTCTTTTTCGGCGGCGGGGGCGGCGCCTCCTACAAGGGTTATGTGCAGCGGGCCGGCATGTTCCTCTCGTCGACCGACGTCGACAATTCCTGCATCTCGCCAAAACTGCGCTCGGTGATCAGCTCGTTCGAACGCCGGTTCGGCAAGAAGATCGTGGTCAACTCCGGCTATCGCGATCCGATCCGCAACATCATCGGCGGCGGCGAGGATTCGAGCTACCACATGCGCTGCATGGCGGTGGATTTCTTCATCCCCGGCGTCAGCAAGGGCCAGCTCGTCGCCTTCGCCCTGCGCAACGAGCAGGTCGGCGGCCTCGGCTGCTACCCGGGCCGCGGCTTCATCCATGTCGACGTGCGCGACCGGCCGCGCGGCTGGAAGAAGCCCGTCACCTTCTCGGGCTGCTGACGTTCCACAGGGGCTGACATAAGCGCGTGTTTCTTCGAAAAACACCCTTGCCAGCCCGAATGAACCTCCCTATACGGACGCCACCGCGGCGCCCTTCGTCTATCGGTTAGGACGGCACCCTTTCACGGTGCAGAGAGGGGTTCGACTCCCCTAGGGCGCGCCACTTTCCCCTCATGGGCTGGTGGTTGACGGTACGGCGCTCATCGCCGATAAAGAGTTCCTCCGCGCCCATCGTCTAGCGGTCAGGACACCGCCCTCTCACGGCGGGAACAGGGGTTCGATTCCCCTTGGGCGCGCCAACTCCCCTCCTTCCAGCGAGAAGTCGTTTCGGCCCAGGGTGCGTGCATCGCACGCTCCCTTAAGCGGTTTGTAGCGGGCCGATCCTGCGGCAACTGCTTGGCCGGAACGTCTGGGGTATCGAAACCAGCACGAATGCCATACGCGCGCCGATCCGACTTGGAGGGGGTTGCTGAGCGCTGCGATTTCGTTTCCAGATTGGGCAACCTCGGGAGAGTGCCATTGGGACCTCGCTGGTTTGCCTCGCTGCTGCTAGTCGCTGTCGCGTACGCGGTCCCGGCCGTTGCACAGCACTCACCTGCTGCTGAAAGCAGGCGTGTCCTTGAGGAGCAGATTGCCGCAATTCTCTCAAGCAAGACTGTGCGCTTGCCGGCTCTTGAAGCCGGCGGCGAGGCGCGCTTCGAGACGCTGCCTCTGACTTCGCCGACGTCCGATAGGGTGCTCGACGAAACGACGGCCTTCTTTGAAAAGTGCGTGCTCGTGGTTCGGTTGGTGCAGCACCACCCGCTTGACTGGCGTCAGATGGACACCCGGCTGGATATTTCCCTGATCGTCGCCGAGCCCGAGCGCGTCAAGATAAGGCCCCGTTCTGTCCACCCACAGCTCGGCCCCATGGGAGGAAGCATTATTTATCGATGGCGACCGGAGGTGGAGCGGCGGATGAAGGTCTTGCAGCGGCAGGCCCGTGAGATCCTCGATGAAGCGATGGAACGGTTCCCGGCGGACGTCGAAACGCGCCTCGCGTGGATTGCTGCGCGGCACGACAAGGAGCTCGTCGACAAGATCTATCTGGATGCGGGGAGACGCGTTTACTACGACAACGGGGTGGAGATTTCTGAGCCAGAGTCGTGGTCGCCCATGTTCCACCTCGAAGGTGAGCGGGCGGCAACCTTCGTGGAGTTGGTGCATCGATATCAGACCAGTTACTGCGGCGAGCGCTTATCTGCGTAGTCGTCTCCGCACGCAAAGCCAGCGCGCAGCCCGAGGTTAGTGGCTGAATCACCCCATAGTCGTGGTGATTTCCCAGCCAGTTCCGCGCACTCACTCAGACATCCGGATCGCCTCGATCTCGTGCCGCCGTGTCGGTGGCCCATCGCAGTCGGTCGGTCTAGGGGCATCGCCAATCGATTAGTGGCGGAGCACTTTCGACGACGTGCCAAACTTCGAGTTCGTAGTATGGTCCTTCATGGACGCGTGCGAGCTCTGAATTGAAAGTGGCGTACGGCTCTATCGTTGCTGGGGAACCACCGCCGACAGAGAATGTCGGCCGCAACGGATTTGAGTGTGGATCGAGCGGGTCTTCACGCTCGGCGTAGAAGGCCAGTATCGATGCCTCCTGTCCCGGAGGATACGAGCGAGCTTCCAAAATCATGAAGTCGCAGTTGTCGCCGTTCGAGAGTTTGTCGATGCCTTGATGCAAGAGGATGCGTTCGGTTCCAGGTGGGTGCGGCATCCGACCATACTGTCGCCCCCAGTTCACTGCCTTTACTTCATTGAGGCCGATCGGGAGTGCTACGCAAAAGCTCAGGGGAGCCAGGATCACGACTGACAGAGTGATGCCGAGCGTCCGGAGAGCCGTGATCATCTCGGAAGCATGTCTTTCAACTGGCGCTCGCGACAAGCACAGACGGTATCGGCCCGACCAATGGGTGTCGAGACTGGCTCGCACTCTAACCTCATGCGGGGTGAACCACTGGCGGGCTCGGTTCGGTTGTCACGGACAGTTTTTGTCGGCTTCGCTATTCTGTGCGGCGATGGATAATGATCGTTCCTGGAGGGCTCGGTGACCGATCTCATTCTGCTGCAACTCGGCTGGTTGGCCGTTGGCCTCACCGCGGCGGTGCTGATTCAGATTGCCGGCCTCAGCCTGATCTCGCGGCTGGTGACCCGCCTGAGCGCGCGGCCCGAGGGGATGGCGCAGACGTGGCAGATCACCACCATGGGGCTCGTGGTCTATCTGCTGTTCGTGCTGCACCTGGTGCAGATCGCCGTCTACGCCGCGATCTATGTGGTTACCGGCGCGATCGACTCGGTGCACACAGCGCTCTACTTTTCGGCGGCGACGTTCACGACGATCGGCGGCGGCGTGGTGCAGACCGAGGAGCCTTGGCAGTTCTTCGCGTCGCTCGAGGGGCTCAGCGGCATCATCATGGTCGGGTGGTCCATTTCCTTCCTCGTGGCCGTGACCAATCGGCTCGGCATGTGGACGCAGAAGGCGTCGAGGAACTGAGGCTCAGCCAAAGGCGCGGGCGGCGGCTTCGCCCAGCACGCGCTTCGCCAGTTCCGCGCACTGCACCCGGATATCCGGGATCGCCTCGATCTCGAAGAAGGTGCCGCGGGTCAGCGGCCCCACTGCCAGCAGCCGGTCTGACGGCGTACCGAAGCGGTCGATGGTGCGGCACTCCGTATCCACTTCGAGGCCGATGTGCAGGGGATCGGGGCGGATGTCGCCGCGGGTGAGGAGCGCGCGGATGGCCGGGTTGCTCGATTGCTCGACGTCGACGCTGATGCCGCCGCAATCATAGACGCGGGCGACGTCGAAGAAGGTGAGATTGCTGGCGCCCTTGCGGCGCACGGTGGCGCGGATTTCGGCGCCCCGCCGCTCGATATCGAGATAGGTGCCGGCAACGAGGCGGACCTGCCCTGCCCCCACTGCCTGTTCCAGCCGGGCGTGGAGTTCCGGCGGCAGGCGGTGGCGGTGGATGTTCCAGAACGGCCTGACATGGCTGAGGAAGCGGCGGCGGGAACCCAGCGACCAGTTCTGCCAGATCCGCTGGTTGAACGGCCTGAGCGCATCGACGACGCTGCGCCAATCCTCGCCACGCCCCGCCGCTTCTTCGACCAGGTCGCGGAACCAGGCGGTGAAATAGTGGAGCTCGGTGCCGAACGGCACATCGGCCGCCTCGAGCGGAATCGGCGCCACCTGGCGGTGCGCCTTGGGCAGGAGGCCGTGACGGGAGACGACGGTGATCGGGCCGCGATGCTGGGCTTCGGCCAGCGACAGCCAGGCATCGACCATCGAGAGGCCCGAGCCGAGCAGCAGCACCGGGGCATCGGGATCGAGCGGGGTGTCAGCCTCGGAGCCAACGCGCACGGCAATGCCCTTGGCGCGGGCCGGGTTGGTTTCGTGCCCCACGGCCAGCACGGCGGCATGGGCCACAAGGCTGGCGCCGCTGCTGAGCCTGGCTTCCACCCCTGCCCCGGTCGTCAGGACGTGGATGCACTCGTCGTGGACGATGTGCAGCCGGCCGGGCGCCGTGGCTTCGACTTCGGTCAGCACGTCGGCGAGATAGCTGCCGTAGTGGCGGCGCGGCACGAAGACGAAGCGTTCGGCCTCGGTTACCAGTTTCCGATCGTGCAGCCAGCGCCAGAAGTGATCGGGATCATCGGCATAGGCGCTCATGCCTGGCGCCGCGACGTTCAGCACATGGTCGAGCTGACGGGTCGAATAGGCGACACCGCGGCCGAGGCTCGGGCGCTTTTCGACCAGCGTGACGCGGATATCGGCGACGCTGCGCAGGAGGTGCGCGGCGAGCAGCACGCCACTGGCGCCACCGCCGATAATGAGGATGGAGAGGCGTGGCTGCGCTTCGTTCATGCGTGCTTCCTTGCGGGTTGGGTCACGACGCAAAACGTCCCGATTGAAACGTCCGTCCTAAGCTAACGTTCTCCGAGGGCAGGTTTTTTCGTCACCCGCGACCGGCGCGCTGCCGGAGTTCCTCGACCGGTTCCGACGCATAGACTACTAATCCAGTCGATTTAATCAACACTGTATCCTTCCCGGATGCAGCGGGGGCTGGGCTTGACGCAATTGACGCTCGATATCGCCGAACGGGGCGCCGTGCCGCTCGAAGACCGGGCGGTGGAACGCCCGCGTTCAGGCCACCGGCACCGGCTGCGGAGTGGTCTGGTCTGGGCGGTGGCAGTGCTGATCGCCGCCTATGCGGTATCGGCAGTGGCGACCAACCCGGCGATGCGCTGGGATTCGATCGGCAAGTTCCTGACCGCGCCGATCATCCTCCAGGGCCTCGTGACGACGCTGCTGATCACCTTCCTGTCCGCCGTCATCGGGCTCGTTGGCGGGCTGGTGATTGCGCTGATGCGGATGTCGGCCAACCCGCTGATCAAGACCATCGCGGTGGGCTATCTCGGATTGTTCCGGGCGGTGCCGCTCCTGGTGCAGATCCTCATCTGGTACAATCTCGGCACCTTCTTTCCTGAGCTCGGTTTCGGCATCCCGTTCACCGATATCGGACTCTATGGCGATACCAACGTGCTGCTGAGCCCGCTGGTGGCGTGCCTCATCGCCATCGGCTTGAACCAGGCCGCCTATATGGGCGAGATCATCCGCGGCGGGCTGCTGTCGGTGCAGCCAGGCCAGGTCGAGGCGGCGATCGCGCTGGGAATGACGCGGGCCAAGGCGTTCCGCCGGGTAATCGCGCCGCAGGCGGCCAAATCGATCATCCCACCGCTCGGCAACGACATGATCAACCTGTTGAAGGCCACCTCGCTGGTCTCGGTGGTGGGCGTCGGCGACCTGATGACCCGGGCGCAGGGGATTTATGCCAGCAACTATCAGGTGATCCCGCTGCTGATCGTCGCCAGCATCTGGTACCTGGTGCTGACCATCATCTTCACCTTCGTCCAGGGCCTCCTGGAGCGGCGTTTTGCGGCCGGGGTGGCGCGATGAACTACGCCCCGCCCGACCTGCGCGTCGCGACGGAAGCGCCGGCGCTGATCCGTGTGCGCAACGTGACCAAAAGCTACGGCGCCAACCGGGTGCTGGACGGGGTCAATCTCGATGTCCGGCAGGGCGAGGTGCGCTGCATCATCGGGCCCTCCGGCTCGGGCAAGAGCACCCTGCTCCGCTGCCTCAATGCGCTCACCGATTTCGACAGCGGCGCCGTGGTGCTGGACGAGACGCGGGTCGGCTATACCGAGCGCAACGGCGTGCTGAAGCCGTGGACCGGGCGGGAGGCTGCAGCATTCCGCAGCCGGGTCGGGCTGGTATCGCAGCATGTGAACCTGTTTTCGCACCGCACGGTGCTGGAGAACGTTATCGAGGGTCCGGTGCAGGTGCTCGGCGCGAGCCGTGCCAGCGCCATGCGCAGCGCGACCGACCTGCTGTCGCGGGTCGGGCTCGCCGACAAGCACGACAGCTACCCCAGCCAGCTCTCGGGCGGGCAGCAGCAACGCGCCGCCATCGCCCGGGCGCTGGCGATGAACCCCAGGGTCATGCTGTTCGACGAGGCGACCAGCGCGCTCGACCCCGAACTGGTGGGCGAAGTGCTGGGGGTGATGCAGGCCCTCGCCAGCGACGGCATGACCATGGTGGTCGTCACCCACGAGATGCGCTTTGCCGAGGAGGCAGGCGACCGGATCGCGGTGATGGATGCCGGCCGCATCATCGAGGACGGACCGGCAAGCGAGATCTTCAGCCGGCCGCGCCAGCCGCGCACCGCCGAGTTCCTCAAGGATCATTTCAGGTTCGCTCCGGCCGAGGGCCGGCGCGACCGCGCCTGAACAACCGGGCAAACGCCCATCATGCAAGAAAGAGACTGACCGTGACCAAGCTCTCATCACTCGTAACCAAAGTGCTACGTGCCGCCGGCCTGACGCTCGCCGTCGCTGCGCCGCTGTTCGCCGCTCCGGTCTTCGCCCAGGATGCCGCGACCGAAGCCGCCCGTGCCCTGCTGCCGGCCAAGTACCGCGATGCAGGCGTGCTGAATGTCGGCGCCTCGACGGTTTACGCGCCGCACTCGTTCTTCAAGGAAGGCACCACCGAGTTCACCGGCTACGAGATCGAGCTGTTCAACGCGGTGACCGAAATCCTCGGGGTCAAGCCGGTCTATACCGAAGCGCCGTTCCAGCAGCTGATCGCCGGGGTGAAGTCAGGCCGTTCGGATGTGTCGCTGGGCGATCTCGGCGACAACGACCTGCGCCGCGAACAGGTGGATTTCATCGACCACACCCGGCTGACCTTCCAGCTGCTGATCGACGAAGCCGACAAGGACAGCATCAAGACAGTGTTCGACCTCTGCGGGCGCGATCTCGGCGTGGTGCAGGGCACCACCAACATCATCTTCAAGGCGCTGTCGCAGTGCGAGAGCAAGGGGCTGAAGCCGGCCAGCTTCATCGAGTTCCCCGATGCCACCGCCAAGGACCAGGCGATCCAGTCAGGCCGGCTGCCGCGCGCCGATATCTCGGCCACCGCCGTGGGGCGCTTTCGTGAGGCGGCCGGGCTGAACCCGGGCCAGATCCTCGTGCCGGCGCCGGAACTGGGCGACCTCTATATCGGCTTCATCGTCGACAAGGGGAACACCGAGCTCGCCAGCGCCATCGAGGCGGCGCTGAAGATCCTGTTCGACAACGGCAAGTACGCCGAGATCCTCGCCGCCTACAGCATCTCCGACCTCAACCTCGAGGCGCCGGGCGTCAATATCGGCCAGAACGCCTCGAACTGGGTGCAACCCAAGCCGAAGAGCTGATCGCCGGATCGATCCGCATGCGGGCGCCGGCAGCAGCCGGCGCCCAAGCCATTTCCACCAGGACCTCGATGATGCCCAGCGCCCGGCCCTCCGGCCACGACAAGATGAACATCGCCGTGCTCGTTTCGGGCGGCGGCAACCACCAGGGCGCCTGGCGCCGAAGCGGCAGCAATATCGAGCTCGCCAACACGCCGGGCTTCTACGTGGCGTTCGCGCAGGCAGCCGAGGCGGCCAAGATCGACGCGATCTTTTTTGCCGATATCCCCTCGCTCGACCCCAAGGCGCTCGGGGTAAACCCGGTGCTCAACGCGTTCGAGCCGGTGGTGCTGACTTCGTATCTCGCGGCCTTCACCAGCCGGGTCGGACTGGTGTCGAGCGTTTCGACCAGCTTCTCCGAGCCCTATACGGTGGCCCGGCAGTTCGCCTCGCTCGATCGCGTTTCGGGCGGCCGCGCCGGCTGGAACATCGTCACCTCGGCCACTGGCGAGAAGAACTATGGTGCAACGCCCCTGCCCGACCAGGATGTGCGCTATGCCCAGGCGGCCGAGTTCGTCGAGATTGCCAAGCGCCTATGGGACAGCTGGGACCAGCAAACGCTGAAGATCGACCGGGCCAGCGGGCAGTTCGGCGACATCGCCGACATCCGGCCGACCGATTTCCACGGCAAGTTCTTCGACGTGGCCGGGCCGCTCAATATCCAGCGCCCGCCGCAGGGTTGGCCGGTGCTGTTCCAGGCCGGCGCCTCGCCGATCGGCCGCGGCTTTGCCGCCGAGACGGCCGAGGGGGTGTTCACGGCGCAGCAGACGCTGGAGGACAGCCTCGAATTCGCCCGCGACATGCGGGCCCGCGTCGGCGCTGCCGGCCGCGATCCGCGCCGAGTGAAGCTGCTGCTCGGCATCACTCCGATCATCGGGGCGACCGAGGCAGAGGCGAAAGCCACGGAGCGGGAGCTGGGCGAGTTCATCGACATCAAGGCGTCGCTGCGCAAGCTCAACAGCTATATCCCCGGCGTCGACCTGTCCGGCTTCGATCTCGACAAGCCGATCCCACGCGAGGCGCTGCCGGATGTGTCGGCGGTGCAGGGCCGGCAGAGCCGCTACAAGATCTTTGCCGATCTGACGCTCAATGACGGCTGGACGCTGCGCGAACTGGTGAAGCTTACCGGCCGCTCGGATGGGCACTGGACGCTGACCGGCAGCCCCGAGCAGATCGCCGACCAGATGGCCGAGCGCTTTCTGGCGGACGCCTGCGACGGCTATGTGGTGATGCCGACCTACCATCCCGAAGGCTCCGGGCTGTTCTTTTCGGATGTGGTGCCGATCCTGCAGCAGCGCGGGCTGTTCCGCACCGAATACGAAGGCACGACGCTGCGCTCGCACCTGGGGCTGGATATCCCGGAACGCGGTGGGCGCGGCATCTGACGGCCTTTGCCGCCCTGCCCCTCCTCGCTATAGAAGGCAGCAAACAGAGGGGAGTATTCGATGTCGGCTGTGGGTCATCTGTCGGAGGGGGATCGCGGACAGGCGCGGATCACCGCGATCAAGGCATTGCGGCTCGACAGCGGCTTCTGCCTCGTCCGCATCGATACCGATGCCGGCCTTTCCGGCTATGGCGAGTGCGGCGACCTCGATGGCGACCTGGTGCGGGCAGCGCTGCTCACCCATGCCGAGGGCGGGGCGCGGCTGCCGCACCTTCAGCTGATCGGCAAGGATCCGCTCGATATCGGGGTGCACCACCACAACCTGTTTTACGCCTATCGGCAGCGCCCGGCGCACATCATGATCTGCTCGGGGCTGGACATGGCGCTGTGGGACCTGGCGGGGAAACTGCTGAAGCAGCCGGTGCACAAGCTGCTCGGCGGGGCCTTCCGCACCGAGCTCGAACTCTATTCGCACTGCCCGCATTTCGATTTGACCGATGCCGGCGCCTGGGCCGAAGCGGCCGCCGACCTGAAATCCGATCCGCATGGCTTCAAGACCTTCAAGGTCGATATCCACGACGCCATCGGCGTGCCGATGCAGGAATACGCGCCGAGCCTGTCGCCCGGCGATATCCGCAAGATCGGCCGCTCCTACGAGCTGGCGCGCGAGCACCTCGGCGACGAGATCGACATCATCGTCCACTGCCATAACGAGCTCGATGCACCGAGCGCCATCGCGGTGGCCGAGGCGGTGGAGGCGATCAAGCCGATCTACTACGAGGATCCGCTGCAGCCGGGCTTTTCGGAGAACTGGCTGGCGCTGCGGCGTTCGACCAATATCCCGATCATGACCGGCGAGAATATCGAACTGCCGGAGGGGGCGCTGCCGTTCCTCCAGCACCAGGCGGTCGATTGCCTGCAGCCCGACATCATCAGCTCGGGCGGCATCACCGGCACCAAGGCGATCGCCGACCTCGCGGCGCTCTATCGCACACCGATCACGCTGCACAATGTCAGCGGGCTGCTGATGAATGCGGCGAGCCAGCAGCTGGCTGCGTCGGTGTTCAACTGCCCACGCATCGAGTGCACCCGGCGGGCGGACGGTCTCGCGTGGGCGTCGCCAAATCCACTGCAGGTCAGGGACGGCAAGATGCAGGTGTCGATGGCGCCGGGGCTGGGGGTGGAGCTGGATCAGGAGTGGATCAGCGGGCACCGGTTTGCTGGGGAGCCGGACTGGAACTGAGGCGCCGGCCTCGCCCCCACGGGAGAAGGCAGACTGATGGTTTGGCCGCCCCCACCACCAGCTTCGCTGGTCCCCCTCCCCCGCCACGCGGGGGAGGATCACTGCGCCGCCGGTGACTATCCCTACGGCAGCCGCTGCGTGTGCGTCGGTTCGAACTCCGCCTTGCCGAACGTGCCCGGCAGGTTGGTGTCCATCCATTCGTACGGGTAGCCGAGCTTCAGCGGCATGGCGTCGGTGAGTTCCCGACGCACCTCTGCCGGCAAGTCGAAATCGCCGGCGTCGAGGTTTTCGGCGACCTGGTCGACGCGGCGGGCGCCGATGATGGCGGCGGTGACCCTCGTGTCACCAAGCAGCCAGCTCAGCGCCACCTGGCTCGGAGTGCGGCCGAGGCGGCCCGCCACTTCGACGACCTTGTCGATCATCTTCAGCGAATCCTCGAACCAGTAGCGCGGCAGGGTGATCGCCGCCTGCTGGCCGATGCGGGATTTCTCGTCGGGCTTATCCTCGCCGCGGTACTTGCCGGTGAGCATGCCGGCGGCGAGCGGGCTCCAGCAGATCATCCCGAGGCCCTGGTCGTCGCAGGCCGGCAGGATCTCGCGCTCGATGTCGCGGCGGACGAGGTTGTAGAGATGCTGCGCCGAAACCAGCGGCTCATAGCCCTTGAGCGCGGCGACGCCGTTGGTCTTGGCGATCTGCCAGCCATAAAAGTTCGAGCAGCCGAGATAGCGGATCTTGCCGGCGCGGATCAGGTCGTCGGCGGCGCGGAGGCTCTCTTCGATCGGGGTGTAGGGGTCGGGCCCGTGGAACTGGTAGAGGTCGATGTAGTCGGTATCGAGCCGCTTCAGGCTCTTCTCGCAGGCTTCGACGATGTGCTTGCGGCTCAGCCCACGCGAGGTCACTGCCGGGTCGGCCGGGAACCAGCACTTAGTGGCGATCACCAGCTGGTCGCGGCTGTGGTCTTTGAGCGCCACGCCGAGCATGGTCTCCGAGGCGCCGCCGGAATAGCCGTTGGCGGTATCGATGAAGTTGCCGCCGCCTTCGACGAAGCGTTTGACGATGGCGCTCGAGGTCTCCTGGTCGCAGCCCCATTGCGAGTTGCCGAACGTCATGGTGCCGAGGCAAAGGCGCGAGACCAACAGGCCGCTGCGGCCGAGATAGCGATACTTCATCAGTTTCCTCCGAATATGAGATCGAACAGGGAAAGGCGGATCACTCGGTCGGGTATTTCAGCCCGATCTGCTGCCGGATGGTGTCGAGGCAGGTCATGATGGCGACGCTCTCCGAGGGTGAGAGAATAGTGCCGGCGGTCCGCTTCTCGGCGACGAGGCGTTCGAGCTCGGCGGCCTGGTACTGCATGCCGCGGCCCTCGACCTTCGAGACATACTCCTCGACCACGCTGTTGCTGGCGTCGTAGCGGCGGAAGCTGGTGGGGGTGTACCAGACCTTGTCGATCTCGATGCGACCCTCGGTGCCGTGGATGGTGGCGATATTGCGCCCGGCAGTATCGCTGCCGGACAGCGTCAGCGCGATGGCGCCGGACCCGTAGGTGAACATCGTCGCGACGGTGCCATCCGCTCCGGTCTGTTTGAGCCGCGCAGTGGCGGCGATGGTCTTGGGTGCGCCGAGCACGTCGAAGGTGAACGAGATCGGATAGATGCCGAGATCGAGCAGCGCCCCACCGCCGAGCTCCAGCGCGTTGAGCCGGTGCTTGGGGTCATCCGACAGGTCCTGCGTATGGTCGGCGACCACCGAGCGGATCTCGCCCAAGACGCCCGAGCGGACGATCTCGCGGATGCGCAGCATGTGCGGCAGGAAGCGGGTCCACATCGCTTCGAGCACGACGAGGTCCTTGCTGGCCCCGAGATCGACGATCTCCTGCGCTTCACGGGCGTTGACGGTAAAGGCCTTCTCGATCAGCACGTGCTTGCCGTGGTTGAGCGCCAGCCTGGCGTTGTCGGCATGCATCGGGTGCGGCGTCGCGACATAGATGGCGTCGACATCGGGATCGGCGCAGAGCGCCTCGTAACTGCCATGCGCCTTGGGGATGCCGAACTCGGCGGCGAACTTGTCGGCGCTCTGCTGGCTACGCGAGCCGACCGCGGTCACCTTATGGCCGTGCTGGTTCAGATCCTTCACGAACTGCTCGGCAATCCAGCCGGTTGCCAATATCCCCCACCTGACGCTGCCGGCCATTCTCGTGCTCTCCCGAAGTCCGATTGTTGCGGCCCCGAGGTGTAACGACTTGGTCCGCCTGCGCAATGGTCCGGAAGGCTAATTCTGTCCGGCAAGGCTCGCTGCATTGGCCTCGCGCAGACGCCGCCCCGCCGCCTCAGCCTCGACCTGCACTTTGTGATGCCCACCATCGGCAGTGACGTTCACCTGCACGTCCATGCCGAGATAATCCGCACGGTCGCCGATAAAGCTGCCGCTGAGCGGTTTGGCCTGCCTCGGCTCCCGCGCGACGCCAACCCGGATCAGATCTTTGTTGCCGATGATGCCGTTGGTCGGGTCGAACTCGACCCAGCCGGCGCCGGGGAGGAAAACCTGTACCCAGGCATGGGTGGCGCCACCGCCACGCATGGCCATGCCCGTATCCCGCGACGGCACATAGATGTAGCCGGTAACGAAACGCGCGGCGAAACCGAGGCTGCGGCAAGCTTCGATCATCATCAGTGCGAAGTCGCGGCAGGTGCCGGTGCCAGTGGTCAGCGTCTGTAGCGGCAGCTGCGTGCCAGGGTCGGTGCGGCGCGAGTACCTGAAACTCTCCCGGATGCCGGCGGTCATGGTCATCAGCAGGTGTCCGGTCTCCATCGCCACGCCGGAATGGGCGAACTTCCTGGCAAACGCCTCGACTTCTGGCGCCGGATGGTGCGGCCGCATGTAGGGAGCAAGGTCCGGCAGCGTCTCGGCGTCATAATCGAACGGCCACGACTTGGCCCGCTCCTCAGTCTTGAACCGCGGCACAGTCAGTGGCGTGTGGTCCAGCATGATATCGGTCTCGAAGCGCAACTCGCTGGCCGCCTCGCCGAACTCCGCGACGGTGATGCAGTTGCCGAACACGTCGTGGATCCAGTGGATCTCTGCGTCCGGAGACACGGTGATCGCCGAGCTCAGCAGCCGCTGGTCGTGGCTATCGCGCGGGCGGAACAGCACCCGGTGCTGGCCAAAGCGCACTGGCCGTGCGTAGCTGTACGTCGTGGTGTGGCGTACTCTCAGAACAGTCATCGCCGCTTCCGCTTTTGTTCCCCTGGTCAGAACAGTCGAACTGTCGCGGCGGTTCCGCGGAACTTCCCGACCTGCCCCGAATTGAGGCGCATACAACTGGGTGGTGCGATGAAGTTTTCCGTGAACTGCAGCCTGCAATACGATGTGGCGACCGATACGACGCTGATCCTTAATATCGAGGCGCAGCGCAATGCCGGCCAGAATATTCTTGCCGAACGGTTCAGCATCTCGAGCGGCGTGCCGACCGACTCGCATGTGGTGCCGGAGACGGGCAATCGCTATCGCCGCATGGTGCTACCTTTCGGCCAACACCAGATCAGCTACACGGCTGATATCGAAACGATGCCGTTCGTCGGCGACCCCGGCCAGATCGCACAGGTACCCGTCGCGGCACTGCCATTCGACGTGTTCGGCCACCTGTCGCCATCGCGCTACTGCCAGTCCGACAAACTCGGGCGGTTCGCCTGGCGCACATTCGGCGACATCGCCAACGGGCACGAAAAGGTGACGGCGATCTGCAACTGGATTTTCGAGAACGTCGACTATCTCGAAGGTTCCAGCGACGTCAGCACCTCGGCCTACGACACTTTTACGCTGCGGGCCGGCGTGTGCCGTGACTTCGCGCATCTAGGCATCACCTTCGCCCGGGCGCTGGGCATCCCTGCCCGATTTGTCTCGGCCTATGCGCTCGATCTGATCCCGCAGGATTTCCACGCCGTGTTCGAGGCCTATCTCGGCGATCGGTGGTACCTGTTCGACGCCACGCGGCTCTGCCCCATCGACGGCATCATGCGGATCGGTATCGGTCGCGACGCGGCGGACTCCGCTTTTGCCAGTTACTTTGGCCAGTTGAGCGGACCGCCCAAGCTGATTTCGGTCAAGCGTATCGATGACCAGCCGCCCAGCGCCTGGACCGTTCAGGCCGTCAGCATCTCAGCCAACTAGACACTTAAGCATTGACTTAGGTATTGACAGCGCCACTGCGTCAAGATACTTAAGATCATGCTTAACCAAGAGACAGAGCCCCTCGATCTCATGTTCCAGGCATTGGCCGACCCGACCAGGCGGCGAATGATCGAACGACTGAGCCGGGGATCCGCATCGGTCAGCGAGCTGGCCGAGCCGTTCAAGATGAGCCTGCCCGCCATCGTGCAACACCTGCAAGTGCTGGAACAGAGCGGGCTGGTGACGACGCAGAAGGTGGGACGGGTGCGGACCTGCACCATCGACACGGGAGCGCTCAGCATGGCCGAGAAGTGGATCAATGATCGACGCATCGGCTGGGAGCACCGGCTGGATCGGCTGGGGGCGTTCCTCGACGCGCTGCCCAGCGGCCCGGACAAGCCGGTGAAGTAGCGCCCCACCAGCGCGTCATGGACGACAGAACTGAGACAATCGGCCGGAAGCAGCGTTTCCGGTAACGGGCGAGCTTTGCCCAGGAGGATCGAATGGCCAAAGTCGTGTTGAGTTTTTCGATGTCGCTCGATGGCTACATCGCAGGCCCGAACGTCTCGGTTCGCGACGGTATGGGAGTCGGCGGCGAGCGGCTGCACGAGTGGATGTTCGCCAGCAGCGGCACCAAGGCGGGTGATGGCAGCTACAGCAGCACCGAGGCCCAGGACGCGGCCGAGATCGATCTGGCTTTCAGCACGGTCGGCGCAACGATCGTCGGCCGTCGCACCTATGATGTGGGCCTGCAGCACTGGAACGACACGCCCTACCCGGTGCCGTCGTTCGTCCTCACCCACAACCCCAAGCCCGAACAGCAGATGAAAAGCGCCAGCTTCCGCTTCGTCACAGACGGAGTGGAGAGCGCCGTGCGGCAGGCCTGCGAGGCGGCAGGCGACAAGGACGTGGTGGTGATGGGCGCTTCCGCCGCTCAGCAGGTGCTGCGCGCCGGCCTCGCCGACGTAATCCGCGTCCAGGTGGTCAGTGTGCTGCTTGGCGGCGGTACGCGCCTGTTCGACAGACTTGGCGATGCTCAGATCGAGCTCGCCCGTACCCGGGTGGTCACGGCTTCGCCCGGCGTCACCCACCTCGAATTCAATGTCATCAACCAAGCCTAGACAGAGGAAACCCAAATGACCGAACGTTCCATCGCCCACGGCAGCTTCACCGTCGAACGCAAGTACAAGCATGCTCCGAGCAAGGTGTACTCCGCCTGGTCCAATCCCGAATTCAAGCGCCAGTGGTTCGGCTCGCCGAGCCCGGACAAGCCGAAGGACGTCATGGACTTCCGCGTCGGCGGCCGCGAGTTCAACGAGGCCGAGATGGGCGGCGACACCTATGTGTTCGACGTCACCTATCGCGACATCGTGCCCGACAACCGCATCATCTACACCTACGAGATGCTGAAGAACGGCGCGCGCATTTCGGTGTCGCTGGCGACCGTCGAGTTCTTCCCGGAAGCCGCCGGCACCCGCATGGTGGTGAAGGAAGACGGCGCCTTCCTCGACGGGCTCGACAAGATGGCCGATCGCGAGGCGGGCACCAACTACATCATCGACCTGATGGGAAAGTGGCTCGACGAACAATGAGCGCCAAATCGCATAGCGTGATGATTGGCGACCTCGAGGTGCACTACCTCGAGGAAGGCCGCGGGCAGCCGCTGCTGCTGCTGCACGGGGGCACGGCGACCGCCGACTCCTGGGGCGCGGCGATGCCGCAGCTGGCCGACCGCTATCGCGTCCTCGCGCTCGATACCCGCGGACACGGCAGGACCAACAACCCTGCCCAGAAGATGAGCTACGCGCAGTTCGCCGACGATGTCGCCGGCTTCATCGCAACGCTCGGTCTCAGGAAACCGCTGATCATCGGCTATAGCGATGGCGGGCAGACTGCGCTGGAGTTCGGGTTGCGGCATCCGGGCAAGGCCGGGGCACTGGTCATGGGCGGCACGGTAAGCCGACTGACCCAAGCTATGCTGGAAGGGCTTCGCTCATGGGGGTTTTCGGTGCCAGGCGAGGTCGACCTCGATCGATTGGCCAAGGAGTTCGGCCCATATTTCGAACAGATCAAGGTCGCGCACGCCCACCATTACGGTCCGGACTACTGGCGGGCGTTCCTGAAGCAGATCTCCACGCTTTGGCTCACAGTACCCACCTACACTGAACGGCAGCTCGCATCGATCTCGGTGCCCTCCCTGGTGATCATGGGCGATCGAGACCAACTGGGCGGGATCGATGAAGCCGATCGCCTCTACCGGCACCTCGGCGCCGGAGAACTCTCCATCATCGCCAATGTCGGCCACGAGGCCGTCAACAAACCGCTGTTCTGGGACGCGGTACGCGAGTTCCTCGCCCGGCACGACGAGCGCCAGGACTAACCAGCGAAGGGGTGCCGACTGACAGAGACGGCCCCCTCCCATCCTGCCCCATGAAGGGGAAGGTGCCCTGCCGGTTCACTGGGTACGATCGACGACAGAGCCTCGACTCTTCACCTCCCCCTTTATGGGGGAGGCCGGGAGGGGGCCGTCTCCATCAGTCAAGCAGCCCCCGCCCTACTCCGCCGCCGCCTTCAGCCGCGGCTTCACCCGATGCCGTCCGACCGGCACGATCATCGGGGTGTGCGACACCGGGTCGTCACACACTTCGGCGTCCATGCCGAATATCGACTTCACCAGCGCTGCCGTCACCACTTCGGCCGGCGGGCCGGAGGCCGCGATCTTGCCGTCGCGCATGGCGACGATGTGGTCGGCGTAGCGACAGGCGAGGTTGAGGTCGTGCAGCACCGCGACCACGGTGCGGCCGCGCTGCTGCACCAGATCGGTCAACAGGTCCAGCACTTCGACCTGGTGGTTGATATCGAGGAAGGTGGTCGGCTCGTCCAGCAGCAGCAGCTCGGTTTCCTGCGCCAGCGCCATGGCGATCCAGACGCGCTGGCGTTGCCCGCCGGAGAGCTCGTCGACGGCGCGGCCGGCGAGATCGAGCGTGTCCGTCGCTTGCAGCGCAGTGGCGACCGCTGCGTCATCGGCGGCGACCCAGTGGCGGAACCAGCCCTGGTGCGGATAGCGGCCGCGGCCGACGAGGTCCGCAACGGTGATGCCGTCAGGCGCTACCGGGGTCTGCGGCAGGACGCCGAGCAGCGTCGCGACCTCGCGGGTCGGCATCTGGTGGATGGCGCGGCCATCGAGATAGACCGTGCCGGCGCTCGGGGTCAGCAGCCGCGCCAGGCCGCGCAGCAAGGTGGACTTGCCGCAGGCATTGGCGCCGACGATGACGGTGAACTTGCCGGGTGGGATGTCGATGCTCAGCTTGTCGACGATGGTACGATCGCCATAGCCGAGCGTCAGGTCGGCGGCCGAGAGCTGGTGGTTCACTGTCATCTTGGGCCTCCAATCAGCCGCCGCGGCCCGAACGATGGGCAGCGGCAAGCAGGTAGATGAGGAACACGGCGCCGAGTGCGCCGGTGACGACGCCGACCGGCAACTGGTTGCGGCCGAGCATGTGCTGGGCGACGAAATCGGCGGCGTTGGTGACGAGCCCGCCGACCAAAGCCGCCGGCAGCAGCACATTGCCGGAGGGTCCGAGCAGTCGCCGCGCGATCGGGCCGGCAATGAAGGCGACGAACGATACCGGGCCGACGGCGGCCGTGGCGAAAGCAGCGAGCAGCACCGCCACGAGGATCAGGCCGAGGCGGGAGAACTCGACCCGGGTGCCGAGCGCCCGCGCCGCGTCGTCCCCCATCTGCAGCGTGCGCAGCGAACGCGACAGCACCGCCGCGAGCGGCACCAGCACGAGGAGCGCGACGGCGAGCGGGGTGAGGTTCTCGAAGGTCGAGCCGTTGAGGCTGCCGGTGAGCCAGCTCAGCGCTTCCTGCACTTCCATGATGCGGACGCGGGTGAAGAGATACGACACCACTGCGCCGGCCAGCGCCGCCATGCCGATGCCGATCAGCACCAGCCGGTAAGGCGTGACGCCGTTGCGCCAGGCGAGCCCGTAGATCAAGAGCGCGGTCAGCACTGCGCCGCCGCAGGCCATCACCGAGACGCCGAGCCCCGACCACTTGAAGATGATGATCGCCAGCACCGCGGCGGCGCTCGCCCCGGTGGTGATGCCGACGATGTCGGGGCTGGCGAGCGGGTTGCGGAGGATGGTCTGGAAAACGATGCCGGATAGCCCGAACGCCGCCCCTGAAAGCAGCCCGGCCATGACGCGCGGCAAGCGCACGCCGAGGACGATGAAATCGTTCGCCGCATCGGCATTGCCGGTGAAGGGCGAGAGCAGCGAGCGCACCACGTCAGCGAGTGGCAGCGGATAGTCGCCGATCGACATCGACAGGCTGGCCACCGCCAGCGACAGCAGCGCGAGGCCGAGCACGACGAGGCCATAGCGGCGCTGCAGGCGCCTGCGCACCGCGACGACGGCGCCAACCGGGGCAAAGCTCGAGGCGGCGCTCACAGCTCAGCCAGCTTCCTGCGCCGCACCAGCGCAATGAAGAATGGCGCCCCGAGCGCCGCCGTAACGATGCCGACCTGCAGCTCGCCCGGCGGCACGATGATGCGGCCGACAATGTCGGCACCGAGCAGCAGGATGGGAGCCAGCAGCATCGAGTAGGGCAGGATCCAGCGGTAGTTCGGGCCGGTGAAGGCGCGGGCGAGATGCGGCACAGTGAGGCCGACAAAGGCGATCGGTCCGGCGGCAGCAGTGGCGGCGCCGGCGAGGATCACCGCGGCGAAGCCGACCATGGCGCGACCGCGCTGCACCTTGAGGCCGAGACCGCGGGCCACATCGTCGCCCAGCGCCAGGCCATCGAGGATGCGCGAGGTGAGCAGCGCCAGGACGATGCCGGCAAGGATGAACGGCGCCACCTGCATCAGGATGTCGGTGGTGCGGCCGGTCAGTGCGCCAACCTGCCAGAAGCGGATCTGGTCGAGGGTTTGGACATTGGTGATGAGAATGGCTGATGTGACCGAGGTCAGCGCGGCGGTGACTGCGGCGCCGGCCAGCGCCAGCTTCACCGGGGTCGCGCCTTCGCGGCCGAGCGAGGCGACAAGGTAGACTACCAGCATCGCCGCCCCTGCCCCGAGGAAGGCCAGCCAGACATAGCCGGAGAGCTGGGTGACACCGAACACCGAAATGCCGAGCACCACGCAGAGCGTTGCGCCGGCATTGATGCCGAGGATGCCGGGGTCAGCCAGTGGGTTGCGGGTCGCGCCCTGGAGGATCGCGCCGGAGAGCCCGAGCGCCGCGCCGACCAGGAGGCCGACCAGGGTGCGTGGCAGGCGCAGGTCGAGAATGATCTTGTGGTTGGTCTGCGTGGGGTCGAACGCCGTCACGGCGTTCCAGATGTCGCTGAGTGCGATCGGGCGGGCGCCGACGGTGATCGAGAGCGCCAGCACCACGACGAGCGCCACCGCCAGCAGCACGAAGCCGCCGGCGCGGGCTGCCGGCGGCAGGCCCGCCGATGTGCCGCCCGGCGACATACTCTAGTCGCCGATGCTGACGTCGGCAGCGGCGATGGCGGCGCTGAGCTTATCGAGCTCCGTGGCATAGGCGGCGTAATTGCGCAGCCTGAACGCCGGCCAGTCGGTCACCTGCCCTGCCGCGGCGGCGCGCAGCGTGGTCCAGGTGGCCTGGGCCTTGGCGGTCTCCATGGTGATCTTGGAGCGGTTGTCGACGAGGATCAAGTCGGGCTGGTACTTGTCGATGTTCTCCCAGCTCAGCGTCTCCCAGTAGCCGCGGTCATCGGCAATTACCGGGTCGATCAGCTTGAGACCCCAGGAGGCAAAATCCATCAGCTCGGACGAACCTTCGGTGGCGGCGACATAGAGCGCGTCAGTGCCGGCCCAGACCGCAAGGGCCGAGAGATCGGGTTTCGTGGCAACGGCCGCCTTGAACTTGTCACGCGCGGTCTCGAAAGCGGCCTTGTCGGCGGCGACCTCAGGAGCCGCGAGATCGGCGCCAAGGCTCGCCGCTAGCTTCTCGTAATCCTCGATCAGGGTGACGATCGAAGCGCCCTGCTTCGGGCCGGTGATCGGCGCCAGCGGCTTCAAGGCGTTGACCACGTCGGCCCCACCGCTCCAGGTATTGTCGAGCGGCCACCATTCACCGACGATCAGGTCCGGCTTCAGGGCCGCGGCCTTCTCGATGCTGACCTCGCCCCAGGCTTCGCCGATGATCTCGATGCCGGTGAGGTCAAGCCCTTCGAGCGCCTTGGCATCGGCGATGGCGCTGTCGGCATAGATGCCGACCGGACGAATGCCGAGCGGGATCAAGCCGGCAGCCGCGTCCTGGCTGGCGATGATGCGCGTCGGCACGTGGTTCACAGTCACAGTGGTGCCTGACCCATCGGCATAGGTCCAAGCCTCTGCGAAAGCGGCGCCGGGCACCGAGAGCAGGAGTGTCGCAAAAGCAGTTGCGGCAAGCGTCTTGAGGGACATTGGCGGGACCCAGATATGTTGATTGTACGGGTCACCTATCAGCGCGCTATGCTGATTAGTCAAGTCATGTTTCCGGCTCACGACCGTGAGTCATGCGGGTTTCACCAATAGGTGCTATGGCTTAGCCGCCAACACGCGAGACCGGGACGTGATCGAGCTGCCGCCGGCCATCGAAGAATACTGGTACGCCTTCGATTGGAACGTCGAGGCGCTGTGGGCGCTGGACCTGCCGTCCGAAGCGTTTCCGATCGACAAGCTGCTCTGGCACCTCGATGTGCCGCTGTGGGAACTCGACGGGCACCGCTATGCGCTGACGCCCCGCCAGGTGCTGCGCTCGCCCTATCGCTATGACAAGGAATATCGACGGGTGCGGGCGGCGAGCCTGGTGTTCCCGATCGAGATCACCCGGCTGAAGGGCCGCTGGCTGATCCTCGACGGCGTCCACCGGATGACCCGGGCGCATGAGGACGGGCACGAGGAGATCTTCGTGCGCAAGGTGCCGCGGAAGTTGATCAAGTAGGGGTTGGCGCAGCGTGCTTGGCGCCCCTCACCCCGGCCCTCTCCCCAGAGGGGAGAGGGGGCGATGGGCTCACCGGCCGTGCCACATACGTCCCCTCTCCCCTCTGGGGAGAGGGTTAGGGTGAGGGGTAGCCAAGCGCTCGAGACAGGCCTAACTCGCCACCCGATACGGGCTGAAGGTCCGGCCGTTATCCGAGAGGCTCGACCAGACGACCCAGTAGCGGCCCTGCTCGTCGGGAACCAGCACTTCGGCCTCGCGACCGCTATGGGCCTGGAAACGGGCCAGCGACTGGGCTTCGAGGGCGGCGTTGGAGCGGGAGGGGAACGGGCCGTGCGCCTTGCCCTCGAAATCGACCCACCAGTTATCGCGGCTCTGGATCACGAGGTAGAGCGCCTTGGCCATCGAGAGGTCACCCCTGCTGTTCACGGAACCGTTATCACCGATTCCGCTGGCGTTCTGCCATCTGGAATGAGTTTCGCACAAGTGCGTCGTCGGGACGAGAGCACTAGGCGCCGGATATTTTATGCAAAGATGCGCCCAAATTTCACGAATGCAAGCTTAGGGGCGCGCGAGACCTTGTCCTCGAACGCGCCGAACACTTGGCGCTCGTAACTAACGAGCGCGGGCTGAGCCGCAACTGCCCACGGCCTTACATGATGAGGCAGAGCTGCCAGAGTATTGGGCAGCGTGGTGCCGAGACTGGCGCGGCGGGCGGCGGCATGCATGATGGCGGGCATGCAAACACTCAAAGTCATCTACGATACCGACCCGGGCGTCGACGACGCCATGGCCCTGCTGCTCCTCGCCCGCCACAAGCGGATCGAGCTTATTGGCGTCACCACCGTGTTCGGCAATGCCGACATCGCGACGACGACGCGCAACGCCCTGTATCTGAAGCAGAAACTCGGCTTCTCCGCGCCGGTGGCCGGGGGTGCGGGCGCACCGCTGGTAGGCGAGCCGGATGCGCCACCGACCTTCGTCCACGGCATGAACGGGCTGGGCGATATCGACCTGCCTGATATCACCGCCGCCGCCGATCCACGCCCGGCGCATCAACTGATCATCGACCTGGTGAAGGCCAACCCAGGCGAGGTCACCATCATCGCGGTGGGACGGATGACCAATCTCGAGCGCGCCATGCGCGAGGCGCCGGAGATCGTCGGGCTGGTCAAGCAGATCGTGGTGATGGGCGGCGCCTTCGGCCGCAACGGCCATACCGGCAACGTCACCCCGGTGGCCGAGGCCAATATCTGGGGCGATCCGGATGCCGCCGACATCGTGTTCGGTGCGGCGTGGCCGATCGCCATTGCCGGGCTCGACGTGACGCAGGCGACAGTGATGACGGAAACCTACGTGGCCGAGCTCGCAGCCGCCGCCGGCGAGGATGGGGCGTTCGTTCGCGCCATCTCGGCGTTCTACCAGAACTTCCACCGCGAGAGCGCCGGGCTCGACGGCTTCTATGTGCACGATTCGAGCGCCGTGGCGCTGGCGCTGCATCCCGAGTTCTACCAGACCGAGACCGGCGCCATCCGGGTGGTCACCGAGGGCATCGCCATCGGGCAGACCATCATCAAGCCGGATGGACGGAACTATCCGCCCGGCGCGTGGGACGGCCGGCCAAGCCAGAGCATCGCGGTCGGCGTCAACGCGGAGGCGGTACTGAAGTTCTATCGGGATACGCTGGTGGGGAGCGGCTGATGTACGGGCTGATCGGCCGGATCACCACAGCGCCGGGCAAGCGCGACGAGCTCATCGCCATCCTGGCGCCGGGCGGCACCATGGCCGGATGCATCAGCTACGTCGTTGCCAAAGCCACTGATGACGCCGATGCCATCTATGTTACCGAGGTCTGGGAAAGCAGCGAAGCACATCGCGCTTCGCTGGCATTGCCGCAGGTAAAGGACGCGATCTCGCGCGGCCGGCTGCTGATCGCCAAGTTCGAGACGATCGCCGCAACCGAGCCGGTCGGCGGTATCGGCATCTGACACTGCCGCTATCGCCGGGCCTTCACCGCCCAGGCCCGCGCAGCGAGGCGGATCGGCCCGTTGCCGAGCCGTTTCGCCAGGCGCTGCCGCAAGGCTTCTCGCGCCTCCACCGACAGTTTCATGCAGTAGCCCGGGGCCGGCCCGGCCCCGAGCGTGAACGGATGCCAGAAGGCCTCGAAGTCGGCGAACTCGGTGTCGATTTCGATCGTCTCGATATCAGGCGCGGCGAGACCGGCATCGTCACACAACGCCGCCAGCCCAGCGTCGGTGCAGAACGGGAAGCGTAGCGCCTCATCGAGCGCGGCGGCGTGCGGCTCGATTTCTGCCGCGGCCTTCCAGAACAGGTCGATCATTTCCATGCCGCCGCGGGGATAGTCCCAGACGTAGAAGGCCAGCATGCCGCCCGGTTTCAGCACTCGCTGCATCTGGCGCAGCGCCGCCACCCGGTCCGGGACGAAGTTGAGAACCAGCGCTGCCGCAACGACATCGACGCTGGCGGTCGCCGGCAACGCCGTGGCGTCGCCAACGATGAAGCTGGCGCGGTCATCGCCGACGGCCCTGCGGGCGTAAGCGACGAAATCCGCTGACGGATCGAGTGCGAGGATCGAGTGCGGGGCCGCCCGTTCGAGGATGGCGCCGGTGAGGGCGCCGGTGCCGCAGCCGATGTCGAGCCAATCGGCGCCGCGCGGCGGCTTCAGCCAATCGAGGAACCGCCCGGCCAGTTGCCGGCTCCAGCGCCCCATATACTGCTCGTAGTTGTGGCCGACGCTCCAGGCGTCGAACTCCGTGGACCGGTCCATCTCCATCTCCCTATGGTAACAACACACCGTAGGAGGAGGTTTTTGAACCGATCCAAGCCGAGCTGTTCAGCTCTGCTTCATCGCGCTTCAGCCATTAGGCCGGCCGCCGGTACTGGTAGATGCCGACGTCGATCGAGCCTTCGAAGAAGCCCGCTTCGCAATAGCTGAGGTAGTACACCCACTTGCGGCGGAATTCCTCGGTGTAGCCGAGCTTCTTGATGTCGTTCCAGCGGTCGAGGAAGCGCTCGCGCCAGAGCTTCAGCGTCCTGGCATAGCTCAGCCGGAAGGTCTCGACATTCTCGAGGATGAGCCCGACCTTGTCGCCCTGCTCCTGCATGGCGGTCTTGGTCAGCAGCATGCCGCCGGGGAAGATGAAGCGCTGGATGAAATCCGGACGCGCCCGATAATCGTGGAAATCCTGCTCGCCGATGGTGATCGCCTGGATCGCCGCGGTGCCGCCCGGCTTCAGCCGATCGTGCACGGTCTTGAAGTAGCTCGGCCAGTGCTCTTCGCCGACGGCTTCGATCATTTCGATCGAGGCGACGTGGTCGAAATCGCCCCGGGTATCGCGATAATCTTCGAAATGCATGGTGGCGAGCTGGTCGAGCCCCTGCCGCTCGAGGCGCTCGTTGGCATATTTCAGCTGCTCGGCCGAGAGCGTGATGCCGTAGACTTCGGCGCCGAAGTCCTTGGCAGCGGTTTCGGCAAAGCCGCCCCAACCACAGCCGATCTCCAGCACGCGGTGCCCTGCCTTGACGCCAGCCAGCTCGGCGACGCGGCGGTACTTGGTGTGCTGCGCATCGGTGAGCGACTGCTCGTCGGAGGTGAACAGGGCCGAGGAATAGGTCATCGAAGGGTCGAGCCACTCGGCATAGAAGTCGTTGCCGAGGTCGTAATGCTCGGAGATGTTCTTCTTGGATCCCTCTTTCGAGTTGTGCCGGCTCAGGTGGTAGGTGAAGTCCTGGGCGGCGCGGCCGTACCAGGAGTTCTCGCCGCTATCGAGCACGTCACGGTTCTGCAGGAAATAGCGGAACAGCGCCGTCAGGTCCTCGATCTCGACGTCGCCGTCGATATAGGCCTGGGCGAAGCCGACGGTGCCGCGCTGCAGGGTCTTCTGCAGCACCTTGAAGTTGTGCAGCGTCAGCTGCGCATGCACCCCGGTCGACGGGTCGCCGAAGGTGCGGGTCTTGCCATTCGGGAAGGTGATGGTGACCGCGCCGTGCTTGGGGCGGCCGATCAGCCGCTTGCCGAGAAAGGCCGCAACGGTCGAGAGCAGATGGGTCCACGGCGTGGGCGACGCTGCCCTCGTTTCAACCGCAAGCTTATCCATGACGCAACATTCCAGACTAAGTCCGCTCCGCCGAGCGGCCAAACCAGCGCCGCAGCGGGGCCGCAAAGACGCGACCGAGCAACGGGGCTCCCCGTGAATTAGGGCAGCACTTTAGTCGTCATAAGTGGATATGCAAGCATGACTTTCAACCCTCAGAGCACCCGCTCGAGCGGCTAGCGACCGCCCGGTCGCGCCGCATCCAGCAGGCGGAACTGCGCTTCTTCGCGGCCTTGCCAATGGTCGATCGACAGCGTCCCCGCCATGTGCAGCGGGGTGTCGTTGCCGGCGCTCAGCAGCGCTTCGCCAAGCGCGGTAGTGGCGGCGCGGAAGGCAATGGCCTTGAGTCGCGCACCATCGTCGGCGGTCAAGGTGAACTTTACATGCCCGCCGGCGCCGACGATCTCGGCGAACTTCGCCTTGTGCGCCGGAAAGGCAAACACCGGCTGTGGGTTGCCGGCGCCGAACGGCCCTGCCCGCTCGATCTCATGCACGAATTGCGGGTTGGCGCCACGCGCCGTCATCGCCGCATCGATCTCCAGCGCGGTGAGCGCCCGCGCCGCGCTGACGCTGTTGCCCAGCCGGTCGGTGACGTGGGCACGGAACGGCCCGAGCTGCCCCGGCTTCAGTGTCACGCCAGCCGCCATGGCGTGCCCGCCGCCCTTCACCGCGAGACCCAGCTCTACCGCCTCGATCACGGCGCTACCAAGGTCGACACCCGGCATCGAGCGGCCCGAGCCGGTGCCGGTGCCGTCGGGGGCAAGCGCAATGGCGAAGGTCGGGCGTTCGAAGCGCTCGCGCAGCCGCGCCGCGATCAGACCGACCACGCCGGGGTGCCAGTTGGCCGAGGCCAGCACCAGTACGGGCGGCCCCTCGCCGCCGCCGATCTCGGCCTCGGCGGCGCGGGCCGCCTCCTCCACCGCCTCGACTTCGATGCGCTGGCGTTCGCTGTTGAGTTCGTTGAGCTGCGCCGCGATCATCAGCGCCTGCTGTTCGTCGTCGAGTGACAGCAACCTGGTGCCGAGCGCCGCATCGCCGATGCGGCCGCCGGCATTGATGCGTGGTCCGATCAGGTAACCGAGATGATACGCATTGAGCGGACCGGAAAGCCGCGCCGCCAGCGCCAGGGCACCGATGCCGCGGTTGGAACCGGTGCGCGCCACCTCGAGGCCGCGCGCCACGAATGCGCGGTTCAGCCCCTTCAGCGGCACGACATCGCAGACCGTCGCCAGCGCCACGAGGTCGATCATCGTCATCAGGTTGGGCGCGCCCGTGTCGCCGCGTTGCTTCAGCAGCCGGTTGGTCGCCACCAGCACCATGAAGGTGACGCCGGCCGCGCAGAGGTAGCCGAGGCCGGAGATGTCGTCGGGACGGTTGGGGTTGACCAGCGCATTGGCCGGCGGCAACTCGGCGTCGAACAAATGATGGTCGATCACCAGTACGTCGAGGCCACGTTCGCGGGCATGGGCGATCGGGCCATCGCTGGTGGTGCCGCAGTCGAGCGTAATCAGCAGCTTGGCGCCGCCGTCGACCAGCTTATCGATCGCGGTGGTGTTGGGCCCATAACCCTCGAAGATGCGGTCGGGGATGTGCACCTGGGGGTCGAGCCCGAAATGCCTGAGGTAGCGGGCCATCAGCGCGCAGGAGCAGGCGCCGTCGACGTCATAGTCGCCGAACAGCGCCACCGGCTCGTTGTCGGTGATGGCACTGGCCAGCCGCTCGGCCAAAGCATCCATGCCGGCGAGCGTCGAGGGGTCGGGCATCAGCTCGCGGATGGTCGGCTGCAGATAGATCTCGGCGGCATCGACGCCGACTCCGCGCCCGGCGACGATGCGGGCGAGGATCTCCGAGAGGTTGGTGCGCTGGCCGATGGCCGCGGCAGTCCGCGCTGCCGCCGGATCGAGCCGATCCACCCAGGCGCGGCCCAAGGCGGAATTCGATACGTCGAGGAAGTTGGGGCGCGGCTCGTCCATCACCCCGCGAGGTAAGCAGAAAGCAAGTGATAGTCGAGGGTGCCACGGCGGTTTTCCCGCCGGGATCAGGGCGGCAGCCAAGGGGCCGGACGGCGAACCGATGAAAAACGGACAAGCGGGCGACGAAAGGTCTAGCGCCGGGTGGCAAAGGTCCCCATATCAACCCCAACGTTTTACATGGGGAACCACAATGTTCGCTTCGAAGGGCTTCCGGTTTTCGGCCCTCCTTGCCACTCTGATCATGGCCTTCTCGCTGGTTGCGGTCGATACCGCAGAAGCGCGGCGCGGCGGCAGCTTTGGTAGCCGCGGCATCCGCACCGAGCGGAGCGTGCCGTCTACCCAGGTGTCGCCGAACACCACGGCGCCGGTGCAGAACACGATGACCAACAGCACGACGCGGAATACCGTGGGTAATGCCACGACACCGGCCCGCCCCAGCCTGTTCGGCGGTTTTGGCGGCGCGCTGCTCGGCGGCTTCCTGTTCTCCGGTCTGTTCGGCATGCTGTTCGGGTTCGGCTTCGGCGGTTTCGGCGGCATGCTTGCCCTCTTGGTGCAGGTGGCGATCATCGGCCTTATCGTCAGCTTCTTCCTCAGGCGCCGGCAGCAGCGCCCGGCCATGGCCGGCGGCCCGTTGAACTACGAGGCACAGAACACGGCCCGCACCTATGGTGGCGGCGGTGGCGCTGCGGCTCCGCGCGGCCCGCGCTCGGCAGCTTCGCAGCGTGCCGGCCGGCGCGATGAGGTCGGCATCACCGACCAGGACCTCGGCACTTTCGAGAGCCAGCTCAAGGAGATGCAGGACGCCTACTCGCGCGAGGACTATGCGGCGCTCCGCCGGATCACCACGCCCGAAGTGATGGGCTACCTTGCCGAGGAACTGGGCGAGAACGCCTCCAAGGGCCTGCGCAACGAGGTGTTCGATGTGAACCTTCTGGCCGGCGACGTGGCCGAAGCCTGGCGCGAAGACGGCACCGACTACGCGAGCGTGGCGATGCGCTACGAGAGCCGCGACGTCACCCGTAACCGCGGCACCGGTGAGATCGTCTCCGGCGACGATCGGGTCACCGAGACCACCGAGGTCTGGACCTTCCAGCGCCAGAACGGCAGTCGCTGGCTGATCAGCGCCATCCAGGAAGCGTAAGCTCCCGATTACCGAATGCGAGCGGGCCGCCCAGTGGGCGGCCCGCTTTTCATTTCAGGGTAACGCCGAGACCAGCGCCACCCACTGCCTGACCACGGCCTCGAGGGCCGGCCGCTTGTGCTCGACATCGGCCATCGAGTCGAACCGCAACAGGCGCCGATCCTTGGAGTCGCCCTCGAGCAGCCCGCGCCGATCCTCGATCATCAGGCCTCCCGGGAACACCAGCACCAGTTGCACGAAACTGCTCTGACGCAGGTTGAACGCCGCCATGTCGTGCGCGCCGAGATAATAACTGGGCGCATTCCACTTGACCCGCTCACCCAACTCGGGCGCTGCGGACTTGATGGTTGTACGCAGCGCTTCGATTTCGGGCTTCAGCGGATGGTCGAGCGCCGCCATCATCGCTTCGACCTTCACGTCATCTTTGCTCGCCATAACGCCCTCCTCGAACGGGCAGAACGCGACAAGCGCTACGCCCAATCAAGCTAGCGGTGATGCTCCGCGGTGATCCAGCGAACCGTCTGGCTCCAGGAGCGCATCACCACGGTATTGGTGCGAACTGTATTCTTGCCGTAGCGCACGCCGCTCAACAGGGTGCCGTCGGTGACGCCGGTGGCGGCGAACAGCACGTCGCCGGAAGCCAGCTCGTCGGTGCGGTATTTCCGGTTCGGATCGGTGATGCCCATTTTCAGCGCGCGGGCGCGCTTCTCATCGGTATCGAGGATCAGCTTGCCCTGCATCTGGCCGCCGATGCAGCGCAGCGCCGCCGCGGCCAGGACCCCCTCAGGGGCGCCGCCGGAGCCGAGATAGATATCGATGCCGGTATCTTCAGTGTTCACCGCGTGGATGATGCCGGCGATGTCGCCGTCCGAGATCAGTTTGATGGCGACGCCGGCGGTGCGCAAGTCATCGATCAGCGCAGCATGGCGCGGTCGATCCAGCACGCAGGCGGTGATCTCGTTCACCGGTACGCCCTTGGCCTTGGCCAGCGCCTTGACGTTGACGGTAGCGCCCGCATCGAGGTCGACGAGGCCCGCGGGGTAGCCGGCGCCGATGGCGATCTTGTGCATGTAGACGTCTGGGGCGTTCAGCAGCCCGCCGCGCTCGGCCATCGCCAGCACGCAGATCGAATCCGGCTGGTTCTTGGCGCACAGCGTCGTGCCTTCCAGCGGATCGACGGCGATATCGACCTCCGGGCCGTCGCCGGCGCCCACTTCCTCACCGATGAACAGCATCGGCGCCTCGTCGCGCTCGCCCTCACCGATGACGATCCGGCCATGGATGTGGACGTTCCCCATCTCGCCGCGCATCGCTTCGACGGCGGCGGCATCGGCCGCCTTCTCGTCGCCCTTGCCGCGCCAGGTGGCGGCGGCGAGCGCCGCCGCTTCGGTGACACGCACCAGTTCGAGGGTGAGCGAACGGTCGATGGCCGCCTGCCGGTCGGTATCGGATTTGCTGAGCTTCATGAACACTCCCTGCCCCGCCGCACGGGGCATTACGTGGCCTATGCGGTCGCCATCCCGAACCGCAATGCCGGGAGGGCTCCCGGACACTTTACCGCTTCGTTGAAGCGGTGAAATGCTCCTGGGCATTGATGTGTCGCGCTTTCGAGGTGGAAAAGTCTGCAACCTTTCCCGAAAGCGCTCCTAGAGTTGCTCGATCCGGATCATCTGCGGATCGCCGACGATGAAGCCGTCGCCCTTGATCGCCTGGAGAGCGTCGCGGACGGTCTGCTCCATGGTGGAGTGCGTGAGCAGCACCACCGTGCGGGACTCGGTCCCCGTCACGCCCGGCTCGCTAACACGCAAATCCGGACGCTGGATGACGCTTTCGAGAGAAATACCGGCAGCACCCATGCGGGTAGCAATAGCGGCAAACGCGCCGGGCACGTCCCTGACATTTAGTCGGATGTAATAGCCGCCCTCGTGCTCGCGGATCGGGGCGCGCCGATAGGGCGTCAGCTCCGCCACCGGTACGCCGAGCGGCGGCACCCGCGTGCCGCGGGCGATGTCGAGGATATCCGAGAGCACCGAGGACGCCGTCGGCGGGCCGCCGGCGCCCGGGCCGGCGAGCAGCAACTCGTGCACATGGTCGGTTTCGAGCGCCACCGCGTTCAGCACCCCATCGACACCGGCCACCGCCGAGGTCTTGGGCACCAGCGTCGGGTGCACGCGCTGGTCGATGCCGTCGGCCGAGCGCTGGGCGATGCCGAGCAGCTTGATCTTGTAGCCCAGATCGCCGGCCACCTTGATATCAGCCTGGCTGATGCTGGTGATGCCCTCGACGAAAATCTCGTCCGGCGCGATCTCGCAGCCGAAGCAGAGCGAGGCGAGAATAGCGAGCTTGTGCGCGGTGTCGAAACCGTCGACGTCGAAGCTCGGATCGGCCTCGGCATAGCCCAGCTTCTGCGCATCGGCGAGGCACTCGGCGAAGCTGATACCCTCGTTGCCCATGCGGGTCAGGATGTAGTTGCAGGTCCCGTTCATGATGCCATAGACGCGGGCGATGCGGGCCGAGCCGAGGCCCTCGCGCAGCGTCTTGATGACGGGGATGCCGCCGGCCACCGCCGCTTCGAAGCCGAGCTGGGCGCCCGATTCCTCGGCCGCCCTGGCGAGGTTCACACCATGCCGGGCCAGCAGCGCCTTGTTGGCGGTGACCACCGGCCGGCCGATCTCCAGCGCAGCTTTCACCGCGGCCAAAGCCGGCCCGTCCTCGCCGCCGATCAGCTCGACGAACAGGTCGATACTGTCGGATTTGGCCAGCGCCACCGGATCGTCGAACCATTCGAGGTTGCTCGCATCGATGCCGCGGTCGCGGCTGCGCGAGCGGGCGCAAACGGCGGTGACGGTGATCTTGCGACCGAGCTTGCGGGTCAGCTCCTCGCCATCCTTCTGAATGATGCGGACCAGCGTCGCGCCGACATTGCCGAGACCGGCGACACCGATACGCAGCGGCGCCTCGAGCGCGGCATCGGCATGATCCTGCATCGACTTGAGGATCCGGGTCCGGGTATCCGAGCGGGGCTCGCGCCCTTCCCGCAAGTCGAAGACGAATAACGGGTCGCCGGCGATGGTCCGTCCGAACCGGGTCGGGGTCCAACCGCGCGCCGCAATGAAGGCTTCGACGGATTGGCGGAACGACTGGATATCGGACATAGAACAGCTCTCGGAATTGGTGCGAGAGCTATGGATAGGAAAGACCCTATCCGTCAATAGGATTGATGGTCGATGCCTACTTCCCGACGTGCCTGGCCGCCTCGGCAATCTTGTCGAAGTAGCGCGGCACGCCCCAGCGCAGCGACAGGGCGCTCATCGAGATCATCGCCATGTTGAGGGCGCGGTCGTCCATTTTGACATAGGCGCCCCTCGCCACCTGGGGTGCCGCCCGAACGAAGGGACGCGAGAAGAACTCGTCGGCCAGCGCCGGCGTGTGGAAGTAGCCGATCAGGATGTCCGCCGGGATCGTGTCGAACAGCTCGTAGCTGAGGGGATACCAATAGAGCTCCCCCTCGCCGGCGCCATCGACCTTGTCGGCAATGACCATGCCGGCACTGGCAAGGAAGCTGGCCCGCGTGTCGGCCGCCGAATGAATGCCGATCTCATTGTTGTAGTCGATCAGGGTGACGAAGCTCTTGCCGGCCATTTCGGGGCGGGCGGCGGCCTGATCGAGAACGAACTGCTTCAGGTCGGCGACCAGCGCCTCGCCTTCGGCGGGCTTGCCGATCGCCCGGCCGGTAATGGTGATGACGTCTTGCCAGGTTGTCGTCCAGGCCTCGCCGGGATAGGCGACGACCGGGGCGATCTGGCTCAGGCGGCCATAGTCTTCAGCGCTGATCCCTGAGTGAACGGCAAGGATGAGGTCGGGCTTCAACGCCGCGATCTGCTCGATCGGCACGTCGGTTGCGTTGTCGAAGATGAACGGCTCGGCCCCACCCAGCGCCGCGATCCCCTCTGCCGTCCAGGGCAGGATGTCGTGGTCAAAGCCCTCCGAGCGGAAGGTCGGCATGCCGACCGGCACTTTGCCAAGCGCGATCAGCGCGTCCTGCGAGGAGAGGCCCCAGGTGACGATGCGCTCGGGCGACTTCGCGATCGTTGTCTCGCCGAACGCATGCTTGATGGTAACCGGGAACGCTTCCGCAGCCACGGTCGCGGAGGCAAGGACGACCAGCACCAGGCTGGCTGCGAGTTTGAGCAGCGTGCGCATCGCTTACTTCCCCACGTGCTCGGCCGCAGCGGCGACCTTTTCAAAATAGCGCGGCATGCCCCATTTGATCGACAGGGCGCTCGAGGAGATCACCGACATGTTGAGGACGCGGTCGTCCATCTTCACATAGGCGCCGCTCTTCACCTGCGGAGCGGCTGCGATATAGGGGCGGGCAAAGAACTCGTCAGCCAGCTCGGGTGAGTTGAAGAAGCCGATCAGGATGTCGGCCGGGATCTGGTCGAAATTCTCGTAGCTCAGCGGATACCAAAAGCCCTCGTTGGCACCGGCAGCCTGGGGCTTGGGCGGGATCACCAGCCCGGCCAGCGCCAGCAGCTTGGCGCGCGCGTCATCGGCCGAATGGATAGCAGCAGCGCTGTTGTAGTCGATCAGCGTCACGGCACTCTTGCCTGACAGCGCCGGGTACCTGGCCGCCTCGGCCCTGATGAAGATCTCGAGCTCGGCGACCAGCGCCGTCGCTTCGGCAGGCTTGCCCATCGCCTCGCCGGAGATGGTGATCACCTGCTGCCAGGTCGCCGTCCAGGGATGCTCGGGGTAAGCCACAACCGGAGCGATCTGGCTCAGGAGCTTGTACTCGTCCTCGCTGATGCCCGAGTAGACCGCAAGGATCAGGTCGGGTTTCAGCGCGGCGATCCTTTCGATCGGTGCACCGGCGCTATCGTCGAAGGTCACGGGCGTGGCGCCACCGGCCTTGGCGATGCCCTCCTCCACCCAGGGCACGATGTCCTTGTCGAAGCCGGCCGAGCGGAAGCTTGGAAAGCCGACCGGCACGGTGCCGAGCGCGATGGCGGCATCGGTCGAAGACCAGCCGAGCGTCACAATGCGTTGTGGCGCGGCCGGGATCACCGTCTCGCCCAGCGCGTGCTTGATGGTGACGGGAAAGCTCTGCGAGAGCGCGGGCGAAGCGAGCAGCGCGAGGAACAGCGCCGCGATGGCGTGGAGGACCAGCTTCATGTGAGATCTCACTTCCTGGCGTTGCGGGCGGCCGCAGCGATGATTTCGGCGTAGTGCGGAAAGCCCCAGCGCAGCGACAGCGCACTTGGCGGCGAAACAGCGGCCACATATTCGATGCCGACCAGCGAGGCGAAAGCGCCCTTCTGATACTGCGGCTGGCTCTGCGCGTAGGGCTTTGCGAAGAACTCGTCCGAAGCGGCCTGCGTCTCGTAATAGGTGATGAGGATGTCGCTCGTGAGCTGGTCGAACAGCTCGTAGCTCAGCGGGTAATAGAACGAGCCGTCCTTGGGTGAGAGCTCGGTGACGCTGGGCGCCAGCACCAGGCCGATATCGGTGAGGAACCTCATGCGCGCATCGAGCGCGTCATAGACGGCGATCGAACCGTCGAAGTCGTTGACCCCGGCAAAGCTGGTGCCGGCGATTTCGGGATACTTCGCTGCCTCGTCGGCGACGAATTTCAGCGTATCGGCGACCAACTGTTCGGCCTCCGCCGGCTTGCCGACGATCTGACCGACGATTCTGGTCACGTCCTGCCACGGCGTGCTCCACGGCTGATCCGGATAGGCGACGGTCGGCGCGATCTGGCTCAGACGGGCATACTGCTCGGCGCTGATGCCCGAGAACACCGCGATGATCACATCCGGCTTCTGGGCGGCGATCTGCTCGAACGGGATGTCCGAGCTGTCCGCGAGCTGGACCGGCGTCGCCGCGCCGAGCTGCGTCAGCTTCTCTTCCACCCAGGGATGGAGGCCATTATCGCCGCCGCCATAGGTGGAGAACGGCATGGCCACAGGGACCACCCCCAGTGCCAGCAACGCATCATGGTTACCCCAGCCCCAGGTAACGATCCGCTCGGGCGCCTTCTCGATCACCGTCTCTCCGAAGGCGTGCTTGACGGTGACCGGAAAGGACTGCGCCAGCGCCAGCGCCGGAGCGGCGGCGAACAGCAGGGCGAGCGCAACAAGAAGTCGACGGAACATGACATGGCCTCCAAGCTGAAAGCTGATAACCACAGTCATGTTATTGGAGCAAGGGGATTCGGGCGTTCGCCACACCCCGCGGGGATGACGCCGAGTGAGGGGAAGCTGTGGTGGCGCTCACAAAGGCAAACGGCCCGGTCATTGACCGGGCCGTTGCAAACTCTGATCTGACCGCCCTACTTCGCCACGGTGATGGGCACGACGTTGCCGTGGCTCGGCTGGCTCTGCAGGAACTTCTTGATGTTGCGCGCCGCCTGCCGGATGCGCTGCTCGTTCTCGACCAAGGCGAGCCGGATGTACTGGTCGCCATACTCGCCGAAGCCGACGCCCGGGGCGACGGCGACGCCGGTTTCCTGGATCAGCAGTTTGGCAAACTCGAGCGAACCGAGATGGGCGAACTGATCGGGGATCGGGGCCCAGGCAAACATCGTCGCCTTGGGCGACGGGATGTGCCAGCCGGCGCGGCCGAAGCTCTCGACCATCACATCGCGACGGTCGCGATAGACGGTGCGCACATCCTCGATGACGCTATCCGGGCCGTTGAGGGCCGACGCGGCGGCGACCTGGATCGGGGTGAAGGCGCCATAGTCGAGATACGACTTCACACGGGTCAGCGCCGCGATCAGCCGTTCGTTGCCGACGGCAAAGCCGACGCGCCAGCCGGGCATGGAGTAGGTCTTGGACATCGAGGTGAACTCCACCGTGATGTCCATCGCGCCTTCCACCTGCAGCACCGAGGGCGGCACTTCGTCATCGAAATAGATCTCGGAATAGGCGAGATCGGAGAGGATGAAGATCGAGTGCTCGCGGCAGTACTTGACCACTTCCTTGTAGAAATCCAGCGACGCCGTATAGGCGGTGGGATTGGCCGGGTAGTTGAGGATCAGCGCGATCGGCTTGGGGATCGAGTGCCGCACGGCGCGATCGAGGGCCCGCATGAAATTCTCGTCCGGCTCGGCCGGCATGGAGCGGACGACGCCGCCGCTCATGATGAAGCCGAAGGCATGGATCGGATAGGTCGGGTTGGGCACCAGCACCACGTCGCCCGGCGCGGTGATCGCCGCAGCCATGTTGGCGAAGCCTTCCTTGGAGCCGAGCGTCGCGACGACCTGGGTGTCGGGGTTCACCTTCACGCCGAAGCGGCGACCGTAGTAACTCGCCTGGGCCTTCCTGAGCCCGGGGATACCCTTGGACGAGGAATAGCGGTGGGTGCGCGGATCCTTCACCGTCTCCTTGAGCTTGTCGACGATGTGCTGCGGGGTCGGCATATCCGGGTTGCCCATGCCGAGGTCGATGATATCGACGCCGTTGGCGCGGAGCTTGGCCTTGATCGGATCGATATGGGCGAAGACGTAGGGCGGAAGGCGGCGGATGCGGTGGAAATCTTCGTTCATTGGAACCTCGGTGGACCCGCGATGCAGTAGAGGACTTGTCACGCTTCCGAACCGGAAAAGTCTGCAACTTTTCCTGGAAACGCTCCCCGTCGTGCCGCGACGCCTTCAGTGAGGCGCCGATTATCGCGGAATTATGGTTTTGACTCAGTTAAGCGGCGATCACGATCGCCAGGCTCGGTAGGTTCCGCTCTCCCCAGCCGCATGGCGGCGCTCGGGGAGAGCTAGCGAGCGGCGGCGCTAGCGCGCGCGACCGCTGCGGCTGCAAAACCGGCGGCTGCGATTGGCGCTGCTACTCCCTGAGTCATGTCCAAACCCTGAGCGAGGATTACGGAGCTTTAGTGGCGACAACGGCCGATGGTCAAGCCCGCTGTCGTCTGGCGTAGGCCAATGAGTACACGACCCCGATCAGGATCGGCGCGAAGACGCAGCCGAGCAGCCACCAGATCAGGGCTGGCGCAGGGAGCAGCGCCGCTGCAACGATCAGCACGAGTCCGGCGATGATGCAGAGCAGCCCGGTGAGACGGTGGGTGGCCTGCCAGTTGGCGGCGTCGCCCAATGTGGTCGGCAGGCGGATGCCCGCGAAGCTGTTGGATTGGGACTTCGGCATGGCGTTGCCGAGAACCACCAACAGCACGCCGAGTGCAAGCCCGAGCACCTGCACCATGCTGACCGCGACGCCGATGCCGATCAGCACCGTCGCGGCTTCGATCACCAGGGCGAGGCCAATCAGCGCGGTGATCACCACGCCGGCGGGGTGCCGTCCGGCGGCGGCATCGGATGGCTTGGCGACCCGGCCGACGACAAAGAAGATCGCCCAGACGAATAGCACCATCAGCAGCGGCATGAGCAGTGCCCACTCGCGCGGCAGGAAGCCATCCGCCTCGCCGCCGACGCCCCAATGGACCGGCAGCATCGTGCCGGCCGGGACCAACGCCAGGCCCGCGGCGAAGGCCGCGACGAGAGCGACGAGCAGCGCGATGCGGATCGGGGTGAACAGCGGGCTCATGACTTGGGCTCCTTAAAGCTCATTAGGCCCGAGAGAGCCTCTTCGAGAATGGACATGTTGAGGTGATAGATGAGGCTGGTGCCCTGTCGCTCGACGGCGACGAGCTCGGCCTCCTTCAGTTTGGCGAAGTGCACGGAGAGCGTGGGCTTACTCAGCGTGAAGTGCTCCGCCAGCGCGCCGGCAGACATCGGCCCGCCCCTGAGGAGCTGGAGGATTTCCCGGCGCACCGGGTGCGACAGCGCTTCGAAGACGGCGTTGATACCCATAAGACCCGCTCGCGTGGCGATGAGCCTTATTTAGAAAACACTCTAATTAGAGTCAAGACGAACGAACATCGCCCTTCACCGGCAGATACTCAAGGAACTGGTCGGTGCTGGCCGCCCAGGAGAACTGCTCGGCATAGTCGCGGCAGCCATCGCGGGACACGTCGAGCGCCTTGAGCGCCGCGGCCTTGAGGTCGTGGTCGAGCACGCCGACCGGGGCATCGCCGATTACGTCGATCGGCCCGGTCACCGGGAAGGCCGCCACCGGGGTGCCGCTGGCCAGGGCCTCGAGCAGCACCAGGCCAAAGGTGTCGGTCTTGGAAGGGAACACGAACACGTCCGCCGAGGCGAAGAGCCTCGCCAGCTCCTCGCCCTGTTTGGGGCCGACGAACACCACGTGGGGGTATTCGGCCTTCAGCTTCTCGAGGCTCGGCCCTCCCCCCACCACCAGCTTGGTGCCGGGCAGGTCGAGCGAGACGAACGCCTCGATGTTCTTTTCCACCGCGACGCGGCCGACATAGAGGAACACCGGGCCGTCATAGGCAAGCGGCTCGCGTCGGGCCGGGTTGAACAGCTCGGTATCGACGCCCTTCTGCCAGATCACCGCATTGGTGAAGCCGCGCTGCTCGAGCAGGGTCTTCAGGTGCGGTGTGCCGACGAGGCAGTATTTTGCCGCGCCGTGGAACCAGCGCAGGAACCGGTAGCTCCAGCGCAGCGGCACCGGCAACCGCGCCCGCAGGTATTCCGGGAACTGCGTGTGGTAGGCGGTCGAGAACGCGAACCGGTGCTTCCGGCACCAGCGGCGCGCCATGATGCCGAGCGGGCCCTCGGTGGCGATGTGGATGGCGTCGGGCGCCGCAGCCTCGATCCGTGCATAGACCGGCTTCATCAGCGTCCGGCTCAGGCGGATTTCGCCATAGCCGGGCATCGGGAAGGTCTTGAACTCGTTCGGGGTCAGGAGCTTTACCGCGATACCGCGCTTCTCCATCTCCTTGATCACCAGCTCGATCGAGCGCACCACCCCGTTGATCTGCGGGTGCCAGGCATCGGTGACGATGAGAACGGTCTTGGGCTGCGGCATTGGCTGCTCGTCTGAAGGCGGGCAATGGGTAACTTGGACAGACGCCAAAAGCAAAGGGGCCGGATCGCTCCGGCCCCTCGGCAAATCTGAAACTCGAAGCTTAACGCTTGGAGAACTGGAAGGAACGACGGGCCTTCGCCTTGCCGTACTTCTTACGCTCGACCACGCGGCTGTCGCGAGTGAGGAAGCCGCCGGCCTTCAGCACGCCGCGCAGCTCGGGCTCGAAATAGGTCAGAGCCTTGGAGATGCCGTGACGGACGGCACCGGCCTGGCCCGACAGACCGCCGCCCGAAACGGTGGCGATGACGTCGTACTGGTCGACGCGCGCAGCGGCGACGATCGGCTGCTGCAGCACCATCTGGAGCACCGGACGGGCGAAGAAGGCGTTGAACTCCTTGCCGTTGACGGTGATCTTGCCGGCACCCGGCTTGATCCAGACGCGGGCGATAGCGTTCTTGCGCTTGCCGGTGGCATAGGCACGGCCCTGCGCGTCGAGCTTCTGCACGTGCACGGGAGCATCGGCAGCAACAGCGACGACGTTGGCAGCGCCCAGGTCTTCGAGCGAATTGATGGTCTCGGCCATTACTTGGCCCTCACATTCTTGGAGTTGAACGAAGCGACGTCGAGCTTCACGGGCGCCTGGGCCTCATGCGGGTGGGTCTCACCGGCATAGACGCGCAGGTTGCCGTACTGCTTGCGGCCGAGCGGGCCTTCCGGGATCATCCGGCGGACGGCGTTCTCGAGCACGCGCTCGGGGAAACGGCCCTCGAGCAGCTGACGCTGGGTCCGGTCCTTGATGCCGCCCGGATGCCCGGTGTGCCAGAAGAACCGGCGCTGATCGAGCTTCTTGCCGGTCAGCTTCACCTTGTCGGCATTGATCACGACGACGTGGTCGCCGGTATCCATGTGCGGGGTGTAGGTCGGCAGGTGCTTGCCGCGCAGACGCATGGCGATGATGGAGGCGACACGGCCAACCACCAGATCCTTGGCGTCGATCAGGATCCACTTCTTCTGGATCTCGTCCGGCTTCGCCGTGTAGGTGCTCATCTCGTTTTCCTTGAAAGCAGGCAGAGTGACCCCTGCCCCGTATTCGTGGCGCGGATATACGGACGCGACCGGGAAGCGTCAAGCGGAAAGATTTTACCCTTCAATTTCAATTACTTGCGCAGTTGGTATTATGATACCACATACTAAGTCATTGAAATCAAACGACATCGCCACCTGCCAAAACGCCACCCGTCCCCACCGGATCATTCCCGCGAAAGCGGGAACCTCTGTTTTCTCGTGTGAGGCACGATCGCGAACGGAGTTCCCCGCTTTCGCGGGGATGACAGCGAGTATGGGGCAGCGCCGCTGCTAGGCCCTTCGCGCCGTCGTATCCGCCAGATAGGCCGTCACCAGCCCGGCCAACATGAAGGCCAGGGCCTGGTGGCCGAGCGCCAGCGAGATCGGCACCATGCTGAGGAGCGTGGCAATGCCGAGCCCGACCTGCAGCAGGATCAGCAGCGAGATGCGCGGCAGCCAGCCATGCACGCCGCCAAAACCGCCGCGCTTCGACTGGCGCCACAGCAGCCAGCCGACATAGAGCACCACAGCATAGGCGATCATCCGGTGGATGAACTGCACGGTGAGGGTGTTCTCAAACAAGTTCTTCCAGAACGGCTCGACGACATCGAGGCCGCGCGGGATCAGCGCCCCATCCATCAGCGGCCAGGTGTTATAGCCCATGCCGGCATCGAGCCCGGCAACGAAGGCGCCGGCGACGATTTGGATGAGGATCAGCGCCAGCAGCCCCCAGACCGGCCAGCCGGCGGGACTGGCGGGCTTGGCGGGTTCGAGCCGGCGCGCCACCCAGATCAGTGCGATGAACAGCAGCGAGGCGGCGCCCAGATGGGCGGCCAGCCGGTATTGCGACACCGAAGTCAGTTCCGACAGGCCGGACGAGACCATCCACCAGCCGAGAAAGCCCTGGAAGCCGCCGAGCACGAAGAGCCCGGCGAGCGGCGCCGCAAGGCTCCAGTTGAAACGGCGCTGGAACAGGAACACCACGAACGGGATGGCGAAGGCGAAGCCGATGACGCGGCCAAGGAAGCGGTGCGCCCACTCCCACCAGAAGATCGACTTGAAGTCCTCGATCCCCATCCAGGAGTTCTGCACCCCCTGCGGGATCTGCTTATAGGCCTCGAACTCGGCCTGCCAGTCGGCAGCGCTGAGCGGCGGGATGGTGCCCGAAATCGGCTTCCACGAGGTGATCGACAAGCCGGATTCGGTCAACCGCGTCGCGCCGCCGACCACCACCATGATCAAGACCAGCAGCGCCATGCCATAGAGCCAGAGGCGAACTGGCCGCAGCCGGTCGGTGGCCGGCGTTGATGGTGTGACGGATTGTTCGGTTGCGCTGAGAGCCAAGATGGGTTCCTTTCGGCCCCGAACTACTCCCGGCAGCGCCCCCTTACAATGGCCGCGATGCCGCATCGGAAGCTATGATGCCATGACCCAGTCCACCCGCAAACTCCTCGGCACTGTCCTGATCCTCGGCTCGCTGCTGGTCTGGTCGGTGCTCGGCATGTGGATCTACATGAGCTTCCTGGGCGCCGCGGTGTGGTGGCTGCTCATCGGCTTCTTCGCCGTGATGGGGATGAGCTGGTTCTACCCGGCGACCTGGATCATCCGCTGGATGGCGAAGCCGGACTGACCGGCGCGGGGTCCCCAAGCCACCTCCAAAGCGCTCCGGCCGCTCGAGGCGCTTCACTTTTGCCAGAAGAACGCCGCGTAGGTCAGAAAACCAGCAATCAGGATCCCAAGGGGATACGAGAAGAACAGCTGGTTCTTGATGCCAACCTCTTTGCCCCCGCCCTCCTCGCCGTAATACATCCTCGTCTTGATGATGTTTCGATACTCATCTCGATGAGTAAAATAGACGACCAGGCCACGCACCCACCTGAATACAAGCACCAGCGTAATCATCAGGCCGAGCAGAGATCCCACGTTCGGTCTCCAACAATGTCCTTTTGCGGGAGCGTGGCCCCCTACTCCCAGCGCACCTTGGCGCCGAGCTTGGTCAGCTTCTCGACGAAATGCGGATAGGCCCGGCGGATCGGGTCGGCATTCTTGATGCGCGACTCGCCGGGGATCTGGATCGCCGCCAGCAGCAGCGCCACGACGACGCGGATGATGTAGGGCGCCTCGACCGTTGCCGGGCGCAGCGGGTTGCCGCCGAATACCACGAGGCGATGCGGGTCGGAGAGGTGCACGCGGGCGCCGAACTTCAGGAGCTCAGCGCTCCAGCCGAGCGCCCCCTCATAGACCTTGTTCCAGAACAGGATGTCGCCGGTACAGCCCACCGAAATGCCGATGGCGTGCGGCAACAGGTCGGCCGGGAAATACGGCCAGGGCGCCGCCTCGATCTTGGGCAGCATCTCGGCGGTGTAGGGCTCGGTGACCTTGCGGGTCCAGCCGGTGGCCGTGACCTTGCCCTCCTCGACCTCGAACTCCAGTCCGAGCTTGCCGAACTGGCGGAGGATCAGGGTCAGCTGCGGGCCCATATCGGTCTCGACGGTCAGCCGGCCACCGGTGACCGCGCCGATGGCGAGGAAGGTTGCGACCTCGTGGTGATCGTCCGGGACGCGGGCGGTGGTGCCGGACAGCTTGCCCACGCCGCGCACCGTCAGCCGCGAGGTGCCGATGCCGTCGATATCGGCACCCATCGCCGCCAGCATGTCGCAAAGCGCCTGCACGTGTGGCTCGGAGGCGGCGTTGTTCATGGTCGAGGTGCCGTGCGCCAGCGCCGCGATCATCACAAAGGTCTCGGTGGCGGTGACCGAGGCGTAGTCGGGCCAGAGATCGACGCCCCTGATCTGGTTGCGGCGCTCGATGCGGTACGGGTGCGTGCCGGCGATGGTGCCGCCGAAGCGTTCGAGGATCTCGAGGTGCGGGTCGATCTCGCGCACGCCAAGCGCACAGCCCTTGGCCTCGGTATCGAAGATCAGGTGGTCGCTGCGCAGCAGCACCGGGGCCAGCAGCAGCACGGCGGCGCGAATGCCCACCGGCAGTTCGGCGTCGGTCGTGGCGAAGGCCTTGAAGTCATGCTGGATGGTCAGCGTCTGTGCCTCGAGGCTGCGTTGTACACGCGAGCCCTTGGAGCGGAAATACTCGACCAGTTTGTCGATATCGCTGATTTCCGGGACGTTGGTCAGCGTCACCGCTTCGTCGGTCAGCAAGGTAGCGCAGAGCATGGGCAGCACCGCGTTCTTGTTGCCGGACGGCCGGATGGTGCCGGACACCGGTTGTGCGCCATCGACGATGAGGTCAGCCATGAAAGCTCCGGGGAATCAGTAAGAGAAGGGACATGAGAAACGCGATCAACCGGGCAGCATTGCGAACACGGCCGGGGTCGCGAAGACATCGACATAGCGTTTGGACTGGAACAGGCCGTTGAGGGACACCCGCGGCAGCGAATGGAGGCTGTGCCGGTGCCCAGCATATAGCCCGCCGGGACGCGTCGTCACGGCCGTTCTGAGCCCCAAGTCGCGGGCCAGCGAAAACTCGCGCGGGCCGGCCGAGGCAGTGCCGCCGATCGGGTAGCTCAGGTGCAGCGGCGTCTTCCCGAACTGCGCCTTGAGGATACGGACCGATTGCTCGATCTCGTTGCGGGCATCGAGCGGGCCCAGCTTGGCCAGCTCATAGTGATGCACGGTATGGGCGCCGATGGTGCAGAGCGGATCGGCTGCGAAGTGCCGGAGCTCGGTCCAATCCATGATCAGCTCGCGGCAGTGCTGCTTGAGATCGAACCCGTACTGGCCGGCGATGTCGCGGATCAGCTTGACGCGGTCGGCCTCGGGCATGGTGCGCATCCGGCGGTAGAGCGCGTCATAGGCCCGCTGCTTTTCCTCGAGGTTGGCGGTGGCATAGTACTCGGTCTCGCCGGCATAGGTGACGGCCAGCGCATTCTGGCCGGCGATGATGTCCTCGAGCGCCTGCCACCACACCTCCCCTACCCCGTCGACCAGCGCCGTCGGCACGTAGAGCGTGAACGGGCATTGCTGCCGGCGCAGCACCGGCAGCGCGAACCTGAGGTTGTCGCGGTAGGCGTCGTCGAAGGTGAAGACGACAAAGGGCCTGCCCGGCGTCTCCGCCTCGATGCGCCGCGCCGCCTCGTCCATGTCGACGATGTCGAAGCCCAGCTCGCGGACGCGGGTGATGACGAAGGCCAGGAAGTCGGGCTTGACCTGGAGAATGGCGTTGGGGGCGAAGTCGGCCGGATCGTCCGGCAACACCCGATGCAGCGTGAAGATCACGCCGCGGGCCTTGGAGCGCTTGCGAACCAGGTGCGTCACGCCGCTTGCCCATAACAGCTCGAAGGCGGCGCCGATCAGCCTGTACTTGAGCGTTGTCACGGACCTAAGCCACGTCCGCCCTGACGGCGGGAAGGCGGACGACGCGACCAAGCTCGAAGCCGAGCGCCGCGATATCGCGGCGGGCTACGCCGATCGCTACCGGGCTGGCGTCCTCGCTGGTGACCAGCACCACGGTGGCCCGGGCGCCCGCGAACAGCGGCAGGCTGGAAGCGACACCGACCCGGCCGGTATCGACGATCACCACGTGATAGATATCGGCCAGCGCCTCGATCAAGGTCGAAGGACGGGAGGAGCGGCGGTCGAGCGATGGGAGGCGCCCCCAGGGCACTTCGGCAAGGTTATCGCCGGCGCGCTGCATGACGTCGCCATAGTCAGCCTGCTCGGCAGCGAGGTCGGTGAGGCCGAGCAGAGCGCTGGTTTCGCCGCTGCCGGCATCCACCACCACGGCGCTCAGATCGCTCATCAGCGCATCCTCGAGCAGCCGGTCCATCACCATCAACGTCTCCTGGCCGCCATCGAGGCTGGCCAGCAGCACGGTGCGCAACTGGTGCGTGGTAACGGCAGCCGAGAGCTGCGCCAGATCGTCGTCGGCCGGACGGGCTGCCACCGGCGGCGGGGCGATGCCGGACTCCACCGCATGCTCCAGCTCGTCGTCGATCGCTTCGTCGACCATGTCGTTGTCGATCTCAGCGGCTTCGGCGTCGTAGACGTGATCCTCCGACTCCAGCCCTGCGGCACGCGTCCGCTCAGTCAGCGCCCTGCCCGACATCAGCTCGCCGAACAGGATCGCGCCGATCTGCAGCGCCAGCGCCACGAAGCCGATGGCGCCCAGGATCAGCGGGATTTTAGGAGAAGCCGGCTCGACTGAAGGCGCCGCCTCGCTGACGATGCGCACATCGGGCAGCGCCGAGTTCGACGCCGTGCGCGACGTCGCGTCGGAGTAGCGGGCGAGATAGTTTTCCAACAGGTCGCGCTGCGCCTTGGCCTCGCGCTCGAGGCTGTCGAGGGTCACGCCGCCCTTGGTGGCGTCACCGGCCGTAAGCTTGGCGCGGGTCAGGTCGTCGCGCAGCCGCTGCTCGAGGTCGGCCTCGACCTTGGCCTCGGCCTCGAGCGAATCCGCGACACGGTCGGCCTCGCTGGTGATCTGCTTGTTAAGCTCGCCGACCTGCGCCTTCAACGCCTTGATGGTCGGGTGGTTGGACAGCAGGGTCGTCGATTTCTGCGCCAGTTCGGCTTGCAGGTTCGCCTTGGTTTCGAGCAGCCCCTGGATCACCACCGAGTTGCGGACGTCGTTGACGCCGTCGAGCGACTGGCCCTTGTCGAGCAGCCCGCGGATCACCTGCGAACGGGCCTGCGCGTCGTTCTTGCGCTGCTGCGCTTCGGCAATCTGCGTGGCGACCACAGTCAGTTGCTGGTCGGTCACCGGGATGCTGTTGGCGCCGACGAACAGGTCGTTCTCGACTTTGTAGTTGGCGACGGCGGTCTCGGCTGCGCTCACCTTGGGGCGGAGCTTATCGATCTCTTCCTCCAGCCACACGGTGGCGTCGGCGGTATCGGTCAGCGACTGGGCCCCGCGGCGCTTCACGTGGGCGGCGGCGATGGCGTTGGCGATGCGCGCCGCGAGCTCGGCGTCGGTCGAGCGCACATAGATCGAGATCACCGCAGAATCGCGCTCACGGATCACCGTCATGCGGTCGGCGAGATTGCCGAGCACGGTCTCATCGACACTACGCTGCTCCGGTCCGCGCCCCACGAGGCGCAGCACGAAGCCAATGGGCGAGAAGCCGGCATTGGAGAATTCAGGCACCGAGCGGAGATTTTCCGAATCGACCACTTCGAGCAGCAGGTCGCGTGATTTGATCAGCTCGATCTGGCTCGACATCAGCGCTTCGGTGTTCACCGCGTTGCCGCCCGAGGTCACGTCCATCGCAGCGCGGGTGTAGATGTTGCTGCGCGGTTCGACCAACAGGCTCGCCGACGATTCGTAGCTCTTGGGGATGAACAGCAGGACCGCAGCCGAGGCGACCAGCAGCAGCACGGTGACGAGCACGATGCGCAGGCCACGCGACAGCACGGCGGCGATCAGCGCCCCCACATCCATCCGCACGTCATCGGCGCGCTCGAAATCCGAACTCACTCGCCCGCCCTCACTGTTACTCCTGAGCTATGGGGCCGGCGTGGTAAGCATTCAGTTAAGCTGGCTCGCAATCTGACGATCCGAAGGCAATTTTCTAAGCAGAATGTTAACCATAGCACCGCGACACTGGCGCCCTGATCAGGGTTTTTCGGGATAGCCATGCGCTGGCTGCGTTTCCTTCTCATTTTGCTGCTCGTGCCGCTTGCGGCCTGCGCCATCAACGGCAAGCCGTCGACCTATCTGGTCGAGGTGAAGGGGCCCTATACGCTCGATACCGGCGACGTGGTGCGGGTCAGCGTCTATGGCGAAGCCGAACTCTCCAAGAGCTACCAGGTTGACGATGGGGGCGCCGTGGCGCTGCCGCTGGTCGGGCCGGTAAAGGTGCGCGGAAAAACCACGCAGCTCGCCGCCGCTTCGATCACCGCCGCATTGGCCGAGGGCTATATTCGCGAGCCGAGTGTCGCAGTCGAGATCGAGACTTACCGGCCGTTCTTCATCCAGGGCGCAGTCAAGAACGGCGGCCAGTTCCCCTATGTCTACGGCATGACGGTGCGTGCGGCGATCAGCACGGCCGGCGGATTCTCCGACACGGCGGACCGCGGCAAGGCAGTAATCTATCGCCGGCAGGGCAACCAGATGGTGAAGGGATCGGTCAACCTCGACTTCCCCATTTACCCCGGAGATACCATCGTAGTGTCGGAGCGCTGGCTCTAAAGGGTTCGGAAACCCCGCCCCCTCTAACGCTGGGGGCATGTCCAGCGCATCTCGTCCGCTCCGCATCCTCCAGATCCTTCGTGCCCCGGTTGGCGGGCTGTTCCGGCACGTCTACGATCTGACGCATGAACTGGCGGCCCGCGGCCACGAGATCGGCATCGTCGCCGACAGCCTCCACACCGATGCACTGACCGAGGAACGGCTGGAAAAGCTCCGCCCGCTGGCGCCGCTCGGCATCCATTCGCTGCCGATCCCCCGCACCTTCGGGGCCGCCGACCTCACCACGCCGCTCAGGGTTCGCCGTCTCGCCGACGTGCTGCAGATCGACGTGCTGCATGGCCACGGCGCCAAAGGCGGGCTCAACGCCCGGCTGGCCCGCATCGGCGCCCGGCAGCGCGTTTCGCTCTACACGCCGCATGGCGGGGTGCTGAACTACCGGCCCGGCTCGCCGGCCGGCCAGCTGTTCCGCCTCATCGAGCGCGCGCTGCTCGGCGCGACTGACGCAATGGTGTTCGAGAGCGGTTTCGCGCAACGGGCTTACACTGAGCAGATCGGCAAACCCTTGTGCCCCGGCCCGGTGATCCATAATGGGTTGATGCCGTCGGAGTTCGAGGCGATCGTCCCCGGACCGGCGGCGGCCGATTTCGTGTTCATCGGCGAGTTCCGCGCGGTCAAGGGCATCAGCTACCTGCTCGACGCACTGGTCGACGTCCGCGCCCTCGATGGCCGCCCGGCGACGCTGGTGATGGCTGGCGGCGGCCCGGACCTCGATACGATCAGGGCGCAGGTCGAACGTCTCGGGCTAGCCAAACGCGTCACTCTGGTCGGCGTCAAGCCGGCGCGTCCTACCCTGCATCTGGGCCGCATCGCCGTCGTGCCTTCGCTCGCCGAGTCGCTGCCCTATGTGATTCTCGAGGCCGCAGCTGCTGGTCGCCCGGTGATCGCCACCGACGTGGGCGGCGTGAAGGAAATCTACGGCCCCACTGCCTCGAGCCTGCTGCCGGCGGCCGACGCGGCTGCGCTGCGCGGCGCCATGCAGGCAGCTCTCGACGATCCGGCCGCGGCAGCCCGCGAGGCAGAACTGCGGCTCGCGCATATCAGGGGCGGTTTCTCCATCGCCTACATGACCGACCAGATCGAGGCGCTCTACCGGCTGGTTCTCGCTGCCCGGGCGCCCACCGGGGTCACGTCGCCTTCAGTGCTCACGTCTTAGAGCCTCCACACAACAAGAGCCCAGCAAAGAGCCCCCGATGTTCCACCTTGATCCTCAGCAGGCCGTCCTCGAGCACGTTGCGCAGCCGCCCAAGGCGAAAGCCGCGCCACCGCGGCTGAGCGACCTCGCCGCCGCCCTCGCCGATCAGCCGATCGCCCCAACCTACTCGGCGGCGGTCGTCGCCGGCGTGGCGCAGGTGGCAGAGATTGCCCTGTTGATCGCAACCGGGGTGGCGCTGTTCGGGCTCAATGGCGGCGATACGCTGCTCAGCGTCGTCACGACGCTCGGCGTCGTTGCGGTGGCTGAGGTGTTCATCAGCCTGCTGCGGCTGCACGGCATTGCGGCCTACCGGCTCGGCGTCTCACAGCTCTGGAAGGCCGCGCTCAGTTGGACGGCCGCCTTCGCGCTGCTCGGCGGGCTGGTGCTGCTCTACGATAGTGGCCATGCATTGTCGCGCCCGTGGATCGCCGCCTTCTGGGCCGCCGGGCTTGGCGTGCTCGCGGTCTATCGCATAGCGCTGCATCAGGTGGTGATGCGCTGGACCCGGCAGGGCAAGCTCAAGCGCCGCACCGTCATCGTCGGTGGCGGCCAGGATGCCGAAGCGCTGATCGAATCGATCCAGACCACCGGGCGCGACGATATCGACCTGCTCGGGCTGTTCGACGACCGCAACGACGACCGCTCGCCCGAATCCGTCGCCAGCCTCGCCAAGCTCGGCCGCGTCGCCGAGCTGATCGAGTTCGCGCGCCAGACCCGGATCGACCTGGTGATCGTCTCGATGCCGCTATTCGCCGAGCACCGCGTGCTCGACATGCTGAAGCAGCTCTGGGTGCTGCCGGTCGATATCCGGCTCTCTGCCCATATGAGCAAGCTGCGCTTCACCTCGAAGGCCTATTCCTATGTCGGCGGCGTGCCGGTGTTCGACATGGCCGACCGGCCGATCTCGGACTGGAACCTGGTGTTCAAGTGGCTGTTCGACAAACTCGTCGCTGCCACGGCGCTGATCCTGCTCTCGCCGGTGATGGTCGCCACGGCGATCGCCATCAAGCTGGAGAGCAAGGGGCCGGTGTTCTTCCGGCAGAAGCGGCACGGCTTCAACAACCAGCTGATCGAGATGTGGAAATTTCGCTCGATGCGGACCGACATGCTCGACGCCAACGCGGTGAAACTTGTCACCAAGGACGATCCGCGGGTCACCAAGGTGGGCAAGTTCATCCGCAAGACCTCGATCGACGAGCTGCCGCAGCTGTTCAACGTGCTGCTCGGTGAACTTTCGATCGTCGGCCCTCGGCCACACGCCCTCTCGGCCAAGGCCGACAACCAGCTCTACTACGATGCGGTCGAGGGCTATTTCGCCCGCCACCGGGTGAAGCCGGGGATGACCGGCTGGGCCCAGATCCACGGCTGGCGCGGCGAGACCGACACGGTCGACAAGATCATGCAACGAGTCAAATGCGACCTCTACTACATTGAAAACTGGTCGCTCTGGCTCGACGTGAAGATCGTGGCGCTGACCCCGATCTCGCTGTTCACCCAGCGCAAGAACGCGTTCTGAAATGACCGGGGCGAGCCACCGGTTCTTCCCCATACTCGATGTCATCCCAGCGAAAGCTGGGACCCAACTCGCAGCTGGTGCGCGCCGTGAAATGGGTCCCAGCTTTCGCAGGGATGACACCCAGTGGGTGAAACGATGAGTGCTGCGGCCTCGACGGCCTCCCCCACCCTTGCCGGCACCTGGCTGCGCGCCCGCGCCACCACCCTGCTCGACGCCCTCGTCGTCGGCTGGATCTTTGCCGGCGGCCTCGTCATCGCCGAACCGTCGCCGTACGAGCTGGCGTTCCTCGCGGTGCTCGGGGTCTCGATGGTCTCCGGATTCGCGCTGCGCCGCTCGACGCTGGGGCTGCTGGTGCTGTTCGCGAGCTTCGTGCCGTTCGCCATCATCGCGGCGTTCCAGGTGAAGTTCAGCACCATCCCGGATGCGCTGATCTACCAGGCGGTGACGATCTTTCTGTTCTTCACCTCGTTTTGGGTGGCGAATTATGTCGCCGACGCGCCGCAGGCCCGGATGCGGCTGATCATCGGCGCCTACCTCGCAACCGCCCTGCTCTCGGCCGTGCTCGGCACGCTCGGCTATCTTGGCATCGGGCATGAGCTGTTCACCCGCTATGACCGCGCCAAGGCGTTCTTCAACGATCCGAACGTCTTCGGCCCGTTCCTGGTGCTGCCGGCCATGTACGTGTTGCAGCGCGTGCTGTTGGGTACGCCGCGCCGCGCCATCTGGGCGGCACTCGCCTATGGCGTGCTGGTCACCGGGGTGTTCGCCAGTTTCTCGCGCGCTGCCTGGGGCCACATCGTCATCTCCAGCGCTATCGTCTACGTGCTGGTGTTCGTCCTCGAAGCCCATGCCCGGCAAAAGGTTCGCATGCTGCTGCTCGCCATGGCCGGCCTGATGCTGCTCGTCGTCGCGGCGGCCGGTATCCTGTCGATCCCGCAGTTCCGCTCGTTCATCGAGCTCAGGACCCAATCGCAGAATTACGATACCGGCGAAAGCGGCCGCTTCGGCCGGCAGGGCTATGCGTTCGACCTGGCGTTGCAGCATCCGCTCGGACTTGGCCCGCTTGAGTTCCGCAACCTCCGGGTCAAGGAAGAGCCGCACAATACCTATGTCAATGTGCTGCACGCCTATGGCTGGGGTGGCGGCGTTGCCTTCATCCTGTTCATCGGCGTGACGCTGTGGCGGAGCGCCACGTTCATCGCCCGGCCCGGTCCCAACCGCCTGCTGCTGATCCCGCTGGTCGCGGTATTCGTGCCGCTCGCCGGCGAAGCCGCGATCATCGACGTCGATCATTGGCGGCACTTCTTCCTCGTCGCCGGCCTGATCTGGGGCGTCACTGCCGGTTACGGGCGGGTCGACAAGCGATTTGGCTTGGCGGCGCCGGTTCCCTGAGAGCATGATCAGGCCCGGCGCGACAGCCGGGGGCCAGCGTGGAACCACAGAACAGCTCGATGCAGGCGGTGCTCGCCACCACTGACGACCTCGCCAAGGTTCGCTACGACACCGGCGATATCCTGATCAGCGAGGGCCCGAGCAGCGGGGTGCTCTACATTCTTGTCGAGGGAGCGGTCGAAGTGCTGCGCGGCGACGTGCGTGTCTCGCTGGTCGACGAGCCGGGCGCAGTGTTCGGCGAAATCTCCGCCCTGCTCGGCCGCCCGCACAGCGCCACCGTGCGCGCCATCGAACCGGTGATGGTCCACCGCATCGAGGACGCCGAGAGTTTCCTGCAGATGCGGCCGGAGATCGTCTTCCATGTCGCCCGCATCCTCGCCAGCCGGTTGATCGACGCCACGACCTACCTCGCCGACCTCAAGCACCAGTTCGCCGACCGCAACGACCATCTGGGCATGGTCGATGAAGTGCTCGAGGCGCTGGTGAACCAGCAGTTGCCGGCCCAGACGGCTGCCCCGGTCATTGCCACCGGCAAGCCCGACCCGCGGCTCTAGGCCGCTTCACCGAATGGAACCGGGGCAGAAAGCGCTCTAGGCCGCCAGCGGCGCCCGCGGCAGCCAGGCCGGCCACTCGAGCATTTCCTCCGGCACGCCGCCGCTGCCCCAGTCGAGCGTTCCCGCTCCCTCGAAGGAGAACCACGCCGCCTGCCTCAACTTGGTATCGACCACTATGTGCGTCGGCACCTCGCCCACCTGCCGGCCAGGGTTGAAGATCCAGGTGTCGCCCAGCCGCGAGGCCCATGAGCCGCCGCGCGCAAACGGCGCTTCGTGCACATGGCCGCTGAACACCAGTTGCGGCTGGTATTGTGCGATCCAGCCCGCGAGCTCCACATCGCCGTAAGAGCGCGAACCGGACCAGCTCACCGGCGTCTCGGCCGGCGGCGCATGGTAGACCCAGAACCAGTTCCGCCCGCGTGTAGCCGCCGCTTCCGCCAGCTGCCGGCCGATGGCGTGCTTGGCGATGTCGCCATCCCACCAGGGGCAGATGGTGATGCTGTCCTCGCCGATGGCAAAGCTCTCATTGTCGGCATGAGCGCCGTTGCCGCGTGCGTATGGCACCCAGCGCGCATAGCGCTCGCCGGTCGAGTAGACATGGTTGAGGTCGTGGTTGCCCGAGCAGACCACCAACGGCACGGTGGCGCGGAGCCGCTCGAGATATTTCAGCACCACCACCATTTGCGCGCTGGTGGTGACCAGCGAGCTGCCATCCAGCAAGTCTCCCGCGATGATCAGCAAGTCATAGCGATTGGCGGTCGAGACGAGCCAATCGAACTGCGGCAGGTTGTAGTGTAAATCGGCGACGGCGAGGATGCGCATGGCGCCCTCCCCCGGTCGTCAGCGGCTCAGATACTTTCGCGCCATTGCCGCCGTGTCCAGCGCAAACCGTTCGACATGCGACTTCGCGAGGTCGGTTTCGCCATGCGATCCGATCCACGCCAGCAGCGCCATGCGCCGGAGCAGGATCAGCGTATCGATCATCCTGAGGTCCTCCGGCTTCAGCGGCCGGATTTCCATATAGGCGCCGAGCCAGGCGCGGATCAGCGCTGGCACCTGCGGCGAAGTCTCGATGAACGAGAGACTCGCGGCGAGATCGTAGAGGAACCAGCCAAAGCCGGAATCGTCGAAATCGAGCAGTACGGTGTGCTCGCCGTCGACCAGGAGGTTAGCGAGCCGCATGTCGGCGTGGATCAGCCCGAAGCGGTCGATATCGGTGCCATAGGCCCTGAGATCGGCGCGCAACGCCGCATCGAGCGCGATCAGCGTTGCCAGCGTGTCGCCTTCGACATGCGGGGCCTTGCGCCAGTCGCCCCAGAGGCCCGAGGCTTCGAGGATGCCCACCGCGTCCCAGATCGGCCGGACGAACTTTTCGGGCTGCTGCCAGGTGGCAATGTGGTTGTGGAGCGTTGCGGCATAGCGCCCAAGCGTTGCGAACAGCGGCACGAGGTCCGCATCCGGCTGAGGCTCGGCGCCGTTCTCGAAGGCGAACAAGGCTGCGAAGCGGTCCGGCGCCACTTCCTGCACAATCTCGCCGTCCGCCCCGGGGATCGGGCGCGGCACCGGGATTTCGGTGTCGTCGGTGATCGCTTCGAGCCAGGCGAGCTCGCTGCCGATGGCGGTGCGCGACTGGTAGCGCGGCCGGTGCAGGCGCAGCACATGGCGCGAACCGCTGGCCCCGTCGATGCGGAAGGTGTGATTCTCGGAGAGATTGATCAGGACCGGTGCGCCGCCTGCGGCAACCGGCCAGCGCTCGAGGCTGCCGGCGACAAGCGACAGTTCCTCCGGGAGCGGATCGCTGGGGGCAATATCCAATCCGCTATCCTCTAGGCTTTGGAAGAAATGGTCGGAGTGGCCGGATTTGAACCGACGACCCTTTGTCCCCCAGACAAATGCGCTACCAGGCTGCGCTACACCCCGACTGGTGCGGAGGCCTACAGAAACCAGCCTTTTGAGGCAAGAGGCATTTTTGCGGCAATGCGATCCAGGTGGAACAATTGCGCGCCCCAGGCTGCGAAGCGGGGCGGTGATCAGCCCGCCTCGCTGCGTCAAATACCGCGACGTCGGCCTAGTAGATCGGGCCGTCCGGCCAATCGGAGCCGCCGCCGCCGCCGGACTCGTTGGAGTCACTGGAGCTGTCGCCCGAGTCGAGCAGACTGCGCGGCGGCTCGGGCGCGATAGCGTCGGGGGTCACCTTGGAGAACTTCGACATATCGCCGAAGAGATCGCGGCAGCCGGCGGCGATCCAGTAGCTGCCCAGCTTGCGCAGCTCGGTCAGGATATCCTCGCGGCGGGCGTTGGTGGTCCCCTCATTCTTGTATTCGGCGCGAAGGGCATCGGCGGCCGTCTGAACTCTGAAGCACTCCTGGGACAGCGAGTCGAGTCCGGGTTTCTTGATCCGCGCCAGGGCCGGGCTGGTTGCCAGTGGCAGCACGACGATGGCGGAGACGAGGGCGGCGGTGAAGGCACGACGGAGGCCAAGTGCGGGCATCTTTTCTCTCCTTGTCGTGGCGACGCGGGAGGCGTCGTCGATGGTGAGCATTTGACGCTAATTGCTCTGAACCGCCCCTGAATGTGGTGTTTATCGCCTGTCGGCCCTCACCGGACGGTCACGTCGGCACCGGCCGCCGGCACTCCGCCGATCCGCATCAGCCGGTCGTCGATGCCGGCGACGGTGGTGGGGAGAATGCCCAGCATCGGGGCGATCCGCTGGATGATCTGCCCGCTGACCACTGCGACGTTCCAGCCGGCCTCGCGGGTGGAGCGGGCGTTTTCGGCCTGCGCCTCGTCGAGCATCACCAGCATGGCGTAACGCGGATCCTCCATCGGGAAGGCCGAGGTGAACACGGTGACGTTCTTGGTCTTGGAATAGCGGCCGTTGATGGTCTTCTCCGCCGTGCCGGTCTTGCCACCGGTGCGGTAGCCGACGGCTTCGGCGTCCATGTTGCGGCCGGAGCCGAGCAGCGCGTTCATGCGGAACAGGTACATCATCTCGTCGCTGGTCCTCGAACTGACGATCGGGCGCGCCAATTGCGCGGCCTCCGCCGCGCTGCGCCGGAACAGCGTCGGCGGCACCAGCTTGCCCTTGTTCATCAGCGCGGCGACAGCCGTCAGCATGTGCATCGGCGTCGCAGCAAACCCGTAGCCATAAGAGGCAGTGGCGGCCGCGACATCGGAGAAACTCTCAGGCACGCGGGGCGCGGCTCGCTCGGGCAGTTCGATCCCGGAGCGCTGGTCGAATCCGGCGGTGCCAAGGAATGCGCGGAGCTTGTCCTTGCCCATCGTCTCCATGATGCGGATGGTGCCGATATTGTCGGAGTAGCGGAACACGTCCGAAACCGACATGATCTCGTGCCGGCCGTGATCGAGCAGGAAGCGGCCGAAGCGTACCCCTTCCCGCGCGTCGATCATATCGTCGATGCCGACGGCGCCGCTGTCGAGCGCGGCCGCGATGGTGATAGTCTTGAAGGTCGAACCCAGTTCGAACGTGCCGTTGGTGATGCGGTTGAAGCTCTCGGGCTTCAGCGCCGTGGCCGGCTCGTTCGGGTCGAAATCCGGCAGCGAGACCATGGCGATCACCTCGCCGGTCTTGACGTCGACGATCGCTCCGGCAGCGGCAATGGCACGGAAGCGGGCAAGCGCGGCGAGCAACTCGGAGCGCATCACGTACTGGACGCGGGTGTCTATCGACAGCACCTTGGGCTCGAGCTCGGCACCGCGCGCCAGCCCGACCTCTTGCAGCACGGCAAGATCGTCGCGGTCGATGGCCAGTTCCATCCCCGCGATCCCCTGGTTGTCGACATTGACGCTGCCGATGACATGGGCGAGCTCGGACCCTGCCGGATAGAAGCGCTTGCTCTCCTCGATGAAATCGATGCCCGGCAGGCCGAGCGCCATCACTCGATCCTCGAGGGCCGGCGTCAGCTCTCGCTTAAGCCAGACAAAGCCCTTGTCGCCGGAGAGGCGCTGCCGCAGCCAGTCCTCGTCAAGATCCGGCAGCACGGTGCGCAACTGCGCCGCCGTGTTCGCCACGTCGACGATGCGACGAGGTTCGGCGTAAAGCGAGGGGACGCGGATATCGACGGCGATGGCGATGCCGTTGCGATCGACGATCGGTGGGCGCGACGCCTGGATGATATCGCGCGTGACACCCTCGATGGTGTCGTCGAGCCTCACCTGCCCCAGTTGCACCAGCCGCCCGCCGATCAGCAGGAAGCCCGCCACCAGCAGCAGCGCGACGATAGCAATGCGGCCGCGAGTGATCCGGTTGTGGATTCGCGCCGTCCCGGGCACGATGATCTCGGGATGGCTTTGGGCAGGACGCAAAGGTCCGGCCCCGTCGAGGTGATCGGCGGTGGTCATGGTGGGGTCAGCGGTGAGAGGCATTACTGGGCGCTGAGGTTCACCACCGGAGACCGCCGATCAATGGCATTTGAGGCAACAGCTTAACGAGTGGTTAGCGACGTAGCGGTCAGCGGGGACAGCCACCCTATTGCCCTCGCGCCTCCACAATCTCGACCACTTCGGCGGTCTCGACCTGCATGCCGAAGCGGCTGTCGTAGATGTGGTGCATGGCGTCGTGGGTGGAGTCGGCGGACGAGCAGATCGCGTCGGTGGCGATGATGACGCGGTAGCCGAGATCAATGGCGCCGATGACGGCGGCCATGACGCAGACCTCGGTCTCAGCGCCGGAGATCACCACCGTATCGACGCCGGCAGCCTGGAGCTCAGCGTGCAACCGGCTGCCGAGCCAGGGGCTGTAGATCGGCTTGTCGAGCACGCGGGCGGGCGGCGTGTGCAGCGCCAGGGCCGGGATCAGCTCGAGCAGTCCAGGATCGAGACGCTCGCCGGTCATTGCTGCCCAGCGCTGGTAGTAGCGGCGCCAGGTGCCGCCGACATCGTCAGCCGAACGGGCCGGAATGAAGCGGGTGAACACCGTGCGTTCCGGCGCCATCTCGACCAGCCGCACCACTTCGGGCAGCACCCGCTGCATCCACGGCGCGTGCCAATCGGTCTGTTCAGCAAACATGCGTTGCATGTCGACGCACAGGTGTACCCAGTTGGCGCCGAGCGGGCCGAAGTGGAGGCCGGGCGGCGCGATGAGATCGGTCGGATCGGTCATCGCCATGCAACTGGCGCCGCCCTGTCAGGGTTCCGCGGTCAGGCCAACATTCGGATTTGACACGAAGTTTTCGCGTCGCCTGCCACGAATTGCGCGTTTGCGCGTTGAGCAGGTACCTGCATTCCGCAGCGTCACGGAGACTTCAGATGTCCGTTCTCATCGGAATCCTCATTACCTTCCTCGTCGTCGTATTGATCCTGTGGCTGGTGCAGCGGCTGCCGGTCGATGCTCGCGTCAAGCAGATCATCCAGATCGTGGTGATCATCATCGGCATTATTTCGCTGCTGAAGTACCTGGCGGTCTTCTAGAACGCGCCGCTGCCCTAGGCGACGAGATCGATCAGCTTCGCTTCGGTCACTTGCGCGGCGTCCACTGGGCTCAGCCCCACCAGCAGACCGCGCTGGCCGCCATTGATCAGGACTTCGTCGAACAATTCGGCGGTTTCGTCGATAGCGGTCGGAACCTTCTTCCGCTGCCCGAACGGGCTGATGCCGCCGACCTTGAAGCCGGTGAGTCGCTCGGCGTCCACCGGCTTCATCATGTTGGCGGATTTGCCGCCGAAGGCCGCGGCGAGCTTCTTCATGCTGACTTCGCAGTCGGATGGCACGACGACGCAAACCGGCTTGCCGTCGACCTCGGCCATCAGGGTCTTGAACACCTGCTCGGGCGCCTTGCCCAGTGCCTCGGCTGCCTGCAGCCCTATACGCGGCGCGTCCGGGTCATAGTCGTACGGAAAATGTGTGAAGGCGATGCCGGCCTTGGTGAGCGCGAGCGTCGCGGCGGTGGTTTTCGACATGGCGCAGTGTTACGGCGACAGCGCACCCTCGTCCAGCTGGCGCGCCGGACCGCATTATCGTTGGCCGGCAGGCTACTCCGCGCCGGCTGGTTCGGCCTCACTCACGGCGGCTTCGCTTTCCTCGAACAGGCGCTTGATGTTGGCAGCGGATTTTGCCACGCCGCCATCGTCGGTCGACCAGTTCGAGAAGCGCTCGAACAGCACGGCGAACGCCACGAGGTCGCGCTCGTTCCATTGCCCGAGCGCCTGTGCGAACAGATTCCACTTGTTGATCCGCACCGCCTCGATGAAGCGTTTCCCCTTGGAGGTGAGCTCAAGACAAATGCGGCGGGCATCCTGCTGCGAGGCAACGCGCCGAGCGTAGCCGCGATCGACGAGCTCCGCCGAAATACGGCTTGCCCGTGACGGATCAACCGCAAGCCGTTCGGCAATCAGCCCCACGGTCACCTCGACCTTGGCATCCTCGATGTAAGCCGGGGCATGGGCGATCGCGCTGATCGCGTCGAGGTGCGCGACGTCGAGCGTCGGGTCGATCTGCGCCATCACCTGCCGGCCGAAATCACGGCGCTGGATGGAGCGCCGAACCTTATGCATTACCGCATCGATCGCTGCGACTGCCTCTGCCGCATCCGGCGAGAACCCGCTCCGTTTGGCGAGTTCGATGAGTTCCTGGTCCCCCTGCGTGTGACAGATGGCCGGAAGGTCGGTCTTGGTGTCGTCCTGCATGACTTCGCGCTAGCAGATATGTGTGCCAGAGTCAATTACATGCTCCTGTCATACAATTGCTGTTGACACATATGTGAAGCAGGCACATAACCCCGTTCCAATTCGGAGGTCGCTTGATGAGCGTTGATACCAACCCCATTTCCGGCGCCGCGCCGGTCGCCGAGGCGCCATCGCGCCCCGACCGCGCGACGCTGCTCGTCTATTTCGGCGCGCTGATCGCGATGTTCATGGCGACGCTCGACATGCAGATCGTCGTCACCGCGCTGCCCACCATTGCCGGTGAACTAGGCAACCTGCATTTGTTCGGCTGGGTCGGCTCCGCCTACCTGCTCTCCACCGCCGCAGTGGCGCCGTTCTACGGCAAGCTCGGTGACATGTACGGCCGCAAGAACGTGGTGATGACGGCGATCGTGCTGTTTCTCATCGGCTCGGCCGCCTGCGGTCTCGCCTGGTCGATGGAATCGCTGATCGCCGCGCGCGTGCTGCAGGGCATCGGCGGTGGCGGGCTGATGGTCTCGGCCTTCGCCATGATCGGCGAGCTGTTCGGGCCGCGCGACCGCGCCAAGTACCAGGGCTATTCGTCGGCCGTGTTCGCGCTGAGCTCGATTCTCGGGCCGGTCGCCGGCGGCTACATCACCAGCCTGTTCGGCTGGCGTTGGGTGTTCCTCGTCAACCTGCCGGTCGGCATCGTCGTCCTGGCGCTTATCTTCGTCGCCATGCGCTCGAAGTTCGTCGAGAAGCAGCACAAGGTCGACTATCTCGGCGGCGTACTGCTTGCCGTCGCCACCACTGCCATCGTCTACTGGGGCGACCATGTGATCGACCCGGCCGGCCCGGATCTGCTGACCTTCGCCCTGCCCGTCATCGGCATTGCCGCGGCCATCTGGTTCGTCGTTACCGAGCGTCGGGCCGCCGAGCCAATCGTGCCGTTGCGGCTGTTCCGGAACCACACGATCACCATCGTGACGCTGGTCTCGCTGCTCGCCGGCGTCGTAACGCTCGGCCAGTTCTTCTACTTTGCGCTCTACTTCCAGGTGATCACCGGGTTCGGCCCGGCCGAAGTCGGCTTCCTGTTCCTGCCTGCTTCGGCGACTTCGATGATCGTCTCGATGCTTGCCGGCCGGATCATTGCGGCCACGGGGCGCTACAAGTGGATGCCGGTGGCCGCGATGGCGGTCGGCGCGCTGCTGATGGTGGGCTACACCTTCGTCGACGCGCACACGCCGGTCTGGATCATGGCGCTGCTGATGGCGGTGTTCGGCATCTCGATGGGTCTGCAGTTCCAGGTGCTGATGGTCGCTATCCAGGCCGCGGCACCACTGCAGGATATCGGCGCCGCCACCGGCCTCATCACCCAGGCTCGCACCATCGGCGCCTCGCTCGGGCTCGCCGTGAACGGCGCGGTCATGACCTGGGCGCTGACCCAGCAGAACACACAGCTCCCCGCCGACGTCGCGGCTGCGGTGCCGGGCGGCCTCACCAGCCTCAGCCCGCACATCGCGGCCGGCCTGCCGGAGGCGACGCGCGAAGTTGTTCTCAGCCACTACACCGCTGGCTTCAACACGCTGTTCCTGTTCCTTGCCGGGGTCTATGTGCTGGCGATGATCTTTACCATCATGCTCAAGGACGTGCAGATCCCCAAGCGGGGCTGACGGCCGAGGTCGCAAAATAAGAGGGGGGCCGTCCGGCCCCCTTCTGTTTTGCTTGAGCTTTCGAGACGAAAAGCTCTAGCGATCCCTGCCCTGCCCCGCCATCGTGGCGTGCAGAAACTCCAGCAGTTGCGCATTCGAGAATGGCTTCGCGAGGATGGGGCGGTGCCGGTGCCGTTCCACTATTGCCTCAGGCCCGGAGGCTGTCGCGAAGAAGAATGGGACATCCTGATGGGTCAGCGCGTCAGCCAACCCGAAGCTGTCGGCGCCGCCGACTTTGACATCGAGAATGGCGCAGTTGATCGAACGCTTGCCAATCGTGGCTTCGGCCTCGTTCGGGGTCACACAGGTGATGACTTCGGCTGCGCCCAGGTCGAGCAGGAAATCCTCGATCATGATCGAGACCAGTACCTCGTCCTCGACGATCAGCACCGTTCCAAAACCCGAACCATCCGATTGCGTGTTCAATAGCACTGGCTGTCTCCTTTCCCTTTCACATGCGCCCGTGCGGTCGACAAATCGAGGAAAAAGGGAGTTAGCACGTTGCCGCTTTGCAGCGGTTTGTGGCGAATGAGTACACCGCTTGCAGGCAACCATTCTGCGTGCAATGAGTTGAATGAGTAACGCAACCTCATTCCTGCTTCGCGATGTCAGAGAAAACCTACAAGGGTAACGACTTAGTCCGCGGCGAGCGGCTGCAGATCATGCTTGAAGCGGACGAACTGCGCGCTCTCGACGACTTCCGCTTCGCCAACCGCATGCCGAGCCGTGCGGCTGCAGTCCGCGAATTGCTGCGCCGCGGACTTGGTGTCGATGGGGCTGTGTCGAACAGCGGCAACGGCTCGTCGCAGTCGTTCGGCGTGCTGGAATCCGAAAACGCCGACGAAGGCGTCGGGCGCTAACCCTCGCGAGCGCGCTCCAGCAGCCGCTTGCAGTCGAGCAGTTCACGCAGCACGTCGGAAAGCTTGTCGCGATCAGCGGTCGTGAGGCCGGCTGGCTTGGGCTTGAAGCTCGGAAGCTTCAGGCGCGACGGCGCCGGCGGGGCATCGGTCATGTCGTCTTCGGGGATCACCGCCGACTCGGAGGTGAAATCCTCCTCGGGCTCGGTGTCGGCGGGCTGGTGCTCCAGCGCTTCGACCGGGCGGCCCTCGCCGATGCCGATGACATAGCGAATGCCCTGATCCTTCAGGATCCGCTGCACGCCCTTGATGGTGAAGCCCTGATCGTAGAGCAGATGCCGGATGCCCTTGAGCAGCAGCACGTCCTCAGGCCGGTAGTAACGCCGGCCTCCGCCACGTTTCAGCGGTTTGATGGTGGAGAAACGCGTCTCCCAGAAGCGCAGCACGTGCTGCGGCAGGTCCAGCTCGTCGGCTGCCTCGGATATGGTGCGAAACGCGTCTGGAGACTTGTCCAAAAGGACTCACCCGCCCGGAAAGAGTCTTATTTTCCAGACCGGACCATAGATTTGTTGATCTTGGATTTCAACACGTTGCTGGGTTTGAACACCAGAACCTGTCGCGGCAGGATCGGCACTTCCTCGCCGGTCTTGGGATTGCGGCCGATCCGCTCGTTCTTGGAGCGCACCTGGAACGAGCCGAACGAGGAGAGTTTTACGTTGTGGCCTTCCACCAGCGCGTCGCCGATGAGGTCGAGCACCCGCTCCACCAGTTCCGCCGACTCGGTGCGGGACAACCCCACCGCTTCGTAGACCGCTTCCGCCAAGTCGGCTCGCGTGACCGTTCTCTGCGTCATATGCCGCCCCTCCGTTTTTGCCCAACTGGATACAGGTGCCCGTCAGGCGCCCCCACCCACGGATTTGTGGCAAAGATTAACGCGCTGTCACGTCACTGGCAATCTGGCTTACCAATCAAAGGCGTGAGGTTGGCAAACGGCCTCCCAGAGGTTGGCAAACGGCCTCCCAGGGGTCGGCAACGGCCTCCCAGAGGTCGGCAACGGCCTCCCGCTCCGTGAATGGCGAGGGGCCCGCCGAGTTTGATCGCGACGGGCTTACCAGCGGATCAGCGATGCGCCCCAGGTGAAGCCGCCGCCCATGGCTTCGATCATCACCAGGTCGCCGCGCTTGATGCGGCCATCGGCTACGGCGGTGTGAAGCGCCAGCGGCACCGAGGCGGCGGAGGTATTGGCGTGACGATCGACGGTCACCACCACTTTTTCGGGCGGCAGGCCGAGCTTCACCCCGGCGCCGTCGATGATGCGCTTGTTGGCCTGGTGGGGCACGAACCAGTCGAGATCGTCGATGGTGTGGCCGGTATCCTCGAGCACCTTGTAGACCACGTCGGTGATCATGCCGACGGCGTGCTTGAAGACTTCCTTGCCCTCCATGCGGATGTGGCCCATCGACTGCGTCGAACTGGGGCCGCCATCGGTGTAGAGCTTGTTCCAGTAGTGGCCATCGGAGCGCAGCGAGGTCGCGAGCACGCCGCGTTCCTCGCCGGCTTTGCCGAGCTCCATCACCACTGCCCCTGCCCCGTCGCCGAACAGCACGCAGGTGGTGCGGTCGTTCCAGTCGAGGATGCGCGAGGCGGTCTCGGCGCCGATTACCAGCGCGCGCTTGGCGAGCCCGTTCTTCAGATACGAGTCGGCCGTCGCGACGGCGTAGACGAAACCCGAGCACACCGCCTGGATGTCGAAGGCGGCGCCATGGTGCATGCCGAGCTTCTGCTGCACCACTGCCGCCGTCGCCGGGAAGGTCATATCCGGCGTGGTCGTCGCGACGAGGATCAGGTCGACGTCGTCGATGGTGATGCCGGCGTTCTCCATCGCCTTGCGGCCCGCAGCGGCGGCAAGATCGGAGGTGTTCTCGCCCTCGGCGGCGATGTAGCGCTGCTTGATGCCGGTGCGCTGCTGAATCCACTCGTCGGAGGTGTCGACGGTCTTGGCCAGCTCGTCATTGCTCACCACACGTGCCGGCAGATAGGAGCCGACGCTGCGGATGATGGATTTCTTGTCGGTCACGCGGATTTCGCCTCGGTTTCGGGAACGGGCGCCGCCTCGGTCGAGGGCGCCGCGTTGAGTGTGGGGAAGCGGCGCATGCCTTCGCCGATCTTGTCCATGACGCGGCTGCGGGCCATCTCATAGGCAAGGCCCAGGGCGCCCTTGAAGCCGACCTCGTCGGTGCCGCCGTGCGACTTGATGACGACGCCGTTGAGGCCGAGGAACACCCCGCCATTGATGTTGCGCGGGTCGAGCTTGCGGCGCAGCGCCTGCAGCGCCTGGCCGGCAATGGCTGCGCCCAGCATCGAAATGATGTCGGCCTTCAGCGCGTTGCGGATATAGGCGCCGACTTGCCGCGCGGTACCCTCGGCAGTCTTCAGCGCGATATTGCCGGCAAAGCCTTCGGTGACAACCACGTCCACGGTGCCTTTGCCGATGTCGTCGCCTTCGACGAAGCCATGATAGATGAAGCCCTCGCCGCTTGCCGCCTGCAGGATGCGCGCCGCTTCCTTCACCTCGTCGTGGCCCTTCATCTCTTCGGTGCCGACATTGAGCAGCCCCACGGTGGGCAGTTCCTGGTCGAACAGTGCCCGCGCCAGGGCGGCGCCGAGAATCGAGAAATCGGTCAGCTGCTTGGCATCGCCGCCGACGGTGGCGCCGACATCGAGCACGATGATGTCGGTGCGCAGCGTCGGCCACAGCGCCGCGATGGCGGGGCGCGAAATGCCCTCGATCGGCCTCAGACAGAACGTGGCCATCGCCATCAGCGCGCCGGTATTGCCACCGGAGATCGCGACATCGGCCTCGCCGTCCTTCACCGACTGGATGGCCGCCCACATCGAGGAGGTGCCGCGGCCCTTGCGCAGCGCCTGCGAGGGCTTTTCCTCCATCGAGATGACAATGTCGGCGTTGACGATGCGCGAGACCTTTTTGAGATCGGGAAACTCGTCGAGCAGCGGCTTCAGCTCGGCTTCGCGACCATGGAAGATGAAGGTGGTGTTCTTGCGCTCGCGCCAGAACAGACGCGCGCCTTCGACGGCCACGCGGGGCCCTTTGTCGCCGCCCATGGCGTCAACGGAGATACGGATGGAATCGCTCATCGCCGCCCGGTCCAGCGTCCCCTGACGGAGACGGGTTTCAACATACTCAAACGCTTACCTCAAACAAGATATCACCCGGATGTGGCGGGGTCCTAGAGCGCTTCACTGTTTCAAAGAAAGCGTTCTAGCCCTTGTCCTCGGGAGTCTTGAGGATTTTGAGGCCGGCGAACGGCAGATCGCTCTCAGTATCGCCATCATCGCGCAGCGCGCCCAGGGTTTCGCCGGGCTGGCGCGGGTATGGATCAAGCGCCAGCGCCAGGGTCTCGACGATCAGTGCCGACAGGTCGGCCTCGTTGCCCTCGAAATGGTCAGGCACGTCCTCGCCGTCAAGATCGACGAAGATTTCCGCGTCCGCCGGGCCGGCATAGACCTTCTCGCCGCCGGGCAGGAACACCCGTTCGATCGGCTCGGCGATCTCCTGGATCACCGGCTCCAGCGACACCACGCTCGGCTGCACGGTGGTGGCGACCAGCCGGCCGGTGACGCGGATGCCGCCCTTGAAGCGCACCGCGTGCAGCTTCACCTCGAGCTTTTCGACCGCGGTGATGCCGAGTTGCCCGGCGACCGCCAGCCGATCGGCGGCGTCCACGGCAAGCACCAGGTCGCGGCCGGCCGTCGGCATCGAATCGAGGCGGATGCTGGCGTCGGGGATACGGAACTGGTCAGCGTTCATGCTGCAGTCGCCAACTCGAGGCGCCCCCCGCAGATGTCGGCCAGCGACTGGCCGGCGAACTTGTCGTACTGAGTGAACAGGTAGGCCGCCAGTTGCGGCGCGTGCTCCGAGTCGGCCTCGGGGTAGACGTTGCGGCGCAGCACTGCTTCGACGCCCGGCCGGTCATCACGGTCCATCGCCTCGTTGAGGCTGGTCATCAGGCCATAGAAGATCTCGCTCATCTTGCGGACCTTCTTGGGCACGGCCATATCCCCTGCTCCGAGCTCGCGCAGCGAACGGTCCATGTCCTTGAAAAACAGGTCGAACAGCGCCTGGCTGAACTCGTGGCCGGCCTGCTTTTCGACTCTCAGACGCCGGAACAGCAGCGACAGGTGCAGCGAGATCATGTCGAAACGGCCGGTGACCGTGTCGGGAATGCCCCAGTCGGCGTAGAAGACGGGCTGCCGGGATTGCGCCACAATGGCTGTATAGACGGCATAAACAGCGTCGGAGGACGGGTTTTTCCTGAACAAGTTCAATATCATCAGTCGCGCTCCGCGGTTTTGCGGGACAAGGTGCTGCCGGTGTGGAAGGGTTCGGGCAAGGACGCAAGCCAGCTTGCCAGCGGGCGCCTTTGACAGCTACACAGTGCCCGGCCGGCCAAGGCCGTGCTAATAGTAGACAGCGATCGGGAAAGTCAAATTGATGCCTTTGCGCACCGTCACTAGCCGCCTCTTCCCGATGACCGCCGCCGTGCTTGTCAGCCTGTCGCTCGCCGCTTGCGGCAGCGGCATGAGCCTCACTCAATCAAAGGCGCGCGGCTACGAGATCTCGGAAGATGCGGTGGCGCAGATTCGCGTCGGCCAGAGCGCCGCGCTGGTTACCGCCGTGCTGGGCTCGCCGCAGGTCACCAACTCCTTTGCCACCGAAACCGCCTGGTACTATCTGGGCGAAAAGGTGCAGCAGACCGCGTTCGGCATGGAGCTGAGCAAGGAGCGTACCCTGCTCGTCGTCTACTTCGACAAGAAGAACAAGGTGGTCGATACCGAGCGCCTGGGTGTCAAGGACGGCAAATCCTTCTCGATCGAGAGCCGCCGTACCCCGTCCTACGGCCAGGACCGCACCTTCCTTGAGTCGATCATCAGCTCGATCTGACGTCGATCTCAAGCTCACCAATTCCACCAGCCGTCATCCCGGCGAAAGCCGGGACCCACTGCTCAGACGGCCAGATCAGGCATCAGCCGCGCCGGTCCATCACGGCAAGGTCGGATGGCTTCGTGCGCGTGGATTGGCGGGAGCACTGGGTCCCGGCGTCCGCCGGGATGACGGCCGGAGGTTGTGGCGTGTTCGAGAGCTAGCCCGGCTGCCCCTCCGCCCTGCCCGGCCGAAAGCTGACCCATGCCAGCGCCAGGATCGCCACCGCGGCGACCGGGATGGCCAGGAGGTTGATGGCCTCCCAGCCGATCAGCTGCAGCAGCAGGCCCGAGGCGATCGAGGCCAGGGCCATGACCCCGAACACCACCTGCTCGTTGGCGGCCTGCACCTTGGCGGCCTCTTCCGGCCGGTAGGCGGCGGCGAGCATAGCGGTTGCGGCGATGAATCCGAAATTCCAGCCAACACCAAGCAACACCAACGAAATGTTGAAGTGCATCGTGGTGATGCCGTGCAGGTTGACGCCAGCCGCCAACAGGATCAGCAGCAGCCCGATGGCTGCGGTCAGCCTGGCGCCGACGCGCTGAATGATCGCGCCGGTGACGAAGCTGGGGGCGAACATGGCGACGATATGCCACTGGATGGCGAAGGCCGCTTCCTCGGTGGTGTGGCCGCAGACATAGACCATGGCCAGCGGCGCCGCGACCATCACCAGCACCATCAGCGAGTAGCTGATCGCAGCGACTACCATCGGCACCCAGATGCCGGTGTCGCGCAGCAGCACCGCCAACGGCCGGCCGGCCTTGCGGTCCTCCGCCCGCTTCACGGTGGGCGCCAGCCGGGTGCGGCTGATCACTCCGATCGCCACCAGCGCCAGCACGCCCATGACCAAGTAGGTCGCGGCGAACTCGTGTCCAGGGATCCAGCCCTTGGTGTGTGCAGCAACCTGCGGACCGAGGAAGCCTGATACCACGCCGCCGAACAGCACCCAGGAGATGGCCCGCGACTTGAGGTTGGCGGGCACGCTGTCGGCCGCCGCGAAGCGGTACTGGTTGGCGAAGGCCGCGGTAACGCCGAAGACCGCGAGCGCCAGGCAGAACAGCCAGAACTGATCGAGCCAGGCGGCGAGCGCCGCGATCATCCCCGCCGGAATGGCGATCGATGCGCCAAGCATCAACCCCTCGCGCCGCCCCAGCGAATGGATCAGCAGTGCCGCCGGCCCGGTGGCGAGCGCGGTTCCGATGATCATCAGGGTAACGGGGACAGTCGCGAAGCCCTTGTCGGCGATCATGGTCGCGGCGGTCAGCGAGGCGATCGACATGATGATCGCCTGGTTCGAGCCGAGGATCGCCTGGGCGACGGCGAGCAGGCCGATATTGCGGAGCGGCGAGCCGATGCTGGTGGCGCGCTCGTCCATGGCGCGCCTACCTGGCCTTCACCGCGTCGTCGTCGCGGCCGGCCGCGCGGGCCACGCCGTCGAGCACGGCGTTGACCATCTTGGGCGCGTCGTCTTCGTAGAACGCCTTGGCGACGTCGACATACTCGGTGATCACGACGCGCGCCGGGATGTCCTTGCGCCGCAGCAACTCGAAGGTCGCGGCACGGAGGATGGCGCGCAGCGTCGCGTCGATGCGGGGCATCGGCCAGCCGTCAACCAGGGCGTTATCAACCGCGGGGTCGATCTGCAGCTGCGCCTTGATCACGCCGGTGACGATCTGGCGGAAGAAGTCGGCATCGGCCGGCAGATACTCCTCCCCCTCCACTTCACGCCCCACATGGATGGCGCTGAACTGGCTGAGCGTGTCCTCGAGCGTCTGGCGGCCGACATCCATCTGGTAGAGGGCCTGGACGGCGGCGAGGCGGGCCGCGCCACGCTGGTTGGCGGTGCGGGGCGCGGAGGGATCACGCGGCTTGGGCTGGGCCATATTGGAAAGTCATTCTGTTGTGCGCGCTCAAACGCGCAATGTTCTGCCCTTGGCTTAGCCACTGGGCGTGGGAACCGCAATCTCAATCGTCGTGATTGGGCTTCAGGCGCTCGTCGTTGCCAAGCTCGGTCAGGAACGAACGGAAGTCGTCGGCGGCGGAGAAGTTCTTGTAAACCGAGGCAAAGCGCACGAATGCGACGTCGTCGAGGCCCTTCAGCCCCTCCATGACGAACTCGCCGATTTGATCGGAAGTCACCTCGACATCGCCGAGGCTTTCGAGCTGGCGCACCACGCCCGAAATCATGCGCTCGACCCGCTCCGGCTCGACGTCGCGCTTCCTGAGCGCCGTGCCCACCGAACGCGCCAGCTTGTCGCGATCGAACGGCACCTTGCGGCCGGACTTTTTGACCACCAGCAGCTCGCGCAGCTGCACGCGCTCGAAGGTGGTGAAACGGCCGCCGCAGGCATTACAGATCCTGCGGCGACGGATGGCGTTGGAGTCCTCGGTCGGCCGGCTGTCCTTGACCTGCGTATCGTCATTTCCGCAATAGGGGCAGCGCATCGGTAGGCTCCAGGAATGCTCCGCGAAGGCGAAGCTATGCTCAGTCGGCGTAGATCGGGAAGCGCGAGGTCAACGCCATGACCTTGTCGCGCACCGCCGCTTCCACCGCGGCGTTGCCTTCGTCGGAATTGGCTTCACGCAGGCCGTCCAGCACCTCGACGATCAGCTTGCCGATCTCGCGGAATTCGGCCTCGCCGAAACCACGGCTGGTGGCCGCCGGAGTGCCCAGGCGAACGCCCGAGGTGACGAACGGCTTTTCCGGGTCGAACGGGATGCCGTTCTTGTTGCAGGTGATGTAGGCGCGGCCGAGGCCGGCTTCCGCCCGCTTGCCGGTGGCGTTCTTCTTGCGCAGGTCGACCAGCATCAGGTGGTTGTCGGTGCCGCCCGAAACCACGTCCAGCCCATTCTCGATCAGCGTTGCCGCAAGCGTGCGGGCATTGGCCACCACCTGGCGGGCATAGGCCTTGAACTCGGGCTGCAGCGCTTCCTTGAAGGCCACGGCCTTGGCCGCGATGACGTGCATCAGCGGCCCGCCCTGCAGGCCAGGGAACACCGCCGAGTTGATCTTCTTGGCGATCGCCTCGTCGTTGGAGAGGATCATGCCGCCGCGCGGGCCACGAAGCGACTTGTGCGTGGTGGTGGTGGTGACATGGGCATGTGGCACCGGCGAGGGGTGCACGCCACCGGCGACGAGGCCGGCGATATGCGCCATGTCGACCATCAGGTAGGCGCCGACTTCATCGGCGATCTCGCGGAAGCGGGCCCAATCCCAGACACGGGAATAGGCGGTGCCGCCGGCAAGGATCAGCTTGGGCTTGTGCTCGCGGGCGAGGCGGGCGACTTCGTCCATGTCGAGCAGGTGATCATCCTGGCGCACGCCATACGACACCACCTTGAACCACTTGCCGCTCATGTTGACGGGCGAGCCGTGCGTCAGGTGGCCACCCGAGTTGAGGTCGAGGCCCATGAAGGTATCACCGGGCTCGAGCAGCGCCAGGAACACCGCCTGGTTCATCTGCGAGCCGGAGTTCGGCTGGACGTTGGCGAAGTTGGCGCCGAACAGTTGCTTGGCACGCTCGATGGCGAGGTTCTCGGCGATGTCGACATATTGGCAGCCGCCGTAATAGCGCTTGCCCGGGTAACCCTCGGCATACTTGTTGGTCATGATCGAGCCCTGCGCCTCGAGCACGGCCTTGGACACGATGTTTTCCGAGGCGATCAGCTCGATCTCGTGCTGCTGCCGGCCGAGTTCGAGCTTGATGGCTTCGGCGATCTCGGGATCGGTCTCGGCCAGGGTGTTGGTGAAGAAGCGGGGGAAGAGCGGAAGGGATGCGGCGGCGCTCATTTGGCGTCTCCCGGGGCAGTAGGATTGGGGTTTCGGCTGGCGTGCGTGTAGCACGCTGGCCCAAGCGATTCCAAGCTGAGGACAGCCTGGCAATATCTGTGGATCGTCCGGTTCATGCGGGCTCCCATGAGGTTTCGGTTGGGTGCCCAGGCGAGCGGCAGCTGCTCGTTCGCGTTCCCCGATGGTGCCCCATCTGATCTCGCCAGTCGCGCGAACACCTCATTATCGCAGAGTTGAACCGCCGATGAAAGCCCCAGCCCGGGCGCCCCCCGCAACTATGCGTGCCTCAAAACGTTGTGCGAGCCAGCGTCAGCTCAACAAGAAGACGAGGAGTCCTCACATGAAAAAGCTCGCTTCCGCCATTGTCGCTACCAGCCTTGCCGGAATCATGATGATCCCAGCACCTGCCAGCGCGGCTTCGGTCAACATCAGTATCGGCCAGCAGCAGCGCTACGTTTCGGAGCGGTGCCTCGAGCATCCGAACTGGCGTGGCTGCGATGACTGGCGCCGGAACCATAATCGCTGGGGCACCGGCGACTATCGCAACTGGTACCGCTGGAACCAGCCGAACCTGGGCAGCGTCGCCGCCGGCATTTTCGGCTTCGCAGTGGGCGCCGCCATCGTCGGCAGCATGAACCGCAATGTCGACCGCTATGACGGCTTCGACGGCCACGTCGCTGCCTGCGAGGCCCGCTATCGCTCGTACAACGCCGAGACCGACATGTTCCTCGGCTATGATGGCCGCTACCATCGCTGCAATCTCTGATCGCCGCACCGAGGGGCGCCCGCTGCGGCGCCCCACCTTCGGCTAGCCCTTTGGCGGCCGCAGGAAGTGCACCAGCCGCCCGCAACGCGGCGCCAGCTCCATCCAGTCCGAGATCTCACAGTCGATCACCGCGATGCCTGCAGTCGGGAAATTCCCCAGGGCCGCGCCGTCGGCGCTCAAGGTCAGCGCCGTTTGCTCGGTCGCACTGTTGTGCCCCAGCAGCATGAGGCTCTTCGCACCGCTCCCCTGCTCCGCGATCAGGCCGAGATAGTCGTGGTCGCGCCGGTCGTAGACGGCGTCGCTCCAGACCACGTCGGGCCTCGGACCGTTGGCCGGCAGGCGGGTCATGGCCAACTCGAGCGTTTCGCGCGTCCGGCGTGAGGTAGAGCAGACAATGCGGTCGGGCAACCAGCCGTGCCTGGTCAGGGTCTCGCCGATCCACGCAGCAGCGGCGATGCCGCGCAGCGCCAGTGGCCGATCGAAATCACTGAGGCCCGGATCGTCCCAGGCGGATTTGGCGTGACGAACGAGGATCAGGCGAAGCATCTGGAGATCGTAGAGCAAGCCACCGCCGGCGCAACCTTTGACGCAGTTGCGCGGGATCTCGGCTGCGACGGCAACTATCACCCCTGCCGCCTGTGACAGGACGCTAAACTCCGGGGATGCGGCCTTGCTGCACCCCCGGTTTGAGGCCCCAATCGCTATAGTGCGAAAATGATTCGCATGACTGAGACCACCCGATGAGCGACGATCCGGACACCGTTCCGCCCGATGGCGATAACCAGCGGGTCGTAGATCTCCGCGAGGCGCTCGAGGAGCGCTACCTCTCCTACGCCCTTTCCACCATCACCCAGCGCGCCCTGCCCGATGCCCGCGACGGCCTGAAGCCGGTGCACCGCCGGATCCTGCACGCCATGCGGCTGCTGCGGCTCGACCCGGGCGGCGCCTACAAGAAGTCGGCCAAGGTGGTCGGCGACGTGATCGGTAGCTTCCATCCGCACGGCGACCAGTCGATCTATGACGCCATGGTCCGCCTGGCGCAGGATTTTGCCATGCGCTACCCGTTGGTCGACGGCCAGGGGAATTTTGGCAATATCGATGGCGACGGGGCGGCGGCTTACCGTTACACGGAAGCGCGCATGACCGAGGTGGCCTCTCGGCTGCTCGAGGGCCTGGGCGAGAACGCGGTCGACTTCAAGCCGACCTATGACGGCGCCACCGAGGAACCCTCGGTGCTGCCGGCGAACTTCCCCAACCTTTTGGCCAACGGCTCGACCGGCATCGCCGTCGGCATGGCCACGTCGATCCCGCCGCACAACGTCGATGAAATCTGCGACGCGGCGCTGCACCTGATCAACAATGGCCGCGACGGCACCACCACCGCCGATCTGATGCACTACATTCCCGGTCCGGATTTTCCGACCGGCGGCATCCTGGTGGAAAGTCAGAGCTCGATCCTCAATTCCTACGAGACCGGCCGCGGTTCGTTCCGCCTGCGCGCCCGCTGGGAGCGCGAAGACAAGGGGCGCGGCGTCTACCAGATCGTCGTCACCGAGATCCCCTATGGGGTGCAGAAGTCCAAGCTGGTCGAGAAGATCGCGGAGCTCTTGCTCAACAAGAAGCTGCCGCTGCTCAAGGACATCCGCGACGAGAGCGCCGACGACGTCCGCCTCGTCATCGAGCCGCGCGCCGGCACGGTCGACCCGGCTATCCTGATGGAGCAGCTGTTCAAGCTGAGCGACCTCGAGCAGCGCATCTCGCTCAACATGAACGTCCTCGACCGCGGGGTCGTGCCGCGGGTGATGAGCCTCAAGGAGGCGATCGTCGCCTGGCTCGAGCACCGCAAGGACGTGCTGGTGCGCCGCACCAATAACCGGCTGGCCGAGATCGCCCGCCGGCTCGAAGTGCTCGACGGCTATATCGTCGCCTATCTCAACCTCGATGAGGTGATCCGCATCATCCGCGAGGAGGATGACGCCAAGGCCTCGCTGATGGCGACCTTCAGCCTCAGCGATGTGCAGGCCGAAGCGATCCTCAATATGCGGCTGCGCTCGCTGCGCAAGCTCGAGGAAATCGAGCTGCGTACCGAACACAAGACGCTCAGCGAGGAGCAGGCGCATCTCAACGCCCTCATCGCGTCCGACAAGAAGCAGTGGGGTGAGATCGCGAGGCAAATCGGCGAGCTGAAGAAGGCCTACCCCAAATTCGAGAAGGACGGTGTCACCCGCCACCCGCGTTGGGGCCGCAAGACCGACTTCTCCGAGGCGATGGATATCGACCACGAGGAAGTGGCGACGCAGATGATCGAGCGCGAGCCGATCACCGTGATCCTCTCCGAAAAGGGCTGGATCCGCTCGATGCGCGGCCACACCACCGAGATCGATGACAAGGGCTTCAAAACCGGCGATCGGCTGAAGCTGTTCCTCCACGCCCAGACCACCGACAAGCTGCTGCTGCTCTCCACTGGCGGCAAGGTGTTCACGCTGGCCGGCGATCGCCTGCCGGGCGGCCGCAGCCAGGGCGAGCCGGTGCGGCTGATGGTCGATATCGAGGAAGGCCAGGACCTGGTCGATCTCTTCGTCTACCGGCCGGGCCGCAAGCGGGTTATCGCCTCGCGCAAGGGCGACGGTTTCGTCGTCGCCGAGGACGAGCTGATCGCCAATACCCGGAAGGGCAAGCAGGTGCTCAACGTCGGCGATACCGAGGAAGCGCGGCTGATCGCGCCGCTCGAAGGCGACATGCTCGCGGTGATCGGCGAGAACCGCAAAATGCTGGTGTTCCCGCTCGACCAGTTGCCCGAGATGGGCAGGGGTAAGGGCGTCCGCTTGCAGAAATACAAGGACGGCGGCCTCTCGGATCTGAAGACCTTCCCCTCCGGCGTCGGGCTCACCTGGACCGACTCCTCCGGGCGCAACTATACCAAGACAATGACTGAGCTGACCGAATGGCTGGGCGATCGCGCCTCGGCCGGTCGTCAGCCGCCGACGGGCTTCCCAAGAAACAACAGGTTTGTCGGTTAGCGACGGACTTCCGGATTTGACTGAAGCGAAAACCGAAACCAACGGCGCACGACGCGACTGCGTTGTGTTCGTGACCCATATCTGGACGTCGGAAGTCGCCGAGCACTACGCGCGGCTGAAGCGTGAGGCGGGCACGGTGCTCGACGTCTTCCTCGCCTATCAGCACAACGAGGGAGAACTCGGCACGCCCGCGCCGGTGCAGGCGGATTTCGTAGTCCGCATGGCCGACAGCGCCAGGCATTTCCCGCTTCGCTACCAGGAATTCCTGCAGCACCCTACTCCCTGGGGCTATGTCGACCTGGTCTGGATCACGGCGTTTCTCGACCCCAGGCTGGCGGCTTACGACCGCTTCTGGCTGGTCGAGTACGACGTCGACTTCTCGGGCGACTGGGCTGACTTCTTCAGGCCTGCGGCGGGCTACGAGGGTGATCTGCTGACAACCCGCATTCATCCGCTGAGCGCCGAGCCGAGCTACTATTTCGCGCCGATCTATCGGCAGCCCGCGCACGCGATCGCAGATCCGCTGATCGTGTTCATGCCGATCTCACGCCTGTCGCGACGGTTGCTGGAGCACTACTGCGGGATGCTGCTGCAGCCGGGCTGGCACGGCCACTTCGAGATGCTGCTGCCTTCGATGGCGCGGGCGGATGGCTTCTCCATCGCCGAGATTGGCGGCCATGATACCCAGACGCCCAGGGAACGCTGGGGCCATCACTACGACGGTAGTCATCTCGATATGCACACAATGGGCACCACGCACGCCTATCGGCCACCGCGCGGATTCCGCTATTTCGTCAGGGCGCCGCAGCAGTTCCGCCAGCGGAACCGCATCTACCACCCGATCAAGGTGGGGTTGTCGCTGCGCCGACGGCTGCACATGCGGTACCTGCCACAACTGAAGAAGCTGCGGGCCTTCTCGCGCTGGTTGCGGGGAAAGGGCTGAGGCTACTCGAGGCGGCGCCAGCCCAGCGGGCCACGCTGCACTTCGAGCGGACGGAACTGGCCCTTGTAAGCCATCTTCGGCGAGTCCTTCACCCAGTAGCCGAGATAGACATAGGTGAGCGCGGCGAGCTTCACCTGCTCGATGTGGTCGAGGATCAGGAGGTTCCCGAGCCCGCGCTTGTCGAGCAGCGGGTCGTAGAAGCTGTAGACCATCGACAGCCCATCCGGCATGACGTCGGTGAGCGCGACGGCCACCAGCGGGCGCTGCGGGTGCGAGGTGAGCCGGTACTCGACCACCACGGTCTGCACCGGGGTATCCTCGACCATGTACTCGTAGTCGACAAAACTCATCTGCGTCATGCCGCCGCCGGCATGGCGAGCATCGAGGTAGCGCTTGAACAGCGCGAACTGCTCGGCGGTGGCGCGCGGCTGGCAAACCTCGACGGCGATGTCGGCATTGGCCTTGCGGATGCGCCGGTAGCGCGCCGACGGCACGAATTCCTGCGCCACGATGCGCACCGACTGGCAGGCCGAGCAGCCGTCGCAGGCCGGCCGGTAGATCAGGTTCTGGCTGCGGCGGAAGCCGTTGTCGCTCAACAGGTGGTGGAGCGAAGCGGCCCGACGACCGGTCAGGTGGGTGAAGAGCTTACGCTCCTGACGACCCGGCAGATACGGACACGGCATAGCCGCGGTAAGGAAGAGCTGGGTGTTCTCGGGCGTCTGATCGGTCATCGTCGTCCTTCGAGCGATGCTCAGAGGATAGACGCGACCCGATGGGCCGGCAATGGCCCATCATGTCTCAGCGCACCGTGATCAGTACCTCTGGATCAGTACCTCTGGATCAGTGCCTCTGGATCAGGCCGAGTGCATGCCGCCGGACCGCCAGAACCGCTGCATCGGCGAACGGCGCAGCATCAAGGTGCCCACTACGAGATCGTGCAGCATTTGCTGGCGCGGCGTGAACAGCGCGAAAAGGATCGAGAACGGCCAGGAAATCCACACCGTCACCCAGAACAGGATCGGGTGGATGAGGATGCTCCAGCCGTTGAGCGGCGTGCCGCGCACCGGCGTCAGCACGATATCCATCATCTGCATGCCGACGGTGGCCCGCATCGGCGAGCCGAGCGTCGCCGCATAGTAGCCGAGGATCGCCAGCGGAATGATGACCGGCAAGGCCAGCAGGCCGAGCCCCAACGTCACGATGCCGAAAATGCCACCGACCAGCAGCGCGGCGATGGTGATGAAGGTGATGATCACGCAGTCGATCAGCCACGCCGCAGCGCGGCGCAGCAACACGCCCTCGAACAGTTCCGGCGCGTTGGACGGGTCGGGAAGATGGTCGCTCATGGTGTTGCCCTGGTTCATGAGGGAAAAGATGGGGACCATGAGGTCCCACACAAGTGGGGACACGAAAAATCCCCTGGCCAGCGGCCGAGCGTGACGCCAGTCTGGTCCGGGGCCTGTCCGTCCGGGCAGGCGATCGTGGGCATCGACATGCTTGATCTGAGCCGTTCCAGCATCGCCATCCCGCCCCATCTGAGGGACGTGCGCTACAATGCCAGCCATTTTCCAGGCGCCCCCGGCGTGCTTGGGGTCGAGGGCGGCGCGAACTGCCAGCAATACGCCTACGCCGTGCTCCGCCATCACGGCTTCGTCCTGCCCGACCTGCGGTCCGACGCGTTGTGGCTGGATCGGGACTACACAGCTGAAGCCGAGCGAATGGCGCCGTTCGACCTGGTGCTCGTTCACGACAATCCCGACAGCTGGGGCGCGCATGTCGGACTGTGCGTCGGAGCCGACGTCGTCCTGCACCTCTCGCGGAGGATCGGTGTCCCCGCCATCGAGACGCTCGGGGACCTGCAGCAGCGGGAGACGTACCGATATCTGATCGGCTGCAAGCGTCCGCTGCGCCGTTAGGCGTTGAGCAGGCGAGCCGCCTCGAGGGCGAAGTAGGTCAGCACGCCGTCGCACCCTGCCCGCTTGAAGGCCACGAGGCTTTCCAGCATGGCGCCCTCGCCATTGATCGCCCCAGCCTCCGCCGCAAAGCGGATCATCGCGTACTCGCCCGATACCTGGTAGGCGAACAGCGGCACGTCGAAGGCGTCGCTGACGCGCTGCACGATATCGAGATAGGGCAGTCCCGGCTTCACCATCACCATGTCGGCGCCCTCGGCGATATCCTGCGCCACTTCGCGCATCGCCTCGTCCGAATTGGCATAGTCGAGCTGGTAGGTGCGCTTGTCGCCAATGAGCCGGCTGCCCGAGCCCACCGCCTCGCGGAACGGGCCGTAATAGACCGAGGCGAACTTGGCCGAGTAGGCCATGATGGCGACATGGTCAAAACCCTCGGCATCGAGCGCCCGGCGGATGGCGGCAACGCGGCCATCCATCATATCGGACGGGGCGATGATGTCGGCCCCTGCCCTCGCCTGCATCAGCGCGGCCTTGACCATTGCCTCGACCGTCTCGTCGTTGAGGATCTCGCCGTCGCGGACCAGCCCGTCCTGGCCGTCGGACGAGTACTCGTCGAGCGCCACGTCGGTGATCAGCCCGATATCGACGCCGGCGTCGCGGATGGCGCGCAGCGCCTGCGCCGTCAGGTTGTCCGGGTTCCAGGCTTCGCTGCCGTCGGCATTGCGCCGGTCGTCCTGGGTATTGGGGAACAGCGCCAGCGCCGGGATGCCCTCGGCGGCGGCCGCCCTGGCCGCTTCAACCACGAGATCGACGCTCAACCGTTCGACGCCGGGGAGCGTGCGGATGGCGGTGCGCTCGTTCTGCCCCTCGATGATGAAGAGCGGCCAGATCAGGTCGTGCGGCGTGAGCACGGTCTCGCGCACCATGTTGCGCATCCAGCCGGCGCGGCGCAGCCGACGTTGCCGCCGCCCGCCGAGAAAGCTCATGTCGTGCTTGGGCCAGTTCGTGCTCATCAGGCGCTCCATCAGGGCATCCCGCCATTCGTCAAACGGCGAGACGCCCTCATTTTTTGTTTGTCACGCTCTCGAACCGGAAAAGTCTGCAACTTTTCCTGAGAACGCTCCGGACCGCGGCGCTTCTATCAGGCACGGCGGTCCTGCGCCAAGGCTTGCGCTTGTCGCACCATCCCATCCGCGCTATCCACGCCGGATGGATTTCAAGAGCGAACTCGCCGGGCGCTATCTGAGGATCATCGCGATCATCGCGTTGCTGCTCGGCCTTGCCGATGCGTCCCGCCTGCTCGGGGTCTCCTCCGGCGCCGTCAGCCCGATCGCCCAGCTCGGCCCCACTGGCTTTGCCTTCCTCACCGTGTTCTGCCTCGCCCGGCTGTTCGCCGCGGTGGGCTTGTGGATCCGCGCCAGCTGGGGCGCCGTGCTGCTGGTTGGCGCCACCCTCGTCGAGCTGGCGCTCTACCTGGGCGGAGTGCCCGGCGCCGAGATGGGGGCCTTTGGTTTCGCCCTCAGGCTGCTGCTGGTCGGCGGCATCGCGGTGCTGTTCTTCCTCAGCTTCCGGCTGCGCCGCGCCCACGACTAGGGCCTAAAGCGCGTCGCGATCTCTGGGAATCGCTCGTGCGCTTTAGCCATTTTTCTGCGCATGTCTTTGTCCCGAAACCAGTACCCACTTTCGGGAGACATGCTGCGGTAACGGACGATTCAGGTTACAATTTTCTGACCTGCGGTTACCTCTCGTAAAGCCAAATTCCTGAACTTTTTCCGTAAGATAGTTTTAAGTCTACGGCTTAAGGCCATCTTATTTGGGCCCCCGTAGTTTGGGGCCTATGAGACGCGAAGAAATCGCGCAAGACGACAGGACAGTGAGGCAACAATGGCAATCAAATCCAACGCCGCAGAGGCAATGGTTCCGGAAGAAGCTCTCGGGCTGAAGCCGCTCTACCTCGAAGCCGTCAGCCGTGTCGAACGGCTCCATCGCCGGCTGCTCGACCTGATCAAGGACGAGTTCGACCGGATGGGCTGGGACGATATCAACCCCGTCCAGGCGCTGCTGATGTTCAACATCGGCGATGCCGAGATGACCGCCGGCGAGCTGCGCTCGCGTGGCTACTATCTCGGCTCGAACGTCTCGTACAATCTCAAGAAGCTGGTCGAGACCGGTTATATCTTCCAGGAGCGTTCGCGTTCCGACCGCCGCTCGGTCCGCATCCGCCTCACCCCCAAGGGCGAGGAAGTGGCCGAGGTGATCGACGAACTCTACGATCGTCACCTCAAGTCGATCGAAAAGGTCGGCGGCCTCAACGGCGAGACGTTTGAAGGCCTCAACAAGGCGCTGGGCCGCCTGGAGCGCTTCTGGGTCGACCAGATCCTCTACAAGCTCTGACCTCGGGCAGAGCCCGCTCTGCCTGGGCCCAAATCGACCAGTGTGGCATCCTTGCCACAGCGGATTCAGCAAACGCCGGCCTTAAGCCGGCGTTTCTTATTTATGCCCAGAATTCGGCTATGCATCGAAGCAATTGCAGGCTGATCCCTCGTCACTGCAAGTCCCTTGGTTTTGTGCGTTCAGACGGCCGGCAGTTCACACCTGCTTGACCACGTTGGAGGCATACTGGGGCCGATGCTATGAGGGACAACCTCTCGGAATGGCGACTTTGGGTGACTTGATGCGGTTGAATCGACGGAACCTCCTGACCTCCATGGCGGCGATGGGCGCCGGCCTTGCGATGCCGGCCATCGTCAGGGCGGAGGAAGACAACTTCTGGGACGCGCTTAACAAAGATAAGCGGATCAAGAACGTCGATCAGGAAGGCAACACCGCCACCGCCAAGAGCCTGGTCGATACGATCGAGCCGATCCTCAGCTACGACACCTCGTACAACCTACAGCTGGCAATCCAGAACTATGAAGCGTTCATCGCCGCCAATGGCAGCTGGGAAGCGCCGACGCGAGAGACCTTCGGGCTGAAGCTGGGCGAGTCGCGCCGGGCCGCTGCGCTGTTGAAGCGCCGCCTGATGATCAACGGCGACATGCCGCTCGAAAAGCGCGTCAACGACGAGTTCGATGCCGGGCTCGATGCCGCGGTGCGCCTGTTCCAGGCCCGCCACGGCCTCGTCATCAACGGCGCCGTGGACGAAGCGACGTTCTACGCATTGTCGGTGCCGGCGGATTACCGCCTCAACCAGCTTCGCCTCAATGCGCAGCGCATCGACCAGTGGGCCTCGGCGCTTTCCGATCGCTATGTCGCGGTGAATATTCCGGCGGCGGTTGTCGAGGCGGTTGAGGGCGCGCAGGTGGTGCAGCGCCATAACTCGGTGGTGGGCAAGGTCGACCGCGCCACGCCGATCCTCAACTCCAAGATCTTCCAGGTGAAGTTCAATCCTTACTGGACGGTGCCCAAGAGCATCATCGAGAAGGACATGATCAAGTACATGAACGAGGATCCGGAATACCTGACCAAGTTCCGCATCCGCATCTTCGACGGCAAGGGCAACGAGATCCCGCCGACGGCCATCAACTGGCAGACCACCGAGGCGGTGAAGTACACCTTCCGGCAGGATCCGGGCGGCGAGAACTCGATGGGTCACTGCAAGATCGATTTCTACAACAAGTACGACGTCTACATGCACGACACGCCGCAGAAGGCGCTGTTCGGCGAGAACGCCCGCTTCCACTCCTCGGGCTGCATGCGCTGCGAGAACATCGAAGAGCTGGTGGCTTGGCTGCTGCGCGACAATGGCGGCGGCTGGACCCCCGAAAGCGTCATGGCCGCATGGGAGCAAGGCATGCGCGAGGACATCAAGCTCGACGTGCAGATCCCGATCCACACCACCTACATCACTGCCTGGGCCAACCGGCAGGGCACGGTGAGCTTCCGCGACGACGTCTATCAGTTCGACGCGCAGGGCATCGTCAACTTCGGCGAAGGCTGATCACGATGGCCGGACCCGACAATCGTCCGTCCGGCCAACAGCCTTCCGGGCATAGAGTCCTCTTCGAGTTCACGCAACTCGGCCAGCAAATGCGCGTCGCCGCGATCGACGAGGCGACCGGCACTGAAGTGGTGGTGATCACACCGCTGACCGCCAGCCGCTTCCAGATGCAATCGCTGGCGCTGGGCAAACTCCGCCGCCGGCTCGGCATCGAGGAGCCGCCCCCGCCGCCCGGGCCGAAGCCGGCGAAGTACGCTTAGCTCTATTCTCGGCCCGTGCACTGCCGCGTCCCCACCCACGGTGTCACCCCGGCGAAGGCCGGGGCCCATCCTGAGATGCCGGCCGTAAGATAAGGGGGCCACCCACCCCTACTGCCCCTCTACATACCTCGCCAGATTCTCCAGCGACGACCTCAACCCCGTATCGTGATCTTCCTTGTTGATGCCGGGCGGCACGTCTTCGGAGAGGATGATGACGCGGGTGCCGCCATCGGCGGGTTCGAGGTCCCAGACCATGCGCATGGTACCGGCGAAGGCCGGATCATCGCTCCTGAAGCGCACCAGTTGCACCACGCGATGACCAGGGACCAGTTCGGCGAATTCCGACTCCACCATGTCGGTATCCTCGGTGGTCTTGCCGGGGCCGGGAACGCTGTAATGCAGCGCCATGCGGAAAGCGCCGCCAGGGCGCGGTTCGAACTCCAGCATTTCGCCGGTCATCCCCTCGGGTGGCAGCCAGGCCAGCAGCGCGTCGCGATCGACGAACGCCCGGTAGATCGCCTCGGGCGGCGCGGCGATGATCCGCGACGCGGTGTCGATGCGCAGGTGCTCGGTCATGGCGGTTCTCCTTGAGACAGGCAACGCGCGAGGTGCGCCGTGGATCAATCGGCTGGCTTCGACACCAGCTCGATGAAGGTTTCGCGGATCGCCGGCGGTTCGAGCTGGCGCGCCAGCCAGACATGCATATCGAGGAAATGCCCGGTCAGCGTGAAGGCGGCGCCGACATCCTCCGCTGTCGGATCGGCGCTGCTGATCAGGAATGGTGGCAGCCGCAGCAGCCGTGGCAGGTAGGGCTCGGCGGCGGCGCGACTGACGGCCCGGCCGGATTTCGGCGAGACATGGGTCAGGTCGCGCGTCGTGCCGGTCGCGGCGCAGCTCGACAGATCAAGACCGAAGCCCAGCTCATCGAGCAGGATCAGCTCGAAGCGTACCACCGAGGCGCCGAGTTCGAGCACCGACCCCTCCTGGTCGAGGATGCGGATGGCAAGGCCGAGCAGGCGATCATGCGGATCGCGCTCCGGCAGCAGCCGCAGGTGTTCGCAGACGATCTGACTAGCATAGAGTTTTACCCGGTCGGCGATCAGCCCGGCGGCGCGCGCCTCGAGCAGCTCGAGCGTGAAGGTGCCGAGGTGCTCTTCCAGCCGGGCGCGCCAGCTGACCTGCACCGAATTGCCGGGCTGCAGCGTCGCCGCGAGCTTCGATGAACGGCCACCGCGGATCAACCCGAGATGCCGCCCCCTGCCCTCGACCATCACCTCGGCGATGACGCTCGACTCGCCGTGACGGCGAACGCCGACAATCAGCCCTTCACCGTCCCACTGCATGGACCGTCGCGCCGCGGTGCGCCCTCACTTCTGGTGCGGGTACTCCAGCCCCATTTCGCGATAGCGCTCGGGATCGTCGCCCCATTTCTCGCGGACCTTGACGAAGATGAACAGGTGCACCGGCACCTCGAAGATCTCCATCAACTCCTTGCGCGCTTCAGCGCCGATCGACTTGATGGTCTGCCCGCCGGCGCCCAGGACGATTTTTTTGTGCGTGTCGCGGGTGACATAGATCACCTGGTCGATGCGATACGAGCCATCCTTGTTGATGGTGAACTTCTCGCCCTCGACCGTGGCGTTGTAGGGGATCTCGTCGTGGACACGGAGGAACAGCTTCTCGCGCGTCACCTCGGCGGCGGTGATCTGCAGGGTGAGGTCGGTGAGCTGATCCTCGGGGAAGTGCCAGGGGCCGAGCGGAATGCGCTTCAACGCCCAGTTGAGCAGGTCCTGTACGCCGCTGCCAGTCAGCGCGGAGATCATGAAGGTCTGTTCGAAGCGCAGGCGTCCGTTGAGAGCCTCGGACAGCTTCAGCAGCTTTTCCGGCTTGATCAGGTCGACCTTGTTGAGCACCAGCACCTTGGGGTGCGGGACGTTCCCCAGCCCCTCGAGCAACGCCTCGATTTCCGGGGTGACGCCGCGCTCGGCATCGACGATCAGGGCGACGAGGTCCGCATCGCCCGCACCGGTCCAGGCAGCCTCGACCATGGCGCGGTCGAGCCGGCGCTTGGGCGCGAAGATGCCCGGCGTGTCGATGAAGACGATCTGGCCATCACCCTCGGTCACCACGCCACGGATCATCGAGCGCGTCGTCTGCGCCTTGTGGGTGACGATCGAAACCTTGGTGCCCACCAGCGAGTTGAGCAGCGTCGACTTGCCGGCGTTCGGCGCGCCCACCAGCGCGACGAAGCCGCAGCGGGTGTTTTCGCCGGCCACCGGCAGCTCGGCTGCCTCGGGCATTTCGTTCTTGTCGGTCATATCGTGTCGCGCCAGACTTTCTCTCGGATCAGGAAAGCCTCGGCGGCCTTGTGCTCAGCCAGCTTTTTGGAGGGGCCGGTGGCGGTGATGGCGGGGAAATCGCCGAGCCGCACGGCAATGGTGAATTCCGGCGCGTGATCGGGGCCGGTGCGCTCGACTTCGGCATAGAGCGGCGGCTCGAGGCCCCTGCCCTGCGCCCATTCCTGCAGCGTGGTCTTGGGGTCGGCGCGGACATGCCCGGCGTGGTCGAGCTGCTCGCCGAACAGCCGCTCGACGATCTCGTAGGCCTGGCCCAGCCCGCCATCGCAGAAGACGGCGCCGATCACCGCTTCGGCGATGTCGCCGAGGATGGCATCCTTGTTGGCGCCGCCGGTGCGCGCCTCGCTGTCGCCGAGATTCATCTCCGAACCGAGGTCGAGCTGCCGAGCGATGGCGGCGCAGGTTTCCTTGCGCACCAGGGTGTTCAGCGAGCGCGACAGCTCGCCTTCGTTGGCCTTGGGCATCCGGCGATACAGCATGTCGGCCACGACGAGGCCGAGCACGCGATCGCCGAGGAACTCGAGCCGCTGATAGGAGCGCTCGATGCGCTTGCCTGGGGAAACGGCGCTGGAGTGAGTCAGCGCCCGATCGAGCAGGTCGGGGTCGGCAAAGCGATAGCCCAGACGAGCTTCGAGCTTTTCGTGCGAGCGTCCCTTCGCCATCAGTTCACGGACTGGAACATCCGGTCCCAACGCACGTTGGCCGGCCATTCCCACAGCTGCCACGGCGGCAGATTGTTCTTGATCGAGAAGAACCGCGCCTCGGCCTTGCCGATCAGATTATCGAGCGGCACGTAACCCACCTGGCTCAGCACGCGGCTGTCGGCGGACCGGTCGCGGTTGTCGCCCATCATGAAGAAGTGGCCCGCGGGAACGACGTACTCGGCTGTGTTGTCGAGCTGCTCGTTGTCGGAGATCTCCTGGATGGTGTGCGTGACGCCGTTGGGCAGCGTCTCGGTGTAGACGGTCACCGGCACGGTGGTCATGTAGCTGTCGGTATCGGTCGCCGTACCGGTCTGCTGGCGCTCGACCATGGTGCCGTTGATGTAGAGGCGCCCCTCTTTCATCTGGATGCGATCGCCCGGCATGCCGATGACGCGCTTGATGTAATCTTCGTTGGTGATTTCGTTGCGGAACACCGCGACATCGCCGCGCTTCGGCTCACTGCCGAAAATGCGGCCGTTGAACGGCAGCGCGATCGGGAACGAGTATTTGCCAAAACCCCAGGTCCACTTGTTGGCGATGAAATAGTCGCCGATCATCAGCGTCTGCTGCATCGAGGCGGTGGGGATCGAGAACGGCTGGTAGAGGAACGTCCGGAAGATCAGGGCGATCGCCAGCGCCTCGATGATCACGATGATCGTCTCGAGCAGCTCGTTCTTCTTCTTGCCGGCCTTGGCTTCGGCTTTCGACATGGACTGGCTCATTTCTCGCCTCTACCCCTGGGGGTCAAGTGGTTATGGGAGGGCCGCCGCCTGGTCAACCGGCAGCGCCTCGATAATGACGAACGCCTGGGCCATGCCGCCGTCGTCGGTAATGGTCAGGTGGATATGTGGCTTGTGGCCGGCCGGAACAAGCCGCTCCAGCATGCGGGCAGCGCCATTGGTCAACTTCATGGTCGGCTTGCCCGAAGGGAGGTTTACGACGCCCATGTCGCGCCAATAAACGCCGAAACTAAGGCCGGTTCCCAGCGCTTTCGAGCAGGCTTCCTTGGCGGCGAAACGCTTGGCATAGGAGGCCGCGCGCTGGGCCCGGCGATCCGATTTCTGCCGTTCGAGCTCGGTGAAGATCCGATGCGTGAAGCGATCGCCATAACGCTCCAGGGTCTTTTCGACCCGCTTGATATCGCACAGGTCGTTACCGAGACCGATAATCATGAGAGCCCCCTCGATCCCGGCTTGATCGCCGGGATAGCCGCAAGCTCGGGCGGCAAGGCGTCGGCCGGATAGGCCGGCACCTTGTACTCGACCAGCGAAACCAGCGGCACGCCGACGTCCGCCTCGCCGGCGGAGCGGTCGATCAGGCACGCCGCGGCGACGACATCCGCGCCGGTCTTCCTGATCGCCTCGATGCACTCGCGGATCGAGATACCGGTCGAAACGATATCCTCGACGATGATGACCTTCTCGCCGGGCGCGAGCTCGAAGCCGCGGCGCAGCTCGAACTTACCCTCGACCCGCTCGGTGTAGATCGCCGGCACACCCAGGTGCCGCGCCGTCTCGTAGCCCGGAATGATCCCACCCACTGCCGGGGAGACGATCTGGCTCACATCGCCATAGCCTTCGGCGCGGATCTTCTCCGCCAGGGCGCGGCAGAGCTTTTCCGCCTTGGCCGGGTGCATGAACACCTTGGCCTTCTGCAAAAAAATCGGCGAGCGCAGGCCGGAGGAGAGGATGAAATGTCCCTCGAGCAGCGCGCCGCTCTCACGGAACAGGTCCAGTACTTCGTCAGTGGTCACGCGGGCTCCTCTTGCCGTTCGGGCGCAGTCCATTCCAGCCGGTCGAGCGCCCGGGCCTCGGCGACCGTGGCGCGCTGCACATCCGAGATCCCGGCCGCCAGCTTCAGCGAGTTCAGCACGTCGGTGAGCTGGGCGAGATCACGGACCTCGATCTGGAAGATGAACCGATGAAAATCGGGCGATTCCATGCGCATCACCAGATTATGGATGTTGGCCTCGCAGGCGGCAATCACCGTGGAAATCTGGGCCAGCGAACCCGGCTTGTTCTGGGCCTGCATCGAGATGACGCAGGGATGATCGCGGTCCTCGCGGCCGGCCACGTCCCAGCGCACGTCGATCCAGGCGACGTCGCTGTCATAGAGCTCGGACAGCGCGTCAGAATGAATTGGGTAGATGATGATCGGGGTGTCCGGCGTCATGATGCCGACCAGCCGGTCGCCCGGCACCACGCCCTCGGGCGACACCTCGACCCGGGTATTGAAATCGAGCTGGGTCAGCGCCGCCTTGGCCTTTGGACCGGAGCGCGGGTTGCCCGGCACGCGGAAGCGGAATTCGTCGGTCGCCTTCAGCGCGAACCAGCCCTCGGCCTTGTCGGGTACCGGCAGGTCGATCTTCTTGCGCCGCCGCTTGATGCCCTTGACCTCCATCACCTGGGTGTCGAGGTCCTCGCCGCTGATCTTGCCTTCGCCCAGCGCGATCAGCAGTTCGCGCTTGCCCGGCTGCCCCAGCCCCTCGGCGAGCAGCTTGAACTCGGCATCGTCGAGCCCGGAGCCTTCGCGCTCGAGCAGAATCGAAACCATGTGCTCGCCGAGCGCATAGGCGCGGGCTTGCGCCTGCAGCCGCACCGCACGGCGAATGGCGGCGCGGGCCTTGCCGGTTGCGGCGATGGTCTCCCAGTTCGAGGGCGGCAGGTGGTTCTGGTCGCGGATGATCTCGACTTCGTCGCCGGAGCGCAGCTGGGTGACCAACGGCACGATCTGCCCATTGATCTTGGCGCCCACACAGGTGTCGCCGATGTCGGTGTGGAGCGCATAGGCGAAGTCGATCGGCGTCGCGCCGCGCGGCAAGGCGATGAGCCGGCCGCGTGGGGTGAAGCAGAACACCTGGTCCTGGAACAGCTCGAGCTTGGTGTACTCGAGAAAATCCTCGGTCGAGGAGCCGGCGGTCAGGTGGCTGATGGTCGAGCGCAACCAGACGAAGGCCTTGCTCTCGTTCTCGATCTTGTGGATGTCGGTGGCCCCCTCCTTGTAGAGGGCGTGCGCGGCGATGCCGAGCTCGGCGATGCGGTGCATCTCCTCGGTGCGGATCTGCAATTCGGCGCGCTGCCGCCCGACCCCGACTATGGTGGTGTGGATCGAGCGATAGTCGTTGTGCTTGGGGACCGAGATGTAGTCCTTGAACCGCCCGGGCACGACCTTCCAGTTGGTATGGACGATCCCCAGCGCCCGGTAGCAATCGGCGACGCTCGGCACGATCACCCGGAAGCCGATCATGTCCGAGAGCTGCTCGAGGGCGATTTGCTTCCGCTCAATCTTGGTGAAGATCGACCAGGGCGATTTCACCCGCGCCGAAACCCGCGCGTCGATGCCGTCGCCTTTCAGTTTCTCGCTGAGTTCGGTCTTGATGGTCTTGATGGTGTCGGCGAACTCCGACTTCATCTCGTCGAGCCGGTCAGTGATCGCCTTGTAGTGGTCCGGCTGCAGCACCCGGAACGCCAGGTCTTCGAGCTCCTGACGCATGTCCTGCATGCCCATGCGGCCGGCCAGCGGCGCATAGATATCCATCGTCTCGGTGGCGATGCGCTTGCGCTTGTTCTCGGGCATGAAGTCGAGCGTGCGCATATTGTGCAGCCGGTCGGCGAGCTTGACCAGCAGCACCCGGACGTCGGCCGAGATGGCGAGCAGGAGTTTTCTGAGATTCTCCGCCTGCGCTTCTTCGCGGGTCACCAGCTGCAGCCGGTCGATCTTGGTCAGCCCGTCGACAATGGCGCCGATCTCCGGCCCGAACAGCTGGTCGATTTCGGCGCGCGTCGCGTCGGTATCCTCGATGGTGTCGTGCAACAGCGCCACCGCGATCGAGGCGTCATCGAGCTTCAAATCGGTGAGGATGGCGGCGACTTCGAGCGGGTGGGCAAAGTACGGGTCGCCCGAGGCGCGCTTCTGCGTGCCGTGCTTCTGCATGGCATAGACATAGGCCTTGTTGAGCAGTGCCTCGTCGGTATTCGGGTTGTAGGCCTGCACCCGTTCGACGAGTTCGTACTGACGCATCATAGGGTTACCGCACTCTCCTACGCGGCCCCGCCTCGGCGGCTCACGTCTCTTCGGCGCGAGGTTGCCCGGAAACGTCCAACGACCTTTCCTGATCTCGCCCGACCGACGATGCAAACAAAAAAGCGCCGGGCGGAAACGCCCGACGCCTCAAGACTATATATGCGAGATCAACCGCCGATCAATCGGAGCTTAGTCGTCCCGGCGCTCCGGCGGAGCCAGGGATTCGATACCGCGCAGCAGTTCGTCTTCGCTGATGGTGTCGAAGGTGTCGCTGTCTTCGTCGGCGTTGGCATCGAGCAGCGGAGCGGCGTGCTTTTCGGGCTCGTCGACCTCGACGTATTTCTGCAGCGAGTGAATCAGGTCCTCGCGCAGGTCTTCGGGGGAGATGGTGCCATCGCCAATTTCGCGCAGCGCCACGACCGGGTTCTTGTCGTTGTCGCGATCGACGGTGATGGACGAACCAGCCGAGATCATGCGAGCGCGGTGCGCTGACATCAGCACGAGGTCGAAACGGTTCTCAACCTTCTCAATGCAGTCTTCGACGGTGACGCGGGCCACGTACGTCTCCAGGTTGTTGTGGGATCAAGCGGCCCTCATACACGACCGGGTCGGTGGGCACAAGGTTTTCAGTCTCGGGACACAACAGCGTGTTTTTACCACAGGGATATGACGCCTACGCAGTTTTTGTTTCGTGTGACGGAACAATGGTTTGGGCCGCGGGGGCGAATCCCGACCGAGTGGCTCCGAATTTATGGGGATTGCAAATTCCCGGGATTAAGCGCGTATTCCGAACTTAGGGAGCGGACCACGCCTTAAATGGGCTACCCTTCGATCCTAGCGGTAAGCCAACGATAGTTTATGCCGGGCAGCCTGAGAGGCCGGCCGCCCCGGTCAGGAGAACAGGCATGTCAATTGATCCGCGCGAGAAGATAGTTCTCTTCATCGATGGCGCGAATCTCTATGCGACCAGCAAGGCCATCGGCGTCGACATCGACTATCGCCGGCTGCTCGCAGAGTTTCAGTCCAAGTCGTACTTGCTGCGCGCCTACTACTACACCGCCCTGGTCGAGGACCAGGAATACTCCTCGATCCGGCCCCTGATCGATTGGCTCGACTATAACGGCTTCACCGTCGTTACCAAGCCCGCCAAGGAGTTCACCGACGCTTCCGGACGCCGGAAGATCAAGGGCAATATGGATATCGAGCTCACCGTCGATGCCCTCGAGATGAGCCAGTACTACGATCACCTGGTGCTGTTCTCCGGCGACGGCGATTTCACCGCGCTGGTGGCGGCGCTGCAGCGCAAGGGCAAGCGCGTCACGGTCGTCTCGACGCTCACCACGCCGACTCCGATGATCGCCGACGACCTGCGCCGGCAGGCGGACTTCTTCATGGACGTCGCTGATCTCGCCAAGATCGTCGGCCGTACCCCGCCGGTCGACCGCACATCGCCGCAGGTGGAACGAAGCGCGCCGGTTGACCGCACCATGGCGACCGTGGACCCTAAGGGAAGCTGAGTCCCCCAGCATTTCTCGTTTATCGAGACGAGAAATGCTGGAATCGCTTGATTGTCGCGCGTTCGAACCGGAAAAGTCTGCAACTTTTCCTGAACGCCGCTCCAGCCCTGACGGTTGCGATTGCCTGAGACCAACCCGCCGCACGATTGCCCGCGCTGCCCTCGCCTCGTGGCGTTCCGCCACGACAACCAGCGCGCCTATCCGGACTACTTCAACGGGCCGGTGCCCACCTGGGGCGACGAACACCCCGGGCTGATGATCGTCGGCCTTGCGCCAGGCTTGAAGGGGGCCAACCGCACCGGCCGGCCGTTCACCGGCGATTATGCCGGCGACCTGCTCTACGCCACGCTCGAAAAGTTCGGTCTCGCCACGGGGCACTACCAGCAGCGGCCGGATGATGGGCTCGAGTTGCAGGACGTGCTGATCGCCAATGCGGTGCGGTGCGTTCCGCCGCAGAACAAGCCGACCGGCGACGAGATCAAGACCTGCCGGCCCTTCCTCGGCGCGGCTATCGCGCATCACCGTCCCCGTGCCTTCCTGGCGCTCGGTCGCATCGCGCACGATTCGCTGCTGACGACGCTGGGCGAGAAACGCTCGAAATTCGCCTTCGGCCACGGCGTCGAGCACCAGCTTTCGAGCGGCGCAACGCTGTTCGATAGCTACCACTGCTCGCGCTACAACACGAACACGGGCGTGTTGACCACTGCGATGTTCGAGGACGTCGTGGGGCGTGCGGCGCGGGCGATTACCGCGTAGACGCCGCATCCTGCCAAGAGCAACGGCGCCGCCGTCTGTCGTGCTCACGAAATCGACAGTTGAACTCGCACGTAAACAAAGTCTTAATACGCGAACAGACAGGGACTGAGGTCCACGGTCATGCCGCGTCTTGGGATTTTCTTCGCACTGCTGGTCGCACTGCTGACGGCGGATGCCAAGGCAGCGGATTCACTTGGCCAGGTCGCCGAGGTCCGGCCGGAAGCGACGGGCGGTTTCGGTCAGGCGCGGGTCAGCCTGCTCAAGGGTTCCGAGCTGCGCGAAGGCGAGACCGTGGTCACCGGCCTCAATGGCGAGGTGCAGGTTGTGTTCTCCGACCAGACCCGCCTCGTTATCGGCCGTGGCTCGAGCCTCGTGATCGAGCGCTACCTGATGCGCAATGATGGGACGCCGGAGAAGTTCGCGATCAACGCGCTGGCCGGCACCTTCCGCTTCATCACCGGTAACGGCGACAAGAACGCCTACAGGATCGCCACGCCCACCGGCACGATCGGCATCCGCGGCACCGAGTTCGATTTCACTGTCGAGGGGCGGACGGGGCAGACCAACGTCGTGCTGTTCCACGGCGCGGTCATCCTCTGCCCGGTAAGGGGAAAGTGCGTGACGCTCAGCGAGCGCTGCGGCGTGGCGCAACTGGTCTCAAAGCGCGAGGCCGACATCGTGACGCGCGAGGCCGAGCGGCTCAAGGTGGCCGGCGCCTTCCCCTATGTCGCCTCGCAGTCGCGGTTGCTTCGCGACTTCCGCGTAACCCGCCCTGCGCAATGCATCGCGCCGGTGCAGATCGAGCGCGAGACGGCTCAGCGCCTCGCCGTGACCGATCCACCGCCCATCGTTCCAGTGCCGCTGTCGCCACCGCCGCCTCCCCCGACCGAGGCGAAGGGCAATAATGGCCTTGGTAATGGCGGGGAAGGCGATGAGGGCCCAACCGAACAGGGCAACCCCGGCAAAGGCAAGGGCAAGGACAAGCCCTGAAGGCGGATGCGATTGAGCGCTGGAGTGGGCCAAGGTCGCCGTTGACACTCCGGGAGAGCCGGTGACACGCTCGTCAGTCGGATTTTTCTCAGTACCTTCAAAGGGAAGCGCCTATGCAAGTCGTGAAGACCGGAATGACGATGTTGATTGCCTCGTTCGCCCTTGTGGCCGCAACGATGGCGCAGGCGGAGACGGTGAGCGAGGTCACCGTGATGAACGGTGCCCGCGCCGTCCCTGCCACCGTTGTCGTACCGGATGGCGCGGGGCCCTTCCCCGCAGTGGTGATGAATCACGGCCACGGCGGCGGCCGGCAGGAAGGCGGCGGCTTCACCCGCCTGGCCAGGGCGCTGGCCGATGCTGGCATCCTCACGATCCGCATGGATTTCCCCGGCAGCGGCGACAGCAAGGAGCCGTTCACCGAGGGCTACCTCAGCAACATGATCTCGGACTCGAACGCCAGCCTCGCCTACCTGCTGCAGAACTTCCCGGCCGATCCTGCTCGCCTCGGCATCCTTGGCTACAGCATGGGCGGCCGCATCGCACTGACCGTCGGCCAGACCGAAGGCAATCCATACAAGGCGATGGGCCTGCTCGCCCCATCAGCCAATCCGGGCAAGGATCTGCTGCTGTTCTTCGCGGGCGGATCGGAAGCCGAGTACGAGCGGCTCTATGCCGAAGCTTCCAGCGACGAGGGCTATGCCGATTACACGACGATGTTCGGGCAGCAGCAGAAGCTGAGCAAGCAGTGGTTCGACGAATTGCTGGCTTCCAAGCCGCTCGAAGCCATCAGCGCCTACAAGGGCGCTATGCTGGTGGTGCATGGCGACAAAGACGTGGTGATCAAGCCGGCCGAGAACGAAGCCGTCATCGCCGCCTACCCCGCCGCCTCGATCGTGCTCGTCCCCGAAGCCGACCACGGCTACGGCTTCTACAGCGATCAGCCTGAGGTCAGTGCACTGGTCGAGGGCTCGTTCGCAAAGTTCTTCAGCGAAGCGCTGAAATAGCGCCCAATGACAGAGGCGGCGCGTGGTTCGGGCTAATCGGCCCTACCCGCGCCCGCCTTCTTTCATGATCCGGGATTTGTCGCGGTTCCAGTCGCGGTTGCGCTCGGTTTCGCGCTTGTCGAAACTCTTCTTGCCCTTGCCGACGCCGATGAGCAGCTTGGCTCGGCCCTGCTCGTTGAAATAGAGCTTCATCGGCACGATGGTGTTGCCGGCACGCTCGACGTCCTGGCTGAGGCGCGCCAGTTCCTTCTTTTTGACCAACAGCTTACGCGGGCGCTTCTCTTCATGGTTGAAGCGGTTGGCCTGCAGGTATTCCGGAATATGCGCGTTGATCAGCCACAGTTCGCCACGTTCCGGCGAGGCATAGGCCTCGGTGATCTGGGCCTTGCCGGTGCGCAGCGATTTCACCTCGGTGCCGGTCAGAACGATGCCGGCCTCGAGCGTGTCGATGATCTCGTAATCGTACCGGGCCCGGCGGTTCTCCGCGATCGGGCCGGTGACGATCATCGCCGGTTTGTTGGGTGTCTTAGCCATGATCTTCCGAGCCAATAGCGAGTGGCGAACAGGAGCAGCCGCATTGGCCACTCCCAACTCGCTGCTCGCTCACTTAGTTGGGCAGCAGGCCCGCATGCGACAAGGCCGCGTCGATGGCCTTCTCGTTGTCCTTGGACACCGGCACCACCGGCAGGCGGAACTCGTTGCGGCAGAGCCCGAGCCTCGCGGCGGCGTATTTGACGCCGCCGGGATTGTTCTCGAGGAACAGCGCCTTGTGCAGCGGGAACAGCTTATCCTGCAGGGCCAGCGCTTCGGCGAAATTGCCCTGCTGGCAGGCGTTCTGGAACAGGGCGCTGAGACGCGGCGCGACGTTGGAGGTTACGGAAATACAACCGTGACCGCCGTGAGCGTTGAAGCCGAGCGCCGTCACATCCTCGCCCGAGAGCAGAACGAAGTCGGCGCCCAGTCGCATTCGCTGCGCGCTGGCCCGCTCCATGTTGGCCGTCGCATCCTTGACGCCGAGGATGTTCGGATGCGCCTCCTTGAGGCGCACGATGGTGTCGACCGAGAGGTCGACCACGGTGCGGCCCGGGACGGAATAGAGGAGGATCGGCAGCGCCGTCGCCGAAGCCACGGCGGAGAAGTGCTGGAACATCCCCTCCTGGGTCGGCTTGTTGTAGTAGGGCACCACCGACAGCACGGCGTCGGCGCCGACTTCTTCGGCAAAGCGCGCCAGCGATACCGCCTCAGCAGTCGAGTTCGAACCGGCCCCGGCGATCACCGGCACGCGCCTGGCAGTCACCTCGACGCAGATTTCGATGACGCGGCGGTGCTCTTCGTGGCTGACCGTCGGGCTTTCGCCGGTGGTGCCGACCGGCACCAGCCCGTGCGAGCCCTCGTTGATCTGCCAATCGACGAAGTTGCTGAAGGCTTTCTCATCCAGCGCCCCGTTCGCGAACGGAGTGATGAGCGCTGTGATCGAACCTCGCAACATTTCGGGTCAGTTCCTCGTCGTATGGGCGCCGCCCCTTGGCGGTCGCGGCTGTGGTTGGTGGGCCGTATGGCCAAAATGTGGCCACATCCCGATCATCGGGGGGCCATAGTCGCGCACCATAGTTTCTCTCGTGCGGCGCGACAAGCAAGCTGTCGATAGAGGCGCGACGCACACCCACAAGGACCGAGTGGCTAACCAAACGTTCACGCGCGCCGTGCAACCTTGGGACGCTGCAAGGGTGGGGGCACCTTGTTGGATTTCGTATTGCGGACCAACAGGACGGTTACCATGGTTGTTGCGAGGGGCGCGCGTCGCCTGATCGCCACTGGAATTGTTGGCTTGGGTGTACTCGGCGCTGCAACGCTGCCGATCCTGTTGTCGCGTGCCAACGATACCGCAACTGCCGATGTGGTGACGCCGGTCACCCGGCCGCCGCTGACGCCCGCCGTCGAGGCTTCGCTGCTCGATCCCGTGACCACCGGTTCGATCCCGATCAAGGCGCCGGTCGTCGATGCGAAGGCCGCCTCGGCTACTTTCAAGGAGGCGCTCGATCTGCTCGCCGACGGCAAGCAGGCAGATGCCTATGCGCTGGCCAGCGGCATCGCCGACACCGCCGAACGCCATGCGATCCAGTGGGCCGCTATCTTTTACGGCAACGGCGAAGTGCCGGCTGCCTCGGTGCAGCAGTTCATCGCCGACGCGCCCGATTTCGCCAGCAGCCCCGCATTCAAGACCCGGCTCGAGGAAGCGCTGACCAAGGAAAAGGCCGACGGCGCGACGCTGATCAAACAGCTCGGCGGCGCCATGCCAAACACCCTGGCGGCGCAGATTGCGCTGGCCGAAGCCTATGTCGGCAGCGGTCAGACGGAACGTGCCGCGCGCATCGCCCGCGCCATCTGGACCGAGAACTTTCTCGACAAGGCCACCGAGGCCAAGGTGCTCAGCCGGCTCGGCGGGCTGCTCGATCGTGACGCCCATTGGGCTCGCGCCATGCACCTGATGATGCATGATCGCGCCACCGGCGTCGAACGGCTGATGCAGTACATGACGCCGGCGCAGAAATCGCTGGCGCTGGCCCGCAACGCAGTGTCGCGCAACACCAAAAACGCCAAGAAGCTGCTCGACGCCGTCGATCCGTCGATGCGCACCAACTCGGTCTACCAGTTCAGCCGCGCGCAGCGCGCCCGGCAGTTCGAACTCTGGGACGACGCCATTAACTGGCTGGACAAGGCCAAGGGCGAGCCAGTTGATGCCGCCGAGTTCTGGTACGAGCGCCGCACCCTCGCCCGCCAGTTGCTGGCGCTGGGCGAAGTAAAGCGGGCCTACAAGGCGGCTGACGGCTATCGGGAAGGACCGGATGGCCGACTGGTCGAGGCGCATTTCCATGCCGGCTGGATCGCGCTGTCGTTCCTCAAGGATGCCAAGGCAGCGGCCCCGCATTTCGAGGAAATGACCAAGCATTCGACCCTCCCCGACTCGGTCACCCAGGCGAACTACTGGCTCGGCCGGGCCCGGCAGGCTCTCGGTGACGAAGCCGGCGCCGCCGAGGCGTTCAGCAAGGCCGCGGCGTTCGGCACCATCTACTACGGTCAATTGGCCCGCTCGGCGCTTGGCAAGCCGTCGGCTGAACTGCGCGATATGCCCGCCTGGAAACAGGCCGAGGCCGGCTTCGAGAGCCGGGAACAGGTGCGCGCCGTGCGCCTGCTTGCCGACAATGGCCACAAGGAACTGGCGGTTCCCCTGCTCCGCAGCTTCGCGGAGGGCTTTACCGACGGGGCCGATCTGTTGCTGTCGGCCAAGCTCGCCCAGGCACTCGATGCGCACCATCTCACTATCGCCATCGCCGATACGGCGGAGAAACGCGGCATCCCGCTCGACCTGTTCAACTTCCCCAAGGACGGCCTGCCGAGCACCAAGCTGGCCGCGATGGATACGGCGGCGATCTATGCCATCACCCGGCAGGAGAGCCGCTTCCAGGTCGACGCCATCTCGTCCGCCGGCGCGCGCGGCCTGATGCAGCTGATGCCGGCAACCGCCAAGGAAACCGCCGGCAAGCTTGGCGTGAAGTACTCGGCCAGCCGGCTGACCAGCGACGGCGAGTATAACGCGCTGCTCGGCTCGACCTATCTCAAGGCGCAGCTCGAACGCTTCGACGGCTCGCTGCTGCTCGCCGCTGCCGCCTACAATGCCGGCGCCGGCAACGCCCGCAAGTGGGTGAACACTTTTGGCGACCCGCGCTCCGATGCGATCGACCCGGTCGTGTGGGTGGAACTGATCCCCGTCCAGGAGACGCGGACCTATGTGAAGCGGGTGCTGGGCAACTATCTCGTCTACCGGGCCCGCCTGGGCAAAGACGACCTGAGCATCGGCGAGGCACTCAGAAAGATCCCGGGATAGTTCGCGGGCCGACAGTTGGGACGGCCGCAAATTCTGCTATTGCTCGATGATGTTCTCCCGCCCGCGTCTGTCGCCCGATGATCATCGCAGTTTCGCCACTCTGCCGGTGACCCGCTACACTGTCGGGCCGGCGGACGAACAGGTCGCGGTCCACATCTCCGGTCGGCTGGCCGGCGGGCGCATTCCCCTGGTCTGCGTGCCCGGTTACCAGCGCAACATGTTGGATTTCGCCGACTTCGCGAACCACTTCCACCGCGTTTACGGCGACGACTGGCCGATCGTCCTGGTCGACCTGAAAGGCCGCGGCCGTTCGTCGGATCGCACCGACAAATCGCGCTACATCTCGACCGTCGATGCGCTGGAGCTGGTCCAGGTGCTGGCGGCGCTGGCTGTTGATGGCGGCATTTTCGTCGGCCAGGGCTATGGCGGCCAGGTGGTGATGGCATTGGCGGCCGAGCGGCCGAACCTCTTGTCCGGCGCAGTGCTCATCGATGCCGGGCCGGTCTCCGATCCGCGCGGCCTGGTCCGCCTGCGCAACAACCTTCGGGACCTCGAGGGCAACCGCTCCGAAGCGGGCTTTCGGACCATGGCGCGCCGGATGCTGGCGCCAGACTACCCGGCGGCGACAGAGGGGCTGCTCGATGTGCTAGCGGCCCGCACCCACTTTCTCGACAAGCGCAACCGTGTCCGCGCCTTGTTCGATCCGCACCTCACCGGCTTGCTCGAGTCGTTTGAGCACGACGATATCCTGGTGCCGCAATGGCAGCTCTATGATGCCCTGGCCAGCGCCCCGTTGCTGCTGATGCGGACGCAACTCACCGAGCAGGTGCGGCGCGAGACGTTCGAGGAAATGCTGCGCCGGCGCCGCGACGCCGAGGGCTACGTGATCGAGGGCTCGGGATCCCCTGCCCTGCTCAACACCCCGGAGGATGTCGGCCCGATCGCCGAGTTCGTGCGCAAGCTGGTGAAGCGGCGCGCCAAGGCCGCCTGAACCCTCTCTACTGCTGGCCCGCCGCCTTCTTCGTCTCGACCGTCGCCGGGGCAAGCCCGCGCGCCTGCTCCCGCCAGTGCTCCCGCGCGATCCGGCCGGCGATGCCGAGGTGGTTCTCGATCCAGCCGGCATTGTCGTCGGTCAGTTCGGCGATCTGATCGAAGTGATAGAGGCCAAGCCGGTTCAGCGCCGTCTCAATGATCGGCAGGATGCCGATGACGTGCGTGAGATCGTCCTTCACGCCAAGCCGCGGCGCGGCAATACCCACGGGCCTGCCGGGGGCCTCGACGGGCTCAGCCGTCGCCCCCGGGTTGGCGGCCTCGGTGGCGGACGTGACGGCGGCAAGCGAGTCCACAACGATAGCCTCGGCTGAAACTTCCGGTAGGTCCACCCTGCGGGTCCGCGGCGATGCAGCGCGACGCGGCGACCAGTTGCCCTCAATGGCCCGCATGGCAGCGGCCTCATCATCTTCGGCGCTGGTCTCGGGCGCGGCCGGGGTGATGGGTTCCGGAGCGACGGCCACCTCTTCCAGCAACGGCGACGCCGCCGGCTGGGCGATCTCAGCAACCGCGGCAGGCGGCTGTTCAAGGGGCGCGTTCGCCGCAGCAGCGTCCGCCTCGGCGTCAGCGGCAGGGAGCTCGAGGGAAGCAGCCGTCTCTGCCTCGACCGCCGTCGCTGCATCGGGCTGTGCCTCTGCTTCGACGGGAGGCGCGACCTCCACCTCGACGACCGGCTCGGACTTCACCGCCGGCGGCCCGGCCACAACGGGAGAGGCTGGTTCAGCCGCCGGCATGGGGACCGCAGCAACGACGGCCGCCGGCTCCAGACTTTCTACGGCAAGCTTTTCGAGCGGGAACGGAATGACTTCGGCGCTGGCCCCCTCCAGCGTGACGACGCGAACCGGCACGGCGGAGCTGCGCGGATGCGCCACGACGTGGCCCGACGTGGTCTCCCCTGCCACTCGGGCCGGCCGCATTGGCTCGGCCGTTTTGGTCACGGCAACCGCGGGCAGCGGCGCAATACTCGGCATCTGGATCTTGCTCGCGGGGCTACCCGGCTTGTCGCCCGCCAGCGCCAGCAGCGCTTCGGTGAAATCGAGGGCCGGGACGTCGGCCGGCGCGACCGGTGTTGGTGTTTTCACCACTTCGCTAATGACCGGGGCCGCGACCAAGGCTGAGGCCCCTTCCGGCTTTGCCGGCTCGACAACCGCGACCGGCGACGACGCCGGCGCTTTGGTCGGCATCAGGCGAGAGGCCGCCAGACGGGCGAGCGCGCCAACAACTGCGCCGGAGAGGAACGCCACCAGCAAAAGCAGCGCGATTTCGAGGATGTGCGCAGGGTTCAGCATCTGCGACCTCAACCCTTCCGAGCGCGAACGGAGAGCCAGCCGGTAACGAGACCGATTGCTCCCGCAGCCAAAACGAACGGCCAGTAGACCTCGAGCAGATAGATCAGAGAATCCAGGGTCATATGCGTTCGCTACTCGTCGGCGAGGGTAAAGACGATGCGGCGGTTGGCCTGCTTGCCGGCGCGAGTCTCGTTGCTGGCGACCGGCAGGCTCTCGCCATAGCCGATGGCATAGAGCCGCTCGGGTCCGATGCCGCGCAGGATCAGCGCATCGACGACAGCCTCGGCGCGCGACACCGATAGGGCCAGGTTGGCCTCATCCTCGCCGTCGGCGTCGGTGTGTCCTTCGACGTTGACCGTCGCTTCAGGGCATAGCCCCAGGTAGCCAGCCAACTCGTCGATCGCCGGAACCGATTCATCGGCGATCCGGGCGCTGCCGGACTGGAAGACGATAGCGTTGCGGGCCGCAAACGCCGTCACTTTGTCGCGGCAGACATCCAGCGGCGGCAGCAACGTGACGCTGGTTTCCCACTGATCTAGCGTCGGAACCGCTGCCAGCGCGGTGAGCGCCGCCTGCTTGGCCTCCTCGGTCTCAGCCCGGCCGGCGAACACCCAGCGGTCGCCATCGAGCCCGAACTCGCCATCCGCCAGCAAGGCCAGCGCACGGCTGCCGGCATCGGCATTGGTGACGAAATCGTCAGGCAGGTCGGGGCTGATGGTCAGGGCCTCCGCCGGCTCGCCACCGGCGATGACCGCCAGATGCCGCCGCATCGGCTCTGCCGGCACCGCGCCCGAGAAGGTGATCGGACCGCCGAGCGACTTCTTGGCATCGAACAGATAGTTGCGGACCACCGGTGTTGCTGGCTCAGGCTGAGGCTCAACCGCCGGCTGCGGTTCGACCACCGCGACCTCCTGCTCAGCGGGCGCGGTCTCGGCTGCGGGAGGCGCCTCAACTGCGGGAGTGGCCTCGGCTGCCGGCACCGCTTCTTCGGCTGGCTCCGTCGCGGCTGTCGCGGGTTCCGGCTCCAATGCCGCCGGCTCAGCAGGCACGAGCTCGGTTGTGGCCGGTTCGGCCGTTTCCACCGTAGCGGGTGCGGGCTCTGGCGCGGCCTGTGTCGGCTCGGCCAAGGCTTCAATCCACGCCGCGCCGCCATCCGACGCCGTCGCGACTGCCGCCCGCGCGGCGTCGGCGTCGGCTGGGGTGAGCGGCTGGCCGGCGATGGACCAGGCTTTGCCGTCGTACTTCACCTCACCGCTTTCGAGCTTCAGCAATGCATCGAGGCCGGCCAGCGAGTCGGCGATGAAGCCCTGCGGCTCGCCCGAGCCGACCAGCGTGGTGTCGCTGCTGACCTTGCCGGCGCGCACCGCTGCAAAGCGGCGAACCTCCTCGGTCGGCACATAGCCGGAGAGTGCGAAGCTCCCATCAGCGGCCTTTACCGCCGACCAGACGAACGGCGTGACGACCGGCGCCGCATCGCCGGCCTGGATCGCGACATGCCAGGCGGAGGTGTCGGTTGCGGTGCGCAGGGCGGTTTCGAGCTCGTAGCGGCCGGTGGTGGTCGGCAGCTTGCCGGTCAGCGACCAGCTTCCAGCCGAGAGCGCCAGCGTGCCTTCGTCGAGCCCCAGAAGTGCATCGAGACCGCCGATGGCCGCCGGGATGAAGCCTTCGGGCGCCCCGGCGCCGAGAGCGGTTCCATCGACGACGTTGGCGCCGGCATGCCCTGCGAGGTAGCGCTTCAACTGTTCCGTCGGCAGGAAGCCGGTGAAGGCAATCCTGCCATTGGCCGACTTCTGCGCCCGCCAGATATAGGGATCAACAACCGGCAGCGCTGCCGTTTCGGCGGCACCCGGCAGGCTGACGCTGTAGGTCCAGCCGGCGGTCCGCAAACCGGTGGCGGCAAAAGCGGATTCAGCGGCGAAGGCTTCCTGCGGCGTGTCAACCGCACCATTGAGGCTCCAGCTGGCGCCGTCATAGCTGACCTTGCCGCTATCGAGCAACTGCAACACCCCGAGCGCCTTGAGCGCAGCCGCTTCGAAATCTGCCGGGTTGCCGTCGGCGATGACGGTGGTGTCGCTTGCGACCGCCGGCAGCCCCGCAACCAGGGCCTTGCGCACTGCCGCGCCGGGCACGTAGCCCGAGAGCGAGAACTGGCCAGTGGCGGTCTTCTCGGCGGCAAAGGTGAAGGGCGTCGCCAAGGGCGGCTTCACCGTCGTGCTGGCGAGAATGAGCCCCTGCGGCGCACCAAGCTCCAAGCGCGTCTCGATGGCAGCGAAGTCGGCCACCGTGGCGGCGCGCCCGTCGACGGTGATCACCGTTCCCTGGATGGTGGCGTGGCCCTCGCTCATCCGGCGCAGCGCCTCGAGCACGAAATCAATGCCGGATTCGAAGCGCTCCGGCGCGCCACGGCCAAGCTCGAGTCCGGCGGCATCGACATTGTCGAGCGCCTCGAGACGATCGCGGAGCGCTGCATCGGGGACGAAACCGTCGAGGACGATCCCGTTCGCGCCTCGCTCGGCGCTCAGCCAATACTCACCGACGAGCGGCGGCCCGAGCGTCACGGCGGCACCGGACGGCGTCATCGCGACACGGACGGATTCGGCTGTAGCGGCGTCCGCCGGCGAGCCGGCCAGGGTTGACGTACTATCAGAGATTGTTGCGCTACCGCTTTCCAATTTCAGGAGATTTTGCAACAGTAGTTTGGCGGATACGGCAAACTCGCTCGGCGCCCCGGATGCGAGCACGAGGCTCGTGGAAACGTTCGTCCCGGCGGGCGCCAGCGACTCGAGCTCGCCAACCAGCGTTTCGCTCGGGGTGGCGCCGGACAGCGTCAGCTTCCGCCCATCGTACTCGGCACGCCATTCGAACGGCGAAACCAGCGCCGGCTGCACTTCTCGGTAAGCCACCGTCACAGCGGCAGGAACAGCCGCCGCGCCGGTGTCGGCGAGCGAGGCATAAGCATCAGGCGATTTGGCCCGCCCCGAGATCGTCAGCTTCAGATCGGCAAGTGCGACTTCGCCCTCATCGAGTTGCCTGGCATAGCCCAGCGCATAATCGACGGCGGCGAGCCAGTTCGCCCGGTTGGGCGCCCCTGACATCAGCCGCGTTTCGTCGCGCGCCCCCTCCCCGGCGATATCAAGGATCTCGGCGCGTGCCTCCTCGTCGGGAAGGCCGCCGGAGAGCGTAAGTACGCCGCCCTCGATGGTGGCGATGAACGGGAATGGACTGACATATTCGGCGAGCACCACTTTCGAGGTCACGCTGCGGACGCCGTGCACGGCTGCGACTTTTGCGACAGCCTCGTCGATCATCGATTGCGTGGTGGCGGTGCCGGTGATCGTGGCGTCGCGCATGTCGAAACTGAGCTTCGCCCACTCGAACTCGGGACCGGCGATAACGGCGCTGGTGCGGCTCGCAAGATCCGGCGGGATGGCGCTGCCGCTCGTCGCCACGGCGGCGACGGTGCCGCCGATGACCGTGACGAAGGCTGGTACACCCCAGCGCAGGAAGATGCCGCTCATGCCGCCCCCGAAACAAGAACTCTGCCGACGCCATGCCGACGACGAGCCATAGCGCCAAACACTGAATCGGAGAAGTGCGTCAACGCCACTGACAATTTCAGAATGTCCAAGTGAACGGATAAATGAGGCCAAATGAACGAAGCCTGACAGCTTCGTGAATGCCCCCTGAAATAGAGAAAGGCCCGGCTGACGCCGGGCCTTTCCAATCCGATTGGGCCGTAAGGCTTACTCGAAGGTCTTCTTGAACTCGGTCTCGAGCTTGTAGCCCACGTCCGCACCGAGGGTCTCGGAGGTAACCGTGCCCTTGATCGAGGAAGTGTAACCACCGCCCGGAGCCCAAGCCAGCTTGGCCGAACCGTAGATCAGATCGTCGGAGCCGTTGTCGACAAAGCCGAGTTCGCCGGTGACAGTGATCGACTCGGTGACGGCAGCCGAAACGCCCGCCGCAACCTGCCAAGCATCGCCAAGGCCAGCGATGTTCTGCTGGTACCAACGGCCGCCGACATTGACGGTGACGCCTTCGGTGACCGCGAAGCTCGCAGACGCACCGGCACCAAGATCGGTGTCGACACCGTTGTCAACAGCTTCGAAGGCCGCCGCGAGGGTGAACATATCGAAGGTGGCCGAAGCCGACGCGAGGACGTTCCAGTAGTCGGTGACCGGGGCAACATCGTCGTGACCAAAAGCACCAGCCAGAACGACCTTGAAGTTGTCGAACGTACCGGCAAAGCCAGCATGGACGCCCCAAGCTTCGACTTCGCCGTCCAGCACGCCAGCGGCAGCGCCGGTGATGTGGGCCGAGATGCCTTCACCAGCGTAAGCAATCACGCCAACAGCGGTGCCAGCACCATAGAGCGGGGCGACGGGATCCGCCTGCTGGTTGTCGAGCTTCTCAAGACCAGCGCTGATCGTGAAGCCGTTGCCAAGGTCAGACGTGACCTGGATGACCATGCCACCGTCATCGAGGCCATCGGTATCGCCGCCGAGCGGCCCCCAGCTGACGCCACGATCGACGTCTTCCGAGTTGAAGAGGTCAAGCCACGTCAGGGGCTCGTCGTCGCCCTTGTTCATGATCGAGCCCTTCTTGCCCGCCATGATCACGGTCGAGTCACCGATCGAGACATAAGCTTCGTCAAGAACGACCGAACCGGGGCCGGAGTAAGTCCAGTCGCCGTTCACGTCGACGACCGGGTCGCCGTTACCGTCGAGGATGTAGCCGCCGTCACCGGTGGTCGAACCGCCGTAGTAGCGCACGCCTTCGTTATCGACACGAGCGTCGGTCACCTGCTTCAGCTTCAGGACCGCCTTAGCGGGACCGAAGTCAGAGTCAGCAGTCGCGACGAACTTGATCCAGGCGTCAAAGCGCGAGCGCCAGTCCAGATTGTCGTCGGTGCCCGGAAGAGCGCCGTCACCGCCGCCGATCCAGGCGATGCCACCGTCGGCCGGAGTAGCGACGCCGAACGACTCGTTGTCGAAGTCGCCCCAGCTAAACTTGTACTTCACTTCGCCGGTGATCTGCAGGCAGTTGGTGTCGGACGAGATCGTCAGACCCGACAGGCCCAGAGCGTCGCAAACGTCAAGCGACGTCAGAACGCCGAGATCGGCCGCGAAAGCGCCGCCGGTCGAGAGACCCGCTGCCGCCACAGAACCCAGAAGAAGGCTCCTGATTTTCATTATTGACCTCCAAAGTCAGTCATTCGTTTTGCCAGTTGCCCGGCGGCTTGTCGAAACGCGACCACACTTTTGTGTGTGTTGCCGTCGCGTTTGCGACCGACAAACGATCCCATGCATGGATTCGCAAGACCCACTCTACGCAGGAGTTCGGGAGGCGCAATCGTAGAATGGCTGAATTGCGGCAGCGCCAAGGTGGTTGCAGACCGGCTGTTGCAAATTCGGCACAGGTTTGGAAACGGGCCGTTAACACTTGCAACCCGAGTCCCCCGGAAGGACCGTGCCGGACGTCGCGTGCTCGGCGTCAGGCCCAGAGTTCGGGGTGAACCTCTCGCCACGCCGCCATGTGGGCCGAGTGATTGGCGGCGCGCTCGGCGCTCGACCAATCCCCCTGCTGCGGCTCCGATTGGGCCGGCGCAAGGCACGCCTCATCCCAATCGGCCCCCAGGAACTGCAGCAAGCTCGCCATCGGGGCCCGCCGATCGGACATCAGGGCACCGACGTCGAGGTCGCGAATAAACCCCGGGAAGCGCGTGTGCCAATCGCTCATCAGCTGCGAATACGCCGAATGGTAGCCGCGCAGCTCGCCCAGCTCGTTCGAGTACTCGAACCCGGCGCCGGTGAGGAACTTCTCGAATATGGCGACGCGATGCTCGGCGGGCGGCCGCACGCAGTGAATGATCCGGGCATTGGGCAGGGCGAGGCGGATGAAGCCCAGGTAGTGATAGTTCGATGGCATGGTGTCGATGACGCGCTTGCCGTCGGGAATCAGCCGCTGAGCTTCTTCCATGTAGGCGCGTCCAAGCGCAGCGAAACGATTGGCCGGTATCGCCGACAATGGGAGCCCGCCGGTTTCCCGAAGCAGTTCACGCACCAGCCTGCCCATGGTCGGCAGCTCTCCAGCGCCCGCGAAAGCCGGATGTGAGGCGAGGATCAGTTCCAGCGTGCTTTTGCCTGACCGCGGCAGGCCAACGATGAAGACCGGGTTCGCCGCTGACGAGGCGCCGCTCAGCAGCATCTCATCAGCATCACGAAAGCGCTCCAGCTCCGACTTCAGGAGGTCGGCCTCGCGGTTCAGCGAGAAGGTGACGCGTTGCCGCTGCATGCGGTTCGCCTCGATGAATGCGGCGATGGATCCGGAATGATCTCCAATGTCGGCCAGAGCCTTGCCCAAGGCAAAGCCGGCAAAGATCCGGTCGACGATATCGACATGCTCTGACCGGAACACGCCCTCCATTGCCGCGACTGCGCCATCGCGCGCCCGGTGGCGCACCGAGGTGGCGCGCTGCAGGTGTGCCTCGCCATATGTCGGCCGCAGGGTGAGGGCGCGGTCGAACCCGGCGATCGCCTCGTTTATCGCGCCACCCGCATAGAGTGAGCGCGCGCGCTGCATGTGAAGGGTGGCCTCTTCGGGAAGGACAGCCAATCCCCTGTCGAGCAGCTCCAGCGCCTCCGCCGCGCGCCCTTGGTCGATCAGCATGAAGGCAAGCCGATCATAGGCCTCGGCATAGCCGGGCCGCAGCTCGATCGCCTTGCGATAGGATGCTTCCGCCGCGAAATGGTCCCCCCCCTGACGGAGCATGCTGGCCAGCCTGAAGTGGAAGGCAGGCTCGGTCGGCCTAATCTCGGCAGCATGCCGATAGGCATCGGCGGCCTCGTTGAACCGCCCCAGTGAGCGGTTGGCCATGCCGAGATTCGAATAGGTTTCCGCCGATGCCGGCTGAATGGCCACGGCGCGTTGCAGCACTTCCACCGCTTCGTCGTTGCGACCGGCGCTGCTCAGCGCCACCCCCATATTGGCGAGGTATTGCGGGTTGGAGGGCTCGGTCTTGAGCGCCACGGCGATGTGACGGATGGCGGCGGTCGGTTCTCCCTGCTGCATCAGCGTGAGCCCGAACAGGTGGTTGGCTGCAGGGTGCCCGCCGTCGAGGCGCAGAATCTGCTGGTACAAGCCTGCTGCCTCTGTTCCGCGCCCAGCCTGGTGAAGCTCGATGCCGCGCTGCAGCAGGCTCTCCACCGTCCGGCCTTGCGGTTGCATGTGGGGAACTCGACGGGAAGGGGACATGCGTCTCTTGCTAATGGCTGCCTTGCCTATGCCGCAAGTCCTCGTCCATATGACGGCAACAAAGGGCGGGAAAGCGGAAAATGACAGACGGCAAGGTGGCGGTGGTGACCGGCGCGACCTCGGGTATCGGGCGCGCAACGGCAATCGGGCTGGGCAAGGCCGGGTATCGCGTGGCGATTCTGGGGCGACGCGAGGTCGAGCTCAAGGAGACAGCGCGGCTGAGTTCGGCGCAGTATAGTGGGGTTTGCGATGTCACCGACCCCGCAGCCGTGCACCGCTACTTCACCGACCTGAAGGCGAAGCTCGGCCGGGTGGACGTGGTGTTCAACAATGCCGGCCGGTTTGCACCGCAGGCGAGCTTCGGCGACACCGATATCGGGACCTGGCAGGGCATGGTGGATGTGAACCTCAACGGCGCATTCTATGTGGCGCGCGAGGCATTCCGGGCGATGCGGGACCAGACGCCGCAGGGTGGCCGGATCATCAACAATGGCTCGATCTCGGCTTACGTGCCGCGGCCGGGCGCGGCGGCCTACACCGCCACCAAGCACGCGATCACCGGGCTGACCAAGGCGATCTCGCTGGATGGACGGGCCTTCAGCATTGCCTGCGGGCAGATCGACATCGGCAACACCGCCACCGACATGACCGCCAGGATGACCACTGGGTCACTGCAGGCCAACGGCACGATGGAGCCGGAACCGACCTTCGACGTGCAGCACGTGGTGGACGCGATTCTCTACATGAGCGGGTTGCCGCTCGAGGCGAACGTGCAGTTCATGACGGTGATGGCCACGACGATGCCGTATATCGGCCGGGGGTAAATCCCAGTCCTGCCGAACGCGGCCCTCCCCCGCAGCGCGGGGGAGGATCACACTCGACCTCAGGCCCCGAACACCTTTTCACCACCTATCCAAGTCGAGCGCACCTTCAGGTCGTCGCTCAGGACCGCGAAGTCGCCGCGGGCGCCTTTGCTGAGGTGGCCGCGGTCGGCTTCGGCGTGGATGGCGCGGGCCGGATAAAGGCTCGCCATGCGCAGGGCCTCGTCGAGCGGCACGCCGATGGTCTGGTGGACGTAGCGGATGGCGTCGATCATCGCGAGGTCGGCGCCGGCGAGGGTGCCGTCGGCGAGGCGCAGGGCGCCATCCTTCCTGTAGACGGTGCGGCCGGTGAGCTCGAACTCAGTCCAGTCGGTGCCGGTGATCGACATGGCGTCGGAGACGAGGAAAACCTGGCCTGGGCCACGCTTGGCGCGGAGTGCGATGCCGATCGAGGTCGGATGGACGTGAATGCCGTCGGCGATGAGGCCGGCATCGAGGCCCGGCAGGTCGAGCACGGCGCCGACGACGCCCGGCTCGCGATTACCGATCTGGCTCTGGGCGTTGAACAGGTGGGTGGCCATCGAGGCGCCGGCTGCCGCGGCAGCTGCAACCTGGACGTAGCTCGCATCGGAGTGGCCGATGCTGACAATGATGCCTGCCGCGGCGAGGCGGGAAATCTGTTCCGGGCCAACGGTTTCGGCGGCGACAGTAATGAGGAGAGTCGGGAGTGCGCGTTTGGCGGCGAGGAGCCGCTGCAGGTCGGCTTCGTCCATTGGACGGATCAGCGCCGGATCGTGGGCGCCCTTGCGGGCGATGGAGAGGTGGGGGCCTTCGAGGTGGAGACCGAGGAAGCCGGGGACGTGCTGCTCCACCGCCGTGGCGCCGGCGGCGATGACGGCCTCGTTCTTGGGTACCGTATCGGTGATCAGGGTCGGCAGGCAGGCGGTGCAGCCAAACTGGGTCAGGGTCGCGCAGATGGTGCGGATGGCATCGAGCGTCGGCGTATCATTGAGCAGCGCGCCGCCGGCGCCATTGACCTGCAAGTCGAGAAAGCCGGGAACGATCATGGCGCCGTCGGCCGGAACGCGAATGGCATCGGCGGGTGAATCCGCGGCGATGAGGCCCTCAACCTTGCCGTCAGCAACGACCAGCGCCATGCGGTCGTGCCATTCGGCGCCGTCGAAGATGCGGGCTCCGGTGAAGGCTTGTTTGGTAGTCATGTGCTTTGCTCCTGCAGGTGCGAGCCTTGAGAGCCGGAGCAGGCTGACCCCCACCCCTGTCCCCTCCCCGTCAACAGGGGGAGGGAGACGCTCTCACTAATACCGAGGTCGTCGTCTCCCTCCCCCTGTTGAGGGGGAGGGATCAAGGGTGGGGGTCAGCCCCCACTGGTGCTTCGGGTCATATGGTCTCCGTCACCTTCTTGAGGTGCGGCGGGCGGTCCGGGTCGAAGCCGCGGCGACGGCTGAGGGCTTCGACGAAGCCGTAGAAGCTGACGATCAGCGCCAGGGCGTCGGTGATGGCGTGGCCGGAGGCGGCGAACGGCAGGCGTTCGGCGCTCTGGGCATTGACCGAGGTGATGAAGACGCGCGCGCCCTGCCCGGCCAGCCGTTCGGCGACTTCGGCAACTGAGGCTTCGGCGGCGTCGCGGGCAGCGAGTGCGAGCACCGGGAAGTGATGCTCGACAATGCGGGCCGGGCCGTGGATGACCTCGGCAGCGCTGTAGGCCTCGGCATGGATGCCGCAGGTTTCCTTGAACTTCAGCGCCGCCTCGTTGGCGATGGCGAGCGCCGGGCCACGACCGAGGACATAGAGCGACTGGTGCTTGTCGAGCGCACCGAGCAGCGGCGACCAGTCGCAGTGCACGGCCTCTTCGAGCACCTCAGGAAGCGATTCCAGAGCGGCCAGCAGCGCCTTGTCTTCCAACCAGTTTCCGACAAGGCCGAGGCCGGCGACGACCGAGGCGACGAAGGTCTTGGTGGCAGCCACCGACTTCTCCTCGCCGGAGCGGAGCGCGATGGTCTGGTCGGAAGCCTGGGCAAGCGGCGAGTCCGGGGTGTTGGTCAGCGCGAAGGTCAGCGCGCCATTCTTTTTAGCCGACTGCGTCATGCCGACGATGTCGGGGCTTTTGCCTGACTGGGAGATGGCGATTGCCGCAGTGCCCTTGAGCTTCAGCTCGCGGCCATAGATCGAGTAGACCGAGGGGCCGACCGAGGCGACCGGCACGCCGGCGAGGAGCTCGATGGAGTACTTGAGGAACGACGAAGCGTGGTCGGAGGAGCCGCGTGCGATGGTGACGATGGCGGTGGGGTCGGCGGCGCGGAGCGCCTTGCCGGCGGCCGCGAAGTCGGCCTTGCCCTCCGAAAGCAAGCGGGCGATCGCCGATGGGGTCTCTTCGACTTCCTGGCGCATGTAGCTGGCGTTGGCGGCTGTGGTCACGGCATCACTCACGGTTTGCGATCATTTGCGGGCAGCTTCGCCGACTCTGAGCTCGGCGACAAAATCATAGGTGTCGCCGCGGTAGACCGAGCGAGTCAGTTCGACGACCTTGCCCGAAGGCAGGTAGGCGATGCGCTCGATATGGAGCGCGGCGGCGCCCACGGGGATTTCGAGGAGACGGGCATCGTTCTCCTCGAGATTGGCGGCGCGGATGCGCTGAATAGCGCGCACCGGTCGGTTGCCGGTCTTGTCGAGATGCGAGTAGAGCGACGAGCCCACGGAACCCGGATCCGGCAAGGTCTCGGCGGACAAAGCCGCGCGCTCGATGGCCAGCGGCATATCGCCGGAGAGGCGGAGGCGCGCCACGCGGGCGACGCGATCACCAGGCGAGAGGCCCAGAATCACCGTCTCATCAGGCGATGGATCGTAGATGCCGCGATCGAGCCAGATGGCGCGCACGGCCATGCCGCGGCGCGCCATATCCTCGGTGAAGGAGGTGAGCTGGCTCAGTGATTGCTCCACCCGGCTCTGCTGTGGGGCAACAAAGGTGCCCGAGCCATGGCGTTGTATCAGCAGGCCGTCGCGCACCAGATGCTGCACGGCCTTGCGCACCGTGACACGGGAGACCTCGACCTTGGCGGCAAGGTCACGCTCGGAGGGAAGCGCATCGCCGGGCTTGATGGCGCCACGCGCTACCGCGTCTTCGATCCAGCGTTTCAGCTGCAGATAGAGCGGACCACCCTGCGGCAGGATGATGGCTTCGGCGCTGAAAAGCTCGCTGGTCAAATTGTCTGTCCCGGACCAAACCACCGGGCAAATCGGCCCGGCGCGGGTGTCGTCCCACATTCATCCCATAATACCAATAAAAGACCATTGACCAAGCGGTTTCTGCGCTGATGTCCCCGACTTGCTATGAGATCGGTCCCACGCGGGGTTGCCGGCGGCGGGTTATGCGTGAGGCTTCTCGACAAGTGGTATGTTTTTGGCATTAATGCCGAACCCGTGGGAACTCGATCGGAGTGTGGTCGGAATGCCGGAACTATCGCCGCTGCTGGCGGGAGCCTCGATCGTCGATATCACGCCGCCGGCCGGGCTGATGATGTCCGGCTACGCAGCCCGCACGCAACCGGCGACCGGTAGCCACGATGCGCTGACGGCGCGGGCCATTGTCGTGGGTGATACGGCCATCGTCGTCGCCGATGTGATCGGCCTGCACGAGGAGAGCTGCGCGCGGATTCGCTCGCGTTGCGCACTACCCGACGACAGGGTGGCAGTGATCGCCACGCACACGCATGGTGGACCAGTGAGCATGGCTGGTCGCGGTGGCACGGCGTTCGACGCCGACTTTCTGACGCGGCTGGAAGACGGGTGCGTCGAGGCGATCGACCGGGCGGTGGCGGTGCAGCGGCCAGCAATCCTTTCGGCCGGCCTGGGCGACAATCCCGGGATCGCCTTCAACCGGCGGCACGACGGCGGGGTCATCGACCCCACCGTGCCGGTGCTGCGGATCGACGGTGTCGATGGCAAGCCGATCGCCGTCCTCACAGCACACGCCTGCCATCCGGTGGTGCTGGCAGCTTACAATCGGCAGTACACCGCCGACTTCCCGCACTATGTGCGCGAGGCACTGGAGGCCGCCTCCCCCGGGATCGTCGCGGTGTTCCTGACCGGCTGCGCGGGTGACATCAGCACGGGACACTCGCCGCATTCGTCGATCAGCACGGTCCCCACCGCAGATCGCACCTATGCCGAGGCTGAACGGCTGGGCCGACGCATCGCTGCGAGCGCTTCGACAGCAAGGCTCAGGCCGTTGGCTGGCGGCGTTGCCGCTGCGGCCGCAGCGGTGACGCTCGATCTCGAACGGAACGAGACGGCGCCCCTGCCCGTGCTGGCGGCCGAGTGGCGAGCCAAGGCGGCCGAGTCGGACCCGGCCTGGGCGACGCTCTATGAGTGCTGGGCGGACTGGGCCGGGACCGTCGCGCTGCGGCCGGCTGCGCCGTGGACCGGCAAGGTGACGGTGCTCGACTGGGCCGGGGTCCGGTTGAGCTTCCTGCCGGGGGAGATGTTTGCGCAATCGGCGCTGAACGTGCGCGGCGATGCGGCGCGCGTGCACTTCGTCAACAGCTTTGCCGATGGCGTGCCCGGGTATATTCCGCCGGCATCCGAATATCCGTTCGGCGGCTACGAGGTGCTCGAGGCGCACCGATATTATGGCTTGCCGGCGGCGTTTGCAGAGGGCTCGGCCGAGCGGCTCGAAGCCGCCGCGATCGAGCTGAATGCCAGGCTGGACAGGGCCACAGGTTCGTCGGGCACATGAGCGGGCTACCGCCGAGTTGCCCGCAGGGTCATCCGCGCGAAAGCGGGGGTCGCGGTTTGCAGCGCGCGCCGAGAACAGAGGTTCCCGTTTTTGCGGGAATGACTCCTGGGCATGATTGCAGGCCCGACCAAACGTTGCCCGGCTTGGCCGGGGAGATCAGGACTTGGAGCAGTTTGAATGAGCGTTCGTGTACTTGTGGCGGGCCTGGGCAATATGGGGCGGAGCCACGCGCTGGCCTATCACCGGCACCCGGGATTCGAGATCGTCGGGCTGGTGAACCGGCGGGCCCCGAAGCTCGAGCCGGAACTCGCTGGCTACCAGGTGCTGGCCGACTATCAAGCGGCGCTGCGGCAGCTGAAGCCGGACCTGGTGTCGATCAACACCTACACCGATACGCATGCCGACTACGCGGTGATGGCGCTGGAACAGGGCGCGCACGTGTTCGTCGAAAAGCCGCTGGCGATGACCGTGGCCGATGCTGAGCGGGTGGTCGCGGCGGCCAGGGCCAATGGGCGGAAGCTGGTCGTGGGCTACATCCTGAGGCACCACCCGAGCTGGATCCGCTTCATCGAGGAAGCGCGCAAGCTCGGGGGTCCATATGCATTCCGCTTGAACCTCAACCAGCAATCGAGCGGTGCCAACTGGCAGACGCACAAGACACTGATGGAGACGACGTCGCCGATCGTCGACTGCGGCGTGCACTATGTCGATGTGATGTGCCAGATCACCGATGCGAGGCCGGTCGAGGTGCGCGGCATGGGGGTGCGGCTCTCCGATGAGATCGCCCCGGACATGTACAATTACGGTGCGCTGCAAGTGTTGTTCGAGGACGGTTCGCGCGGCTGGTACGAGGCGGCGTGGGGACCGATGGTTTCGGAGAACGCCTTCTTCATCAAGGACGTGATGACGCCGAACGGCGCGGTGTCGATCGTCATGGACCCGGGCGCCAGATCGGATGATCTCGATACGCACACGCGGACCGACCAGATTCGGGTGCACCGGGCGGCGCTCACGACGGACGGGAGCTTCGCCAATGCCGACGAGTACATTTCGATGCAGGGCGAGCCACACCACGATGCGCTCTGTGCCAGGGAGCAGGACTATGTATATCGCGCCATCATCGAGGATATCGACCTCAGCCGGCACATGAATGACGCGGTGCAATCGCTCAGGATCTGCATTGCGGCGGACGAAAGCATCCGGAGCGGGCTGGCGGTGAAGCTTTAGCCGAAAGACTGGCCTGTCGCGCCGGGTCCCGGCAGGCTAACTTCTCAGCTCGGATTCTCACTTCAAACGGCTGATTTCATGCGCATTGTCGATACGCACCTGCACCTGATCTATCCCGACAGGTTCTCCTATCCGTGGTTGGGCGGCGCGCCGGCGATCAACAAGCCCTGGCATGTGGAAAGCTACTGGGCCGAGGCAGCACCGCTCGGGATCGAGGCGGCGCTGCATATGGAGGTGGATGTCGCCGAGCCCGAGATCGCGGCGGAAACGGAGTTCGTGCTTGGGCTCGACCGAGTTATCGGGGCGATCGCCAACGGGAGACCGGAGCATGCGGATTTCGAACGGCATCTCGAAAAGATGCGAGAGCTGGGGCGGGTAAAAGGCATCCGACGGTTGCTGCAGGGACAGCCTGCCGAGTTGAGCCAGACGCAGACCTTCATCGACAACATCCGGCTCTTGCCGCGCTACGACATGAACTTCGACATCTGCGTGAAGTCGCATGAGCTGATGCTGGCGCCGCCGCTGATCGAAGCGTGCCCTCAGACACAGTTCGTGCTCGATCACTGCGGCAACCCCAAAATCGCCGAGCGCGAATGGGAGAGCTGGACGACGCGGATGGAACGGATCGCCGAACTGCCGAACGTGGTGTGCAAGGTTTCGGGCATCCTCGCCAATGTCGACGACACCTGGACGGTCGACCAGCTCCGACCGTATGTCGAGTTCGTCATCGAGACCTTTGGCTGGGATCGTGTGGTGTGGGGCAGCGACCATCCGGTAGTGACGCTGTTCGCCGATCTGACCAAATGGGTGAACGCGAGCCGGGAGATCGTCGCCGGCGCGAGCCAGGCTGAGCAGGAGAAGCTGTTCTCAGGCAACGCCGAGCGGGTCTATCGGCTGTAGTCGTTTTCTGCAAAATACTGTGATTTGACGGAGCTTTCGGCTCCATGCTCCAGTGCCCGCTGAGGGGACTATGACGCACGGCAGTCGAACGCCCGCCGAATACAGACATGGGCGCACGATATTCATCGCAGGACTTGTAGTGATCGGCGTTTGTCTCTTCGCCGCGACCGTTTGGTTGTCGTTTTGCGTGCCGGTAGCGGTCGAGAACGAGGGCAGCCTGATCGAAGGACTTCACCAGCCACCGTAACGACTTGATGCTGCGCCGGATCCGGACCTTAGCTTTCCGGACTTTCCCTCGTCGTTCGCCCCTTGCCGCCCTGCCCTACATCGCGTTTCCTCCCGGTGAGGGAGAACTGGGATCATGGCGGGGCAACCGCATTTCGTTATCGTGGGGGGCGGCACCGCTGGGTGGATCGCCGCCTTCATCATCCAGGACTCGATCAAGCGGCTGAAGCTCGATGCGAAGCTCAGCGTGGTGGAGTCGTCCAAAATCCCGACAGTGGGGGTGGGCGAGGCGACGACCGCGGCGTTCCACGTGTTCCTGACGCATTTCGGCATCGATATCTTCGAGTTCTTCAGGAAGACCGAGGCCACCTACAAGCTGGGTATCCGGCACGAGGACTGGCGGCGGAAGGGTTTTACCTATTACGGGCCGATCGATGACCCGCATGCGGTAGTGCGGCCACCGCCGGGGGCGCCGTCGGACTATCTCAACGTCTATGCGGTGTCGGTGAACGAGCCGGTGCAGGACATGCATCTGTTCGGTCCGCTGCTGAAGCAGAAGAAGGCGCCGTGGACGAAGAAGGCCGACGGGTCACTGATCCCGCTCGGACCGTTCCTGCCGGCCTATCACTTCGACCAGTCGCTGGTGGGCAAGTTTCTGAAGGAGAAATCTCAGGGCGTCGAGATCGTCGACAACGTGTTGACGGGAGTGGAGCGGAACGGCGAGACGGGCGACGTCACGGCGCTGGTGTTCGAAGACGGACAGAAACTCGAGGGCGATTTCTTCATCGACGCGACCGGGTTCCGCAAGCGCCTGATCGTCGGCGAGATGCAGGCGCCGTGGATTTCGTACCAGCACGAACTGCCGGTGAACCGGGCCCTGCCCTTCTGGCTGCCGGTGGAGCCGGGCGAGGAGATCGCCAATTACACCCGTGCCTGGGCGCAGGAAGCGGGTTGGATGTGGCAGATCCCGACGCAGTACCGCTATGGCTGCGGTTACGTCTACTCCGATGAGTTCCGTACCCCCGACGAGGCGCATGCCGAGGTGGAACGGGTGCTGGGGCGCAAGATCGAGGTACGCGGCGATATCCAGTTCAAGATCGGGCGGCTCGAGAAGGCGTGGATCAACAACGTGGTGGCGGTGGGGTTGAGCTCGAGCTTTCTCGAGCCGCTGGAATCGACCTCGATCCACGGCACGATCGTGCAGATGATGATGTTCGCCGGGCAATATCTGCGCGATCCCGCCCAGATGGGGCTGCCGTTGCGGGACGACTACAACCGCCGCGTCGGACGGCAGGTCGACGATTTCCGCACCTTCGTGAACACCCATTACATGACGGAACGGGACGATACGCCGTTCTGGCGCGAGGTGCGGGAGCACCGGATTCACCCCGAGACAAAGCAGCGGCTGGAGCGGTGGAAAACCGCAATGCCGCGGCGCGAGCACTTTGCGGACTATCTGTTCGGGCTGCCGCATGTGGAAACGCAGCTGCATTATCCGGTGCTGGACGGGCTTGGGCTGCTCGATCCCGCGGTGGCCAAGGCAGAGATGGCGCGCGATCCGAAGCTCAGAAAATTCGCGCGCGAGACCCATGCCGGGCTGGTGAAGGAATACAAGCAGGCCGCCAGCAAGGCGCTGGGGCATGCGGAGTTCCTGGAGCTGGTGCGGGGGATGGGTTGAGGTTGTCCGTTTCGTCCAGTGCATTGCCCTGGTGCAGGACCCAACGGCGTATTTGCCACCAGACAACGCCCCAAACTCGGTGTCATCCCAGCGAAAGCTGGGACCCCACGGCGAGGGCTCCGCCCTCGTCCGGTTCACCCCCTGCGCTGGCGGATAGATGGGTCCCAGCTTTCGCTGGGATGACAGCCGGTGGGTGGGGGAGACCGCGGCTACTTCAACTCATAGTTCAGTTCGTAGTGCACGGTCTTATCGTGCTGGGCTGAGTAGCTGCCCTGCCCCGTGATACCCTTCAGTTCGCCGGTGCCGGAGCCCTCGACGATCTGCCACTTGCTGGCGGCGACGCCGTTGGTCCAGTCGCCGACTTCGTAGATGATGAACTGCCCGGATTTGCCGTCGAGCGTGCCGTCCATGACCAGGTAGCCGGCATAGTGGCAGGTCTCGGCGGTGGGGTATTGCATCAGGTAGCGGCCGGGGCCGGCGGCTTCGATGGCGCCGTGCATGACGATATCGATCTTTGCCTCGCTCGATTTCAGCGGGGCGGCTTCGTGGTAGGGTTTTTCGTCCCAGTTGTTATGCAGAATCGTGCCCTTGGCGGTCTTCATTGGGGTTCTCCTTGCTTGGAGGGGGAAGCTAGCGGAGTGACGCCATGTGGAATTGTAGTTTCGCGACAGAGGAGTTGAGCCGATGATCCTGCGCCAATGGTCGGCCCGTATCCGGACCGCGGACGAAGCGCGCTACGTGGCCTATATCGAGGAGACGGGAGCCGCCCACTACGCCGCCACCGACGGCAACCTCGGCTTCCAGATTCTCACCAGCGCCGAGGCCGACGGGCTCAGCACCATCACGACGCTGAGCTGGTGGACCGACCTCGCGGCGGTGAAGCGCTTTGCCGGCGAGGATTACCAGCGGGCGCAGTACTATCCGGAGGATGATGCGTTCCTGGTGGAGCGGACTGAGTTCGTGCAGCACCACCTGGTGCGTGCGTCTGCGATGGGCGGCGTGCGCTGACTGATGCGACAGAGTGATCCCAGGCCAATCGATCCGGCGGTGAAGCCGGCGCGCGGGTTGCTGCACAAGCGGACCAGCTTCGAGCATTTCGAACTGACGCGGTTCGAGCCTTCGGATGACCTCGCCGATTGGGTCGAGCACCACTGGATGATCCTCTACGACCTCGGTGACCGCCCGCCGTACACCCAGCGCAACCTTAGCCACCCCAACCAGCACCTGGTGATCGACTCGCGGGGTGAGACCGGCATCTTCGGCGCGGCCACCGGGGTGTTCGAGACAACACTCACCGGTTCAGGCCGGGTGTTCGCAACGAAGTTCTGGCCGGGCGCGTTCCGGCCGTTCTTTGGGCGCGCGGTGAGTGCGCTGAGCGACACGTGGCTGCCGGTGGAGACGGTGTTCTCGCGGACTTCGGCCGCTATGCAGGAGGAATTCACCGGGCTCAACGACCCCGTCGCCATGGCCGAGCGGATGGAGGCACTGATTCAGGCGCAGTTGCCGGAACCGGACGAGAAGGTCGGGCTGGCACGGCGGATCGTGACGTTTGCCGAGGCGAACCTGGAGCTCGTGTCTGCTGGCGAGCTCGCCGAAGCGTTCGGGCTGGGGCTCAGGGCACTGCAAAGATTGTTCGACGAGTATGTCGGGGTGTCGCCCAAATGGGTGATCGACAGATATCGCATGCTGGAGGCGGTCGAGGCACTGAACGCCGGAGGGGCGGAACCGCTCACCGAGCTGGCACACCGGCTGGGGTATTTCGATCAGGCGGCGTTCAACCATGCGTTCGAGAAGCTGACCGGGGCCGCGCCGGGAGTGTTTCGGGGCGGCTAGCCGATAGAGACGGCCCCCTCCCAGGGGTGAGGTGCTCCGCTGGTTCACTTGGCACAATCGCGCCATGACCTCGACTCTTCACCTCCCCCCTTGTGGGGGAGGCCGGGAGGGGGCCGTCTGCTTCAGTCACCCTAGTGCTGGCTGTGCATCCCGCCGGGTTCGGAGATTTCGTGCAAGGCGTGGGCGCTGGCGCGACCGCTGTCGGCGAGAGCGACATCGCCCAGCGAGATCATGCCGATGAGGCGCTTTTCGCGGCTGAGGACCGGCAGGCGGCGAATCTTGAACTCGGCCATATGGTCGGAGACGTCGGAGAGTTCCTCATCCTCGTAGCACCAGCGTGGGCTGGAGCTCATTACCTGGCGGACGCGCGTTTCAGGACCCATCCCCTCCGCCACGGCGCGGATGCAGATGTCGCGGTCGGTGATCATGCCGACAAGGCGATCGTTCTCGCCGACCGGCATCGAACCGGCGTCGATCTCGCGCATGGTACGCGCAACGGAGCGGATGGTGTCATCGGGCGAGCAAAGCTCGACGTCGGTGCTCATGCATTCGCTGACTTTCATGGCCGTTCTCCCTGGTGTTGGAGCGCTTTCAGGAAAAGTTGCAGACTTTTCCGGTTCGAAAGCGCGACTAATCAAAGGACTCCGAGCAATCACCGAAGCGGTGATTGCTCCAGGGGGCGGCAAGGATCGCCGCCCCCGAAAGAGGAGAATGCAGCAGGCAACAGAGAGTTCAGCGCCAGGCGTGAAACAGATTTCTCGTCAGGCGGTGTCGTAAGCGGTGAGCAGCAGCGGCAGGATACTGATCTGCTGGGTCACCGGGTTACCGTCCTCGATGTCCCAGGCAGCACTGAGCGCGGCGTGGACCGAGGCCCAGGCGAGCAGGTGGCGTCGCGCGATGCCGGTGCGGGCAGCGATAGCGTGGGAGTGGCGGGCGACGCGCGGGGCGCTGATGACGAAATCGTCGCCCTCCTCGGGGTTGAGGAAGCTGTTGGCGTAGTCATAGGCGGGATCGCCGACGAGGCCCTTGGGATCGATGGCGACCCAGCCACGGGCGCCGGAGACGATGTTGTCGTGGTGGATGTCACCGTGCAGCGGGATGGCGTCCATCGGCCTGTCGAACAGGTTGTAGGCGATGCCAGTGGCGCGGCCGACGAGGTCGCGGGCCTGGCGCGGCCAGGCGCCGGCGCCGACCCGAAACAGCGCTTCGAAGCGCTGGCGCAGCGGGGTGAGGTCGGCTGGTGGGGCCGCATCGCGCCGGGCGTGGAGCTTTTCGACGGTGTCGCAAAGGATCTCGGTGGCTTCGGTGTCACGACCAGCTCGAGCCACGTCGCCCAATGTTTCGCCGTCGGCCAGCTCCATCAGCACGGCGTCGCGGGCGAGGCCGTAGATGGCGGCGGCGCCGTTGCCGGCGTACCAGACCAGGAGGCTGCCGCCGTTGCGCTCGTCCTCGCCGCTGCCGGGCTTCAGCAGTTTCAGCACGGCGGGCGGCTGGCCGGTGCGCTCGACGCGATAGACCAGGCTGGTCGCTGTCTCGGCGATCAGGGTCGGACGCGTCAGCGACCAGCGCGCCAGCGCGCGGCTGAGCATGGTGGCGTCAGGAGTGGGATTGAGCAGGGTGGCCATGCCCTCCCATTAGCCGAGAGGGGTAAAAAAGAAACCCCGCGGGATGCCGCGGGGCCAGGTCAGGGAGGAGAGGTCGTTTGTGGGACGGACCGTGGGATTGGCCGCCCCCTCCACCAGCTTCGCTGGTCCCCCTCCCCCGCCACGCGGGGGAGGATCATGGAGGGGATGGTGCGCTTGCCCTTACGCGACGCGCTGCTTCTTGGCGGGACGGGCCCAGGCCGGGATCCAGTCGCCGTGGGCGGCGAGGAGGTCGTCGGTGAGGTTCCAGATCTGCTCGAGGTCGAGCTCGGCAGCAGTGTGCGGATCCATCATCGCAGCGTGGTAGATGTGCTCCTTGTTCTCGGTCATCAGCGCCGCGACGGTGAGTTCCTGCACGTTGATATTGGTGCGGATGAGCGCCGTCAGCTGCGGCGGCAGGTCGCCGATATAGGTCGGCTGGATGCCTGAGGCATCGACAAGGCAGGGCACTTCGACGGCGGCGTTGTGCGGCAGGTTGGTGATGACGCCGTTGTTGCGCACGTTGCCGTAGATGACGCCCGGCTCACCGGTCCAGACCGAGTTGACGATCTCGGAGGCGTATTCCTTGGATTGCTTGACCTCGATGGTGTTGGCCTTGCGGTACTCGTCGGAAGTGGTCTTCCATTTGGCGATCTGCTCGACACAGCGCTTGGGGTACTCGTCGAGCGGGATGCCGAACTTCTCGATGATGTCCTCGCGGCCTTCCTTGATGAAATACGGAGTGTACTCGGCGAAGTGCTCGGAGCTCTCGGTGACGAAGTAGCCGAGGCGAGTCAGCATCTCGTAGCGCACCTTGTTGGGGCAGCGCGGGTTCCAGGTCGGCTTGGGCGCCCTGCCCTCGCGGTAGGCACGAACCAGGTCCGGGTAGAGATCGCGGTACGACCCGTCGGGCTGGCGATGCTCGAACTTCAGATAGAACGCCATGTGATTGATGCCGGCCGAGCGGTAGCGGATCTCGGAGTACGGGATCTCGAGATCGTGGGCCAATTCCATGGCGGTGCCCTGCACCGAATGGCAGAGGCCGACCTGCTTGATGGTCGGGTACTTCTCGGCGATGGCCCAGGTGTTGATGGCCATCGGGTTGACGTATTGCAGCATCACCGCTTCGGGGGCGACTTCCAGCATGTCCTCGCAGATCGACCACAAATGCGGCACGGTGCGCAGGCCGCGCATGATGCCGCCGACGCCCAGGGTGTCGGCGATGGTCTGACGCAGGTTGTACTTCTTGGGCACCTCGAAATCGACGACGGTCGAGGGCTCGTAGCCACCGATCTGGAAGCAGACGACGACGAAGTTGGTGCCATCAAGCGCTTCACGCTGGTTCGAGAAGGTCTTCACCGTGGCGGGAACGCCCAGGGTGTTCACCAGCTTGCCGGCGATGATGGCGCTTTCTTCGAGGCGCTGCGGGTTGATGTCCATCAGGCGGATCTCGGCGCCGGTGAGCGCCTCGCGCTGCAGGATGTCGCCGACGATGTTCTTCATGAACACGGACGAGCCGGCACCGATGAAGGTGATCTTGGGGTTAGCCATCAAAATGTCTCCGCTAGTATGGCTGGGCCTTTAGGCCGCGATTTCGAAGGCGGCTCGGACGAGCCGCGATGTGTATTCGGTCTTGGGGTTCTCAAGAACCTCGCTGACCGGCCCCTGTTCGACGATCTTGCCGTATTGCATGACCATCACCCGGTGGCACAGGGCTTTGACGACCTTGAGGTCGTGCGAAATGAACAGATAGCTCAGGCCCTTCTCCGCCTGGAGCTTGCGCAGCAGCTCGATGATCTGGGCCTGCACCGAGAGGTCGAGCGCCGAGGTCGGTTCGTCCAGCAGGATGAACTCAGGCTCGAGTGCGATGGCGCGCGCGATGGCGAGGCGCTGGCGCTGGCCGCCCGAGAACTCGTGCGGGAAGCGGTTGAGGATGGTGTCGGGCAGCCCGGCATCGCGCAGCGCCTGGCGGACCCGGTCACCGCGCTCGCGGGAGTTGCCGCCGAGACCGTTGACGATCAGGCCTTCCTCGATGATCTGGCGCACGCTCATGCGCGGGTTCAGCGAGGCGAACGGATCCTGGAAAACGATCTGCATGCGGCTGCGCAACGGCCGCATCGCTTTTCGGTCCTTGGTGTCGATGCGTTCGCCATCGAACAGGATCTCGCCTCCCTGGTTGCCGATCAGGCGGATCAGCGCCTGGCCAAAAGTGGTCTTGCCCGAGCCGGACTCGCCGACGAGGCCGAGGGTCTCGTGCTTCTTCAGGTTCAGCGACAGCTTGTCGACGGCAACCAGCTCGAAGAAATCCGGGCTGAAGAAGCCGCCGCGTTTCAGCGTGAAGGCCACCTTCACGTCCTTGCCCTCCAGCACCGTCGGCGAGTTGGCCTCGATCGGCCTGGCCGAGCCCTTGGGTTCGGAGGCGAGCAGATGCCGGGTGTAGCTGTGGCGCGGATTGGCGAACAGCGCCTCGGTGGTGTTGTGCTCCTGAACCTTGCCGTTCTGCATGACATAGACGTAGTCGGAGAACCGTTTGACGATGGTCAGATCGTGGGTGATGAGGATCACCGCCATGCCGTATTTCGACTTCAGATCCTTGATGAGGTTGAGGATCTGGGCCTGCACGGTGACGTCGAGCGCGGTGGTCGGCTCGTCGGCGATCAGCACGTCGGGGCGGTTGGCGAGCGCCATGGCGATCATGACGCGCTGGCGCTGGCCGCCCGACATCTGGTGCGGATATTGGCGGAGCCGCGCTTCCGGCTCGGGGATCTGCACATCCTCCAGCAGTTGCCGGGCGCGCTTCATCGCTTCGGCACCCGAGATGCGGTTGTGCAGGTGGAGGATTTCGCAGAGCTGGGCACCGACGGTGTAGATCGGGTTCAGCGAGCTCATCGGCTCCTGGAAGATCATCGACATGTCGTTGCCGCGGAGCTTGCGCATCCCGGCATCGGGGAGCTTCAGGATGTCCTTGCCGCCGAGCGTAATGCGGGACTTGCCGCTGATCGTCGCGCGCCTGGTGAGGAGGCGCATCACGGTACGGGCGGTGACAGACTTGCCGGAGCCGCTCTCCCCCACCAGCGCGATAGTCTCGCCCTTGTGGAGCTGGAACGAGACATCGCGCACGGCATTGACGATACCGCCTTCGACCTTGAAATCGACCGCAATGTTGCGGGCGTCGAGGATCAGTTCGCGACCGTGACTGCCCAGGTCGTAGCGCTCGGGCGGAGAGAGATCATTGGTGTCGATGGTGCTCATCTCTTCACCTCAGTAGGGGTCGATAGCGTCGCGGAGGCCGTCGCCGAGCGCATTGAATGCGAACACGGTGATCAGCACGAAGACGACGGGCGAGAGGATCCAGGGATAGGAGCCGATCACCGAGAAGGTGCCGGTATCCTGCAGCATCAGGCCCCAGGAGATCAGCGGTGGCTTCACAGCGAAGCCGAGATAGCCGAGGAAGCTCTCGAGCAGCACGACGCTGGGAATGGCGATGGTCACCGCGACGATCAGGTGGCTCGAGACGTTGGGCAGGATGTGACGCAGGATGATGCGCCAATCGGACGAGCCCACCGCGACAGCGGCGCGCACATACTCGATGCGGGCAAGCGCCAGGGTTTTGGAGCGCACCTCGCGGGCGAGCTGGGCCCAGCCAAGCACCGCCATGACACCGATGACGAAGGCGATGAACACCGGCGAAGGCGCCGTCACCGGGATCAGCGAGGCGAGCGCCAGGTAGAGCGGCAGTTGCGGGAAGGCAAGCACCAGGTCGACGAAGCGCTGCACCCAGGCATCGAGCCGGCCGCCGATATAGCCCGAGGCGATGCCGACGAGCGTGCCGATGGTGGTGGTGAGCAGCACCACGACGAGCGCAATGGTGAGCGAGATCTGCGAGCCGACAATGCCGCGCGAAAGGATGTCGCGGCCGAACTTGTCGGTGCCGAGGAAGTGGATCGGCCGGCCGTCGACCGAGCCGAAGAAGTGGATATTGGCCGGGATGACACCGAGCAGATTGTAGCGGTGGCCGGGGACAAAGAAGCCGAGCGCGGTGGGATTGGTTTTGTCCGGACCGGTCATCGGCTGGAAGGTGATGGGGTCGAACTCCCCGGTCTCCACGATCGGGTAGACGAATGGAATAAGGCTGAAGCCCCCGTCGGGGGCGCTGAACTCGACGTGGTCGGGCGGCGCGAAGGCGATTTCGGCCCGCTTTGGGTCCATCGGCGCGAAGAAATCGCCAAAGATGGCCATGAGGATCAGCGCGACGGTGAGCACCAGCCCGATTATGCCCATGGTTGAGCGACGGAAGCGCCGCCAGACCAGGGCGGCATAGGTCTCGTTGCCGTGGGCAAAGCGTCCGGCGGGCGTGACAGTCTTTCCGTCGGCCAGTGGGTCGGCGGGCGGCAGCTGGTGACCGGTCGGGGTGGCGAGTTCGGCAGAGTTGGCGGCGCCAGTTTCGGTGGTCGAGAGGGTCGGCTTGTCAGCGATGGTGCTCATTCGCGGTTCTCCCCACCAAGTCGGACGCGGGGATCGACTGCGGCGAGCAGCAGATCGGCGACGATGTTGCCGATGATCAGCGTGGCGGCGAGGACAAGCACGAAGGTGGCGGTGACGTAGACGTCGCCCACCGCCATGGAGCCGACAATGGCCGGCCCGACAGTCGCGAGGCCAAAGACGATGGCGACCTCGATCTCGCCGGTGAGCATGTAGGGCAACGCCACACCCTGATAGGCGATCAGCGGATGCAGCGCATTGGGCACAGCATGCTTCATGATCACGGCGCCTTCCGACATGCCCTTGGCTCGGGCCGTCTCGACGTATTGGCTATTGAGCACGTCGAGCAGGTTCGCCCGCATGACGCGCATATTGTAGGCGAGGCCGCCGAACGTGGCGATGAAGACGACCGGCCAGACATGCTGCACCAGGTTGAGGAACTTGTCCCAGCTCCAAGGCGCGCCTCCGTATCTCGAGGAGAAGAAGCTCCCGAGCTCCTGTACGTTCAGCTTGAAGGCGAGGATGTAGATGATGATCAGCGCCAGCAGGAACCGTGGCACGGTCATGCCGAGAAATGAGATGACGCCGAAGGTGGTGTCGATCCAGCTGTATTGTCGGGTGGCAGCGATGATGCCCATACCGATGCCGATGACCGACGCAAAGAAGTGACAGGTCAGCGCCAGGAGGACAGTGCGTGGCAGGCGCTCGGCGACGACGTCGCTGACCGGCTTGTTGTAAAACAGCGAGTGACCGAAATCGAAGCGGGTGACGATGCCCACCATCCAGTTAACGTACTGGACCGGCAGCGGCTCGTTGAGGCCGTTCTGTTCACGATAGATATCGGCCTGCTTTTCGGCCTCTTCCATCGTCGCGCCGCCCTGATTGATCAGCATCGAGCGGATGTAGTCGCCGTAGTCGCCCGGAGGGGCCTGGATGATGGCGAAAGTCACGACGCTGAGAACCAGCAGGACCGGCAGGGCGGCCAGGAGTCGCATCACCAGAAAACGTAGCAAGTGCATATCAGTCTCTCCTCCGGTCAGGTGGCAAGGGGGCGAGTATACCCCCTTGCCGCGGGTTCCGTACGGTGCGGTTAGAGTGAAGCCGCGCCGGCAGAACCCGGCTCACCCGGGAGGGTGTTGGGGTGCAGTTCGTAAGCCTGCTGCTTGTCGGTCGGGACGTAGACGCGTTCGCGGATGATGTTGTCCTCGGCCCACTGGAACATGTAGATCGGCGCGCCGGCCGGGATGTTGGCGAAGCGCTTGTTGATGATCAGCGCACCCGGATACTGGGTGAGACCGATGCCGAACAGGTTCTCGGTGTAGAGCTTCTGGTAGGTCTTCATCAGCTCGCTGCGCTTGGCGGCATCGTCAGTGGCGATGAACGCGTTGACGCTGTCGACCAGTTCCTGCTCCCACGGCAAGAGATCCAGCGTGCCGTCAGTGCCGGCGCGGTGCGATCCGTTGACCTGCGGACCGGTTGGCGCCAGAGCCGACGTGTTCTGGACCACCGAGATGAGCTCGGAGCCGTTACGGGCAACGCGCCAGTCGAACTTGCCCGACTGGTAAGTCGCATCGTGCTGCGTACCGGTCAGGAAGTTGGCGATGACGCGAATGCCGAGCGGCTCCATCATGGCGATGACGCCTTCGGCAAGGTTCTTGTCGGTCTGGTAGTCGGCGTTGGCGAGCAGCGTGATCTCGACATCGGCGCCACCAGCGGTGCCGGCGGGGAAGTTCACCACGCCATTGCCGTCGGTATCGACGAGACCGGCCTTGGCCAGCTCTTCCTTGGCGGACTCGAGGGAGAACGGATAGTAGACCGTCGAATCCTTGTCGTAATAGGTCGTGCCGGCATAGAGGCCGCCCGGATAAATGGCCGTGAACGGCCCCTTCACCAGAGCTTCGCCGAGACGCTGACGGTCAATCGCGTAGGTGATCGCCTTGCGGAAATCCTCATTGCGGTTGAGTTCGCGGATTGCCTGTCCACGCGCATCCGGTTCGCCCCAGCCATTGCCGGAGAGGTTCGGGTAGAGCGTGTAGCCGATGGTGCGGGCACCGAAGGCGAGACGGGCGGGGGCGTTGGGATCGGCAGAGCGCTTCAGCGCCTCGACATAGCTTTCGGCCTGTTCGAGGTTGGAGAAGTCGCCGGTGCCGGCCACGGCCTGCACGTCGCGATCCGCCCAGGTCGAGAGGCGGAAATGCACTTCGTTCAGGTAGGGCAGCTGGTTACCCTTGTCGTCGACCTTCCAGTAATAGGGGTTGCGGCGCAGCACGATGATATCGTCCGGACGGTACTCGACCGGCACCCAGGCGCCCATCACCGGGATGTTCATGTAGGTGGGCGGAATTGCGTTCTTGTACTCGTCGTAGGTCGCGCCAGCCTTGTACTTGGGGTGGAGCGGCTTGAAGATATGCGCCGGGCCCGGACAGAAATTGCCGTGCGCCATCTGGTAGAGGTACTGCTTGGGGAACGCTTCCTTGAAGGTCCAGAGCAGGGTGTACTTGTCCAGCGCTTCGAGCGTGGTGCCCTCGCCGAACATCTCGGGCGAGGCGCCGTTGAGCGGCGTCACGTTCGGATCGATGACGTTGTCTTCCCAGTAGAAGATCGCGTCCTCGGTGGTGAATTCCACGCCGTCCGACCACTTGGCGCCCTCGACGAGGTGCATGGTCAGCTTGTGGCCGTCTTCGGACCATTCCCAGCTCTTGGCGAGGTTGGGCAGCGGCGCCAGTTCCTCGGCCTTGACCTCGAACAGCGGCCCGGTACGGGTCAGACATTCCATGGTGGAATTGTCCACACCACCCCAGCCCTGTGACTGGCCGCCCATGTAGTTCCAGCCTTCCGGCCGGCCGCCGATGACGTGACGCATCACGTCGCCGTAGACGCCGATGCCGTCGGGCATGTTCGACGCCTTGAAGATCAACGGTTCCTTGGGCAGGCGCTCGGCGACCGGCGGGAGCTTCCCGGCGTCGACAAAGGCCTTCACGAAATCCGGCTCGTGGTATTCCGGCAGCGTGCCGTACTCATAGATATCCTTGGCACCGACGAAGACAGGCGTTCCCTGTGCATCGAATTTCGGCGGATCAGGTGGGGTCGTCGGCGGAACGATCTGGGCCTGCGCAGCGAAAATCGAAACGCCAAGCAGAAGCCCTGCCCCGCCAAGGGCAAATAGGTGTTTACGCATGTTTCCTCCCTAGGCTCGAGACCGGCACAACACGCACCCGGCAGCAGGCCTCCAACCCGCCACCACTTGTCCCAGCCTCAAAAGGGTAGACCTTGCGCCAACGCGAACAATCCGATTATCTGAATGAGTATTTCCGGTTTTTACAGATTGCTACAGGACCGATGAACGAGCAGCCGCAGCACTTCCTGCCGGGCAAGCCGCGAGAGAAAGCCACCGCCCCGGTGCCGCGTCCGGACCGGCGGTTTTACGCCCAGACGCAGGCGTTTGGACGCTTCGGCATCCGCTGGTTCGATCCGCAGATCATGCCGGAAGAGCACTTCCACGGTCATATCGAGCTGAACTGGCTGACCACCGGCAGCATGGACTACGTCATCGACGGACGGCCGCTGCGCATTCCATCGGGCCGGCTGGTGCTGTTCTGGGCGGGTATCCCGCACCAGACCACGGCGATCGACTATGGGGTGAACCACGACAGCCGGCAGTGCAATGTCTACCTGCCGCTCGACAGTTTTCTGCACATGCCGAACCTGGGGCAGCTCACCGAGACGATGATGGGCGGCGGAGTGGTGATGCTGCCGCCCGAGACGATCGGCGCCGATACGCTGACGCGCTGGTACCAGGATTACCGCTCGGGCGATGCGGAGCGGACAGACATCCTCAAGGAAGAAATCGCGCTGATGCTGCGACGGGCGGCGGTGACCGGCTGGGATGTCCTGATGGAGCCGTGGATCGAGAGCGTCGGTTCGACGATGCGGGCGGCCTCGCCGCTGCGCTACGTGGTGGCGATGATCCGCCACATCCTCGAGAACCTTTCGGAGCCGCTCAGGGCCGAAGATGTGGCCAAGGTGGTCGGACTGCATCCCAACTATGCGCTCAACCTGTTCACCGAGGTGATGCGGGTGCCGATGCACAAGTTCGTGGTGCGGATGCGGCTGATCCGGGCACGTTCGCTGCTGTTCGAGGGGAGCCTGTCGATCGAGAACGTAGCGTTCGAGAGCGGCTTTTCGGCGCTGAGCCAGTTCTACGTGCAGTTCCGCAACGCCTACGGGCTGACGCCGCGGCAGATGCGGGCGCACTACCTCAGGTGAGACTGGCTACAGTCAGATGAGCCGGTGGCTGTGGCCCCCACCCCTGTCCCCTCCCCGCAAGGGGCAGGGCTATCGCATATGGCGGCGATGGGCACCTCTAGCCTTCTCCCCTTGTGGGAGGAGGTGCCCGAAGGGCGGATGAGGGGTCCGCGCAACGAAGCGTAGCGCGGCCGGAGCGAAGCGACGGACGATGAGTACGCGGAGAGAACCCCTCATCCGGCCTTCGGCCACCTTCTCCCACAAGGGGAGAAGGCCATCCAACTACTGTCAGTGCTCCATATGCGATAGCCCTGCCGCAAGGGGGAGAGAGACCCCAACACTGACATCTCGGCACTGTCGCCTCCCTCCCCCTTGCGGGGAGGGATCAAGCGTGGGGGTCAGCTCGCACCGGGTCTTGCGTTCGCCCCCGGTCCCGCGCTTCACTCGCGCGTAACGCGTACGAAGGCCCCCGATGACCGACCCGATCCTGTTCATGCTTGCGGTGCTGACCTTGCTTGGCACGCCCGGACCGACCAATACGCTCTTGGCGACATCCGGCGCCACGGTGGGGGTACAGCGGTCGGTGCGGCTGCTGGTGGGTGAGTTGGCCGGCTACCTGATCGCCGTCGGCACGATCCGCATCGTCCTGGGACCGGTGATCCACAGCTACCCGCTGGTGGGGATCGCGCTCAAGGCGGCAGTAGTGCTGTACCTGATCTGGACGGCGATCAAGCTCTGGCGCCACAATGCCAGTCTGACGCAGAGCCAAACGACGATCGGCATGCAGTCGGTGTTCGTCACCACGCTGCTCAACCCCAAGGCGCTGATCTTCTCGCTCAGCATTATCCCGACCAACCATCCGCAGATGGGCTGGTACGTGCTCGGCTTCGCCCTGCTGGTGCCGCTGGTGGGATTCGCCTGGATCCTCGTGGGCCGGGCGATCGGCGCGGCAGCCGGCGACCGGCACACCGGCGTGGTGCGCAAGGTCGCCTCGGTGGCGCTGGTCGGCTTTGCCGGGGTGATCGCGGCCTCGGTGCTGGGCTAGAGTTCCAGCACGAACCGCGCCTCAAACCGCTCGGCGCCCCACCACATGGGGAAGTTGGTGCCCCATTTGTTGTTGTGGAGATTGAAGCGCAGGCCGGAGGAGAAATCCGGCGGGCTGGGGTTGAACGGCATGAACTTCGTCGCGGTCGGCGCGACCAGCGGCGTGTCGAGCGGTCGGAGTTCGACACCGGCAGTGCGCACGGCGGCGACGGCCTGGAGCTGACCACCGCCCTTGTGCGCAATGCGGTTCGCGGGCAGCCACTGCCCCATCTTGAGGAACTGCCAGTCGTGCACATCTGCCGGCGTGAAAGTAACAAAGCTCGCCTCGGGCATGCGGTTTGCCGGCTTGTCGAGCAGCTCGACGGTGATTTCGAGGTGGCGGCTGTCGAGCGCGCGGAAACGGCAGGCGACGCGTGCGGGAGCGCCGAGAGTGGCGTGCGCAGCAGCGTCGAGGGTCGCGGCGCCGTCCACCAGTTTCGGGGTGAAGCTCAGGGAGCGCGCCGAGGCGGCCTGATCGAGGCCGGGCTTGATGTGGTCGAGGATGGCCCACTGAGCGCGGTGCGTCAGGTAGGTGTCCATGTGGGCGGCGACGTCGGAGGCGTCGTAGCTCTCGTAGCGATAGCCGAGGAGGCAGCCCCCCTCGCCGCGCAGCTCGACGCCGGCGGGGGAGCGAATGAGGATCACGTCACCGGTGTTGGGATCGGTTTCGACGAACCAGCCGGTGCCCTCGATCGCCGGATCCTCGGCGGCTTCGGCCAGCGCACGATCAGCAGGCTCAAGCTCGGCGACAGCAGCGTCGAGATAGGCGCGCTGCTCGGCCCAGGAGGCCTCGGAATACTGGAAGCGGTAGTCGGCGACGCGAGCGGCTTCGAAGGCCGGGCGGTCCCAGGCCTGGTCGTCGCGCAGGTATGACTTGATGTCGACGCCCCAGGTGTGCTCGGCGACCATGGTGAGGCCGCGACCGAAAGCCCGACGGCTGGGAGTGAGCGCTTCGTCGGCAAAGCCATCATAAAGGCGCTGCAGGTGCAGGAAGCGCTTGATCTTGTCCGGATCGGTGCCGGCGCCGTGGATCCAGTTGTCGCCGAGCTCGAGGTCGACAACCGGGAACTGCTCGCGGCGGGCCCAGAGAATTTCGCCATAGGCATCGAGGGTAGAGGCAACGATCTCAGTCCCCGGGTTATGGCCCTGCAGCTCGCGCCAGGCGTCGACGGTCTGCGGGACGCTTTGCGGGCCCATGTTGTCGTTGGTGTGGGCGAAGCCGAGGCCCTCGTCAAAGCCCTCGGGGAACGAGGTTTCGCCGTAGGATTTTTGATACAGCACGACGATCTCGGCGCCGTCCGGGGCGCGCCAGCGGAAGACGTCGGGGACATCGGGCGGCGGCGAGGCGGAGTTGACGCCAAGGTGCAGGAACTTGACTCCGGCCTCGGCGAGCAGCGGCACGATGCCGATGGTGTGGCCCGGGACGTCGGTCATCTTGCTGGCAATCGTCTGTTTGCCGAAACGCTTGTCGAGTTCCTGGCTGTAGCTCAAGCCGGCGCGGAACACGGACGGCGACATCAGTTCGGAATGGGTGGTGAAGGGCAGCGCGTGCCAACGGATCAGGCCGCGATCGATGGCGCGCTCGAGCCGCTGCACCCGCTCCGGGCTTTGCGAGTTCAGGTGATCCCAGATCAGCCAGGCCCCGGTGGTCCAGATGAACTTGGGATGCTCAGAGTCCTCGGCGAAGAAGTGCTCGCCGGTATCGATCGCCTGCGGGATGAAGCGCTCGTGGTACTGGGCGCGCACCTTCGTTGCGTGGTCGGTGAAGCCGATATCGAGGTGGGTCTTGAAGACCAGATGGATCTTTTTGGTCACTGGGGATCTCGTGTGTCGATATTCAGGTGATGCCGGCCTGCAAATGGCGGCCTTCTGCGCTTCCGGTACTCACGTACCCAAACGTACGCTCCGTTCCGGTTCTCGAAGTCCACCATTTTCGACTCGGCCTGACCTGAATCTCGACACACGAGGTCAGCCCACGGTGCCGCGGACGACCAGGCGGGTCGACACGGTTTCGGTGAGCGAGGGTGAGGTGGGGTTCTTGAGGCGGCGGAGGATCAGGCGCAGCAGCGCCTGGGTGCGCTCGGCGAGGTCGAGCTTCACCGTGGTGAGGTTGTAGCTCTTCCAGTGCGACTGGTGGATGTCGTCAAAGCCAACGACCTTGACGTCCTGCGGCACGCGCAGGCCGAGTTCGGTGCGCAGCGCATCGATAGCGCCGAACGCGCCGACGTCGTTGGCGGCGAAGATCGCGTCGACCGGCTCGCCTAGGCGAAACTGGTTCACTGTCTCGCGATAGGCGGTATCGTACATGTAGTCGCCCTGAATGCGGATCGGTGGCGGCAGGCCGCGCTCGGCGATCACCTTGCGCACCATACGCTCACGTGACTGGGTGGCGAGCGAGTTGGACTTGCCGGCGAGGAAGGCGAAGCGGCGGGCGCCATAGCCCTGCATCAGCGCCACGGCCTGCTCGATGCCCTCGCGCTGCAGCACGTCGAGCCGATCGAACAGTGGCGCAGCTTCCTCCTCCGCCGCTTCCTCGTCGGGGTACCCAATATAGATCGGCACGGCGCGATCGAGCACCCGGGCAAGCGTGGTGGGGCGGACGTTCTCGGCATAGGCGATCACCGAATCCGGGTTGAAGCCCTTCATGTAGGTGAGGAGCGTCTCGTCGAGCGAGAGATCATCGCGGGTGCGGAACAATAATGTCGCGAAGCCCTCGGCCTGCAGCGCCGTGGTCATGGCGTCGAGCTCCTGGCTCTCCCAGGGGCCGGAGATATCGGGCACGATGATGCCGACGAGATGCGAGCGGCCGGTGACCATCGAGCGGGCGGCCATATCCGGAGTGTAGTTCAGCTCCTGCGCCACCTTCAAAATCAGGTCGCGCTTTTCCGGCTTGATCGAAGCATGCGGGTTGAAGGCACGGCTGACGGCGACGCGCGAAACGTTGGCGGTGCGCGCCACCATGTCGGCGGTCGCGCGGCTGCGGTTGCGGGTGACCGGATCGCTCAAAGGGTCCGCCTTGCTGCCCTACAGTGAAATCGTGTGCAAAACTGTTCTGCCGGTTCATTTCGAGCGCTGTCAAGCCGATCCGGCAACGAAACAACCTAACTCACTGATGTTACGGAACAATGACCGACGTCCGGCGGAATAGAACAAACATTCTATTGCGACGTCATCACGCTGTCATTCGCAACAGGCATTCTACGGCTTGACGATGAATGAAAGCGTGTTCATTCTGAGATCGTGAGCTGCGGCGGGGAGGATTGACCGTCGCTATCGCCAATTCGGCGCCCGCAATGCGGCGCCACCAAGGGAGGAATTTCGCGATGAGCAATCGCCTGCGCGCCCTGTATCTGGGGCTTGCAACTGCCACTACGATGATCACGCCCGCCTTCGCGGTCGACCTGACGGTGATCTGCCGCTGCGTCGTCGGCGGGGTGAACAGCGAGACCGCCACCTGGATCAAGGACAGCGTGATCCCCGGCTTTACCGCGAAGATGAAGGCCGAGGGCAAGGACGTCACCGTGTCGCTGAACGAGTTCGGCGGCAAGGACGAGCAGATGACCCAGCAGCTGGCGCTCGATTTCTCGACCGGCGCCGGTGCCGACGTCGCAGCGTTCGACGGCTTCCTGATCCCCTCGTTCGTCGAAGGCGGGCTGCTGAAGCCGCTCGATGAAGTGGCTGGCGCCGACGTCAACAGCTGGGAAGGCTGGAGCCACATTTCGGAAGGCGCCAAGTCGCTGATGAGCTATGGCGGCAAGGCCTATGGCCTGGCGCTCGGCACCGACGTGCGCGCCATTTTCGTGCGCAAGGAATTGCTGAAGTCGGCCGGGCTCGACCCCGACAGCTTCCAGCCCAAGTCGTGGGCCGAACTGCTCGACGCCGCCCGCGCCATCAAGAAGGCGAACCCCGACTCGTTCCCGCTGCAGCTCAATGCCGGCGTGAACATGGGCGAAGCCACCACCATGCAGGGCTACTACATGGCGATCCTCGGGACGGGCGAAAGCGTCGTCGACGAGAACGGCAAATACATCGTGGCCAGCCAGGGCATCCTCGATACCCTCAACCTCTACAAGACCATCTATGTGGATGAGCAGCTCGGCGACCAGCGGGCGCAGCTGCTCGGCGACGGTCGCAACCGCACCTTCACCAACTTCCGCGACGGCAAGACGGCGCTCCTCGTCGAAGGCGACTGGTTCTTCAACTCGGTGATGGCGCCCGGCGCCGAATTCGGTCTCGAGAACCGCGACGCCGAAGTCACCTGGGCCTCGATGCCGGCGCAGGAGCCGGGCAAGGGCTATCGCGGGCAGGACTACGTGACGGTTTCAGGCGGCACGGGCTTCGTGCTGAACCCCGCCACCAAGAACCCGGCCGAGGCCTGGGCGCTCCTGAGCTACATGAACAGCCAGGAATCGCTGACCGCCTTCCAGGGCTTCCGTGAGGCGCGCCGCATCCGCGACGACGTGGCGACGCCGAACAATGTCTACCTGCAGAAGACGCAGGAGAGCCTGTTGCCGCTGACCACCGCGCGCCCGAACGACCCCAACTACAACAAGGTGTCGGCCGAGATTCAGCGCATGACCGAAAGCGTGGTTTCGGGCGAAGCCAGCCCGGCAGACGCGATGGCCGCCTACAAGGCAGCGGTGATCGCGATCGTCGGCGAAGCCAATACGGTTTCGAAGCTTTAGCTTCGAAGGACGTCCTCCCACGCCCGGCCCTCCCTGAGCCGGGCGCTCCCTGGGAACGCCTCCCCGGCACCCTGTCTGCGGCCGGGGAGGTTCCTTTTTTTCGATTGGGGTTTGTCACATTGACACGGTTACTGGCGACTGAGGCATCCGGGCTCGCCGCCCCCCTCCCCAACCCTCCCCGCGAGGGGGAGGGTGCCGTTCAGTGTACCTGGCAGGATCGCGCCAATTCCACCGGCGGGCACCTCCCCCCTTGCGGGGGAGGTTGGGAGGGGGGAGCCGCGCGCTCCAGGTTCTCAGCATGAAAAAGAAGAACTTCTCGCTTCTCTCCCACCGCGCCGGCGCTGCCTTCCTTGCCCCCGCCGCGGCACTGGTGGGGGTGTTTGTGCTGCTGCCGTTCTTCTGGGTGATCTTCGTTTCGTTCACCAACCGGACGCTGTTGGGCAAGACCGCGCTCAGCCCGGAGTTCGTCGGGCTCACGAACTATTTCCAGCTGTTCGACCCGGCGACATTCTTCACGCGCGGGCAGTTCGGCTTTTCGCTGATCCTCACCACGCAATTCGTGCTGCTGTCGGCGCTGGTCGGGCAGGCGCTGCTCGGGCTGCTGCTGGCGTGGCTGATGCAGACCATCCCCCCTGCCCTCAAGCGGATCGTCGAGACCGCTGTGATCGCGGCCTGGATCCTGCCGGAAGTGGTGATCGGCTTCGCCTGGTTCGCCTTCCTCGATTACGACAACGGCACGCTGAACATGATCCTCAGGGGGCTCGGGCTGCCGGCGGGCGACTTCCTGCTGCAGCAGCCGTTCTGGGTGATCGTCATCTTCAACACCTGGCGCGGCGCGGCCTTCTCGATGATGCTGTTCAACTCGGCCTTCGCGTCGATCCCGCCGAGCTATTTCCAGGCGGCGGATGTGGCCGGCGCTTCGAGCTGGCAGAAGTTCCGAGATATCGGGCTGCCGTTGATCCGCGGCCACGTGGTCACCGACCTGATCCTCATCACCATGTGGACGTTCAACGTGTTCACGCCGTTCATCCTGACCAATGGCGGGCCGAGCTACCGCACGGAACTCCTGTCGATCTACAATTACCGCATCGCCTTCCGGGAGTTCGATTTCGGCAAGGGCGCGGCAGTGGGCGTGATCATCATGCTGATCAACCTCATCTTCGCGCTGATCTACCTGTCGTTCGGAAGGAAGAAAGCCAAGGCGGTGGAAGAATGAGGCTGAGCTTTCCGCAACTGCTCGCCCGCATCGGCTTTTCGGCGCTGGCGGCCATTATCGGCATCCTGTTCGCGCTGCCGCTGATCTGGTTCATCTTCGCGCCGTTCAACGCCCGGGCCGAGCTTGGCATCGCCATTCCCGACCCATGGACGCTGCAGAACTTCCTCACCGTGTTCGGCAATGGCTTTGCCATGCGTGGGCTGCTCAACAGCCTGATCCAGAGTGTCGGCGGGGTGATCCTCGTCGCGGCCGCAGCGACGCTGGCGGCCTACGCGCTTTCCCGCTCTTCGATCCCCGGCAAGGGCATGATCACCTATGTGCTGCTGCTGTTCTCCTCGGTGGTGTCGGGGACGGCGGCGATGGTGCCGATCTTCCTGATCGTCTCGTCGGTGGGGCTGATGGACACCCATATCGCTGTCATTCTGGTGTTCGCCGGCGGGCTGCTGCCGACGGCGATGTTCATCCTGCGCGATTTCATCGACGGCATTCCCAAGACCTATGAGGAAAGCGCCATGGTGGCCGGCGCGTCACCGGTGCAGGCGTTCTTCGATGTGGCGCTGCCGGTGATCCGGCCGGGCATCGTGGTCGTGGTGGTGTGGGCCTTCGTCAACATCTGGGGCTCGTTTCTGATCCCCTTCATCCTGTTGCGCTCGGATGACCTGATGCCGTCGTCGGTCGCCATCTACTCGTTCTACTCGGAGGCGGGGACGCCGATCGTGACGCTGCTCGCAGCCTATTCGCTGATCTACTCCCTGCCCGTCGTCGCCCTCTATCTCTTCGTCAGCTGGAAGTTCGGCTTCCGCTTCTTCGGTGGAATCAAAGCGTAATGGCCTCGGTCGAATTCCAGAACGTCACCAAGAGCTTCGGCACCTTCAATGCCGTCTCGGACATCAGCTTCAAGGTCGCGGACGGGGAGTTCATCTGCCTGCTCGGCCCATCTGGCTGCGGCAAGACCACCAGCCTGAGGATGATCGCCGGGCTCGAAACCCCGAGTTCGGGCAAGATCATGATCGGGCCCGATGACGTAACCCACCTCCACCCCAAGGATCGGCAGATCTCGATGGTGTTCCAGGATTACGCGCTCTACCCGCACATGAACCTCGCCGACAACATCGCTTACCCACTGAAGGTGCGCGGCGAGAGCGTCGAGAAGCGGCACAAGCGGGCCAAGGAAGTGGCAGACGTCTTGAAGATCGGCGACCTGCTCAACCGGCTGCCGAGCCAGATCTCGGGCGGGCAGCAGCAGCGCACTTCGCTGGCGCGAGCGCTGGTCTATCCGAGCCGGGTGTACCTGTTCGACGAACCGCTCTCCAACCTCGATGCGAAGCTGCGGCTCGAAGCGCGCGGCTTCCTCAACCACCTGCAGCGCGACATGGGGATGACGGCAGTCTACGTGACGCACGACCAGGCGGAAGCCATGGCGCTGGCGACGCGAATTGCGGTGATGGATCGCGGCCGGATCGTGCAGTTCGCGCCGCCGATCGAGATCTATCGCCGGCCGGCGACAACGTTCGTGGCGAATTTCGTCGGCAACCCGCCGATGAACATGATCCCGGTCGAAGGGACAATCGAGGGCGAGCGGCTGCAGCTGCGCGCACACGGAGTGCTGGTGCGGAATCTGCCGATTTCCCAGGGGATCAAGGCGGCGCTCGGCAAGGGCGCCGGGCTGACGCTGGGAGTGCGGCCCGAGCACCTGAGCATGGGCACGATCAACGACGTGAACATGGTCAGCGGCAAGCTGTTCGCCAACGAAAATATGGGCCCCGAAAAGCTGGTGACCTTCGAGCGCCAGGACGGCGGTCGGGTGACGGCGCGGATCTTCACCGACGACGCGGTGGAGACGAGCGAGAACGTGGCCTTCACCTTCGACGGCGCGCACGCGACGCTGTTCGATGCGGAGGGCAAGCGCATCCCGGCGGATGGGGAGATGCCGCTGTGAGGGTGGCACTGCTGACTGAGAGAGACTCCCCCCTCCCATCCTCCCCCACAAGGGGGGAGGTGCCGCATCGAGTGTCCGGCATTATCGCGCCACAGCCCCGACTCTTCACCTCCCCCCTTGTGGGGGAGGCCGGGAGGGGGGTGGCCGCATGACCCAGATCGTAAGGGTCAATGTCACTCGCGCCGACCAGGCGAAAGACCCCTATTTCTACATCCCGGTCACCGTCCCTGCAGGCACCACGCGGATCGATGTGACGCTGGCCTATCCCAAGGCGGATGACTGCGTGATCGACCTCGGGATGTTCGATCCCGGGATGACCGCCTATCCGTCCGAGGGCGGGTTCCGAGGGTGGTCGGGCGGGTTTCGCGATCGGTTCCATGTGGCGACCGACAGCGCCACCCCGGGCTATGTGCATGGGCCGATGCCGGCGGGTGAGTGGAACGTCATCCTCGGGCTCTACAAGGTGCCGGTCGATGGCGCCGAGGTGACGGTGACGGTCGAGCTCGACAGCGCCGCGCGCCCCACCAATCCGCAGCCGGAGCGGACGTTTCCGGTGCGCGCCGGAGCGGGGTGGTATCGCGGCGACCTCCACTGCCACACCTTCCATTCCGATGCGGCAGGGTCGCCCGAGACACTGCACAAGGCGGCGCTGCAGGCCGGGCTCGATTTCCTCGCCATTGCCGACCACAACACCATCACGCAGCGACGCTATTTCCATCCGGCCTCGTCGCCCGACCTGGTGTTCGTGCGCGGCATGGAGGTGACCACCGCCGTCGGGCACGCCAATGTCTATGGGGTCGATGAGTGGATCGACTTCCGCATGACCAAGCCGTCGGACGCGCATGTGCTGGCCGACATGGTGCACCGCAAGGGCGGGCTCTTATCGATCAACCACGACAAGCCGACCATCCCCTGGGATTACGAGTTTCCGGCGGCCGACTGCCAGGAGGTCTGGCAGTCGACCTGGATGGCGTGGAACTGGGTGTCGCTGGCGCGCTGGCAACAACGGCTGGCGTCGGGTTTGCGGATCTCGGCCATCGGCGGCAGCGACTTCCATCAGCCGGCGAAGCTCCAGCCGGAGGGGCCGCTGGTGCTGGCGCGGCCAACCACGGTGCTGTGGCTGCCGGAACTCAGCGAAGACGCGGTGCTCGCGGCCATGAAGGCCGGGCGCGGCTATGTCACCGAAGGGCCGAAGGGGCCGCATCTCGAGATCACCGTCAACGGCCAGCCAATGGGCTCGGCGGTGACGGCGCCGCTCCACTGCGAGGCGATCGTCCGCGGCGCGCGCGGCGACGTGCTGCAGTGGATCGATGCGCGCGGCACCATCACGGAGCAGGAGATCACCAGCGGCGACTGGCTGGGTGAGCTGGCGCTGCTCGACGGCGCCGAAAAGTTCGTGCGCGCCGAGATCATCGCCAAAGCCAGCAGGCCTTGGCTGATCGAAGAGTTCACCAAGGCGGCGAGCGAGCGCGGCGAGTTGCCGTGGCAGCTCAAGGGGTCGCACCTCACGGACGAGCCGATCCGGCGCGCCATCTCCAACCCAATCTACATCGATCAGGACTAGCTCATGTTTATCGGCAATGCCCCGTGTTCCTGGGGCATCAACTATCCCACCGGCAACGCCTACAGCTGGCAGGAATATCTCGATCAGGTGGCGGCCTCGGGCTATCGCGGCACCGAGCTCGGGCCGTTCGGATTCCTGCCCAAGGACAAGGCAGTGCTGGGGCCGGAGCTCGACAAGCGCGGGCTGACGCTGATCGGCGCGACGCATGTGCACACCTTCGGCGACCGTGCTTCCGCACCGGTGCTGATGGCGACGCTGCGCGAGTTGGCGCCGCTGCTGAAGGACCTGGGCGCGAAACACCTCGTCATCATGGATGAAAGCAACTGGTACCCCGAGGGCCAGGAAGGCGTGCTCGATCGCGAGGGCTGGACCGGGCTCACCGCCACGGTGCGCGAGGCGCAAGCGGTGATCGAGGGCGAGTTCGGACTGAAGGCGAGCTTCCACCCGCATATCGGTACAGCAGTGGAGTTCGAACGGCAGATCGACCGGCTGCTCGAGGAGACCGAAATCGACCTCTGCTTCGATACCGGACACCATGCCTTCTGGGACCAGGATCCGCTGGCCTATATGGAAAAGGTGTGGGGGCGGATCGCCTACATGCATCTGAAGAACGTCGATGCGGCGGTGCGCCAGCGCGTGCTCGACAGCAAGCTCTCGGTGGCAGCGTCCTATGGCGCCGGGGTGATGGCCCCCCTGCCCGATGGCGCCGTCGACATCCAGGCAGTGATGCGCTTCCTCGACCAGAAAGGCTTCGACGGCCCGATCGTCGTCGAACAGGATATCGCCGAGCATGCAGCGGAGACACCGCTCGAACTGGCAAAGCGCAACTACGTCTACATGCAGGCGATCGCGTGATGGCAAAGCTCAGAGTCGGCCTGATCGGCCTCGGCGAAGTCGCGCAGCTGATGCACCTGCCGCTGCTGGCGGACGACCAGCGCTTCGAGATCGCGGCGGTGACCGATGTCTCCCCCAGCCTCGTCGCTCACGTGGCGGAGCGCTATGGAGTGAAGACCCGGCATGCGAGCGTCGAGGCGCTGATCGCCGATCCCGCAATCGACGCGGTGTTCATCCTGACGCCGGATTTCCTCCATGCGCCGCTCTTGGAAAAATCCATACGCGCCGGCAAGCATGTGTTCATCGAGAAGCCGGCGGCGCTGACCGCGGCGGAACTGAAGCCGTTGCTGGAGCTCGACAAGACCAACACCAAGACAGTGTTCGTCGGCTATATGCGACGCTTTGCGCCAGCGTTCACCGCCCTCAAGGAACGGCTGCCGCCGCGGGAGGAAATCCGGCACGTGCGAATCCGTGACCTGATCCGCGAGAGCCAGTTCTTCGTCGACCAGTCGCGCAATATCTTCCGGCCCACCGACGTGCCGGCGGAGGCGATTGCCGATGGCCGGACGCAGACGCAGGCGCTGCTGAAATCAGTGATGGGCGAGGCGCGGCCGGATCAGCTGCGGGCCTACCAGGTGCTGACCGGACTCTCGTCGCACAGCTTTTCTGCGATGCGCGAACTTTTCGGGGTGCCGAATTCGGTTGCGGCGGCGCGGCAGCATCGCGGCGAGAACGTGCTGGTGATGTTCGACTACGGCACGTTCACCGCACTCTACGAGGCGGTGATCCATGACGTGGCGCGGTTCGACGCCGGCATCGAAGTGCTGACGCTGAACCAGCACTTCAAGATCAACTACGACACCCCCTACGTGCGGAACCTGCCCACCCGGCTGGAGATCACCACCTCGGATCTGCACTCCACCGGCACCGAGATCATCGGGCCGTTCTACGAGGATGCTTTCCGCGTGGAGCTCGGCGCCTTCCACCATGCGGTGACAACTGGGGAAAAGCCCAAGACGTTGCTGACAGACTCTCTCAAAGACCTCGAGTTGTTCGCGGAAGTCGGCCGTCACTTCTTGTCGCAAAACTGACGTCGTCAACGCCCTGAAAGCCCCGGAAACCGGGGCTCTCCCACTGTCATCCTGATGTCATGGGAGTGCGGTTTAAGCGGCTGGAACACGCGCGCGGAATAAATCAGGCGCGCGCTGTCACAATGGAATTTCCGTTCCATTTTTCGCTTGCCAGCGGGCCCACCGAGATTAGTCTGGTCCCTACGGTCGGCGTCAGATTGACCTGCCGCGGGATGGCCCGCAGGCGAACCTGGGAGAGACAACGATGAAACGTCGTGCGTTTATGCTTTCGGTCGGCGGCGCAGCCGCCGGTATGGTGCTGCTGCCGCGGATGGCCTTTGCCGAAGCCGGCAAGATCGACTGGTACACCTCGTCGGACCAGAACATTCTCGACTTCTGGACCAACGTGGTGAAGCCGAAGTTCGAGGCTGCCAACCCGGGCGTCACCCTGAACCTCGTGGATGCCGGCGACGCAGCCGGGCAGACCGCGATCGGCGAACGCGCGCTGGCCGCGATGCAGACCAAGACCGACCCGCAGGCCGACTATTTCGAATCCGCCGACTGGCGCCTGCCGGCCGGGGCGGCCGACGCCGGGCTCTATGTGAACATCAAGGAAGCCGGGCTCTCGAACTATTCCAAGATCAACCCGCTGGCCTTCGACGGTGACTACTCGGTGCCGTATCGCGGTTCGCAGGTGCTGCTCGCCTATGACACGACCAAGCTCGATCCGGCCAACGCGCCCAAGAGCTTTGCCGACCTCGTCACCTGGATCAAGGCCAACCCCGGCCAGTTCATCTACAACCGTCCCGACAAGGGCGGTTCGGGTGGCAACTTCGTCCGCCGCGCCATCCTCGAGGCGAACGGCAAGGACCTCGGCAAGTTCAAGATCGACAACTTCACGCAGGAAGCCGGCGACGCCGCGCTGAACCCGGCCTGGGAGATCCTCAAGGACCTTTCCGGTTCGCTGTTCGATAACGGCGCCTATACCTCGGGCAACACCCAGTCGATCCAGCTGCTGGGCCAGTCGGCGGTCACCATGATCCCGGCCTGGTCGGACCAGGCGATCCAGGCGATCAACACCGGCGTACTGCCCGAGACCACCGGCCTCGTGCAGTTGCAGGACCTGGCGCTGCCGGGCGGCTTCTCGCGCTCGGTCGTCTTGTCGAACGGCGTCAACAAGGATGCCGCGCTGAAGCTCGCCGACTTCATCCTCACCGAGGAAGTGCAGTCGGCCGTGCTGAGCGAACTCGGCGGCTTCCCCGGCGTTGCCTGGGACTATGTCAGCCAGGACCTGCGCGAGAAGTACAAGGACGTGATCCCGACGACCATTCCGGCGTTCCCGGGGGGTGACTGGGAAAAGGCCATCAATGATGGCTGGTATCGCAACGTTGCTCCCAACGTGGATCGCAACGCGTGAGCCTTTCGGCCACGAGCGACATCGTCGGAACCAAGACTCGCAGGGGGCTCACGGGCCTCCTGCTGGTCGCCATTCCGGTATTCCTGGTCGTCTGGATGATCATCTGGCCGATCATTTCGGCCATCGGACGGACCATCTGGCTGCCCAATGACGGCGGGGCGGGCAGGAGCTTCTCGCTCGAGACCTACAAGTTCTTCTTCACCGATCAGTACAGCCTCAACAACCTCAGCGTAACGCTGTGGACCACGGGCATCTGCGCCCTGCTGCTGGTGCTGATCTGCCTGCCGATCGCGCTCTACCTGCGCTTCGCCAAGGGGCGGCTTGCGGCCTACGTGCAGGGCCTCGCGATCTTTCCGATGTTCGTGCCCTCGATCATCCTGAGCTACGCGATCATCCGTGTGCTGGGACCCAACGGCACGGTGGACCTGCTGCTCAATTCGGTCGGGCTGCCGCATATCCGCTCGCCCTACCTGACGCCGTGGGGGCCGGTGATCGGTTTGGTGTGGGACAATATCCCGCTGACGGTACTGATCCTGCTCTCGGGACTGGGCAACGTTTCCAACCAGTCGATCGAGGCAGCGCGCGATGTCGGCGCCGGGCGGCTGGCGGTGCTGTGGCACATCATCCTGCCGCGCATCTCCAATTCCATCCTGGTGGCGGTGAGCTTTACCGTCTTGGGGATCTTCTCGGCTTTCACCCTGCCCTATGTGCTGGGGCCTGCGGCGCCGGAAATGATGGGGCCGTTCATGCAGCGCACCTTCCGCGACCTGAACGATCCGACCAACGCCATCACCCAGGCAGTGATCGCCTTCTGCTTCTGCATCGTGTTCGGGCTGTTCTACGTCCGCTCCGTCGCCAAAAACCGGAATCCGTGAGATGGCGCGCACCCTCGTAGAAAAACGCATCGACTGGACCGGCATCTTCTTTGCCGTGGCGCTGACCATCGTCATCGTCTTCCCGTTGCTGGTGGTGGGGACCTGGGCCTTCACCAATGTGTGGCGCTACCCCTCGGTGATCCCGCAGGAGTTCGGCCTGAAGTTCTGGCAGCAGACGCTGGCGCGAGCCGACGTGTGGAGCTCGATCACCATGAGCCTCAGCCTCGCGACCATGGTGACGCTGCTTTCGGCGATCATCTGCCTGCCGGCCGCCTACGCTTTCGCGCGGATGGATTTTCCGGGGCGCAGCATCCTGTTCTTCTCGTTCCTCGCCGGGCATGCCTTCCCCAAGTTCGGCCTGCTCGTCGCCATCGCCGGCATCTTCCTGCAGCTCAACCTGATCGGCACGTTCTGGGGGGTGGTGCTGATCCAGCTGGTGGGCACGCTCCTGTTCATGATCTGGATTCCGGTAGCGGCGTTCCAGGCGGTGGACCGGCGGATGGAAGAGGCGGCGCGCGACGTCGGCGCCGGACCATTCCGGGTGTTCTGGTCGATCACCCTGCCCCAGGCCGGACCAACCATTGCGGCGGCGGTGCTGCTGAGCTTTGTCGGCACGTTCTATGAGACCGAGGGCGCCTGGCTGATCGGCGCACCGCAGATCCGCACCCTGCCGGTGCTGATGATCAGCTTCATCAACAACCAGCCGGTGATCCAGTATGGCGCGGTGCTTTCCGTGCTGCTCTGGGTGCCGAGCTTCATCGCGCTGCTGTTTGCGCGCCGCGTCATCAGCTCGGGCAGTTTTGCCAAGGGCTTTGGCGGTTAAGGAATTCTCGCATGTCCGTGCTCGAAATCAGAGATGTGACCAAGGCTTTCGGCGCCACCAAGGCGGTGGACAGCTTCAGCCTGACCGTCGGCGACGGCGAACTGGTGTGCCTGCTCGGCCCCTCCGGTTCCGGCAAGTCGACACTGCTGCGGATGATCGGCGGCTTCGAGACGCCGACGTCGGGGCATGTGGCGATTGACGGTGAGGACGTGACGCGCGTGACGCCCGAGAAGCGGCCGACCGGCATGGTATTCCAGAGCCATGCGCTGTGGACGCATATGAACGTGTTCAAGAACCTGGCATTCGGACTGAAGCTCAGGCGGCTGCCGGAGGCCGAGATCAAGCGCAGGGTCGAAGCGGTGCTGGAACTGGTGGGGCTCGGCGGTTTCGGCCACCGCGCGACGACGCAGCTTTCGGGCGGCCAGCAGCAGCGCGTGGCGCTGGCGCGCTCGCTGGTGCTGGAGCCGAAAATCCTGCTGCTCGACGAACCTTTCGCGAGTCTCGACCAACACTTGCGCGAACGACTTCGCGAAGAGGTTCGGGACATCCAGCAGCGGCTGAAGATCACCACGCTGTTCGTGACGCACGGGCAGGATGAAGCGCTGGCGCTGGCCGATCGGATCGTGGTGATGCGCGATGGACGGACCGAGCAGGCGGCGCGGCCGGACGTGGTCTATCGCGAACCGGCGACACCGTTCGTCGCAGGCTTCATCGGCACGATGAACCTGGTCGAGGGCGCAGTGGCCAATGGCACGTTCACGCACTCGGGTTTCACCGTGCCGCTGCCGGTGGGCGACGGCGCGGCGACGCTGGCGGTGCGGCCGGAGGCGCTCGAGATCGTCTCGGCCAATGGCGGCGGCATGGCCAAAATCCACCGCGTCACCGATTACGGCACCCATGCCATCGTCGATATCGAGTTACCCGATGGCACACGTCTCAAGTCGATGACCAGCGAGGCGCGCGACTGGTCGCATGGCCAGCCGATCGATCTGAAGCCGAGGGCGTTTGCCGCCTATCGCGACAACGCGGCAATCCACCGGAGCAACTGAGACCATGGCCGACGCGATTTCGGTGACCCGCGAGGGTCATCGCACGTTCTTCAAGTGGCACCGTGGACGTCGCAGAGGCTCCGATCCGGTGTTCACCGGGCGACGGATCATCGAGGGAATGCAGCTCGGCGCCAGCGTCGAGGTGGACCTGGTGATCCATGCCGATGACGGCATGGCGGTGCTGCACAACCTGTCGCTGGAGCGCGAAACCACCGGCAGCGGATTGGTGCGGCAGACCTCAGCGGAGACGCTGCGCGGCTTGCATCTCAGGGACAATGACGGGCAGCCGATCGATGACAAGGTGATGCTGCTCGAGGACCTCGCGGCGCTGATTGTGCGCGACGGCGCGCATCCGGAGGGGTTGCTGCAACTCGACTACAAGGAAGACGCGGCGGCGCTCAACCCGCGGGTGATCGCCAGCTTCGCCGCAGCGCTCAAGCCAGTGGCGCGGCACTTCATCCTGTCGTCGGGCGACGCGGAGTCGGTTCGGATGCTGACCGACAGCACGCCAGGGCTGAGGATCGGCTACGACCCCTGCCACAAGGGCGCGATGGAGCGGCTGATGGCGACGCGCGACTACGCGACGTTCGTTGCCGACGCCGTGGCAGCTTCGCCGAAATCGGAACTCGACTATCTCGAGTATCGCCTGGTGCTGGAAGCCGACCGCGATGGGTACGACCTCATCGGCGCATTCCATGCACATGGGCGGCGGATCGATGCCTATACGGTGCGACGGGCCGATGACGAGGGGATGGCGGTGATCGAGCGCCTGCTCGAGCTGAAGGTGGATCAGATCACGACGGACGATCCGGAAGGGGTCGCGGCGGCGCTGGCTGCTGACTGAAGCAGACGGCCCCCTCCCGGCCTCCCCCGTGAAGGGGGAGGTGAAGAGTCGAGGCTCTGTCTACGATCGTGCCAAGCACACCGGCAGGGCACCTCCCCCTTCATGGGGGAGGACGGGAGGGGGCCGTCTCTCTCAGTGGGACTCCGCCCCCTACACCCCCTTCGGATGCTTCGCTTCTTTCTTCGGCACATCCTTCAGCTTGTCGATCAGATACGCGTGCGTCGCCTTGTTGGCGACGATCATGGCGCCGGTCTGCTCGTAGTACTCCGGCCCCCTGCCCCACCAGTCGGTGACGATGCCGCCGGCCTCCTGGACGAACAGGATGCCCGCGGCTGTGTCGGTGAAGCCGGTCTCTTCATAGTAGCCGGTGAGGCGCCCCATCGCGACATAGGCGCAGGAATTGGCGGCGCTGCCGACGATGCGGACAGCCCCAACCGGGGCCCGGATAGCATCGAGGCGCTCATAGGCGCCGGGATAAAGCGAGAGGCCCGGTGTGGGCAGCCCGGTGCCGATGTTCATCAGCCCGATATCGGTCTGCTCGGAGACCTCGAGCCGCTCGCCGTTGAGGAAGCTGCCCTCTCCTGCAATGGCGGTGAACATCTCGTCGGCGGGCGGATTGTAGAGCACCCCGACCACTGTCTCGCTGCCCCGGCGGAGCGCGATCGAGATGGTGTAGTGCATGCCGTTGATGAAATTGGTGGTGCCGTCGATCGGGTCGACCAGCCAGCGATACTCCTGGTCGGCCTTGTCGACGGGCGGGAACTCCTCGCCGGTAAAGCTCCAGTCCGGATAGCGCTCGAACAGGAACTTGCGGATCAGCAGCTCGGATTCCTTGTCGGCATCGGAGACGAAATCCGCCGGTCCCTTGATGCCGATCTCGATGTCGCGGAAGCGCTTGAAATAGCCCAGCGTCAGGGCTCCCGCCTCGCGTGCAACAGTGACCATGTCGGCAAGGATGGCGTCGTAGGAAAGGCTCATTTGAATCACTCGCTCGGATAGAGCGAGAGCTTAGCGCGAGCGACGCGTGAATGCAGGAAAATCAGCGCTTTCCAGCTGCCCATGCCCAGGCTGTTTCGACCATCTGGTCGAGCCTTGGATAGCGCGGCGCCCAGCCCAGCAGCGAACGGGCAAGGCTGGCATCGGCCCAGAGCTCGGGGGGGTCGCCCGGCCGGCGATCGGCCATCTCGTGTGGCAACGCCCGGCCGGTAACCGCCTCGACGGTCCGCATCACTTCGAGGACGCTGTTGGGCGTTCCGGTGCCGAGATTGACCGCTTGCGGCGCGCCCCCGCCGGCGAGATGTTGCAGCGCCAGAACGTGAGCGCTCGCCAGATCGCAGACGTGCACATAGTCTCGCATCGCCGTGCCATCCGGAGTTGGATAGTCCGTGCCCATGACCCGGAGCGGCGCCCCGGTGCCCGCGGCGGCGCGCAGCGCCAGGGGGATCAGGTGCGGCTCGGGCTCGTGTGTTTCGCCGATCTCACCATCCGGATCGGCACCTGCCGCATTGAAATAGCGCAGCGCCATCCACCGCAGATCATGGGCGAGTCCGGCCCAATGCAACAGCCGCTCGCAGGCGAGCTTGGTTTCGCCGTAAGGGTTGGCTGGGCGCTGGGGGGTGGCCTCGGTAATCGGCAGGCGATCGGGGATGCCGTAGGTGGCGCAGGAGGAGGAGAAGACAATCAGGGGGCAATCAACGGCCCGCATGGCCTCGAGCAGCGAGAGCGTGCCCGCTACGTTGGTGTCGTAGTAGCCGAGCGGATCGCGCATCGAGTCCCCGACATAGGCAAGGGCAGCAAAGTGCATGACCGCCGCAGGGCGAATGGAGGCGAAAACGGCGCCAAGGGCTGCCCGGTCGCGGATATCGACCTCGTGCAACGGACCCCAGCGAACCGCTTCGCGGTGGCCGGTCGAGAGGTTATCGATGACGACCGGTTCGTGACCGGCCTGGGCGAGCGCCTTGGCGGTGTGACTGCCGATATAGCCGGCTCCACCGATGACAGCGACCCGCATGCTCAGGCCGCGACCACGGTGCGGAAGTAATCGATGGTCCGCGCCATGCCCTCTTCAAGCGCCACGGTCGGTGTCCAGCCGAGCTTCTCGCGCGCCAGCGAAATGTCAGGGCGGCGCTGACGCGGATCGTCCGAAGGCAAGGGCATGTAAACGATCGGCGATTTGCTGCCGGTCTGGCGAACAACCATCTCGGCCAATTCCCGCATGGTGAACTCGCCGGGGTTGCCGATGTTGATCGGGCCGGGGAGCTCGGGGCCCGTTTCCATCAGGCGCAGCATGCCCTCGATCAGGTCGTCGACGTAGCAGAAGCTGCGCGTCTGGTTGCCATCGCCGTAGATGGTGATCGGCTCGCCCTTCAGGGCCTGAACGATGAAGTTCGACACGACGCGACCGTCGTCGGGCTGCATGCGGGGGCCGTAGGTATTGAAGATGCGCATCACCTTGATTTCGAGGCGGTGCTGGCGGTGATAGTCGAAAAACAGCGTTTCGGCGCAGCGCTTGCCTTCGTCATAGCAGGCGCGGGTGCCGATCGGGTTGACCCTGCCCCAATAATCCTCGGTCTGAGGGTGAACCTCGGGATCGCCATAGACCTCGCTGGTAGAGGCCTGAAGGATCCGGGCGCGCAAACGCTTGGCGAGGCCGAGCATGTTGATGGCGCCGTGCACGCTGGTCTTGGTGGTCTGCACCGGGTCGCGCTGGTAGTGGACCGGCGAGGCCGGACAGGCCAGGTTGAAGATCCGATCGACCTCGACATAGAGCGGAAACGTCACGTCGTGCCGGAGCAGTTCAAAACGCGGATTGCCGATGAGGTGGCGGATATTGTCCTTGCTGCCGGTATAGAAGTTGTCGACGCAAATGACGTCGTGCCCGGCGGCAATAAGCCGATCGCAAAGGTGACTGCCCAGGAACCCGGCGCCGCCGGTGACCAGTACACGCTGCACAGAACTGTTCCTCATAGATCCTCCGCCAGTACCGAAATCATCGCCTCAGCAAAAGCTTAGTACATCCGGCGGCCGAGCGCTCGCGGATCCGCACGAGATAGATAACGGCCGCCCGGATGTCGACCACGAGGCCCCGCCGGTCGTCGCGACAGGAGGAATGGCCTGTCCGGCAGGGCTCCTCGTACAGCACGTTGAACTGGCATCGCGGTCTGATAGGCTGACGCTCAGCGAGTAGTTCAGGTGTCCGATGGCAAAGTCCTGGGTAAGCCTTGTGGTCGGGGTCAGCATCGTTGTCGGTCTGACGTTTGCGACCTTGTCGCAGGCTGCCGAACTAGCGGATCCGAGCCAACTGCGCCCACGATGCGTGCCTGCATCGCCCGTCGATCCACTCCCGGCGTTGCCGGACCTGAAGGACTCCTTGTCCGCGAACGCGGATGGAGCAGCGCGGTGCTCAGCCCTCGACCAACTCGAAGCGCTGGCCATTCGACAGGGCGACGTCGAAGCCGCAATGCTGGTGGGGAATAGCTTTGCCGGCGGCGTCCTGGTGGATCGCGATCTTAAACGCAGCGAAGCCGCCTACCTGCTGGCTTTCGACCTGGGGAGCGCCGAAGCCGCCCTGAAGCTGGGAGATCTGCGCCGATCGATCGGAGACGCGACAAGCGTGGCGGCAGCTACGGCCTATTATGAGGACGCCCGTTCACTTGGCGCCGTCGAGGCCGCGCTGCGGCTCGGCGACTACTTCGTCACCGCGAACGATGGAGCGATGGCGGCAGCAAGCTACGCCGAAGCGGCTGATGCCGGGGTTGCCGAGGCAAACCTGCGGCTCGCCGAGCTTTACCAGGAAGGTCGACTGGTGCCTCGCGACCTTGGCCTGGCCAGATCTCACCTGCAACAGGCCGTCGATGCCGGGAGCGACGAGGCGGTGGTGGCGCTCGCTCTGCTGCAGCTCGATTCCGGCGATGCGGGTGGCGCCGTGGCGGCCCTGAAGGCCGCGGCCAGTGCAAATCCCCGCGCTGCGCTGGCCTTGGGCGACCTGTACCGCGACGGTCGCCTGGGTGTCCCGGAAGTGGAGGAGGCGATCGCCAGCTACCAATTGGCCGCTACGGCGGGCAGTACGGAAGCCTGGTTGCGCATCGGCGATCTGCAGCGCGACGCCCGATCCGACGCGCCCGGTGCAGCGCAGGCGTATCAGGAGGCCTTGGCCAAGGGCGATGCGACCGCGGGACTGCGGCTTGGCGACCTCTACGCTGCTCAACCGGCATCGGCCCCTGACGGGGATGCGGCGCTGGAAAGCTATGTTGCCGCCTTTGCGCTCGGAGCGGATGGTGCCGCGGCACGTATCGGTCAGCATCTGCTGGAACAGGGAGATGTTGCTGGCGCAGCTGCATATTTTCAGTATGCGCCCGAGGACGTTCCGGCGGAAGCGGCGTTACCCATCGCGGAAGCGATGTCCACCCTTGAGGGGGCCGATCGGCAAGGGCCGGCAATCGTCGAGATCTATCACCGGGCCTACCAGGCCGGGCAGTATGTAGCCGCGGTTCGACTGGGTGACATCTATTTTGACGGCAAGCTCGTTGCACGCGATGTTGCTGCCGCTGAGCGATTTTATCAGCTCGCTGGCGCGGCCGTCCCGCCACAGACGCTCCTGAGCCTGGCCGACGCGCGTCTTGAAGGGACCGGCGTTCCGGTCGATCGAAGCGCCGCCCTCGACTACTATCGGCGGGCATTGAGCGGCGGGGTGGCCGTTGCCGGCCTCAAGCTTGGCACTGCACTCGCTGCTAGCCCCCAAGCCGGAGATGAGGCGGTAGAGGCCTTCGTGCGCGCCGCCGAACTCGGCGAGGTCAGCGGATACCTGCTGGCCGGCGAGCTCCAGCAGGAACACGAGCCGGCGGCGGCCGCCGCGCTGTACGAGGAGGCTCTTGCCGCCGGCATTTCAGAAGCGGCGGGGCATCTGGGCGATATGCAGCTCGATGGCGTTCTCGGTGCACCCGATGTCCTGCGGGCGTCCGCTTACTACCAGCAATCACCCGCCGGAATACCTTCGCGCGCCCTGCTGCCGATCGCAGATGCACTGGCGTCACTGGACGATGCGGACGCACTGGATCACGCGGTCGAGCTGTACGAGCGATCGCTCGCGGAAGGTAATGCCGATGCCGCCGGCCGGCTCGGCGCCCTCTATCTGTCGGAAGCGTTGGGGCCAAGCGATCCCGCCAAGGCGGAGCAGTATTTCGAGCAGGCGCCGACCGGCGCGCCGGTGAATGCACTGATTGCCTTGGGCAACGCGTATCGTGACGGCAGCAATGTGGAGGTGAACGGTTTGCGCGCCTCGCAGTACTATCGCAGCGCGGTCGCAGCGGGCGATGTCGCGGCCAACCAATTGCTCGGCGATCTCTACTTCGAGGGCAAGCTGCTGCCGGCCGATCCTGTGCAGGCGACGCAATACTACGAGGCCGCGGGGTCGGTCCCCGACAAGGCGTTGCTGACAGCGGGCGATGTCTACCGCGACGGCGCTATCGGATCTCCGGATGGGAGCAAGGCGCTCGATTATTATGCGAGGGCGGACCAGGCCGGCCTTGTCGAGGCCTCGACCCGCATGGCGGAACTCTACTTCTCGGGGGCGCTTGTTCCGCGGGACATCGGCAAGGCGACCGAGCTTTTCGAACGGTCGCCCAAAGGCGTCCCGGACGGCGCCCTGCTGGAAATCGCCGACTACCTCCAAGGCCGCACGGGCGACGAGCCCAAGGCCCGTCACTATTACGAAGCGGCACTCGAGCGCGGCCAGGGAGCGGCCGCTGGTCGGCTCGGAGATATCTTCTTTTATGGGCGAGGAACCGGAAGCGACCTGGCGCAGGCGGAGCACTACTATGAGCTTTCGCCGTCAGGCGTTCCGGACGAGGCTAACCTGGTCTTCGGCGACGCCTACCGCGACGGAACAGGCGTCGCTGCCGATGGGCAACGGGCCCGGCGCTACTACGAAGCTGCCCTTGTCACGCATCCACAGGAGGCTGCCGAGCGGCTGGCGAGCATGCTGTACTCCGGCGAGTTGGTGCCTCGCGACCTGGCAGCCGCGGCGGGATACTATGATCGCTGGACAAGTGAGCCGCCGACCGCCGTCCTGGCGGACTTAGGCAACGCCTTCGTCACCGGAGCAGATGTTCCCGCAGACGTGGCGCGCGGCGTCACCTATCTGTCGCGTGCCGCGGATGCCGGAGACGTGGGATCGCTTGTCCGCCTCGGCGGACTTCTGCGCGATGGTGTGGTCGTACCGAAAGATCTGCAGCGTGCGGCCGGCTATCTTCTTCGCGCGGCCAGAGCCGGGGAGGCGGAGCCGTTACTGGCGCTCGCGGACGATTACCTCGATCAACCGGCTGGTGCCGCTGAACTGAACCCCGGCGTCGAACTGCTGAGAGAAGCCGCTTCGGCAGACGTTCCGGGGGCCGCGGTATCGCTCGCAGAGGCACTGGTCACCGGTCGCGGGACGCTCCCCGACGGAGCGGCTGCGGCCGCCGTACTGGAGGTTGCGGTCGGCCGGGGAGACGCGGGAGCCGGGCTGGCATTGATCCAGCTTTATCGCAGGGGTGCGACCGGGCTTCCCCCACAACCCAAAGAAGCGCAGCGCGTGTACGACACCGTTGCGACGTCCCTGCCGGCTCAACAGGCGATTGCCGAAAAGCTGATGCTGACCGTCGGCTCAAGCGGGCTGCCCCGCTCATCCAGCGACCTCGCCGAGAGCTTTGCTCTGCTGGAACCTGCCGTCAAAGCGGATGTGCTGCTGGAGATGCGTGGACTCAATGAGAACGGCTACGTCTTTCTGCTGCAGTCCGAAATGCGGGACCGAGGTCTGCTCGTTGACGAAGACCCGTCGGGGCAACTCACCAAGAAAACCATTCGGGCGATGATGACCCTGTGCACCCAAGCGGGTGGCGAGGACGCCTGCCTTGCGGGGCCCATGTCGGAAGCGTCGGGTAAGGTTATCACCAGTGCCCTGCGCTAGTACTTCCCGACGGACACGGCACCAGTTCGCGCTCACCAACTGCCGGATGTCGCCCCGCTTCGTCTCAAAGACTTTACTCGTTGCGCCTGCTGATTCACGATACTGGGGTAAAGAGCGTGCAAGGGCGCTCGGTTGCGAGTCACAATTGCGTCGATGGCTTCTTATTTGGCCCCGTTGTGAACATAGATCTAGGGATCGACGTGCCCGAGGCCGCCGATCTCGACCGGACCGATGTTGCAGCTGTGCTCACAGTAAGCGACATTGTTTGCCATATTGAAGTCGAGCGAGCGCGAGTTACATGAGCATAGCAGTCGTTACTGGTGCCGGTGGGCTGATCGGATCCGAGGCGGTCACCTTTCTGGTGGCGCAGGGCCTCGACGTTGTCGGCATCGACAACGACATGAGATCTTACTTCTTCGGTCCTGAGGCTTCGACCACATGGCGGGTAGAAGAACTTCGCCGCCAGCACAGCCGCTATCAGCACCGCAGCGTGGACGTCCGCGATAAGGATGGCTTAAACGCATTGTTCGCCGATCTCGGCGACGACGTGATGATGGTGTTGCACGCAGCGGCGCAACCCTCGCACGACTGGGCGGCTCGCGAGCCCTTCACGGATTTCGGGGTGAACGCGCTCGGCACCCTCAATATGCTTGAAGCGACGCGCCATCACGCGCCGCAGGCGGCCTTTCTCTACATGTCGACCAACAAAGTGTATGGCGACACACCAAACCGGCTCCCTCTCGTCGAGCATGAAACCCGACTGGAAGTCGCCACCGAGCACCCGTTTTTCGCGCGCGGCATCGATGAGAGCATGAGCATCGACCAGTCGACGCACAGCCTGTTCGGCGTATCCAAGCTGTCGGCGGATACGCTGGTGCAGGAATACGGGCGCTATTTCGACATGAAGACCGGCTGTTTTCGTGGCGGTTGCCTGACCGGCGGCGGCCACTCGAGCACCGAACTGCACGGCTTTCTCGCCTACCTGATGAAGTGCACGGTCACCGGTCGCCCCTATACGATCTATGGCTATGGCGGCAAGCAGGTGCGGGACAACATTCACTCTCACGATCTGGTGCAGGCGCTGTGGCGGTTCGCCCAGGCTCCGGGTTCCGGCAAGGTCTACAATGTCGGTGGCGGCCGCACGGCCAACTGCTCCATGCTGGAGGCGATCGAACTTTGCCAGGCCATCGCGGGCCGCAAGCTCAACATGACCTACTCGGACCAGAACCGGATCGGTGACCACATGTGGTGGATCAGCGACATGTCGCGCTTTGAAGCCGACTATCCTGGCTACCGGTTGACCTATGACCTCGAGGCAACATTGCAGGACATCCACGAGATGGGCCGCGGTCGCTGGTTGATGGACGCATGATCCACCGGGGCAAGCGCGACATACTTGGCGTCGGAATCAGCGTCGTCGACTACGAAGGCGCCGCCGCCCAGGTGATCGAGACTGCCCAGGCCCGACTTCCCTTGGCTGTCAGCGCCCTCGCCGTACACGGGGTGATGACTGGCGCGCTCGACCCCGAGCACCGTTACCGGCTCAATCGCTTCGGCCTTGTCGTACCCGATGGCCAGCCCGTGCGCTGGGCGCTTCGCTGGCTGCACGGTGAAGTGCTTCCCGACCGCGTCACCGGCCCGCAACTGACTGTCGAGATTTTCCGGCGAGCCGAGGAACTTGGACTTTCGATCTTCCTCTTTGGAAGCCATGCCGACGTGCTTGACGCCATGCGGGCGCGTCTGACGCTGGAGTTCCCCACCCTGCGCATCGCCGGCGCCGAGCCGTCGGCCTTCCGACAACTGAGCGAGAGCGAGAACCGGGCGCTCGACGACCGCATCCGCGCCTCGGGCGCCGATATCGTACTGGTAGGGCTTGGCTGCCCGCGGCAGGAAGTGTTCGCCTACGAACATGCTGAAGCGCTCGCGCGGCCGACGATCGCTGTGGGGGCGGCGTATGATTACTATGCGGGCCGGTTGTCCCGGGCGCCGCGCTGGGTCCAATCGGCTGGCCTCGAGTGGGTGGTCCGCCTGCTGCAGGAGCCGCGGCGGCTGTGGAAGCGTTACCTGCTGCTGAACCCCCTCTATCTCACCCTGCTCGCCCGCCAGAAACTCGGTTTACTGCATCCTGAGGCAGAGCGCGCGCCGAGCCAGGAACTGCGCTACGGTTGAGCAAGGAGCCGCACTCGATCCGTCCGTGGAGCCGCTGGTGATGGCCGGGAAGCTGAGATCATTGGCTGCGCGCCCTGCCCTCGTGAAGCTGGGCCTGGTCGTTGCCAACCAATTCTTCAATAGCGCAGCAAACTTCGTGGTAACGATCGCGCTCGTCCGGATTCTCGGCCTCGCTGAGTTCGGGCACTTTTCGGTCTATTACGTAATTGCCATCAGTGCCATGAGCGCGATTGGTGCTCTAATAGTCGCACCGGCGGCTTCAATTGCGGCGGCGGCCTCGGAGAAGGTTCGCCGCGAACTTTTCTCCGCGTCTGGGCTGATGGCATTGGTCGCAACCGGCGTAGTCGCTTTGCTGGCTGCCATAGTTCAATGGGCGCTGTTCGTGGCGAACGTCCACATTTCGGCCTTGCCGTTCGCTTTGCTTGTGGGTGCAATGGCACTGAACGATCTCGTGCGACGGCAGATGCTGTTTGCGGGTGCGATACGCAAAACTTGGGCCTATGACATTGCGCGCTTTTCAATCCTCGGCGCACTCCTGTTTTGGGAAGCTGTTCACTCTTCTCGAACCGCCGAAACAACCATGCTCGTCCTGTCCGCCGCCTACGGACTTGCTCTGTTGCTGCTGATCCCGCTCTCCATTTCGGCGCTTCGCCTAGTCTCTGTTTCTCACGTCGGTCTGCACGGGAAGCGGATACTAGCGACCGGCTCGTGGCTGTCGCTCTCCTCTCTGTTGCAGTTGGTCGGCGACAATGTCTTCGTTGTCGCTGGCTCCGTTGTGGCGGGTACTGCAGCAGTTGGCATTTTCAGGGTCGCCCAAACGCTGCTCGGTGTCGTGAACCCGCTCTTCCTTGCGCTGGAGCACATCCTTCCACGCCGCATTGGGGAGTGGTCCAGGGCGTGGGGATGGCCGACGGCGCTTCGCCGGTACACTAAAACCGCGCTCCTGATCGGAGCTGCGATCACAGCAGCGATTGTCACGATGGGAGTTTTCGGCGAGCCGCTGATGATCATTGCGGGCGGTGCCGATGCGGCGGGGTTTGGTTGGGTTGTGCTCGGGTTGGGCCTTGTCTGGGTGCCGTATCTGGTCTTCATCATGATCGCGTTCCCGCTGCGTGCCATCGAACGCACTCGGGCGATCGCATTGAGCCAGGCGGTCTCGGCGGTCGTGGCATTGTTGATCGCCGTGCCGCTTGTTGGTCAGTTCGGTCTGGCCGGCATGATCCTGGGCATGTTCACAAGCTACGCGGTAGGCGCCGGCGTATTACTCACACAGTACAGACGCCTGCGGACGGCAGAGTACATGCAATGATCGAAGCGAACAATATCGACAGCTCTCCGCCTCTCCCCTGGCGAATTCTGGTGCTTCATAACCTCTATCAGCAGGCGGGCGGCGAAGATGTACAAATGCGGGCGGAGGTGGAGCTTCTTCGCCGGGCGGGGCACACTGTTCGCTTGGAGATCGTAAACAACGATACGATTTCTGGCGCGGGCGCAAAGATAGAGACCTTCCTTAACGCACCCTACAACCCCGCCCGCTACGACTTCATCGTTGACGTGATACGGGACTTTCGCCCCGACATTGTGCACGTCCACAACTTCTTCCCTCTATTTACTCCTGCTGTTCATGAAGGAGCGCGCGCGGCTGGAGTAGCAGTGGTGCAAACACTCCAAAATTACCGCTTGTTCTGCGCGGGTGCGTTCTTTCTGCGTGAAGGCCGCGTGTGCGAGAAATGTCTTCATGGATCGCGCTACTGGGGCGTAGTACATCGATGCTACCGCAAATCGCTGCCGGGCTCCGTCGCGGTTGTCCGCATGCAAAATCGAGCATTCTCACATCATACGTGGGACGGCGTCGACCAGTTTATCGCTCTGACCGAGTTTGCCCGCGAGAAGTGCGTCGAAGCTGGTTTGTCGGCTGACCAGATCTCAGTCAAACCTAACACACTGCCGCTCGACTGGCAGGCCCCACCCAAGCCGTCTGGCAGTCGAACGGGCGCCCTCTATGTGGGACGGCTGTCGCGTGAGAAGGGTGTCGACGTCCTGCTTGAGGCCTGGCGGCAACTCCCCGATATTCCACTGACGATAGTTGGGTCGGGACCGGAGGAAGCGGCTCTGAAGTCATCCGCGCCCACGGGCGTCCGGTTCGTGGGAGCGCTTCCACCCGACGGCGTACGTCAGCAGATGCACGCGGCGGCCTGCCTAATCATGCCCTCTAGATGGTATGAAGGACTGCCTCTAACCGCCATTGAGGCATTCTCCTTAGGCCTGCCGATCATCTGCTCACGTATCGGTTCGCTCTCAGAGATTGTCGAACATGACAGCAATGGATGGCATTTCGAAACCAACAATGCAGTCGAACTCGCAGCGAGAGCCCGTCGTTGCTTCTCCCACCCCGAACTGCTGAGCAAAGCGGGCGACGAAGCTCGCGCTTCGTTTGAGCGGACCTACACCGGAGAGCGGAACCTGGAGATGCTTTCTCGTATCTACAAGAAAGCTATCGCATCCGCGAAGTCGCGGTCCGCGGCCGGCAGCAAATGAGTATGCTCGACACTACACAAAGTGCGATCAAAACGCTCAGCGCTCAGGCTCCAAGCAGGGTGTTCGTCGCGCTTCTGGCGACGATCACCTTATGGCCATACCCCCTGCTGGGCTCGACCACGAACCTCATCTTTCTCGTGGGCGTATCCTTCGTTGCAACGGTGGTTCAACCGACGATTGTTCCTAGGCTTTCATGGCAAATCGTCGCAACGCTCGCTTACTTTGGAGCAGCATTGCTCATATTGATCTCTTCTCGGGAGGTCAACGCCTACATCGCCTCCCAGATCAATCACTACATCCAGTTCGCCTTATACTACTATGCATTTAGCAAAATGGTGCAGCACTGTGACTGGGCAAGTCTCCTTGCGTCCAGATCAATGCTGATGCTTTTGTCGGCAGCCGTTGTTGTCCAATACATAATATACAAAGAAGACGACATCAATATATCTCTTATGTCGCTACTTGTTGGTATGTTCATCGCAGGGCAGCGCGGGCGACGGCCGACCTACTTCTTGATTATGTTGGTGACAATAGTCATAGCCGCGTGGTCAATCGACAGAGTCAGCGTTCAGTTTGTTTCACTGCTCTTCGTTGCGTTGTACTGGATACGTCCGCCCGATCGAGTCACAATATTACTGTCGGCGGTAATTTTGATATTCCCGATCGCATTTTATCTCTTCTGCGAGCCAGACACGGTCCGATGGCTATACAGGATAGATCCGAACACCGGTATTAGGGCCGAGTTCATTCGCGGCGCGAGCAGCCTGCTCCAGCAGTCACCCATCCTCGGAACAGGATTCGGCGGCCCCTACCGACCTCCGAACTTCACGTACGTGCGTGAGCACAATCTCCTCAACGATATGGTCGAAGTGCACATCGTCTCTAACCACAACTCACTGTTCGATGTGGCCCTGCGGCTCGGCGTGCCTGTCTCCATTATGTTTGCCTGGGGCATCTTCAGCGTGTCCAAGCAAGCGCGCCTGAGCTCCACTTTTCCGCTGCTCTGCATCGTGGTGGCCGCAGGGTTGTCGTTCAATGCCTGGTTCGAGAACCAAGCCCAGCTGCCACAGTTGGTCCTGGCGCTTGTGTTCATGCATGCGGGGCAGGCCATCGGCCGGAACCATGCAGTTAGGCCAGGCAATGGTATCTCGTCGATATAGCGAGGGTGTTGCGAGAAGAATTGTCGACCGGCGCAGCCTACGATAAAACTCATCGACGTGGCTGACGCTGACCATCCTACAATGCTGAAACGCCGCGGCAGATCTGGAGGTTAGGTCTTGCGTTGGCAGTTGGTTTCGGGAGTGGTGGGCATACTTTTGCTCACCTCGTTCGGCGGTACTTTGGGGACACGTTCCTCTGCCCTCGAGAGTTCTTCGTTCGTCGACAGTTTTTGGGCTGGGGACCCAAAAGCGGCCATCGAGGGGGCCGAAGATGGAGACATCGACGCACAGTTGTTTCTTGCGGAGCGCTATCGACGCGGTGAAGGCGTCCAGCAATCTGCAACGGAAGCCATTCGCTGGTACCGCGCCGCCGCTGACCAGGGTTCTCTGAGCGCCCAGATTGCGCTTGCCGACATCTACTTCGCTGGGGAGGGTGTGCCGAAGGACTTAGTAGAGTGGGCCAAGTGGGTACGTGCCGGGGCGGAGAATGGCGACTTGCATTTCATGGCGACGCTGGGCTGGATTTATGGCGACGGGCTTGGCGTCAACGCCGATCTCAGTGAATCGCTGAGGTGGTATCGGCGGGCGGCTGACCTCGGCGACCCCGATGCGCAGTTCAGCATTGGAGCAGCGTATGAGTCCGGCAAGATCGGGACTGCGGACAAGGTCGCCGCGGCGCGCTGGTATGAACTGGCAGCCGAACAGGATCACACGTCAGCGCAGGTAGCACTGGCCGATCTGATGCTCGCCGGTGTTGATATTGAACCCGATCCCATGCGTGTGGCTGGCTGGTTGACGGTGGCCGTCAAGAAGGATGACGCGGGAGCGAAACTGCGGCTGGCGCGCCTATATCGCGATGGACTAGGCGTGCCGCAGGACTTCAGCAGGGCGACCGAGTTGTTCGAGGCGGCGGCTCAGCAAGGCCAGACGGGCGCCTATTTCGAGGTCGGCCAGATGTTCGAGACGGCGCGTGGCCTGCAGGACCTCGACAAGGCGATGAGCAACTACCGGCAAGGCGCCGAGGCCGGGGAACTCAGGGCTCAATTGCGGCTTGCCAGCCTCTATTCCGAAGGCGAGATCGTCAGCCGGGACGACCGACTGGCCGCGCGCTGGTACCAGGCGGCGGCGGAACAGGGCGACCCTGGCGCCCAATACGAAATGGGCAGGCGCTACCTGGATGGGACCGGGCTGGACCGCAATGCCAACACGGCGGCCGACTGGTTCCGTAAAGCCTCAGACCAAGGGATGGCGCAGGCCGCCAACGATCTCGGCGTGCTGTACCGCGATGGAGCTCTCGGTATCGCCGACCATGCCGCAGCCGCGGATCTGTTCCGACGCGCCGCGGCGGAGTTACCTGTTGCACAGTTCAACCTGGGCAACCTCTACCGCGATGGGCTTGGCGTGGATCGCGACCATGCAGCGGCGGCGCAATGGTATCAGGGTGCCGCCGAGGCCGGGCTCGCGTTGGCGCAGACTGAGCTCGGCAAACTGCTCGCCGACGGCGATGGCGTAGCAAAGGACTGCACTGGCGCCGCGCGCTGGCTGCTGGCGGCCGCCGTTCAGGCCATTCCCGAAGCCCGCTTCCGCCTCGGCAAGCTCTACTCGGACGGATGCGACGGGTCTGTCGAACCCCAGGAGGCGTTCCGATGGTTCGAGCTCGCAGCCGACCAGGGATATCCGGCGGCCCAGTTCGAATTGGCGAACCTATATGGAACGGGCAAGGGAACCGAGCAGGATCAGGCGCTCGCCGCCACGTGGTTCGAAAAGGCCGCTCGCGCTGGCTACACCAAGGCGCAGGTCGCTTTGGCCGACGCATACGCCTCGGGGGCCGGCCTTGCCGTGAACCAACAGCAGGCAGTGTATTGGTATGGGGCAGCCGCAAACCAGGGAGATCCGGGAGCGGCGCTGGCCCTGGCGGACATGCTCGCGGCCGGCAAGGGCGTCGAACGCGATCTTGACCGCGCGGTCGCCCTCTACCGACAGGCGGCGCTCCAGGCCAATGCCGAGGCGCAGCTGGCGCTCGGATGGATGTTGTTTGGCGGTCGCGGGCTGGAACAGAACCTGGTGCAGTCGCACAAGTGGCTCAATCTGGCAGGCGCCCATATAGCGCCGAAGAAGGCAGCCGAAGCGCTGCGAAAACGCGACCTGGTGGCAACCTCGATGACCTCGGAGGAACTGCTGGAGGCGCAACGCCTAGCGCGGCTTTGCGCTGACACGGCCTATGCCGACTGCGACTGATAGGCAGCAGATGCCAGGCGCGAGGACCTCCGCCCATCGTGGGGGCAGCGCGTGCGGGTAGGCGCTGAAGGGCCTAGGAGGCGTCCGAGTAGTACGAGTACCCGTAGCTGCTCTTGTACCGGGCGCTGGCGCGTTCCTGGCCATTGAGTACGGCCAGAACCGGTTCGTCGCCGCGGCGGGCGGCTCGCAGGTGGGCCAGCGCAAGGCGGGCCTCCGTCTGGGAGGTGCGACCCGACATCACGACAAACAGGATGAGATCGGCATAGCCGACCAGGTAAAGGCCGTCGGCGACCGGTCCCACCGGCGGCGTATCCAGGATGACGACGTCGAACCGGGCGCGTGCCTGGGTCAGCAGGCGGGCAAAGTTGGGGCCACCGATCAGGTGATCCGTCGGGACGTCCGCCCGCTCCCCCGCACCGATAATGTACACGCCCGGTTGCTTGTCACGGACCACCAGTTCGGCGGTGCCAATGACCGGCTGTTCTTCCGACAAGTACGTGACGAGGCGGTCCGACGACGGCAGCCCCGCCATGGCCTCGATGCTCGGGCGACGCAGATCGCAATCGATGAGGCATACATTCTTGTGCGAGGCGCCATATGCACGCGCCAATGACAGGGCGACGGTGCTTTTGCCCTCGCTGGCGGTGGACGAGGTCACCATCACGACGATAGCGCCGGTCTGCCCTTCCGCCTGTACGCCGAAACGCCGCAGCCGCTGATCGATGGTGACACGAATTCGGCGGATGGCCTCAGGCAGTTGGGATAGGGGCGAGGTGAGTATCAGGTCGGCCAGCGAGCCCTGCGCCGGACTGCGCAGCCGTGGCGCCGCCGCCGCGACGGGGATTTTCAGCACGGCTTCAGTCTGGTCCTCGGTCAGCAGCCCGCCGACGAGATTTTCGCGGAGGAAGGCCAAGCCAATCCCTAAGGCCAGCGAAATGATGCCGGCGCCGGCGAGAGAGAGCAACGTATTGGGGAACGCCGGTTGTTCCGGCGCCAGCGCAGGCGAGATGATGCGGCTGTCGGCGATCTGCAGCGTTGCCTGCGCATCGAGGTCCTGGGTGCGCGACATCAGCGTCTGGTACTGCTGCCGACCAAGCTCGGCACCCTGCTGCATCTCGAAGATCTCACCCAACATGTCAGCGGGCAGCGAACTCGACAGCACTGCCGTACGCAGGCGCTGACGAAGGTCGGTTTCGCGCGATTGATTGTCGGAAACAGCACGACGCAGGTCCGCGACCGCCTCGTCTGCAACCCGCCCCAGCCGCTCCTCGATGCCGGCCAGCTCGGCGCGCAGGTTGACTGCAGGGCCTTCGGCGGCTTTCTCGAGAGTTGCCGCCACCTGTTCGCGCTGCCGCTCGAGTTCGCGAAGCGCGTCTGACTGGAGGGTGTTGGTCAGCAGTTCCCAGTTCTTCTGCCGCAGCCCCAGCTCGGCCTGGCTGAAGCGGCCGGACAGCACGTTCTTTTCGGCGAGCAGATCGTGCAGGTTGCCGCCAAGATCGGCCACATCTGCTCGACCTGTCTCGCCAACGATGCGGGCGAGGTTGCTGTCGATATAGGTGTCGAGCGACTGTTCGGCGGCAACCATGGCAGCGCGTGCCTGCCCGAGTCGCGCCTGCAGGATGTTGCGGGCGTTGAGAGTGCTGTCGATCTTGGCGGAAACCTGCGCATCGATATAGGTCTGAGCCCAGGAGTTGGCGATTTGCGCGGCACGGTTGCGATCGGTGGATCGGACCGACATGGAAATGATGCTCGACAGCCCTATCTGGCTGACAGCGGACGCGCGCTCGAAGTTCTGCAGCACGCGGCGCAGCGCTGCGTCGCCGTCGGGCAGCGTGGGTTGGCGGATCTGCAGGAAGGCCAGCACGCGGTCAAGCAACCCGATCCGGGGCCCGAACTCGGCGTCAGAGACCAGTGCCTCCTTTTTGATGACGCCAAGCATCGTAGCGTCGGAGCGCATGATTTCGAGCTCGCTGGCGATGCGGGTCATATCGCTGGCGCCGGTGTCGAAATCGCCGCTCGGATCAAGCAGGTTGCGATCGCGCGGCTGCACCTCGACCAGCGCCGAGGCCTGGTAGATCGGGGTAAGCGAAAACACCACGAGCGCCGTGCCACCAAGGCCCACGACGAGCGTGATGAGGATCAGGCGCAGCTGCCGCTGCAGCAGCCCGACCACCCGACGAAGTTCGAAATCGGTCTCTTCCATCGCCTGGCGATACCCTTAGTCGGTTCTGGGCGCCGTCTGGGCGGCCAATGGGTTAGCGGGACGGCTGGCAAGAAAACTGATCCTGCCCCCGGCATCTATACGGGCCGACGTCAGCCTGCCGGTCGCAAACGCGGCAGTGTCGATACCGACGCGCCACGATCTTAGCACTGGCTCGGTTTCCGGAGTGTGGCCATGCACGACGACGATGCCGGGAGCACCGGGACCATCAAGAAACGGTTCGCGGATCCACAGCAGGTCGTTCTCGTCCTGCTCTGCCAATGGCTGCCCTGGCCGGAGGCCGGCGTGGACGAAGACAAAACCAGGGAGTTCGAGGCTGACCGGCAACTGGCGCAACCACTCGAGGTGCGATCGCGGCATCCGCGCTTCGAGCGCCATTGCCGCCGCCGCGGCCCCCATCATGCCATCTCGCGCATCGATGCCGTAGGACGCCAGGGTCTCCAGCCCCCCGTAGGCAAGCCAATCGGTGTGGCGGCGAGGCGAAGCAAGAAAGTCGAGCAGCATCTGCTCGTGGTTGCCGGCCAGCGTGAAGCGGCGGAAACCATCCGGCGGTGGCGCAAGCAGGTGGTCAATCACCCGCGCCGACTGGGGCCCTCGGTCGATATAATCGCCGAGCAGCACGATCCACTTCTCGCCTTCGACCCCAGCGGCATCGGCTCGAATCAACTGCTCGAGCTGGCGCAACTCGTCGAGGCAGCCATGCACGTCGCCGATCGCGTAGACGACGGCCGGGCGGATGTCAGCACTCAGCCGTTGCCTGCCCCCCGAATGCGGAGGTTGGCGGTTGCCAAACAGGGCAGCCATGGCGCGCATCACGAGTGGGCATTCCGTCTGCTCATCCTGGCGGCGGTGCCGACGCCGAGCAGAATAACGAACAGAATGGTGTTGGCCTGAATCTCGAGGCTGAAGTCGGCAAGCGAGTGGGTTGCGGCTACGACGACTGCGCCAGTCGCGGCAACCCGTCCCGTCCAGCCCGAGCCGGCACGGGAACTGTTCCAGGCCAGCCGGACTGCGGCCGTGCCAACCAGCAGGATCGGGACAGACCCGGCTACCAGGCCCAGCTCGGCCCAGAGGGCGAGGTACGTGTTGTGGGCGCGATCCCACACCAGATCCGGGCTTACCGGCAGGTGGTGGAACAAGTGGAAGGCCTGCTCAAACGCCCCTCCCCCATAGCCCAACAGCGGCCGGGCACGGATCATCTCGATCACCTGAACATAGAGATCGAGACGAACGTCGGCCGCCTCCGCCTGGGAGCCAAGGCGCTCCACCAGGCCCTGTCCGTAGAGGTAGACCGCGGCGCCAAGGACAACCAGCGCCGCCGGGACCCAGAGCAGGTACCAGCCACGGCGCCAACGCAGGCGTCGCTGGGTAAGGAGCACGACGCTCAGGCATCCCATGGCGCCGGCAAATGCGCCCATGCGAGACTCGGTGGCGAGCAGTGCGGCGACGATCGCAGCCAGCGCCAGAAGGTAGACAAACACAATCGGGTCGACCCGCAGCCGCCGATCGTCTCCGACCTCCTCGCCCTCGTCCTGACGCACAAAACTGCCCGCCAGCATCGTGACGGTCACCACTGCACCGAAGCTGAGGAAGGTCGCAAAGGAGTTGCGATTGACGAAGGTGCCGGTGGCGCTGCCCTCATAAGCCCATTTCGGCATGCTCAGGAGCGTGTCGCCGAACTGCAGCAATGAGGCGAGACCGAAAATCGCGTAGCTGGCGACGATCGCGACAATGACGTTCAGCATCAAATCCCGACGGTGCGCCCGCGTTCCGACCTGCAGGACAAGCAGAAACAGCACGCCACACGTCACCCAGCGCATCAGCATCAGCCAGGTCGAGTTGGGCGAGAGGCTGATCGCACCGGCGGCCAGGGCGATGCCGGCGCCGGTAGGAACAGCCAGCAGCTCCGACACCGCGATACCGCCAGGCGCCAGTTGGCCGAGCGGCAGCGCCTGCAGGACGAGGTAGATCGCCACCGCCGCATAGAGGGCAGCCGAGGGCCACAAGCGGCCAAGGCCGATGCGGAATGGTTCGCGGGCGCCCCGCAGGGTCGCGACGTAGACGAGGCCGACCAATCCGATGATCAGCGCATTGACTGCCCAGAAGAACGGCCGGTTGCTCCCCAGTGGAATCGGCGCCAGCGCCGCAATAACCAGGATCACCCGGGCAAGCAGGTCGTTGAGCCCCGACTGCCGACTGGTTCTCACACCGGCTTCGTGGCGTGCGCCACGGGAGGACGGGCGTGTGGCGGTGACTTCAATTCCCGACATATCAGCCCCCCGTTGCCTGATTTGCCGCGCCGCGGACGTAATCGAGGAAGCGCTGCTGGTCCTCGGCCGGGAGTTTTTCCACCAGCGCGGTGATGCGTTCGCGGAAGCCTGCCTGCCGAACGTAACGCTGGGCGATGGATGAGACGCCGCGCTGGCTCTGGGCCAGCAATGTCAGGTCGCCGTCATGGCCGGCCAGAGCGTCAGGTGAGAGGGCGGCCAGATGATCCTCGGCAAGGTTGACCCTGAGTTCGACGATCCACTGCTCGCTGGGTCCAGCGAGCTGCGACATGCGCAGGCGTTGCGTCATGCCCGGGATATCGCCGGTTTCAGCTGCGGCCAGCGCGGCAATGTACCAGGCGAAGGAATTTGCCGGCTCTTCGGCGCTGATCCGATCAGCTGTTGCCACGCAATTTGCGGCGACTGCGCTACGGCGGACCGTAGGCTGAAGGCGGGAAGAAACAGAAGTCATCGCCTCGTAGCAGTTGCGGAGGATGAGCGTGTGCGACGCACTCGACAGGCCGATGTCGATATCGTCGGCCACAAGCGCGTCGAAACGCTCCCGCGGAACGATCCCCGCGGACAAGTAAGCCTTAGCCTCGATATAGGCGACCGCGGCTCCCGAGGTTGCGAGCGCCAAGGTCACAAACAGCATGGCGCCTTGCGCAACACGCGGTGACCCCTTCACCCAATACCTCCTCAGATCGACTTCGATCCGCACCACCAGAACACTTGCGGCGGTACGCAAGCTATTCGAAGATCATAGCGTACTACCGCCGGTCAGTCGACAAACTGCTGGAATTGCTACGACTCTGGTTAACCTTCGGGAGCGCCGGCCCGCATCGACATGCCGCCCTGCCCTGCCTCGCGTGCTTTCCCCCGGGGCTCGCGGAACGGGATTTCGCCTTCCGCGCCGACACAGCAAAGTCCGTTCGCTGTGGCCGCGGCTGCGCAGCATTATTAGTACACTGGAATCCTAGGCTTCTTCGCCGCCGCGGGGTATTTATGCCGCCAGTGAAAGCGGTTTCGACCGCCGCACCGACCACGAACAAGGAGTTCCCCGAATGAACCAGATTTCCATCCGCCGCGCGCTGGTCGCCGCTGCGCTGCTGGGCAGCGTTGCTGTGGCGCCGCTTGCGATGGCGCAGGACTACGACGCCAATGCGACGATCCGCATTGGGTCGCTCTATGAGCCGCAGAACCTCGACAACACCGCCGGCGCCGGCCAGGGCATCAACGAGGCGTTCAATGGCAACGTCTATGAGGCGCTGTTCCAGCTGACCGATGCGGGCGCCGTCGAGCCCAAGCTCGTCGACAGCTACAGCGCCAGCGAAGACGGGCTGACCTATACCTTCAAGCTGAAGCCGGGCGTGACCTTCCACTCGGGCGATCCGCTCACTGCGGCCGACGTCAAATACTCGATCGAGCGCGTCACCGCCGAGGCGTCGAAGAGCTCGCGCAAGAAGAGCCTGTCGACCATTACCGGCATCGAGACGCCTGACGATCAGACGGTGGTGATCACGCTGTCGGCCCGCTCGATCTCGCTGCCCTACAACCTCAGCTATGTGTGGATCGTCAACGACAAGGCGACCGATATCACCGCGGCCGAAGACGGCACCGGGCCCTATACGCTGGGCGAATGGCGCCGTGGCTCGGCGCTGGCACTGGCTCGCAACGACAAATACTGGGGTACCGCCCCGACCAACGGCGAAGTGATCTACACTTATTTCACCGACGCGACGGCGCTGAACAACGCACTGCTGACCAACGCAGTCGACGTGATCACCTCGGTGCAGAGCCCGGATTCGCTGGCGCAGTTCAGCGGCAACCCGGCTTACACGGTGACCGAGGGTGCCTCGACGACCAAGGAACTGCTGGCCTGGAACGATCGCGTCGCGCCGTTCGACAATGTGAAGGTGCGCAAGGCTCTGGCCAAGGCCACCGACAAGGCGAAGCTGCTCAACTCGATCTGGGGCGACTATGGCACGCTGATCGGCTCGTTCGTGCCGCCGACCGACCCGTGGTACGTCGACCTGACCGGCGTCGATGCCTATGACGTGGAGGCTGCCAAGGCGCTGCTGGCGGAAGCCGGCTACCCCGATGGCTTCGAGTTCACCCTCGACACGCCCGATTACGACCCGCACCCGATCGTCGCGCAGTTCCTGCAGGCCGAGTATGCCAAGGTCGGCGTGACGGTGAACATCAACATCATCACGGCCAACGAGTGGTACGAGAAGATCTATAAGGCGCACGACTTCCAGGCGACCCTGCAGGAGCACGTCAACCACCGCGATATCGTGTTCTACGGCAACCCGGACTTCTACTGGGGCTACAACAACCCTGAAGTGGTGAAGCTGATCGCCGACTCGGAAGCCGCGGCGACGATCGACGAGCAGACCGCCAAGCTGACGGAAGCCAACAAGCTCATCGCCGAAGACGCGGCCAGCAACTGGCTCTATCTCTACCCGCAGATCGTGGTGTCAGCCGCCAATGTCACCGGCTACCCGGTGAACGGGCTGAACTCGCAGTTCTTCGCCTACGGAATCCAGAAGGCGAAGTAAGCGCTGGGTGCGGCGCGCGTCGCCGCCCTCATCCAGCCTGTCATCAACCTCGGTGTCATCCCCGCGAAAGCGGGGATATCTGTTTTCTGCTGCGGCATCGCAAACAGAGATTCCCGCTTTCGCGGGAATGACCCGGTGGGTGGGGCACGGTATGGTGGAAACATCCAAGATATCGAAGGCCGCACTCCCATTCTCACCTACCTCCTCCGCCGTCTTGCCATCCTGCTGCTGTCGCTGCTGATCGCGGCGGTCGTGTTGTTCGTGCTGCTCAGGCTGCTGCCGGGCGATCCGGCAAATGCACTGCTCGGTGTCGGCGCGACCGAAGCGCAGATCGCGGCGGCGCGAACGCAGGTCGGCTCCGACCAGCCGCTGCTGACCCAGTTCGTGAGCTTCGTCGGCAACCTGGCGCGTTTCGACCTCGGCACCTCGTTCGTCAGCAAGGCGAGCGTGCTCAGCGAGATCGGCAACCGGCTGAGCGTGACGGTACCGCTGACCATCCTGGGGTTCCTGCTGGCCATCGTCATTGCGCTGCCGCTCGGGATCATCGCGGCAGTGAAGGCGGACCGCTGGTACGGGGCGGCGATCTCGATCGTCAGCCAGTTAGGGATCGCCATTCCGGTGTTCTGGCTGGGGATCCTCATCGTCACGATCTTCGCCATCAACCTCAGGTTGTTCCCCTCGGGCGGCTTCCCGCTGAAGGGCTGGGCGAATTTCGGCGAAGCTGCCGTTGCGCTGGCTTTGCCGGTGCTGACAGTGGCGCTGGTGATCGCGGCATCGCTGCTACGCTATGTGCGGTCAGCGACGCAGGACGTCATCGGCAGCGACTACATCCGCACGGCGCGGGCACTGGGTTCGGGTTTCGTCGAGGCACTGGTCCGACATGGCATCCGCAATGGCGCCGTGCCGGTGATCTCGATCCTCGGGATTGAGCTGGCGACGACCTTCCTCGGCGCCGTGGTGGTGGAAAAGGTGTTCGCGCTGCCGGGGCTCGGCTCGATGCTGCTGCTCGCCATCCAGCAGCGCGACTATCCCAATGTGCAGGGCGTGCTGTTCATTTCGACGCTGCTGGTGCTGCTGATCGGCTTTGCCGCCGACCTCTTGCAGCGCTTCATCGATCCGCGGTTGCGCGGACGGGCGGGGGTGTCATGAGCGCGGTGGTTGCAAGCACGCGGCGCTCGCGCAGCTCGCTGACGCTGTGGCTCGGGCTGCTGCTGGTCGGCCTCCACGTCGCAGTAGCGCTGCTCACGCTGGTGTGGCTGCCCTACGATCCGACGGCGCTGACCGGCGGCCGACTGGCGCCACCGTCCTGGGAGCACTGGGCAGGGACCGACCGGCTGGGCCGGGACTTCTTCACCCAGATCATGATCGGCTCGCGCATTGCGCTGATTGTCGGGATCTCCGCGGTGGCGATCGGCGGGTTGATCGGGGTGACGCTCGGGGTGCTGGCGGCGTTCGCGACGCGGCTGCTGGATGACGCGTTGGCAGCGACACTCGACATCCTCATCGCCTTCCCGACACTGCTGATCGCCATGCTGGTGGTGGCGGCAAGCGACACGGCGAGCCTCGGTACGGCGGTGCTGGCGCTCGGTATTGCGCTGTCGGCGATCGTCGCGCGCCTGACGCGCATCCTCGCCAAGCGGGTGCTGCTGATGGATTACATCACGGCGGCGCGCACGTCGGGCACTTCGTGGCTCGGCATCGTGTTCCAGCATGTGCTGCCCAATATCTGGCCGACACTGTCGGTGAATTTTGCGCTGCAGTTCGGGCTGGCGGTGATCGCCGAGGCGTCGCTCAGCTATCTCGGGCTGGGCGCCCCACCGCCGAACGCCTCGTGGGGCCGGCTGCTGCAGGAGGCGCAAGGCACGGTCTATACCGCACCGATCGGCGCCATCGCGCCGGGCATCGCGCTGGTGTCGCTGGTGATCGGGGTGAACCTGCTCGCCGATGGGTTGCGCGACATCGGCGATCCGACGCGGAGGGTTTCGCGATGAGCCTCCGGCTATTTGTCGTCACCATTGCTGCCCCACCCACCGGTGTCATCCCGGCGAAAGCTGGGACCCAACTCACAGCCCGCGCCAGCGGCAAGATGTATCCCAGCTTTTGCTGGGATGACATCGAGGGGGTGGCGTGATGGTGCCACTTCTCGACATCAAGAACCTGAACCTAGCCGTCGACGGCAAGCCGCTGGTTTCCGACCTGTCCTTCTCGATCGCTCCCGGCGAGCGGCTTGGGCTGATCGGCGAGAGCGGCTCAGGCAAATCGCTCACCGCAATGGCGGCGACCGGGCTGTTGCCGCGGGCCATCAAGGCAAGCGGCTCGGTGATGCTGGGCGGACAGCAGGTGATCGGGGCGCCGGACCGGGTGCTGAACGGCTTGCGCGGCACGGTGGCGGCGTTTGTGTTCCAGGAGCCGCTGACGGCGCTCGACCCATTGCTGCCGGTGGCACAACAGGTGGCCGAGCCGCTGCAGCGGCGAGCCCGGCGCGATGGGCGCGAGCTCTCAGGCAGCACGCTCCAGCGCGAGATGCTGGCGCTGCTCGAGCAGGTCGCCCTGCCCCAGCCGGAACGCATCTCCCGATCCTATCCGCACGAGATTTCTGGCGGACAGCGGCAGCGGGTGGCGATTGCCATGGCGCTGGCCTGCCGGCCGCAATTGCTGATCGCCGACGAGCCGACGACGGCGCTCGATGTGACGACGCAGGCGGAGATCCTGAAGCTGCTCGACGGGCTGGTGCGGGAGCGCGGCATGGCGCTGCTGTTCATCAGTCACGACCTGCCGGTGGTGGCCGAAATCGTCGAGCGCGTGGTGGTGATGAAACGGGGTATCGCGGTGGAGGCCGGACCGGTGCGCGAGGTATTCGGCGCGCCGCAGCACGACTACACGCGCTCGCTGGTGGCGGCCGCCAAGGCGTTCGACGACGCGCTGGAGGGTACAGCATGAGCCTCGTCAGCGTCGAGAATGTCAGCTTCGGCTATGCCCGCGATCGGCTGGTGCTCGATGGGGTGTCGCTGGAGGTCCGTGCCGGCGCCAGCGTCGGTCTGGTCGGGGAATCCGGGTCGGGCAAGACCACCCTGCTCCGGCTGCTGCTGGGCTTGACCCGGCCGAGCTCGGGGCAGATCCGCTTTGACGGCACGGCTCTCGACACGCATAGCGGCGGCTTCATGCGGGGTTATCGCCGGCAGGTGCAGGCGGTGTTCCAGGATCCCTACTCTTCGCTCGATCCGCGCCAGAGCGTGCTCGGCATCGTCTCGGAGCCGTTGCGCTCGCTGGGCATTCCAGGCGATCGGCGGATGCTGGTCGAGGCGGCACTGGTTTCGGTGGGACTGGAGCCGGACATCCTCGGGCGCTACCCGCATGAGTTCTCGGGCGGGCAGCGGCAGCGCATCGCCATTGCCCGCGCCATCGTCGCCAAGCCGAAACTGCTGCTGGCCGACGAGGCGGTCAGCGCGCTCGATCTCTCGACCCGCATCCGCATCGTCGAGCTGCTGCAGAAGCTGGCGGCCGATATGACACTGGTCTTCGTGTCACACGACCTCGGCGTCGTCGCCGCGCTTTGCGACGAGATGGTGATCCTCGAGAAGGGCCGGATCGTCGAGGCCGGCGCCACTCGCAAAATTCTCGCCGACCCCCAACATCAGTACACCCGGAAGCTGCTCGGCAGCGTGCCGCGCATGCCTGCCTGATCTGCCTGACTCAAGGATGACTCCACATGACCACGACTGCCGACTATCTCGCCGCACTCGACGCCTGGAAGGCGAAGCGCCTCAACAACCTCAAGGCGCCGAACGGCTGGCTCAACATCATCGGCCGCTTTGTGCTCGACCCCGGCACCGCCAGTGTCGGGACCGCCGAGGACAACGACATCGTCCTCTCCGCCGGCCCGGCGCATCTGGGGGCGGTGACGCAGGAGCCTGACGGCACTGTGACGTTCAAGCCGACCGACGGCGAGCCGATCCACATCACGCCGAACAAGAAGCATCCGCCGAAGTTCCAGCTCGGCAACCTGCTCTGCGAGATCACCACGGTGAACGGCGACAATGCGCTGCGCATCCGCGACACCGCTTCAGCGGCGCCGGGTGCGTTCCCGGGGATCGAGTATTTTCCAGCCCAACAGGACTGGCGGATCACCGCCGAGTGGGTGCCGTTCGAGGCGCCCCTGGAGATGGATGTCGATACCACCGGCAATATCCGCACCGGCGTCGCGGTGACGCACAAGGCGGTGTTCACCCACGACGGCAAGACCTACGAGCTGATCGCCACGCACGGCACGCCGGAGGCGCCGCAATTCGTGATCCGCGACCCGACCTCACAGGATTCGACCTATCCTGCCTCACGCTTCCTCTATGGCGAGGAGGTGACTGAGAACAGCATCGTCCTCGACTTCAACAAGGCGATCAACCCGCCCTGCGCCTTCACCGAGTTCGCGGTATGCCCGCTGCCGCCGCCGGAAAACGTGCTGCCGTTCCGCATCGAGGCGGGCGAGAAGCGGCTAACCGAGCTGCACTAGACTTAAGCGGTCTGCAGCTCGATCGGCAGGACCTCGCCATTGGCGTCGCGCATTTGCGCAAGCGTCGTGCGATCGAGCACTTCGGCGATGGCGTTACGGACGTTGAGCATGGTGTGGCGGACCTGGCAGGTCGCCACATCGCAGTCGTCGCAGGCTTCGTAGCGGGTGTGGCTGGCGCAGGGGATCGGCGCCAGCGGGCCATCGAGCACGCGTACGATGGAGCCGACCTTGATCTCCTCGGGCGGCCGGGCCAGGCGATAGCCGCCGCCCTTGCCCTTGCGGCTCTGCACGATGCCGGCATTGCGAAGATCGCCGAGGATGGCATCGAGGAACTTCTTCGGAATCTTGTTCGCCGACGCGATGTCGGCGACCAGCGCCAACTCCCCTGGAGGGAACTGCGCCAGATGCACCAGCGCCTTCAGGCCGTATTTTCCCTTGGCAGTCAGCATCGCCGAAAATCATCCCAGGCAGCAAAAAGCGCACGAGATATAATTTCCAGCGACTAGCTATACAAGTAGAGCTTTGCGTCGTCGTATCGATGGAGGCTCAGGACACCTGACGCCGGCCGATGGGGAAATAGGCCAACCCGGCGTCCTCGACGATCGAGGGTTCGTAGAGGTTGCGGCCATCGAAAATCGCCTTTCGCCCGAGCCCCCTGGCCAAGGCCGCAAAGTCGGGGTTCCGGAACACCTTCCACTCGGTGACGATCACCAGGGCATCGGCCCCCGTCACGGCCGCCATCGCGGTTTCGACGAAATCGATCCGCCCCATCCCGCCATCGAGATCGAACGCCAGAACGCGTTTCGCTTCCTCCATCGCCACGGGGTCATAGGCTCGGATCGCGGCGCCGCGGCGGAGGAGATCGGCGATCAGCACGCGGCTGGGCGCATCGCGCATGTCATCGGTGTTGGGCTTGAATGACAGGCCCCAGACAGCGAAGGTCAGGCCGGTGAGGTCTTCGCCAAAGCGGGTGCGAATCTTGCCGCCCAGCACGTCTTTCTGCGCCGTGTTCGCTTCCTCGACGGCGGCTAGAATGCGCAATTCGCGCCCCTGCTCCGCCGCGCTGTGACGCAGCGCGCTCACATCCTTGGGGAAGCAACTGCCGCCATAGCCGGTGCCGGCATACAGGAAGCTGTAGCCAATGCGCGGATCGGAGCCGATGCCACGACGGACCAGCTCGATATCGGCGCCCAGATCTTCTGCCAGATTGGCCAGCTCGTTCATGAACGAGATGCGCGTCGCCAGCATGGCGTTGGCGGCATACTTGGTGAGTTCGGCCGAACGAACGTCCATTATCATGGTGCGATCGTGGTTGAGGGTGAACGGCGCGTAGAGCTGGCGCATCAGCTCGAGGCCGCGCCGACCGGCCGGCGTGCCGTCCGCACCGATGATGATGCGGTCCGGGCGGTTGAAATCGGTGACCGCCGCGCCCTCCTTGAGGAACTCGGGGTTGGAGATGACGGTGAAATCGGGCTGGCCGAGGCGGACCCGTTCCGCCGGGTCGGCGGCAAAGCCGCGCTTCACCAGCTCGGCGGTGATGGCCTCGGCAACGCGGTCGCCAGTCCCAACCGGCACGGTGGACTTGTCGGCCACGACCTTGAAGCCGGTGACGTGCTCGCCGATGCTGCGCGCCACAGCGAGCACATATTTGAGATCGGCCGACCCGGTTTCGTCAGGCGGGGTGCCAACCGCGATGAACAGCGCTTCACCGTGTTCGACACCGGCTGCAATGTCGGTGGTGAAGGAGAGCCGCCGCGCGGCACGGTTGCCGGTGACGATCGCCTCGAGCCCCGGCTCGTAGATCGGGACATGGCCGCTGTTGAGCAACGCCACCTTTGCCGCATCGATATCGACACAGACAACCTGGTTGCCTGCATCGGCGAGGCAGGCGCCGGTGACGAGGCCGACATAGCCCGAGCCGAATATCGTGATCTTCATTCAGAGCCCCGAAGAGAACGCGCAGCCTATATGCGCGGCAATTACGGCGCCTAGCAACCACCAGCGCGACACGGGCAGCACCGATGGCCGGATCAGCGTCTCTGCCTCGAAGCGCAAGTCCGGTCAGGCGCGACCGAACTCGTCCTCAATGCGGATGATGTCGTCCTCGCCCAGATAGGAGCCGGTTTGCACCTCGATCAGCTCGAGCAGGATCTTGCCGGGGTTGGCGAGCCGGTGCACGCAGCCAAGCGGCAGGTAGATGGACTCATTCTCGGTCAGCATCGTCACCTTGCCGTCGACGGTCACTTCGGCGGTGCCACTGACCACCACCCAGTGCTCGGCCCGATGGTGGTGCTTCTGCAGGCTGAGCTTCTTGCCGGGCTTGACGAACAGGCGCTTCACCTGGAAGCGGTCGCCGTTCAGCACCGAGGAGTAGCCACCCCAGGGACGGTAGGCCGTGCGATGGATCTCGGTGAGGCCCTGGGTAGCGGGATTGGCCCGCAATGCCTTGACCATCGGCCCAACCCGCTGCGCGTCTGACAGGCGGCCGACATAGATGGCGTCTTCCGACGCGATGATGGCGACATCCTCCAGCCCTTCGACGGCGATATGCGCCCGCTCCGACACGATCAGCGAGTTGCGCGTGTTGGACAGCGTGGCGTTGCCGTTGCTGACGACGTTGCCGGCGGCGTCCTTGCCGGACACCTTCCACACGGCATCCCAGGCACCCAGATCCGACCAGGGGAAGGTCACCGGAACCAGGGCGACCTGCTTCGATTTTTCGAAGATGGCGTAGTCCACCGAGATGTTGGGCGCCGTGCTGAAACCCGCTTCGTCGAGGCGGATGAAATCGAGGTCGGTCCTGGCAGCGGAAACAGCGGCCGCAGCGGCGCTGAAAGTCTCGGGCGCCAGCGCCTCCACCTCGCTGAGGAAGCTCGCGACCCCGAGCATGAAGGTGCCGGAGTTCCAGTAATAGCCGCCGGTGGCCAGCATCTTCTCGGCGGTGTCGTGGTCGGGCTTTTCGACGAAGCGCGCCACGGCGCGAACACCGGTGCCGAGCTCGGCACCTGCCTCGATGTAACCGTAACCGGTTTCGGGGGCCGATGGGGTGATACCGAAGGTGACGAGCCGGCCGGCCCGGGCGGCCGCAGCTGCGGTGGCGACGCTCCACCAATAGTTGTCATCAGCGTCGACGGCATGATCGGAGGCAAGAACGTGGATGACCGCATCGTCGCCGAAGGCCTGCTGCACATGCAGCGCTGCCGCGGCGATGGCAGCGGCGGTATTGCGGGCCATCGGCTCGAGCAGCACGGCGGACGTCGGCACGCCCGCCTCCTGTGCCTGCTCGGCGACGAGGAAGCGATACTCGGCATTGGTGACGATGACAGCGGGATGATAGCGCGCCGGGTCGGCAACACGCAGCAGCGTCTGCTGATAGAGCGAGGTCGGGCCGGTCAGCGGCAGGAATTGCTTGGGGCGAGCCGCACGAGACATCGGCCAGAGCCGGGTCCCCTGCCCGCCTGCAAGGATCACCGGTACGATCAAATTGGCTTCAGTCATCGGTTCTAGGCCTCGGCGTAATAGCCCGCATGCTTGCCGCGAAGTCATGCGAGGTGGTGGTTGACTGCTGATTCAGCTGGGTGAAGACGCCGTCCGCCCTGGCGTAAGCAACGATGCCATGGCCGTCCTGCGTCGGCGTGATGGAGAATTGTACCATGAACGCGATAGCATCCGTCAGCCCCGCCAGATAGAGGCGATCGCCTGCCGGCTCGCTCGCTTTGGCGCGGAAATTATCCTTACCAAGCGGTTACCGACCACCTCAAGGGTGCTAGCTGATAGGGATGCGCTATTGCATCGCGTGAGGTTGAAGTTGCGTTTCGCGTCGAGACTATTGCCACTGGCTGGAGCCCTGCTGCTGAGCCTGTCGGTTGCCGCGTTGCCGCTGCAGGCGGCAGACCTCGGCCCTACCCCTTCCGAACAGGTGGCGCCAGCCGCGCTGCCGCTGCGCGAGGCGCTGTCGCGCTACCTGTCGCTGGAAATGATCCGCGCGACGTTCGACGTCGTGCCGCGGGAGGAACTGGGAGCGGCGCTCGAGGAGCAGGCGCTGCGCTGGGGCAAGGCGACCCCGCCGGCCGAGGCGCTGGCCGAACTTGACCAGCAACTGCTCAGCGAAGCGAGCTACTACCTGGTGTCGCTCAGCTATCTGGTGCAGGTGGGCGGCGCGGCGTTCCCTGCCGATCGTGCCGAGATGGTCTATGCCAACGACACGATTTCGAAGCTTGACGATCTGCGCCGGCAGCTGTTCGAAGCCATCGAGACCGGTGGCGACGTGCTGCCGGTGCTGGTTGAAGCCGAACGCATCCGGGCGCTGACGGAAGGCCATGCCAGCGCACCGGACGATTTTGGGGTATTTGCCGAGCATGACGCGCTGCTCGACCGCGTCCTCAACAAGCTCAAGCGCGGCACGCCGACCTGAGCCGGCTTGCCGATCAGCTCCAGCTGCGCGGGTTGGCGCCCGACATCGAGATGATGCGGTAGCCCGACTGGCTGAGCGGCTTGATGCTTGCTGTCAGGTTGTCCAGCACCAGATCCTTGCCATTGGTCTTGACCACCAGGATTGCATGGCCCTCGCCCCTGCGGGTCTTGACGTAGGCGATGCGGAGCGAACTGGCCGGGATGCCGGCCTTGATCAGCGCCTTGCGCTTGGCCAGCACATAGTCTTCACAATCGCCGGAGGAGGCGCTGGCCGACCAGACATCGGCGCCGCTGTCGTAACGCGGTTTGATCGAACGGTTGACGTGGCCATTGACGCGCTTCAGCGTCGACATGACGTCGGCGGTGAGATCGACCTTGGCCTTGCCGCCGCCTTTGCATTCGGCGGGGTTCTTCAGGCACATCACCTGGTAGCCGAGAGGCGCGTGCACACTGCCCGCGCTGGCTGCCGTCGACATCGCGCCGGCGGCCAGCGATACCATGGCCGCCATGATGACGGCTGCGATCTTCCGGTTCGAACCCCTAGCGGTTTGGACGCTCATGCAATCCCCCTGTGGCGCAACTGGCGCGCGTTCATTGGGAACACCATGACAGCTGGACTTTGCTGCCGGGTTCAGCGTTTGAGTAAAACTTTACGCAATCACGCGGGAATAAGGACCACCGGGCGCCGGATGATGAGGCCGAGCATCAGGCCGATATTGAACGCGACGATAGAGAGCGCTGTCCAGCCCAGGGCCGTGACGAGATCGGCGTGCGCCGCGAACGACGCCGTCGCCGTGGTCACGAGCAACAGGTTACCCACCACGATCCAGCCGACCGTCGAATAGTAACCTCCGGCTATCAAGCCTAGTCCGCTGGCAAGCAAGGCAGCCAGCACGGTCGCACCCATCAACGCACTCCTGATTGGCGCCTAGGTTCCGATATTGTGTGTTAAGCGAGCGTTACGTGAGCGTGTGGCTTTGCGGTACTCAACTGCTGTCGGCGAAAAGCGCGTCGCTCGACCGGGGGGCAAGTCGCTGACGCCCGCCTCGGCAGGTTATTCAGGACTTCGTCAGCAAGCCGATGGCGTTGGTGAGGATCTGGGCGTAGTCGGCCTCGTCGAACTCATAGGGCAGTTCGAGGCGCAACTCGTCGGCCGCTGCCACTGCGGCGTCTGCGGTGAGTCGCTCCGCTATATCGGCGAGCGTGCCGACCAGGTCGGGTGCGAACAGGGTGCGCTTGTCGCCATTGGGCTGCAGCGTGCGGGCATGGCGGGACTGGGCATAGGCGAGATAGCGCTCCCGCGTGGCCCGGCTGGCGCCATCGAGCGGCACGATCACCCGACCCAGCGCGATGCGGCCGGAGCCACCCCGAGCCTGGACCCGATAGACCGCGATCTGGTTGAGTTGCGCAGTAACGAAATCGTCCGTCCCTTCGCCCGAGGTGACGTTGCCGACCAGCAGGTTGAAGCCGTTCGCACCCGCCCATTCGGCCGATTTCAGCGAACCGCCGCCATACCATAGTCGGTTAAGGAGGCCGGGCACGCCCGGTTGCAGCCGCGGCACCGCCTTGCCGCCGGGGATGGCGATCGGCTCGCCCAACGGCTCTGCGCGCAGCAGCTCGACCAGCCGCGCGATGCGCCGGTGCGAGAAATCGAACGAGCGGTAGTCGCCGTCGAACACCAGCGGGCCAAGCAGGTCGAGATGCTGTGGCGGGCCGGCGCTGAGCCCGACATTCAGCCGCCCGGCGGACAGCGCCTCCGCCATCGCGAGGTCCTCGGCGAGGCGGAACGGGCTCTCGTAGCCGATCTGGATCACTGCGCTGCCGAGCTCGATCTGGCGCGTGCGCTGGCTGGCCGCGGCGAGGAACACCGCAGCAGAGGAAATCCCATGCTCCAGATGCCGTTGGCGCACCCAGGCGCCGTGATAACCCAGCGCCTCACCCAGCTCGATGATGCGGAGCGTCGCCTCGAGGCCGGCATGCGGATCGGCCTCCGCGTAGTTGCCGGGGATGAGAAAGCTGAGCTTGCTGATGGTCATGGAAACGTTCGCGTTGGGGCGCCGCGTGCCAAGGAGAGGGAGACACGCGGCGCCGGCTACGTCCCGAGGAAGGGGTGGGACGATCTGGAGATCAGGTCTTGGGCAGGCCCGGCGGGTTGGTGCGCGATTCAGGGAGCTTTTCGGCGTCGAGCCCCCAGCGCTTCAGCGCCTCGATGTACTTGCCGTTGGCGATCAGCCCGTTGATCGCGGCGGTGAGCGCATCGGCGAGGCCGGCGCCCTTCCTGGTGGCGACGGCGATCTCGGCGGTCAGCGGCCAGCCGCCGTTGACGATGCCGACGAGCCGGGTGTTGCCGCTGACCACGGCGCGATAGGCGAGTTGGGCGTTGGGGTTGAACTCGACGTCGGCGCGGCCGGACTGCAGCGCCAACTGCGCCGCGGCGGTATCGTCATAGTACTGGAACTCGGCGGCCGGCAGGCCGGCAGCGACGTTCTGCTTGTCCCACTCGACGACGATCTTTTCCTGGTTGGTGCCGGCGCCGACGATCACCTTGAGGCCCGCAATGTCCTTGGGCTCCTTGATCTCGGTGATCTTGCTCTCGTTGGGCACGTAGAAGCCGAGGACGTCGAGGCGGTAGGACGAGAAGTCGAACTTCTCCTTGCGCGCCTCGGTGACGGTGACGTTGGAAATCACGGCGTCGAACTTGCCGGATTCGAGACCGAGCGGCCAATCGGGCCAGGCCACTGGCACCAGGACGAGCTTCAGGCCCAATGCATCGGCAATGATCGAGGCCGTATCTTCCTCAACACCGACGGGGGTGGAGGAGTCGGTGGCGTAGGTCGAAAGCGGCGGATCGCCGACGGTCAGCGCGACGGTCAGGGCACCCGGGGTCACCGGCTTGAAGTCGGGTGAGATCTTGGCGATCGCCTCCGGATTGGCTTCGGCTTTAGGGCGAGCCGTCTGCTCCGGAGTGAGGTCGAAGCCGCCCTGGGCGAAAGCCCCTGAAGCGGCGGAGAACAGCAGGCCGGCGGCGAGAAGGCCTGCGGCTGCCGTGCGGATGAGGGTCATTTTTGACGCCTTTCTTGGATCCAATTGGGTGCGAAGAGGCTGGGCGCACATCCCGGTGTCCCCGGTAATGCGACGCTATGCGTCCGGCGCTTCGCACTGTCGCCGGCGTGTCTCGGAAGGTCCGGCTAAGTCAGTACTTAGGCAGGCCCGGCGGGTTGGTCTTGGCGGTTTCCACCGCCTCCGGCGACAAGTGCCAGCGCTTGAGCGTTCTGGCGTAGCTGCCGTCGGCGATCACCGCGTTCAGCGCCTCGGTCAGTACCGGAGCGAGACCGCTATCCTTGCGGGTGGTGATGCCAACCTCGGTGGTGTTGGGCCAGCCCGCATTGACGGTGCCGACCTGGTGGATCGCGCCGGTCTTCAGTCCCTGGTAGGTGAAGATCGAGTTGACGTTGAAGATCGCGTCGACGCGCCCCGACTGGATGGCGAGCAGCGCCGCCGGGGTGTCCTCGTAGTAGAGGATGTCGCTCGCCGGGAGGCCGGCGGCGACATTCTCCTTGTTCCACTCGTTGATGATGCGATCCTGGATGGTGCCCGAGCTGGTCGCGATCTTGAGGCCGGCCACGTCCTTGGGTTGCTTCAGCGAGGTGATCGGGCTGTCGGTGACAACGAAGAAGCCGTGCAGGCCCTGCCGATAGGTGGAGAAATCGAACTTCAGCTTCCGCTCTTCGGTAACGCCGACATTACTGATCACCGCGTCATACTTGCCGGAGGTTAGGCCGAGCGGCCAATCGGCCCAGGCGACCGGCACGAGGTTGAGCTTCAGCCCCAGCTTGTCGGCAACCAGCCAGGCGATATCAGGGTCGGCGCCAACCACCGTCGCAGCATCGGTGGCGTAGGTGCCGAGCGGCGGTTCGCCGGCTGCGGCAACCGCCACGGTGAAGCTGCCCGGCACCACCCACTTGAAGTCGGCGGGGAGCTTTGCGGCCAGCGCCGGGTCGGCCTCGACATGGATGCGGCCGGGCTGTTCGGGGCTGAGATCGAAGATATCTTCGGCAGCGTAGGCTCCGCCGAAGCCGGCGGCGACGAGGCCACCAGCGAACACGAGAGAAAGAAGGCGCATTTCAGGAAACCTTGTGTGTCAGAGGACCTTGGCCAGGAACTCGGCCGTCCGGGGGTGTGAAGGAGAGTTGAAGAGCCGCTCGGGCGCGCCGGCTTCGACGATGCGACCGTTCTCCATGAAGACGATCTTGTCGGCGACCTCGCGAGCGAAGCCGATCTCGTGGGTGACGATGACCATCGTGGTCCCCGATTTCGCCAGCTCCTTGATGGTGTCGAGCACTTCGCCGACCAGCTCGGGATCGAGCGCCGAGGTCGGCTCGTCGAACAGCAAGACCTTGGGCTTCAGCGCCAGGGCGCGGGCGATGGCGACGCGCTGCTGCTGGCCGCCGGAGAGATGCCGCGGATAGGCCTCGGCCTTGTCGGAGAGACCGACGCGATCGAGCAGGTCGAGCGCCTGGCCGACGGCCTTGCCGTGCTCGAGCTTCTGCGCCGCGATGGGGGCTTCGATCAGGTTCTCCACCGCCGTCAGATGCGGGAACAGGTTGAAGTTCTGGAACACCATGCCGATGCCGGCGCGGCGTTGCCGGATGGCGCGATCCTTGAGCTCGTAGAGCACGTTGCCGCGCTGCTCGTAGGCGATGATCTCGCCATCGATCGAGACGAACCCGGCATCCGGCCGCTCGAGGTGGTTGATGGTGCGCAGCAGCGTCGACTTGCCGGCGCCGGATGGGCCGATGATTACCGTCACTTCGCCGGGCTCGACCGTGAGGCTCACATTGTCGAGCGCCTTGAAGTCGCCAAAGCTCTTGGTGATGCGGCGGATGTCGATGCGGCCGACATCGTGGCTGTGCCGATCGAAGGCGGCGAGCGGGGCGCGCTGCGTCTGCGGCGTGGCGCGGACGGCGGCGATGGCCCTCGCCGTGCGGTTGGGACCGAGGAAGCGGCCGAGCAGCGGCGCCTGCACCTCGCGGGTGGCGCCCTTGGCGAAATAGCGCTCGATGCCGAACTGGATGAGCGACAAGACGCTCATGATGATCAGGTACCAGACCGTTGCCACCATCAGCAGCGGGATGACCTCGAGGTTCCGCTTGTAGATGACCTGCACGGTGTAGAAGAGCTCTGGCAGCGCCAGCACGTAGACAATGGAGGTGGCCTTGGCGAGGCCGATGATCTCGTTGAAGCCCGAGGGGATGATGGCGCGCATCGCCTGCGGCAGGACGATGCGCAGCGACTGGTGGCGCCAGGAGAGGCCCAGTGCCGCCGCCGCTTCCTGCTGGCCCTGGTCGATCGACAGGATGCCGCCGCGGATGATCTCGGCCGAGAACGCTGCCTGGTTGAGGCTGAGGCCGATCACCGCCACGGCGAAGACGCTGAGCACCGAGGTGGTGCCGTACTGGGCGAACAGGATATCGGTGAACGGGATGCCGATATCGACGGTCGGGTAGAGGTAGCCGATATTGTTGAGCACCAGCAGCAGGACGATCAGCGGGATCGAGCGTAGCAGCCAGATATAGGCCCAGGAGAGGCCGGAGAGCAGCTTCGACTTCGACACCCGGGCGAACGCTAGCAGGCCGCCGAGGAAGAAGCCGAGGAGGCTCGCCAGCAGCGTCAGCCACAGAGTGCGGCCGAGGCCGATCAGCACCGCCCCATCGAAGAAGTACTGGGCGAACACCGTCCAGCCCCAGCGCTCGTTGGTGAGCACCGAGTGGAGCGTAACGAGGATCAGCAGCCCCGCCACCACCGTTCCGGCGATCCGCCATGGGTGCTTGGCCGGCACGACGCGATAACCGCCCGGATCGGCGGAGGAGCGCGCCAGGTCGAGTTCGACACTCGCAGAACTTGCATCGGTCGTAGCCATCAGTGGTGCCTTCGTTGTTTCCTGGGGCTTGGGCCCGTCATTATCGTTAGTCTATCAAAATGATAGACTTTAGCGTCGCGAGGTCAAAGCATCGGCGTCTGTTGTTGGGTCGCCGGAGAGTTCGTTTGCCTGCGAAAATGCGGTGGCGTGGCTATCTGTGCTCGGCAAGCTGGCGCTCGCGCGCCGCCTTCCAGCCACCCTCGGGCGGGGTCACCAGCGTCGGGACATAGCCGGGCGGCGGGTTGACGAGAAGTTTCTCGAATGGCAGCGCGCCGTAGATCTCGGGATCGGCATCGACATCGAACAGCGGCGTATAGCCCGCATTGAGGTAGAAGTCGCGCGCCTCCGGCTGGCGGAAGCCGGTGGTGAGGTAGAGGCGCGAGAAACCCTGCCGGAACGCCTGCTGCTCGAGCTCGGCCACGACGCGCCTGGCCAGCCCCTGGCGGCGATGGTTCTCATCGGTCCAGATGCGCTTGAGCTCGGCGGTTTCGCCATCGAAGCGCTTGAAGGCGCCGCCGGCGATCGGAAAACCGTCGCGCAGCAGTAAGAGGAAATTGCCATCGGGCGGCGCAAACAGCGCGGCCGGGTAGCGATTCATTTCCTTGTCGGCGGTCTCGCCGAAATAGGCGCCGTAGCGCCGGTCGTACTCCGCGGTCAGCTGGGTGACGAGCGGTTCGGCCAGTGGGTGGTCAGGGGTGGTGTAGTAGAAATAGTCGCTCATGCCGCTGCCGCCTCCTCGTTGGCGCTCAGGTACTCCTCGACCAGCGCCACCCAGTAGCGGGCAGCAATGCCGAGGATCTCGTCGTTGAAGTCGTAGTTGGGGCTGTGGAGATCGGCGCTCGGGCCATTGCCGACGAACAGGTAGGCGCCCGGGCGCTGCTCCAGCATGAAGGCAAAGTCCTCGCTGGCAGTGATCGGAGGGAGCGTGCCGACACTCCCCTCCCCCAGCTGCCGCTGCGCCACGCCCCGCGCGAAGGCGTTCTCGGCGGCGTGGTTGACCAGCACAGGATAGCCGCGCGGCGCCGACACTTTGGCGGTAGCGCCGAAACTCTGGGCATGGGCCTCCGCCAAAGCGGCGATGCGCTGCTTGATGCTCTGGCGCACCGAGGCGGAGAAGGCACGGACGGTCAGCAGCAGCTCGACACTGTTCGGGATCACGTTCGGCACGTTGCCGCCGTGGATCGCGCCCACCGTGACCACCGCCGCCTCGAGCGGATCGGTGTTGCGCGAGATGATGGTCTGCAGCGCCATGATCAGCGAGGCGGCAGTGACGATCGGATCCACCGCCTCGTGCGGCCGGGCGCCGTGTCCGCCTTTGCCGGTGATGGTGACGACGACTATGTCGACCGAGGCCATGGCCGGCCCGTCGATGAAGCGGAACTCACCGGCCGGCACCCCCGGCCAGTTGTGCAGCCCGAACACCGCATCGACCGGAAAGCGCTCGAATAGCCGATCCTCGATCATCTTGCGGGCGCCGCCGCCATTCTCCTCGGCGGGCTGGAAGATCAGCCGAACCGTACCGGAAAAGTTACGCGTCCCCGCAATCTCTTTGGCTGCCGCGAGCAGGATCGCGGTGTGCCCATCATGCCCGCAGGCATGCATCACCCCAGGCGTCTTGCTGGCATAGGGGACACCCGTCGCCTCGGTGATGGGCAGCGCATCCATATCGGCGCGGATGCCGATGGTCCGTGCGCCCGGCCCGCGCCTCAGCGTTCCGACGACGCCGGTGCCGCCGATGCCGGTCGCGACCTCGTAGCCCCAGCCAGTAAGGAGCTCGGCCACCAGCGCACTGGTCTTCTTCTCCTCGTAGGCCAGCTCCGGCTCGGAGTGGAGCCGGTGCCGGATCGCCACGAACTCGGCGACATCGATAGTCATTCGGCCGCTCCGGCCTTCGCCGCGGCTTCATCGGCGAAGCGGTTTACCGGGCGCGGCAGTTCGAGATGCTCGCGCAGCGTGGTACCGATCAGCTCACGCGAGTGATAGCCGCGCCGCTCGAGGATCGGCAGGACCTCTGCCTCAAAGTCGTTGAGGCCCTGGGTGATGACCTGGAAGCCGAGAACGAACCCATCGGCTGCCCCCTGCTCTACCCACTCGATCAGCTTGCCGGCGACCACATCCGGCGTGCCGATGAAATCGTTGCGCGGTGTGGTGTTTTCGAGCGCCACCTCGCGCAGGGTCTGGTTTTTCTCTTTGGCGATACGCTTGATGCGGTCGGTGCCGGAACGGAACTGGTTCTTGCCCAGATCGCCCAGCTCAGGGAATGGCGCATCGAGGTCGTACTGGGTGAAGTCGTGGTGGTCGAAGAAGCGGCCGATATAGCGCAGCGCCTCCGTCACGCTGACCAGGTCGCGGATCTCGCGATACTTGCGCTCCGCCTCCTCGGCGGTCGAACCGACGATCGGCGAGATGCCGGGGAACACCTTGATGTCGTCGGAGCGCCGGCCATGCGCCACGGCGCTGGCTTTCAGCTTACTCGTCAACTCCCGGTTCTCGGGGATCGAGGCGCCGTTGGCGAACACCGCGTCGGCGTGGCGCCCGGCGAGCGCGATGCCATCATCGGAGCCGCCGGCCTGGAACAGCACCGGCTGGCCTTGCGGCGAGCGCTCGAGGTTGAGCGGGCCCTCGACGCTGTGGAACTGGCCCTTGTAGTTGACCCGATGCAGCTTCGAGAAATCGGCATACTGGCCGGTCTCGCGGTTGCGCACGAACGCATCATCGTCCCAGCTGTCCCACAGGCCTTTCACCACATCGATATGCTCGCCGGCGATCTGGTAGCGCAGCGCATGCTCGGGGTGTTTTTCACGGCTGTAGTTCTTGGCCGAGCCTTCGAGCGGAGAGGTCACGGCGTTCCAGCCGCCACGCCCCTTGCTGATGGCATCGACCGAGCCGAACTGCCGGGCCACGGTGAAGGGATCCGAGTAGGAGGTGGAGAGCGTGCCGACGAGGCCGATCTTGTCGGTGACGGCGGCAAGCGCCGAGAGGATGGCGATCGGCTCAAAGCGGTTGAGGAAATGCGGGATCGACACTTCGTTGATGTAGAGCCCGTCAGCAATGAAGGCGAAGGCGATGCCGGCGGCTTCGGCCTGCCTGGCGGTCCGCACGTAATAGTCGAAATTGACGCTGGCATCGGCCGGAACGCTGGGGTGCTTCCAGGCGTTCATGTGGCCGCCCGGGCCCTGCAGCATGATGCCGAATGGGATGCGCTTGCTCATCTTAAGGGCTCCGTTAGGGGTCAGGCGGGGATGGCGACACGGCCGGCGGCGGCGTGCGCCGCGGCCAGCAGCTCGACCGCTTCGAGGCGGCTGTCGCCCTGGTTGAACAGATCGACGATGAACTCGCCGACGCCGAGCGTGCCGCTCAGCCGGTCGAGTTCGTCGAGCAGGTCGCGCGGCGAGCCGGTGACGACGCTCGGGGTTGCGGGTTCGGTGCGGTAGTCGCTGACGCCGGCCTGGCGGGCGAACTCTTTGGCCTGCTCTTCGCTGCCGATGGTGACGCTCTGCCGCCCGGCAATATGGAGTTTCAGCGGTCGGAACCGGTCGCCCTGGGCCTTAGCCTCGCTGCCATCGCGCGACAGGATCGCCGCGACCGCGACAACCGGCGAACGGCCGGTGAGCTGGCGGTAGCGTTCGACCGTCGCGGCGAGCAGCGCTTCGTCGCCATTGAGGTGACGGGCAAAGACGAAGCCCCAGCCCTGCCCGGCCGCCAGTTCGGCGCTGTCGACGCTGGCGCCGAGCAGGAAGCGTTCGGGTGCGGTTACCGGTGACGGCGTCGCCTTGGCGCGATCAGGGCCCTCTGTGCCATCGAGGAAGGTGGTGAGGTCGGTGAGGAGGCCGTTGAAATCGAGCTTCTTGCCGGCCTCCCGCTCGCTCTGTAGCGCCTTGGTGGAGAACGGCAGGCCGCCGGGCGCCTTGCCGACGCCGAGGTCGACGCGGCCCGGTGCGATCGAAGCCAGCGTGTTGAAGGTCTCCGCCACCTTGTAGGGGCTGTAATGCTGCAGCATGACGCCACCCGAGCCGATGCGGATGCGCCGCGTGCCGGCCAGCAGCCAGGCGATCACCAGTTCCGGGGCCGAACTGGCGAGGTCGGCGGTGTCGTGATGCTCGGCGACCCAGAAGCGGTGAAACCCCAGCCGCTCGGCGGCTTGCGCTAAAGCCAGCGTACGCTTCAGCGCGTCGTGGGCGGTTTCGCCTTTGGCGATCGGGCTCTTGTCGAGCAGGCTCAGCTTGTAGCTCATGGCTGGGGCCTCACGGATGGATGACGGGGATGCCGTGGCGCTCGGCGAGCGTCGCAAGGATGGCGCTGGCGCCAGCAGCGAAGGCATGGCCATTGGCGATGCCGGTCGCCGACGGGCTGCTCTCACCGGCCGGCAGCACCAGCACCGGCAGCGCCTGGTTGGCTTCGCCGATGGCCGCGATCACTGCCTGGCGCGGGCGCGGGAAAGCGATGCGCTCGACCTGGAGCTTGTCGCGCACTTCGGGATGATGGCCGAGCACGCCTTCGACCAGGGCGCCGTGCCGGCAGAAGAATTTCTGTCCGGGAAAGGCAGCGTCCTCGAAGCTGGGCTCGAGCAGGTAGAGCGTGGCCTTGTCGCGTGCCAGCACGATGATCTCCATTAGTCTATTAATTCTATGGACAATAAAGATACATGCTCGCCAAAGCGAGGCGCTGGAGGCATAGAACTTTGCCTTCTGGGAGCGTCGCGGGAAAAACTATGTCCTTGGCGGCAGTGGACGAGCCGAACGGCTTTCTCTCTCCTTGCGGCAGGAACACGGGACAAAGAGATGCAGCAGCACATCGCAATCATCGGCGGCGGAATCGGCGGCTTGTCGCTGGCCTGGGCGCTGCACAAGCGGGGTGCCCGGGTGTCGCTTTACGAACAGGGAGCGATCCCTAACCCGGTCAGTTCGTCGTTCGACGAGCACCGCATCACCCGGCACACCTATGGCGGGCTCAGCGGTTATGGCGCCCTGATGCCGCAGGCGTTCCGGGCCTATGAGGAGCTGTGGCGCGATCTCGGCGCGACGCATTACCTGCCGACCAACCTGCTGTACGTGGCGCGGCGCGCGTCGGACTGGTACGCGGCGACGGCTGGTGAACTCGACGCCATGGGCATCGCCCACCGCTCTGTCTCAAGGGCGGAGATCGCCGCGCGGCTGCCGATGCTGCGCCAGGAGGGTATCGCCGAGGCGTTCGAGGCTGAGGGCGCCGGCATGCTGTTCGCCAGCCGCATCGTCACTGATCTCGCCAGGTGGCTGGCCGAGGCCGGCGTGGCGCTTCATCCGCATAGCCGGGTGAGCGAGGCCGACACCGAAGCCGGCAGCTTCACGGTGAACGGCGAGCGGCGCTCTGCCGATGTGGTCGTCATCGCCGCCGGCGCCTGGCTGCCCGCCGTCTATCCCGCGGCGCGGCCCCGCCTTACCCCCTCGCGCCAGGTGATGCTCTACCTGCAGCCGCCGGCCGAGCTGGCAGCGGCGTGGGCCGCGGCGCCAGTGCTGATCGACCAGGGCCTCACCCATGGGGGCTACATCCTGCCACCGCGCGGCGGCACCCGACTGAAGCTCGGCGACCACGTGTTCACCCGCCGCGGCGACGGCTCGGACAATCGCGTCGCGACGCCGGAGGACGTGGCGGCGGTGAAGACCGCGGCAAGCGAGATCTTCGCCGGCTTCGAGCGCTACGAGCTGCTCGAAGCCAAGGTCTGCTACTACACCGTCACCGACGATGAGCGCTTTGTGGTCCAGCCGATCGGGGCGAAGAGCTGGCTGCTCAGCGCGTGCTCCGGGCACGGGTTCAAGCTGGGTCCGGTGATTGCTTCCGGGCTGGCCGATGCGATCAGCGGGAAGCGGGATGCGGCGGAGGTGACCGCCTGGGCGGCGGGGAAGGGTTAGAGGTTTTCCGAACCCGCTACCGAAGCCGGCCGCTCAGGTGGAAGGAGCGGCCGCTCGACCTGCCCCCTCACCCAGCGACAGCTGTTCGGCGCCTGGCGGAGAAACTGCTGGTCAGGGCAGCGCTACACGCCGGCGTCGAGATGGCCGCGCAGGTGCGAGATATCGTAGCCGGCGCCCGCAGCCTTGCCGATGACGTCTTCGGTCGCCTCGCGCCCGGTCTGACTGAGCGCCCATAGTGTGGTCGAGCGGGTGCCGGAGCGGCAATAGGCGAGGACCGGCCCGTCGATGCTGTCGAGCGCCTGGCGGGTCGCCTCGATCAGCTCGTCACGGACGCCGTCACGGCCCAGTGGAATGGCGAAATAGCGCAGACCCGCGGCGGCGGCCGCTTCGGCGATCACCGCGCCTGGCGGCTGGGTGGCGTCCTCGCCGTCCGGCCGGTTGTTAATGATGGCGACGAACCCCGCTGCCTTGAGGCGCGCCACGTCTTCGACATCGATCTGGGGTGAGACGCTGACCCGCTCGTCGATACGCTTGATGTCCAACTTCAGCTCCCGCGTTGTGTGGTGATTGGCCTGCCCCGGCGTCAGGCCGAGGTCAGCACGCGGTCCAGATTCGAAATGTGCCGATAGGCGCCGTGCCAGTAGAGCAGCGGCTCCGCTGTCTCGCGCGTGCGGATGGCGCGGACGCGGCCGATCAGGATGGCGTGCGAATGCCGCTCGATGGCTTCGTCGAGCTCGCAGTCGATCACCGTCAGAGCGTCGGACAGGCCCAGCGCGCCGGTGGCCAGTTCCTGCCAGGCCGCACCCTCGTAGCGCGCAACGCCCGTGGCGCCGCCGCGACCGCTGAAGCGGTCGGCGACGTGCAGTTGGTCATGTGCCAACAGGTTGATGCAGAAGCTCTGATGCTCCCGAACCACCGGCCAGGACGAAGACGAACGGTTGAGACAGACGATCATCGCCGGCGGATCCATGGAGAACGATGAGACCGACGTCGCGGTGAAGCCGGTGCGCTGCTCGCCACGCCCGGTGGTGATGACGCTCACCGCCCCCGCCAGGTGACGCATCGCGCGCTTGAATGCAGCTGCGTCGGCAAGTGCATCCTGGGTCAATGCATCCTGCGGGGCCGCGGCGGCCACATTGGGATCGAGCAAAGTCATCACGCAACTCCGTGGGTCAGGAAATAGCGACGAGGCGCGGCCGAACGGACGCCTTGGGCCTTAAGCGAGCGCAGCAGCTGTGGCAGGCTTGGGCGGCAGTTAGACGTGACGTTCGACATAGGGAAAATTGCACCACGATAGACGGCCTCAGCGCGAGAGCAGTCGTTGCTAATGTGGTGACGCCCTTACAAATTGTGACGCGGGAGCCGGCCCAATTGAGAACGCCATGCTATTTCTGAATTTAGTCCATAATTTTAGTGGACTAACCGTTGTCGTCCGGAGCTCGAGTCCAGCGGTCCTATTGCACGCTACCCCTACTGCCCCTGCAGCGCCCGCATTTCCGCGGTGTAGGAGGGCAGCAGTTGCACCAGGTCTGCCGCGGCGGCACCGAAATCGCCGATCGGCATGTCGAGGCGCTTCTCGAAATAGGCGAGCGACAGGCCGGATTTCGGCCGCGCCAGGGTGGTGGGGAGGGTCGTCATCGAGGCAAGGTAGAACCCCAATTCGCTGAGGTAGCCGCTCCGCAAGGTCGCGGAATCGGCCATGGTGCCGCCTGCCCTGAGGCCCGCCAGATAGCACTCGAACAGCTGCCGCTCGCTCCGCGCCACCTCGACGAAGCGCCTGCCCCAGCTCAGCGCCGATCCGATGAAGCGGCCACCATCGGCACCCAGCGGCTCGTTGCCGAGGCCGGCCCAGTCGATGGCAATGGTTTCGCCCGGCCGGTGAAAGAAGTTGCTGATCGGGCAATCGGCCAATCCCAGTGCATGCGGCAAGCTCTTCGACCGCTCAACCAGATCGAGATAGGCCGCCACATAGGCCACCACGGTCTCCACCGGCTGGTGCGCGCACATGGCGCGGACCATCGGCTCGTCCCGCAGCGCCAGGAGGTCGGAGGCGCGCGTCGCGAAATCGAAGCCCTCGGCGCTTTTCACCTGGAAATCGCTTCCGATCGGAAACTCGAATAGCGGGGCTTCGGCTGCCGCCCCGGCATTCCATAACCCGAGGTCGTACGCCATGGCGCCCAGTTGCTCGACCGAGAATGGCGGCGCCTCCGCCTCGGTCAGATCCTCGAGCCAAAGGATGGTCAGGGTGTCGTTGGGCCGCGAGATGTGAAAACACTTGGCTGGCCTCAGACCACCACCACCGCCGACGAAATATCGCCTCTCGTAGACCAGCACCTCGTTGCGCGGGTCGACCGGCGTGCCGAGAACATTGGGCACCGAGAGGTCGATCAGCTTGGTCACCGAGGACCAGGCGCCCCCGGCGCCGCCCGCCGACGCAAGGCCCGAGACCCGAACGATGCCGATTGTTCGAGGATCGGCATGCGGTGTTTCGATCTCGGCGAAGGCCACCGATTGCACGTCCGCGTCAGCAACGTCGAGCACGCGGGCGGCAACCTGGGCCAACTCGGCAGGCGGGATGGCGGCGAAGATCAGCGCCAGTTGCTCCTTCATCGGTCAGCTTGCCCGACCTCGCCGGTGCGCTTCACGAGGCTCAGGTAGAAGGTGCTACGATGCGTGAACCCAAGTGCCTCGTAGAGCCGGATCGCAGCGATGTTGCTATCATCGACGCCGAGGAACGGCGTTCGGCCAGCATCGACGATTTCCTGCATCACGGCCGAGACGACCGCCCTGGCGTAGCCCCTGCCCCGATAGTCGGGGTGGGTGCAGACGGTGGCGACTTCGGTGTAGCGGTCGAAGCGCAGCCGTTCACCCGCCAGCGCCACCAGCTTGGCGCCATCGAAGATACCGCGGAAATTACCCAGCTCCAGGGCACGTGGGCCAAGCGGCCCCGGGCGCGCCACATCCACCAATGCCAGCATCTGCGGAAAATCGGCCGCACTCAGCCGGACCGTCGCGATGTCAGGTGCAGCCGGGATTGGCCCATCCGCAACCATCTGCAGGACCGGCTTGACCGATTGCACCTCGAGCTCAGCGGTGGATTGAAGCACCTGGGGGGCGATGACGAGGATTTCCTCCCCAACAGCCATCGCCCAGGCGAGCGTCGACAGGTTGGCCGGCGAAACCGCTTCGAGGGCCACGACACGGGCGATGTCGGGCGACAGCAGTCGGATGCGACCGACCGCCCGGCTGTAGCCTGCCCACGCCCCGTTCAGGGCGTTCCAGAGATGATTATCGAGTGGATGAAGCACCAATCCGTCAGCCAACCTTGCCACCCCCTCCACAGATACTGCAAATCTTTGTCGTTTGAACAGACACACTCCAGTTGATGTGGCACATCCCCCAATCTAACGGCCAATGAATTCTGCATATCTCCACCTAGACGAGCAGACGTGCTAGCGTTCGTCTTGGGTGGCACTGACCTTGAGGGACAGGATATGGCAGATCGGGTGCGCCTGGGGGTGATCGGGACGAGCGGCTGGGCCGAACTGCTCTATCTCAATACGTTGCGCGACTATGACGACGTCGAGCTTGTGGCGCTCGCCGGACGCAATGAAGCGCGACTGGCCGAGCTCGCGGAGCGCTTCGCCATCAAGGGCATCCACCGCGACTATCGCGAATTGATCGCGCGCGATGATCTCGATGCCGTGGCCGTGGTGGTGCCCGACGACCTGCACAAGGAGGTGACGCTCGCGGTGATCGAGCGGGGCCTCCATGTCCTTTGCGAAAAGCCGTTGGCCAACTCGGCCGCCGACGCCCGGCAGATGCTCGACGCGGCTCAGCGGGCCGGGGTCAGTCACATGGTGCTGTTCACCTGGCGCTGGCAGCCGCACTTTCAGTATGTGAAGGCGCTGATCGAGGCCGGCACGTTCGGACGGATCTATCGCACGCACCTGTCGTTCATTACCAACTTCGCCCATGACGGAAAGTACCAGTGGCGGCTCGACCCGGCCCGAGCGAACGGTGTCCTGGGCGACCTCGGCTCGCATCTGTTCGATCTGGCGCGCTGGCTGACCGGCGAGGAAATCGCCAGCGTCAGCGCCGACCTCGGCACGGCGGTGTCGCGCCGCGCCATTGCCGGCCACGAGGGCAGGCCCAGCAATAACGACTTCGCCCATGTGACCTTTCGCTATACCGGCGGCGCCCAAGGTATCGTCGACGTCACCAATGTCAGCCACGACAGCGACCGCATCGTGCAGCACCTGTTGCGCGTTGAAGGCGAGAATGGCGCGCTCGAACTCGATCACGTGCTGTTCGGGTCGGGAGCCAAGCTCAGCCTCAAAAGCTTCAGGCCCGGGGGCGAGACGGTGCCGCTAGAGGTGCCGGCCGAGTTCTATGGCGCCGCCAACCCGGCCGATGCGCTCAGCGTCTACAACACCACCCCGATCGGCGTGCGCGGCTTCGTCTCGGCCATCCGCGCCGGCAGAAGACCCGCGCCGGATTTCGAGGATGGCTGGCGGGCCCAGCAACTGGTCGATGCGGCCCTCCTCTCGAACGCCGAACGGGGTTGGGTCGAAGTCGGCGTTGGGAGGCCAGCTGGCCGGTGACCATCACCCGCCCCGCGCTCGGCACCCCGGGTTGGGACGATGCCCTCATGCTGCGGCGCGCCGTGCTGCGCACGCCACTGGGGCTCGACTTCACCGCTGCCGATATTGCCGCTGAAGCCGGCGATACCCTGTTCGCCGCTTATCGCGATGCGAGGCTTATCGGTGTCGTCATGCTCAGGCCTGAGGGCGTGGACAGCGTCAAGTTGCGCCAGATGGCCGTTGCCGAGGATATGCGGGGCCAGCGTGTCGGCGAACATTTGCTCGAGGCATTCGAGGCACATGCCCGCGCCCTCGGGGTGCGTCATATCGGGCTCGCGGCGCGCCGCACCGCGATCGGCTTTTACGAGCGGCAGGGCTACGCCGTGGACAGTGACGAGTTCATCGAGGTGACGATCCCGCATCGGCACATGAGCAAGACGCTGCGCTGAGGGTGGCCTCAGCCGGCTGCTCGCACGGCAGTTGTCGACGTCGCGCCCTCCCCTTATGGCTTGATGGACAAAGCAAAAATCCACAGCCGCACACCGCCATGCATTCGTATGCAGAATCAATTTGCATTCGTATGCAAAATTGTCATAGCGTTTGCACATCGCAGGCACGGCGACCCCGAAACGCTCCTTCGTCCCTCGGGTCTGTCGCAGCTCCTGCGCGGGAGAACATCACCTGGGCATGAGGAACAGCCCGGTGAACACAGGAGAGACGAGATGAAGCATTTTCTGGCGGCCGGCGTGTCCATCGCGGCGCTCTGTCTAGGCGCAGGCGCGGCGTTTGCCGATTGCGGGGTCACCGCGGGTTCGGTTCGCATTCTGTCGAACGACTTCGAGGCGCTGCGCCTCGTCAACAGCACGGCTGAGGAGTGCGCCACCGATGCGGTGAAGGTCACCGCCAACGCCACTGCCGAGCACAAGAACCTGCAGGTGCCGGCACTCTCGATCAATCCGGCCGAGTACACCGTGGCCGTGGTCGCCAACAACTCGATCGTACCGCTGCTCAACGACAACCTGATCCGGCCGCTCGACGACCTGGTCGCAAAGTATGGCCAGGACCTGCAACCCAACCAGTTGATCAAGATCGACGGCAAGGTCATGGCCATCGCCTTCATGGGCAACGGCCAGCACCTGTTCTACCGCAAGGACATCCTCGACAAGGCCGGCGTCGCCGCGCCCAAATCCTGGGACGACGTGCTCGCTGCCGCCAAGGCGATCAAGGATGCCGGGCTGATGGAAACCCCGCTGGCCGCCAGCGTGAAGCCGGGTTGGGATCTCGCCGCCGAGTTCGTCAACGCCTATCTCGGCACCGGTGGCGAGTTCTTTGCCCCCGGCAGCGCCGAGCTCGCCATCGACAACGACAATGGCTTGAAGGTGCTCGAGACCATGAAGGCGATGACCGCCTACATGGACCCTGATTACCTCACCTTCGACGCCAACGGCATCAAGGCCGAGTACGAGGCGGGCAAGGTCGCCATCATGAACGAGTGGGGCTCGCTTGCCGGTGCCACGCTGGATGCCGAAGGCGCCGCCGACGGCGTCGTCGCCAACACCGTGCTCGCCGCCGCGCCGACCATTGCCGGCCAGTCCATCCCGGGCGCCGCGCTGTGGTGGGATGGCTTCACCATCGCCAAGAACATCTCGGACGAAGATGCCGAGGCCTCGTTCCGCGCCATGGTGCACGGCATCAGCCCGGATATGGTGGCCAAGAACGCTGCCGTCGCCACCTGGCTGGTCAAGGGCTACACCCCCGGCCCAGCAGCGGTCGGCGTCATCGCCAATGCTACCGGTGGCGCCCGTGCCTACCCGATGCAGCCCTATATGGGCCTGCTGCACACAGCGCTCTCGGCCGAGCTCGCCGAATTCATGGCCGGCCAGGAGGATGCGAAGCAAGCGCTTGCCGACGTGAAGGCGGCCTATGACACTGCCGCCAAGGAAGGCGGCTTCCTCTAAGCCCGGTTCATCGGGAGAGGCCACCGTTCTCCGGCCTCTCCCGACTTCTGTCAGCCGAACTGGAGGCGCTCGATGCCGCATAAGACATTCTTCGCCTTCATTCTCCCATCGCTGATCGCGATGGTGCTGTTCATCGCCCTGCCCATCGTCTCGGTGGTGGTGCAATCATTCTATGTCGAACACGGGCGCATCCTCGTCGAAGTCGAGAACTGCCAGCCGTTCGGCGGCTGCACCAAGGAGGTGCGGGTCGACGCCGACGCGACCGCCAGGCTCGAACAGGAACAGCCGCTCGGCCAGTTCAACGGGCTCGGCACCTACCTCAACCGCGGGCACCTGGCGGTCAACGAGCTCGGCGCCATCTTCGCCGATAACCGCGGGCTCGCCGACGTCCTCACCCGCATCTACAACCTGCCCTTCTATAAGGCACTCGCTTTCACCCTGGTGTTCTGCTTCGTGGTGACGCCGCTCGCCATGGCGCTGGGCTTTCTGATCGCGCTGGCGGTCAACACCATCCCCCGCTTCATCAAGGGGCCGGTGATCTTCTTCTCGCTGCTGCCGATGATCATTACGCCGCTGGTCGGCTCGCTCATCCTTTACTGGATGATCCACCCGCAAGGCATTATCGGCGCCACCATCCAGGACATCTTCAACGATCCGCGCCTGTCGCTGCGCGCCTCGCCGCTGCTGACCTGGCTGTCGCTGCTGTTCTACGGCATCTGGACCAATGCGCCGTTCTCCTTCGTGGTGTTCTATGCAGGGCTGCAGACCGTGCCGGCCGATACGCTGGAATCGGCGATGATCGACGGCGCCTCGCGCTGGGAGCGCATCCGTTTCGTCATCATGCCCCACCTCGCGCCGCTCGCGACCTTTGTCGCCCTGGTGCAGTTGATGGACAATTTCCGCGTCTTCGAACCGATCGTCGGGTTCTCGGCCGAGGCCAATGCCACCTCGCTGAGCTGGATGATCTTCAACGACCTCTCGGGCGATGCCCAGCTGTTCGGCTCGGCCGGCGCTACCTCGGTGCTGACCATTGTCGGCGTGGTCATCCTGCTGCTGCCGGTGCTGGTACGCACCTGGCGCGAATTCAACCACAAGGTGGTGTGACGATGTCGGACTCCATCGCGCTCCGGCGCCCGCTGCCGCTCAAGCTGATCGTCTCCGCCTTCATTGTGCTGTGGGTGATCCTCGCCGCCTTCCCGTTCCTCTGGACGGTGTGGGGGTCGTTCAAGGTCGAGGTCGACTTCTTCTCCCGCGAGAGCTGGTGGAACGCCATCTTCGGCACCAACACTATCAAGGAGACGGGTTCGGCTTTCACCGGCGACGGCTACTACGGTGCCTGGGTAACGCGCGAATTCTGGCGCGCCGTGTTCAACACCGCGATCGTCACGGTGTCGGTGACCATCATCTCGCTGACGCTCGGAACGCTCGGCGGCTATGCCCTCGCCCGCTCGGGCCAGCGCTATGCTTTCTGGATCCTGATCGCGGCGCTGGTGTTCCGCGCCATGCCGCACATCACTTTGGTCTCGGGCTACCTCCTCCCCTTCTTCCAGCTCAACATCTGGGGCGTACTGCCGACCTCGATCATCGTCCTCGTGGCCATCAACCAGCCGTTCACGCTGTGGATGCTGCACTCGTTCTTCCTGTCGATCCCCAAGGATCTTGATGAGAGCGCCATGGTCGATGGCTGCTCGCGTTTCGAGGCGTTCCGCCGCGTCATCATCCCGGTGATGTGGCCAGGCGTGGTGACCACCGGGCTGTTCAGTTTCCTGCTTGCCTATAACGACTTCGCCACCACCTCGATGCTGCTCAGTGCCGACAACCAGACCATGGTGCCCAAGATCTCGAGCTTCCTTGGCTCGGTGCAGGAACAGGGCAATGTCATGTACGCGGTGGCCGCGGTGGTCTCGGCGACGGTGCCGCTATTCATTCTCGTGCTCTTCTTCCAACGCCAGATCGTCAGCGGGCTCACCGCCGGCGCAGTGAAAGGCTGATCCCGATGGCCCGGATCCAACTCAAGAACGTGTCGAAGCGCTGGACCAATTTCGTCGGCGTCAAGGAATTCAGCCTCGATATCGCCGACCAGGAGTTTCTGGTGCTGCTCGGCCCATCGGGCTGCGGCAAGACCACCACCATGCGGATGATCGCCGGGCTTGAGGATGTCAGCGACGGCGAGATCTGGATCGGCGACCGGCTGGTCAACAAGCTCGAGCCCAAGGACCGCGACATCTCGATGGTGTTCCAGAGCTATGGGCTCTACCCCAACATGACGGTGTACGAGAACATCCGCTTTCCGCTGAAGGTGCGGAAAGTGCCGACCGAGCAGCACCATGAGCGGGTGATGCGCGCCAGCAAAATGGTGGAGCTCGACGAGTTCCTCGAGCGCCGCCCCGCCGCCCTTTCGGGCGGGCAGCGGCAGCGCGTGGCGCTGGCCCGCGCCATCGTGCGCGAACCCAACGCCTTCCTGATGGACGAGCCGCTTTCCAACCTTGATGCCAAGCTGCGCGTCTCGACCCGGGCGCAGATCAAGAACCTGCACCACACGCTGAAGACCACCACCATTTACGTGACGCATGACCAGATCGAAGCCATGACACTGGCCGACCGCGTCGTGGTGATGAGCCGCGGCGTGGTGCAACAGGTGGGCACCCCGATGCAGATCTACGATCGGCCCGCCAATACCTTCGTTGCCGGCTTTATCGGCTCGCCCGCGATGAATCTGGTGCCGGGCGACATCGCCGACGGGGTGTTTCGCGGCGAGAACATCGAAGTCGCCGGCCTGCCCCGTGGGGCAAAGGGCCCGGTGACGCTCGGCTTCCGAGCCGAGGATGCGACGCTCGCCGGCGAAGGCGGCAACGTCGCCGCGCCAATCTATTCGGTGGAACTGCTCGGCGAAGCCACGATGATTTCGATGCGGGCCGGCGGCGAGCTGGTATCGATCAAGACTGCCAAGGATTATCGCGCCCAGATCGGCGACCTGGTGCGGGCCAATATCGCGCCAGGCGCCTGCCACCTGTTCGACCGCACCAGCGGCGAGCGCATCGAGGCGGCCGCCTGATGTACGACACGCCAAGCAGCGCAGACCTCGCAGAAGCTGCTAGAAAGCAGCGGATCGCCATTGCGCCCGCCGAACTGCCGGCGGTGCTCGCCGGAGCCCGCTGGCTCGAGGGCTGCATGGCGCTGTTGAGGAAATCGGACCTGCTGCGTTGAGTGCTGCTGACTATTCGATCGGAACTGCCGGCGCGCGCCTGCGTGATGGCTCGCTGACCGCGGTGGCGCTGGTCGAGGCTCACCTCGCTCGGATCGGGGCGCGCGACACGCGCTACCATTCCTTCGTCACCGTGACGGCGGAACGGGCGCTGGAGGATGCCGCACGGGCCGACCGGGAGCTCGGTGAAGGGGTCGACCGCGGGCCGCTGCACGGCATCCCTATCGGGCTCAAGGACCTGATCGACACGGCGGGCATCCGCACCACCTCAGGTTCGCGGCTGTTCGCGGCCCATGTCCCGGCCCGTGACGCCGCCGTCGCCGAGCGGCTGCGCGCCGCCGGAGCGGTGCTGCTCGGCAAGCTCACGACCTATGAGTTCGCGCTGGTCGGACCGAGCTTCGACCTGCCCTTCCCCGCCTCTCGCAACCCCTGGAATACCGAGCACATCACCGGCGGCTCGTCCTCCGGGTCGGCCGCCGCGGTGGCCGGCGGCTTGCTGCGCACCAGCATCGGCACCGATACCGGCGGCTCGATCCGCAGCCCGGCCAGCTATTGCGGCGTCGTCGGGCTGAAGCCGACTTACGACCGCGTCTCTCGCGCCGGCGTCTTCCCGCTCTCTCCGTCGCTCGACCATGTCGGGTCGATCAGCGCCAGTGTCGAAGAAGCGGCCCTGACGCTCGACGCCATCGCCGACGGCTGCAACGCCACGGCGCGGCTTGCCGAGGGGATCGAAGGGCGACGTATCGCCTATGCCCGCGCGTGGTTCGCCAACGACCCCGCAACGAGCCCGGCAGTCATCGCCGCGATGGACGATGCTGTCTCGGCCCTGTCGCTGCGGGGCGCGCGGATCGAGGAAGTCTCGCTGCCGGATTATCACCTCTTCGAGGCGGCCGGTGCGGTGATCATCCAGGCCGAGGCACTGGCGGTGCACACCGAGTTGCTGCGCAGCCGCGGCGACGAATACGGCGTGCTCGCCCGGCGCAACTTGCTGAGCGGCCTGAGCCTCAGTACCGACGATGTCGCCCTCGCCCGGCGCGCTGCGGACGAGTTGGCCCGCCGCATCGAGGCCGAAATCTTCGGACGGTTCGACGCGTTGGTGACCGTCAATACACTCACCCCCGCCCTGCCCTTTTCCGCCTTCGACGGAGAAACCTCGGTGTGGACGCACATGCGCACCCTGCCGTTCAACCTGACGCGCAACCCGGTGCTGGCGCTGCCGATCGGCTTTACCGCCGGCCTGCCGCTCGGCATGCAGGTGGTCGGCCGGCTGGGCGACGAAGCCGGCATCTGCGCCATCGGCCAGGCGTTCGAAAACGCCACCGACCACGCAGTGCAGCGCCCTCCCCTAAGGTCTGATATCGATTTGCAGCCCGCCTGAGTAAGCTGCGACTTTACTTCGTTGCATACGTATGCAACGGTAGCTAATGTGACACAACAACTCAAGAAGCAGTGCGGGAGCGGGCAATGGCGCGTTGGTTGAAGCAGAGCAAGACGGTCGAGGAGCGCGCCGAGGCCAATAAGCAGGTGCGCCTGACGGTCGAGACCATCCTCGCCGATATCGAGAAGCGCGGCGACGACGCGGTGCGCGAGCTGTCCCGCAAGTTCGACGGCTGGGATCGCCCCGACTATCGTCTGAGCCAGTCCGAGATCGACGCCTGCATCGCGCAGCTTTCTGAGCAGGACTTGACCGACATCAGGTTCGCCCAGACCCAGGTGCGCAACTTCGCGAGGGCGCAGAAGGGCACCATGCAGGAGCTGGCGATCGAGACCCTGCCCGGCGTGACGCTGGGCCACAAGCACGTGCCGATCGCCTCGGTGGGCTGCTACGTCCCCGGCGGCAAATATCCACTGCTCGCTTCGGCCCATATGTCGGTGCTGACCGCCAAGGTCGCCGGCTGCGGCCGCGTCATCACGTGCGCTCCGCCATTCAACGGCAAGGCGGCGCCGGCGATCGTCGCGGCGCAGCACATGGCCGGTGCCGACGAGATCTACGTGCTAGGCGGCATCCAGGCGGTCGGCGCCATGGCCATCGGCACCGCAAGCATCAAGCCGGTCGATATGCTGGTCGGCCCCGGCAACGCCTATGTGGCGGAAGCCAAGCGCCAGCTGTTCGGCCGCGTCGGCATTGACCTGTTTGCCGGCCCCACCGAGACCCTCGTCATCGCCGACGAAACCGTCGATGGTGAACTCTGCGCCACCGACCTGCTCGGCCAGGCCGAGCACGGCCCGACTTCCCCGGCGATCCTTCTCACCAATTCCGAGAAGCTGGCGCGCGACACCATGGATTATGTCGAGCGGCTGCTGAAGATCCTCCCGACCGGCGAAGTGGCGCGGCAATCCTGGCTGGATTTCGGCGAGGTGATCGTCTGTGACAGCTATGAGGAAATGGTCGAGGTCGCCGACCGCATCGCGTCGGAGCACGTGCAGGTGATGACCGATCGCGACCTGTGGTTCCGAGATACCCTGCAGAACTATGGCGCGCTGTTCCTCGGGCCGCGCACCAATGTCGCCTATGGCGATAAGGTCATCGGCACCAACCATACGCTGCCCACCATGAAGGCGGCCCGCTACACCGGCGGGCTGTGGGTGGGCAAGTTCCTCAAGACCTGCACCTGGCAGATCGTCGAATCCGACGAAGCCTCGGCGATGGTCGGTGAATATGCCTCGCGGCTCTCGATGCTCGAAGGCTTTGCCGGCCATGCCGAGCAGGGCAATATCCGGGTCCGCCGCTACGGCGGGCGCAACGTTCCCTACGGTACCGCCGCCAGCCCCAAGGCGGCCGCCGAGTAAGATGAGCCTGCCGCGCACCCCCAGCATCCGGCTCGACGGCAAGCGCGCCCTGGTGACGGGTGGCACGCGCGGCATCGGGCTGGGCGCTGCGGTGGCGCTGGCGGAGGCTGGCGCGGCGGTGACCATCACCGCCCGTACTGCCTCCGACGTCGAAGCGGTGGTCGCCGAGATGCGGCAAGCCGGCCTCGATGTCGCCGGCGCCGCGCTCGATGTCACCGATCTCACGGCAAGCGCCGAGCTGATCGCCGCGAGCCCGCCCTTCGACATTCTCGTCAACAGCGCCGGTGGCGCGCGGCACGGCGAATTCCTGGACGTAACGGAGGCCGATTACGACGCGGTGGCCGGGCTCAACCTCAAGGCGCTGCTGTTCGTCTCGCAGGCGGCGGCGCGGCGGCTGGTCGAAACCGGCCGGCCCGGCTCGATCATCCACATCTCCTCGCAGATGGGCTATGTGTCGGCGCCGCGTCGGGCGGTCTATTCGGCCACCAAGTTTGCGGTGGAAGGCCTCAGCAAAGGCATGGCCATCGAGCTGGGACCACACAATATTCGCGTCAACACGATCTGCCCGACCTTCATCGAAACCGAGATGACGGCGAAAAACCTGAGCGATGCGGATTTTCGTGGCTGGGTATTGGGCAAGATCAAGCTGGGGCGGCTGGGGCGGATCGAGGACATCATGGGACCAGTGGTTTTCCTCGCCTCCGATTGGGCGGCGATGATTACCGGCTCGGCATTGATGGTGGATGGCGGATGGACGGCGGAATAACCAAGAAGGCGCCAGTCACCTCGTCGCAGGTGGCCGAGCACGCGGGCGTCAGCCAGTCCGCCGTGTCGCGCACCTTCACGCCCGGCGCATCGATCTCACCCAAGACCCGCGCCAAGGTGCTGGCCGCCGCCAAGGAGCTGGGCTATCGGCCCAATGCCATTGCCCGCTCGCTGATCACCAACCGATCGCGCATCATCGCCGTGGTGATGGCCTATCTCGAGAACCTGTTCTACCCCGACGTGCTTGAGGAACTGGGCCGGCGGCTCTCGGCCGAGAACTATCACATGCTGCTGTTCACCGGCTTCAAGGACCGCGACAGCGACCCGGTGTTCGACCAGCTGATGCAGTATCGCGTCGACGGCATCATCCTCGCCTCGACGTCGCTCAGCTCCGAGCTTGCCGCCGAATGCGCCGTGGCCGGCATCCCCGTGGTGCTGTTCAACCGCACCACCGAACGCGACGAAACCTCGTCGGTCACCACGCGCAACCACGAAGGCGGCCGGCTGCTCGGCGAGTTCCTGATCGCCGGTGGCCACAAGAGTTTTGGCTATGTCGCCGGACTCGAGAACTCCTCGACCAATCGCGACCGCTTCGGCGGTTTCCGCGAGGCGCTGGCGGCGCATGGCATCACCGAGATCGAAATCCGCACCGGCAATTATTCGCGCAGCGAGGCCGAGGCCGCGGCGCGCGAGCTGCTCGCCCTGCCCCATCGCCCCGAGGCGATCTTCGTTGCCAATGACCACATGGCGGTGGCGGTGATGGATGTGGCTCGACATGAGTTCGGCCTCCGGATCCCCGAGGACCTGTCGATCGTCGGCTATGACGATGTCGGACCGGCCCGCTGGCCGAGCTACGGCATCACCTCGGTCACCCAGCCGATCGAGCCGATGGTCGAAGCCACGGTCGATATCCTGATGGACCAGATCCACTCGGGCGAGATCGAACCGCAGCACAAGGTGCTGCCCGGCGAACTGATCGTCCGCAGCTCCGCTCGCCTGCCCAAGGCCGGCATATTCGAGGTCGATGGCCAGCGCCTGTACCGCCCGGGGGCAACTAAGAGAGTCCCGCTTTGATGGCGCGCGCTGTGCATACGAATGCATCTGAAAAGGAAAGGAAATTCCAATGAGCGACTGGACCCTGGAGGCGATGGAGAAGCGCCTCGTCCGCTATGCCGATCTCAAGGGCCTGAAGAACGCCTTCATCGACGCCCGCACCCCGGGCTCGGATCGGAAGGAGAATTTCACCATCATCGGTCCGGGCGTCTCGGAGAACCCGGCGCAGGTGGTGCATATCCCAGAGGCGCATGGCTTCAACATCGGCGCGGCGCGCCAGCCCTTCGGCTGCACCAACAGCCAGCATAGCCACCTCACTGCCGAGACCTTCGTGGTACACACCGGCAAGTGGCGCTTCGTCTTCGGCGCCAACAAGGACGAGGGCTATATCGACGTCGAGCCCGGTGACGTGGCGACGGTGCCCACCCACATGTTCCGCGGCTTCGAAAAGCGCGATGAAGGCACTGGCTTTCTGTTCGTGGTGCTCGGCCACGACGATCCGGGCAAGGTGGTCTGGGCCCCGTCGGTGTTCAAGATGGCCGAGGATTTCGGGCTGAAGCTGCTGAAGGGCGGCAAACTGATCGATACGACGCTGGGCGAGAAGGTGCCCGAGGGCGCCGAAATGGAACAGCCGCCTGACGCGCAGAAGCTCAAGGAGTTGGCGACGCCGCCGATGTCCGAGCTTGCGAAATATGCGGTGAAGGCTGCCGACATGCGAGCCAATCCCAACTCGCCGCTGTCAGGCCCGGGCGTCGAGGAAGACGCGCTGATCGGCGACGTCGATGCTGGCGACGGTTTTGCGGCAGGGCCGATCATCGGCCACTGGCAACACGATTTCGCCCTGCGCCGGCTGAAGCTTGAAACCGGCGCGACGATTCCCGCGCATGCGCGCTCGGAACAGGAAGTGATCTTCGTCCAATCCGGCACGCTCGAGTTCAACTGGGATGGCGGCAAGCTGATCCTCGGCGCCGGCGACACGCTGACTGTGCCGATCGGCCTCATGCACGGCTATCGCAACCCGGCTTCGGCCGACGCCATCGCCTTCGTCATCCGTGGCGCCGCCGCCCCTGCCGCTCCGGTGTTCGCCGAAGGCCGCGTCGCAGCGGAATAAGCACCAGGCGGGCCGCGCGCCCGCCCTTCACTCCCGGGAGAACCTGATGCCGGCCATTTCAGCCGAAACGCTCGCGGTGCTGCGCCGCAACGACACCCCCACCGTCTGCAATGCGCTGGAACATGTGATGGGTGGCCGCACCGCCGAGGGCTTCACCAAAAGCCCGACGGTCTCGGCCGACCCCAGCCTGCCGCCGGTCGTCGGCTTTGCCCGCACCGCAAAGATCCGCGCCTCGTCGCCGGCCCAGAAGCCGGCTGCCGAAATCCGGGCCCTGCGCATGGCCTATTACGAATACGTCTCGGCCGGCGCCGGCCCGAACGTCGTGGTGATCGAGGATACCGACTGGCCGCACTGCATCGGCGGCTTCTGGGGCGAGATGCAGGTGGCCCAGCACAAGGGTCTGGGGCTCGCCGGGACGCTGACCAACGGCGTGCTGCGCGATCTCGGCATGCTCGACCCCGGCTACCAGGTGATCGCCGGCTCGGTCGGCCCCAGCCACGCCTTCGTCCACGTCACCGAGCTCGACGTGCCGGTGACGGTGTTCGGTATGGCGGTTAAGCCGGACGACCTGATCCACGCCGACCGGCACGGCGCCGTGGTGATCCCGGCCCAGCATATCGAGAAGATGCCGGCCGCCATCGACATTGTGGTTCGGAAGGAGCAGCCGATCCTGCGCGCGGCCAGAGCCCCGGGGTTTACGGTGGAAAAGCTGCGGGCGGCTTGGCTGGAGGCGGACGGGATTAAGTGACGAGCTCCGCAGTCGGCGAACCTCTCCCGCTTGCGGGGGAGGGGGACCACGCTTTAGCGTGGTGGAGGGGGGAGCGCCACGCGCGGAGCTGATCTTGCGGGCACCAGACTTCATTCGCGAGCGGGCGAAGGACATGCGGCGCGTCATGACGCCGTCGGAAAAGACCCTATGGTTTCTGCTCCGGCGCAAGGAGCTCGGACTATACTTTCGCCGCCAGCACCCGATCGGCCCCTACATTCTCGACTTCTATTGCGCTGCGGCCAAGCTTTGCGTCGAAGTCGATGGCCCGATGCACCAGGAGCGAACTGAACGCGACCAGCGACGAACCGCGTGGTTGGCGAAAGAAGGGATCAGAGTGATCCGTTTTACCGTTGACGAGATCGGCGCAAGGCCGGCGGTGGTGCTGGCAACTATCGCGCGTGGGGCACCCCCCTCCACCGCCTGACGGCGGTCCCCCTCCCCCGCAAGCGGGAGAGGTTCGCCGACTGTCCGCCTCGGCGCAAAACTCAGAAGTCCCCTACCCCTGCATCCGATCTAGCCGCAGCTGCGCCGCGCGCCTGTGCCCCTCGAGTGTCTCGCTGGCGCTCTGGCGGGCGGCCGGCGGCGCGACCGCCTTCACCCCGCGCTCGTCGAGCCACTGGTGGGTGGCGATCTTCACATAGGCGCCCACCCATAGCCCACCGGTATAGCGCCCTGCCCCCATAGTGGGCAGCGTATGGTTGGTGCCGACGCATTTGTCGGAGTAGACGACGCTGGCCAACTGCCCGATGAACAGCGAGCCGTAGTTACGGAGCTTGTTGGCCATCGCCTGTGGGTCGGCGGTGTGCACCTGCAGGTGCTCGGCGGCGACATAATCGGAATAGGCGATCAGCGCTGCTTCATCGTCACAGACGACGATCTCGCCATAGTCCTTCCACGCCACCCCGGCCACCGGCGCGGTCGACAGCGTCTCGAGCTGGCGTTCAACCTGCTTGAGCGTCGCCTCGGCCAGGGCCCGGTCGATGGTGATCAGCCCGACGCGGGTGCGCACATCGTGCTCGGCCTGTGCCAGCATGTCGGTGGCGATCATTTCGGCGTCCCCCGTCGCGTCGGCGACAATGAAGATCTCCGAGGGGCCGGCGAGCTGGTCGATGCCGACCGGGCCGAACACCTGGCGCTTGGCCTCGTTGACGAAGGCATTGCCGGGCCCGACGATCTTGTTGACCGCCGGCACGCTCTCGGTGCCATAGGCCATGGCGGCAATTGCCTGCGCCCCGCCGATCCGGAAGATACGGTCGGCGCCCGAGAGGTGGCAGCCGGCGATCATTGCCTTGTGAGCATTGGGCGGCAGGCAGGCGATCACCTCATCGACGCCGGCGACCTTGGCCGGCACGATGGTCATGATCGGCGCGGACAGCAGCGGATAGCGGCCGCCCGGCACGTAGCAGCCGACCCGCTCGATCGGGATGACGCGGTGGCCGAGGTGCACCCCGGGCAGCGTCTCGATCTCGAGCGGCAGGATGGTTGCGAGCTGCGCCTCGGCGAAGCGGCGCACATTGGCGATGGCGAATTCGGTATCGGCCCGGGTCTGCGGGTCGAGTTCGGCCAGCGCCGCCTCGCGCTCGGCCGCCGTCACCTCGAACACCGCGACATCGGCCTTGTCGAACTTCTGGCTGTAGTCGCGCACCGCCGCGTCGCCGCGCTCGCGCACATTGCTGATGATCTCGGTGACCAACGCCTCGACCGGAGCGTTGTCGCTCACCTGATTGCGGGACGGTGCCTTGACGTAGCTGATGCCCGAGGGCGCGCGGGTTGAATCGGACATGAGGAAGCGGCCTCCGGTTGAAGGTGAAAGCGTGGTTTCGCAGGTGTTTCGAGCCTTGTCGGCCCGACGCAGAAACCTCTTGCATACGTATGCAGTATTTGCCAGTGTTTTCTTCGCGGACGCCGATCGGCCTTTCGTAGGCCTCGCTATCGGCTCCCCCGACCCGGAAGAACAGATGCCGACGGCGATGCGCCAGAGTTCCGAGATTCACCGCGACCCGAGGTTGCCGCAGCGCCCTCGCGGGTTTGGCGTTAGGATGCCCGGATGCTGACGACAGCTGGCGCTCCCCTGCTGATGTTGCCTGGAACGCTCTGCGACGAGCGGGTGTTCGCCGCGGCCACCTCGGCGCTCGGCCGCCAGCGTTACACGGTCGAGATGGCGGGCGAACTGAGCGCCCCACAGATGGCGCGGCGCGTGCTCGAACTGGCGCCGCCCCGCTTTGCCCTGCTCGGGTTCTCGCTCGGCGCCATTGTCGGGCTCGAGGTGGTGGCCCAGGCGCCGGATCGGGTCGAGCGGGTCGCGCTCCTCGGCTGCAACGCCCGCGCCATGCCGGCCGAACGCGCCGCCGCTCGCCGCGCCGCCGTGGCGAAGGCAGCGCAGGAGGGCACGGCCGGTCACATTGCCGACGTCTGGGACAACTCGGTGCCGGCCTGGCGGCGTGACGACGCGGGGCTCCGCGCCGAGCTCGAGGCCATGGCCACCAGCACCCTCCTCACCACCTTCGAGGAGCAGATTGAAATATCGATCAATCGGGACGACCGGCGACCGGGCCTCACCGCCATCTCCGTGCCGGCGCTCGTCGCCTGTGGCGCGGAGGATCGCGTCTGCCCGCCCGAACTCAGCCGCGAAATCGCCGACGGCATTGCCGGCGCCCGCCTCGCCATTGTCGACCGCGCCGGCCACTACCTGACCCTCGATCAACCGGAAATCACCGCGCAGCTGCTGGCCGAATGGCTGGCCGCTCCCGCCCAACCGAACAGCATCGCCTCCAAGGAGTTCTCATGAGCGACGACGACAAGGCCAAGACCGCCCGCATTGCCCGCATCGACACCCCCAAGGAGCAGGTGCTGCAGGTGGAGCGGCGCGATTATCCCGAGCTGACGCCGACCGACCGGCCCCGCAGCCAGTCGCTCGACGGCTTCGACGAGGTCTATACCGACATCGTCGATTACATCGTGCGCTGCACCCACAAGATCTGGGACGAGCGTGATATCGGGCTGATCTACACCCACTACACCCATAACTGCGTGCTCTACGGCACTATGGGAACGATCTACAACCGCGAGGACGTGGTGCGCGACACCATCCAGCGGCTGGTCAGCTTCCCCGAGCGCCGCGGCATGGCCACGCAGGTGATCTGGAACGGCAACGACAAGGACGGGTTCTACACCTCGCACCTCGTCACCGGCTCGGGCCGCCACACGCAGTTCGGCCATCTCGGCCAGCCCACCGGCCGGCCGTTCGTATCGCGGACCATCGCCGACTGCATGATCCTGAGGAACAAGATCTACCGCGAGTGGGTGGTGGCGGACACCGCGGCGATCATCCGCCAGCTCGGGCTCGACCTCGATGCCTTCGCGCTGCGCTTCGCCAAGGCGGCACTCGACCGCGGCCAGACCAACCTCGATATCGGCGAGAACCGGCGCCTGCTCGGCCAGTATCCGCCCGAGACCGAGGCCGACACCTCGATCGCCAACAACGACCTCGAGGCCGAGACGCTGCGCTGGACCCACGAGGTGTTCAACAAGCGCATGTTCGGCAAGATCAGCGAGATCTATGCCCCGACCGTGCAGTATCACGGCCCCAACATGAAGGAGCTCTACGGTGTCGCCGCGGTGATCCATCAGCATCTGGGACTGGTCGGCTCGCTGCCCGACGCCGCCTATATGCCGCAATATATCTGCTCGGTGCCCAGCGAAGAGGGCGGCACCAAGGTCGCCGTGCGCTGGATCATCGAGGGCCACCACCTCGGCTACGGCATCCTCGAAAGCCTCGGCGAGCACCCGACCGGCAAGCGCGTCCAGGTGATGGGCATGACCCACTACCACTACAAGAACGGCAAGATCGTCGACGAGTGGACCGTCTATGACGAGCTGAGCCTGTTGACCCAGGTGAAGCTGGCCCAGCTGACCGACGCCCCTGCGGCCGCGTAAGGCATTGGGATAGAGCTGGGTGCGAGGGCGTCAGCGCCCCTCGCACCGGGGCAAAGCACAGTTCCAGAAACAACGGACTTCAGGTGCTCAGCGATACGACAGCACTATCCCGCGCTGGGACGAACGCCTACCGACTGAGCACCGACCGCTTCGTCGACTCCCGGCCGTCGCCATAGGTGCGTATGAAGTAGCCTCGATAGCCCCGATGCAGCTCCCGGCATCGACGAGTCATCATCTCGGTAGCAGCCGGCGTGGTGCTGACGACGACCGTGATGGCCAGCGCCTCGCCGTTTGGAACAGTCTCCAGCTCGCCTAGATCCTTGACCCAGCGTTCCGCCGCTGCGGGGCTGGTGTGGATCCACCCCAGGTAGCCGACCAACTGGTCGTCGGCTGCAAATACCGCGATGTGGTTCCCGCTCTTCAGTTGCGCCCTGACGATCGCGCTGGCCTGGTCAAGACGGAAGCCGGCAAATGGGGCATAGCCGGCAAGCAGTTCCAGCACCGCACCATATGCAGCGTAGGTTGGAGCAAGTGGCTGAATTCGCAACGGATGGCGCACTTTTGGGCGAATGTCCTGGCTGTCGGAGGGCATCAGATAGGTGGGTCCCGCGCCCCGTCAATCCTCGCGGAACGTGTGCATCACCTGATCGAGCAAAGGCTTCATCAGGTAGCTGAGCACCGTCCGGTTGCCGGTCTCGATGAAGGCGTCGGCAGGCATGCCCGGGACCAACCGCGTTCCTGCCGGCAACAGCGCCAACTGCTCGCTCCCGACCGAGATCCGCACCGTGTAGAAGGACGCACCGGTGGTCGGGTCGACCGAGGTGGCCGGTGAAATGGCGCGGACCGAGGCCATCAGCTCCGGCGTAGTGCGGGCATCGAGGCTCGAGAGGTGCAGCACCACCTCCTGCCGTTCCGCCACCTTGTCGACATCCATCGGGCTGACCCGGGCATCGACCACGATGTCGGGATTGGCCGGCACGATCAGCATCAGCGTCTCGCCGGCAGAAACCACGCCGCCCACCGTCTGCACCTTCGACTCGTGGATCATGCCCGGCTGCGGCGCGCGAAGCTCCAGCCGCTGCAGCCGATCCTCGGCGGCAATCTTTTGCTGCAGCAGCTCGGCGATGCTGACATTGACCTGCTGCAGTTCCTCAAGCACCTGGGCCTGGAACGCGTCGCGCAGCTGCGCGTGGGCGATCTCGCGCTCGGCGATCGAGGCTCTCGCGGCCGCGATATCGGTATCGATCCGCCCGATCTCGCCGGCGATGCCGGCGCGCTGGGTCTTGTTGGCATTGGTGCGGCCGACATTGGTCAGCCCGTCATCGAGCAGCTCGTTGAGGCCGCGCCACTCTTCCTCGAGCACCTCGAGCTGCGTGCTGAGCGCGGCCCGCTGCGCCCCAAGGCCAGCGATCTGCTGCATCAGCTGCTCGCCCTGCTCCTCGAGCCCGGCCTGCTGGCCTTCCAGCGACAGCGCCCGCGACTGTCTCAGCCGCCCCTGCTCGGCGTAGACAGCCTCGAAACCCTGGCCGGGGGTCCAGCCGGGAGCCGATGGATGCTGCATCTGAGCAGCATTGCTGCCTTCCGCCACCAGCCGCGAACGCCGCGCCAGCATGTCATCGAGCTGCGCCTCAACCACGGCCAGCGAGGCCTCGACCGAGGTGCCATCGAGCCGCAGCAGCAACTGGCCCTGTTCGACCAGCTCATCGTTCTCGACCAGGATCTCGGCAACAATGCCGCCCTCCTGATGCTGCACCCGCTTGGCCCCGCCTTCGACCACCACCGTGCCACTCGCCACCACCGCCCCGGCAATCTCGGTCAGCGAGGCCCAGAGGCCGAGCCCGCCAACCACCGCGACGGTCAGCCCGACGGCGAACGCCGAATGCCGTTTGAGGCTGCTGCTGGCCTGGGCCTCGGCGCTATCACTGGACATTGGGCACCACGGCTATGCTTCTTTGCTTGGTCGCCGGAGCAGGTTGCGTTACCGCCGCGGGCTTCGTCGCCGCCGGCGGCTGCGCGATCCGGGCGAGGATTTCGTCCTTGGGCCCGAAAGCCTGCTGCCGCCCGCCGCGCATGAACAGCACCTTGTCGGCGGCGAGAATGGCGCTCGGACGATGCGCCACGATGGCGACGATGGCGCCGCGCGCCTTGGCCGCCTTGATCGCTTCGGTCAGGGCCTGGTCGCCCTCGGGATCGAGATTGGAGTTCGGCTCGTCGAGGACGATGAGGAACGGATTGCCATAGAGCGCCCGTGCCAGCCCGATCCGCTGGCGCTGGCCCGACGAGAGCGCGGCGCCGCGCTCGCCGATCAGCGTTTCATAACCCTTGGGCAGCGAGGCGATCAGCTCGTGCACCTGCGCCGCCGTCGCCGCGGCGAACAGCGCCTGCTCGTCGGCGTCGGGCTGGAAGCGCGAGATGTTCTCGGCGACGGTGCCGGCGAACAGTTCGACGTGCTGCGACAGGTAGCCGACATGCCGGCCCAGCCTATCGGCATCGAAATGGCTGAGTTCGGACCCATCGAGGCGGATCTCGCCCTGCAACACCGGCCAGGCGCCCACCAGCGCACGGGCCACGGTGGATTTGCCGGAGCCCGATGGCCCCAGGATGCCCACGGCCTCACCGGCCTGGAGCTCGAATGTCACGCCCTGCACGATGACCGCCTGGCGGCTCGGCCCCGCGGCGAGCTGCTGGACGCTGAGGCTGTGCGATGGCGCCGGCAGCGTCACCTCCGGCTGCCGGGTCTGGGTGGCAGAGAGCGCACTGGCGAGGCGACGCCAGGCCTGCCGCGCCGCGACGAAGGCCCGCCACTGGCCGGTGATCTGTTCGATCGGCGCCAGCGCCCGCGACGAAATGATCGAGGCAGCGATCATCACCCCGCCGGTGGCTTCGTTGCGAATGACCAGATAGGCGCCCGCCGCCAGCACCGCCGATTGCAGCAGGAAGCGGAACGACTTGGTGAGTGCCGAATAGAGGCCGCTGCTGTCGCCGGCCCGCCTTTGCGCCTGGTTGAGCTCGGCGCTGGCGCCCTTCCAGCGCGCGACAATGGCCGGCATCAGCCCCATCGCCGCCACCGACTCGGCGCTGGAGCGCGCATCGTCGAACTGCGTCTGGCGCCGGGCGGTGGCCACCGCCACGTCCTTCGAAGGCCGCTGCGACAGCAGCTCGTTGGCGACCAGCAGCAGCGTCATGACCACCGCGCCGCCCACCGTCACCCAGCCGAGCAGCGGATGCAGCAGGAAGATCGCTGCCACATAGACCGGTAGCCACGGCAGATCGAACAGCGACATCGGCCCGGGTCCGGCGAGGAACTGCCGCACCGAATCGACATCGCGCACCGGATCGGCCTGCGGCCCGGTCTGGCTCAGGAGCTTCGCCCGGATCCCAGCCTGGAACGCTAATGGCGCAACGGTCGCATCGACCAACGCGGAGAAGCGCGCCGCCATCCGCGTCCGCACCACCTCGACGATGGCATAGACCCCGTACATGCCGACCACCAGCAGCGCCAACGCCCACAGCGTCGGCAGCGACCGGCTGGGCAACACCCGGTCGTAAACCTGCAGCATGAAGATCGAGCCGACCAGCATGATGAGATTGGAGAGCAGACTCACCAGCGTGAAAGCAGCAATGGGGCCGGCAGCTTTCGCCGCCAGCCCGAGGAGTGTGGGCATCGCGCCCTGCCCATTCGTACGCACTACCAACTAAGCCCCCAATCGGCGATCAGAACAA
>NZ_CAXUPH020000003.1:0-710193 GCF_964252795.1 Devosia sp. LjRoot16
CCCTCAAGGGGCAGGGGAGCCGAAACTGCTCTACTCCCCGCCCTCTTCCTCGCGGCGCTGTTCGCGGCGGCCGGACCAGAAGTCGAGCCGCTTGATCACCTCGCGCTCGAAGCCGCGCTCGTTCGGCTGGTAGAACTCGGGGCGGCGATCGCCGGCCAACTCGTCCGGGAAGAACTCCTGGCCCGAGAACGCATCCGGATAATCGTGGTCGTAGCGGTAGCCCTTGTTGTAGCCGAGCTCTTTCATCAGCTTGGTTGGGGCGTTGAGGATGTGCTTGGGCGGCGGCAGCGAGCCGGTCTGCTGGGCCAGCGCCTTGGCATTGGCGAAGCCAAGCATGGCGGCGTTGGATTTCGGAGCCGTGGCGACATAGGCGATCGCCTGCGCCATGAACAGCTCGCCCTCGGGGAAACCGGTGCGTTCGAAGGCGTTCCAGGCAGTGATCACCTGCACCATGGCCTGTGGATCGGCCATGCCGACATCCTCGGAGGCGGCGCAGGCGAGGCGCCGGAAGATGGTGTCGGGGTGCTCGCCACCCACCAGCATGCGCTGCGCCCAGTACATCGCCGCCTGCACGTCGGAGCCGCGCAGGCTTTTATGGAAGCAGCTGAGCAGGTTGTAATGCTCCTCCTGCCCCTTGTCGTAGACCGGCGCCCGCTTCTGCACCGTCTCGGCGAGGGCGGCGACATCGAGCATCGCATCCTCCGGCAGCGCGAACAGTTCCTCGGCGAGGCCGATGAGATAGCGGCCATCGCCATCTGCCATCTCGAGCAGCGCATCGCGCGCTTCGGCGCTGATCGGCAGCTTCCTGCCCACATGCGCCTCAGCCCGCTCAGCAAGGATGGCGAGGTCGGGCTTCTCGAAGCGGCGGAGGGTATAGACCTTGGCGCGCGACAGCAGCGCCGCGACCATCGAGAAGCTCGGATTCTCCGTGGTGGCGCCGATCAGGATGACGGTGCCGTCCTCGACATGCGGCAGCAGCGCATCCTGCGTGGTGCGGTTGAAGCGGTGGAGTTCATCGACGAACATCACCGTCTGCCGCCCTGCCCCCAAACGCAGCGCCTTGGCGTCGGCGATCACCTTGCGGAGGTCGGCGACGCCGGACAGCACCGCGCTCAGCTGTACGAAATCGAGCCCGACTTCCTTTGCCACCAGCCGGGCAATGGTGGTCTTGCCGACGCCCGGCGGGCCCCACAGGATGAACGACGAGACCCGGCCGGCTGCGACCATGCGGCCGATCGGGCCGTTGGGTCCCAGGAGGTGATCCTGCCCGATGACGTCGGCGAGCCGCTGCGGCCTCAGGGCCTCGGCGAGCGGACGCGGCGCGGCATCATCGAACAGCGAAAGCATCAACCACTCACCTCGGCCCGGACGATCCGGCCGCCCCGCTGTAGCACAACCCGCCAGCTCTGCGGACGGTCATTGGCGAGCTTGCCGAAACGCTCGGCATCATCGGTCGCATTGCCGTTGAGACTGATGATCAGGTCGCCGGCACGCAAACCCATATCGTCGGCGGGCGAGCCGGACTCGATGCCGCGCACCACCACTGCATGGGTGTCGTAGGGCAGCCCCAGCTCCTGCGCCACGGCGGGCGTCACGGTTTCGACGGTGGTGCCGGCGAAGCGCGTGTTGCCCGAAACGGTGACAGGCTTGGCGGTGCCCGGAGGCGCTTCGAGGGTGATGATCTTGTCCTCGGTCTTGCCGGCGCGGAAATATTGCAGGTCCGCCGTGGCGCCGACCGGCTTGGTGGCAAGGCGGAAATCGAACGCGCTGGGCTGCTCGATGTTGAACCCGTCGACCGCCAGGATCACGTCGCCATCGGCAAAGCCGGCCTTCTCGGCCGGACCACCCGGGGCGATCTCGCTGATCAGCGCGCCGCGTGCCTGGCCAAGCCCGAGGCTGTCGGCGAGATCGGCGGTCACCGGCTGCATGCGGGCGCCGAACCACGGACGCACCAGCGCCCCACCGGCAATGCCGGTCTCGGCAACGAGCTTGGCCATATTGGCCGGGATGGCGAAGCCGATGCCGACCGAGCCGCCGGAGCGCGACACGATCGCGGTATTGACCCCGACCAGCCGGCCCTGCAGATCGACCAGCGCGCCGCCGGAATTGCCCGGGTTGATCGCCGCGTCGGTCTGGATGAAGAACTCGTAGTTCGAGCTCTCGACGCCGGTGCGCGCCAGCGCCGAGACGATGCCGGAAGTGACGGTCTGGCCGACACCGAACGGATTGCCGATGGCGAGCACCAGGTCGCCGACCTCGAGCTGGTCGGAATCGGCAAAGGCCAGCGCCGGGAAGGTCGCGCCCTTGGCGTCCTTGACCTTCAGCACGGCAAGATCGGTCTTGGGATCGTCGAGCACCAGGTCGACCGGGTACTCGTGTCCGTCATTGGTCGAAACGCGGATGTCGGTCGCGCCTTCGATGACGTGGTGGTTGGTGAGGATGACGCCGGCGCCATCGACGATCACACCGGAGCCGAGCGACTGCGATTTCTGCGGCCGGCTGTCCATGAACGGCCCATCGCCGCCGAAGAAGCGCTGGAAGAACGGATCATCGAGGAACGGTGAGGTGGCGCGCTGGCTGATCGTCGTGGCGTAGACATTGACTACCGAGGGGGTGACCGACTTCACCACCGGCGCGAAGCTGAGCTGCAGCTCGGTGCGGGTGGCAGGAACGGCGCGCGTTTCGGCCGCGGCCGGTTCGGTGGCTTGCACGGCGCTGACCATGGCCGGCGGCTCGGCGGTGCGACTCGAAAGCTCGGCGTAGCCGAACACCAGCGCGGCGCCCGCCGCAACGCCTCCGAGCACCAAGACCAAACCCTGTTTCGACATCGTCATATCCTCGGGCGATAGTGCGCCGCGAACCGTGGGCGCGATGGCCCGACAAACGCCGCGAATCTGGCGCCTTTTAGGTGCTGGGCTTACCGATTGGTAATCCCCGAAATATGACGTTGCCCAGTAGGTCAATCGACCCTATATGCAGCGCTCACTTTTCTGCCCCGAGGACCTTCTCGTACAAGACCCCTGAAAGGTTAGCCGCCCAATGACTGAGCCGACCACGGTCTACACCAACACGTCGCAGCTTATCGCCAGCGAGGAGCCGGATTTTCCGAGCTTCCTGTTCTCCAAGAAAGAACTGCACCGGGCGACCAAGGTGTTCAAGAAGGGGTTCGACGGCCTCCTGACCTATGCGGTCAAGTGCAACCCGTCGCCGCACATTATCCGCCAGCTGCACGAAGAGGGCCTGAAGGCCTTCGACGTCGCCTCCAACATGGAGATGGAGCTGGTGCGTGATAACGCCCCGGGCGCGGCGATGCACTACAACAACCCGATCAAGAACAAGCGCGAGATCGAGCGCGCCTATGAGGAGTTCGGGGTTCGCTCGTTCACCATCGATCACCCGCAGCAGCTCGACCAGCTGGCGGCGGTGGTGTCGCCGTCGCGCGACATCGAGGTGACCACCCGCTTCAAGGCCGGCAAGGCGCTGAAATCCTACGATTTCGGCATCAAGTTCGGCGTGATGCAGGACGGCGCCGCCGAGATCGTCCGGCTCGTCGACCAGATGGGCTACACGCCGTCGCTCTGCTTCCACGTCGGCTCGCAGTGCGAGGACGTTTATGCCTACGAGCGTCACATCGCGGCAGCCGCCAAAATTGCTGAAGAGTCGGGCATCGAGCTCAAGCGCCTGAACATTGGCGGCGGCTATCCTGCCCCCTACCCGACCTCCGAAGCGCCGCCGATGGACTATTATTTCGAGACCATCTCGCAGGCGGTGAAGGACAACTTCGCCAGCTCCAAGCCCGAGCTGATCATCGAGCCGGGCCGTGCGCTGGTGACGTCCTCCACTTCACTGTTGCTGCGTGTAAAACACCAGCGCGGCGGACAGTCGGTCTACCTCAACGACGGCGCTTACGGCTCGCTGATGGAAGTGAAGTTCATGCACTTCACCCCGCCGACCCGGGTGTGGCGTGGTCCGCGCCTGCACGACAATGACGGCGAGTTCTCCGATTTCACCGTCTGGGGCCCGACCTGCGACAGCTATGACGTGCTGCCGCAGATCTTCACCCTGCCGTCCGACGTCGATGAAGACGACTGGATCGAGTTCGGCCTGATGGGCGCCTACACCCAGGCCTCGCTGACCCCGTTCAACGGCTTCTGGCGCCGCGACCAGTACTGGGTGGACGAAGTCTACACCGGCAAGGACATGCAGCCGGCCGAGTGAGTCTCATTCAAACTGCTATGCCGCTCCAGCCCAGTGCTGGGGCGGCATTTCTGTCTCTGGAGGAACGACGTGCAGGACCTGCCTCCACTTGCCAGTCTCGGTCGCAGGATCATGATCCTGGGCCCCACCAACTCGGGCAAATCGACCTTGGCCGTCGCCGTGGCACAGAAGCTCGATATTCCTGCCATCCACCTCGACCGCCTGCAGCACCTGCCCAATACCAACTGGCAGGTGCGGCCCGAGGAGGAGTTCGCCGCCCTGCACGACCAGGTCATCCTTGAGCCAAGTTGGGTCATCGACGGCGGTTATTCGCGACTGGCGCCACAGCGGGTTCGACGGGCCACGGCCATTCTGGTTATCGATGCGGGCCTCGCCACGCGCTATCGCCGCTATTTCTACCGCACCCTGTTTCAGAAGTCGCGAGCCGGCGCCCTGGAGGGGGAACAGGACTCGCTGAACTGGCTGATGCTCCGCTGGCTGTGGAAGTCGCGGAACGCGGCCGGCAAGTATCGACAGCTGGCGCTGGCATCCGGCCTGCCGCATGTCTTCACCGGGACCCCGGAGGAGCTGAACCGGCTCTATGCATCGTGGGATCTGAAACGAAAATAGCTCGGCACCGCCCCATCGGTACCATCGCGACTGAGCGATAGGGCCCGCGCGAACCCCTGTTCACCCCGCCGTAACAGGCATATCGTCCTCCTCAGCAACCCAAACGAGGTGGCGAGATGCCGGGTGGGGTGGTCTTGGCTCTGGTGGTGCTCTTAGGTTTTGTGGCCTGGGGCGCGGTGCTGTTCTGGCGGGGACGGGTCGTCGACCGCAAGGCGCTGCACGAGGAACGGCACGAAACACGGGCCGAGCGACGGCGCATCCATCACAAGGGGTGAGCGATGTCCCTCGGTCTTATCATCGCAATCTGCGCCGCCTCGGCGCTTGCCGCTTGGGGCGTCATGCTGTTCCGGCGTGGCGCCGCCCCAGAGGCGGGCTCACAAGCATCCTCGCACACCGAGACAAACGCGGCGCAAACTGAGCCTGGAGTGGACGGCTCCGACTAGAGCAACTTCTCGATAGCGGGCGCGATGTCAGCCGGCTCCGTCGCCGAGGCGAAGCGCTGGACGTTCTTGCCGCTGCGATCGACGAGGAACTTGGTGAAGTTCCACGGGATCAGCTGCACACCGAGCAGGCCCGGCGCCTTGCGGCGCAGCCACTGGTAGAGCGGCAGCGCGCCGCGGCCATTGACCATCACCTTGCCGAAGATCGGAAAGGTGACGTTGTAGTTGAGGTCGCAGAACGCCGCGATCTCCGCCTCAGTGCCCGGCTCCTGCTCGCCGAACTGGTTGCAGGGGAAGCCGAGGACGACGAGGCCACGGTCCTTGTAGGTTTCGTACAGCTTCTCGAGCCCGGTATATTGCGGAGTGAAACCGCATTTGCTGGCGACGTTGACCACCAGCACGACCTTGTCGCGATAGGCTGACAGCTGCTGCTCGGCCCCACCGAGCAACGGGGCGGAAAAGTCATAAAGTGTGGTCAAGGCAATAGCTCCGGTCAGGGCAACATCCCTGCCCTAACCCGATACCTGCATCATGCCGCGAGGCTTTTCAAGGAACAGGCCTGTAACCGTCAAGCCGGCGGGACCTGGCACATGATGCCGAGCGGCCGACCCTCGTTGTCGCCGAAGAACGCCATCCATTCCTCGGTGCCGTCGGCATGCCGGTGAATCATATGCGGCGCCGACTGGAACACCGCGCCCCGTTGCTGCAACTCCCGGTGCGCGGCGTGAATGTCGGGGACGCGGAAATAGATGACGTAGCCGTCGGCCTCGGCTTTCTCGCCGGTGCTCAGCATCAGCCGGGTGCCGCCGCAATCGAAGAAGGCGAGGTTGCCGAAGGTGTAAAGGTGCGGCAGCCGCAGCACATCGCGATACCAGGCCTCGGCCGCCGCAATGTCGTGAACCGAGCGAGACAGCTGCCCGATAGTCCCCCACTGGACGTCGTTGCGCTCCAGAACTTCAGTAGCCGATGCCATGTCGTCTCCCCTTTGCCTGTGCCGCCCAAGCGCGCTGGCCTGCGGCACCCCGGCCCATTGCCGGAGGGCGCGGCGATCGGCGAAGCCGAGCTTGCCCAGGATATTGCCGACGTGGAACTTCACCGCGTCGCTGCTGATGCCGAGGCGCTTCGAGATGGTGCGGTCGGTGCCGCCATGCCGGATGGCATCGGCCACCCGCCATTCGGCGGGGGTCAGGCTATCGGCATAGGGCGGGCGGCCACGCGACCTCGTTACGCTCATCAGAGGAGGCTAGCGCAACGCGGGGCGAATTTCCCTACCCCTCGCTGCCATCGGGGTCGCGCAGATGCGCGTCTATCCGCCGCGTCTCGAGTGATTCCTGCGCCTTCTCAAGCTGCCGCTCCGCCTTGGTGCGCCCAAACTTGATCCGGTTCTCCGTCGCAACCTGCTCCTTGGCAACGCGCGCCTTGGCCTTGCGGGCTTTCGAGAGAGAGAGGATTTCGGCCACGACTGAAACTCCGGTTCGCCGCTATTGTGCAGCGGCCGGCGCCCGGGTCAACAGCGCCACCAGCGCATCCAGCATCGCATCGACCCGATGTGCCATCGGATCGTCCATCGCGTCCGCCAGCGCCACCATGGTAATGAAGCCGATCCCGGCCATGTGGGCAGCGACGGCCAGGCGGCGTGCGTCCTCGCCTCCCGTGAATTCAGGGCTGAGCTTGTCCGCCAGGGCGCTGTACATCGACGAGGTCGCCGCGTGAATCGGCGCGAGCAGTTCGCCTGTCCCAGGTACGGCCGCCCGCTCGTCGAATTGCGGCGCGAGATAGAGCATACGGAAACGGCCGAGGTCGGCGAGGTGATGCGCCACCAGCGCGCGAATGAAGCGTTCGACCGCTGCAGCGCCTGATGCTGTCGGTTTGACCGCCGCGATCAGCACATCGGCTTCGGCCTTGAGTTCGGGAAGCGAGAAGTCGCGGATCAGTTCCCACTTGTTGGGATACCAGTAGATGATGGCCTGCTTGGATACCCCCAGCGCTCCGGCCAGCGCCTGGAAGGTCAATGCCGCGGTGCCATGCTCGGCGACGATCCGCCGGGCATGCTCGACGATCGACTCTCGGGTGACCCGACTGCGCCCTGCCATCTCGATCCATTGACAACTTACCAACGGTAAGTATGGTAACTTACCAATGGTAAGCAAGTGGTGTCGCGATGTCGAAACTCACCGTGTCTACCTTCTCGCCCGATTGGGGACTGCCGACCTCGGGCCCGTTTGCGCTCAAGCTGCTCAAGTGGCTGGATCTCGCCGGCATCCCCTATGACCAGGAGTTCGAGGACGTTCCGTCCAAAGGGCCGAAGGGCAAGAGCCCATGGATCGAACTGGACGGCGAGCGGATCGGCGACAGCGAGGTGATCATCGAACTGTTGGCACGGCGCAGCGGCTTCGATATCGACCGCGACCTCGCCGACGAGCAGCGGGCGCTGTCGCACACGCTGCGGCGCATGCTCGAGGAGCACTTCCACATGGTGTTCGAATGGGAGCTGTTTGTTCACCCTGCGGGCATCGAAGCGGTGCGCGCCATGGCGGCCCGAATGGTGCCGGGTATCATGGCCGGCCCCGTCGCCACCATGATCTGCCGCCACTTCCGAAACCAGTTGGGCGCTCGCGGGATGGCGCGACACAGCGCCGAGACGATTGCCGCAAAAGGCAAGTCGGACCTTGACGCCATCGAGGCGATCCTCGGCGACAAGCCGTTCCTCGTGGGCAGCCGTCCTTCGATGGCGGATGTGACGGCCTACGGACTGCTGGGTCCGATGGCTGCCTGGCCAATGCGAACCCCAGTTGCCGACAGCATCAAGAGCCGCTCGAAGCTGATGGGTTACCTGCAGCGGGTAGCGGAGGCCAAGGCCGAGCAGCGTGTTGCCGCCTAGGCTCACGCTTTGAAACACTGCAGTGTTTCCTGGACGCGCCCTACGCGGTGGGGCGCGGCAGCGCCAGATAGACGCTGTGGCACCACTCATCGCCGACGAGGAACGTGTTCTCGGCGGCGCCGGTGACAGCAAAGCCGAGGCACTGCAGCAGCTTCAGCGAGGCCGCATTGCGCGGGTCGACGTCGGCAGTCACCGCCTCGATCGGATAGGTCGCGAAGGCATAGGTGAGAAACGCCGAGGCCGCTTCCGTCGCGAGGCCTTTGCCCCATGCGCCGGGATGCAGGATGAAGCCCATCTCCGGCATCTTCCAGATGCCGATATTGCCGATCACCTGCCCATCCTGAACGATGACCCATTCGTCGCGCGCCGGGTCACCGCTGAAGAACTGCGCCTCGAACCACGTTTCTGTCTCTGCCATCGATACGTGCGGCAGCGTCGCCCAATAGCGCATGGCCTCAGGCGAGCTGAGGATGGCGTGCATCGCCAGGATGTCGGCAGGAATGGCGCGGCGCAGCACCAGGCGCGCCGTTCGAAGCTCGGACAACTGGAACTCCTGAAATCCCTGGAGCCTATCGCGGGCCGGGCAGCGCGAGATAGATGCTGTCGCACCATTCGTCGCCGAGCAGGAACGTATTCTTCGCTTCGCCGGTCCTGGCAAAACCGAGCTTCTCCAGCACCCGCAGCGATGCGAGGTTTCGCGGGTCGACATCGGCCAGCAACTGGTCGGTGAGCTGGCGCGAGAAGGCGTAGTCGATGAAAGCCGCCGCCGCCTCGGAAGCAATCCCCCGCCCCCAATAGCCGGGGTGGATCATGAAACCGAAATCCGGCAGGCGGCCCGCGCCGACATCGCCGACCAACCGGCCCTCGAACTCGATCGCGAAATCCTCGCCACCCGCTGCCGTGCGCTCGATCTTCTGGTCGAGCCAGGCGCGGGTCACCTCACGATCGGCGTGCGGCAGCGTCGACCAGTAGCGCATCCCTCGCGCGTCCGACATGATCGCAAAGAACGCGTCCAGGTCGTCAGCACGTGGGCGGCGCAGCAGCAGCCGCGCCGTACGGATTTCCATCAGACCAGCCGGCTCTGTTCCTTCGCCGCTTCGATGAAGCTGGCAAAGAGCGGGTGCGGCTCGAACGGCTTCGACTTCAGCTCCGGGTGGAACTGCACGCCGATGAACCACGGGTGGTCGGTGCGTTCGACGATCTCGGGCAGCTTGCCGTCAGGCGAGACGCCGGAGAACAGCAGGCCATTCGCCTCGAGTACCTTGCGGTAGTTCATGTTCACTTCGTAGCGGTGACGGTGCCGCTCGGTGATGCGGGTCGAGCCGTAGATGTCGGCGACGCGAGACCCTTTGGCGAGCTGCGCCGGGTAGGAGCCGAGACGCATGGTGCCGCCGAGATCGGTTTCGGAACTGCGCGTAACCTGCTCGTTACCCTTGGTCCACTCGGTCATGATGCCGACGATCGGTTCCTTGGTCGGGCCGAACTCGGTGGAATTGGCGTTCTTGATGCCGGCGGTGTTCCGCGCCGCCTCGATGCAGGCCATCTGCATGCCGAAGCAGATGCCGAAATACGGCACGTCCTTCAGCCGCGCGAAGCGGGCCGCCTGAATCTTCCCTGCCGAGCCACGCTCGCCGAAGCCGCCCGGCACCAGGATGCCGTGGATATGTTCGAGATAGGGCGCCGGATCCTCGTGCTCGAAGATCTCGGAGTCGATCCAGTTGAGGTTGACCTTCACCCGGTTGGCGATGCCGCCATGCACCAGGGCTTCGCTGAGCGATTTGTACGCGTCCTTGAGGCCGGTATATTTGCCGACGATGGCGATGTTGACCTCGCCCTCCGGGTTGTGGAGGCGGGAGGACACATCCTCCCAGGCCTTGAGGTCCGGCGCCGGTGCGTCCTCGATGCCGAAAGCAGCGAGCACTTCGCGGTCGAGGCCTTCCTTGTGGTAGGCGAGCGGCACGTCGTAGATCGAAGCGACGTCGAGGCCCTGGATCACCGCGCTCTCGCGCACGTTGCAGAACAGCGCCAGCTTCTTGCGCTCGGAATGCGGGATCGGACGATCGCAGCGGATCAGCAGAATGTCCGGCGCGATGCCGATGGAGCGCAGCGTCGCCACCGAATGCTGGGTCGGCTTGGTCTTCAGCTCGCCGGCCGACGGAATGAACGGCATCAGCGTCAGGTGGACATAGATGGCGTGGCCGCGCGGCAGGTCGTTGCCGAACTGGCGGATCGCCTCGAAGAACGGCAGGCCTTCGATATCGCCGACGGTGCCGCCGACCTCGACGAGCACGAAGTCGAAATCCTCGTTGCCCTCGCGGATGAAGTCCTTGATGGCGTCGGTGACGTGCGGGATCACCTGCACGGTGGCGCCGAGGTAATCGCCGCGGCGCTCCTTGGCGATGATGTCGGAATAGATCCGGCCGGTGGTGATGTTGTCGCGCTTGTTGGCGTGCCGACCGGTGAAGCGCTCGTAATGACCGAGATCGAGGTCGGTTTCCGCGCCGTCGTCGGTGACGAACACCTCGCCGTGCTGGGTGGGCGACATCGTGCCCGGATCGACATTGAGGTAGGGGTCGAGCTTGCGGAGGCGGACCTTGTAGCCACGAGCCTGCAGCACCGCTCCGAGAGCGGCGGACGCAAGGCCTTTGCCCAATGAGGAAACCACGCCACCGGTGATGAAAACGTACCGAGCCATGGGCCTTTATCCTATTCGGTCGAAGTTCTGATTCTCAAGAGCGCCGCCGATCACGAACGGCACCCCACACAAAAAGAAGAAGGGGATGTTGCCATCCCCTTCCCCGGTTCGCTGTCGCGGCGGCCTCAGTTGGCGGGCGCCGCTGGTTGTTCTGTCGTCGCCGGCGCCGCCGGAGCTTCGGTAGCGGGCGCCGTTTCGGTGGGCACCGGCAGGTCGGAACCGGTCGCCGGAGCTTCGGTGGTGGTCGCCGGAGCTTCGGTGGTGGTCGACGGAGTGGTCGTCGTGGCCGGCGCCGGCGCGGTGGTCGTGTCAGTCGGAACCGGCAAGTCACCGGCGCTCTGCTGCTGCAGCTGCTGCAGCGCGTCGAGCACGGTCGTCGGCGCCGCGTCGCCACCCTGGGCGGCGCGGTCGAGGATGGAGCTCGTACCGCGATCAACCGAGGAGAGAATCGTCAGGCCGATGGCCGAGGCAAAGAACAGGGCCGCGAGGATTGCCGTGGTGCGGGTCAGAAGGTTCGCCGAACCACGGACCGAAATCAGCCCGTTGGCATTCGAGGAACCCATACCAAGCCCGCCGCCCTCCGACCGCTGCAGCAGGATCACTGCAATCAGCGCGAGCACGATCAGGAGGTAGGCGACGATCAGGACGTTGGCCATTGGACCTTCAGGCTTTCGATATCGGTTTGGCGCGCCTTCTACACGCGCGCCAACACAAATGCCAGCGCCATCCGCCGCCTTTCGCTCGGCGCCGGATGCGTCTTCTAGAGGGCGGAGATAATGGCGTGGAAGTCGTTTGCCAAGAGGCTTGCGCCCCCGACCAGCCCGCCATTGACGTTGGCGATGCGCAGGATCTCGCTGGCGTTGGACGGCTTCATCGAGCCGCCATAGAGGATGCGCACTGCCGCGCCGGGCTCGCCGAAGCGGGATTTCAGCTGGTCGCGGATGGCATTATGCATCTCAGCGATGTCGCTCGAAGTGGGAGTACGGCCGGTGCCGATGGCCCACACGGGCTCGTAGGCGATGACGATGTCGTGACCCGACCAGTCATCCGGCACCGAGCGTTCGAGTTGCCCGATAACCACGGCGACGGCATTGCCGGCGTCACGCTCGGCCTCGATCTCGCCCACGCAGATGATCGGCACGAGCCCGGAGGCGTGCGCCGCGAGCGCCTTCTGCTGCACCAGCACATCGGTTTCACCATGGTTGGTGCGGCGTTCCGAATGGCCGACGATCACGAACTGCGCCCCGGCATCGGCCAGCATCTGCGCGCTGATATCGCCGGTATGGGCGCCGCTGGCGGCCGGATGGCAGTCTTGTCCACCGGTGACGATGCCCGCGGGAGCCGCCAGTTCGTTGAGCCGCTCGAGCAGCGTGGCAGGCGGACAGATCACCACCGTTCCCCGCGGGCCGCCGCCATTGGCGAGGAGCGCGGCAAGCTTCTGCACCTCCCCCAGGGAGGCCGTGGTGCCGTTCATCTTCCAGTTGCCCGCGATCAGCGGCGTTATCTCTGCCGTCACCTTGACGCTCCTTCTACTTGCCTATTGTGGGAGTTTCCCATAACCCCCGTCCCGATGTGCCTTGCGGCACAAACTCGACCCTGTCTAGTATCCGCCGCCCGCCGGGGAGGCGGCTGTTGTTGGATTTGTCTCGATGCTCGATAGCTTTCGCCACCTGACCAAGACCTGGTTCGGCAAGATTCTCGGCGCCTTTCTGATTGTCGGCCTGGCGGGGTTCGGTATTTCGAACGTCATCACCGGCTTTGGCACGAACACCGTAGCCACCGTCGCCGGACAGGATATTTCGGTTCGCGACTATCAGCGCGCCTACAATACCCAGATCAATGCTGTCGCCCAGCAGATCGGGCGCGTGCCGACCGTCGAGGAAGCCAATGTCTTCGGCGTACCGGGCGCGGTGCTCGACCGGCTCGCTGGTGAGGCCGCCGTCAACAAGCTCGGCGAGGACCTCGGCCTCGGCGTCTCCGAGGACCGCCTCGGCAAGATGCTGCGCGAGGACCCGAGCTTTTCGAGCGCGCTTGGTGCGTTCGATCGCAGCAATTTCCTGCGCGTGCTGCAACAGAATGGTTTCACCGAAGCTGAGTATTTCGACCTCCAGACCAAGGCGGCGCGCCGCCAGCAACTGGTGAGCGGCCTGCTCTCCGGTGCGCCGGCGCCTACGACCGCTACCGAGCTGTTGAGCCGCTTTTCGGGCGACACGCGGACTGTCGACTACTTCATCCTGAACGCCCAGGCCCTGCCCCCGGTTGCCGAACCGACGGAAGAAGAGCTGGCGACCTACCTCAAGGACAACCAGGCCAATTTCCGCACCAAGGCGACCCGTACGATCGAGCTGCTGGCGCTGTCACCCGAGGCGATCGCCGCTACCAAGACCATTTCAGATGAAGACGTCGCGGCCGAATACGAGCGCACCAAGCAGAGCCGCGTGAAGATCGAGCGGCGCACCGTCAAGCAGGTGGTGCTCAACACGCCCGAGCTCGAGAAGGCCTTCACCGACGGCAAGGCCGCCGCTACGCCGTTCGCCGACGTGCTCGCCGCCAGCGGCGCGAGCGCGCAGGATCTGGGCAACCTCAGCAAGACCGAGATCACCGATAGCAGCCTGGCCGACGCGGCGTTCGGGCTGGCGCTGAACGACTACGTCATCATCGAGGGCATCGGCTCGAAGCGCGCCGTCACCGTTTCGGCGATCGAGCCGGGCGGCGTCATCAGCCTCGAGGACGCCAAGGCCGATATCGCCAAGCAGTTGGCGCTCACCCAGGCCCGCAACGAATATACCGACGTGCTCGACCAGATCGAGGAACTGCGCGCCGCGTTCAAGCCGCTGCCGGAGATCGCCGAGCGCTTTGGCCTCCACACCGTGACCGTCCCGCTGACCGAAACCGGTGCGGAGCTCGCCAACAGCCCCGATGTCGGCCCTGAGGATGCGCAGCGCATCGCCACCGCGGTGTTCAAGGCCGAGCAGGGCAACCTCGCTCCGACCATCCAGCTGAGCTCGACCCGCAACCTCTGGTTCGACCTCAAGCAGGTCGAGGACGCGCGAGACCAGACGCTCGACGAGGTCCGCGACGCGGTGATCACTGCCTGGACCAATGCCAAGACCGACGAAGCCGTCACCGCCGAAGCAGCCAAGCTGCTCGAGCAGGTGAAGGCCGGCACCGCATTTGCCGACGTTGCCAGCAGCATCGGCCAGTTCCCGATCCTCAGCCAGCCGCTGAAGCGCGCTGGCGACGGCACGACCGTGCTGAACCAGGCGGTAGCCAATGAGATCTTCAACGGCGGCCCGACGCATTTCGGCTCGGCGGTGAACGGCGACGGCGACCACGTGGTGTTCCAGGTGGTCGAAGTGAACCAGGGCACCTCCGACCAGACGGCCGAGATCAAGAAGTTCGTCGAAGAGTCGAGCCGTGATGCGCTCTACAGCGATCTGCTGACCGGGTTGAAGTCGGAAGCCGGCCTCAGGATCAACGAGCAGGTCCTGAAGCAACTTACCGATACCGGCGCCCTGCAATGACCGCTGACGACCAGTACGGCGCCTTCGCGGCCGGATACGATGCCGGCCGCGCCCAGATCGTGTTCCGGCGTGTCGTCGCCGATCTGGAAACGCCGATCGGCGCCTACCTGAAGCTCGCCGAGGGGCGGAAGAACACCTTCCTGCTCGAGAGCGTGCAGGATGGCGCCACTGTCGGGCGCTACTCGATGATCGGCTTCGATCCGGACATCATCCTCAAGGTCGAGCGGGGTCAGGCGAGCATCAATCGCAATGCCGGCCTGACGCCCGACGCCTTCACCCCGGTCAGCGAGCCGCCGCTCGATGTGCTGCGCGCCCTGGTGGCGGAGAGCCAGGCCGAAGTGCCGCCCGGTCTTCCCTCGACTGCGGCCGGCATCTACGGCTATCTCGGCTACGACATGGTGCGCCTGATGGAGGTGCTGCCCGACCGCCACGAGGATCCGCTGGGTTTCCCCGAAGCGATCCTGATGCGGCCCACCGTGCTCGCCGTGTTCGATACGCTGAAGGACGAACTCTATCTCACTGCGCCGGTCTACATCCGCCCGGGCGTGACCGCCCGGCAGGCCTGGGAAGGTGCGCAGAGCCGCATCGATGATGCCGTTGGCCGCATGGGGCGCACCCTGCCCTACACCTCGACCCCGCCCGATATCGACGCCATCGCGGTCAAGTCCAACACCAGCGTCGAGCAGTATGCCCGCATGGTCGAGGACGCCAAGGAATACATCCGGGCCGGCGACATCTTCCAGGTGGTGCTGAGCCAGCGCTTCGAGGCCGAGTTCACGCTGCCGCCGACCGCGCTCTATCGCGCGCTGCGCCGCACCAACCCCTCGCCCTACATGTACATGCTGGATTTCGGCGATTTCGCCGTCGCGGGCTCAAGCCCGGAAATCCTGGTCAAGGTGCAGGACGGCAAGGTCAACATCCGCCCCATCGCCGGCACCCGCAAACGTGGCGCCACGCCGACGCGCGACAAGGAACTGGCGGACGAGCTGCTGAGCGACCCCAAGGAACTGGCCGAGCACTTGATGCTGCTCGACCTCGGCCGCAACGACGTCGGCCGGGTGGCCAAGATCGGTAGCGTCGAGGTTACCGACAAGTTCTTCCTCGAGTACTACTCGCACGTCATGCACATCGTCTCGAACGTCGTGGGCGACCTCGACCCGAAATACGATTTTGTCGATGCACTGGCCGCCGGCTTCCCTGCCGGCACGGTCTCGGGCGCGCCAAAAGTCCGGGCGATGGAGATCATCGACGAACTCGAGAAATCGCGCCGCGGCATCTATGGCGGCTGCGTCGGCTATTTCGGCGCTGACGGCACGATGGATACCTGCATCGTGCTACGCACCGCGATCGTCGCCAAGGGCAAGATCTACGTGCAGTCGGGCGCCGGCATCGTCGCCGACAGCAAGGCCGAGCTCGAGCAGCTCGAATGCGAGAACAAGGCGCGCGCCCTGTTCAGCGCCGCAGAAGAGGCGCTCCGCTATGCCGGCGAAGCGCGGGTTGGCCAATGAGCACTCTACGATGGCGGGGGCAGCTCTGATTCTGTGATTTCCGCTTTCGCGGGAATGACCCGGTGTTTTACATAACGTCCGAGCCTGGAACCTGAGACATGCGCCTCCTCGTCATCGATAACTACGACAGCTTCACCTACAACCTCGTCCACTTTCTGGGCGAACTGGGCGGCGAGTCCGAGGTGTGGCGCAACGACAAGATCACCCTCGATCAGGTCGCGGCGATCGCGCCGGAAGCCATTGTACTGTCGCCGGGCCCGGCGACCCCCGATACGGCCGGCATCTGCCTCAGCCTGATCGAGCGCTTCGCGCCGACAACGCCGATCCTTGGAGTGTGCCTTGGGCACCAGGCGCTCGGCCAGGCGATGGGCGGCGAGGTGATCCGCGCGCCGCAGCTGATGCACGGCAAGACCAGCAAGATCAATCACAGCGGCAAGGGCCTGTTCCGCGGGCTGAATTCCGGCTTCGAGGCAACGCGTTACCACTCGCTGATCGTCAGACCGCAGAGCCTGCCGGATGTGCTGGAGGTGACCGCCTCCACCGATGACGGGCTGATCATGGGCATGCAGCACCGGAACTACCCGAGCCACGGCGTGCAGTTCCACCCCGAGAGCATCGCGTCGGAAAACGGGCACGCGATCCTGCAGAACTTCCTCAACCTCGCCCGCGACTTCAACCTCAGGAAGGCCGCGTGATGGATATCAAGGGAGCTCTCAACAAGATCGCATCGCGCCAGGATCTGACCGGCGAAGAAATGCGCGCCGTGATGACCACGATCATGGATGGCGAAGCGACGCCGAGCCAGATCGGCGCGTTCCTGATGGGCATGCGGGTGAAGGGCGAGACGGTCGGCGAGATCGCCGCGGCCGTGTCGATCCTTCGGGACAAGATGGTGCCGGTGGCGGTCGACGCCCCGGACAGCATCATCGATATCGTCGGCACCGGTGGCGACGGGGCGGAGACGCTGAACATTTCGACCGCGACGTCGATCGTCGTGGCGGGCGCCGGCGTTCCAGTGGCCAAGCACGGCAACCGCGCGCTCAGTTCCAGGTCGGGCGCCTCCGATGTGCTGCAGGCGCTTGGCATCAAAACCGATATCGGGCCCGACAAGATCAGCCAGTGCATCCGCGAGGCCAGCATCGGCTTCATGTTTGCGCCCGCGCATCACCCAGCGATGAAGCATGTCGGCCCCACCCGCATGGAGATGGGCACCCGCACCATGTTCAACCTCCTGGGGCCGCAGTCGAACCCGGCCGGCGCCCGCCGCTACATGCTGGGTGTCTACGACAAGAAATGGGTCGAACCGGTCGCCGCGGCGCTGCTTGCCAACCGCGCCATTTCGGCCTGGGTCGTGCATGGCGCCGATGGCATCGATGAGCTCTCGACCACCGGCCCGAGCTTCGTCGCCTCGATTAAGGGCGGGGACCTGCGCAGTTTCGAGATCACCCCGGAGGATGCCGGCCTGCCGCGCGCCACCATGGCCGACCTCAAGGGCGCTGACCCGGCCTACAACGCCTCGCGGCTGCGCGGGCTGCTGGATGGGGTGAAAGACCCCTATCGCGATATCGTGCTGCTCAACGCCGCCGCCGCGTTCATCGTCGCCGGCCGCGCCGACACGCTGAAGCTCGGCGCCGACCTTGCGGCCCGCGAGATTGACTCCGGCCGCGCCAAATTGACGCTCGACAAACTCATTTCCGTATCGAACAGCTGACCCATGTCCGACATCCTCTCCCAGATCGAAATCTACAAACGCGAGGAAATCGCCGCGGCGAAGACCCTCCGCCCCTGGAACGAGGTGGTCGCCGAAGCGCATGACGCGCCTCCGGTGCGGCGGTTCCTCTCGGCGCTGAAAAAGAAGCGGGCTGACAACCAGTTCGCGCTGATCGCCGAAGTGAAGAAGGCGAGCCCCTCCAAGGGCCTGATCCGTCCCGACTTCAACCCAGCCGAGATCGCCCGGGCCTATGAACTGGGTGGCGCCTCCTGTCTATCCGTGCTCACCGATCGCCCGAGCTTTCAGGGCGCGCCGGGCTACCTGATCGAGGCGCGCAACGCCACCAAGCTCCCGGTGCTGCGCAAGGATTTCCTGTTCGAGACCTACCAGGTGGCCGAGAGCCGCGCCTGGGGCGCTGACTGCATCCTGATCATCCTCGCCGCGGTCAACGACGACACCGCGCGCTACCTGCTCGACGCCGCCGAGGAGTGGCGGATGGATGCGCTGGTGGAAGTGCACGACCAGATCGAGCTCGATCGGGCGCTGGGGCTGAATGCCGAGTTCATCGGCATTAATAACCGGAACCTGCGCACCTTCGAGACGACGCTCAACACCTCGGTGACCCTCGCCGGCGGCGTGCCGCAGGGGGTGCACCTGGTGTCGGAAAGCGGCGTCAACACCCATGCCGACCTGGTGAAGCTCGAGCATGCCGGCATCGGCACCTTCCTCGTCGGCGAGAGCCTGATGCGCCAGGACGACGTCACCGCCGCAACCATCAAGCTGCTGCACGGCTGATGGCGCTCACCCACCTCAACCAGCGGGGGGAAGCGCATATCGTCGATATCGGCGACAAGGCCACGACTCGCCGCCGGGCGGTGGCGACAGCGCGGCTGGAAGCCAAGCCCGAGACAGTGGCGCTGATCCTTGGCGGCGAACTGAAGAAGGGCGATGCCCTGGCCGTAGCCCGCGTCGCCGGCATCATGGCGGCCAAGAAAACCTCCGAGCTGATCCCGCTCTGCCATCCGATTCCGCTGACCAAGGTGAGCGTTGAGATCGAAGGCGACGGCCCTGCCCTGCTGGTGACGGCGACCGCCGAGACCACAGCGCAGACCGGAGTCGAGATGGAGGCGATGACGGCGGCCTCAGTCGCCGCGCTGACCCTCTACGACATGGCCAAGTCGCATGATCGCGCCATGCGGGTGACCTCCATCCAGCTCGAGGAGAAATCGGGCGGCAAGTCGGGTGATTTCCACCGATGATGCCGGTCGACGAAGCCATCGAGCGGATCTTCAGGAAGCTGCCCAAGCTCGGCAGCGAGGCGCTGCCGCTGGTCCGCGCGCATCGCCGCGTGCTCGCCCAGCCACTGGTGGCGCGTCACAGCCAGCCGCCGTTCGATGCCAGCGCCATGGACGGCTACGCCGTACGCGCCGCCGAGGTGGTGCCGGGCCAGCCGCTGAAGCTGGCCGGCACCTCGCAGGCCGGTGCCCGCTTCGTCGGCATGATGGAGCATGGCCAGTGCGTCCGCATCTTCACCGGCGCGCCGTTGCCGATCGGCGCCGATGCGGTGATCATGCAGGAAGAAGCGACGGCCAAGGGCAACCAGATCAGCTTCGAGAAGGTGCCCAAGCCCGGCCAGAGCGTCCGCAAGCAGGGCTTTGACTTCAAGCGCGGCGCCGAGCTGCTGCCGGCGGGTGTGGCGCTGACCCCGGCAATGCTGAACCTCGCCGCTTCGGCCAACCACCCGACCTTGACCGTGACGCGCCGACCCCGGATAGCCGTGCTGGCGACCGGCGACGAACTGGTAGCGCCGGGCACGCCGCTCGGGCCGGACCAGATCATTGCCTCGAACACCTACGGGCTGATCCCGCTGCTGGCGCCCTGGGCCGAACAGGTGATCGACCTCGGCATCGTCGCCGACGACAAGGATAAGCTCGAGGCGGCGCTGCTCGGCGCCTTCGACCAGGGCGTCGACATGCTGGTCACCACTGGCGGTGCCAGCGTTGGCGAGCGCGATTACGTCCAGGAAGTGCTGCGCGACCTGGGCGTCGAGGTGGATTTCTGGAAGCTCAGGATGCGACCGGGCAAGCCTCTGATGTTCGGCACCCGCGGCAAGACGCTGGTGTTCGGCCTGCCGGGCAACCCAGTCTCGGCGCTGGTAACGGCCACCGTGATCCTGAAGCCGGCGCTCAGAGCGCTCACCGGCCACATCGATCCGTTCTGGCCGCGCATTGGCGTCCCCACCCTGCTCGGCCTGCCGCCGAATGGGCCGCGCCGGCACTTCATGCGGGCGACACTCAGCCGCAACGACATCGGCTTCCTGCAGGTCGAGCCGATCTTCGAAACCGACTCGAGCCACTCGACCTCGCTGGCGCTGGCCGACGCACTGATCGTCGTGCCTGAGGATTCGCCGGGCGTGCCGCCGGGCGAGATCGTCGACGTGATCCCGCTCAGCTGGGGCTGACCCGGACTTGACCTTCCCATCATGGGAAGGTGTATCCGCCTCCTGCTGACAAGGAGGCATTGGATGAACATCGGACAGGCCGCGAAGGCCACCGGCATCTCCACCAAGATGATCCGCTACTACGAATCGATCGGGCTGGTCGCCGCCCCGCACCGGACCGAGTCCGGCTACCGGGTCTATCTCGACGACGATCTGCATGCGCTGCGCTTCATCAATCGGGCTCGTGACCTCGGCTTCTCGGTCGAGCAGATGCGCGACCTGCTGACGCTGTGGCGCGATCGCGACCGGGCCAGCGCCGACGTCAAGGCGATCGCCCGCGCGCATATCGCGGTACTGGCCGAGAAGGCGCGCGCCCTCGCCGCGATGAGCGAGACGCTGCAGCACCTGGCTGAAACCTGCCACGGCGATGACCGGCCGAGCTGCCCGATCATCGAGAAGATCGCCGCTGCCGTGCCGTCTTCGGGCCGTCCGGCAAACCGCCCGCGCTTCGGCATCGCGCAGTTGCACTGAGGCTTGACCCTCCAAACATTGGAACCCTTAGGCACCTCGATCGATGCCGCGCGACTCCCGCGCCGGACCAGTCGAAAGGACCTTTCCAATGCAACCCGATCCACGGCGGTGGTGGGGCCTCGCGCTGCTGAGCGCCGCCCAGTTCATCGTCATTCTCGATACCTCGATCGTCGGCGTCGCCCTGCCGGCGATCCAGACCCAGCTCGGTTTCTCGCCCGAGAACCTCAGCTGGATCTTCAACGCCTATGTCGTCGCCTTTGGTGGCCTGTTGCTGCTCGGCGGCAAGCTGAGCGACGTGTTCGGGGCGCGCCGCATGTTCGCGCTCGGCTTCGTCATCCTGACCGCGGCCTCGATTCTGGCTGGTGTCGCGAGCTCTCAGGCCATGCTGATCGCCGGCCGCGCCATCCAGGGTGTTGGCGCAGCGCTGATTGCGCCGTCGGCGCTGGTGCTGCTGATGCAGCTGTTCGCGCATGATGGTCGCGAGCTCGGCAAGGCGTTCGGTGTCTGGGGCGCCGCCGCCGCTGCCGGTGGCACCGCTGGGGTGTTCCTCGGCGGCGTCATCACCGAGTGGCTGAGCTGGCCCTGGACCTTCCTCGTCAACGTGCCGCTCGGCGCGCTGGTGCTGCTGCTGACCCCTGCCCTGTTGCCGCGGGTGCATGGCGGCACCGGCCGGATCGACTGGCTCGGCGCCATCACCATCACCGGTGCGCTGTCGCTGGCGGTCTATGCCATCGTCACCACCGGTCCGGGACAATGGTCATCGCCCACGACGCTGACCCTGCTCGGTGTGGCGGCGCTGCTGTTCGTCGGCTTTGTCGTGCTGCAGGCCATGGGCCGGCAGCCCTTGCTACCGCTTTCGATCTTCGCGACCCCGAACCTCGCGGCTGCGAACCTGCTGATGGCGCTGCTCGGCGCGGCGTGGATTCCGCTGTGGTTCTACCTCAACCTCTACCTGCAGCAGGTGCTGGGGCTGTCGGCGCTCTATAGCGGCCTGGCGCTGGTGCCGATGACCATCACCATCATGGTGCTGATGGTCTGGCTGTCGGGCCGGCTGGTCGGCCGCTTCGGTATCAAGGCCAACCTCGTGGCCGGCCTGCTCGCCATGGCCGTTGCGCTGTTCCTGTTCACCCGCGTGCCCGCCGACGGTGACTTCTGGGTCGACGTGCTGCCAGCCTCGCTGCTGGCCGCGCTGGGCATGGCGCTGGCCTACATCCCGGCCACCATGGCCGGCATGTCCAGCGCACGCCCCGAGCAGACCGGGCTCGCTTCTGGCCTGATCAGCACCACCTATCAGGTCGGCTCGGCCATCGGCCTCGCCGCCATGGTGGCGGTGGCGGCGGGAAGCGGCTCAGACCTGCTGGCCGGCTTCCAGGCGGCATTCTTCGGGGCGATGATCGTCGCGGCGGTCGCCGCGCTGGCCGCGCTGCTGCTCATCAGCGGCACCCCTGCCACGCAGGCGGCAGCCGCGGAGTAGCGAGAACGGGCCCGGCGTCGGCGCCGGGCCTCACTCCACCGCTAGTGCCTGGTCTTCCGCTCGAGCACCGACTTGAGGACGATGGTGAGCACGGCCAGCAGCGCCAGCGTCGAGGCGGCGGCGAAGGCGCCGGTGACGTTGAAATCGTTGAACAAGAGCTCGATCTGCAGCGGCAGCGTATTGGTCTGGCCGCGGATGGCGCCCGAAACCACCGACACCGCGCCGAACTCGCCGATCACCCGGGCATTGCACAGCACCGCGCCATAGAGCAGCGCCCAGCGGATGTTGGGCAACGTTACGTGCCAGAAGATCTGCCGGCCGTTGGCGCCGAGCGACAGCGCCGCCTCCTCGTCTTCGCCGCCCTGCTGCTGCATCAGCGGGATCAGCTCGCGCGCCACGAACGGCGAGGTGACGAACAGCGAGACGAGGAAGATCGCCCACACCGTGAACATCAGCTTGAGGTCGAACTGCGCCAGCAGCGGGCCGAGCAGCCCCTGCCCGCCATAGAGGAACAGGTAGATCACACCAGCCACGATCGGGCTCACCGAGAACGGGATCTCGATGAAGGTGATGAGCAGCCGTTTGCCGCGGAATTCGTAGCGCGTCACCAGCCAGGCGGCGGCGATGCCGAACCCGACATTGATCGGCACCACGACGATCGCCGCCAGCACGGTGAGAAAGATCGCGTGCAGCGTTTCGGGTTCGACGATGTTGGCGAGATAGACGCCGACGCCTTCGCGAAATCCGGTGACGACGATCAGCAGCAACGGCACCAGCAGCACGGCGCCGGCCATCAGGTAGGCGAGCCCGATCAGCCCCCACGCCACCGCGGATTGCGGGCGGCGCGGATCGGCCGGGAGCGACGCGTCAGCGGGATTTATCTGCATAGCGGAGCTGCCAGGCCTGAAGCAGGTTGGTAAGGAACAGGGTGACGAACGCAGTCGCCAGCAGCACGGTCGCGAGCGCGGCGGCGGCCGGGTAATTGTGCTCGTCGAGCCGGATGAAGATCAGCAGCGAGACGATCTCGGTCATCCCCGGCAGGTTCCCGGCAATGAACACCACGGCGCCGAACTCGCCGATGGCGCGGGCAAAGCAGAGCACCACACCGGTGGTGAAAGCCGGCAGGATCAGCGGCAGGATCACCCGCGAGAACACCTGGAACGGCGTCGCGCCGAGCAGCCGGGCTGCCTCCTGCACATCCTCGGGAATGTCCTCCAGCACCGGCTGCACCGTACGCACCACGAAGGGCAGCGAGGTGAAGGCCATGGCGACGATGATGCCAAGCTGCGCGTGGGTGACAGTGACCCCGAGCGGCACGAGGATTTGTCCATACCAGCCGGCCGGACCGAACAGCGTCACCAGTGCGAGGCCGGCGACAGCGGTGGGCAGCGCGAATGGCAGGTCGACCAGTCCATCGATGATCCGCTTGCCGGGGAACTCGTAGCGCACCAGCACCCAGGCCAGCAGCAGGCCGAAAAAGCCGTTGAACATGGCCGCTGCGGCGGCGGAGGAAAAGGTGATCCAATAGGCCGAAATCGCCCGTGGCGACGAGACGATGCGCCAGAACTCCGGCCAGCCGAGGCTGAAGGTTTTCAGCAGCATCGCCGCGAGCGGCAGCGCCACGATCAGGACGAGATAGAGCGCCGTGATGCCGAAGGTCAGCCCGAAGCCCGGCAGCAGATGCCTGCGACCGGGCTTTCGCGCCTTCGGCAGGCGCGTTCCAAAGGCAATGGCGCGGGGTGCTTCCCGCGCCGTATCGAGGCTGGTCAAGGCCCGGCCCTACTGGTTGACGAACACCTTGTCGAGCAGGCCGCCTTCGGCGAAGTGGTCGGCCTTGATCTTGTCCCAGCCGCCGAACACGTCCTCGACCGTCACCAGGCGCACCTCGGGGAACTGCGCCTTGTACTTTTCGACTGCCGACGCCTCGTGGACGCGGTGGAACAGCGCGCCGGCAATGTCCTGGCCCTCGGGCGAATAGAGGTAGTTGAGGTAGGCAGTGGCGATCTCGCGGGTACCGCGCTTGTCGACCACCTTGTCGACCACGGCGACCGGGAATTCGGCCAGCAGGCTCACCGACGGGATCACCGCGTCATACTGGTCGTCGCCGAGCTGCTTGATGGTGCCGAGCACTTCGGCCTCGAAGGTGATCAGCACGTCGCCGATCTTGTTCTCGACGAACGTCGTGGTGGCGGCGCGGCCGCCGGTCTCGAACACCGGAACGTTCGAGAACACCTTCTTCAGGTATTCTTCGATCTTGGCCTCGTCGCCGGCAAACGCCTCGGTCGCCCAGGCGCGGGCGGCGAGATAGGTATAGCGGCCATTGCCCGAGGTCTTGGGGTTCGGGAAGATGATCTTGACGTCGTCGCTAGCGAGATCGGCCCAGTCCTTGATGCCCTTGGGGTTGCCCTCACGCACGAGGAACGCCGGCAGCGAGTAGAACGGCGAGGCGTTATTGGCGAACTTCGACTTCCAGTCCGCGGTTACGAACTCGCCCTTGGCCAGCGTATCGACGTCGATCACCTGGTTGAAGGTGACCACATCGGCTTCCAGCCCCTCGAGGATCAGGCCGGCCTGCTTGGACGAGCCGGCATGCGACTGGTTGACCTTCACGTCGGCGTTGACCGAGGCCTTGTAGGACGGGACGAACTTGGCGTTCACCGCATCGAACAGCTCGCGCGAAATGTCATAGGAGACGTTGAGGATCTCGGTAGTCTGCGCCAGCACCGGCGCGGTCCCCAGGAGAATGGCGGCAACGGCCGCGGTGAAAAGCTTGTTCATTATGCCCCAGCGGAAAAATCGGAATGAACCGAGGATTCGGTGAGGCGAGAAAGACGAAGTTGGCAGCCCGCGTCAAAGCCTAGTGCGTTGATCCGGAGGACTTATTCCCCTCGGGCGAGGCAAAGAGCATCGCGTTGCGCGGGACCGGTGCCGCGCGCAACGTCATTTCCAGCGCCTTGGCCGGTCAGCGACCGATGGCGCGGAACTGTTTGGGCTCGATGCCCAGGGTACGCAGGTCGCGGGCGGTCGGAACGCGGCCGGCCTGCGTCGCGGCAGCGGCCGCATTGGCAGCACCGAAAATGCTGAAGACGTCACGGAGAAGGCTGGGCTTGCGGGTCATCTGGAGGTCCTTTCGTCCCCCATAAATGGGAAGGCTTGCCTGCCTCCGGCAGTGGGCGGGGAGGCAGGCAAGCCATGCGTGTGTTGCAGGCGTCAGTCGTTGTCGGCAGCAACCGCCGCCAGCACTTCGCCCTTGCCGCGCACCCTGAGGATCAGGGGCACGATCAGCGCCAGCGCCGCCAGCGCCAGCAGCGTCGCCGAGATCGGCGAGGTGAACAGCACCATCACATCGCCCTGCGAGATGGCCAGCGCCCGCCGCAGCTGCTGCTCGGCCATCGGGCCGAGGATCAGCCCCACCACTACGGGAGCGATCGGGAAATGGAACAGCCGCAAGCCATAACCCAGCAGGCCGAAGGCCAGCAGCATGCCGAGCTCGAACACCGACGGGTTGGCGCCGATAGTGCCGAGCGTCGCGAACAGCAGGATGCCGGCATAGAGCCAGGGTTTCGGGATGGTGAGCAGCTTCACCCACAGCCCGATCAGCGGCAGGTTGAGGACAATCAGCATCAGGTTGGCGATCAACAGGCTGGCGATCAGGCCCCAGACCAGCTGCGGGTTCGAGGTGAACAGCAGCGGCCCGGGTTGCAGGCCGTATTGCTGGAAGCCGGCCAGCATGATCGCCGCGGTCGCCGAGGTCGGCAGCCCCAGTGTCAGCAGCGGCACCAGGGTCCCGGCAGCCGACGCGTTGTTGGCCGCTTCCGGTCCCGCCACGCCTTCGATGGCGCCATGGCCGAACTCCTCTGGGTGTTTGGAGAGCTTCTTTTCCGCCGCATAAGAGAAGAACGTGCCGATCTCGGCGCCGCCGGCCGGCATGGCGCCGATCGGAAAGCCGATAACGGTGCCGCGCAGCCACGGCTTCCACGACCGGGCCCAGTCCTTGGCGCTCATCCATAAGGAGCCGCGCACCGGCTCCACCGTTTCGGGCGCGCGCTTGCCCTGTGCCGCGACGAACAGCGTCTCGCCGATAGCGAACATGGCGACGGCCAGCGTCGTGACCTCCACCCCGTCGAGCAAGTCGGGAATGCCGAAACTCAGCCGCGCCTGCCCGGTCTGCAGGTCAATGCCGATGATCCCCAGCGTCAGGCCGATGAACAGCGAGGTCAGCCCGCGCAGGGCGGAATCGCCGAACGCCGCCGAGACCGTGACGAAAGCCAGCACCATCAGCGCGAAATACTCGCGCGGCCCGAAGGCAAGCGCGAACTTCACCACCCACGGGGCGAGGAAGGCGAGCGCGATGGTGGCGGTCAGGCCGGCAACGAACGAGCCGATGGCCGCGGTGGCGAGGGCTGGACCACCCCTGCCCGCCTTGGCCATCTTGTTACCCTCGAGCGCCGTGACGATCGAGGCGCTTTCGCCGGGCGTGTTGAGCAGGATCGAAGTGGTCGAGCCGCCATACATGCCGCCATAGTAGATCCCAGCGAACATGATCAGTGACCCGGCGGGATCGAGCTTGTAGGTGACCGGCAGCAACAGTGCCACGGTGGTCGCCGGCCCGATGCCGGGCAGCACGCCGACGGCGGTGCCGAGCGTCACGCCGACCAGGGCGTACAACAGGTTGATCGGCTGGATCGCAACCGAAAGCCCCTGCAGCAGCAGGGCGAAGGTATCCATCAGCTGGCGCTCCCCGGAGCGGCCTTGAACGGCGCGGTGATGAGGTCAAAACCCTGGATCAACAGCTGCTCGGGCGGACCGGCGGGCAGCGTCAGCTGCAGCAGGCGGGCGAACACGAACCAGACGAAGCCCGAAATGAGGATGCCGCTCAGCAGCGCCAGCGGCAGTGAAACCTTGCCCAGGCCCCGCGCCGTCATGGCGAACAGGATGCCGGTCGCGATCGAAAAGCCGGTGAACTTGATCAGCGCCATCTGCGCGACAAGTCCGCCGACGATCCACAGTACAGGCGGAAAATCCTGCTGCTCGCGCTCGGGAAAATCGTGCCGATAGGCGGCAATTGCGGTCCAGATGGCGAGGCCGCCAAGGCAGATGGCGATCGCATAGGGAATGGTCTGCGGTCCGATCCGGGCATAGGCGCCACCGGCGCCCAGCCGCGAGGCGTCCCACGCAACCAGCAGCGCGAGAGCCAACAGACCCGCAGCGATGACCAGCGCCGCCCAGTCAGGGCGGCGCTGCTTGTTTGCCTGAGCCATGGGCTCGATCATTGCACGAGACCGACGTCCTTGAGAATTGCCTCGGTGGAGGTGATCTCGGTGGCCAATTGGGTCTTGAACGCGTCACCGGCCAGGTAGGTGTTGTTCCAGCCCTTGGTCTCGAGGATCTTCGTCCACGAAGCCGAGTTCACCAACTTTTCGATATCGGCGCCGATCGCGGCGGTCTGCTCGGCGCTGAGGCCAGGACCGGCCCACACGCCGCGCCAGTTCTGCACCACCAGGTCAACGCCGCCTTCCTTGAAGGTCGGCCCGTTGATGATGGCCACCTTCTCGGGCGACGAAACCCCGATGACGCGTAGCGCACCGGCTTCCACCTGCGACTGGAATTCGCCATAGCCTGAAATACCCACCGTCACCTGGCTGCCGAGCACGGCGGCGAGCGCTTCGCCGCCACCCGAGAAGGCCACGTAGTTGACGAGCTTCGGGTCGACGCCGACGGCCTTGGCAAAGAGGCCGGCGGTGATGTGGTCGGTACCGCCAGCTGAGCCGCCAGCCCACGACACCGAGCCGGGATCGGCCTTCAGTTTGGCGACGAGACCGGCGAGGTCCTGGATGTCGGAAGCCGCCGGCACGACGATCACTTCGTACTCGCCGGTGAGCCGGGCAATCGGCGTCACCGCGTCGAGGGTCACCGGCGCCTTGTTGGTGAGGATCGCGCCGACCATCACGTAGCCGCCGACGATCAGCTTGGACGGGTTGCCATTGGCCTCCTGCACGAACTGCGCGAGGCCGATGGTGCCGCCGGCGCCCGGCACATTGGTAACCTGCACATTGCCGGAAATGCCCTCGGCGGTGAGCGCCTCCTGCATCGAGCGGGCGGTCTGGTCCCAGCCGCCACCGGGCGCGGCAGGCGCCATGATCGAATAGTCGGCGGCAAAGGCCGCGGTGGGCAGCGCCAAGGCGCCCGCCAGCAAGGCAGTCGCGACGAGATGCTTCATTGCTTGTCCTCCAATGCGGCCGACGCAACGCCGACCGTCGTTATTTCGATCCAGGGGGAATACCCCGCGATGAAACAGCGCGGGCTGCCGCGGGGTTGCGGCAACGCTGATCAAAACTGCGGGGGTCCTCCCAGACTCCTCGACCGGACGCTGTTGCGCCTCGGCCAGGCTGGACCAGAGCACAGCAAGCTGTCGTGAAGCTGACGCGCCCTCTCCCAGACGACGGGTGCGCCCTACCTACTGGATGCTCAGCGCGTCGTTCCAGCGCCGGATCAGCCGGGCTCGCTTTACCTGATCGAGATAGACCATCAGCCCGGGGCTGACCGGCACCGGCCGGAGCTGGTTGCCGAGCGCCAGTTGCATGGCGTTGGCGGTGTTGTCGCCGGTAACGCTGGGGTTGAGCGCCGCGATCTGCAGCTGTTGCGCCATGATCGTCTGACCCTCGGCCGACATGAAGAAGGCGAGGTAGCGACGGCCCAGGTCCGGGTTGGCCGCGGCCTTCGGCACCAGCCCGATGCGCGAGGTGACGATGGTGTAATCGGCCGGCAGGACGATGCCGAGATCGGGGTTCCGCGCCGCCGCCTCGGCGGCATAGGAGCCAAGGATGTTGTAGCCGAAGACGAACCGGCCGTCGGCGACGCGGTCGACGATCGCCGAGGTGGTCGAGTAGAGCTTGACCCCCGCCGCGCCCATGGCGCCGACCAGCGTCCAGAGGTCCGAATACTGCTCCTGGTCGCGCGAGAAGAACATGAAGCCGACGCCGGAGCGCTCGATGTCGTAGGTGCCGATCCGGCCATGGATCGCATCGGCATTGGCCTCGAGGTACTGGATCAGCTCGGCCCGCGTCGACGGCGGCTTCGACCCGGCAAAGCTCGGCTTGTGGTAGATGAACACCGCGGGCTCGTAGGTCAGCGCATAGGCGGTGTTGCGCCAGTTGGCCCAACGCGGCCAGCTCGCCGATAGCGGCACGCTGCTCTCCTGCGCATAGCCATCATTGGCCAGCTTCACCTGCAGGTCCATCGACGAGGAAAAGGCGAAATCGGCGGTCGGGGCCCCGGCATCGGATTCGGCAACGACCCGGTCGTAGATATCGACGGTCTGCAGGTCTTCGTAGGCCACGGCGATATCGGGATTAGCGGCCTGGAACGCTGCGATCATCGGGCGCGCCAGCGGCTCGTCGAGCGACGAATACACCGTCACCGTCCGCGCCTCGGCCGCTCCACCGAGCGCCGGAAACACCTTCATCCCCTGGGCCAGGGTCGGAGACGTGACGAGCAGCAGGAGGATGGCAAACAGACGCAGCATGGCGCGACCATGCCCGCTCCCCTGCCCGCTCCACAAGGGCTATGGGCAACGCGCCACGCTCAAACCTGAGCAAGATCGCGTTCTCCGACCGCGCTCTTGCTCAGGGTCTTTTGTATTGGTCGCGCGATCGAACCGGAAAAGTCTGCAACTTTTCCTGATCTCGCTCTACCGTGGGCGCGGGGAGCGAGTGATGCGTATCTTGGTGGTGGAAGACAACCGGACCTTGGCCGATGGCCTCGCCGCGGTGCTGCGCGTCGCCGGCTATGCGGTCGATGTGGTGCATGACGGTGTTTCGGCCGACGCGGTGCTCACGACCGAAACCTTCGATCTGGTGGTGCTCGACCTGAGCCTGCCTGAAATGGATGGGCTCGACGTGCTCCGGCGCATGCGGGGCCGCCGCAACCCCTCTTCGGTGCTGGTCCTCACCGCCCGCGGGGCGCTCGACGAACGGGTGCGCGGCCTCGACCTCGGCGCCGATGACTATATGACCAAGCCATTCGAAGTGTCGGAACTGGAGGCCCGCATCCGCGTGCTGCTGCGCCGCCAGGCCGGGCTGCACAATTCGAGTATCGCCTTTGGCAGCATCGAGCTCGATACCGTATCGCGCACCCTGTCGGCCTTCGGCCAGACGCTCGACATCCCGGCGCGCGAGCTGAGCGTGCTCGAAACGCTGCTGCACAAGGCCGGCAAGGTGGTGGCCAAGCAATCGATCATCGAATCGCTCGCCGCCTTCGACGACGACCTCAGCGAGAACGCGGTCGAGCAGTACATCTCGCGCCTCCGCCGCCGGCTCGCGCCTTACGCCCTCACCGTGCGGGTGGCGCGCGGGCTTGGCTATTATCTCGACCGGATCGCCGACTGATGATGACGCGGCCCTACTCGCTGCGCCGGCGCCTGCTGCTCTGGCTGATGGTGGCGCTGCTCGCCGTCGCGGCATTGGCGGTGGTCGACACCTGGCGCGAGGCCCGCGACACCGCCACCTCGCTGTCAGATCGGGTGCTCGCCGGCTCGGTACTGGCGATCGCTGAGCGGGTGATCGTCACCGAGGACGGGGCGCTCGAGGTCGACGTGCCCTATGTGGCGCTGGAAATGCTGACCTCAGCGGCGCAGGACCGGGTGTTCTACCGCGTCGACGGCCCAGAAGGCTTCATCACCGGCTACCAGACGCTGCCGACCTCCGACGTCGCGACGGCCGACATCGCCTATTCCGACGCCAGCTTTCGCGGTGAGCCGATCCGGGTTGCGGTGCTGCGGCGGGCGGCGTCGTCAGGCGTCAGTGCTATCCCCTTCACCGTCACGGTGGCCGAAACTACCATCGCCCGCACGCAGCTGACCCAGACGCTGCTGGTGCGCTCCGCCATCCGCCTGGCCCTGTTGATTCTCGCCGCGGCGGTGATCCTCTGGCTCGCTGTGGGGTTCTCCCTCGCTCCGCTCTACCGCTTGCGCGACGCCATCTCGCGCCGCGCCCTCGATGACCTCAGCCCGATCGAGCAGCAGGTGCCACGTGAGGTGCAGGGGCTGGTCGACACCATCAACTCCTTCATGACCCGGCTGTCGGCAGCGCTCGAGGCGCTTCGACACTTCACCGGTAATGCCAGCCACCAGCTCCGCACCCCGCTCACCATCATCCGCACACAGCTGGCGCTGGCGCTTCGCGCCGATACGCCGGCCGCAGCGCGCGAGGCGGCGCGAACCGCCGATGCCGCGGTGGTGCACGCCGAGCGCGTGCTGGCGCAGCTGCTGCTGCTCGCCCGCATCGACGAGGCCGCCTCAGATCGGCTGCAGTTCCCAGTCGTCGATCTGCACGAACTTGCACGAGATCGCACGGGCGACTACGTCGTCCGCGCCCATGCGGCCGAGATCGACCTCGGCTTTGACGGTAACGGCCCTGCCCTGGTCCGCGGCGACCCGATGCTGCTGGGCGAACTGCTCAGCAACCTGATCGAGAACGCTATCGCCTATGCCGGCCCGGGTGCCGAGGCAACGGTTCGCGTCGCCGCCGCGGAGGATGTGCTGCTCGAGATTGCCGATACCGGCAAAGGCGTTGCGCCCGAGCAGCTGGCCGCAGTGCAGAAGCGCTTCAGCCGCGGTGACAGCGACAAACCTGGCGCCGGCCTCGGCCTGCCCATCGTCGAGGAAATTGCTCAACTGCTCGGCGGTGAGCTGAGCGTCGCCTCACCGCCAGGCGGTGGTTTCCGCGTGCAGCTCCGCCTCCCGATTGCGGACCAGCCCTAGCGACAATTGTCATTCGTGCGTCTTCGTGCAATATCGTGCATAATCACGCACGGAGTCGCACATGCTCACCGATGAACGCCACGATGTGATCCGCGCCTTGCTGCTGAGCGATGGGCGCGTCGTCGCCAACGAACTCGCAGCGCGGTTCGGCGTGTCGGAGGACACCGTCCGGCGCGACCTGCGCGAACTGGCCAAGGCCGGCTACTGCCGGCGCGTCCATGGCGGCGCCCTTGCCCCGGCGCCGGTGGCGCTGCCGATTTCGGCCCGGGTGGAGAAAGACGCCGATGCCAAGACCCGCCTGGCGGCCGAGGCGGTAAAACTGCTGCAGCCGCGGCACACCGTGTTCATCGATGCCGGCAGCACCAATTACGCCATCGCCCGTGCCGTCCCGCGCAGCATGGAGCTGACGGTGGTCACCAACGCTCCCGCCATCGCCGCGGCGCTCGCTGACCACCAGCAGGTCACCATCATCATGCTGGGCGGCATCTACAACGGCGAACTCGGCAGCGTCAGCGGCAACACCACCGTCGAGGCGGTCGAGGCCATCTATGCCGATCTGGTCTTTCTCGGCACCTGCGCCATCGACCTGACGTTCGGCGTCTCCGCCCTTGATGCCGTCGAAGCCGAAGTGAAGCGCGCCATGGTGATGCAGAGCCGCGCCCTGGTGGTCGCCGCGACTGCCGACAAGCTTGGCCTCGCTGCGCCATTCCGGGTCGCGAGGCCTGAAGCGCTGACCCACCTGGTGGTCGAAGGCGATGCCGATCCCGGCCTGCTCGGAGATTTCGCCGCCCAAGGCACCACCGTCCACCACGCCACCTGACTTTAAGCCGCACTGGATCTCCGCCGTGACCACTCTCGCATTCGCCACTGACCGTATCCCCTCCGGCCGGCGGGAACAGCTCGCCACCCGGGTGATCTTCCTCGTGGTCGGCATCGTCATGGCCGGCTTTGCGCCGCTGGTGCCCTTGGCCAAACTCCGCCTCGGCCTCGATGAAGGCGCGCTCGGCCTGTTGCTGCTGTGCCTGGGTCTCGGCTCGATTCTTGCCATGCCGATCACCGGCATCCTGACTGCCAGGTGGGGCTGCCGCGCCGTGATCGCCGTCGCCTCGGTGATCATGATCGGTGCCTTCCCATTCCTCGCTGTCGCCGACAGCTGGCTCAGCATGGCCGTTGCCATCGCCGTCTTCGGCGCCTCCCTGGGCACGGTTGACGTGGCGATGAACATCCAGGCGGTGATGGTCGAGCGCGACAGCGGCCGGCCGATGATGTCAGGCTTCCACGGCCTGTTCAGCCTCGGCGGCATCGCCGGGGCCGGTGGCATGAGCGCCTTGCTGGCGCTCGGCGGCCTGTCGCCGCTGGTGGCGGCTATCGTCGTCAGCGTCGTATCGCTGCTGCTGGTTGGCTTGTCGCTGGGCGGGCTGCTGCCCTATGGCGACAATGGGCAGGAGAAGTCGCCGCTGTTCGCTCTGCCCAAGGGCGGCGTGCTGCTGCTCGGCATCCTGTGCCTCTTGACCTTCCTCGCTGAGGGCTCGGTGCTCGATTGGAGTGCCGTGTTCCTCACCTCTGTACGCGGCGCCGATATCGGCCTTGCCGGGCTTGGCTATGCCGCCTTCGCCGTGGCGATGACCGGCGGACGGCTCGCCGGTGATCGTATCCGGATGGCCCTGGGCGAGCGGCGCGTCATCCTGTTTGGCGGCCTGATCGGCGCCATCGGTTTCGCCGTGGTGCTGCTGGTTCCCTCGGCTCATGCCGGGCTCGTCGGCTATTTCCTCGTCGGCGTCGGCGCCTCCAACCTCGTACCGGTGCTGTTCTCGGCCGCGGGTCGTACCAGGGACATGTCGCCCGGCCTCGCGATCACCGCGGTCAGCACACTCGGCTATCTCGGGCTACTCGCGGGGCCCGCGCTGATCGGCTTCGTGGCACACCTCACCACCCTGCCCTTCGCCTTCGTGCTGCTCTCGGCCGCCATGCTGATGGTGGCGGCAAGCTACAAGGTCGCGAAATAGCGGATCGCACGTCTGTGTGTATTGTACCGCCGCCGGCTTTTGACTGCCGGCGGCGGAAAACGTTATCCTGCCGCCAAGCAATCTCTCGAAGTACCCAGTATGCCGCTGCAAACGCGCGCGACGCCACCTGAGGGAGCGTCGTATTACAGTGCCGGGTTCCTGAGGCAGACGCTGGCGCACGGCGATCTGGTGGTGGCGCGGACATTTCAGGCCGAGCGACGGCCGATGCGCGACAACAGCCATACCGCCGAGACCTTCGGTATCCAGGACGCCATTCTCTGCACGGTGCACCTCAAGCACATGGACCCCGGTCACACCTGGTGGGACGGGCGGCACTTGCCGACTTCGGAAATGACCGAAGGCAGCCTCCACGTGCACGATCTGAGGTACAACTGGACCTCCGAACTCATCGACGCCTTCGACTGTGTGCATTTCAGCTTTCCGCAGACCCTGCTGCGCGCCGTAGTGCTCGATGATCAGCCGGACTCGCGGATCGAGATCGCAGCCCGCACCTTCGACGCTGAACGCACCGACCAGACGTTGCTGCATCTGGCGCGATCCCTGTTGCCCGGCCTGGCACGGCCGCAGGAGGTCAGCCGGCTGTTTGCCGATCACGTGATCTCCGCCGCGGCCGCGCATTTCACCTCGGCCTATGGTTCGGTGCGCCTGGTCAATCGCCGGAATGGCCGGCTTGCTCCCTGGCAGCAGGCCCGGGTGCTGGAGTACCTGGCGGCGCATCTCGACACCGACATCACAGTCAGCGAGCTCCGCCGCGATCTGCTGGCAATCGTCGAGCCATTTCGCCCATGCGTTCCGGGCCACCATGGGCATGCCGCCGCATCGCTTCCTCCTCGGCAAGCGCGTCGGCCGGGCCATGGAACTGCTGGTGCACACCGATCAATCGCTCGGCGAGATCGCCGCCGCGTGCGGCTTTGCCGACCAGAGCCACCTGACCCGGGTGTTCAGCCGAACCGTCGGGGTCAGTCCCGGCAGGTGGCGGCAGCAGCGAGCCGAATAGTTCAGCTCGCCGCCGAATTTGGCGCAGCTTTGTCCAAAGCCAGCAGGTGCGTTCAATGGCAGCCGGCGATCACCGACTAGTCCTTGCGGGAGGGACTAATCGGGACGTGGCCGCGTGCAAACCTGTTGCTCACGTGAAGGGGATACGCCGCAGGCGCTGCAGCCGGGGCAGTATCGCTTCGGCCCCTTCGTGCTGGACGTGGCGCGCTCGATTCTCACCGAGAATGGGCGTCACATTCGGCTCGGCAGCCGTGCCATGAGCATGCTGGCGGCACTGGTGGCAGCGCGCGGCGAGCTGGTGCCGCGACGCCAGCTGATCGAGCGGGCCTGGCCAGAGACCTTCGTTGAGGCCTCGAACCTGCGCGTGCAGATCTCGGCGGTGCGGCGGGCCCTCAACGATGATGGCCAGTCGGCAACTTACCTCATCAACGTCGCCGGCTACGGCTACCGTATCGGCGTCCCCGTCGAACAGGGCGACTGGCATGAACCGGCAGCACCTGGAGCAGCCCTGCCACGGCACCAGATCACCGCCATAGTCGGCCGCGATCGAGAGGTTGCCGCACTCGTCCGGGCAACCCGGCGATCGCGGCTGGTAACGCTGACGGGGCCCGGCGGCGTCGGCAAGACCACCATTGCCGCTGCTGCCGCTCAGCGGCTGCATGACCAGCACATGATGGACATCTGCCAGGTGGACTTTGCCGCGCTGGAGGCGCCAGAACTCGTACCGGCAGCCGCGGCGGCGGCGCTTGGGCTGGAGGTCGACGCAGATGCCGCGCTCCCGGCACTGCTCGAGTTCGCGCGAGCCCGCACCTTGACCTTCGTTTTCGATAGCTGTGAGCATCTGTTGCCCGCCGTGGCGGCCCTGTCGCAGGCCATCCTCCATACCTGCCCCGATATCAGCGTCATCGCGACGAGCCACGAGGCGCTGGGTCTGGCGCTTGAACGCGTCATTCGGGTTACCCCGCTGGCGGTGGCGGAGGCGACGGCGACGCTGGAGGGTGTGCTGCGCTTCCCGGCCTGCGAGCTGCTGGTGTGTCGCGCCCTCGCTATGCAGCCGACGCGGAAACTCGGTGACGCGGACGCCGCCACTATCCGCGCGCTGTGCGACCGGCTGGACGGACTGCCGCTGGCCATCGAGATCGCCGCGGCGAATCTGGATGTGCTTTCGCTCGCCGAACTGCTTGGGCAGTTGAGTTCCGGCCGCGGCCTGGACCTCGGCAACAGACGGACAGCGGCGGCTCGGCACCAGACCATGCGCGCCATGCTCGACTGGACGACACGCCGTCTGAGCGGCCCCGAACACCTGGCGTTGCGGAGACTGGCTCAACTCGCCGAGCCGTTCGACCTGCAAAGGCTGGAGCAGGCAGCCGGCGCCGACATCATCGCCAGGTTGATCCGGCGCAGCCTGCTCGTTCCGGTCAGGCAAGACGGTCGCTTGCTGTACCGGATGCTCGCCAGCACACGCCTCTACGCGAACCAACACCTCAACGAGGTGTAAGCGCCTCGATCGTCACTTCGGCCCGACCTCGCCAGGCGAGTGCGCCTTGCGCTTGGGCGCAGGCCATCGCGGCAACGGCACGGTCTTTGGCCTCCTGCCTGTCGGCGCAGGTCAAAGCCTCCGCACGCAGCACCTCGGGCGCATTCCAGCCAACGGTGCCGGCGGCGACGCGTTGACTGGCCAGCGGCGTCAGGAAGGCTGGATCGAAGGTCGGCAGCATATCGACGACTTTGCGGGGCAGCTCCGGCAAGGGGCCGATGCGACCCGAGCGACCCATGGAGCGCGCAGCCTCGAAGCCAACGATCCAGTCGTTCCAGAATGTGGTTCCGATCCGTACCGCGGTCTCGCGGAAACTGGCGAGAGATTGGTCCACGAAGTCGTAGTCCGCGGTCCACAGTCCAAGCGGCACCGCGGCCAGTGCCATGGTCTGGCACAGCGCTCCCGGATTGGCGCCGGCGTGCTCGATGGCACGCTGTACAAGCAGGTGGCTCCGCCCGATCTCGCCCTTGAGGAAGGCGATACGCGCCAGGATGATCCGCGCCGACACCCGATGGCTCACGTTAGAAAGCGGCAGGAACTCGTAGGGACAGGCCAGGACCTGCTCGGCAAGGTCTTCGGCCAGCAGATGTCGCCCCAGGAAGTGTTCGGCCTGGGAGCGCATCCGCATCGCCGTCAGCTTGATCTCGGGCGAGTGCAGCCTGTCGGCCGCCGCGTCCATGTCGGTCGCTGCGAGCAGCGTCTCGGGATAGTCGCCTGTGGTGATGGCCGCCCCGAAACGGGCCATGACGCCTTCCGGCACGACGTCTCCCGTCTCGGCTTCGATCCTTCGCGCACGGTTCGCGAGGGCGGCAAACGCACCGGTATCTCCCGATATGCTGGAAATCAGCATGGCGTGGACCAGGGAAAGCCGCAACGCGTCACGCCGGAGCGGCGCATCCGGCAGGTCCACGGACTCAAGCGCGGCCTCGATGTGCTGCACGTACTCGCCAGTCAACGGAAACTGCTGGCCGAACTGCAGTGACAGCAGGGTCAGCCGCTTGCCGAGCATGCGGTCTCCATCGGGTGAGAACGCCCATGCAAGCGCGGCCCGGGCGTCGCCGACGAGCCCACCATAGCGCGCCATCCAGTCACTCCAGCCGACAGTGAGGATAGCCTCCTCTGCTCCGGCAAGCAGGTCGCAGCAATCCAGCGCGTGCCGACGGCGTACCTCATTGACGTCGGTTGCCTCGATGAGCCGCTCAAGTGCGTAGGTTCGGGTGGTCTCCAGCAGCCGATAGCGCACGACATCGCCGGAGATATCGACCTGCAGCAGCGATTTGCGAGCCAGCGTAGCGATGGCGCGCAGCGTACCGCTGTCATCGAGTTCGCCACCCGCCGCGATGCCGATGGCGCTTTGCAGGGTGAAACTGGACTGGAACACCGCGAGGCGGTTGAGCACCAGGCGCGCCTGGTCATCGAGCGCGGCGTAGCTCCAGCCGAGCGTCGCCTCGAGGCTGCGGTGCCGTGGATTGGCGGTTCGCCGGCCCTCCGCCATCGAGAGGAACCGACCATCGAGCTGTGCCGCCAGTTCGCGGATGCTGATGACGTCGATCAGGCTGGCCGCGAGCTCGATGGCGAGGGGGATTCCGTCGAGCCGTCGACACAGTTCCGCAATGGCGCCGACCTCGGCGTCGGTGATCTGCATCGCCGGCGAGCTGGCGGCGGCACGCTCGAAGAACAGCTCGACGGCCGGATAGAGCGCCGCCTCACCCACGGTCTCGAGGGTGCCGTCCGGAACGGCGAGTCCGGGCAGGCGGAACAGCGTTTCGCCGCTTGCCCTCAGGGCCTCCCGACTGGTGGCCAAAATGCTGACATTGGGGGCATGCGCCAGCAGCGCTTCGACGAGTTGCGCCGCCAGGTCGATCAAATGCTCGCAGTTGTCGAGCACCACCAGCAACTCGGCGTCGGCAAGGCTGCTGGCGATCTGCCGGAAGCTGTCGCGTTCGGACGTATCAACTCCCAGCGAGGCGGCGAGCCAGGTTCCCGCCTCCTCGATTGAGGTCACCGGTGACAGGTCGACGAACCGGACCCCACCGGCAAAACGCTCGGCGTTCCGCTCGGCCCAGGCGATCGCCAAGGTGCTCTTGCCGATGCCACCCGGCCCCGCCACGCTGACGAGACGAGAGCGCTGCAGGGCCGAGGACAGCGAACGCATCGCATCCTCGCGTCCCAGCATCCGCACGATCTGAGCCGGCAGCCCAAGCGCCATGCCCGGAGAGGCCGGCACGGAAGCGAGCGCCGGCCCGTGGCCGATCCGGCCGACGAAACGATAGCCGCGACCATGCTCGTTGACGATGAAGCGCGTGCCCGACTGGCCATCGCCAAGCGCTTTGCGCAAGGCGCTCATGTGCACCCTGAGGCTCGATTCATCCACCTGCATGCCAGGCCAGACCCGCTGCAGCAGCTCGTTGTGGCTGACCACCTCCCCCGACCGCTCGATCAGCGCGATCAGCAGGTCGAGGGCTCGGCCGCCCAGCCGCAATTCGCTGTCGCGGTCAGTGAGCCGGCGTTCGGTCAGGTCGAGCACGAAGGGACCAAAGTTCACCAAATCTGCTGCGGTCTGGGCCAAGGCGAGTAAGTCCGACGTGGCGCCATTGCCACGTCCCGAAGCTAGCCGGGCGAACATCCAGGCACGAGCGAAACGATGTTAAGCGAATGCACCAAAGGCCTGCGATTGCGGGACTTAACAAGATTTAACGCTGCATCGAGGACGCCCCCGCATAGCCTCTGTGGAACGATACAAACAGGCGGGACGGGCCATGTCGATCGCAACCGGTCACATCGGAATGGATTTGACGAACGACACGGCGCCGAGGGCCTCGGCGGCGTCCATTGTCGAGCGCATGGATCGCCTGCCGCTCACCTGGATGCATCTGGGGATCGTTGCGATCGGCGCGTTCGGCTTCACCTTCGATCTCATGGAGGTGTCGCTCGGCAACGTGCTGTCGGCGGTGTTCAGCGCCCCGCCCTACGCCGTCGAGGCGGTGCAGCTTTCGTGGTTGCTCGCCGCCATGTATGTCGGCGCCATTCCCGGTGCGCTCATCGCCGGGTGGCTGGCGGATCGCTATGGCCGGAAACAGGTGATGCTCGCAGTGCTGCTGGTGCTGTGCGTCACCTCCATCGCCGCCGCGGCGAGCCCTGACGTCAATACGCTGATCGTCTCGCGCATCCTGTCGGGCCTGGCGCTCGGCGCCTATCCGCCGCTGCTGTTCTCGTTCTTCACCGACTTCATGCCGCCGCGCCGCCGCGGCACGGTGATCATGATGACGGCCGGCATCGCGTCGCTCGGGCCGGTGCTGATGATCTTCCTCGTGCGCTGGCTGACGCCCATTCAGCCGTTCGGCGTCGAAGCCTGGCGCTGGGCTTTCATTCTTGGCGCTGTGGGTGCGCTGGTGGTGGCGATCTGCTTCCGCTTCGTGCCGGAATCGCCGCGCTGGCTGGTTGCCCGCGGCCGCATCCGGGAGGCTGAAGTGGCGCTCGAAGGGTTCGAACGCTCGCGCGTCGCCATTCCAAATCCCCCTGGCGCTGCGCCGGTTCCGCCGCCGGTGGCGCATCCGGTCGATGCCGCCGATGCCAAGCCGAACCGCTGGCACTTCGTCCTGGTCGCAGCCATCTATTTTGCCTCGCCCTGGGGCACTGTAGCCTTCCCGCTGCTGATGGGCGCAGTGCTGATCGAGAAGGGCTTCGCGCTCTCCGACAGCCTGTTCTATGTCGGCGTCTCGATGTTCGGACCGGCGATCGGCACGATCATCGGATCGCTGTTCGTCGACAAGTTCGAGCGCCGGATCGGCCTCGTTGCCTTTGGCCTCGGAATGATCGTTTCCGCCATCGCCTTTGCCGCCAGCCTCAACCCGCTTTGGCTGATGGCTGCCGGCATCGCCTTCCAGCTGCTGGCGATGATGCAGGTCCCGACCATGACCATCTACGCGGCGGAATTGTTCCCCACGGCATGGCGGGCACGCACCTCAACGGCGGCATGGTCGATCAACCGCCTCGCTTCGGCAGTGGCGCCGCTGGTGCTGCTACCGCTTTTGAAGACGCACGGAATCTGGCCCATGTTCTCGGTGATGATCGCGATCCTCGCGGTCGGCATCGCAATAGTTTTCGTGGCGCCCAACGGCAAGGCCGGGCGCGCCGTCGACTGACAGGTATTGGTTTTTGCTGCAGCGGCCGCCGGCGCGATCTGTGTCGGCGGCCAAGCAGGTTTATTGAATGGGGACGTTTCATGCGCGGCGCTGTGGACGCAGCACGCTACCGCAACCTGTGCCGGGCAGCCTCGCGGCGGCGAGGCTTGCGCAACCCTCGCGGCCTACCCTACCGTTCGGTGCGGGGCGCTTCCCCTGAGCTGGCCGAGAGCGGTGCAACGTGATGGACGAAGCTGGAGATCCTTCGGCTGACGACCCCGGTGCGGTGGTGTCTGGCCACGGCTCCGGCGCTCCATCCTATGCTTTTGGCCCGTTCGAGCTGTCGGCGGCGCGCCAGTTGCTCACCCTGAACGGGCAGCCGGTCCGGCTTGGCAGTCGCGCGATCATGATCCTTTCGGCGCTGCTGCAGCGGCCGGGCGAACTGGTGAGCAAGAACGACCTCCTGGCGAGCGCCTGGCCCGACACGCATGTCGAGGAAGGCAATCTCCGCGTGCACATCGCCGCCCTCCGCCGCGCGCTCGGCGATTCCAGCGAACTGCCCAAATACATCCTCAATGTCGCCGGCCGCGGCTACAAGTTCGTGGGCCCGGTATCACGGGAGATGAGCGGCCCCGCGCCACTGGAGGGCTTCACCCCGGCGATCCGTGTCAACCTGCCGGCGCAGGTCGCCAATGTCATCGGACGGGCCGACGTCCTCGATGTGCTGGCAACGCTGCTGGAGCAATCGCGCGAAGTGACGATCGCCGGACCGGGTGGCATCGGCAAGACCACGGTCGCCGTCGCCCTGGCCCACAGGTTAAAGCATCAGTTTCGTAGTGGCGCCTACTTCATTGATCTGGCAGCAGTCTCGTCCGCAGACAACCTTCCATTCGCCGTCGCTTCGGCGCTTCGGATCGCCATCGACACCGAGCGGCCGGCGCAGAGCCTGGTTGCCCACCTCACGCGCGACGAGGCCTTGCTGGTGTTCGACAACTGCGAGCACGTGATCGATACCGCCGCGCATGTGACCGAGGCCATCCTCAGGGGTTGCCCAGGCATTCGGATCGTCGCCACCAGCCACGAGCCGTTGCGGATGGAGGGCGAGCGGGTGTTCCGGCTGGCGCCGTTCGAACTGCCTCCGGGCGCGGATGCGCTGCCGCTGCGCGAGGCCCTGCTCCTCCCCGCCGTCGAGCTCTTCGTCTCGCACATGCTGGCCAACGACGACGCGCTGACCATCGGCGATGCCGATGTGCCGTTCATCGTCGAAATCTGCCGTCGGCTGGACGGATTGCCGCTGGCGATCGAGATCGCCGCCTCGCGCGTCGGCACGTTCGGCATCGCCGAACTGGCTGCCCGGCTCGATGACCGCTTCGGCATCCTGACCGGCGGACGGCGCACCGCTGCGACGCGGCACCAGACCCTGAGCAATATGCTGGATTGGAGCCACGACAACCTCGGCGAGCGCGATCGCGTCGTGTTGCGACGGCTGTCGGTATTCGCTGGCGAGTTTTCCATCGACGCTGCCGCGCTGGTGGCGGGCGACGAGCGTGTCAACCAGAGCAGCGCGACCGATGCGGTCATGAGTCTCGCGCGCAAATCCCTGCTGATGCAGGGTGCCCGGGACGGTGCGTCGAGCTTCCGCATGCTCGACAGCACGCGGATCTACGCCCAGGACAAGCTCGCGCAGGCCGGCGAGGTGAAGCGGGTCCGCGAACTGCACGTCCATTACCTCTGCGATGTACTGCGCAGGGCGGAAACTGCCTGGAATACGACACCGGTGCCGGACTGGACCGACACCTACAAGCGCTACATCGACGATATCCGCACGGCTCTGAGTTGGTCCTTCGGGTCGGATGGCGATGCCGCAGGCGGGATCGTGCTGACCGGACTCAGCCTGCCGCTGGCCATGCAACTGGGCCTCCACGACGAGTTCCGCGAGCGCATGTTCCTTGCCATCGAGCATGCCGGACGGTTGCCCAAGCCACTTGTCGTGCCCGAACTGCGGCTGCACATCGCGAGGAACGCCTTCACCTACAATGTCGGGCAGACCGTCGATGTCGCCTTTGCCCGCGCCGTGGAGCTGGCCGAAATGACGGGAAAGGACCGTCACCGGCTCGAGCCGCTGGTGCAGATCAGCTCTACCCATATCAGCCTCGCTCAATTCGAAACGGCCGCCGTCGTCGGCGCCCGAGCGCTGGAACTGGCATATCGGAGCGGCGACGAATACGCGGTTCTCTCCGCAAGCCGCGTCCAGGCGCAAGCCGCCCACTACGTCGGCCAGCACGGGCGCGCCATGGAGCTGGCCAACGCCGTGTTGCGCCACCCGGTGCGCAACATCCCCTACACCTATGGCTTCGTTCACACCGACCGCCGGATTTCGATGCGCTGGGTGTTGATGCGATCGCTATGGATGAGCGGCCGCGCCGACGAGGCGAGGCGGGTAGCCGAGGAAGGCATTGTCATCGCGCCCGATGCGGGTCCCGTCGCCCTGGCGCAACTGCTGGGCATGGCCGCGATCCCGGTCTATTTGTGGTGCGGCGACTACGGGCGGGCGCGCGAGCTGACGACGATGCTGCTCGAGCACTCGGAGCGCTACTCCTTCAAGTACTGGGCCCAGTGGGGTAAGTTGTTTGACGACGTCATCGCCTGGCACACAGCGGGCCGGCCCATCCCCCCGGCGACAGGCGACCTGCAGGTACAGACTCTGTCGTCCATCGTGGGCCTCGCCGCCCCGCTGCCAACGACCATCAACCTCGCCGACTGGTCGGCCCCCGAACTGCTCCGGCTGCGCGGTGAGCGTGACAGCAGTGAAGCAGACCTGACCGACGCGCTGCAGCTCGCCCGGCAGCATGGGGCGCGCGCCTGGGAACTCCGTTGCGCGATGAGCCTTGGGCGTCTTTGGGCAAGCAGACGTCGACGGATGGAGGCCGTGGACCTGCTCAGCGGCACTCTCGAGCAACTGCCCGAGGGGCATGGCACTGCCGACCCGATCGCCGCCCGGGCGCTGTTGGCCGAGCTGGCCTAGCCGCGCTGCTTGAGCGCGGTGAGTTCGCCGGTGTCGTGGCTGCAGAAGATCTCGATCTCGCCGCTATGAGCTTGCTGCAGCTGGCGGAGCCGCTCCAGGTTGTGCCGCGCCGCCGGCAGGTCGGTGGTCATGATCCGCTCGTAGAGCGCCAGACCCGGCGGCATGCCGCCTTTCGCCAGCAGCTCGCTGTGGTGAAGATACGCATCGCCGGCATTCAGCAGCCAGCCGTCGCTCGTCGATACCGCAACGCCGGCGTGACCCAGGGTGTGGCCGCGCAACGGGATGAGCAGGATTTCGGGTGGCAGGCCTTCCAGCTGGCGCACCGCCTCGAAGCCGAACCAGGCCTCGCCGTCGGGGGTGTAGCTCCGCCAGTCGCGGACCGCATCCCACTGCAGCGGCCGGTAGCGCTGGTTGCCGACGAAGCCTCGCGGCAGCTGCCGCGCCGCATCGTGCTCGGCCGCAAGCAGATGCACCTTGGCGCCTGGAAAGTCCTCGAGCCCGCCGGCGTGATCGAAATCGAGGTGGGTCAGCACAATGTTCCGTACGTCGCGGGCCGAATAGCCCAGCGCCTCGACCTGGCGGATGGCCGTATCCGCTTCCCGAAGCCGAGGGTTGAGCACCAGCGGCCAGAGATGGCTTAGGCGCCGCTCCGGGATGCTGCTCACATCCTGCAGGCCATAGCCGGTGTCGACCAGCACGAGGCTGTCGGCCAGCTCGATCAGCAGGCAATGGGTACAGATATTGGCGCTGAGGCCGGTCGCGGCGCTGTCGTAGAAGCGACCGCCGACCGGGCAATGGCTTCCGCAGTTCAGGTGGTGGATACGCATCGAACCTCACCCCAGGGCAGGCCGGCCCGTAGACCGGCCCGCTACTATGTCATGCCACCGAGCGTTTGAGAGCGGCGACATTGCTGCGGCCGGAGCGGGCGTTGCGGCTCGCCCAGTCGAGCGCCAGGTCGGCGACCTCCTCCCAGCCGAGATCCATGCAGGTCCAGTGCGACCGATCGGGGAAGATCCGAAGCTCGGTCTTGGAAGGCGCGCGCTTCTGCCGCTCGTAATTGGCCCGCGTCATGCTCGCATCGGCCACCAGATCCTTGCCGCCGCCGATCATCAGCAGCGGCGCCCGCTGCGGGTTGTCCCACTGGATCTTGCCGGTCTGCGTCAGGATGCCGTCCCAATAGAGCTTTCCGGGGGTCGGCACGATGTAGCGATCATAGAGCGCATCGGACTGGCCGGCGGGGATGGTCTGGGCGAAACGCGTCGCGAAGAACTTGCGCGACATCTGCATCACCCGCCCCCAGCTGCCGAACGAGCCGAGCACCGGGAAGGCCGAGACGATCGAATGCGGCCCCAGCGGCACGCCGGTGGTCGGCGCCGGGTCGATGGCGACGCCGGCAACGCCGAGGCCGCGATTGAGCAGGCTCTGCACCATCACGCCGCCGGCCGAGTGTCCCATCAGGATCGGCTCTTCCGGCAGGCTGCGAATGGTGCGGTCGAGGTGTTCGAGGATCTTGAGGAAGCCGACCGTCCGGAGCTCGGGGTGTGAATGCGCCCGCAGTTCAGCGGGATCGCGATCGTCGTAGGGCCAGTTGGGCGCCACGACGCGGTAGCCCTTGGCTTCGTAGTGGGCGACCCATTTCTCCCAGCTCTTGGCATTGAGCCAGGCGCCGTGGACCAGAACGATGGTGTTGCTCATTCGTCGTCTCCTTGATTGTTCAGGCTCGGGTTGTTCAGGCTTGGACAGTCTCGACCGGCAGGTCGGCCAGCCACTCGGCAAACAGGTGGCGCGACGCCCGCTTGAGCGCGGCGCCATGGTGGAGCGATTGTTGACGAAGCTGCTCGGGCGACTTGCCGGCCATCGCCAGCTCGACGGCATGGCCGATCAGCCAGCTCTCGATTTCGTCGGCATCGACTTCGGCGTGGAACTGCAGGCCAAGGGCGTAGTGCCCCAGGGCAAACGCCTGATGCGGGCAGGCCTGTGTGGCGGCGAGCAGGCTCGCCCCATCCGGTAGATTGAACACATCGCCATGCCAATGCAGCACCTCTACGTCCTGCAGAGCCGCCAATGGCGATTGCAGGCCGCGGTCGGTGAGCACCAGCTCGCTCCAGCCAATCTCCTTGACCGGGCACAGATCAACCGAGGCTCCCAGCGCCCGCGCCATGAGCTGTGCGCCCAGGCATATGCCCAGCGTCGGTCGCCCGCGCCTGAGCCGCGCCTCGATCAGGCGGATCTCCTCGGTAAGGAACGGGTAGTGATGCTCGTCATAGGCGCCGATCGGCCCGCCGAGCACCACCAGCAGGTCGTCTTCCAGCGCTTCGGCGACCGGCAGCGCGTCCCTGCCCGCATCGACCAGGCGAATGTCGAAACCCGATTGTCGCAGCAGCAGCTCCAGCGTGCCGAGGTGCTCGAACTCGACATGCCGGAGGGCGACACAGGTCCTGGGGGCGCTGCCGTTCATTGCGGCGCCGGCGCCACTTTGCCCGGCAGGCTGAGGTCGCCCGAGGCGATCTTGAAGACATCATCGACGCAGAGCAGTGGGGCGTGGATGTTGGCGTTGACCTTGAGACCGGCGGTGACACCGTCGAAACTGGCGCCGGCGAGCGACGAGACCGCACTCAAAGGAACGCGGACCTCCACCGTGTCCGAAGTGAAATCGAGCGGAAACTCCGGGCTATCGATGAGGATCGGCACCCCCGGCCAGGTCGGCGGGGTCTTGACCGTCGCCCCCTCGGGAATGTCTTTGACCGTCAGTCCACCGCCGCAGGCTTCGTCCTTGACCAGCACCACCCAATGGGGGTGCCAGATGTGACGGTTCTTGCCGCCATAGGCCGCGTCGTCGAAATCCGGGTGGAAGGTAACCGCCATGGCGACGATCCCCTGGCCAACGTCAAAACCAATATCGCCGCTGTCGATCGAGGTCGGCCAGACATAGGCATAGACCTCCGAACCGGCGAACTCACCCTTCGGATCGGGCTTGCTGGTGCCAGCCCCATCACGAACCTTGACGGCGAACACCACATCGCCGCCCTCAGTGGTAACCCGCGTATCGACGATGTCGAACGCGGCATGCACCGCCGGATCGCTGGCACTGGCGATCTCGTGGGCGCCGGCCGGCGGAACGAGTGCGGCCGCGACGGCGAGCGCCACGAGTGATGAGCTACGCATGGACTTGTCCTTTGCTGATGGGTGGACATTGGTGGTCCCGGCGCCAGCGGCCGGGACTGGTGGAGGTGTGGCGGTGGAACCGGCGCGAGAAATGCGACTGGTCGACATAGCCGCAGGCGCTGGCGATCTCAGACAGCGGCAGGTCGGTGCTGAGCAGCAGGTGCTTGGCTTGCATGATGCGGTGGTGCGCCAGCATCTTGTGTGGCGACAGCCCGAAGCTCGCCCGGAAGGCCCGGGAGAAGTGGCCGGAGCTCAGACCGGCGAGGTCGGCCAGCTTGCTGACCCGCAGCGGACGATCGGCGTTGTCGACGATGTGACGCGCCACCCGGTTCTCCTGCCAGGCTGCAAGCCCGCCGCTGCCCCGCCGATCACGCCGCAGATAGGCCGGGATCGGCCGAGCCAGCCGGCTTTTGAGCGCCGCCGCTACGGCGTCGACCAGCTGCGTTTCAACCTCGTTCGCGCGCATGTCGAGCATGTTCATGTCGTCCTCCGAGGCTGGTCAGCCAGACCGAGCCGGTGCATGCGAAGGCGGATCGCTGGCGGGGAAGGACTCGTCGGATTCCTCATCCACCAGATCCCAATCCCGCGCCGGGCGGCGCATCGCCGCCGGACCGGAATCGCGGACGGTGCCAAGCTCGGGCGCGAGCGGCGGCGGGCGATCCCCTGCCGGTTTTCGCCTGGTCATGGCGCGGCCAGCCCGGAGACGAACTGCCAGAGGTCGGCATTCACCCGGTCCTTCTGCGTGGTGCAGATGCCATGGTCGCCGCCGGCATAGACACGCAGCTCGTTGCCGGCGACGATCTTGGACGACTGCGCTGCCGATGCGATGATCGGCACGATCTGATCGTCGTCGCCGTGGAGGATCAATGTCGGCTTGTCGAACCGCTTCAGGTCCTCGGTGAGGTCGGTCTCCGAGAACGCCTTGATGCAGTAGTGGCTGGCCGGCATGCCCGCTGCCATGCCCTGGCGCCAGAAGCTGTCGCGGACGCCCTGGCTGATCTTCGCGCCGGGTCGGTTGTAGCCGTAGAACGGCATCGACAGGTCGATGAAGAATTGCGACCGGTCCGCTTGCACCCCGGCGCGGATGCCATCGAACACCTCGATCGGCAGCCCGGTCGGATTGGCGGCAGTCTTCAGCATCAGCGGCGGCACCGCACCGATCAGCACAGCTGCGGCGACACGCGCCGTGCCATGCCGGCCGATATAGCGAGCCACCTCACCACCGCCGGTCGAATGGCCGACATGAATGGCATCGGCAAGCCCGAGATGGCTGACCAGAGCCGCGAGGTCGTCGGCATAGTTGTCCATATCGTTGCCGCCGAGGGGCTGGCTCGATCGGCCATGTCCGCGCCGGTCATGCGCGATCACCCGGTAGCCGCGCTCGGCGAAATAGAACATCTGGTCCTCGAACGCGTCGGCGCTCAACGGCCAGCCATGCGAGAAGACGATCGGCTGTCCGGTTCCCCAGTCGTTGAAGTAGATCTCGGTGCCGTCCTTGGTGGTGAAGTGGGCCATGGGCAATCTCCTGGGTAAGGGAAAGACGCGTGCCGCCACGCGAGGGGCATGGGAGGGCGGGCGGCACGCGAGGGCCACGAGCGCAGGATTTGGGGCGTCTGCACTCGCGGGAGAGCGTGGGCTACTGCGCCGACACCGCCTTGGCGGCGTCCATGATCAGCTTCGCGGTGTCCTCGGCATGGGCAATGAACGCCAGGTGCCCGCCGCTGACCGTCACCACGGTTGCCTTGGCGCGGCCGGCCATCTGCTTTTGCGCCTCGGGCGGGATCACGTGATCGGCATCGGCCAACTGGTACCAGGACGGCTTGTCCTTCCAGGCGGCAACGGTGAGCGGCGTGCTGGCGCCCTGCAGCGAGATCGGCACCTGCGAGTCACGCAGGAATTCGGCGTCGGCCTGCGGCAGCGCATCGGCGAAACCGGGAACATACGCAGCCTCGTTGAAGAACACGAAGCCATCCTCGCCGATATCGAACGGCGGCGGATGGTTCGGATCCTGCGGGATCAGGCCGAACGGCGATTCCCCGACATCCGGCACGAAAGCCTCGACATAGACGAGACCCGCCACCTTCTCGTGGTCACCCGCCTCGGTGATCACCGCGCCGCCATACGAGTGGCCGACGAGAATGACCGGGCCATCCATGCGGTCCAGCACCCGATCGGTGGCAGCGACGTCTGCCTCGATCGAGGTCAGCGGGTTCTGCACCATGCGGACGTTATAGCCCTCCTTCTTCAGGATCTCGTAGATCGGCCGCCAGCCCGAGCCATCGGCCCAGGCGCCATGGACCATCACGACATTCTTGATCTCGGCGGCGAGTGCCTGCGGCATGGCCGCGAGCAGCATCGGCAGCGCTGTCGCGAGGCTGAGCGCGATCATCTTTGTTGAAAGCATTGGATCTCTCCTTGGTGAGACCGAGTTCTGTCTCGGTGGTCCAAAGCTGATCCGGCGCCGGTCATGCTGCCAGTTAATCGCTGTGAAGTATCGTAACGGCGCGCCGAGCGATTCATGCTTCTTAGCAACTCTTCACACGCCGCGGGTTGGCCGACTCGCTAGGGTCTCTGCTGGGGCATGCTGCCGTCAGCCGCGACAGCATTGTCTCCGCAACCGATCCGGAGGCAGCGCCGATGACGATTTCAGCGGCCGACACGCACACCGAAATGGCCATGCAGTGGTGCGCCACCTTCACCGAGGCGGACTATCCGCGCTGCCGACAAATCGCCTACGACATGGTCGAGCAGGCGACGCGCGAGCGGCTCGACGAACCGATCTTCGCCTACAAATCGATCGCCCAGTCGCTGCACTTTCTCGGCGAACATGCCGAGGCGAAACGGGTGGCGGAACGCGTCCGACGCGAGGCCAAGGGGTTCATCCCCTGCACCTCTGTGCACCCCTACGTTTCGATGGGCATCGTCCTCGCCCGCATCGCGTGTCTCACCGGCGACGGCCAGGAGGCGGTCGAGATCGCTGCCGACACCCTGGCGCGATCACGCCGCGACAACCTCATCGCCAACTGTCACGCCATTGCGCTGGCCTGTGCCCCCATCGCCATCTGGACCGATGACGAACAGGCCGCCCGCTCCTATGCGTTCGAGCTGATGGAGGAAGCTGGCGGCGACGGGCTCAACTACTGGCGCAACTGGGGCCGCCGCCTGCTCCGCGCCATCGATCTCCGCTTCAATCCCCACGAGGTCAACGAGGAGCCGCTCGAGGTCGACAGCCTCGATGCGATCGAAGCCGACCACCTGGCAACGGTGGACGGCCGCGCCATTTCCGAACTGGCGCTGCGGCGTGTCGCCGAAGGCACCGTCGGCTGGACCAAACCCGAGGTGCTGCGCACCCAGGCAAGCACGGCCATCTGGTTCGACCCAGCGGCCGCCCGGCGCCTTCTTGCAGAGGCCCGCGCTACCGCCCTCGAGCAAGGCGCAATCGCCTGGGTGAAGCGCATCGACGAGACGGCGGCGCAGCACGGCGGCCGTTTCCCGCCCCCGCACCACCCTACCCTCGGCCCCTGACCCGATGAATGGCCCGCCAAATGAACTGAAGCTGCGCTCGCCGGATGCCGCCGGGGCGTCCGAAGACCAGTTACTGCATTTTGGTGGCTTCAGCGTCGACGCCTCCCGCCACCTGCTGTTCGAGGACGACAAGCCGGTGCGTCTGGGCAGCCGCGCCATGGCCATTCTTCTGGCACTGCTGGAGCGACCCGGCGCCCTCGTAACCAAGGAGGAGCTGGTCCGGGTGGCGTGGCCCGAGACCTTCGTCGAGGAGGTGAACCTGCGCGTGCACCTCGCCGCCATTCGACGTGCGCTGCGCGATTCCTCCACCAGGCCGGTTTACATCGCCAACGTTTCGGGCCGCGGCTATCGCTTTATCGCGCCGGTCGGCGGCAGAACGCCGGTTGCTCGCGCTGCCGACGGCCCACCCGCAACACTGCCAGGTAGCCTGGTCCAGTTGATCGGCCGTGACGAGGCGCTGCGCGCCGTTGCCGACATGGTCACGGCGCGCCGGCTGGTGAGCGTCGTGGGCCCGGGCGGCATCGGCAAGAGTTCGCTCGCTGCCGTGGCGGCGCAGCGGCTGGCCGGTCGCTTCGCCGACGGGGGCGCCTATGTCGACCTCTCCACGCTGACCGGCGGTCGCAGGGTCGAGCCGGAGTTGCTGCGGGCGCTCGCAGCGGGCAGCGGGGACCGGCCGGTGGATGTTCACAAACTGCTGCTGATCGACAGTTGTGACGCGCTGATCGAGGACGCCGCCGTCGCGATCGAAGCCGTGCTGCGCCTGCTGCCGCGCCTCCACGTCCTCGCCACCAGCAGCGAGCCGCTGCGAGCTGCCGGAGAGCACGTCTATCGCCTGGCGCCGCTCGACCTGCCGGAACGCGACGATATCGGGCTGGACGAGGCCATGACCCACGCCGCGGTGCGCATGCTGATCGAGCGCGTCCAGGCCGGCAACGAAACCCTGCGCGGCAGCGACCGCGACGTCCGGCACCTCGTGGCCATCAGCCGCAAACTCGACGGCTTGCCGCTCGCCATCGATATGGCCGCCGCTCGTATCCAGGTGTTCGGGCTGCAGGAAGTGCGCACCCAACTCGAGCGCGGTATCGAGTTTCTGTCCGATGGCCGCCGCACCGTTGCGCCGCGCCACCGTTCGATGCGCGGGCTCTATGAGCTCAACCATGGCACGCTTTCCGGCGACGAACGCATCGTGTTGCGGCGGCTGTCGATCTTCGCCGGCGCGTTCGACCTGGCTGATGCCTCTGCCGTGACCACCGACGGCGACCTCGATGATCGCCGCCTCATCGCCGCGCTGGGAGGCCTCGTGGCAAAGTCGCAGGTGCTCACCGCTCGGGGTGGACATGCAGTGCGATACCGTCTCTCCCGCCCCTTGCGCGCCTACGCCGCCGAACGGCTCGCCGCGTCGGAGGATTTGCCTCGGACGGCACGGCGTCATGCCGACCTCGCCCTGTCGCATGTCATCAATGCCCTCGAGGCCTGGCAGAAGCTGTCACGGGCCGAGTGGCTGGAACGGCATGGCGACCTGGTCGAGGAGGTCCGCGAGGCACTCGACCGGTGCCTTTCGCCGCATGGCGACCTAGACGCTGGCGCCCTCCTCGCGGCCCATGCGAGCCCCCTGCTGCTGCGGGGTGGCCACTATGATGAGATGCGGAGCCGCGCCGTGACAGCTCTACGGGCCGGAGCGCTTCTGCCAGCCAACCTGCGGTTCCGGCTGCATCTGCAACTGGCGACGCTGACGGAAGATCGCGCCGGTCCGCTGCGCATCGAAGGCCGGCACTTGCTCGAGGCGGCCCGCCTTGGCCGCACCATGGCCGCCGCATGGGCCGATGCAGAACTTCTGCTGGTCCGCTCGGCCCTGGCGCTGCGCACCGGTCACCTCCGGCACGCCGCCGGGCTGTCGCAGGCGGCTCTTGCCTATGCCCGCGCTGCCGGACGTCGCGATCTGGCGCAAACCGCGGACCGGTTGCAGGCGGAGGCGCTCCACTATGCCGGCGACCATGCCGCCTCGGCCCGCCTCGCCAACGCCATGATCGGTGGACCCGACTGGCAATTGCCGGCGCCGCTCGCCATTCTGACCTCCCCGCCGAGGGGGGCCCTGCGCGTCGTGGAGGCGCGCCGGCTGTGGCTGCTGGGCAAGCCCGACCAATCCCGCCACCTGCTGTTCGAGGCGCTGAACTTCGCCGCCGAGCAAGGTCCCTGGGCCCTCTGCGAAGCGATTGGCCTCGGCGCCTGCCCTTTGCTGCTGTGGTACGGCGAGGATGACCGAGCCGTTGGCTGCATCACGCAACTGGGGCGCGCGGCCGAGCATGCCGGGCTGCCGCTCTGGACCTCATGGGCCGATCTCTACCGCAAGGTGATGATCCACATCGCCGTCCGCGAAGGCCGTCGCAGCGAAAGCGCCATCCTGTTGCAGCCGGCGAGCTTCCTGCAGGCCGAGACCTGGGTGACGCTCACCGGCTCGCTGCGCGGGCTGAAGCTCTCCCCCGAACGCAGCAGCGGCTGGTGCCGACCCGAGATCCTGCGGGCCTTCGCCCTCGCGAGGGTCGCTGACGGCGATATCGAGGCCGGCACGCGGCTGCTGCAGGAGGCCATCGATCTCGCTCGAACCCAGGGAGCGCTCGCCTGGGAACTGAGGGCCGCCATGAGCCTCGCACGCCTGTGGTCGAGGGACCGGCGGACTGCCGCCTACGAGCTCCTTGCGGGCACTCTCCACGCCTTCACCGAAGGCAAGGCTACCTCGGATCTCCTCGCCGCCACGGCCCTCCTCCGCCGCCTCGCCAATGGGTGAGAGCAGCGGCGTTCCTAGGCCCGACACCTGCTCATTCCGCTCGCTGCGCCCCCAATCGTAACGCAATATTCACCGCTCGATTGCAGAACATAACTGGAACACGTATAACACGTTCAGTCTTTGTTCCGATTCTGCTCACGGAGCCGCCCATGCTTACGCGCAAGCAACACGAACTGCTGATGTTCATCCACGAGCGGATGAAAGAGTCCGGCATCCCACCCTCGTTCGACGAGATGAAGGACGCGCTCGACCTGAGAAGCAAGTCCGGCATCCATCGATTGATCACCGCGCTGGAAGAGCGTGGCTTCATCCGGCGTTTGCCCAATCGGGCCCGCGCGCTCGAGGTGATCAAGCTGCCGGATTCGATGAACCCCTCGCTCGGTGGTCGCAAGGCCCGCTTCGAGCCCTCGGTCATCGAGGGTAACCTCGGCAAGGTGTCGGCGCCTCCGGCCCGCCCCTCGGCACCGGTGGTCAATGCCGACTCCTATCGGGCGGTGACGATCCCGGTAATGGGCCGCATCGCGGCAGGCACGCCGATCGAAGCGATCCAGACCCACAGCCACTCCATCATGGTGCCGCCTGAAATGCTGGGGCCTGGTGAGCACTATGCACTGGAAGTCCGCGGCGACTCGATGATCGACGCCGGCATCTTCGATGGCGACACCGTGCTGATCAAGAAGCAGGACGCCGCTTCGACTGGCGAGATCGTGGTCGCCCTAGTCGATGACGAGGAAGCGACGCTGAAGCGGCTTCGCCGCCGCGGCAACTCCGTTGCGCTCGAAGCGGCCAACCCGGCCTACGAGACCCGCATCTTCCCGCCTGACCGGGTGAAGGTGCAGGGCCGGCTGGTGGGCCTGCTGCGCAAATACTGACGTATTGACCCCACCGCCAATCGGGTCCCTGGGCCGGCAGCCTTGCCGGCCCTTTTTCTTATGAAACCGAACCTCCCCGCCGATATTTGCACTAGGGCCGGGCCGGCAAAGACGTTACGGTCCGCGCCGCCAAGGGAGGCTTCGGGCATCCTCGGGCAGCGCCGCCATGCAAATGGCCGTCGCGATCGTACCAGGAGAGTGGACAACCTTCCCGATCGCGCTTTAGCGGCATGGCGGTGCGCAGCAAACGTGCAGCGCCAGGGAGAAGGTTTTGGCAGCAGAGGTCGAATGGGTCGCCGTTGATTGGGGCACTTCCAATCTGCGCGCATGGGGCATCGACGCCGCCGGCGAGATCGCCTTCGCGCGCTCGTCGCCGGATGGCATGGGTCGCCTCAGCCGCGAACAATACCCCGATGTGCTGACCTCGCTGCTCAGCGGTGTCGCCGAGGATGTCGAAGACGTGCTGATCTGCGGCATGGCCGGTGCCCGCCAGGGCTGGATCGAGGCCCCCTATCTCGACGCGCCGGCCGAGCTTGGTCGCCTCGTTCAAGGCGCGGTGGCGCCCGACATGCCCGGTCCGCTCAACCCCCGCATTCTTCCCGGCGTCTGCCTGCGTGATGTCGGCGCCGAGGACGTGATGCGCGGCGAGGAAACCCAGTTGCTGGGCCTGTCATCGTTGCTCCCGGGCTTCTCCGGTCTGGCGGTGATGCCCGGCACCCACAGCAAATGGGCGCTGCTTTCTGGCACCAGGCTCGAGCGCTTCTCGAGCGCCATGACCGGCGAGATTTTCGAACTGCTGCGCACCCACTCGGTACTGCGTCACTCGCTGGGTGGCGAACTCGAAGGCGAAGATCGGGAGCGCGGCTTCGAAGCCGGCCTCGATCAGGGGCTGGAACGTCCCGAACGGCTGACTGCGACGCTGTTCAAGGTTCGCGCCGGCTCGCTCCTCTCAGGACGCAGCGCACCATGGTGCGCCGGGTTCCTCTCGGGTCTGCTCATCGGCGCTGAAATCGGCGGCCAGCGCGATTGGATCGGCGAAGCCGAGATCCCCTTGGTCGGCAGCGTCGGCCTTTGCGGGCTCTACCAGATGGCCTTCGCCCGGCTGGGCGCCAGCACCCGCATTATCGATGCAACCGACGCCACCCTCGCCGGCCTCAAGGCTGCAAGACAGGCATAGACCATGACCCACCGACACATCATCGCGATCCTTCGCGGCATCACCCCTCATGAAACCCTCGAAGTCTGCGACGCCCTGGTGCTCGCCGGCATCACCATGATCGAGGTGCCGCTGAACTCGCCGGAGGCGCTGCGCTCCATCGAGGATGCCGCCAAGGTGTTCGAGGGCCGGGCGCTGATCGGCGCCGGCACCGTGCTGAGCCGCGCCGACGTCGATGCCGTTGCTGATGCCGGGGGGCAGTTCGTCGTCTCGCCAGATACCAACCCGGCGGTGATCGGCGCCACCATCGAGCGTGGCATGACCTCGTATCCGGGCGTCTTCTCGCCCACCGACGCCTTCAACGCCATCCGCTCGGGCGCCACGGGCCTCAAGTTCTTTCCGGCCGAAGTGCTGGGCCCCAAGGGCATCAAGGCGATGAAGGCCGTACTGCCACCCGACATTCCGCTTTACGCCGTCGGGGGCGCCAATCCCGATAATTTCACCGAGTACTTCGCCGCCGGCTGCGCCGGCTTCGGTCTCGGCACCTACATTTTCAAGCCCGGCATGTCCGCCGCGGATGTGGCATTGCGCGCCACCGCGGCCGTCGCTGCCTATGACCAGGGAAAACCGCGATGAACACCAAGGCCGAGCTCTTTGTCGATAGCCGCTGCGAGCTGGGCGAAGGCCCGTTCTGGCACCCGCTGCTCGAGCGCCTGTTCTGGTTCGATATCCTCAACCAGACCATGCTGAGCGCCGGAACCGATGGCCACATCGTCGACCGCATCACCTTCAAGGACACCGTCAGCGCCGGCGCGGTGATCGACAAGCAGAGCCTTGCAATCGCCCAGTCGGGCGCCCTGCTCCGCTACGACTTCTTGACCGACACGACCTCGGTGATCGCCGAGATCGACGGCGATGTTCCGACCAACCGCACCAATGACAGCCGCGTCGACCGCACCGGTGGTTTCTGGATCGGCACCATGGGCCGCAAAGCCGAAGCGGGAGTCGGCGGCGTCTACCAGTACCGGGCCGGGCAGACCACCAAGGTGATCGAGAACATCCGCATCCCCAACTCGATCTGCTTTTCGCCCGACGGCCGCACCGCCTACTTCACGGACGCCGGCAAGATGATCGTCAAATGCGCCACCGACCCGGAGACCGGCCTGCCGGTCGGGCCGTGGGAAGACTTCTTCACCATGGACGGCCCTGGCGGCGCCGATGGCTCGGTGGTCGACTCCGAGGGCTGTCTGTGGAATGCCCGCTGGGGCGGCGGCAAGGTCATCCGCATCTCGCCCGACGGCAAGCTCGACAAGGTGGTCGAGGTGCCCGGCGTCAGCCAGGTGAGCTGCCCGGCCTTTGGCGGCAACGACCTCAAGACCCTCTACATCACCACGGCGCGCGAACACATGACGCCCGCAGAGATCGAACGCGAGCCGCATGCGGGCAGCGTCTTCGCCGTGGCGCTCGACGTGCCCGGTATCGCCGAACCCTTCCTCAAGCTCTGAGTTTCACGTGTCTTTTCCCGCTGTCGGCGTCTGCTACTACCCCGAACACTGGCCCGTCGAATGGTGGGAGGATGACGCGCGCCGCATGGCGGAAATCGGCATCCAGTATGTCCGCATCGGCGAGTTCGCCTGGTCGCGGCTCGAGCCCAGGCCGAACGAGATGGACTTCGGCTGGCTGGTGGCTGCCATGGATGTGCTCGGCAAGCATGGCCTGAAGGTCATCGTCGGCACGCCCACGGCCACGCCGCCGCGCTGGCTGCTCGACAAGATGCCCGACATGCTGGCGGTCGACCGTGATGGCCGGCCGCGCGGCTTTGGTTCGCGGCGACACTACGACTTCTCGCATCTGGGCTATCGGCGTGAGTGCGCCCGCATTACCCGGCTGCTGATCGACCAGGTCGGCCAGCACCAGGCGCTCGCCGGCTGGCAGACCGACAACGAGTATGGCTGCCACGACACCGTGCACTCCTACTCCAAAGCCGCCGCGCTTGGTTTCCGGCTCTGGCTGAAAGACAAGTACAAGTCCATCGATGCGCTGAACGCCGCCTGGGGCAACGTGTTCTGGTCGATGGAGTACAACAACTTCGAGCAAATCGACCCGCCGAACCTGACGGTGACCGAGGCCGCGCCGGCAGCCTGTCTCGATTTCCGCCGCTACTCCTCCGCGCAGGTCGCTGCGTTCAACAAGACGCAGTACGACCTGATGAAAGCCGCACGTCCCGATCTGCCGGTGATCCACAACTTCATGGGCCGCTTCACCGAGTTCGATCACTACGAAGTGGCCGAGACGCTCGATGTGGCGAGCTGGGACTCCTACCCGATCGGCCATCTCGCGGTTTCCAATGAATCCGACGAGGTGAAAGCCGCGTATTTCCGCCAGGGCGAGCCGGACGCGCAGGGCCTGCAGCACGACATCTACCGTGCCGTCGGCCATGGCCGCTGGTGGATCATGGAGCAGCAACCCGGTCCGGTGAACTGGGCCGAGTACAACCCCGATCCCCTGCCCGGCATGGCTCGCCTGTGGGCCTGGGAAGCCTTCGCGCACGGCGCTGAGGTGGTGTCGTACTTCCGCTGGCGGCAGGCGCCATTCGCGCAGGAGCAGATGCATGCCGGCCTCTTGCGTCCCGATAGCCAGCCGGCCCCGGCCTACCACGAGGCCAAGCAAGTCGCAGAGGAACTCAAGCGGCTCGGCATCGATGGGGTGGCCAACAAGGGTCGCGTCGCCATCGTCTACGATTACCAGAGCGAATGGGCATGGCGGATCCAGCCGCAGGCCAAGGGGTTCTCGCACCACCAGCATGTCCGCAACGTCTATGTGCCGCTGCGCAAGCGTGGCGTCGACGTCGATATCCTGCCGCCTTCGACCACCGATTTCTCTGGTTATGACCTGGTGGTGATCCCGGCGCTGTTCGCCTGGAACGACCAGCTCCGCACCGCCATCGAGAATTTTGACGGCCACCTGCTGATCGGCCCGCGCTCCGGCTCGAAGACCGAGAACTTCTCTATCCCCACCGGCCTTGGTCCGGACCTGCCGCAGAACCTCCTCGACGCAAAGGTGGCGCGCGTCGACAGCACCGATCCGCGCCGGACTGTTTCGGTCAAGGGTGGCGGCGCCGTCGGCCATTGGCGGGAGCGGCTCGACACCCGGGCTGAGATCGTCATCGAGGACGAAGAGGATTTCCCGGTGCTGGTGGCACAGGGAAAGCTCAATTACCTGGCAGCCAGCGGTGATCGCGCCCTGATGCAGCGGATCGTCGATCACCTGCTCACCGAAGCGGATGTTCCGACGCTCAACCTCCCCGCCGGCGTGCGCTGCCGCACCAGAGGTAAATGGCGCGTTTACTTTAACTACGGCGACACTGTGGCAAACCTGACTGCGGCGCCCGACGAGAAGGGCTATGTGCTGGGCGGCGCCCAGATCGAAGCGGCCGGGGTCACGGTAGCGTTGCTCGCCACGGCCGGCTGAGTTGCGGAATAGCGGGGCGGATTTCGAAACCGCCCCGCGCTTCATCCCAGCGCAGCCACTGCACCCCGCCGCGGGCCAGCGCAGCTGCGTCGATCACCGTATCGGCCGCGCAGTTGGCTGGGACGGCCCGGCGGGCGATCAGCAGATCGGCCATGCCGCAATCCTCGTAGAAGCCGGCCGGGTCCCGCACGATCGTCACGGTGAAGCCCCGGCTGCTGGCGCCAAAGCAGCCGATACTGTCGCAGCTGAGCAGCGCGCCGGGTTCAATGACCTCGCCATAGGTCTCGCGCCACACTCCGACGGCAAAGCTGTCGGCTTTACCCGCCACAAGCTGCAGGCCCGCGTCGCCCCGCAAAGCCACCGCCTGCGTGGTGTCGGCGATAAGGACATCAGGCGGACGATCAACGGCGAACAGCAGAACAGCCGGCACCAGCAGCACGGGCGCGATCAGCCGGTGCCAGGTCGAGAGGAACGTGAACCAGGCAAGCGTTGCGAGCCCCATCAGCAGGGCAACGGGCGCCAGCAATGGACTGGCATCGAGGCCCGAACTCCAGCTGGCCACCAGCCCGCCAAGATCGAGCATCCGGTCGATCGACCACCCCATCACGGCAAGGAAAGGAGCCTCCCAACCGAACGGCATGGCAAGCGTTGCCAACACCGCGAAGGGCATCATCACGAAGCCGACCAGCGGCAGCGTGAACAGGTTGCCCAGCACGCCGAGCGGCGAGGTCTGCTGGAAGTGGTAGACGGAGAACAGCAGCGTCGCAGCCCCGGCGATCAGGCTGGTCAGCACGATGCCCCACAGATATCCGCCGGTGCGCGCCAGTAGGGATTTCTCTCGTCCCTCCGGCGGCCGCATCAGCTCCCACGCGCCGATCAGTGCCACGACTGCCGCGAACGACAGCTGGAAGCTCGGCCGGAACACGCTGGCGGGATCAGTGGCGATGACGATCAGCGCCGCGATGGCGACATTGCGCATAGTGAGCGCGCGCCGACCGAACACGATAGCGCCGAGCACCAGCACCAGCATGATCGTCGAGCGCAGCGCCGCAACATTGCCACCCGAAATGGCGAAATAGGCGAGCGCTGCGACCACGGCGCCCGCCGCAGCAACGCGCTTGACCGAAACGAACCGGTGGATGCCGCTCACCAGCGCCAGGCCGCCTCGCAGCGTCACCAGCACCAGTCCCGCGACGATCGTCAGGTGCAGCCCGGAAACCGACAGCACATGCGCCAGCCCGGCCGCGGCCATGGTCTCGCGCGCCTCGTCGGGCACCGCGCTCTGGTCGCCGGTGATCAGGGCGCGCGCGATGCCGGCGGTCGGCTGCCTGAGGTCGACGTCGATGCGCGCGGCGATGCCGCGGCGGATGCCGTCGATCACCCGTTCCGGCGCCGAGTTGCTGCCGGTCGATACCCGCTCGACCGGTCCGGTGGCGTTGCCATAGGCGCCGACCCCATCGAAGAAGGCGTGGAACTGGCTATCGAAGCCATTCGGAACCACCGGACCGGGCACCGCGTAGAACCGCACCGGCGCGCGAATGATGTCGCCCGGAGCCAGCGATGGTCCATCGGCAATGACGATCCGGGCACGCCGCATCGGCACGGTCCGCGACGTTCCCTGCGGGGTGATCGCCGAGACGATGACCCGTGTCCCGCTCTCGAGCTCCGACACAATCTCGTCGACGCGCATCTCATAGGTGCCGTAGGCCGGCCGGGCCAGCATTGTCGTGCCGAACAAGGCCGCGTGGATGGAGAGCAGCGAGATGCCAACCCAGAACGCACCGGCGAGGGTCAGGGCGCGAAAGACAACCGTGTGGCCGCGAGAGAAAAGCAGCCCGATGGCGATCGCAGAAGCGATGAGCCCAAGTACCCAGGGCTCGGGCTCAGTCGGCGCCACCAGCGAAACCATGAGGCCGGCGATGATGGCATAAGGCCAGAGCAGAAACAGCCGTCGGTGTTCGAGGGCCGTTGCAACGCTGGTGCGGAAGCCTTGCCAGAGTGTCACACGAGGCCGCAGCCTGGCCGGCAGCGGCGACGGCAACGCCGGTTCGGCCCGCGCCGGAACCAGCCGCTCAGCCACCGCCTTTCCGACAGTCACGGTCATTCGCCGAGCCCCCGCTCCGCCCGATCGCGGCAGTAATGCTAACCGGGTGGTGCCGCCATGCCAACTGCCGCGCTTGCGCTTCGGCCCCGGGGTGCTTACACACCGCCAAACGCCAATTCTCCGGGATGTTTCACCGACCCATGGCTACCCCAGTCGTCACCCGCTTTGCTCCCTCGCCCACCGGCTATCTCCATATCGGCGGGGCCCGCACTGCCCTGTTCAACTGGGCCTTTGCGCGCCACACCGGCGGCAAGATGCTGCTGCGCATCGAGGATACCGATCGCGAACGTTCGACCGAGGGCGCCGTCAAGGCGATCTTCGAGGGGCTGAGATGGCTGGGGCTGGATTGGGATGGCGAGCCATTCATGCAGTTCTCCCGGGCCGCCCGGCACGCCGAGATCGCCAACGAACTGCTGGCGCGTGGCCAGGCCTACTATTGCTACTGCTCGCCCGAGGAGTTGGCCGAGATGCGCGAGACCGCGCGGGCCAACGGCCTGCCGCCGCGCTACAACGGCTACTGGCGCGATCGCGATCCGGCGGAAGCCCCGGCTGGCGTTGCGCCTGTCATCCGCATCAAGGCGCCGCAGTCCGGCGAGATCCGCGTGCAGGATCATGTGCAGGGCGAGGTGGTGTTCAAGGCCGAGAACCTTGACGATTTCATCATCCTGCGCTCCGACGGCACTCCGACCTACATGCTGGCCGTCGTGGTCGACGACCACGACATGGGCGTCACCCACATCATCCGCGGCGACGATCACCTGACCAATGCCGCCCGCCAGATCGTCATCTACAACGGCATGGGCTGGTCGGTGCCGGAGATGTCGCACATCCCGCTGATCCACGGCCCGGATGGCGCGAAGCTCTCCAAGCGCCACGGCGCGCTCGGCGTCGAAGCCTACCGGCAGCTGGGCTATCTGCCTGAGGCACTGCGCAACTATCTCGCCCGCCTCGGCTGGAGCCACGGTGACGAAGAGCTGTTTTCGACCGCGCAGATGGTCGAGTGGTTCACCCTCGAGGCCCTCAACAAGGGCGCCGCGCGCTTCGACTTCGTCAAGCTCGAGAACATCAACGGCCATTACATCCGCCAGGCGACGCCCGAGCGGCTCTATGAGGTGATGCTGGAAACGGCGACCGAGCTGAACCGGGTGTTCGACATGGATGGCCTTGCGGCCAACAGTGAGACGGTGCTCGCCGCCCTGCCCGAGCTGCAGCCACGCGCCAAGACGGTGCTCGAGCTGATTGACCTGGCGCAGTTCATTTACGCCGTCCGCCCGCTCACCATCGATGCCTCGGCGGCCGACCAGCTGACCCCCGACGCCCGAGCCAATGTCGGGGCCTTTGCCGATATCCTGAAGGGGCTCAACGACTGGTCGGTCGAAGCCATCGACGCGGCCGCCCGCGCCTTTGCCGAAGCCCGTGGGCTGAAGCTCGGCAAGGTGGCGCAGCCGCTGCGCGCCGCGCTCACCGGACGCACGGTTTCGCCAGGCATTTTCGAGGTCATGGTACTGATCGGGCGCGACGAAACGCTGGCCCGGCTCGGTGATCAGGCCGGCTGATGCATATTGGGAAAAGTGATTAGGTCAGCGGTGTTCACCCACCTGTTGCAGTGCTGGGGTATATGAGCTACGCCAGCCGAACCTGCCTCTAAACGACCATACGGCCTGCCCGCTCCCACCTTCCGCGGGCCATTGAAGGCCATCAAGGAGTGCGAAGATGAGCGATACCGTCGCCAAACTCACCATCGGGGATCAGACTTTCGAGTTCCCGGTGCTTTCGGGCTCGGTTGGGCCGGATGTCATCGATATCCGCTCACTCTACGCCAAGACCGGCATGTTCACTTATGACCCGGGCTTCACCTCTACCGCTGCGACCGACAGCGCCATCACCTACATCGACGGCGACAAGGGCGAACTGATGTATCGGGGCTACCCGATCGAGCAGCTGGCCGAAAAGTCGAACTACCTCGAGGTCTGCTACCTGCTGCTCTACGGCGAGTTGCCCAACAAGGCGCAGATGGCCGATTTCGAGCAGCGCGTCACGCGTCACACCATGGTGCACGAGCAGATGCACTATTTCTATCGTGGCTTCCGTCGCGATGCGCACCCGATGGCCATCGTCTGTGGCGTGGTCGGCGCCATGGCCGCCTTCTACCACGACTCGATCGACATCAATGATCCCGAGCAGCGCGAGATCGCTTCGATCCGCATGATCGCCAAGATCCCGACGATCGTCGCCATGGCCTACAAGTACTCGGTCGGCCAGCCCTTCGTGTACCCGCGCAACGACCTCGATTACGCTTCGAATTTCCTCCGCATGTGCTTCTCGGTTCCGGCCGAGGATTTTGTGGTGAACCCGGTCGTGGCGCGTGCCATGGACCTGATCTTCACGCTGCACGCCGACCACGAGCAGAACGCCTCGACCTCGACCGTGCGGCTTGCCGGCTCGTCAGACGCCAACCCGTTCGCCTGTATCGCGGCGGGCGTGGCCTGCCTCTGGGGCCCCGCACACGGCGGCGCCAACGAAGCGGCGCTCAACATGCTCAAGCAGATCGGCACCGTGGATCGCATCCCGGAGTTCATCGCCAAGGCCAAGGACAAGAACTCGGGCTTCCGGCTGATGGGTTTTGGCCACCGCGTCTACAAGAACTACGATCCGCGCGCCAAGGTGATGCAGCAGGCCGCCAACGAGGTTCTGGCCCAGCTCGGCGCCGACAACCTGTCGCCGACCCTGCAGGTGGCCAAGGAACTCGAGAAGATCGCGCTCTCCGACCAGTACTTCATCGATCGCAAGCTCTACCCGAACGTCGACTTCTATTCGGGCATCATCCTCGATGCGATCGGCTTCCCGACCTCGATGTTCACCGCCATCTTCGCGCTCAGCCGCACCGTCGGCTGGATCGCGCAGTGGAAGGAAATGATCGCCGACCCGCAGAAGAAGATCGGCCGCCCGCGCCAGCTCTACAACGGCGCACCGGTTCGCGATTACGAGCCGATCAGCAGCCGTTGATTGGCACAAGCCAACACCCGCTCGGCGGGATCGACAAGGGGCGCCTCGGGCGCCCCTTTCTGCATCAGGGCGCGAAGCTCATGGAAGGCGGCGACCTGCGCCGCGATCGCGTCTGGATCGTCCAGCAGCGCGCCGAGCGGCGCCAGTGAGCGCCCTGCCCTGGGATCAACGAACTGCAGTTCCGGCACTACCTCGCGCCCGAGGACGATGTTAGGCAGCGCGATCTGTACCGGGCGGCCAATCTTCGCGGCGCGCTTGGCCTGCTGCGGATCGGCGACATAGGTGACGACCATGGGCACGCCCGACATGGCGAGCTCGAAAGTGATGGTGCCGCTGACCGCAAAGGCGGCATAGGCGACTGCAAAGGCGGCGCCACGGCCTTCGCCGGCAACCACCTCGACCGGTACCGGCCACGTCGCGACTTCGGCCCTGAGGCGGCCGGTCAGCGACGACAGGGTCGGCATGATGAAGCCGCTAACCCGCGGGTGCGCCTGCAGCAATGTCGCCGCTTCGCGCATCAGCGGCAGGTGCCGGCGCAGCTCACCCTCGCGGCTTCCGGGCAAGAGCAGCAGCGGACCACGCTCCGGTTGTGCCGGCCGTATCGGGAAGCGTGCGAGCGCAGGATGACCAACATAGCTGGTGGGCGGCCCGCCCAGTTCCGCCATCACCTTGGGTTCGAACGGCAGCACCGCCAGCACCTCGTCGAACAGCGGCTTGAGCTCGGCGGCGCGTTCCGGTCGCCAGGCCCAGACGCTGGGGGCGACATAGAGCAGCATCGGCACACGCACCCCGGCGCGGCGCACACGTTTCGCAACCGCCTGCACGAACACCTGCGAGTCGATGAGGACGACCACATCCGGACGCTGTTTGATGATGGCACTGGCCGTCTGCCGCACCCGCCACAGCAGCAGCGGCAATCGACGCAGCACGTCGCTCCAGCCCATAACGGAGAGGTTCTCCATGGGAAAGAGGCTCACCAGCCCCTCGGCCTCGAGCTCCGTTCCGCCAATGCCGTTGAGAGAGAGCTCTGTCCGCCGGCGAAGCCGTTGGACCAGGTCCGCGCCAATGCGATCGCCCGAGGCTTCTCCGGCGAGGACAAACAGGCGCAGCGGCTCAGCCATCGATGCTGAGGCCGATGACCGCGATGCCGTGCCGCTCGGCCGCTGCGACAAGGCTTGGCCGGTCGAGCACCAGTGCCCTGCCCGCTTCGACGGCAATTACCTCGATCCCGGCTGTGGCCGCATTGGCGATGGTGTCGGGGCCGATCGCCGGCAGATCGACATAGAGCGGCTGCTGCGGCTTGGCAGCCTTGGCGAGGACGAGCGGCCCGGTGCCATTGCCAATCCGGCCGGCGGCGCGGTGCGCTGCCACCCGCACCAGCAGCTCGTCAGTCCCGCCGACGTCCTCCGCGGCGACGACGCGCCGGCCCGCGACCACCACGGCTTGTCCAAGGTCGAGCCGGCCGACCTCCCGTGCTGCGGCCAGACCCTGACGCGCCGCGGCCAGCTCGGCGTCCGTTGGCAACCGACCGGCGATCTGGCCTGCGTCCGCCAGAATATCAGCCGCCACCTCATGCACGCCGATCACCTTGGCGCCGGAGAACTTCTCGATGGACGCCGTGACCGACGACAGAGCGGCGTCACCCTGAGCCGCACCAGGCGCGCCGCCGGCGAAGCCGGCCAACGCTTCGCGATCGCGGTCCGAAATCATCAGCGCGCCGGCGAGCACCACGTGAGTCGCCTTGAAGGCGACGATCGCCGCGATGGCGGCGGCCGGGTTGGTCAGGCTGCCAGCCGCGAGCGGCACCCCCGGGCGTTCCGGCTGCGGTGCAAAGCCGACCACCTGCACGACATCGCCGGCCGCCAGCGCGGCCTCGACGACGTGGGAGACAAGGGCTCCCGATCCGGCAAGGACGGAGAGCCGGCGAGGCATCATTCCTCGCCCGGCACGTTGATCGGCAGGTTGCCCGGCAGCGTCAGCGGGCGCTCGGCCGCGGCGACGAACTTCACCACGTCCTGCACCAGCTCTTCGTCGGGGAACATGGCGGACGCATCGTCGACCCGCTCGCGCAGCGTACCTTCGCTGGAAAAGATCATCCGATAGGCCGTGCGCAGCCGATGGATCGCCTCGCGGTCGAAACCACGACGTTTCAGGCCGACGATATTGACGCCGGACAGTGCCGCCGGATTGCCCAGCACGGTGCCGTAGGGGATCACGTCCTTTTCGACCTTGGTCATGCCGCCGATGAAGGCATGCGCGCCGATATGGACGAACTGTGCCGAGCCCGAGTGACCGCTCATGATGACGTAATCGTCGATCACGCAGTGACCGGCGATGCCGGTGTTGTTGGACAGCACGATGTGATCACCGAGGATGCAGTCGTGCCCGATATGCACGCCGATCATCAGCAGGCAGTGGTTGCCGATAACCGTCTTCATCCCGCCGCCGGCCGTACCCGGGTTGATGGTGACGTGCTCGCGGATGACGCAGTCGGTGCCGATCGACAGCGTCGATGGTTCGCCCGCATACTTGAGATCCTGGGGGCGGTGTCCGACCGACGCGAACGGAAACACCACCGTGCGGGCGCCCACACTGGTGCGGCCGGTGACCACGGCATGCGAGATCAGCTCGACGCCGTCCTCCAGCGTCACGTCGCTACCGACCACACAGAACGGCCCCACCTTGACGCCGGTGCCGATCCTGGCACCTGGCTCAACGATCGCAGAAGGGTGGATGGTCATTGCTCGCTGGGGCTCACCATGGCGCCGACCTCGGCCTCGGCAATGACGACACCGTCGACGATCGCCTTGGCCTCGAACCAGCCCATGGTCATCCGCCGGCGCAGCTTCCTGATATGATACTCGATCTGATCGCCCGGCCTCGCGGGCTTGCGGAATTTGCACTTGTCGATCGTCAGCAGGTAGACGATGTGCTTCATCCCGCCGGCCGCGCCCGCCGCGATTGCCATGGCGCCCGCCGTCTGCGCCATGCCCTCGATGATCAGCACACCGGGGAACACCGGCTCGCCGGGGAAGTGGCCCTGGAAGATCGGCTCGTTGAACGTGACGTTCTTGATGCCGATACCCGAATTGTCGCCGTCGACCTCGATGATTCGGTCGATCAGCAGGAACGGGTAGCGATGGGGCAGAACCTGAAGGATCCGACCGATGTCCATCGAGGAGAGTTCTCTCGTCTCACTCGCTGGCGCCTCGTTGGTAACCGTCACTCTCGTCCCCTTTTGTTCAGTCGCCGCAACATCGCTATCTCGCGCTGCCAGGCCTTGAGGTCCTGCGCCGGATAGCCTCCGACTCTCGCGCCCGCCGGCACGTCCTTCGTCACCAGGCATCGGGCCGACAATATGCTGCCATTACCGATCCGCAAGTGTCCCGCCGTGCCCGCACCGCCGCCCACCAGCACGTTATCGCCGATGATCGTGCCGCCGCCGATACCGCAGGTACCAGCGATGAGGCAATACCGACCGATGCGCGAGTTGTGGCCAATCTGCACGAGATTGTCGATCTTGGTACCTTCGCCGATCACCGTGTCGCCCAGGGCGCCACGATCGACCGTCGAATTGGCGCCGATCTCGACGCCGTCCTGCACGATGACCCGACCGAGCTGCGGGATCTTGCGGTTGGAGCGGCCCTGCCCCAGCCAGCCGAATCCCTCGCTGCCGATCCGCGCGCCGGCATGCAGCACGACGTTGTTGCCCAGATACGCACACTCGATCGAGACATTGGAGGCGATCACCGCATTCCGGCCGATCGTCACGCCGCGACCGATCACCGTGTTGGGCCCGATGATGGTATTGCGGCCGATCTCGACGCCGGGGCCGATCACCACATTGGCGCCGATCCGCACACCCTCCTCGATGAAGGGGGCCGGACCGCCAGGCTCGAACAGTCCTGACGCGATACCGCGAGTGCCCAGCGGGTAGAGCCGTTCCAGCAAATCGACGAACAGCTCATGCGGTCGCTCGTCGACGATGGGCACGGTTCCGGCCGGCACATCGGCGAGGAATTTCGGGTGGACGATCACTGCGCCGGCACCGGTCTCGGCGAGCGCCGTGCGGTACTCGGCCTGCGCCGCCAGCGCAAGGTGGTCGGGCTCAGCCAGGGAGAGTTCCTCGGCGCCGCTGATCACCAGTGCGGCTGCCCGCCGCTCGTCGACATCGACCTTCCGGCCCAGCGTCGACAGCACGACACCAAGCGAAATCGGTCCCGACGAGGAATGGAAGCGCGTATCGACCATGGCTGTCATTACACAACAAAGAGGCCGCGGGGCAACCGCGCCGCGGCCTCGATAACCAGGAGGGAGGCCGGCGATTGCGCCGGCCGACCGATTACAGCAGCTGCTGCAGCGTGAGCGAGAAGACCTGGGTCTTGTCGTCCGTCGCCTTGTTCAGCACGTGGGCGAAATCGCCACGCAGCGGACCGAACGGGCTGTCCCAGATGATCGAGGCGCCAACCGAGGACTTGAAGTTCTGGTCGATGCTGCCGGGATCGATGATACCCGCACCGCCGTTGCCATTGCCATCGATCAGAGCCGCGTCGGCCCAGATCGCACCACGAACACCATAAGTTTCCGGCAGGATCGGGATCGGGAACTCGATTTCGGCAGAAGCTGCCACATAACCGGTATAGCCGAGCAGTTCCTGCGAGCTGTCGAGACGCGGACCCATCCCGCCACTCTGGAAGCCACGGACGATCGAGCCCGCGCTGCGGAAGGCTTCCAGCGGGCTGACCCCGCCGCCGTCGAGAGCGGCGATGTAGCCAGCCTGCCCCTTGACGCTACCGATGACGTTCCAGTCCGACAGCAGCGGCATGAAATAACGGGCCTTCGCCTCCGTCTTCAGCAGGTTGTAGTCCCAGCCGATATACTGCTGCGAGAAGGTCGCGTAGATGCCCTCGGTCGGACGCTTGGTATCGTCCAGCGTGTTGTACGCCAGGGAATAGCCGACCCACGCCTTGTTGAAGGTATCCTCGAAGCCGGCAACGTGGCCCGGGTTGAACACATCCGTCCACGGCGCCTCGTGATCCTTCAGCACCTTCTGCTCAAGACCGGTAAAGATCGACGCGCTCAGGTCTGTAGTGATCGGCGCACCGAAGCGGATCTGCCCGCCGGTCGCAGCCGTGCCATAGGTGTTCTTGTCCGTCTCTTCGGTGATGCGGTGATAAACATCGACGCCGGACGAAATACGCAGGCCCATGAAACGGGGCTCGGTGAACGAGAAGTCGTAGCTCTGTCCCGACTCCGACGCACTCACTGCGGCGCGAACATACTGCCCACGACCAAGGAAGTTGCGCTCGGTGACCGACACCTCGCCCAGGAGACCAGCGCTCGAGTCGAAGCCCGCGGTCAGGCCGTAATCGCCGGTCGACTGCTCTTCGACGGTGATGTTGATGACCACCTTATCGGGCGCACTGCCGGCCTGCATGTCGAAGGCGACCGTCTTGAAGAATCCGAGACCCTCGATGCGGGTCTTGCCGCGCTGCACCATCGAACGGTTGAAGGGGTCGCCTTCACCGAAATCCAGCTCGCGACGGATAACCGCGTCGCGGGTCTTGGTGTTGCCGCTGATGTTGATGCGCTCGACATAGATGCGGGCGCCCTCGTCCACCAGGTAGGTGACGTTGAAGGTGCTGTTGGTCACGTCACGGTCGACACGCGGACGAACGTCGGCAAAGGCATAGCCCTGCGCGGTCGCCTCGAAGGCCAGGTCTTCCTGGGACTTCTGCAGATCGGCCAGCGAATAGGTGCCGCCCTTGCCGGTGCGGATCGCACCGGTCATGGCGTCGGGGTTCAGACCCGGGATCGAGGTCTCCACACCGATCGCGCCGAAGCGATAGCGCTCGCCCTCGGAGATGGTGAAGTTCACAAAATACGCATTGCGCGACGTGTCGTACTCGCCGACGGCCGACGTCACCTGCGCATCCGGGTAACCGTGGTTCATGTAGTAGAGTTCGATCAGCCCACGGTCGATCGTCAGCAGATCTTCACTGTAGGTGTCGTCACGGAACAGCCAGCTCAACAGGCTCGTCTCATGGGTCCGGATGATGGACTTGAGGGTGCCCGAGCTGATCGAGTTGTTGCCGGTGAAGTTGATCGCCGCGATGCCGGTGCGCTGCCCTTCATTGACCACGAAGGTGATGCGGGCGCGACCGCTCTCGGATTGCTCGACCCGCGGCGTAACCGTCACGCCCATGTAGCCCTTGCCGACATAGGCAAGGCGGATCGACTCTGCGTCGGCTGCGAGGCCGCCCTCGGTGAAGCTCCCCTGCTCCGCCACGTTGACCATCGCGAGCAGTTGGGCGTCGGAGAAGCCGCTGTTGCCTTCGAACAGCACCGCCGAGATGAGGCGTTGCTGCTGAGCCTGGGCCGCATCGACCCCGATGAATGTACCGCTGACGCCTGCGAGCGGCGCTGCCACGAGGGCGAGCGCTACAAAAACACCGCGCATCAGCTTTTTCGGGTTCGTCATGATTCTTGTTGCCTCGTGCGACCTACGCTGGGAATCGCCATGCACAGCGTCCCCAGCTAACTCCATCAAAAGCTTTTACTGGAATTTTAACCACGGACAAGCCGCGACCGGCTTCGAGGTTAGCGAAAGATTGGCCCTCGTGCATTCCTGCAACACCTAGAAAACTAAGCTTATCCAAGGGTTAACAGGAATGTAGGGGCATTCGAGCAAATGCGTCGGAGGCGCGGCGACAATGTGGCTGCACGCCGCGTTGCGGCGTGCCCTCACCCGAGGCTGCGAATGTAGCTGAGAATGGTGTCGTTGAACGTGGCGAACACCATGAGGGTGAACACCAGTGCCATCCCGAACCGATTTCCAATGTCCTGCACCCGCTGCGGCAGCGGCCGCCCCCGGATCGCCTCTGCAACGTAGTAGAGCAGATGGCCGCCATCGAGCACCGGAATCGGTAACAAGTTGAAAATGCCGATATTAAGCGACAGCGCCGCAGCAAGATAAATGAGCGCTATGGGCCCCAGACTGGCCATTTCGCCGGACACCTTGGCGACTTTCACCGGGCCGCCCAGCTGTTCGAGATCGCCTCGGCCGACAAAGAAATCGCCCAGGAAAGCCACCGTGCGATCGATGGTGAAACGGACCTCTTCGAACGTCATCCCGATCGCCTCGACCGGGTTGGGTCGGTACTGCACGACTTCGGCCTGATCGACATCCTTGGTGACGCCAAGGCGACCGATCCGGTGGTTGTTGCCAAACCGATCCTTGACCGACACGGCCAGTGGCACAGCGGTGACGGTCTTCGTGTGCCCGGCGCGCTCGAATGTAATTGACACTCGACGCTCCGGAGCCGTCGCGATCAGCCGTTGGAAGTCCTCAAAGCCGCGCACCTCGTACCCATCGACCGAAAGGATGCGGTCCCCTCCCGCGAGGCCTGCCTGCCCGGCGATCGATTCCACCGGCACCGTATCGAGCACCGCTGGAATGGTCGTACGGCCATTGCTCAACAGCAGGGCATAGAGCACGAGCAACGTGAAGATGATGTTGGCGACAGGCCCGGCGATCACCACCGCGATGCGTTGCCACACGTTCTTGTTGACGAATAGTTGCCGGCTCAACTCGGGACCGGCGCGCTCAATGAACGCCTCGTCCGGCATGCTGGCTGCGTTCATGTCCCCGACGAAGCGGACATAGCCGCCTAGCGGGATAGCCGAAATCTTCCAGCGCGTGCCGCGCTTGTCGTCGAAACCGATGAGCTCTCGTCCAAAACCGATCGAGAAGGTCTGGATGGCAATGCCGTTCCAGCGCGCCACCAGATAGTGTCCCATCTCGTGCACGAACACGATGATGGTGAGCACCACCAGGAACGGCACCACGAAGGAAAGCAGCCAGAAAACAAAGTCCATGTCGTCGGTTCCGAACGCCCCGCAGTTGCCGAGAACCTAGGGGTCGAATGCGTTAAGATTGCGATAGGACCGGGTGTCGCAGCGTCACCAGTTGAGGAAGCCCGACGCCACTGCGCCCAGGCCGCCATGTAGGGCTCCCACGACGCAAAGGAAGATCGAGCTGAGCGTCAGGCTGTCGAGCCGGTCCATCAGGCCACCATGCCCCGGGATGATGTCACCGGAATCCTTGATCCGGAAACGCCGCTTGATGGCGCTCTCCGCCAGATCGCCGACCTGCCCCAGGATGCTGAGGGCGGCGCACAGCGCGAGGCCAACCCACCACGGCGATTGCGGCACCACCAGCAGCCAGACCACCAGCCCGACCAGGGTGCCCAGCGCAAAGCCGCCAATGGCGCCCGACCAGGTCTTGGACGGCGAAATATCGGGCGCCAGCTTCTCGCCACCAACCTGACGGCCGGTGAAATAGGCTCCTGTATCGGTCGCCCAGATCACGCAGCCGAGCAGCAGGCCGGCCCAGAGGCCACTGTCGAACACCCCCGGCTGGTTCCAGGTTGCGTCGCCGCGGATGAGCAGCAGCGCGATGATGACAATGCCGTAGAAAACCACGCCGCCGATTCGCCAAAGGCGGCTGCCGGGGCTGCCGAATGCTGCAACCACGGCAGCCGCTGCCACGGCGGCGAGCGATGCCAGCGGCCCGAGCGCGGGATAGATCAGTGCGGCAATGACCAACAGGCCGATCAGCGCGCCGCCAACGGTGGTCAGTGGCTTCAGCGTCACCATCCGTTCCCACTCGCGATAGCAGCCGGCAAACACCACGGCGACCAGAGCGGCGAAGACGTAGGAACCGAAATAGAGCCCCACGCCGGCCATGATGAGAAGCACAATTGCCGAAGCGAAACGGGGGCCGAGGTCGGTCCAGGACCGACGGGCAAGCGGGTTGAACTGGGGACGCTGGTCCTCCGGTGCGCTCACTGGCTCCTCGACTCGATCCCGCCAAAGCGTCTGCTGCGCGCGGAATATTCATCGAGCGCCTTGAGGAAAACCTGCTCGCCGAAATCCGGCCAGTTCTCCTCGACGAACACCAGTTCGGAGTACGCGCCCTGCCAGAGCAGGAAATTCGAAACCCGCTGCTCGCCGCTGGTGCGGATGATCAGGTCGGGATCCGGCGTGCCGGAGGTGTAAAGCGCCCGCGCGATGGTCTCTTCAGTGATGTCCTCGACGCGCAGCTTGCCGGACGCCACCGCCTGGGCGATCGCTTTCGTCGCCTCGGTGAGTTCGGATTTGCCGCCATAGTTGAAGGCGACGATCAGCTCGAGCCCGGTATTGCGGGCGGTCTTGACCTGCACTTCGTCGATCAGCCGCTTCAGCGCTTCGTCGAGGCCGGTACGGGTCCCGATGATCCGCACCCGGACATTGTTCTGGATCAGCGTCGCCAGGTCGGAGGCGACGAACCGGTGCAGCAGCCCGAAGATGAAGTTGACTTCATCGCGCGGCCGGCTCCAGTTCTCCGATGAGAAGCTGAACACAGTCAGGTGCTTGACGCCGTAGCGGATCGACAGGTCGACCAGCCGGCGGAGCGCCTTGACGCCCTCGACATGGCCCTCGGTACGCACCTTGCCGCGCGCCTTGGCCCAGCGCCCATTGCCATCCATGATGACCGCCAGGTGGGCGGGAATCTTGAGCCCAGGCTTCTCGTTGAGCGTCGTGGCGACGGCAGTATCGGCGGACATTGACGCCCTCCAGGGGCAGCGCGTTACAGGCCTATACTAGACCTGCATGATTTCCTGTTCCTTGACGGCCAGCACGTTGTCGATATCGGCCACGGCGGCGTCGGTCGCCTGCTGCACCTGATCGCCCAACTTACGGCTGTCGTCCTGGCTGAGGTCGCCGTCCTTCTCCAGCTTCTTGAGCAGGTCCATGCCGTCACGACGGATGTGGCGAACGGCGACGCGCGCCTGCTCGGCATAATTATGCGCAACCTTGGTCAAGTCGCGGCGGCGTTCTTCGTTGAGCTCCGGCAGCGGCACGCGGATCACCACGCCCTCGGCCGCCGGGTTGAGTCCAAGGCCGGAATTGCGGATGGCCTTCTCCACGGCGCCGGCGAGGGTACGGTCCCACACCTGCACGCTGAGCATGCGGGCTTCCGGCACGGTGACCGTCGCCACCTGGTTGAGCGGCATGCGACCGCCATAGGCCTCGACCGTTACGGGCTCCAGCAGGCTGGCGCTTGCGCGTCCGGTCCTGAGGCCAGCCAGTTCGTCCCTGAGCGAGACGATCGACTTCTGCATCCGGTCCTTGAGTGCGGGCAGCGAGAATGCCTCGGCCATCGTAAAACTCCTTGATATCCCGCGTCTTAGCCGACGCGTGTACTCCTTGCCCGGCCGGCCAGGACGCCTTTGAGGCCTTCCTTGTCGTCGAGCGCGTAAACAATTATCGGCAAGCCGTTGTCGCGGGCAAGCGCGAAGGCCGCCGTATCCATAACCCGCAGGTCCTTGGCGATCACTTCTTCATGGCTGATCGTCTCGAAGCGCAGCGCCTTGGGGTTCTTCTTGGGATCCTCGGAATAGACTCCATCCACCTTGGTGCCCTTGAGCAGCACATCGCACCTGAGCTCGATCGCCTTCAGCGCCGCCGCCGTATCAGTGGTGAAGAACGGGCTGCCGGTGCCGCCGGCGCACACCACCACGTAGCCATCGGCCAGCGCCAGGTTGGCGTCGCGGGCCGTGAACGTATCGGCCACCGTCTCCATCGGCACGTTGGAATAAACTTTGACCTTCAAGCCCTTCTGCTCGATGGCGTCGCCCAGCGCCAGCGAGTTGATCACTGTGCCCAGCATGCCCATCAGGTCGCTGGTGACCCGGTCGCCGCCCTTGGCTGCCACGGCCATGCCGCGGAAGATATTGCCCGCACCGATGACGATCGCCACCTGGACGCCGCTCTTGGCGACTTCCGCGATCTGGTCGGCCATGGCGTGGAGGAATTTCGGCTCGATGCCGAAGGACTGGTCGCCGGCAAGCACTTCGCCGGAGACTTTCAGCAGAATCCGTTTGTAGGCGGATTTGGCCATTCGTCAGTCTCCCGAGGTGCACAACAATGCCCGAATCTAGGGGCGTCGCAGGCGGTTATGGCATATTCGGAGGGGCTGTTGACCAGCCCGTCCGAAACTTATCCCGCGTCTTACTTCACGCCGGCAGTGGCAGCAACTTCGGCAGCGAAGTCGGTTTCTTCCTTGGCGATGCCTTCGCCCAGCGCGTAGGCGACGAAGCCCGTCACCTTGATCGGAGCGCCGGCATCCTTCTCGGCGTTCTTGACCACGTCGGCGATCTTGGTCTCGCCGTCGATCACGAACACCTGCGAGAGCAGCGTCACTTCCTCGTAGAACTTGCGCACGCGGCCTTCGATCATCTTCTCGATCACGGCCTCCGGCTTACCGGATTCTCGCGCCTGCTCGGTGAAGATGGCGCGCTCGCGGGCCAGCACGTCCTGGTCGATGTCGTCGGGCGACACGCTCAGCGGCTTGGTGTTGGCGATGTGCATGGCGAGCTGCTTGCCCAGGGCATTCAGCGCTGCCTTGTCACCGGTCGACTCGAGCCCGACGATCACGCCGAGCTTGCCGAGGCCGGGCGCCACGGAGTTGTGCACGTACGAGCCGATCACGCCGTCCTTGACGGTGAGCGTGCCGGTGCGACGCAGGTTCATGTTCTCGCCGATCTTGGCGATGGCGTCGGTGAGTTCGGCCGAAGCGGAGCGACCCGAGCCCGGGTACGGCATCTCGCTGAGCTTGCTCACGTCGCCATCGGCGTCGAGGGCGAGCTTGGCAATGTTGGCGACGATCGACTGGAACTGGTCGTTGCGGGCAACGAAGTCGGTCTCGGAGTTCACTTCGACGATCGCGCCGCGGGTGCCGTTGAGCGACACGCCAACCAGACCTTCAGCCGCGACACGGCCGGCCTTCTTGGCGGCCTTGGCCAGACCACGGGTGCGCAGCCAATCGACTGCCGCTTCCATGTCGCCACCGGTCTCCTCGAGGGCCTTCTTGCAGTCCATCATCCCCACGCCGGTCAGTTCGCGGAGCTCTTTAACCTGCTGAGCGGAAACAGCCATTTGATATCACCTTTCCGCGGCCCCGTTCCGGAGCCGCGCCATTGTTCGAATGCGTAACCCGGAGCGAACCGGATTAGTTGGCGGCAGACGACGTATCGGCGTCTTCGGCGCTGAGCGCCGGCTCTTCCGGAGCCTCGGCGGCAGCACCGAGATCGGCGCCACGGCCGGCGGCCGAACGGCCGATGCCGTCGATGGCGGCGCGCGATACCAGCGAGCAGTAGAGCTCGAGGGCGCGAGCCGCGTCGTCATTGCCCGGAATGGCGAAATCGACGGTGTCGGGATCCGAGTTCGAGTCGACGATCGCGATCACCGGGATGCCAAGGCGCTTGGCTTCCTTAATGGCGTTCGCTTCCTTGTTGGTGTCGATCACGAACAGCAGGTTCGGCAGGTTACCCATGTCCTTGATGCCGCCCAGGTCACGCTCGAGGCGCTCCTGCTCACGGCTGAGGAGCAGCAGCTCCTTCTTGGTCAGGCCATGGCCGCCGTCGGCCTGCTGTGCTTCGAGCTCGCGCAGACGGGCGATCGAGTTCGAAATGGTCTGCCAGTTGGTCAGCGTGCCGCCGAGCCAGCGCGAGTTGACGTAGTACTGGGCGGACTGGCGGGCAGCCTCGGCCACCACCGGAGCGGCCTGGCGCTTGGTGCCGACGAACAGCACGCGGCCGCCGTCAGCGACGGTGTCCGAGATCAGCTGCAGCGCGCGCTGCAGAGCCGGAACGGTCTGCGACAGGTCGAGAATGTGGATGTCGTTGCGGACGCCGAAAATGTGGCGCTCCATCTTCGGGTTCCAGCGGTGCTTCTGGTGGCCGAAGTGAACACCTGCTTCGAGCAGCTGACGCATAGAAAAATCGGGCAATGCCATGGAAGGCTTCCTTTACCGGTTATTGCCTCCGCGAGCGTTTGCGACGGGATGTCCCGCCACCGGTTGGAGCCATCGACCTAAGTGCCGTGGCGCCGCGCTTCGCGTGTGAATTACGCCTGGGTCTCAGGACGCGCCGCGCATATAGGGGGTTTTGCTGTCATAGGCAAGGGTCGCGCCGTCAGCTATCAAACCCGGCATGAGCGAGCTTCGACTAACCTACATTGCAGACGACGACGAGAACCGGCTTGGCACCCTCGTCGTACAGGCACAGTCAGGCGGCTTCGCAGGACGCGCGGAGAGCTATGTGGCCCTCGATCCGCTCCTGCAGTTCGTCGACGACCTTGGCACCTACCCTGTCAACGCTGAGACCGGCATCACCTACTACACTGGCGTGATCGAGGACGAGGTGCGCATTTCTGTCACTCCGCTGACTTCGCGCGGGCACTTGAAGGTTACGGTCGAGCTGCGGCACCGCCGCTGGTGGGAAGATCGGCAACTACCGCAGGTGGCTACGCTCCAGATGGCTACCGACTATGCCGCCCTCGAAACGTTCCAGAGGAAACTCAGCCGGCTGGGATTGGAAGAACAGGTCGAAGCGGTCCTGGCCGGGACTGCTTAGCCCTCGCGGTGGGCACTCTCGACGCCCCTGCCCTTCGAAGCTAGATTGTCGCTGTCCGTGCCGATCGCTTCGATGGCCGCGCGGCCTCGGGGCCCGGCGTCACTGCTCGATGGAGAGGTGTGGCATGGCCTTGCTTTCTGAACAGGCGTTCGAATCTTTGCGGGCCGGCTTCGCGGGCGAGGTCGTGACACCACAAAGCCCGTCCTTCGGCGAGGCCCGAACCGTTTTCAACGCCATGATCGACCACCGTCCCGCCGCTCTGGCGCAATGCGCCACATCGGCCGATGTCGTCGCGGCGCTGGCCTTCGCCGACCAGCACGGCCTCGAAGTCGCGGTCCGGGGCGGCGGGCATAGCGTGGCCGGCAAGGGCAGCGTCGATGGCGGCCTGGTGGTCGACCTCAGGCGCATGAATGCCGTTTCCCTCGACCCCGATCGCATGACGGCCAGGGTCGGCGGCGGCGCTACCATGAGCCACCTCGATCGCGCCACCCAGCCCCATGGGCTGGCGACCACCGGTGGCCGGGTCTCGACGACGGGCGTCGGCGGCTTCACCCTCGGCGGCGGTACCGGCTGGCTCGACCGCAAGTTCGGCCTCGCCTGCGACAACCTGCTGTCGGCCGACCTCGTCACCGCCGACGGGAAATTGCTCACCGCCTCCGAGACCGAAAACCCTGAGCTGTTCTGGGCGCTGCATGGCGGCGGCGGCAATTTCGGCGTCGTGACATCGCTGACCTTCAAGCTCTACCCGCTCTCGTCGGTCACCGCCGCGCTGCTGTTCTGGACGCCGGAACAAGGCCCGGAAATTCTAAGGCAGTTCCGTGACTTCATCGAAGCGGCGCCCGACGAAGTGGGGGGCGGTGCGGTCTATCTGACCGGCCCCGAGGCCGAGTTCGTTCCCGCGGCTCTGGTCGGACAGCTCTCCTTCATCCTGCTGCTGGTGTACGCCGGCGGCGAAGCGGATGCGCGCAAGGCGCTGGCGCCGATGCTGTCGCTCGGGCACGCCGGCGGCATGATCGCCGAAATGCCCTATGCCGATTTCCAGTGCATGATCGATGATCCGCCGGGCTACCGCAATTACTGGTCGGCGCAGTACCTCACCTCGCTCCCAGACGCCGCGATCGACCGGTTCTGTTCCCGGGCGGCCGATATGATCGTGCCCTCCGCTTCACAGCACGTGCTGTTCCCGGGTGGCGGCAAGGTCGCGCGCGAAACGGCGGATTGGCCGGTGCCGTGGCGGAGCGCACCGTGGTGCGCCCACCCGTTCGGCCTGTGGACTGACCCAGCCGATGATGCCAGAGGCCGAAGCTGGGCCCGAAACATCGTCGCCGACCTCAAGCCATGGTCGACGGAGCATGTCTACCTGAACTTCATCGGCGACGAGGGGGCCGACCGCGTGGTCGCCGGGTTTGGTGCGGATCACTACAAGAGGCTGGTACAGGTCAAACGCGAGTACGACCCGCGCAACGTCTTCCACCTCAACCACAATATCGCGCCGGGCTGATGGACCCGGTCGATCGGTCTGGCGGCCGCGACCCCGACCTAGTTCAGCCGGACGTCCACCACGCCTTCCATCGCCTTGATGCTGCCGGCGATCTCTGCGCTGAGGCGGTAGCCGCCCCTGAGCTCGATTTCGTACTCCTTCGCCCCTGCATCGCGGATGACGATGAAGCTGACCTGCCCCTCGCCGCCGGGCTTGAGCTGCGACGCGATCGGAGCGAGGCACTTTTCGGAGCCTGCGAACACCGTGAGGCGGCGACCGACCTTTTCAGCCGCGCCCTCGATCGGCTCGGCCTTGTTCAGGCGAATGCTTATGCCATCGGGGCGTTCATCGGCTTCAACCGTCAGGATCACCGACTTGCCTGGCTGCAGGACATTGGAGAACTGGCTGATCTGCTCGGAAAAGGCGATCACCTCGTAGCCGCCGCTCGCGTCCGACAGGCTGAGGATCGCCATCGGCGTGCCCTTTTTGGTACGCCGATCGTTACGGGACGCAATCGTGCCGGCGATGCGCCCTGCCCGCGCATCGGCTTCCTTCACTGCGCGCTCGAAATCGCTGTACGGCGTCACCCGCAGCCGGTCGAACAGCTCGGCGTACTGATCGAGCGGATGACCCGAAAGGTGGAAGCCGATGGCGCCGTGCTCGCGCGCCAGCCGTTCGGCCGGTAGCCAATTGGTTACGGCTTGATTGAGCAGGATCGGCGGTGGACCATCGAAATCCAGCAGGCCGAGCTGACCGGTGTCACGATCGCTGTTGATCGAGGATGCCGTCGCGACGATAGCGTCGATGGCAGTGAAAGCCTGCTCCCGACGTGGCACCAGTTGGTCGAACGCGCCGGCGTTGACGAGAGCCTCAAGCGTCCGCCGATTGATGATCCTGGCGTCGACGCGCGACGCGAAATCACTCAGATCCTTGAACGGCTTGTCGCCGCGCGCTTCCATGATGTGCTCGGCCACCGCCTGGCCCACGCCCTTCACTGCGCCGATGGCGTAAAACACCTTGCCGTCGTGGGTGTTGAACACCGCATCGGAGCGGTTGACGCAGGGCGGCACGATCTCGATGCCGTGCTTCTTGGCGTCCTGGCGGAATTCATTGAGCTTATCCGTGTTGCCCATGTCGAGCGTCATGGTCGCCGCGAAGAACTCGTGCGGATAATGCGCCTTGAGATAGGCGGTCTGGTAGCTGACCAGCGCATAGGTCGCGGCGTGCGACTTGTTGAAGCCGTAGTTGGCGAACTTGGCGAGCAGGTCGAAAATGGTGTCGGCGAGGCCCTTTTTCAGGCCGTACCTGATCGCGCCCTCCTGGAAGCGCGCCCGCTGCGCATCCATTTCGGCCTTGATCTTCTTGCCCATGGCGCGGCGCAGCATATCGGCTTCGCCGAGCGAATATCCGGAAAGGATCTGCGCGATCTGCATCACCTGTTCCTGGTAAACGATGATGCCGTAGGTCTCGTCGAGGACTTCGCTCAGCGCCTCGTGCGGATACTCCACGTCCTCGCGGCCGTGTTTGCGGTCGTTGAAGAGCGGGATGTTCTCCATCGGGCCCGGGCGGTAGAGCGCCACCAGCGCGATGATGTCCTCGAAATGGTCGGGCTTCATGTCGACCAGCGCCCGGCGCATGCCGGCGCCTTCCACCTGGAACACACCCGCCGTGTCGCCGATGGCGTAGAGCTTGTAGGTCTTCTCGTCGTCGATCGGGATGTCTTCGATGCGGAACTTGCCGTCGCCGCTGCGATTGATCATGTCGACGGCGCGCTTGATGGTGGTCAGCGTCTTGAGGCCGAGGAAGTCGAACTTCACCAGCCCGGCCGTCTCCGACCACTTCATGTTGTACTGGCTGACCGGCATATCCGAGCGCGGATCGCGGTACAGCGGCGCCAGTTCCTGCAGCGGCCGGTCGCCGATGACGATGCCGGCAGCGTGGGTCGAAGCGTGCCGGTAGAGCCCCTCGAGCTTCTGCCCGATGGCCAGCAGCTCGCCGACCTGCTCGTCTTCGTCGGCCAGTTGCCTCAGCTGCGGCACTTCCTTCAGCGAGCGCTCGAGCGTCCAGGGGTCGGCCGGGTTGGCCGGCACGAGCTTCGCAATGCGGTCTACCTGCCCATATGGCATCTGCAGCACGCGGCCGACGTCACGCAGCACGGCGCGTGCCTGCAGCGTTCCGAAGGTGATGATCTGCGCAACCTGCGCCTCGCCGTATTTCTGCTGGACGTAGCGGATCACCTCTTCGCGGCGGTCCTGGCAGAAGTCGATGTCGAAGTCCGGCATCGATACGCGTTCGGGGTTGAGGAAGCGCTCGAACAGCAGGTTGTAGCGGAGCGGATCGAGGTCGGTGATGGTGGTGGCATAGGCCACCAGCGAGCCGGCGCCGGAGCCGCGGCCGGGGCCGACCGGGATGTCCTGCGCCTTGGCCCACTGGATGAAGTCGGCAACGATCAGGAAGTAGCCGGGATACTTCATCCGCTCGATGATACCGAGCTCGTATTCCAGCCGCTCGCGATAGATTTCCTCGGTCTTGCCGGGGGCGACGCCGACCACGCGGAACCGCTCCTCGAGGCCGGTGCGCGCCATATGGGCGAGCGCCTGCGCCTCGGCCGCCACCGCCTCCTCAGCCGATTGGCCGGGGGATGCGGCAAAGGTCGGCAGCACCGGATTGCGCTTCTTGGGCCGGTAACCGATGCGTTGCGCGATCTCGATGGTGTTGTCGAGCGCTTCGGGCAGGTCGGCGAAGAGCTTTTGCATCTCCTCGCGGGTCTTGAAATAGTGCTGGTCGGTGAGCTTGCGGCGTTCGGTCTGCGCCACCACCGTACCGCCGGCGATCGCCAGCAGCGCGTCATGCGCCTCATGGTCGGAGGGGCCAGGATAGAACGGCTCGTTGGTGGCGACCAGCGGAACGCCGCGGGCGTAGGCGTAATCGAGGAGCTTGGCTTCGTTCAGCGTTTCCTGCGGGCGGCCATGCCGCTGCAGCTCGATATAGAACCGGTCGCCGAACAGCTCACGCAGCCGGTCGAGCCGACCCAGCGCAATCGTATCCACATTATTGGCGAACCACGGGTCGATCGCGCCTTCCGGGCCACCGCTGAGGCAGATGATGCCCTCGAGCGTTTCGCGCTGCAGCCAGTCGAGCTTGGCGGCGGCGCGCCCATTCTCGCCTTCGAGGTGAGCACGGCTGACGAGACCGGACAGATTGGCGAAGCCGGTCTCTGACGCCGCCAGCAGCACCAGCCCGCCCTTGCCATAACGGCCACGATCGTGGCCGCGCTCCTGCATGCGATCCTGGCTGTCCTCCATGGCGGAGAAATCCACCGCCAGTTCGACGCCGATCAGCGGCTGGATCCCCTTCCCCGCCGCCTTCTCGGAGAACTCGAGCGCGCCGAACAGGTTATTGGTGTCGGCAATACCGAGCGCCGGCTGCTTGTCCGCCTTGGCGAGATCGAGCAACTTGCTGAGCGGCAGCGCTCCCTCGAGGAGCGAGTAAGCCGAGTGTACATGCAGGTGAATGAAGCCGGGGCCAGCCATTCGTCGTTCCTAACCCCGTGGCGGCACCACGGCCACACACGAGGACGTCAATCCACAGCTCGTCACACGAGTCGGGCAGCGATATCCATCCAGGTCAGCGAGGCGACCGAAAAGCCGCAGATGGTGACGAAAGCCAGCAGATCCTTGACGAAAGAGAGCATCGGAACCTCCAAAGTTTCTGTTCCGTTCTTGTATGTTCTCAATTTGTTCTTGTCTAGCACCATCGGCCTAGCCATGAATACGTGGTTAACGCGCGAGTCGCCGATCCACCAAGCCGCAAGGAGAACGAGAGTTGAACCAAGAGCAGAAAGCCGAGCGTTTCCAGGCCCTTCACCAGGGCGCGCTGTTCGTCATCCCCAACCCGTGGGACGCCGGTAGCGCTCGCCTGCTCGCTGGTTTCGGCTTCTCGGCGCTTGCCACCACCAGCGCCGGCCTGGCTTTCGCACTCGGCCGCCGCGACGGCGAAGGCAGCGTCAGCCGCGACGAGGCCCTGCGCAACGCTGCCGAGATCGTCGCCGCGACCGACCTGCCGGTCAGCGCCGACCTTGAGAACGGCTATGGCGACACGCCCGAGGACGCCGCCGAAACCACGCGCCTCGCTGCCGAGGTGGGCCTGGTGGGCAGCTCGATCGAGGACGCGACGGGCAACGCGGCCGATCCGATCTACAACTTCAACCTCTCGGTTGAGCGCGTCGCCGCCGCGGCCGAGGCGGCGCATGCCCGCTCGTTCCCATTCACCTTCGTCGCCCGCGCCGAGAATTTCCTCCACGGCCGCAACGACCTCGACGACACCATCCGCCGCCTGCAGGCCTATGAGAAAGCCGGCGCCGATGTGCTGTTCGCGCCGGGCTTGCCCAACCTCGATGCCATCCGCACGGTCTGCGCATCGGTGACAAAGCCGGTAAATGTCGTGCTGGGGGCGAAGAACACCCCCTACTCTCTCGCCGACCTGGCGGCGGCCGGCGTGCGCCGGGTGAGCACCGGCAGCTCGTTCGCCCGCGCCGCGCTCACCGGCCTCAGGGATGCGTCGCTGGAGCTCTTGGGCCCGGGCACTGCCACCTATCTGGACGACGCCATCACCTTTGCCGAGGTGACGGCGCTGATGGCATCGAAGCGCTAAGCTGTGAAAGTCTGCGAAGCCTGCTGTTTTGCACCTCTCCCATCATGGGAGAAGTGAGGCGGCTGGATTTCGCGTAGCGATGCGGTTACCCCTTCGGCCATGGCCATAGATGCCCGCACCCGCAAGAAACTCGTCCGCATCCTGAAGCTGCTCGGGTCGGACCAACCAGGCGAACGCGACTCCGCCGCGCTCGCCGCACACAAGCTGGTCGCGTCGCTGGGGACCGATTGGGACACGCTGCTCGAACCGCCACCTGAAACCAAGGTAGTGGTCCGTCGGGTGCGTGAGTGGGACATCAACCACCAGGAAGCAGCCGAGACCCGCATCCGCCAGCTCCGGGACACCAATGAGCGCCAGGCCCGACAGATCCGCGGCCTCAGGACCCGGGTAAACAGCCTGCTCGACCGTGAGCGCTTGCGGCGCGCCAGCGAGGGCGATGAGGACGAGGTCCGGACGGACGGCTAGAGGGGGGAGGACCACACCGTTCGTTCCACCTACTCGCTGTCATCCCAGCGAAAGCTGGGATGACAGCCGGTGGGGAGGCGAGTTGGTGGCCGACCCTCCCTCCCGTTTGGATCGCAAGCGGCCTACAGCGTGATCGGCTCGATCAGCCCGCCGCGCAGCGTCACGATCCGGTTGGCCCGGCGCGCCAGCTCATGGTTGTGCGTGGCGATCAGCGCTGCGGCGCCTTCTTCCCGGATCAGCGCGGCGAGCGCTTCGAACACCACGTCGCTGGTCGCCGGGTCGAGGTTGCCGGTGGGTTCGTCCGCGAGGATGATCCGCGGATGGTTGGCCGCAGCGCGGGCGATGGCGACGCGCTGCTGCTCGCCGCCCGACAGTTCGGCCGGTCGATGCTGGGCCCGCGGCGCGATGCCGAGGATATCGAGCAGCTGCATGGCCCGCTTCTCGGCCGCCGCACGGTCCCGCCCGGCAATCAGCTGCGGCATGGTGACGTTCTCGAGCGCCGAGAATTCCGGCAAGAGGTGATGGAACTGGTAGACGTAGCCGATGGTATCGCGGCGCAGCACGGTGCGGCCGCGTTCGTTGAGCTTGCTGGTCGGCACGCCGGTGATCTCGACCTCGCCGCCCTGCGGCCGCTCCAGCAGCCCCGAAATATGCAGCAGCGTCGACTTGCCGGCGCCCGACGGCGCGACGATCGCGACGAGCTCGCCGCCCTTGACCTCGAGGTCGGCTGCCTCGAGCACCCGCACCAGCGTGGCGCCCTCGCCGTAATGGCGATGCACCTTGGCGAGCTTCAGGTGGACATCACTCATAGCGAAGGGCCTCGACAGGATCGTATTGGGCGGCGCGCCAGGCGGGATAGAGCGTCGCAAGGAAGGACAAGCCCATGGCGACGGCAACGATGGCGATCACTTCGGATGGGTTGGTGCGGCTCGGCAGCGAGGACAGGAAGAACACCTCGGGCGGAAAGATGGTGAAGCCGAGCACGCTCGAAAGGAACGCCCGGATCGCCTCGGCATTGGCGGCAATCACCAGCCCCAGCGCCAGGCCGAGCAGCGTGCCGCCGACGCCGATCGCCACGCCCGCAATGCCGAAGATTCGCATGATCGAGCCGCGCGTCGCGCCCATGGTGCGCAGCACCGCGATATCGGTGCCCTTGTCCTTCACCAGCATGATCAGGCTGGAGATGATGTTGAACGCCGCAACGACGACGATCATCGACAGGATGACGAACATCACGCTGCCCTGGGTCTGCAGCGCATCGAAGAAGTTCTGGTGCTGCTGGCGCCAGTCCGAGAGGATCAAGGGCCGTTCGATCTCTTGGCCGATCTTCAGCCGCATCGCATCGAGCGCGTTCGGATCGGCGATGAACACCTCGATCGCCGTGGCGCGATAGATCCGGTCATACGCCGCCTCACGATCCGCCTCATCCGCGTCGACCGGCGGCACGCTCGCATTGGGCTTCAGCACCCGGTCGAACATCTCGAGATAGTCCTGTGCCGGCCGGAGCGGCATGTAGAGGTAGAAACTGTCGAACTCGGTCATCCCGAGATCGAAGATCACCTGCACCGGGAACGACCGGGTGCGCGGCCGGGCGCCGCTCTGCAACCCCGATGCATCCGGGCTCAACAGGGTTACGGTGTCGCCGATATTGACCTTGAGCTTTTCAGCCAGGCGCCGCCCGATGGCGACGCCGTTGCCGTCGTCCCAGCCATCCCAGTGGCCGAGGATCGCCCCGTCATGCAGCAGCTTGAGCTTCTCGATCGAGTCGAGCGAAACACCGCGGACGATCGCCCCGGTGGCATCGGCCTTGGCGCCGGAGGCCAGCGCCTGCCCCTCGACGAACGGGATCGCGGCGACCACCCCGTCGACGCTCTGAATCTGGAACGCCGATTTCTCGTAGTCGGTGAAGCGTGCCTCGATCGGATAGGCCGAGAAGTGACCGTTGAGGCCCAGCAGCTTGCTGACGATCTCGGCATTAAATCCGTTCATCACCGAGGTGACGACGATCAAGGCCGCCACCCCAAGTGCAATACCGGTCAGTGTCAGCGCGGCGATCACCGAGACGAAGCGATCGCGCCGCCGGGCCCGCAGGTAACGGCCCGCCACCAGGAACTCGAAGCGCGAGAACGGGCCGGGATCGGAAGCCGGGGCGCGATCGGTCATTGGTTCAACCCCTCGATCGGATCGAGCCGCGCCGCGCGCCAGGCTGGATAGAGGGTTGCGAGGAAAGTTAAGCCCAGCGACAACAGCACCACCACCGTCACCTCGCCCGGGTCCACGCGCGACGGCAGGGCTGACATCAGGAACAGCTCGGGCGGAAAGATCGAGATGTTGAGGAGGTTGGAGACAGTGGAGCGGATCGCTTCGACGTTGATCGCGAACACCAGCCCCAGGATCAGGCCAAGCAAGGTTCCCGACAGCCCGATGGCGAAACCAGTCATCGAAAAGATGCGGAGGATCGAGCCGCGCGTCGCGCCCATGGTTCTGAGCACCGCGATGTCAGGCCCCTTGTCCTTCACCAGCATCACGAGGCTGGCGATGATGTTGAAGGCGGCGACGAGAATAATCAACGACAGGATGACGAACATCACCACCCGCTCCACCTGCAGGGCGGAAAAGAACGTGGCGTTGCGCTGCTGCCAGTCGGTGATGGTGAAGTCGCCGTCCAGCGCCGCCTGCAGCTTGCCGCGCATCCCGGCAATGTTGTCGGGATCGGCGACGAAAACCTCGACGCCGCTCACCTTGTAGGCACGCTCATAGGCAGCATCGATCTCTTCGTCGGTCGCCATCACCCCGGGCATCTGCACCCCGGGCTTCAGCTTGTCCTCGAACAGCCGGAAATAGACCTGCGCCTCCTGCATCGGCAGGTAGACATAGAAGCTGTCATATTCGGGCATGCCGATATTGAAGATGACGTTCACCGGCAGCGACAGTTCCGCTGGTGTCATGCCGAACGGCGTCGGCGTGCCATTCGGATTGATGATGGTGATCTGGTCGCCCAGCGACACGCCCAGCCGCTCCGACAGCCGCTGACCGATAGCGACGCCCTGGCTGCCATCCCACTGGTCCCAGCCGCCCAGCACCGCGCCCTCGCGCAGCAGGTCGAGCTTGGCCAGCGAGGCCTCGCTGATGCCGCGGACCACCACGCCGGTGGCGCTGGCATTGCCCGAGGCAAGCGCCTGTCCCTCGACATAGGGGATGGCGTAGCGCACGCCCTCGACGCCTTCGAGGCGCGCCACCACGTCGTCGTAGCCGTCAAAGCCGGTGCCCGCGGTCTGCACCACGAAATGGCCGTTGAGGCCAAGGATCTTGCCCAGGAGCTCGGTGCGAAACCCGTTCATCACCGACATCACGACGATCAGCGTCGCAACGCCCAGCACCACGCCCAACAGCGTCAGGACCGCAATGACCGAGGCGAACTTCTCCTTGCGGCGGGCGCGCAGATACCGGCCCGCCACCAGGAACTCGAAGTGCGAGAACGGCCCTGTCCGCTTCGCCGCGATGGCCGGGGAAACGCTCAAACGCTATCCCGCCGCTGCGGCACGATCAGCGACTTGAGCCGGCCGACGGCTTCTTCGATCGACAGCGTTTCGCGCTCGCCCGACTTGCGGTGCTTGATTTCGACCACACCATCCTTGAGGCCGCGCGGCCCGACGATCAGCTGGTACGGGATACCGATCAGGTCAGCCGCGGCGAACTTGCCGCCGGCGCCCTGGTCGCGATCATCGAGCAGCACATCGATGCCCTCGCGGGTGAGATCGTCGTAGAGCCGTTCGGACGCCCGGTCGCTCTCCGCGTCGCCGACCTTGAGGTTGATTACCACAGCCTCGAACGGCGCGACGCTGACCGGCCAGATGATGCCGGCATCGTCATGCGAGGCTTCGATAATGGCAGGCACGAGGCGGGTCGGGCCGATGCCGTAGCTGCCCATGTGGACGGTGACGTCCTTGCCATCCGGACCGGTCACCTTGGCGCCCATCGGTTCGGAATACTTGGTGCCGAAATAGAAGATGTGTCCGACCTCGATGCCACGGGCAGCGAGCTGGTTGTTGCCCGAGACCGAGGCGCGGAACGTTTCCTCGTCAGTCATTTCGTCGGTCGCAGCAAACAGCGACGTCCAGTCCTGAAAAATGGGATCCAGGTCACCGGCGAAATCGGTGTCGATGGAAGGGATCGGTTTGTCCAGCAGGCCAGAGTCGAGGAACACCGCGCTCTCGCCGGTTTCTGCGAGCACGTGGAACTCGTAGCTCATGTCACCGCCGATCGGGCCGGTATCGGCGCGCATGGGGATGCCTGTAAGGCCGAGCCGATAGAACGTGCGCAGGTAGGCGACGAACATGCGCTGAAACGCCTTCTTGGCGCCAGCCTCGTCGAGGTCGAACGAGTAGGCGTCCTTCATCAGGAACTCGCGTGAGCGCATGGTGCCGAAGCGCGGGCGCACCTCATCACGGAACTTCCACTGGATGTGGTAGAGGTTCAGCGGCAGGTCCTTGTAGGACTTTACATAGGTGCGAAAGATGTCGGTGATCATCTCCTCGTTGGTCGGCCCGTACAGCATATCGCGCTCGTGCCGGTCCTGAATGCGGAGCATCTCCTTGCCGTAGGCATCGTAGCGGCCGGATTCCTTCCACAGGTCCGCCGACTGGATGGTCGGCATCAGCAGCTGCACCGCACCCGAGCGGTTCTGCTCCTCTTCGATGACGCGTATGACCTTGTTCAACACTTTGAAACCGAGCGGCAGCCAGGAGTAGCTCCCGGCGGCCTGCTGCTTGATCATGCCGGCGCGCAGCATCAGCTGGTGCGAGACGATCTCGGCCTCTTTCGGCGTCTCCTTCAGGAGGGGCAGGAAGTAACGGCTCAAACGCATGTACGGTCCTCGATGGCGCCGGATTCGGAATTGCGATCCCTATAGCGCAAAGCGGGGCAAAGTGGAGCCCGCAAAAGCGCGCGAAACTTAGGCAAACGCTTGGATCTGCGGCACTTTTGCGCAGTCTGAGCGGCCTACCAAATGATGACTTGAATACTATGTAAAAATGCGATGGCTGCCATGCAGAATCCGCTTGGCAGCCCCAGATTCAGTTGTTAGGGTCCCGCGTCATAAGAACACAGGCAACCGCAAGTTGCCGGACGTCGACAACGTCAAGGGAGGAGCGTTGGCAGCCACCTAACCGTGTGCCTAAGACCAGCGTATTGTCGAGAAACTTTACAAAGCAGGGCTCCGGCCCTGCTTTTTTCATTTGCGGATGAAGAATCGATGACAACTTCTTCTGACTTCAGGGCAATTGCATTGGCGCTCGACGGCACGACCGAGGCGCCGCACTTCGATCGGCAGGCTTTCAAGGTCGCCCGCACCTACGCCACCCTCGCCGCCGACGGGCTCACCGCCAACCTGAAACTCACGTCCGACGAGCAGGAGTTCAAGGCGATGCTGGCGCCCGAGGCGTTCGTGCCGATCGACAATGGCTGGGGTCGCCAGGGCTGGACCACGGCGATACTGGCAAGGCTGTCAGCCGAGGAGCTGAAGGCCGCGCTGGAGATGGCCTATGCGCATGCGCTGCCGAAGGTGAAGACGAGGAAGAGAACGAAGACAACGGGAGGCTAGCCCCCTCCTCACCCACCGGCTGTCATCCCAGCGAAGGCTGGGAACCAACTCACCGCTGGCTCGGGCTGCGACATGGGTCCCTGTGTGTCGAGCTTGTGGTTAGATGGGTGTCGGGAGGCAGACCGTTGGGTCCCAGGTCGAAGCGACCGTAAGCTGGCTCGGGTCGCCTCCCGACTGCTTATGCACCTGAACAGTTGAACGAGGCCGGTTGCATCGGACCTCGCAGCACAGGGACAGGCCTCATGATCATAGCACCTGGCTTCATCGGTATCGACGTCTCCAAGAACCATCTCGACATCTTCGACGGCAGCACGCATCGGATCGCCAACGAGAGGGAGGCGATCGCCGCCTGGCTGGCGGAACTGACCGCTCCCCGGCTGGTCCTGTTCGAGGCGACCGGTACCTACGACCGGCAGCTGAAGCAGCAGTTGCACGCCGCCGGCATTGACCTGGTTCGGGTCAACCCGCTGCATGCTCGAGCTTTCGCCCGTGCCACCGGGCAACTGGCCAAGACCGACGCGATCGATGCCCGACTGCTCGCGGCCATGGCTCAGGCGTTCAACCCGGCGCCACAGCCGCCGGACGATCCAGAGCGGATGGAACTGGCCGAGTTGCACCGTCGGCGGGCTCAGTTGGTCAGCTGCCGCCAGCAGGAACGCACCCGGCTGCACACCGCCATCCCGAGTATCGCCCCCAGCATCGTCAGCCACCTGGACTGGCTCGACGCCGTGATCAAGCAGCTCGAGCAGCAGATCGAGATGCTGATCCGCCGGTCCACAGCCCTGACGCTGGCCGCCAGCCTGCTGCGCTCCATCCCGGGCATCGGCCCGGTCAATGCGGCGGCGCTTATCGCGCTGATGCCGGAGCTTGGTCAGCGCTCCGGCAAGACCATCGCCGCACTCGGTGGGCTCGCCCCGATCAACCGGGACTCCGGCCAGTTCCGCGGCCAGCGATCAATCGCCGGTGGCCGCGCTGAGGTTCGCAAGCTTCTCTACATGGCCGCCGTCACCGCATCCCGCTCAAGCTCTCGGTTCGCCGAGACCTACAAAGGGCTCACTGCCAAAGGCAAAGCCGCAAAGCTTGCCCTCATCGCCGTCGCTAGAAAGCTCCTCGTCACAGCCAACGCCATCCTCAAGACCGGACAGCCCTTCAAAGCCTGAACAACACAGTTGCCAGCTTTCGCTGGGATGACACTGAGTGCGTGGAGACAGTGTGCCCGCCCCAGCCTACCGCCAGTACTCCTGCAGCCACGGCGCCGTCAGCCCCCACAGCAGCAAGCCGGTGACAACAGCCGCGAGCACGGTGGTGATCAGCAGCTTTGGCCACAGCCGGAGAATTCCCGCCGGCGCCCCGCGCTCCGTCCCCTCGATCCACTCGCCCGCGTCGACCTGGTTGCGCACCTTGAACGGCAGCACCAGGAACAGGCAGATCCACCAGGTGACGAAGAAGATCGCGAGGAACGTTCCGACTTGCATGGCGAGCCTCAGACTCGGTGTACGAACACCGTTACATTGGGTTTGCGGCCCCAGTAGGACGAAACCTCGCTGCGGACCGCCCGCTGCAGCGCCGTGTTGACCAGCTCAGGGTCATTGCGGCGCTTGGGCGGAATCGACTTGAGCGTACCTGTTACCGCACGACGGACGAGATCGGGCAGCGACTCATCGTCATCCTCAACATCCGGCAGACCTTCGATCACCGTTTCCGGTCCGGCCAGCACCTGGCCCGAAGCATTGACGCAGAGGCTGACCACGATATGGCCGCCGAAGCTGAGCCGGCGGCGCCCCTTCACGCCGCTCTCCTCGGGCGTGCAGAGCACGTTGCCGTCGAGATAGAGCTGACCGACGCGAATCTCGCCGGGGAATTGCGTGGTGTTCGGGAACAGCCGCACCATGTCGCCGTTGCGAGCGTGAACGACCGTCTCGATGCCATGCTGCCGGCCGAGCAGCGCATGCGCCTCGAGATGCGCAGCCTCGCCATGCACCGGCACCAGCACTTCGGGCTTGATCAGGTCGTAGAGCCGCTTCAGCTCCTCGCGGCGCGGGTGGCCGGTGGTGTGCACCAGCCCGTGCGTCTGGGTGATGACGTCGACGCCGCGGTCGATCAGCATGTTCTGGATGTCGATGACTTCGCGTTCGTTGCCCGGGATCGCCCAGGACGAGAAGATTACCCGGTCGCCGGCATTGAGCGAAATCTCAGGGTGCTCCTCGCGGGCGATGCGGGCGATGGCGGCGCGCGCCTCGCCCTGGCTGCCGGTGCACAGCAGCACCACCTTGGAGCGCGGCAGCGACTTGTACTCGTTCTGGTCGAGGAACGGATCGATCCCCTCCAGCATGCCGAGTTCGCGCGCGATGCCACTGATGCGGTGCAGCGCCCTGCCCGACATCACCACCTTGCGGCCGGCCTTCTGCGCGGCGCGGGCCACCGAAATCACCCGGCCGACATTGGAGGCGAAGGTGGTGACGGCGACGCGGTGCGTCGACGAAGCAATCAGCGCCTCGAGCGTCGACGCGACCTCGTCCTCGGACGGGCTGGTGCCGTCCTTCATCGCGTTGGTGGAATCGCAGATCAGCGCAATCGGGGTCGAACGGTCCTCACCGATCTGGGCGAAGCGGCCGACATCGGTCGGCGGGCCGCCCACCGGGTGCGGGTCGAGCTTCCAGTCGCCGGTATGGATGACCCGACCGACCGGCGTGGTGATCAGGAGCGCACAGCTCTCGGGGATCGAGTGGGCGACGTTGATCGCCTCGATGGTGAAGGGGCCGACGGTGAAGGGCTTGCCCACCCGCATCGGCTTCACTTCGATATCCTCGACGATGCCCTCGGACTCTCGCTTGGCGCTCAGCATCGCCTCAGTGAAGGCGGTGGCATAGACCGGCCGATCGAACGCCGGCCACAGGTCGAGCACGGCGCCGTAGTGGTCTTCGTGGCTATGGGTGAGGATCAGCGCCAGGATGTCGTCGGCATTCTCCTCGAGGAAGGCCGGATCGGGCAGGATCAGCTCGACCCCCGGCTCCTGCGGTCCGGCGAAGGTGACGCCGCAATCGACCACGATCCACTTGCGGCCGCGCTCCGGCCCGAAGCCGTAAGCGCCCATGTTCATGCCGATCTCGCCCACGCCGCCTAGCGGCACGAACACGAGCTCATCGGGTCTCGGCTTTGCCATTATCAGTTCCTAACGCTTGCGGTCGTGCCGAAATGCACATCACCGGCGGTGATGGCAATTCGGCTGTTGTCATTGGCGCGAACGATCAGTCGTCCGCCCTCGTCGATTGTTTCAAAAATGCCGCGCACGATGTCGCCATCGCGGTTCACCGCGACTTCGGCGCCGATCCCGGCGGCCGAACGGCGCCACAGCTCAAGCACCTGGGTCACGCCCCTACCCCGGTCCCAGAGTTCCACGGCATCGACCCAGGCATCCGACAGCGCGCCAAACACGGTCTCTGCCGAAGTATCGAGCCCGAGGGCGCGCAGCGACGTTGCCGGGTATGGCAGGCCCTCGGGGGCCTCGACCACATTGACGCCGATGCCGACCACGATGGCCATGCTGCCATCGGGGCGCTTGTGCGCTTCGAGCAGAATGCCGGCGAGCTTGGCGCCGTCGGCCAGTACGTCATTGGGCCACTTGAGCGCGATGCGTCCGTTGGCCATGTCGGCGCCGTCAATGCCGGTTCTCAGCAGGCCAGCTGGCACGATACCAGCAAGAGCCTGGTTCAGCGACACGCCGGCAACGAAGCCGAGCGTCGCGGCAATCGCCGGATCGACATCGGGAACCACCAGCAGGCTGGCGGCAAGGTTGCCGTGTGGCGATTGCCACGGTCGGCCGCGCCGGCCGCGACCGGCGCTCTGCTGCAATGCGCAGAACCAGACATCGCCGATATCACCGGCCTGGGCAGCCCTCGCCGCCTCGGTCGAGGTCGAACCGACGCTGTCGAAGCCGTTCAGCCTGTAGCCGCGCGAGACCGCCCTGGACCCAAGCCAGAATCCTGCCACTAGAACAGGCTTCCGGCCGCAATACTGGCAGCCGCGGTCAGCGGCGAACCCACCGTGACGAAATAGGTGACGATCAGGAAGCCGATGCCGGCCATGACCACGTTCAATTCGCCCGGCACGGCGGCAAATTGCGCGACCGGCTCGTCGAAATACATCACCTTGACGATCCGCAGGTAATAGAACGCGCTCACCGCCGAAGCGAGGACGCCGATCACCGCGAGGATGAACAGGTTCTGTTCGACCGCGGCGAGGAACACCTGCCACTTGGCGAAGAACCCGGCCAGCGGCGGCAGCCCGATCAGCGAGAACATCAGGATCGCGATGATGGCGGCGACGAACGGCCGCTTCTGCGCCAGCCCGGCAAGCTCGGAGATCGTCTCCACCGGGCCGTTCTCGGTCCTGAGCGCCAGCACGCAGGCAAAAATGCCCACCGTCATGGCGATGTAGATCGCCATATAGACGGCAACGCCCTCGACGCCGGCCTCAGTGCCGGAAGAAAGGCCAACCAGCGCGAAGCCGACATGGCCGATCGATGAATAGGCCAGGAGGCGCTTGAGGTTGTTCTGCCCGATCGCGGCGAAGGCGGCGAGCACCATCGAGGCGATGGAGAGGAAGATGACGATCTGCTGCCAGTCATGGGTGATCGGCGCGAAGCTGACCGTGGTGACGCGGATGAACAGCGCCATCGCCGCAACCTTCGGAGCAGCCGCAAAGAACGCGGTGACCGGGGTGGGCGCGCCTTCGTAGACGTCCGGCGTCCACATATGGAACGGCACGGCCGAGATCTTGAAGGCGATACCGGCGAGCAAGAACACCATGCCGAAAATCAGGCCGATCGAGCGGCTGTCGAGCGTGATGGCGGCGACGATCTGGTCGATCTGCGTCGTGCCGGTGAAGCCATAGACCAGCGAGGCGCCATAGAGCAGCATGCCGGACGACAGCGCACCGAGCACGAAATACTTGATGCCGGCCTCGGTGGCCTTCTTGTCTTCGCGCTTCATCGCCGCGACGACATAGAGCGCCAGGCTCTGCAGCTCGAGGCCGATATAGAGGCTCATCAGATCATTGGCCGAAACCATGATCATCATGCCCAGCGTCGCCAGCAGCACCAGCACGGCGTACTCGAACTTGTCGATGCCGTGCTCCTTGCTGTTCGACAGCGAGATCAGCAGCGTCGCCGCCGCACCGCCCAGCACCAGCGCCTTCATGTAGCGGGCAAAGCCGTCGACGATGAACACGCCGTTGAACAGCACACCGGTCGCCGGCTGCAGCAGTAGCACCGCCAGTACCACAAGGAGTAGCACGATGGCGACGATCGACACCGCCGTCGAGCTGATGCCCTTCCAGAACAGCGAGACCAGCAGCACCACGATGGCGCCTACGGCCAGCAGCAGTTCCGGATAGGCGGGGGCGAGCGAAGCGAAGCTCGTGACGTCGGACAGCATGCCCGTCTCCTAATGGCCGGTCGCCGCGGCAACCGCTTGCGGTGCGGCACCAATGGCGTTGGCGAAGTTTTCCGCGACGAGGTTCACCGAGGCGGCAGTCGCATCGAGGATCGGGGCGGGATAGAAGCCGAAGAGAATGGTGAGGAGCACCAGCGGCACCAGCACGATGGCTTCGCGCCGGTCGAGATCGAGGATGCCCTTCAGCGATTCCTTGGTGAAGGCGCCGAAGATCACCCGGCGATAGAGCCAGAGCGCATAGGCCGCCGACAGGATCACGCCGAACGCCGCGAAGAACGCCACCCAGGTGTTGGCCTGGAAGGCCGCCAGCATGGTGAGGAATTCACCGACGAAGCCCGAGGTGCCCGGCAGGCCGACATTGGCCATGGTGAACACCATGAACACCACGGCGTAGCGCGGCATCGGCGACACCAGCCCGCCATAGGCATCGATCTCACGCGTGTGCATCCGGTCGTAAACCACGCCGACGCAGAAGAAGAGCGCGGCCGAGACGATACCGTGCGAGATCATCTGGAAGATCGCGCCGTGGATGCCGTAGATGTTGCCGGTGAAGATCCCCATCGTCACGAAGCCCATATGGGCAACCGACGAATAGGCGATCAGCTTCTTGATATCGGTCTGCACCAGCGCGACGAGCGAGGTGATGATGATCGCCGCGATCGACAGGACGAACACGAAGTTCGCGAACTGGTGCGAGGCATCAGGGAACATCGAGATCGAGAAGCGGATGAAGCCGTAGCCGCCAAGCTTCAGGAGGATCGCGGCCAGGATCACCGAGCCTCCCGTCGGCGCTTCGACGTGCGCTTCCGGCAGCCAGCGGTGGAACGGCCACATCGGCATCTTCACCGCGAACGAGGCGAAGAACCCGATCCACAGCCAGGTCTGCACCTCGGGCGGGAACTTGAAGGTCAGGAGCCTGGCGATATCGAGTGTGCCGGCCTGCCAGTACATCGCCATGATGGCGATCAGCATCAGCACCGTGCCGGTGAAGCTGTAAAAGAAGAACTTGTAGGTCGCCTGGATGCGCCGCGCCCCGCCCCAGATACCGATGATCAGGAACATCGGGATCAGCGTGCCCTCGAAGAACACGTAGAACATCGCCAGATCGAGCGTCGCGAAGGCGCCGATCATGAACGTCTCGAGGATCAGGAAGACGATCAGGTACTCCTTCACCCGCTTGGTGATGGAGCCAAAGCTCGAGAGGATCACGGCAGGCATCAGTACCGCGGTCAGCGGGATGAACAGCACCGAGATGCCGTCGACGCCCATGCGGTAGCCGATCGAGTCGCTGAACGCCCACACTTCAACGAACTGGAAGCCGGTGTTCGATGCGTCGAACAGGTACCAGAGCCAGAGGCTGAGGGCAGCCGTCACCAGCGTCACGCCGAGCGCGATATAGCGCGCCAGGTTGTTGGCAGCCTCGTCGCGACCGCTGACGAACAGCAGCAGCAGCGCGCCCGCCGTCGGCAGGAAAGTGATGAACGTCAGAAGGTGGTCACTGAAGATCATCCAAGAAGTCCCCCGGCGGCGATGGCCCAGGTGAGCAGCGCCGCGATACCGATAAGCATGGCGAAAGCGTAGTGATAGAGGTAGCCGGACTGCAGCTTCACCACCTTGCCGGTGATGTCCTTGACGCGATTGCCAAGGCCCTCGGTGATGGTCTTGTCGATCAGCATGTCGTCAAAGCCCTTCCACAGGGCATTGCCCAGCCAAAGCGCCGGCTTGACGAAGATGCGGTCGTAGAGCTCGTCGAAATACCACTTGTTCAAGAGGAACAGGTAGAGCCCCGGGTTGGCGTGCGCCAGCCGCTTCGGCGCCGCCGGATCGCGGATGTACATCTGGTAGGCCGCGGCAAAGCCGAGCACCATGGCGATGGTCGCCGACCACTTCACCCAGATTGGCACGCCGTGTGCGGCCTCGAGCAGCTCTTCGGAGACGACGAGCGAGCCCTGGAAGAAATGCTCGATATGCTCGGCATGGCCGAAGAACAGGTCGTTGAAAACTACGCCCGCCAGCACCGCACCGGCGGCCAGCACGTAGAGCGGCACCAGCATGACATTGGGGCTCTCATGCGCGTTGTCATAGGCGCTGCCGTGATGCTCGTGATCGTCGTGCGCGTGGTCGGCATGGGCATGGTCATCATGCGTCGCGTGCGCACCGTGCCCGTGATGCTGGCCACGCGGCTCGCCATGGAAGGTCAGGTGGATCAGGCGCCACGAGTAGAAGCTGGTGAACATGGCCGCGATCACCAGGGCCCAGAAGCCGATGTAACCGGTCGAACCACCCGCCGCGTAAGCGACTTCGATGATGCCGTCTTTCGAGAAGAACCCGGCGAAGCCGAGCGGTGTGCCCGGGATGCCGACGCCGGTGAGCGCCAGCGTGCCGATGATCATCATCCAGTAGGTGATCGGGATCTTCTTCCTGAGCCCGCCCATGTTGCGCATGTCCTGCTCATGGTGCATCGCGTGGATGACCGAGCCAGCGCCCAGGAACAGCAGCGCCTTGAAGAAGGCGTGGGTGAACAGGTGGAAGATACCCACCGAATAGACCCCTGCCCCCAGCGCCACGAACATGTAGCCGAGCTGCGAACAGGTCGAATAGGCGATGACACGCTTGATGTCGTTCTGGACGAGGCCAACGGTCGCCGCGAAGAATGCGGTCAGCGCGCCGACCAGCATCACCACGGTCATGGCGAGCTCGGAGCCTTCGAACAGCGGCGAGAAGCGGGCCACCATGAACACGCCGGCCGTCACCATGGTCGCGGCATGGATCAGCGCCGACACCGGGGTCGGGCCTTCCATGGCGTCCGGCAGCCAGGTGTGAAGCAGGAACTGCGCCGACTTACCCATGGCGCCCATGAACAGCAGCAGACACACCACGGTCATGGCGTGCAGATCCCAGCTGAGGAAGCGGAAGGTCAGGTCCTTGTTCGCCTCGACCGCATGGAAGGCGCCGTCGAAATCCAGATGTCCGAGCACCACGAAGGCCGCAAAGATGCCGAGCGCAAAGCCGAAATCGCCGACGCGGTTGACGACGAACGCCTTCATCGCCGCCGCATTGGCCGAAGGCCGCGTGTACCAGAAGCCGATCAGCAGATACGACGCGAGACCCACGCCTTCCCAGCCGAAGAACATCTGCAGGAAGTTGTCGGCGGTCACCAGCATCAGCATGGCGAAGGTGAACAGCGACAGGTAGGCGAAAAACCGCGAACGGTGCGGATCATCGGCCATGTAGCCGATCGAATAGAGGTGGACGAGGCTCGAAACGGTGGTCACCACCACCAGCATCACCGCGGTCAGCGTGTCGACGCGCAGCACCCAGCGCAGGTCGAGCGCACCGGAGACGATCCAGCGCATCACTTCGACCTTGGTCGCGGCATGCTCGGCGCCGTGTGCGCCTTCGACCGCTGCCGGCGCGAACCAGTACTGGGCGAAGACGATCCAGCTCAACGCGGCGGCGGCGATCAGCAGCCCGGTGGTGATGTACTCGCTGGTGCGGTGACCGATGATGCGGCCCAGCAAACCCGCGATCAGGGCCCCGACGAGCGGGAAGAATACGATGGCCTGGATCACTTTGCGGTCAGCCCTTCAGCGAGTTGACGTCTTCCACGGCGATGGAGCCGCGGTTGCGATAGAAGATGACGAGGATGGCGAGACCGATCGCCGCTTCAGCGGCGGCCACGGTGAGGATCAACAGCGCAAACACCTGCCCGGCGAGATCGCCCAGCTGCGACGAGAACGCCACGAAGTTGATGTTCACTGCCAGGAGGATCAGTTCCACCGACATCAGGATGACGATAATGTTCTTGCGGTTGAGGAAGATCCCGAACACGCCCAGCGTGAAAAGGATCGCCCCGACGGTCAGGTAGTGCCCGAGCCCGATGCCTGTTGCTGCCAGCATTTAGAGCCCCTGCCCCGATTTGACCTTGACCAGTTCCGTGCCTTCCGAGCGCTTGCGCCCGGTTTGGCGGAACACATCCTGCCGCTTGACGTTCGACTTGTGCCTGAGCGTCAGGACGATCGCGCCGATCATGGCGACCAGCAGCACGCCGGCAGCGCCCTGGAACAGAAAGACGTAGCGCGTGTAGAGCAACTGCCCGATGGCGCGGGTATTGTCGATCGCCGCATCCATCGGCACCGCTGCCACGGCCCCGCCATCGACCGGCAGCACAAAGCTCCCCGCCACCAGCAGCAGCTCGAGCAACAGGATCACGCCGACCACCACGCCCACCGGCGCGTATTGCAGCATGCCCTGGCGCAGCGAGGCGAAATCGACATCGAGCATCATGGTGACGAACAGGAACAGCACCGCGACGGCGCCGACATAGACGACGATCAGGATCAGCGCCAGGAACTCGGCGCCGGCCAGCATGAACAGGCCGGCCGAATTGACGAACGCCAGGATCAGGAACAGCACCGAGTGCACGGGATTGCGCGCCGCGATCACCATCAGCGCCGAAGCGACGGTGATGACCGAGAACACATAAAAGAAGAACAGCGGCAGCGTCATCTCGATCCCTTACCGGTACGGCGCGTCGGCGGCGAGGTTGGCCGCGATCTCGCGCTCCCAACGGTCGCCATTGGCGAGCAGCTTCTCTTTCGAGAAATACAGCTCCTCGCGCGTTTCGGTCGCGAACTCGAAGTTCGGCCCTTCGACGATCGCGTCGACCGGGCAAGCCTCCTGGCAGAAGCCGCAATAGATGCACTTCACCATGTCGATGTCGTAGCGCACCGTCCGGCGGGTACCGTCGTTCTGGCGCGGGCCGGCTTCGATAGTGATGGCCTGCGCCGGGCAGATCGCTTCGCAGAGCTTGCAGGCGATGCAGCGCTCTTCGCCGTTGGGATAGCGGCGCAGCGCGTGCTCGCCGCGGAAGCGTGGCGAATATGGGATCTTCTCGAACGGGTAGTTCACCGTCTTCTTGGGTGCGAAGAAGTACTTCATCGCCAGGAAGAAGGCGCCGACGAACTCACGCAGCAGCAGGCCGTTGAGGAACTGGGCGAAACGCATCAGACGGACCCTCCGTGCCAGCCCCAGCCGGTGAGCTGGAGAACCGCGGCGACGACGACCACCATGAGCAGCGAGATCGGCAGGAAAACCTTCCAGCCGATACGCATCAGCTGGTCATAGCGGTAGCGCGGCACGATCGCCTTGGCCATCGCGAACATAAAAAACACCAGGCAGAGCTTGAGGACGAACCAGACCACACCAGGGATCCAGGTGAACGGCGGCAGGTCGATCGGCGCCGCCCAGCCCCCGAGGAACAGGATCGTCGTCATACAGCACATCAGGATGATGGCGATGTACTCGCCGAGCATGAACAGCAGGTACGGGGTCGAGGAGTACTCGACCATGTAGCCGGCCACCAGCTCGGATTCACCTTCCGGCAGGTCGAACGGCGGGCGGTTGGTTTCCGCCAGGGCCGAGACGTAGAAGATCACGAACATCGGGAACAGCGGCAGCCAGTACCAGTTCAGGACACTGAGCCACGGCACGCCGAGCATATGCGCGATGCCACCCGACTGCTGCGCCACCACGATATCGGTGAGGTTCAGCGAGCCGACCACCAGCAGCACCGTGATGATCACGAGGCCGATCGAGACTTCGTACGACACCATCTGCGCTGCCGAACGGAGCGCACCGAGGAAGGCGTACTTCGAGTTCGAAGCCCAGCCGCCCATGATGATGCCGTATACGCCCAGCGACGAAATGGCGAAGATGTAGAGGATGCCGACATTGATGTTGGCGAGTGCCCACCCCTTGTCGAAGGGGATCACGGCATAGGCCGAGAGCGCCAGGATGGAGGTCACCAGCGGCGCCAGGATGAACAGCACCTTGTCCGAACTTGCCGGAATTACAGGCTCTTTGAGGACGAACTTCAACAAGTCCGCGAAGCTCTGCAACAGCCCGAACGGGCCGACGACGTTGGGGCCGCGACGCTGTTGCACCGCCGCCCAGATCTTGCGGTCGGCGAGCAGGATATACGCGGTGAACAACAGCAGCGCGATGAGCAGCAGCAGCCCCTTGTAGATGAAGCCGACCTGTTCACCCCACCCGAAGATCGGGATACCGAGCAGGTAGTCCAGCGCTGAAACAACGAAATCCATCTGGGTCCCTTACTCTGCTGCCTGCCGGAGACCGGCCTGCAGCGCGGCGCATTCGCCCATCGTCGCGGACGACCGCGCGATCGGGTTGGTGAGGTAGAAGTCGGCAACCGGCGAGGTGAAGGTCGCGGACTTGGTCTTGATCGCGGCGCCGGCGAGCTTCTTCACATCGGCCAGCGAACCCTGGGCGATCTGGTCGAGCCGCGCCAGGTGCGGGAACTCGGCATAGATCGCGGCGCGCAACTGGCTGAGAGAGTTGAACGGCAGCGGCTGGCCGAGCACGGCGCTGAGCGCCCGGAAAATCGCCCAGTCTTCCTTCGCCTCGCCCGGCGGGAACACGGCGCGCTCGGCGAGCTGCACGCGACCCTCGGTGTTGACATAGGTGCCCGACTTCTCGGTGTAGGCGGCAGACGGCAGGATCACGTCGGCGCGGTGTGCGCCGGCATCGCCATGCGTGCCGACATAGACCACGAACGCCTTGCCCATCGCCGAGGTGTCGTACTCGTCGGCACCGAGCAGGAACAGCACGTCGAGCTCGCCCTTGCCGGCAAGGCCGATCTGGTCGGCCGAGCAGACGCCGCCGTCATGCGGCACGAAACCGATATCGAGGCCGCCGACGCGGCCGGCGGCATTGTGCAGCAGCGCGAGGCCATTCCAGTCTTCCGCGGCGCCCGAGCCGGTGGCGAGCTTGGCCGCCATGGCGAGGACGTCACGGCCGATCTGCTTGGAATGCGCAGCGCCATGCGACACGGCGCCCTCGCCCACGATGATCAGCGGACGCACGGCCTTCGACAGGATCTCGCCGAAGCTGCCCTTGCGCGCCACGAGGTCGGCCAGCGCCGACAGCCCGTTGCCCAGGTACTCGTACTTGTAGGTGAGGTCCGCATTGTCGCCGATCACCGCGATCGGGGTGTTCTTGGCGCGCCAGGCCTTGCGGATACGCGCGTTGACCAGCGCGGCTTCCTTGCGCGGGTTCGAGCCGATGATCAGGATCGCGTCGGCTTCTTCGATACCCGTAATAGTCGGGTTGAAGATGTAGGCCGAGCGCGGCATCGACGGGTCGATCCCCGACATTGCCGGGCGGCAATCGGTCATGCCCGAGCCGAGCGAGCTCATCAGCGCCTTGAGCGCATACATGTCCTCGACGGCCGCCAGGTCGCCGGCAATGGCGCCGACCTTGTTGCCGCCGCCCGAAGCCTTGATCGCCTTGGCGATGGCGGCAAACGCCTCATCCCACGACGCCGGCTTCAGCTTGCCGCCGGAGCGGACATAGGGGCGATCGAGACGCTGGCTCTTGAGGCCATCCCAGATGAAGCGGGTCTTGTCCGAAATCCACTCTTCGTTAATCGCCTCGTTGACGCGCGGCAGGATGCGCATCACTTCGCGGCCACGGCTGTCGACGCGGATGTTGGAGCCGACCGCGTCCATCACGTCGATGGTCTCGGTTTTCACCAGTTCCCACGGACGCGCATGGAACGCGTAGGGCTTGGAAGTGAGCGCGCCGACCGGGCAGAGGTCGATGACGTTGCCCTGCAGTTCGCTGGTCAGCGCCTGCTCGAGATACGAGGTGATCTCGGCGTCTTCACCGCGGCCGAGCAGGCCCATCTCGGTGATGCCGGCAACCTCGGTGGTGAAACGGACGCAGCGCGTGCAGTGAATGCAGCGATTCATCTCGGTCTTCACCAGCGGCCCGAGATACTTGTCCTCGACGGCGCGCTTGTTCTCGGCGAAGCGGTTCTTGTCCACCCCATAGGCCATGGCCTGGTCCTGCAGGTCGCACTCGCCGCCCTGGTCGCAGATCGGGCAATCCAGCGGGTGGTTGATGAGCAGGAACTCCATCACCCCTTCGCGGGCCTTCTTGACCATCGGGGTGTTGGTGAACATCTCCGGCGGCTCGCCGTTCGGGCCAGGACGCAGGTCCTTCACCGACATGGCGCAGCTGGCCTGCGGCTTGGGCGGGCCACCCTTCACCTCGACGAGGCACATGCGGCAGTTGCCCGCCACCGACAGGCGCTCGTGGTAGCAGAAGCGCGGGATTTCCGCGCCGGCTGCTTCCGCGGCTTGCATCAGGGTGTAGTAATCGGGGACCTCGACGAGCGTACCGTCGACTTTGATGCTGGCCATTGGCCTTACTCCGCCGCGATCGAGGGCACGGCGCCCTCGCTGGTCGAGGACCAGGTGTATTGGTCGATCCGCGCCTCGATGACGTCGCGGAAGTTGCGGATCAAGCCCTGCACCGGCCAGGCCGCCGCATCGCCGAGGGCACAGATGGTGTGCCCTTCGATCTGCTTGGTCACGTCGAACAGCATGTCGATCTCGCGCTTCTGGGCGCGGCCTTCGACCATGCGTTCCATGACACGCATCATCCAGCCGGTGCCTTCACGGCACGGCGTGCACTGGCCGCAGCTCTCGTGCTTGAAGAACGCCTGGATGCGCCAGATCGCCTTGATGATGTCAGCCGACTTGTCGAGGACGATCATGCCGCCGGTGCCGAACGAGGACTTCTTCTCGCGCAGCCCATCGAAATCCATGATCGCGGTGCGCATGTCTTCGCCGCGCACCACCGGGCAGGACGCGCCGCCGGGGATCACCGCGAGCAGGTTATCCCAGCCGCCCCGGATGCCGCCGCAATGCTTTTCGATCAGCTCTTCGAAGGTGCAGCCCATCGCATCTTCGAACACTGCCGGCTTGTTGACGTGGCCCGAGGCCATGAACAGCTTGGTACCGGTATTGTTGGGCCGGCCGATGCCGCCGAACCAGGCGCCGCCGCGGCGCAGGATCTCAGGCACCACGGCAATGGATTCGACGTTGTTCACCGTGGTCGGGTTGCCGTAGACGCCCATCGCCGCCGGGAACGGCGGCTTCAGGCGCGGCTGGCCCTTCTTGCCCTCGAGCGACTCCATCAGCGCGGTTTCTTCGCCGCAGATGTAGGCGCCGGCGCCGTGATGGACCACGATCTCGAAGTCCCAGCCATGCACGTTGTTCTTGCCGATCAGCTTGGCGTCATAGGCCTGCTGCACGGCGGCTTCGAAATTCTGCCGCTCGCGGATGAACTCGCCGCGGATGTAGACATAGGCGATGTGTGCGCCCATGGCGCGGCCGGCGAGCAGGCACCCTTCGATCAGGTGATGCGGGTCGTGGCGCAGGATCTCGCGGTCCTTGCAGGTGCCAGGCTCGGACTCGTCGGCATTGACGAGGAGCTGGCTCGGACGGCCGTCATTGACGCCTTCCTTGGGCATGAAGGTCCATTTGAGCGCAGTCGGGAAACCGGCGCCGCCACGGCCACGCAGGCCCGAACCCTTGACCTCGTTGACGATCCAGTCGCGACCGTTGTCGATGAACTTCTTGGTATCGACCCAGCCGCCACGCGCCCGGGCGCCTTCGAGGCCCCAGTCGCCAGTGCCGTAGAGATTGGTGAAGATGCGATCCTGGTCAGCGAGCATCAGCGCGGGTCCTTCCCGAACACCTTGCGATATTCCTCGACGCCGCCCTTAGCGAGCGCCTTGGCCTGCTTGATCCACTCATCGCGGGCCACCCGGCCCGGGAATGCGAGGTGATCTTCGAGCTTTGCGATATCGGCCTTCTTCAGCCCCGCCACCTGGGCCCAGGTGGTGATGCCGATGGCATTGAGCTTGCCCTCGAGCACCGGGCCGACGCCCGAGATCAGCTTGAGGTCATCCGGCGTGCCGGCAGGCGCCTGGAACAGTTTGGCGCCGCCATCCTCGCTCGGCGACACCGCGGTCGCCGGCGCGGGTGCGCGCTTGGCCTTGGTGTCGGTCTTACCGGCATCGATCTTGCCGGCCGGCGATTCCGCGCCGGTGGCCGTCTCGCGCATCGCCCTGTTGGGTGTGCCGTCGGCCTTGGCCGCCTTGTTGGCGGCCTTGCGCTCGGCTTCGGCGGTCGCCGTCGAGACCTTCTCGGGCGACGGCGACTTCAGGGCCGGCGCCGTCTCTTCCGTCGTGGTGTTCTTGCGTCCGGCAGCGGTCGGCGCAGCGGCGGCAGGAGCGGGCGCAGCGGCGGCGGGAGCCGCAGGAGCCGCGGCGCCCGGAGCAGTCGCGGGAGCGGCCGGCGGCGGCGGGAACGGCTTGTAGGTGCGCTTGGCGGTCGGCTTTTCGAGCAGCGTCGTCTGGCCACCCTCGGCAGCCGCGAACTGACGGGCGACCTGCGGGCCGGGCTTCACATCGCTGCCCTTGCCGGCGGCAAACTTGTCGAGGATCGCCTCAAAGCTCTCGACCGTCAGGTCTTCGTAGGTGTCGCTGCCCACCATCACCAGCGGCGCATTCACGCAGGCGCCAAGGCACTCAACCTCTTCCCAGCTGAGGGTACCCTCGGCATTGGTCTCGAACGGGTTGTGGTTGATGCGGCGCTCGCAGATATGGCGGATGTCCTCGGCGCCACGCAGCATGCACGGCGTCGTGCCGCACACCTGGATGTGGGCGCGGGTGCCGACCGGCTGCAGCAGGAACTGCGTGTAGAAGGTCGCGACTTCCAGCACCCGGATATAGGGCATCTCGAGCAGCTTGCCGACCGCTTCGATCGCGGCGCGGCTAACCCAACCCTGCTGCTCCTGGGCGCGGAACAGCACCGGAATCACGGCCGACTGCTGACGGCCCGGCGGATACTCCGCCATCTTCTTTTCGGCCCAGGCCTGGTTTTCCTTCGTGAAGGCGAAGGTAGTCGGCTGGACGGCCTCATCTGCTAAACGGCGGACGGACATTACCGATCGACCTCACCAAACACGATATCGAGCGAACCGAGGATAGCGGCGACGTCGGCCAGCATGTGTCCCCGGCAGAGGAAATCCATTGCCTGCAGGTGCGCAAAGCCCGGCGCGCGGATCTTGCAGCGGTATGGCTTGTTGGTGCCGTCGCTGACCAGGTAGACGCCGAACTCGCCCTTGGGCGCTTCGACTGCGGCATACACCTCACCGGCCGGCACCTTGTAGCCTTCGGTGTAAAGCTTGAAGTGATGGATCAGTGCTTCCATCGACTGCTTCATCTCGCCGCGCTTGGGCGGCACCACCTTGCCGTCGGTCGAGGCGACGGGCCCCTGCCCTTCGGGCGAATTCAACAGGTCGAGCACCTGCTTCATGATCCGGATCGACTGGCGCATCTCGTCCATGCGGACCAGGTAACGGTCGTAGCAATCACCGTTCTTGCCGATCGGCACGTCGAACTCGAGCCGGTCGTAGCACTCATAGGGCTGCGACTTGCGCAGGTCCCAGGCATCGCCCGAGCCGCGCACCATCACGCCGGAAAAGCCCCACTTCCATGCATCTTCCGCCGACACCACGCCGATATCGGCGTTGCGCTGCATGTAGATGCGGTTGCCGGTGAGCAGTTTCTCGAGGTTGTCGAGCACCAGCAGGAACGGGTCGCAGAACGCGCCGATATCGTCGATCAGCGCCTGCGGCAGATCCTGGTGCACGCCACCCGGACGGAAATAGGCCGCATGCATGCGGCTGCCCGAGGCGCGCTCGTAGAAGATCATCAGCTTCTCGCGCTCGTCGAACCCCCATAGCGGCGGGGTCAGCGCGCCGACGTCCATCGCCTGCGTCGTGCAGTTGAGCATGTGCGACAACAGCCGGCCGATCTCGGCATAAAGCACGCGGATCAGCTGGCCACGCAGCGGCACTTCGATGCCGAGCAGCTTTTCGACTGCGAGGCAGAAGGCATGCTCCTGATTCATCGGCGCGACATAGTCGAGCCGGTCGAAATACGGCACGGCCTGCAGGTACGTCTTGGTCTCGATCAGCTTCTCGGTACCGCGATGCAGCAGCCCGATATGCGGATCGACGCGCTCGACCACTTCGCCGTCGAGCTCGAGGATGAGGCGGAGCACACCGTGGGCGGAGGGATGGATCGGCCCAAAGTTGATGGTGAAGTTTCTTACATCGACTTCGGACATCAGTTCTTCGCCTTCTCGTCGCCGGGCAGCACGTAATCCGTACCCTCCCACGGTGACAGATAATCGAACTGCCGGAATTCCTGCGGCAGCTTCACCGGCTCATAGACGACGCGCTTGCGCTCTTCGTCGTAGCGGACTTCGACGTAACCGGTGGTCGGGAAATCCTTGCGCAGCGGATAGCCGTCAAAGCCATAGTCGGTCAGCAGCCGGCGGAGGTCCGGGTGGCCGGTGAACAGGATGCCGAACAGATCGTAGGTCTCGCGCTCGAACCAGTCGGCACCCGGGAACAGGCCGGTGATCGACTGCACCGGCTGGGTGTCGTCGGTGGAGAGCTTCAGCCGCACGCGCAGGTTCTGCTTGGGGCTCAGGAGGTGGTAGACCACGTCGAAGCGCTCTGCGCGCTCCGGATAGTCCACCCCGCACACGTCGGTGATACCGGCAAACGCCTCGTGATCGTGCAGGAACGTCGCGACATCGATGATCGCGTCGCGCTGCACCGAGAGCGTCAGTTCGCCGTAAGCCAGCTTGTGGTCGATGATTTTTTCGCCGAGCGCGTTGCGAGCGCGTTCAGCGAGCGCCGCGAGCGGTGAAGGAATGGGGCCGTCAGTCATGGCCGGTCCTAACGTTCGATCGTGCCGGTGCGGCGGATTTTCTTCTGCAGCAACAGGATGCCGTAGAGCAGTGCCTCGGCGGTCGGCGGGCAGCCCGGAACATAGATGTCGACGGGCATGACGCGATCGCAGCCGCGCACCACAGAGTACGAATAGTGATAGTAGCCGCCGCCATTGGCGCAGCTGCCCATCGAGATGACGTAGCGCGGCTCCGGCATCTGGTCGTAGACCTTGCGCAGCGCCGGGGCCATCTTGTTGGTCAGCGTACCGGCGACGATCAGCACGTCCGCCTGGCGCGGCGAGGCGCGCGGCGCAGTGCCGAATCGCTCGATGTCGTAGCGCGGCATCGACATCTGGATCATTTCCACGGCGCAGCAGGCGAGGCCGGTCTGCATCCACATCAGCGAGCCGGTGCGTGCCCAGGTGATCAGCTGCGACGCTGTCGAAACCAGGAAGCCCTTGTCGGCGAGCTCGGCATTCACATCCGCCATGAACGGATCGTCGGCGCCGATCGGCTTGTTGGTGCGTGGGTCGATCAGGCCCTTGGGCTGCGGCGCGACCAGCGTCTGTTCACTCAATCCCATTCCAGCGCGCCCTTCTTCCATTCGTAGATGAAGCCGATAGTCAGCACGCCAAGGAAGATCATGACTGACCAGAAGCCGAACCAGCCGACATCACGGAACGCCACGGCCCAGGGGAACAGCAGCGCCACTTCGAGATCGAAGACGATGAACAGGATCGACACCAGGTAGAAGCGCACATCGAACTTCATGCGCGCATCGTCGAACGCTTCAAAACCCGCTTCAAACGCCGACACCTTCTCGGGGTCGGGCCGCTTGTAGGCAACGATGAAGGGGGCAACCATGAGGGCCAGGCCGATAACGGCAGCCAGACCGACGAATATGATGATCGGCAGGTAGTTGCTGAGCAACTCGTTCATTGTGCAGCCTAATGGTCGGGCCGGCTGGAGTGGCCGGCTCGCGCGGCCAGACGGGCAATTTTGGGCCCCTCAGACGACGCGACTTCGTGTGGCACGGGCTTAGCCCACGCCTTGCAGCGATTCAAGAAAAACTAATGTTGATCATTACGCTCAACTTAGTACGGAAAACTGGCTGAGACGCCCTGCCCGCAACGGTCTTCCGGCTATTGGTGCCGCGTGAGTGTTCCACTCATGGTTGAGGCCCCGCAAACGCAATGCTGCGCCCGGCTATGTGACCCTCGGATTCGCCTAGAAGTGGAACCGCGCGCCGAGGCTGAACTGGTCCTTGGGGTTGCCGCCCTCGAGGTCGAAGCCACGCAGGTATTCGGCATTCAACGAGATGTCGTCGGTGACGGCATACTCGAGGCCGCCGCCGGCAAGGAAGTCGCGCTCGCCGGTCCCGCTAAGTTCCATGCCATAGCCGGCCGAGGCATAGGCCAACAGGTCATCGGTCACCAGCACCCCGCCGCGACCGGTCACCTGGCCATAGGCCGTATCGATTGTGTCGCCGGTCAGCCCGTGCAGGGCCACCTCGCCACCAATGAGGAAGAAGTCGAGTTGCGCGTTTACGCCGGCAGCGATTCCCGCGCCAACCTCGGTGCCGCGAGCCGGGCTGGACTGCACCACGCCGTAGACCCCGGCGTAAAAGCCGCTCCAGTTGAATCCCGTGGCGACCGGTACCGCGACATCGCTCGAGCCCACTGGCACGGTGATCAGATCAGAAGCCGTCGCAGCGCCTGCCATGGCGGCCAGCAACGTTCCTGCAAACACCAGTCGCAATGGCACCAGCATGGCCGGTTTCTCCTGGATCGCCTCCAACAGTTCTAAATGCACGACACACATCCGCGGTTCCGTCAGGATTCGCGGAGACGTACATCTGAAATGTGGTGTGGCGGCGGCCATTGCAAGGACAGCCGCCCCCAAACCGTAACGAGCCGGCTACACGAGATCGTTCGGTGCACCTGGCTGGTTTTCTGGTTGGCAGGGGCATCAGACGCGCCCTCTTCGAGCATCGCCAACAATGACCGGCTTTGAGCTTCACGGTGGGGCTTTCGCCCGCAACCTTGCCTAACAGCGGGCATGAAAAAACCCGCCGATGTGGCGGGTTCGCTCTACTCGTCGATGCGCAGCGGCTAGCCGCCTCGAAGCGCCGAAGGCGCCTGGGCTCGCTGGAATGCCGGTTTCTTCACCGGGGCAGCGATCAGGCCTTCACGAATGGCGGTCTTGCGAGCGGCCTTGCGGCCCCGACGTACTGCCTCGGCGGCTTCACGAACCCGCTTTTCCGACGGCTTCTCGTAATAGCTGCGGAGTTTCATCTCCCGGAAGACACCCTCACGCTGCAAGCGCTTCTTGAGTACCTTGAGAGCCTGATCGACGTTATTGTCGCGAACGAGAACCTGCAAACATTGTCCTAACGTGGGGTGGCGGCTTCATGATTGAAGCCACTTCGAACGCCAATGCGTTCGCCGCGCTAATAGCATGCGTCAGCCTGAACATCACCCTCTGAGTTGGATGCGGCACTGAAGCGATCGCCGTCGACGCCTCGGCCAGCGTTCAGTCAGAACAAAACGGCATAGAAAGTGGGAACATGTCGGCGGGGGAAGTGAGAGCATCGCTCGAAGGCGATCAGCGCCACCCAAAGTTCATCACTGATGTGAAGGAAAAGGGTGGCGCGAGAGACGGGGCTCGAACCCGCGACCTCCGGCGTGACAGGCCGGCGCTCTAACCAACTGAGCTACTCCCGCAGCGCTTGCGAACAAGTCGTCCGCGCAACGTGGCGTCCGTTTAGAGGGCGTGCCGGAGAGTGTCAAGCGCCGAAACCGCGTCGCCGGCATACTTTCTTCCGGCTTTTCCACGTCTGCTTGCAAATGCCTTTGCGGACTGGCGTTTTCCGCCCGTTTACGCCCCGGCAGCGGCCGGCCGGATGTTGTGGTTGTGCCGGAACACGTTGTCGGGGTCCCACTTGGCCTTGAGCTCGCGCAACCGCGCGAGCTTTTTCTCGCCGAACGCCGCGTCGACGCGCTCCTGCCCCTCGTTGCCGATGTAATTGAGATAGACCCGCCCGGTCGACCACGGCTTCAGCACAGAGGCGATCTGTTTGACCCGCGCCGTGTTGGCGGCGTTGTCTGCGGGATTCGTCCAGCCGCAGATATAGTGCACGTTCCATGGCGCGGTGCGCATGCCGAAGGCCGTGGCCTCCTCATCGACGCGCGACGGGGCGCCGCCGCCGGGAACGAGGATGATCGCAGACTGCGGAGAAAGCGGCGTCAGGGCCAGTTTGGCGTAGGCGTCGATCGCTTCCTCCGGCAGCTCGTTGAGGAAATCCGCGGTCCAGTAGTTCTGCGCCCCGGGAAAGTTGCCGCCCATCTTCTGGAACTCGGTATAGGGCATCGGCTGCACCAGGTCGGCCGCCGGCGGCCCGAAGGCCCGGAACGGCGCCAGCACCCTGATTCCCTCCTCCACGTCGCCGGCATAGATCAGCTGCACGACGACGATCGGCTTGCCGCGCGCCGGCTCGGGAACGAACGGCGCATCCGGCGCGGTGGTGAAAACCATGCCGATGCCCACCTCGTCGGGCGCTGCCCGCATGAAATCGCGCATGTGGCGCAGTACCGCCGCCGCCATCGGAGCGGGGTAGAGCAGCACGCCGGCGAGGACGATCGGGCCCAGCCGGTGCAGCCGGAAATGAAAGGCAGTGACGATACCGAAATTGCCGCCGCCGCCGCGCAGGCCCCAGAACAGATCCGGGTTCTCGGTTTCGGACGCAATGACCTTGCGGCCGTCGGCGGTAACCAATTCGGCCGAGATCAGGTTGTCGCAGACATAGCCGAACTTGCGTTCGAGCCAGCCACTGCCGCTGCCCAGCGACAGCCCGGCCACCCCGGTCGTTGGGTTACGGCCACCGGTGAGCGCCAGGCCGTGCCGCGCCGTCGCCGCGTCGAATTCGCCCCAGTTGAGGCCGGCCTCGGCCCGGCAGGTCTGGCCCGCCGGATCGATGCGGATATCCTTCATGCCGCGCAGGTCGATGCAGACGCCATCGTCGCAGACGGCCGAGCCGGTGACCGCGTGGCCACCGCCGAACACCGAAACCGGCAATCCCTCGCGACGCGCCAGGGCGAGCGCCAGCACCACATCGTCGGCGCTGTTGCAGCGCGCGATCAGCGCCGGCCGGCGATCGATCATGCCGTTATAGACGCGGCGCGCCTCGTCGTAACCGGCATGGTGTGGGTGGATCAGAGTGCCCGCGAAACCGGGCAGATCAAAGCGGCCTACCTCGGCAATCGACATCGAGCCCTCCCCGGCCTCAGTCCGACGAACCGTCAGCGTAGCGGCACTACTCTATAGGGGGAATTTGCCGGGGCACAGCGAGATTCAGCGGCACGGGTTGACGGCCTGCGGCCGAGACCCTAGTTAGTGCGCCTTCGTCGCTCCCCTGCGTCGCCAATAGGCGACCCCAGGAGTAGCTGACGGGCGGTTAGCTCAGTTGGTAGAGCATCTCGTTTACACCGAGAGGGTCGGCGGTTCGAGACCGTCACCGCCCACCATTTCTCCAAAGCCCACGCGCCTGCTGTCATCGCGGCGAGACCGGGCCCCCTGCCCCCAAAAACAAATGGCCCCGGCGACGAGCGCACGGGGCCATGTGGTCTGTCGACCGGAACGCGATCTTAGTTGATCGCGTCCTTGAGGCCCTTGCCGGGCTTGAACTTGGCCTGGTTAGAAGCCGGGATCTTGATCTCCGCGCCCGTTGCCGGGTTGCGGCCGATCGAGGCCTTGCGCTTGGAAACGGCGAACGTACCAAAGCCGACGAGACGGACTTCTTCGCCCTTCTTCAGCGACGCGGTGACGGCGTCGAACACAGCATCGACAGCCAGTGCAGCGTCGGCCTTGGTCAGGCCCGCCTTGTCGGCGACGACGCCGATCAGATCGTTCTTGTTAGACATAGCGTTTCCTCACTGTGGGATGCCCGCCCTGTGGAGGCGAACCAAAACGCCGTGACCCTTCTTCGATTCTGCTCGGAACGCAAGGAAATCCGGGCTTTTCCGCAGGCGAGGCACAGCAATTCTGTTAATGAAGCGTCAATTCTGGCTCAACTTTGTCAGCCGTCGGGCGTCACTGTGGCAACGCGCGTCCGGCGGATGCCCAAAAGCAGCGGCAACGCCAGCAAATACACGGCTCCCCCGACGATCCAGATCAGCCCCGGCCAGGTCGGTTTGAGGGCAAAATACACCGCCGAGAAGAAGATCGGACCGAACACCGCCGAGAGGCTGACAAGGCTCGCCAGCACGCCCTGGAGCTTGCCCTGATTGTCGCCATCAACCTGCTGCGTGGTGAGCGACTGCAGCGCCGGCATGCCGATGCCGCCGAGCGCGAACAGCGGCGCCAGCGCGAACAGGATCCAGCCCTGCGCCGCAAAGCCCAGGATCAACAGCGCCGTCAGCTCGCACGCCATCCCCAGGACCATGGCCCAGCGCTCGCCCAGCCGCGCCGCCGCAGGGCCGGTCAGCAGCGCCTGTGCTCCGGCATGGAACAGCCCGAACGCGCCGAGCGACAGCCCGATCATCAGCCCGTTCCACTGGAACATGTCCTGGCCGAACAGCGCCCAGATCGTGCCGTACATGGTGCCGACGAAGTTCATGATGACGAAGATCGCCATCAGCGGCAGCAGCGCGGTGAAGCTGAAAGCCCAGCCGAGCGGCCGGAACGGGTTGAGCGTCGCGAAATCGAACTTGGCGCTGGCATCGCCCGGCCGTGATTCCGGCAGGACGAACAGCGCCAGCGCGAAGTTGACCGCGTTGAGCCCGGCCGCCACCAGGAACGGCGCCCGCACCCAGATGTCGCCCAGGATGCCGCCGATCACCGGCCCGATGATGAAGCCGATGCCGAACATGGCGTGGAAATAGCCGAAGCGCTTGGCGCGCTCCTCCTCGGCCGAGATGTCGGTGATGTAGGCGGTGGCGACCGCCATGTTGGCGCTGGTGATGCCGGCGATGGCGCGGCCCAGCACCAGCATCCAGAGCTCGGGCGCGAACGCCATCACGAGATAGTCGATCGCCGCGCCGGCCAGCGACACCAGCAGTACCGGGCGACGGCCATAACGGTCGCTGAGCACCCCCAGCACCGGCGAGAACAGGAATTGCATCGCCGAATAGAGCGCCAGCATGATGCCGATGATCATCGTCACTTCGCCGGTATGGGTGACGTCCTCGAGCAGGCGCGGCAGAATCGGGAAAATCAGCCCGATGCCGACCGCATCGAGCGTCACCGCGGCCAGAATGATGATCAGTGCCTTGTTCAATTCAGGGCCCTCCAGCCGGCTGACACGCGGGGCGTGTTCTATATTCGTTCTCGTTTGGCGGTGCAAACGAAATGCCAGTAGCGCTTTCAGGAAAAGTTGCAGACCTTCCGTTTCGAAAGCGCGAAAGACCCCTACGTGGTGATCACGCGGGCGTTACACCAGAGCGAGAGTGCGTGAATGACAGGAGGCAAACTGGCGAGGGACGAACAGCTAGTCAGCTGCTCCGTGTGCATCGATCACCCAGCTGCGGCCGTTGCTCGGATCGAACGCCAGCGTCATCTGCAGCAGCACGGGCAGGCCAATCAGCGGCCGCCCGGCCTTGAAGAACCGGACCACCGGGTTGTTCAGGGTGACCGGTCCGATCTTGATGTCGCCAGTGACCTGCCCCTCGTAGACCGGCTGACTGCCGGACGCCGAAACCACCTTGCCGATCTCCTTCAGCGTGCCGCCGACGCCGAGCTCGTCGGCCAGATCCAGCGGCAGCACGAGCGTCGAATCATTACCGCTGTCCAGTATCGCGTCGACCGTTCCGCTCGGCAGCACGATGGGTATGGACGGCAAACCAGCAGCGCCGTCGCCGAGATACGGCATGCCGGGGCCCTGCATCGACGCGATTGCAGTTCCCGGCAGGATGCGCAATTCGGCGTTCCGCAAATCCAGCAGCACCAGCTTTCCGGGAAAGCTGTTGGGCCCGAAGATGCCGACCTCGTCGGTGCTGCGGTAATCGAAGACATTGGCCGGTGCGTCGGCAATCGGCGCGCCGCCAAGCCGTACGCCGACGAGGTGCGTCTGGTAGCCCGGCACGGGAATGCCGGTGTTGCCGTCTATCGACGTGGATGGACCGATGCGCGGCAGCTCGAACGGCTCTGCGTAGACCGTGTCCAGGATGTTGTCATTGGTGCCAGTATCGAAGACCACCGGCGCCGGCGGATGATCGCCGATCCGCATCATCACCAGCGGACGCTTGGAGGACAGATAGACCGGAATAACCGCTTCCGCTTGGAGCGGCCTCCGGGCGAGCGCATCGCCCGCCCAGGCGGCGCAGAGCGCCAGACCTCCAACGATCGCTCCCGCAGCGACCAGGCAAGTCAGCGATCGTCTGGTGAAGGTCATCTGGCCGGTGTCCTCGGTTAGCGCTGCCTTGCCCTATCGGCGCAGCGAGGCAAAGCAGATATCGGTTGCGGGATGATTGCGAAGCGCGCAGGGAGGCTGGCCGCCGGAAATATGGTGGGAGCCTTGAGCTGGGTATGGAAACGGCGCCCCAGAGGGCGCCGCTTGTTGTTCCCGCGCCAGGCCCGGCGGTCAGTTCACGGCGATGAAGGTGCCATCCGCCTTGAAATAGCAGTTGAAGAACGTCGTACCACCCGAGCCGTCGAACCAGCCCTGCGAGACGAAGAGCTTGCCGCTCTTGAACGCGGCGTTGGTGGTGATGTCCTGCAGGCGCACTCCGAACTGCGCCGAGGCTTCACCCGTGCAGTAGCGCGGCATCATCGCCACCGGCACGCCGTCATCGGAGCTGAGCGGCGGCTGGCCGGCCGGCGGTGGGGTCACCGGGCGCGACGGGCTCGGGGCGCGGGTCGACTCGTGCAGGTACTTGCCCGAGACCCAGCCATTGAGACCGGTCTGATCTTCGACGCGGCACCAGCGGGTAGAGCCGTTCATCTTGCAGCCGAGGTTGCGGATCACGTCACCCTCGTCGAGCACACCCAGCACCGACGCCCCGGAGGCGGCCGAGGCGCGCACATTCAGCGTGTCACCGCGCGCGAGGCCATGCACCTGCCAGAAGTCCGGGCCGCCGGCGAGGCCATCGGCAAAGTCGGGAGCAGGCTTGCTGGGCGCCGGCTTGCTCGGCGCCTGCGCAGCCGCCTTGCCCTCGACGGCGATGCTGAGCTCGTAATTCGCTGTTTCGCCCCGGCGCGCCGCATTGCGCATCAGGTAGACGTCGATCTTGTAGTCGCCGCTCGACGGGATAACGAACGAAGTGCTGTTGCCCGAGGTCGAGCCAATGAACAGCGCCGCGGACGCGCCGGGCGCCGTGATGTTGAAATAGTTGCTGGTATTGTCGGTATCGAGCTCGACGCTCATCCGCTGCCCGGCACTCACACCCACGATGTAGCTCACGCCCTCGTAGCCGGTGATGCTGTCATCGATCGACGTGCTGCTCGCGCCGCGTTTGAACTTTACCGTTTCCGTCCGCGTATCTTGGGCGAATGACAGTCCCGTCAGCGAGACGACGGCTGCCAACAACGTCGCTATCCCCAAAACCCACTTGCTTCGCATTCGCTTCTCCAGCGCTGTCCAACCGGCAGCTAGTCGGACGTCCGTGAAGATTTCGTGGCAAACTACCTGGACCTTCGCCCTAACTCTGCGGCGCACAAACGAAAACGGCGCCCGAGGGCGCCGTTTCCAACTTCATCGATCAAAGACCGGCTCAGTGCGGCAGGCTCGCGCCGCTCTCGTCGCCGTCGACCGAGCTCTCGACCACCGGCACCGCGGCCGGCTTGTCGTCGTCATACTTCCACTCGATCGGCTCGGGCTGCCGGATCAAGGCGCGGCTCAGCACCTCGTCCATCCGGCTCACCGGGATGATCTCCATGCCCTCGGTCACGTTCTTCGGGATCTCCTTGAGATCCCTGGTGTTCTCCTCGGGGATGAGGACGGTCTTGATGCCCGAGCGGAGCGCTGCAAGGAGCTTTTCCTTGAGCCCGCCAATGGGCAGGACACGGCCCCGTAGAGTCACTTCGCCGGTCATGGCGATGTCATGCCGCACCGGAATGCCGGTCATCAGCGAGACGATCGTCGTGGCCATGCCGATGCCGGCCGACGGGCCATCCTTCGGCGTCGCGCCTTCCGGCAGGTGCAGGTGGATGTCGCGCGTGTCGAACAGCGGCGGCTTGATGCCGAGCTCGGCGGCCCGCGAACGCACGTAACCCGACGCGGCAGTGATGGATTCCTTCATCACTTCCTTGAGGTTGCCGGTCACCGTCATGCGGCCCTTGCCATGCGTCATAATGCCCTCGATGGTCAGGATCTCGCCACCGACCGAAGTCCAGGCAAGCCCCGTCACCACGCCGACCTGCGGCTCGGCGTCGATCTTGTCGTTCCGGAAGAACGCCGGCCCGAGATATTCCTCGAGCAGCTCCGGGGTGACGACGACCTTGGTCGACTTCTTGACCAGAATGTCGCGCACGGCCTTGCGCATCAGCTTCGAGAGCTCACGCTTCAGGTTACGCACGCCGGCTTCCCGGGTGTAGTTGCGGACCACAGCCATCAGCTGGTCGTCGTCGATGACGAACTCCTTGGGCTGCAGGCCGTTCTCCTTCAGCGTCTCCGGGATCAGGTGGCGCCGCGCGATCTCGAACTTCTCCTCTTCGGTGTAGCCCGACAGGCGAATGATCTCCATGCGGTCCATCAGCGGGCCGGGGATGTTGAGCGTGTTCGAGGTGGTGACGAACATCACGTCCGAGAGGTCGAAGTCGACCTCGAGGTAGTGGTCGGCGAACGTGTTGTTCTGCTCCGGATCGAGCACTTCGAGCAGCGCCGACGACGGGTCGCCACGGAAGTCCTGGCCCATCTTGTCGATCTCGTCGAGCAGGAACAGCGGATTGTTCTTACCCGCCTTCTTGAGCGACTGGATCACCTTGCCTGGCATGGAGCCGATATAGGTCCGGCGGTGGCCGCGGATCTCGGCCTCGTCCCGGACGCCACCGAGCGCCATGCGCACGAACTCACGGCCGGTCGCCTTGGCGATCGACTTGCCCAGCGAGGTCTTGCCGACGCCCGGAGGGCCGACGAGGCAGAGGATCGGGCCCTTGAGCTTGCCGGTGCGCGACTGCACCGCGAGGTACTCGAGGATACGCTCCTTGACCTTCTCGAGGCCATAGTGATCCTCGTCCAGCACCTGCTCGGCGTAGACCAGGTCGCGCTTGACCTTGCTCTTCTTGCCCCACGGCAGCGTCAGCAGCCAGTCGAGATAGTTGCGCACGACCGTCGCTTCGGCCGACATCGGGCTCATGGTCTTGAGCTTCTTCAGCTCGCCATCGGCCTTGATCCGGGCTTCCTTCGACAGCTTGGTCTTCTTGATCTTCTCTTCGAGCTCGGTCAGCTCGTTCGAGCCTTCCTCGCCATCACCCAGCTCGCGCTGGATCGCCTTCATCTGCTCGTTGAGATAGTACTCGCGCTGCGTCTTCTCCATCTGCCGCTTGACGCGGGAACGGATGCGCTTTTCGACCTGCAGAACGCCGATCTCGCCTTCCATCAGGCCGAGAATCTTCTGCAACCGCTCGGCCACCGAAACGGTGCCCAGCAGCTCTTCCTTCTGCTCGATCTTGATCACCAGGTGGCTGGCGATGGTGTCGGCGAGCTTACTATGATTGGTGATCTGGCTGACGGCGTTGACCACCTCGGCCGAGATCTTCTTGTTGAGCTTGACGTAGTTCTCGAACTCGGACTGGGCGGAACGCGCCAGCGCTTCGAGTTCGGTCTCGTCTTCCTCCGGTTCCGGCAGCGTCGTCGCTTCGGCTTCGAAGTAGTCGACGGTCTGCAGGTACTGGTCGATCTTCGCCCGGCGCAGGCCCTCGACCAGCACCTTCACGGTGCCGTCGGGCAGCTTCAGCAGCTGCAGCACCGAGGCGATGGTGCCGGTGGCATAAATCTCATCAGGCGACGGATCGTCATCCTGGGCATTCTTCTGGGTGACGACGAGAATGTGCTTATCGTCGCGCATCACTTCTTCGAGCGCCTTCACCGACTTTTCGCGGCCGACGAACAGCGGCACGATCATGCCCGGAAAGACAACGATATCGCGTAGCGGCAGCACGGGGTAAACCCGATCGCGATCGAATCCGGCGCCGCCTTGGGTAACGTCCGACATATTTGGTCCTTTCCTGGGCGCAGGGCTCGTTTCGGGAGGATGGGCGAGCCCGCGCCCGTCTAGCAATCGGGCCGGTCCCCACGATGGGCGGCGAGCCTGATTCTGCTGATTAAATAGGGCGCCCGCGGCAAAGGGCAAGTCAACCTACCCGTAATGACGGGTATGCCCGCAATGCGGCACTACTGTGTGCTGCGGCTGCATCAGCCCGAGGCGCCGACGGGCGGCCCCACATAGTGGGCGCGCGGGCGGATCAGCTGGCCGCTCGCCACCTGTTCGAGCATGTGCGCCAGCCACCCCACAGTGCGGGCCAAGGCAAAGATGGTAGCCGGCGCGTGCGGCGGCAAGTCATGAGCGGCGCTCAGCGCGGCCAGCGCAAAATCCACATTGGGCCGATCGCCCAGCAGCTCCTCGGCGACCCGCGCAAGCCTGCGGAACGCCGCGGGCACCTCGATTGCCGCCAGCAGCGCCTCGGCGCGGACGTCCCCCCGCGGATAGAGCCGATGCGCGAAGCCGGGGATCACCCGCCCTTCCCCCAGCCACTCGCGCAAACCATCGCCCGGCCGGTCGGCATGCGGGCCGATATCGAGCGCCAGCGCCAGCACCGCCGCTGCGGCTGTGCCGTGGCGCGGACCGGTGAAGGTGGCGAGCCCGGCCAGCGCGCCGGCCCACAGCGAGGCCCCCGTAGAAACCGCGACCCGCGCAGCGAAGGTCGAAGCGTTGAGTTCGTGATCAGCCAGGAGCACCATCGCGCGCCGGAGCACATCGGCTGCGCCGGGGCGTCCCAGACTGTCGGCCAGGCGAACGTGCAACGAACCGGCGCCGGCCCCCAGCATCGCGTCCGCGACGCACCCGAGCACGTTCGCAGCCTCGACGCGCAACTGCCAGGGCCCCAGGCCCGAGCTCGGAGCGCCCCCGGCAGCACGCTCCGCCAGCGCTGCGAACGCCGCGGCCATCGGTGGCGTGGCGACGGGCCCCGGCCCGCTTGCCGGCAAACTCCATGTTCCGTCCCACAATAGCGTAGCCACGTCCTCGAGCGTCGCCGTGGTCGCCAGGTCGATCGCGTCCACGCCACGATAGTAGAGCCGCCCGCTGCTCACGGTGGAGATGGCCGACGGCAGCACCGGATCGCCCCAGCTGATCGCCTCCGAGGCCACCGCAGCAGAACTCCGCCGGCCGCGAGCCCGGGCGGCCAGCCGGTCCACGTCTTCCTCGCGATAGAGGCTCCGCCGCGTATCCGCCGGATCAGGCTTTGCCCGGATGCGGCCCCGGCTGACGCTCGCATAGAGCGACTGCGGCTTGGAGCCGAGCCGTGTCAGAGCTTCCGCTGCGCTGAGCCACATGTTGACCTCGAACATTGATCAATATGATCAAGATTGACGTCAATGTTAGCGCGCCTACCTTCCGTTGCAAACAGCCAAGGAGGCTCAGATGAGCAATGGACTCGAAGATGTCGTCGCAGCACAAACCATCCTCTCGGATGTGGATGGGCTGGCGGGTCGGCTGATCATCCGTGGCCAGCCGCTCGACGCGCTGACCGGACACGTGAGCTACGAGCAGGTGCTGGCGCTGCTCTGGGATGGCTTCTTTGCCGACCTGCCGCGCGATCTGACCACGCCGCTGGCGGACGCCAGGGCTGCCGTGTACGGCACCGTCGAGCGCGAACAGTCGCTGTTGGCCGAACTGCCGGTCTACGATGGTGTCCGGGCGCTGATGGCGCGGCTTCCGGACGGCACGGATCTCGAAACGGCGCTACTGCTGACCGCGGCTCCTGCGGTCGCCTTGCCGGCGGCGATCCGGTTGCAGGCCGGCAAGAGCCTGCGAGCGCCGCAGCCGGGCCTCGGGCACGCCGCCGATATGCTGAGCATGCTCGGCGACAGGCCGGCCGATCCAGCGGCCGCAGCGGCACTCGACAGCTATCTCGTCACCGTGGTCGACCACGGGCTCAACGCCTCGACCTTCGCGGCTCGCGTGGTGGCCTCGACCCTCGCCGGTCTCAACTCATCGGCGCTGGCGGCTTTGGGTGCGCTGAAGGGTCCGCGGCACGGCGGCGCGCTCGGCCCCGTCCTCGATATGCTCGACGCCATCGGCACCGCCGACAAGGCCGCGGCCTGGATCGAGAACGAGCTGGCGAATGGCCGGCGCCTGATGGGCTTCGGTCACCGCATCTACCGGGTGCGCGACCCCCGCGCCGATGTGCTGAAGGCGGCGCTGGAACGGCTGACCCGGTCCGGCGCAGTCGATACCGCCCGCGTCGAACTGGCCCAGCACGTCGAGGCGGTGGCGCTGGCGGCGCTCAAACGCCACAAGCCCGACCGGGTGCTCGCCACCAATGTCGAGTTCTACCCTGCGCTGCTGCTCGAAACGCTGGGCTTTCCCCGCTCGGCCTTCACCGCGATCTTTGCGGCCAGCCGCATCGGCGGCTGGATCGCCCATGCCAGGGAAGAAGCGGCGAACGGCCGGCTGATCCGGCCGAAATCGCTCTATGTGGGGCCGGTGCCGAGGGTGGCGGCGTAGTCCGTCGCTTCTTGACGCCGGTGTGAGTTGACCCCACCCCTGCCCCCTCCCCCTCTAGGGGACGCGGTAGCGCCCCGGAAAGGGGAGGGAGACCAAAACACAGGCTTCTCGGTAAACGTCTCCCTCCCCTTGTTTAGGGGGAGGGATCAAGGGTGGGGGTCAGCCACACCAGGGTCGGCTGTGCTTGTGCTAAGCCGCTACCTTCGGCGGCAGGTGCTGCCCCGGGGTCGACACCGAGATGGCTTCCTCTTCCGGCGTCATATCGGCCGGCACGTCCGCGAATAGCGGGGTCGAGAGGTAGCGCTCGCCGGTATCGGGCAGCATCGCCAGAATGGTCGAGCCGTCGGGAGCCGTCTCGGCCACCTTCAGCGCCGCCGCGAAGGTGGCGCCGGCGGTGATGCCGACGAAGATGCCTTCCTTCTGCGCCAGCTGCATCGACTGCTTCATCGCATCGGGGCCGGCGATGGTCAGCACCTGGTCGATCAACTTCTCGGTGACCGCCTCATTGGTGATCCACGGGATGAAGTCCGGGCTCCAGCCCTGGAACGGATGCGGCTTCCACGCCGAATGGCTGCCGGTCGCGGCATGGTCGGCGCGACGCTCCTGGCCTTCACCGCTGGTCAGCATCGGCGCGCCCTCGGGCTCGGCAACGATGATCTTGGTGTTCGGCATCTTGTCGCGGAGCACCCGGCCGACGCCGGTGAGCGTGCCGCCAGTGCCAAAGCCGGTGACCCAGTAGTCGAGCTTCTCGTCGGCGAAATCGCGCACGATCTCCTGTGCGGTGGTCCGCGAGTGCATGTCGGGGTTGGCTTCATTCTCGAACTGGCGGGTCTGGAACCAGCCATTCGCCTCGGCCAGGGCCTCCGCCTTGCGGATCATGCCGTTGGCCCGCTCGGCCGCCGGAGTCAGCACCACCTTGGCGCCGAGGAACCGCATCAGCTTACGCCGTTCGACCGAAAAGCTCTCGGCCATGGTGACGACCAGCGGATAACCCTTGGCCGCGCAAACCATCGCCAGCCCGATGCCGGTATTGCCTGAGGTGGCCTCGATCACCGTCTGGCCCGGTTTCAGCGCGCCGGATTTCTCGGCCGCCTCGATCACACCGAGCGCCAGGCGGTCCTTCACCGACCCGAGCGGGTTGAACGCCTCGACCTTGACGTACAGCTTGACGTTTTTCGGGCCCAGCTTGTTGATCCGGACAACCGGCGTATTGCCGATGGTCCCCAGAATATCCTTGAATTTCATGGTTCTTCCTCTTGGTGCCCCACTCAACCAAGAGACTACGCTTCAGCCTCGGGAGCGACAAGTGAACCTATGGTACGGAATTCAGCAGCCGACCGCCGCGAAGCGGCTGCCGCATTGCACCCCTCCCCCTTGAGGGGAGGCGCTGGGGGTGGGGGTGGTGAGGCGGGCACGGTGCCGACTTCACCACCCCCTCCCTCAATCCCTCCCCTCCTAGCGGACGCGGTAGCGCCGCGGGGGGAGGGAGGTGAAAGTACCGTGCCTACCCGTCTGTTGCATCGCCCCAATCGAGCTTCTTCGCCGCCTTGAAGGCCGGCTTGTCCCGGCTTGGTACCACCCGTGTCTCGAGCCCATCGGCGCCGCAGACCGCCAGCGTCACCGAAAACTTGTTCTCTTCCGGCCGCCGCAGCACGCGCCCCGGCGGCGGCTTGCCGATATGCGGCCGCGCCACGACCAGATAGCTGTACTTTTCATCCTCGTAGCCGAGGGTTGCGCCCTTCATCCGCATGTGGTCGCGGCTGCGGCTGAGCCGCACCGAGAAGTGGCACCAGTCCGGCTCGAGCAGCGGGCAATCGCGCTCATGCGGACAGGGCGCCAGCACCCTGCCCCCCAGCTCGACCAGCCGCCGGCGCACTACCATCAGCCGCTGGTAGTCGCGCGGCCGGCCCGGCTCGATGATCGCCAGCACGCCGTCGCTGTGCCGCCACAGCCGCTCCGCCGCCGCCAGCATCTCGTCATCCGGCAGCTCGGTGAGCGCATAGGCACAGGTAACCAGGTCGTATCGGGTCGGAAACTCGAACCGCCCGAGATCGGCCTCCAGCAGCTCTGCCCCGGCCAATGCCGTTCCCTCCGCCAGCGTCCTCGCCAGCGCGAGAAACGCCCGGTTGTGATCCATCAGTGTCGGGGCAATCCCCTCAAACGCCTCGGCCACCGCCCAGCCGGCGGTTCCCGGCCCTGCCCCGGCATCGAGCAGCGTTCCTGGCGCGAACTGCGGCGCCCTCGCTCGCAGTTCCGCCAGCACCGCTGATACCGCCGCATAGGTCGCCGGCATCCGGCTCAGCGCATAGGCGATGGCGTCGTCGGCACCGCCGATCACCTGCCGCGACGCGCCACGCTGCCGATAGTGCTCGGAGATGCGCGCGGAGCTGTCCGTCAGCCCCTTGCGCCCCTCGGCGAGGCGCCGCACTGCGGCGGCGAGATCGGCCGGCAGGTCGGTCAATGTCGGTTCGCCTTATGGATGCTGTGCGCCAGCAGCGCGTCAGTCACTGCCCGCTTGAAACGGTCCTTGTCGCCCGCCGCATTGTCGACGATCTCACGCACCCGCCAGAACTCGCTGCCGCCGAACGGCCCGACCTCGGCACGCACATAAACGTCCGGCGGGTATTGCAGCACCGTGGCATCGACCAGCTTCTGCGACATGATCTCGGTCGCCACCACGGCGGAATCGGTGATGCTCGGCTCGCGCGAGGCATCGAGCAGCTGCGGCGTGCGATGTACGTCGATGCCGATGAGCACGTCGCACTTGCCGGCAATCAGCCCCAGCGGCAGCGGATTGGTGACGCCGCCATCGATGAAGTACCGGCCCTCGACATTCACCGGCCGGAACAGGCTGGGGATAGCCAGCGAGGCGGCGATCGCCGGGCGCAGCGGACCGGAGTCGAACACCACTTCCTTCCAGGCGTAGAAATCCGTCGCCACGACCGAGAACGGCACCTTGAGATCGGCGAAATCATGGGGAAACCCATCCGGCAGGAATGCCGTGGTGATCCCCCTTGGGTTCACCTGCATCGACAACCCGTCTTCGACGATCTGCTTGAAACTGAAGCGGTTGCGGTTCCACAGCGTGCTGGCGATCTGCTGCAGGCTGCCCAGCACGCTGTAGGCATGCTCACGCAGCTCCGCGCCGGTCATGCCGTTAGCCCAGCCCGAACCGATCAGCGCCCCGATCGACGAGCCTGATATCACCGAGGGTTTCAGCCCCAGTTCGTCCATCGCCTCGATATAGGGAATGTGTGCCAGGCCGCGCGCCGCGCCGCTGCCGAGTGCCACGCCGATCCGCATGGTGCCGCCTCCAGTCCGTTTCCTTATGCGACGGCCTTGCCCCAAATGAAAAGGCCCCGCCAGTAGCGGGGCCTTTGAACTCTTGCTCCGAGGGATCAGGCGCTGGTGGACAGCGCCTCTTCCTTCTTGCGCTCGGCGTAGATGTACAGCGGACGGGCGTCCTTGCCGTTCACCACTTCCTCGCTGATCACCACTTCTTCCACGCCATCGAGCGAGGGCAGGTCGTACATGGTGTCGAGCAGGATGCCTTCGAGGATCGAGCGCAGGCCACGGGCGCCGGTCTTGCGCTCGATGGCATGCTTGGCGATCGCCTTCAGCGCATCCTCGTGGAAGGTCAGCTCGACCTCTTCCATCGAGAACAGCCGCTGGTACTGACGCACCAGCGCATTCTTCGGCGCGGTCAGGATTTCGATCAGCGCGGGCTCGTCGAGATCTTCGAGCGTCGCGAGGATCGGCAGGCGGCCGATGAATTCGGGGATCAGCCCGAACCGCACCAGGTCTTCCGGCTGCACGTCCTTCAACAGGTCACCGACGCGGCGATCCTTTGGGTCCTTGACCACGGCCGAGAAGCCGATGCCCGAACCCTCGCCGCGCGCCGAGATGATCTTCTCGAGCCCGGCAAACGCCCCGCCGCAAATGAACAGGATGTTGGTCGTATCCACCTGCAGGAATTCCTGCTGCGGGTGCTTGCGGCCGCCCTGCGGCGGCACGGAGGCAACGGTGCCTTCCATGATCTTCAGCAGCGCCTGCTGCACGCCTTCGCCCGACACGTCGCGGGTGATCGACGGGTTGTCCGACTTGCGGCTGATCTTGTCGACTTCGTCGATGTAGACGATGCCGCGCTGCGCCTTCTCGACATTGTAGTCGGCGGACTGCAGCAGCTTGAGGATGATGTTCTCGACGTCCTCGCCAACGTAACCGGCCTCGGTCAGCGTCGTCGCGTCGGCCATGGTGAACGGCACATCGAGGATACGGGCCAGCGTCTGCGCCAGCAGCGTCTTGCCGGTACCGGTCGGGCCGATCAGCAGGATGTTCGACTTCGAGAGCTCGATGTCCTGGTTCTTGGTGGCGTGGTGCAGACGCTTATAGTGGTTGTGCACGGCGACGCTCAGCACGCGCTTGGCGCGGAACTGGCCGATGACGTAGTCATCCAGCACCTTGCAGATTTCGGCCGGCGTCGGCACGCCGTCCGAGGACTTCACCATCGAGGTTTTGTTTTCCTCGCGGATGATGTCCATGCACAGCTCGACGCATTCATCGCAGATGAAGACGGTCGGCCCGGCGATCAGCTTCCTGACCTCGTGCTGCGATTTCCCGCAGAACGAGCAGTACAGCGTGTTTTTGGAAGATTCGCCGCTGGTCGTGTCCTTGGACATCCTGTCACTCCTGGGAGTTCGGGCTCCCATCCCGGCTAGAAGAGAACGCTAGCCCCGGATACCTAAACAAAATGTAAGCCCGACCGACCTTAACGGCCAGCCGGGACCCACACAATCACACAAGTGTCACACTCGCGTAGGGCATTGAGATTCACCTTAACGGGAGAATCCTCACACCGCGTCGGGTGCTGCCCGCTTCTCGAAGATCGAGTCGATGATGCCAAAATCCTTGGCCTCTTCGGGGTTGAGGAAACGATCGCGCTCGAGCGCGTTGTGAATGGCCTCGTAGTCCTGGCCGGTATGCTTGACGTAAATCTCGTTGAGCCGGCGCTTCAGCTTCTCGGTGAACTGGGCGTGGATCAGGATATCGGTCGCCTGACCCTGATAGCCGCCGGACGGCTGGTGCACCATGATCGAGGCGTTCGGCAGCGCCGCGCGCAGGCCCTTTTCGCCGCCTGCGAGGAGGAGCGAGCCCATCGAAGCCGCCTGCCCGATGCACAGCGTCGCCACCGGCGGGCGGATGAACTGCATGGTGTCGTAGATGCCGAGGCCGGAGGTCACGACGCCGCCGGGCGAATTGATGTAGAGGCTGATTTCCTTCTTCGGGTTTTCCGACTCGAGGAACAGCAGCTGCGCCGCGATCAGGGACGCCATCTGGTCTTCGACCTGGCCGGTCACGAAGATGATGCGCTCCTTGAGCAGGCGCGAATAGATGTCGAAGGCGCGCTCGCCGCGCGTCGTCTGCTCGACCACGGTGGGCACGAGGTAGTTGTAGAAGGTATCGACCGGATCTCTCATTTCGAGATTTGTCCCTTATGGCAGGAAGAATCAGCGCTCGCGGCCGACTGAAGGCGATGCCCTGTTAAGGGCGGGTAAAGCGACAGATAGGCGCCAATGTGGCAGGCCGCAATACTCACATATTCGCGCAAAGCCACGGATCAGCGGAACCTGCCCGTATGGGGAGGGCCGGCCGCCTTACGCCTTGAACCCCACCGCCACACCGCGCTTCTTGAAGTAGGACTGCATGGTCTTGCGGCCCTGGCGGTTGTTCTGGGCCAGCTTAGCCGGATCGAACACCGCTTCCTTGGCGCCTTCCTTGGCCATCGCCGCCTTCAACGCCGCGATATGGACGTCGATATCCGCATTGTTCTCGCGCAGCGAGGTGTAGATGTTGTCGATCGCTTCGGTCAGGGTGAGGTCGCTCAAGGGCTCGAACTCCAATCAGTGTCTGGCGAGGCTACTAGCCGGTTTTTCCGTTGCGGCAAGCTGTTTCAGCAGGTCGTGATGGCTTCCCGACCGCCCGACGCGCCGTATAGCATGGCCCGCAGTATCAGTTTCAACGGGTCCTCTCTTGTCCGCAGCCGCTCCCTTCGCCCTCGCCGACCGTCACGCCAGCGCCCAGCCGCGCGAACTCGCCTTCTACCGCGACCCCTACGCCTTCTATGACGCGGTGCACGCGGCCTCACCGGCCTTCTTCTGGGACAATTACGATCACTGGTGCTTTGCCGGCTTCAAGGATGTCAGCGCCCTGCTTCGCGACAAGCGCTTCGGCCGGCAGATCCTCCACCTGATGAGCCGCGAGCAGCTCGGCATGGCGCCGCCCAAGGCTCACACCGCCGCTTTCGACCAGACCGAGAAATACACCCTGCTCAACCTCGAGCCGCCGGCCCATACCCGACTGCGCGCCCTGGTCAACCGCGCCTTCGTCTCACGCAATGTCGAGCAGCTGCGTCCCCGCATCGAGCGGCTGGCCAATGAGCTGATCGACGGTTTTGCCGCCGATGGCCAGGTCGAGCTGCTCCGCGCCTTTGCGGCGCCGATCCCCGCCATCGTCATTGCCGAGATGATCGGCATGCCCGCCGACATGGCGATGCAACTGGTCGATTGGTCCAACCGCATGGTCGCCATGTACATGTACGGCGTAACCTACGAGACCGAGCTCGATGCCAACCAGGCCTCGATCGAGTTCATGGATTATGTGCGCGAGATGATCGCCGAGCGCCGCCGCCAGCCGCGCGAGGACCTGCTTACCCACATGCTGACCACCGAGGTCGATGGCGAGAAGCTGACCGACGACGAGGTGATCTCGACCACCATCCTCCTGCTCAACGCCGGCCATGAGGCAACGGTCCATACCACCGGCAACGGCGTGAAGGCTATCCTCGAAAGCGGCCTCGACCCCAAGGCCCTGTTCGCCGATGCCGACCAGACCGAGGCGACGGTCGAAGAGTGCATCCGCTTCGATGCGCCGCTCCACATGTTCACCCGCTACGCCTTGCAGGATGTGACGCTCGACAACGGGTTGAGCTTCAAGCAGGGCGAGACCATCGGCCTGATGCTGGGCGCCGCCAACCGAGATCCCTCGCGCTTCGCCGAGGCCAACCGGTTCGACCCGTTCCGCAAGGATGGCGCCAATGTCAGCTTCGGTGCCGGCATCCACTTCTGCATCGGCGCCCCGCTGGCGCGCATCGAGCTGCAGGTGGCGATGCAGACCCTGTTCGACCGGCTACCCGGACTGAAGCTCGCCGCCGAGCCGCAATACAAGAACATCTACCATTTTCACGGGTTGGAGCGGTTGGAGGTCAGCTGGTAGCTCCGGCGCCCCCAGCCACCGGCTCATTCCCGCGAAAGCGGGAAGCTCCGTTTACGATCGTGCCGTAGGCGGGAAAACAGAGGTTCCCGCTTTCGCGGGAATGGCTCCGTGCATAACCGCGTCTACTCAGTCAGCTCCGCCAGCACATCGGGGATCAAGCCCGGCAAATCCTCGGCGATCAGCCCCGGCCCGCCCCACAGGTTCCCCGTTTCGCCGTGGATCCACACCCCGGCCGAGGCGGCATCGAACCCTTTCATCCCCTGCGCCAGCAACCCGGCGATGATCCCGGCCAGCACATCGCCTGAGCCGGCCGTGCCCAATATTGCCGGCGCATTGTCGTTGATCACCGCGTGCCCATCGGGAGCCGCGACCACCGTGTCGCTGCCTTTCAGCACCACGATGGCGCCGGAGCGCAGCGCTGCCGAGCGCGCCCGGTCGACCTTCGAGCCATCCACCTTACCGAACAATCGCTCGAACTCACCCTCGTGCGGTGTCATCACCACTGCCCGCTGAGGCCTCGCCTTGATCGCCGAGAACAGCGCCTCCGGGCTGTCCTTGAAGCTGGTCAGCGCATCGGCATCGAGCACCGTCGCCGCGTCGCTTGCCAGCACCGCCAGTACATTCGTCTTGGTGGCCTCGCCCAGCCCCGCGGCCGGCCCGATCACCACCGTGTTGATCCGATGGTCCTGCAACAGCAACTGCAGGCTCGCCGCGCCATCCACCGGCTTCAGCATGATCGCCGTGACGTGGTTAGCCTGGATCAGCAGCGAGGAATGCGCGCCGGCCAGCGTCACGAGCCCTGCCCCGATGCGCAACGCCGCGGTGGCGGTCATCCGGCTGGCGCCGGTCTGCAGCGGCCCGCCCGACATCACCACGCAGTGGCCGCGGGTGAACTTGTGCCCCTCCGCCTCGAGCCTGGGCAGATGCCAGAGGTCGGGACTGTTGCGGTTGAGGTTCGGCCGGATCTCGCCCAGGACGCTGTCCGGGATGCCAATCTCCGCCAGCACCACCTCGCCGCACTGCTGCCGGCCCGGCAGCAGCAGATGCCCCGGCTTCAGCCGGAAGAACGTCACCGACACATCGGCTTTGATCGCCACGCCGCGGACCTGGCCACTGGACCCGTCGATGCCCGAGGGCACGTCCACCGCGACGATCGGCACGCGCAACCCGTTCACCGCCTCGATCAGTTCCGCGAGACCGCCCTCGATATCGCGATCGAGCCCGGCGCCGAGCAGCGCGTCGACCACCACCTTGGCGCCGCGCAACCCGTCCGGCCGCGCCGCCTGGATCGGTCCGTTCCACAGGTCGGCGAAGAACGCCGCATCGCCGGTCAGCCGGTCGCGCTCGCCGAACAGCGCCACCCGCACCTCGCGTCCCAGCTCCTTGAGCTTCTTGGCTGCAACGAACCCGTCGCCGCCATTATTGCCGGGGCCGCAGAGGATCAGCACCTGCCCATCCGGATAGCGCTCCGCCACCAGCTCGGCCACGGCATTGCCCGCCGCCTCCATCAGCTTGAACGACTGAATACCCGACGCCACCGCCAGCGCATCGGCGCGGCCCATTTCGGCAGGCGTGAGGAGGGTGTGAATATTCTTGTCTGACATGCCGAGCCGCCGCGAGGTTCCCAGCGTCATCAATACCGCACGATCGGGGTGACCACCACATCGCCCCGTTCACGGATGTCATCGCGCAGCAACAGTGCATGGCCCAAAACAAAAAAGGGCCGCCCCGAAGGGCGGCCCTGAACTTGTGATCGACGCACCAGCTTAGTGGTGGTGCTCCTCCGGAACCTCGTCTTCGTCCGCAGCGATAATCTTGGAGAGCTCGGCGCGGGTCATCGGCTTGTCGGTCTTCTTGGCCAGCTCGGTGACGAAATCCACCACCTTGTTCTCGAACACCGGAGCGCGGAGGCCGGCAAGGGCCTGCGGGTTCTTGCGGTAGTAGTCGTAGACCTGCTGTTCCTGCCCGGGGAAGCGACGCACTTCGGCGATCAGCGCCTGCTGGTGCTCTTCCTCGGTCACTTCGACCTTGTTCTGGTTGCCGATCTCGGCGACCACCAGACCCAGGCGCACGCGGCGCTCGGCGATCTTCTGGTACTGCTCCTTGGCCGCTTCCTCGGTCGTGCCCTCGTCTTCGAAGGACCGGCCGTGGTGCTCGACTTCGTGCACGACGCGCTGCCAGATGGTGTTGAACTCGGCTTCCACCAGCTGCTCGGGAACGGCGAACTTGTGGCCTTCGTCGAGCTGGTCGAGGATCTGCCGCTTTATCGCCTGGCGACCCATCGAATCGAGCGCGGTCTTCATCTGGTCCTTCACCGCGTCGCGGAGGCCCGCAACGTTCTCGAGACCGAGCGACTTGGCGAACTCGTCGTTGAGCTCACCGGCCTTCGGGCCGTCGATGTGGAGGATGGTGACCTCGAAGTCGGCCTTCTTGCCGGCCAGTTCGTCCTGCGCATAGTCCTTGGGGAACGTCACCTTGACGGTCTTGGTCTCGTTCTTCTTCATGCCCACGAGCTGCTCTTCGAAGCCCGGGATGAACTCGCCCGAACCGACGGTCAGGTGCGCATGGTCGGCCGAGCCGCCCGCGAAAGCCTCGCCCTTGATCGTGCCCTTGAAGCTGAGGCCGAGGCGATCGCCGGTCTCGACGAGGCCGTCCTCACCCTTTTCCTCATAACCACGCTGCTGCGCGAAGACGCGCTGCACCTCGGTGTCCACGTCCTTCTCGTCGAGCTCGACCACCGGCTTGTCGACGGCGAGCGACTTGAAGTCCATCAGGGTGACCGGCGGCAGCACTTCGTAGCTGACCTCGAAGTTGAGATCGGCTTCGCCGTCCAGAACCTGGTTGATCACGCCCTGGTCTTCCGGCAGGTCGACCTTGGGCTGGGTGGCGGCGCGCTCGGAGCGATCATCGAGGGTCTTCGACACGGTCGAGTTGATCGCGTCCGACAGTACTTCCGACATGGCGGAGCGGCCGTAGACCTTTTTCAGGTGCGCGGTCGGCACCTTGCCGGGGCGGAAACCCTTGATGTTCGCGGTGCCCTTGAGCTCATCGAGCCGCGCATCCAGCCGGTCGCTGAGATCCTTCTTGGGGATGACCAGAGAGAGTTTGCGCTTGAGGCCCTCGTTGAGGGTTTCTGTGACCTGCATTGGGGTATCCCGTTGTCTCTACAAAATTCGGTTGGCCGAAGTCGCTGGCAGTATCGCGGCGAGCTCTGGTGCGGGTGAGAGGGCTCGAACCTCCACGCCTTGCGGCGCTGGAACCTAAATCCAGTGCGTCTACCAGTTCCGCCACACCCGCAAGGTGCCCCGTCGGCCGGGTCGCGTGCATATATGTGAAGAATTGGGGAAGGTCAAAGGGAGAGGTGCAGACGTCAGGACAAGGCGCGGCTACGGCCCATGGACAGGTGGCGGCGCAGCCTGCTGCCGCGGCCGCTTTCTTGCTTCCCGATCGATCCGCTCGGTGACGAAGTAGACATAGCCGGCCACCGCGCCGGCGGCAGCCAGCATGCCCGCAGGCCAAGGGGAAGCGCCTACGGTACTGCCGACGGCGGCTCCGATCCCGATGCCAAGCGGATAGTACGCTGCCGCTCCCACCGCGCCGAATACCACTGCATAGCCCCTGGAGCGCAGCCCAAAACGATTGCCGAGCCAGATGCCGAGCAGTGCTACGGGCAGAAACAGCAGCATCGCCGGCAGGAGGCCGAGCATGACGCCGAAGAGTGCGAACAACGCGATGCTAAGCCCACCGTAGCCGAGCGCCACCACCACGGCCAACGCGAACACCACGCACCCGGCCGCTACCGACAGCAGATATCCCGCAAACGAGAAGGTGTATGTGGACTGCACCACCGGCATTTCCCGGTCAGTTGCGACAGCGATACCTAGCGCAGTTCCCTGAACGCCACCACTGGAGCTCAAGCCGGGGCCGAGATCGGGGCTCCTAGGCACCCAGTCGCTGCTTCGCCGCGGCGATGAACGCCGCCTTCAGCTCATTGTAGCGCCCGCGACCCGTCGGAGCTGCTGCTACCGCGCGCTCCTTCTCATCGACATATGCCTGTCGTAACCCGGCGTCATTTCGCAGCGCATCGCGGAACGCCAGGTTGCCCCACCAGGATGGGCCCCGGTACTCGACGACGTGCACCAAATGGGTCCGCTCCGTCGCATCGCGCCCGCGTCCGAAGATGTAGTGTCCGGGCACGCCGGCGTTTTCGGCGTAGTCGTATCCCAGTTCCACTAGCGGGTCGTGGCAGAGCTGCCAGTTTTCGAGCGGCGCCACGCCCACGAGCATATCGAGGATCGGCTTGGCACGCATGCCCGGCACAGCCGTCGAGCCGTAGTGTTCTATGGCGAGCGCCACGTCGCCAAGCGCCGAAGCCAGCCGCTGGCGCTCACGTACAAACTCGGCCGGCCACTCCCGATCGTAGTCGACCAGCGCGTTGGTGCCGTTCTTCAGCCCGAGCATTTGCCCACTTTCGCTGCAAACCGATCTTTGCCACTGTCCGTTTTGCTCGTTTCGGACCGTCGAAATGAACAAATCGGCATCGTCATGCACATTCTTTGTGCAGGCACCTGCCACCGTGCCTAGAGCGGCGGATCAGATGTTCGTCCTAGGCGCTTATTTTGGCAAGGTTTTCTCCGCTGCCGGGAAGCTGGCACGGACCCTGCATACAACCGAGCGGCACCCGACCGGTGCCTGTTGGAGGCCTGAATGAAGAAGATCGAGGCTATCGTAAAGCCGTTCAAGCTCGACGAAGTGAAGGAAGCGCTGCAGGAAGTTGGTCTGCAGGGCATCACCGTCACCGAAGCCAAGGGCTTCGGCCGTCAGAAGGGACATACCGAGCTCTACCGGGGCGCGGAATATGTCGTCGACTTCCTGCCCAAGGTGAAGGTCGAGGTGGTGTGCCCCGACGACCTCGCCGAGAAGGCAATCGAAGCGATCCGCACGGCTGCGCAAACCGGCCGCATCGGCGACGGAAAGATCTTCGTCTATTCGATCGAACAGGCTATCCGCATCCGCACCGGCGAATTCGGCGACGACGCGCTCTAAGGGGCACCTCTTCGCGCGTCTCTCCCGCCTAGCATCAACTCCAGACTTACACAGGGGAACCTAATGACCACTGGAAGCGACATCCTCAAGAAGATCAAGGACGAGGACATCAAGTACGTCGACCTCCGCTTCACCGACCCGCGCGGCAAGCTGCAGCACGTCACCATGGATGTGACGGTCGTCGATGAGGATCTCTTCGAGGAAGGGACCATGTTCGATGGTTCCTCGATCGCTGGCTGGAAGGCCATCAACGAGTCCGACATGGTGCTGATGCCCGATCCGAACTCGGCCTATCTCGACCCGTTCTTCGGCGCCCCTACCCTCGCCATCAACTGCGACATTCTCGAGCCGCTGACCTACCAGCCGTATAACCGCGACCCGCGCACCACGGCCAAGAAGGCCGAGGCCTACGTCAAGGAACTCGGCATCGGCGACACCGTGGTGTTCGGCCCCGAGCCCGAATTCTTCATCTTCGACGACGTCCGCTATTCGAACACCACCTACAAGGTGGGCTTCTCGGTCGATCACTCGGAACTGCCGATCAACAACGACACCGAGTACGAGTCGGGCAATACCGGCCACCATATCGGCCTCAAGAAGGGCTACTTCCCGGTGCCGCCGCTGGACAGTGCGCAGGACATGCGCGGTGAAATGCTCGCCGCCATGGCCTCGATGGGCGTCACCGTCGAAAAGCACCACCACGAAGTGGCCTCGGCGCAGCACGAACTGGGCATCAAGTTCGCCCCGCTGATCAAGTCGGCCGACGACGTGCAGATCTACAAGTACGTGATCCAGCAGGTCGCCCAGGCCTACGGCAAGACCGTGACCTTCATGCCCAAGCCCGTCTATGGCGATAACGGTTCGGGCATGCACTGCCACCAGTCGATCTGGAAGGACGGCAAGCCGCTCTTCGCTGGTGACCAGTATGCCGGCCTTTCCATGGAAGCGCTGTATTACATCGGCGGCGTGATCAAGCACGCCAAGGCGATCAACGCCTTCACCAACCCGACCACCAACAGCTACAAGCGTCTCGTGCCGGGCTTCGAAGCTCCGGTGCTGCTCGCCTACTCGGCGCGCAACCGCTCGGCTTCGTGCCGCATCCCCTTCGGCCAGTCGCCGAAGTCGAAGCGCGTCGAAGTCCGCTTCCCCGATCCGCTGGCGAACCCCTATCTCGGCTTTGCCGCGCTGCTGATGGCCGGCCTCGACGGCATCAAGAACAAGATCCACCCGGGCGACCCGATGGACAAGGATCTGTACGAGCTGCCCAAGGAAGAGCTGAAGCAGATCCCGACCGTTTGCGGTTCGCTGCGTGAAGCCCTCGAGTCCCTCGACAAGGACCGCGACTTCCTCAAGGCCGGTGGCGTGTTCGACGACGACCAGATCGACAGCTATATCGAGCTGAAGATGACGGAAGTCATCAAGTTCGAGCACACCCCGCACCCCGTCGAGTACGAGATGTACTACTCGGCCTAAGCGCCGGATCGATCGAAGGAATATGGAAGGGCCCGGCAACGGGCCCTTCTGCTTTTCGGTGGACAGAAACAGCCGGGGGCTGAACACTGCCGCAATGACTCAGAAGAACCTTGCTTTGGTGCTCGGCGGTGGCGGCGCTGCCGGCAATGCCTGGATGATCGGCATCGTCGGGTCTCGCCGAGGCTGGCGTCGACCTGACCGAGACCGCCGACCTGGTGATCGGTACCTCGGCCGGCGCCAATGCGGCGGCGCAGGTGCTGAGCGGCATTCCGCCGGCCGAACTCCTCGCCGCGACGCTGGCGCCCCCACCGGCTCAGCCGGCGGTCCAGTCGCGACCAGCGTCGCCGCCGCGGCCGATGGAGGCAGTGTTCGAGCGGATGCGAACCATCTCGGCCGCCGCCACCACTCGGGCCGAGCTGCAGCGCGCTATGGCCGCGTATGGGTTGGAAAGCGATGCGTCCTTCGGACCCGAGGTGGCAGAACAGCGGCGAGCCCTGGTCGCCCGGCGGCTGCCGAGCCTCGACTGGCCCGATCGCCCGATGCTGATCGTCGCCGTCAACGCCGAGACCGGGGAGCTTGCGACCTTCGACCGCGACTCCGGTGTCGCGCTGGTCGATGCGGCCGCGGCGGCCATCTCGCTGCCCGGCGCCGGGCCGACGCACCGCATCAACGGCACGCGCTACATTTCCGGCGGCGTGCGGTCGGTCGACAATGCCGACCTTGCCTCCGGCTACAGGAACGTCATCGTGCTGTCGCCGTTCAGTGGTCGAACGGGGCCGCTGCCGCCGGGCCAGTTCGAGGGCTTGCGCCGGCCGCCGGGTGCGGACCTTGCCAGCGAGGTTGCGGTGCTGCGCCAGGCGGGCAGCCGCGTCGAGGTCATCACCCCGGATCCCAACTCCCGCACCGCCATGGGAACCAACCAGATGGACCTGGCAACCCGCATCCCCTCGGCCCGCGCCGGCTACGAGCAGGGCAAGCGCGAAGCGACACGCCTGGCGGACCTCTGATGTCGAGCCGCTGGCGCGAGACATCGCCCGGTGAGCTTGCCGGATGGCTGGCCGAAGCCACCGTGCACTGGGGCATCGCCGGAGGCTGGGCGCTCGACCTATGGCAGGACAGCGTCAGCCGCCTGCATTCCGATATCGAGATCAGCTGCTTTCTCGCCGACCTGCCTGCGCTGCTGCCGATTCTCGACGGCTTCGAGATCGTCGTCGCCCGCAACAAGCAACTGACGCCCCATGAGCCCGGAGCGGCGCTCCCGGTCCCACCGTTCAGCCTCTGGCTCCGACGCCACGGCGAGCCTCTGTGGGATTTCGAGATCGTCTCGGAGGCACAACTGGACGGCCAATGGGCATACCGCCGGGAACCGACCGTCCGCCGCCCCCTGAGGAGCGTCTTCACGCGGACCACATCGGGCTGGCCGATCATCGCGCCCGAAATCCAGCTGCTCTACAAATGCAAACAGCCGCGCGACAAAGACCTGCTCGATCTCGAGCGTTACGTGCCCGCGCTTGACGATGCGGCCCGTGTCTGGCTCCGTTCGGCGGTAACGGCGGCACATCCGGAATTTCTGCCGACACTGCTCGCCCTTGAAGCGCGGTACTGAAGCCACGATGGAGCGAGCCCGGACTGCCCAGCGACAGCCATTCTCAGGTGGTGGCGCCGGATAGCCGCAGCACTTTACCCGTGTGCCAGGTGACGATGCCGCGCATAAATTCGCGATCTGGAAAATCGGTTTCGAGAATGCGCAGCGGCCCCTCGACCAGCGACAGGGAGCGCGCCAGCTCGTAGAGCGCCATGCGCTCTGGGTCGAGCTCGACATCTATGCCAAGCGCCTCATAGCTGCTGCCGAAACGCATCCGCGTGAACTCGTGCTCCCACTCGGCGTCGAAGAACATGACGCCCTCGATGTCGATGATGACAGGGCGGCCATCGCTATCCAGCATGACATGGTCGGCGCCGAGCTCGCCATGGATCAGGCTGTACCAGCCGCGCGAGCGAACGCGGGCATGGCGCTCGCGCAAAGCACCCTCGATCCGCTCGCGCGCCTGTCCCAGCTCCGGGACCTTTGTTGCGACGCTCGCCAGGTGCGCGAGGCCCTGATCGAGCACGATCTGCTCGGCATTGCGGTCCTGTGGCGCGCTGCCGGCCACGACGGCAGCGACCTTGCCCAGCCTCGGACCCCGGTACTTGGCCATGCCGTTAAGCATCGCACCCACTGAGCGCAGGGGAGCTGCCGCTGCGCCGGCATCGCTGGAGATCATCGCCTCGAGTGTGCCGCCTCGCAAATCCTCGACGATGGCGATGTCGGCCGGATAGATCGATTGGCTGCGGTCGACGAGCAGAAGCGCGGGTGCCCGCGCGCCGGCTTCCGCCAGCGCCAGGCTGGCCGCTTCCAGCAGATCCAGTCCCGAGGCCTCGGCGAAGGGGTCGCGCGGATCAGTGCTATTGTCGGTCCAGTAGTTCTCGGCAGCGCTCCAGGCGTAGAGGACCACCGAAGACGCATCATCGAGCATCAGCCGATAGACGCCCTTCTTGCTGCCACCTGCCAACCGCTCAAATCCTGTCAGTTGCCTGCCGCCAGGTAGCGCGGCTGCGAACGATGCCAGGTCCGTGTGTTGCATGAACCGACGCTCGGCCATTGCATCCCCCTTGTGCCCCCGCCGCCGATGCCGGTCCCACGGTCAGGGGAACTGCTTCTAGCCTCGCGTCGGCGTCGATGACAGCAGTTTCCCGCAAGCGCTCAGGCTGGCATGGTGTGCAAGCAAGGGGATTCGGAATGAGCGTTGGACTACTCGGCCTTCTCGATGACGTGACCGCCCTCGCCAAGGTCGCCGCCGCCTCGATCGACGATGTGGCGGGACAAGCGGCCAAAGCCGGATTGAAGGCCGCCGGCGCGGTGATCGATGATGCGGCCGTGACGCCGCGCTACGTCACCGGCTTCTCGGCCGACCGCGAGTTGCCGATCGTATGGAAGATCGCTGTCGGCTCGATCCGCAACAAGCTGCTGTTTCTCTTGCCGGCCGCGTTGGCGCTGAGCTTCTTCGCACCCTGGCTGATCACCCCGCTGCTGATGATCGGTGGTGCCTACCTTTGCTATGAGGGCGCCGAAAAAGTGTTCGAGGCGGTGTTCCCGCACGAGGCGCATGCGCACGAAGCAGAAGCCCTGCCGCAGCCGGCCGATCCCAAGAAGCTCGAGGAAGAGCGGGTCGCTGGCGCCATCCAGACCGATTTCATCCTCTCGGCCGAGATCATGACCATCGCGCTCGCCGCCCTGCCCGACCTGCCGTTCTGGGAGCAGGCGCTGGTGCTGGTGGTCGTCGCCTTCGGCATCACCGCGGCGGTCTATGGCGCCGTGGCGCTGATCGTCAAAGCCGACGATTTCGGCCTGGCGCTCGCCAGCAAGGGCCGCACCGGCGTCGGCCGCGCCACCGGTCGCGGCATCCTCATCGCCATGCCCTGGGTGATGCAGACCCTCAGCATCGTTGGTACCGCGGCGATGATCTGGGTCGGCGGCGGTATCGTCGTCCACGGCCTCGCCGGCTTCGGCCTCGACCAGATCGAGCACCTGATCGAAGCCATCGCCCACGGCGCCGAAGCAATGCTGCCGGCGCTCGGCGGCTTTGTCGAAGGGCTCGCGACCATCCTCGCCGATCTGGTCCTCGGCCTCGCACTGGGCCTTATCCTGATCCCGGTGGCCGGCAAGGTGATCGGCCCGGCCTGGAAGGCGATCCGCGGCCTGTTCCGCAGTCAGCCCGCCTCCTGACGAACGAAAGGGCCCAGAAGGGCCCTTTCCTTTTTCTCGCAAAGACCACGCCTCAACCGATCTGGCTGAAGAACCCGCGCACGTCGCCGACCCAGACGCCGGGCACTTCCAGCACGGCATAGTGCCCGCCGACGTCGAACTCGTTCCAGCGCACGATGGTGTTGCTGGTCTCGCCGTAACGGCGGATCGGCACTTCGTCGAAGCCGAACACCGCAACGCCGGTCGGCACGCCCGAGTTCGCCTTGGGCGACCAGGCCTCCGGATCATGTGCATTCTCGTAGTAGAGCCGGATCGACGAGGCCGCGGTGCCGGTGAACCAGTAGATCATGAAGTTGGTCAGGAACCGGTCCATCGGCACGGCGTCGACGCGATCGCCAAAGCTGGTGAACAGCTCGCTGATCCAGGCCAAGAGCCCCGCCGGCGAGTCCGATATGCCGTAGGCCAGGGTCTGCGGGCGGCTCGACTGCATGACGTTGAAGCCGAAATGCTCCGCCATGAAGCGCTGCACCCGCTGCAGGCGCACCTTCTCGCTGTCGGTGAAGGTCGCGATCTCCTCCGGCGACACCGGGCCGAACGGAATGAAGCCCATGGTCGCGGCGTTGAGGTGCACGCCGATCACCCGCTCCGGCGCCAGCCGGCCGATCTCGGGACCGATAATGGCGCCGGCATCACCGCCCTGCACGCCGAAGCGCTGGTAGCCCAGCCGGCTCATCAGTTCGATGAAGGCCTTGCCGATGCGGACATTGTTCCAGCCGGCCTCGCGGGTCGGACCGGAAAAGCCGAAGCCGGGCAGCGAGGGCACCACCACGTCGAACGCATCCTCGGCCCTGCCGCCATGCGCCACCGGGTTGGTCAGCGGCCCGATCACGTCGAGGAACTCGACGATCGAGCCAGGCCAGCCATGGATCAGCAGCAGCGGCGTGGCGTTCTTTTCGGCGGACTTCACATGGATGAAATGGACGTTCTGGCCATCGATCTCGGTGGTGAACTGCGGCAGCTGGTTGATCTCGGCCTCGGCCTTGCGCCAGTCAAAGCCACCCAGCAGCCGGTCGACGGCGCCACGGACATAGGCATTGGTCGGGCCGGCGGCCCAGCTGCCATCGACTTCGCTCGGCATCACGGTGCGAGCCAGACGGTCCTTGAGGTCCTGCAGCTGAGCGGCGGAAACGTCGATCTTGAAGGGGGTGATGGTGGCCATTTCGGGTACTCCGTTTCGGGGTGATCGTTGAAGACACCCCTTCGTACCCAACCCCCACTCGGGATTATTGGAAGTTTCCGACAACCTCATCAGTGGCGGCGCGAACGATCTCTCTGGGCGTCTGGCCCATGATCGCCTTCAGCGAGTTGATCATGTGCGCCTGGTCGGAAAAGCCCAGCGCCAGCGCCACGTCCACCGCCGGCCGGCCCATCTGCAGCATGGAAACAGCCTTCTGCGCCCGCTGCACCAGCGTGAAGTGCTTGTAGGTGAGCCCGGTGGTCCTGAGGAAATGCCGCTGCAGCGTCCGCTCGGTCATCGCCTTGGGCTGTCCCTCGACCACCGAGGCCACCAGCTCGTTGCTGTCGATGATCCCGTCGCGCACCAGCCGTTCGACGAACACATCGGCATTCTCGAAGGTCGGGATCTCCCGCACGTCGGTGCCGATCCAGAACCCGCCCTTGCCGAACTTTTCGAGCATCACGCCCTCGTCGCGCATGATGTCGCCGGGCATCAGCGGCATGAAGCTGTGTGGCTTGAACGAGATCACCAGCTGCTCATCGCCCGCTTCGTGCTCGTAGACCACCGCCTGCGTGGTGAGCCCGGTGCGCAGCACCATCGTCTCGTCGCCGCGCTTGATGATGGCGATATCCCAGCAGCCGTCGGGCTGCATCAGCGTCGTCCCGGTCGTGTCGAAACGAACGGAGCTGATGCTCTCGACGAAGGGCGAGTCGATCGGCCGGCTTTGCACGATGCGCTTCATGGCTGGGAGCCTAGCAGCGACTTGTGAAGATGCCAAATCACCTGCATCGCCAACCCTCTGGCGCTCTTTGTCGGCATGGCTATGCTGGCACCGCCCTCGCTGGTCAGGAGCCCGCCATGACGCCCGAATTCCTCATCACCACGCTGGTCATCGTCGCCTCGCCGGGCACCGGCGTGCTCTATACCCTGGCCGCCGGGCTGACCCGCGGCGCCCGCGCCAGCATCCTCGCGGCTTTCGCCTGCACCCTCGGAATCATCCCGCACATGGCGGCCGCGATCACCGGCCTCGCCGCCCTGCTCCACACCAGCGCGCTCGCCTTCGAGATCATCAAGTATCTCGGCGTCGCCTACCTGCTCTACATGGCCTGGGCGACGCTCAGGGAGAAAGGCGCGCTCAGCGTCGACACCGATGCGGCCCCGAAATCGGTCCGTCAGGTATTGGTCTCGGGCATCTTGATCAACATCCTCAACCCAAAGCTGTCGATCTTCTTTTTTGCCTTCCTGCCGCAGTTCGTCAGGACCGACAGCGCCGACGCCCTGCCCCAGATGCTGGAACTGAGCGCGGTGTTCATGGCGATGACCTTTGTGATCTTTGCCATCTACGGGATATTTGCCGCGGCGGTGCGCCAGCACGTGGTCACCCGTCCGCGCGTCCTCACCGGGATGCGCCGCACCTTCGCCGCCGCCTTCGTGGCGCTCGGCGCCAAGCTGGCCTTCACCGAGCGCTAGCCGTCACGCGTCGACGAGGTGGAGCCGGTCCTCGAGGCTTTCCGGCTCCTGCTCGACCAGGAACTGTACGGCGAAGCCGACGTCGAGCCAGCGCACGACGCGCGCTACCACACGGCCGACCGCCAGTGGCGTGCCGAGGTCCGGCTGCACGTCAGCCGATAAAGCTGCGCCCGAGCGCGACATATCGATGATCAGGCACGGCAGGCGGCTCCCGTCGGCGAACAGGATGGTGGAGCGCGGATCCCTCGGCATCACCCGGCGATGCGCCCGCTTGTCGGCAACCCCATGGAAGACCCGCTTCTTGTACCAGCCGATGCGCTTGATCAGCAGGTCGCGTTCCTCGGCACTGGTCTCGATGGCCATCGAGAAGCCGCCATCGATCAATCGATCGACCCGCCCCCTGACGGTGCCGAACGGCTCGAAATTGGCGGAGAGTTCCTCGCCCGGTGCCCCAAGTACCGGCGCCGAGGCCACCATCAGCTGCGGCGAGATCGATTGCAGCCGGCAGGCAAACACCTGCACCCGATGGCTGCGGTTCTTGCGGCTGGCAAGCAGGTAGCGCCCCATCAGCGCCCCGATGAAGCGGATGTCGCTGGAGCGCTGGGAGGCGTTCTGCCCCATTGCAAGCCTCCTGGCCGGCGTTCGATGTAATCGTTATCATCACGCTAGCGTGTAAGCTTGAACAGCCAGTTGCGCCGTACTGGAAATCCCTCGGCACGCCGGCAAGGATTTGTTTCCCATACTTGGCGTGAGCACTACTTGCTCAGCTTCAGGCGCTCGCCAGCGAGGATGCGGTGGTCGCTGGTTTTGAGCGTCAGCAACGCCTCGAGCTGACCGATCTGCTGCACCTCGCCGAACTGCACAGCGAAGCCGGCCTCGATGTGCCGCACCACCCGGCCGGGAACCGCGCCCACCCCGGCCAGCGAGCCAACCGGCGGCAGCACATCGGCCGACACCGCGACGCCCGACTGCGACATGTCGATGATGAAGCAGTCGAAGCGCTGTCCGTCGCCCAGCGTCAAGCTGGCGCGCGTCTCCCGCGGCAGCACCCGCTTGTGCGCCCGCCGATCGCTGACCGTCTTCAGCGTCCGGCGCTTCAGCCAGTCGATCCTGGAGCTCAGCACGGCGCGCTCCTGTTCGGTGCAATCGAACGCCACGGCGAAGCCACCCTCGAGAATGCGGGTGATCCTGCCGCGCACGAGCCCCAGGCCCTGCAACGTCATGGTCAACGCGTCGCCAGGCGCCCCGCTGACCGGCGCGTTCACCACCGCCTCATGGGCCGAGACGCTGCGCGAACGGCAGGCAAACACCTGCACGGCGCCCGGCGTCTGCGCGCGCGCCGCCAGCACATAGCTGCCCATTACATCGCCGATGAAGCGAGCATCCTTGCGACTGCTCGCGTCGGCCCTGCCGGCGGGTCCGTTCTGCATCGTCCAAGCCATCACCGAACAATCTCACACTATCGTACGCAAGATTGCCTATTCGGCCATGACTCAGACCTTACCAACCAACCAATTGAACAGTATTTCAGCGGGGCAACACGGGGCATTGAGCGATTTCTGTTCACCGCCTTGGCCGCCAGCCAAGCGCCTGGGCAGTTTGTACTAAGTCGAACGATCTAAACTTGCTCGGTCTCCAGCATCATCTCCTCGAAAAACGCCTCGGGCCCATCGACCTCCTTGAGTCGCTTGCCGCTGATTTCCAGGTAGCGCGTTCCCACATGTCGCACGAAACTGCGGTCATGCGAGACCAGCACGGCCGTCGCTTCATGAGCGAGGATCTCACTCTCCAGCGCTTCGCGGCCCGGGATGTCGACATGGTTGGTCGGCTCGTCCATCAAGTAGAAGTTCGGCTCGGTCAGCCGCAGCGCCAGCAGCCCCAGGCGCGCTCGCTGGCCGAAGCTCAGTTGGCCGATCGGCCGCGACTGTTTCTCGATGACGAAGCCGGTGCTCGCGAGGAGGCTCCGCACCCGTGCATCCGGCTGCTTGAAGGTCACCGAGATGAAACTCTCGGGCGTCTCCTTGACCGGCAGTTGCGACATGTCCTGGTCGGTATAGCCCAGCACCAGCGACGGCGTGACCTTTATGCCCGGCACGCTGTCCGGCTCCACCATGGCGCGGTGGATCAGCTTGACCAGTTGCGACTTGCCGGCGCCGTTCTTGCCCAGCAGCACCACACGATCGCCCTGGAAGATGTGGAGCTTGTCGATCTTGAACAGCGCCTGCCCCGATGGCGTCGTCACCGTCACGTTCTCGATGCCGACCAGCAGCTTGGCGTGGGTGCCGCGGTTGCTGAGCCTGATCTCGCCCGAGCGCTCGCGATGCGCCGGACGCACCGCCTCCTCGATCCTCGCGGCCCGCTCGCGCAACTGCTTGGTCTTGACCACCAGCAGGTCGCTGCCCGAGTTGATGCCGATATTGTTGAGTTTCGCCGCCTGCTTCCTCAGCTTCGTGGCTTCCTTCAGATCGCGCTCGTTCTGCGCCTCCTGCGAGGCGTCCTCGCGTTCGATTTCGAGCCGGGCCGCCGAGTAGCCGAGCGGCATGTAGCGCGAGGTTCCCGGCCGCAGGAACAGCGTCCGGTTAGTCACCGCATCGAGGAAGTCGCGATCGTGGCTCGCCACGATCAGCGGAATATTGCGGGCCTCACGGTTGAGCCAGGTCTCCAGCCGGAACAGCTTTGACAGGTCGAGATGGTTGGTCGGCTCGTCCATCAGCAGCGCATCGGGATCGGTCACCCATACCCGCGCGATCAGCATCAGGCGCTGCCAGCCGCCGCTCAACGCCGAAACCAGCCGGTCGCGCAGCTCATAGGGCGTCTCCAGCCCATCGAGCGCCACATCGGCCCGCCAGGCGTCGGTCTCGCGGTCGGCAGCCGGCAGGGCATCCAGCACGGCGTCGCGCATGGTCAGCGGCATCAGCGCCGCCGGCACGTCCTGCTCGACATAGCCGATGCGCAGGCCGCGTGAACGGACCACTTCGCCGCTGGTGGGTTCCGCCAGCCCGGCGATGACGCGCAGCAGCGAGGTCTTGCCGAGCCCATTGCCTGCAACAAGCCCGACCCGGTCGCCATCGGCGACGACGAGGCTCAGGTCGCGGAACAGCGGATCGGTGGCGGTGATGGAAAGGTGCTTGAGGCTGATCGAGCCCATTTTCGTCTCTCTGGTCTTCTGGCGGTCCATGCTCGGAGCGTGATCAGCAAAAGTTGCAAACTCTTGCGGTTCGATCACGCGACCAACAGGGACTACCGGTGCCGGCAATGGCTCACGCACGAAGCGGAGCCGGTTTGGGCAGACCAGAATGGTGTGAGACGACGAGGACGTCCGGACCCGTTCGGCCAGCCCTGCAACTAAAGCTGCAGGGCCGAAACAGGGCCGCGACTGCGGTGCTGGTCATGACGATAGCCCACGCGACCCTCCTTGGTTGGCATTGCGGACAAAATGCTTAGAGCACCGGGGGCGATTGCAGGTCAAGTGGCAGCCACCTCGACCCCTCGACGGCCACCGGGTATTCCCGCGAAAGCGGGAACCTCTGTTTGCAGTGGCTGCCCCAAGGACACGCGGCTCGAGAGCTGAGGGCGTCGGTTGGCACCAGGTTGCCCCCAAACTCGTGGTGGCTTCTGAGCCCCCTACCCTCACACCAGATAGAACAGCGTGGCGATGGCAGCGAGGGTCAGCGGGCGGGGCATAGCAAGATGGGCAAGCCGGTACGCAAAACTATCAAATCCGGCCTGCTGCCATCCGCTGTCGCGTGGCGCCCTCAAAGCTGTCTCAAGGTACGCGAGACCGCTCTTGGCTTGGGCGCGCATACGGCTACTCCGAACAAAAACCGTATGTGAAATTCATACCCGCGAGCGCTTAAGAAAGTGCTTCCGAGAAGCAAACGAAGTCTGAATCAAGTGCTCCAAAACAACGCGCCCGGCCCTCTGTACGGAACCGGGCGCATTGGATTCACTGGCGATTTCCTCAGCTGCGGCGCAGCCGTTCACGATTGAGGATCGCTCCGGTGCAGGTGGAAACGCGGAGCAGGTACACCCAATTGCCGCGTGTCGCGCGGACCTGGATGCGCCGATCGTTGCGCACATTGAGCGAGATGTTGGTGTAGCCCTGCTGGCGCACCGCGTTGCGGATCTGCCGGTCGGTCAACTCGATGCAGATCAGCGGCCGGCGATAGCCGAAGCCGTCGGTGCCGAAGCCGAACTGGAACTGCATGCTCTGCGCCTGCACCGGGAGTGCCGAAGCGCCGAGCGCCAGCCCAAGCACGGCGGCGCGGATAAGCATGGTAGCTTTCATGTCGTTCTCCTTTGCAAATCACCAAACAAAAGATCCCGGCCCTGAGGGGCCGGGATCTGGCGGGAGCGCGAGGGAGGAACCGGCTCCCGCCGGAACTTGGCTAGAAGCGGAACTGGAACTGGAAGCCCGGGAAGTACGGGCGACGCAGCCGCTCGATATCCGAGACGCGGCCGGTGCAGCGGTTGATGGTCATGGCGTAGGTGCGACGGCCATAATCAGCCACCACCTTTACCCGGACCCCGCGACGATCGACGAAGCGGATGTCGTCAAAGCCGGCCCGGCGCAGGCCGCGGCGGACTTCGTTGTTGGTCAGGCAGTCGCGCTTCATCCGACGGCCATTGTCGAAGCCGTACGAGAAGCTGTTGCCGCCGCCCTGAATGCCGAAATCAAAGTTGAACGACTGGGCCTGGACCGGCATGGCGGTGAACGCCGCCGCACCGAGGGTCACGGCAACGATAGCGGCACGGCCGGACTTCATTACGGATGAGAGGATTGAGGTCATGATAGTCTCCTTCAAGATCAACTGGTGCCAGGTCCGCTAGCGTGCCACGACCCTAAAGGTTGCATTCTTAACCAATGCGGTATCGCCCGTTCATCCACCGTTCATGTTGCAAGGCAACCTGGGCGGCGGAATTCCGAGTGAGATCAGGCGCAGTCGATGTGAGATTGCCGAACACCCAGCCCGGACACTGCCTACTGGCCCCAGCTGGGCGCTCCGCAATCTCGAGCAGTGGAATAATGCCCGGCCGTTGAATGCTCGCGGAACCGTGCATTCACATGCCGTTCACGACCGGTTGACAGCTCGAGCGCCGGGCCCTACCTCCCGCTTAACCCACCCAAAGCAGCAAGTATGCTAGAGCTTGTGAGGCGCACGATTCGCGCCTCGGACGGAGATTTCATGGCGGCGATCGAAGACCTTTTCGGCCCTGATGGTGAGGACGCTGCGCCCCAGCGTACGCCTGCTACTCCCACGCCGAAAACGCCGGCTGCCAGCCCTCCCCCGAGCGTCGCCCACGCCGCCTCCTATTCGGCTGCCGATATCGAGGTGCTCGAAGGCCTCGAGCCGGTGCGCCGCCGCCCCGGCATGTATATCGGCGGCACCGACGCCAACGCGCTGCACCACCTGTTCGCCGAAGTCATCGACAACTCGATGGACGAGGCGATCGCCGGCCACGCCAGCCGCATCGAAGTGCATTTCGGCGAGGACGGGTTCCTGACCGTCACCGACAATGGCCGCGGCATCCCGGTCGAGAACCATCCGAAATTCCCCGGTGTCTCGACGCTCGAAATCGTCATGACGCGGCTGCATGCCGGCGGCAAGTTCGACGGCAAGGCCTACGAGACCTCCGGCGGCCTGCACGGCGTCGGCGTCTCGGTGGTCAACGCATTGTCCGACAGCCTCATCACCGAGGTGGCGCGCGACCAGATGCTCTACCGCATCGCGTTCTCGCGCGGCAAACCACTGGGCGCCGTCGAGACGGTGGGCAAGGTGCAGAACCGCCGCGGCACCACGCAGCGCTTCCACCCCGATCCCCAGATCTTCGGCGAGCACAAGTTCTCTGCCGCCCGCCTGTTCAAGATGACCCGCTCGAAGGCTTACCTCTTCGGTGGCGTCGAGATCCGCTGGACCTGCGACGAGAGCCTCGCCACGGCGGATGTACCGGCCAAGGCGACCTTCCACTTCCCCGGCGGCCTGCGCGACTTCCTCGCCAACCGCATCGAAGGCGAACCCCGCATCGCCGAGGACATTTTCTCGGGCATCATCGGCAAGCCCGGCACGCACGGCTCGGTCGAATGGGCTGTGGCCTGGTGCCTCGGTGACGGCTTCGTCAACTCCTACTGCAACACCGTACCGACCGGCGATGGCGGCACGCACGAACAGGGCCTGCGCGTCGCCCTGCTCCGCGGCCTGCGCAACTATGCCGAGCTCTCGGGCAACAAGCGCGCCGCGCAGCTGACTGCCGAAGACGTGCTGGTACAGTGCTCGGCCATGCTCTCGGTGTTCGTGCGCGAGCCGGAATTCGTCGGCCAGACCAAGGACAAGCTCAGCTCACCCGAGGCCACCCGCATCGTCGACGCGGCGCTGCGCGACCCGTTCGACCACTGGCTCGCCGCCTCGCCCAACCAGGCCTCCAAGCTCCTGGACTGGGCCATCGAGCGCGCCGAGGAGCGGCTGCGGCGGAAGAAAGAGAAAGAGGTCGACCGCCAGTCCGCGACCAGAAAGCTCCGCCTGCCCGGCAAGCTCGCCGACTGCACCCAATCGGCCGCCCAGGGCGCCGAGATCTTCATCGTCGAGGGTGACTCGGCCGGCGGCAGCGCCAAGCAGGCGCGCGACCGCAAGAGCCAGGCCATCCTGCCGCTGCGCGGCAAGATCCTCAACGTCGCCGGCGCCACTCGCGACAAGGTGCAGGCCAGCCAGGCCATCGCCGACCTGACCCAGGCGCTCGGTTGCGGCACCCGTGACCGCTATCGTGAAGATGAGCTGCGCTACGACAAGGTCATCCTGATGACCGACGCCGATGTCGACGGCGCCCACATCGCTTCGCTGCTGATGACCTTCTTCTTCCAGGAGATGCCCAAGCTGATCGAGGGCGGGCATCTCTACCTCGCGATGCCGCCGCTGTTCCGCATCAGCGCCGGCCCCAAGGTCGCCTATGCGATGAACGACGCGCACCGCGACCAGCTGCTGGCAGATGAGTTCAAGGGCAAGAAGCCGGACATCACCCGCTTCAAGGGCCTCGGCGAGATGCCCTATGTGCACCTGCGCGAAACAACGATGGACAAGAAGAGCCGCACCCTGCTGCAGGTCCGCATCCGCGACGACTTCGAGGAGACGCGGCTGTCGGTCGACCGCCTGATGGGCAACCGCCCGGAAGCCCGGTTCGACTTCATCCAGGAAAACGCCGCATTCGTCACTGATCTGGATATCTAGGGACGAGCGTCCCTGAGGGTTAGGGGCGAACATGATCACCAGACGTGGGTTGCTGAAGCTTTTCGGCGTGGGTGTGCTCGGGCTGATCGCCACTGCCGCCTACCCCTTCATCGAGGCCCTCGCCCGTCCGCGCGTCACCACCTACGCGCTCACGCCGCGCGGCTGGCCGGCCGGCCTGAAACTGCGCGCCGCCGTCATTGCCGATCTCCATGCCTGCGAGCCCTGGATGGACCTGAGCCGCATCGAGGAGCTGTGCGCGCAGACGCAAGGATTGGGCGCTGACGTCATCCTGCTGCTCGGCGACTATGTCAGCGGCATGCGGCTGCGCACCGGCCAGGTTGCCAATGTCGAATGGGCGAGCGCGCTGGGCAAACTTACCGCTCCTCTTGGTGTGCATGCCGTCCTCGGCAACCACGATTACTGGGAGGACCGCGCCTTCCAGCTCGACCACGCGACCACGCCGCTGGCGCGCACGGCGTTGCGCGACGCCGGTATCGCAACCTACGTCAATGAGGTCATCCGCCTCGAAAAGGACGGGCATCCGTTCTGGCTTGCCGGTCTCGGCGACCAGATGGGTATCCTGCCCGGTGGCGTGCATGACGGCCGGCACACCTGGGGGCTCGACGACCTCGACGGCACGCTGGCCCAGATCCCCGAGGGCGAGCCCACACTGCTCCTCGCCCACGAGCCCGACATCTTCCGCAAAGTGCCCGACCGCGTCAGCCTGACGCTGTCCGGCCACACCCATGGCGGCCAGATCTCGCTGTTGGGCTGGCGCCCCTGGGCGGCATCGCTCGGCTCGCGTCGCTTTCCCGCCGGCCATTACACTGTCGAGGGACGCGAGCTGATCGTCTCGCGCGGCCTTGGTTGCTCCGTCATTCCCGTACGGATCGGCAACTGGCCGGAAATCGTCATGCTCGATCTCGGCACGGCCTGACCGACCACAATTAATCACCCGCCCGCGAACCCCGTTGACTCGCAAGGGGTTTCCACTATGTTCCGGGCGCGTCGCGCGCAGCCCCGGACAGGGCGGAGTCCGGATCGGTTGCTGCAAGGCGAAGCCTGATTATCCGGCTTGTACTTTGCGACCTGTTCGTCGACCCGCACCTCCTCAAGTAGCTGCCCGTCGACCTGCCTTCCCTACTTGAGCGGACCACTGATTTGGCAAATGACTTTTCCGGGTTGGGCCTTAGCGCCAAGGTGATCGATGCGGTTGCCGCATCCGGCTACACCAAGCCCACCGATATCCAGGCGCAGGCTATCCCGCATGTCCTGCAGAAGCGGGACATCATCGGCATCGCACAGACCGGCACCGGCAAGACCGCGTCGTTCGTGCTGCCCATGCTCACGCTGCTCGAAAGCGGCCGGGCCCGCGCCCGCATGCCGCGCACGCTGATCCTCGAACCGACGCGCGAACTCGCAGCGCAGGTGCACGAGAACTTCGAGAAGTACGGCAAGAACCACAAGCTCAGCGTTGCCCTGCTGATCGGCGGCGTCAGCTTCGAAGACCAGAACCGGGTGCTCGATCGCGGCGCTGACGTGCTGATCGCCACGCCGGGCCGCATGCTCGACCAGTTCGAGCGCGGCCGCATCCTGCTCACCGGCGTCGACATTCTCGTCATCGACGAGGCCGATCGCATGCTCGACATGGGCTTCATCCCCGACATCGAGCGCATCTGTGGCCTGTTGCCACCGCGCCGGCAGACGCTGTTCTTCTCGGCCACCATGCCGCCGGAAATCCAGCGGCTGACCAGCCGGTTCCTGCGCGACCCGATCAAGCTCGAGGTCGCCCGCCAGAACTCGACCGCCGAGACCATCGAGCAGCGGATCGTCCGCGTCTCCGGCAAGCCGGAGGAAAAGCGCGACGCGCTGCGCCGCCTGATCCGTGGCGAAGAGAACCTCAAGAACGCGATCATCTTCTGCAATCGCAAGCGCGATGTGGCCACCCTCGCCCGCTCGCTGGAGCGCCACGGCTTTTCGGCCGCTGGGCTGCATGGCGACATGGACCAGAAGAGCCGCATGGAAACGCTCGACAGCTTCAAGACCGACAAGCTGCAGCTGCTGATCGCCAGCGATGTGGCGGCCCGCGGCCTCGACATCCCGGCGGTGAGCCACGTGTTCAACTTCGACGTGCCGACCCACGCCGAGGACTACGTGCACCGCATCGGCCGCACTGGCCGTGCCGGCCGCTCGGGTGTCGCCATTACGCTCGCCACGCCCTCCGACGGCAAATATGTCGATGCCATCACCAAGCTGATCGCCAAGGATATTCCCGAGGTGAAGCTGGGCGGCGGATCGGTCGAGCGTTCCGAAGCGACGCGCACCGAGGAACGCAGCGAAGTTCGTTCGCTGCGTGACGGTCGCGGTCGCCGCGGTGGCCGCGGCTCGCGCGAAAACGCAACGCCGGTCGAAGCCGCTGCGGTACAGGAAACCCAGCAGCCGCGCGAGGAACGGAGCGAGCGGCCTCGCCGCCCCGCTCGCAACGATGCGCCTCGCAACGACAACAATCGCAGCAATGGTGGCGAAAAACCTGCCCGCGAACCGCGTCCCCAGCATGTCGAAGGCATCGTCGCCGATTCGCCTTTCGGTTCTGACGGTCCGATCCCGGCCTTCCTGCTGCGGAAATAGCCGCGATCTACAGAACTTCCACGGCGATCTCAGTAGAATTGCTAGCAGATCGCCGTGTTTTTACGCCCCGTTAATGCCGAACAACTGACAATGCCGGCCGAACAACCGGCAGGAGCCGGGCTTGGGGGAACGGTGTCAGAACAGGAATTCAGACGCGCCCTCGGTTATGCCAATGCGGCGCTGGACCTGCTGAAGCGGGCCACGATTCCTCCGTACCCGCAGTTCTATGAACTGCTCTACACCTATGCCACTGGCATCAATCCGGCGCTCAACGCCCGCGTCAACGCCATCTTCCGCGACGGACACCCGACCGCCGATATCGCCGAGCGGCTTTACAACGAGTTCCTCCGGGCGCAGGACGCCAACGAACGCATCTCCAGCGTATCGCAGCGGATGTCGAACCGCATCGTTGCCATTCACGATGCCATCGACACCGCCATGACCACGGCCGGCGCCTACTCGGCCTCGCTCCAGGTTGCCAGCGGCGACCTCGGTTCGGACGAGTTGGATGCCACCAAACTGCGGACCCTGGCCGACGCGCTGCTGGCGGAAACCCGCCGCATGCAGGATGCCAACCATAAGCTCGAAATGAACCTGGCCGCCTCGCGCGACGATATCGAGGCGCTGCAGCGCGATCTCGACGATGTCCGCCGCGAGGCACTGCTCGATCCGCTCACCAAGGTCTACAACCGCAAGGCCTTCGACGACGGGTTGCTGCGCGCCGTGAGCCGGGCCGAAGAACACGGCGACCACATGTGCCTGATGCTGATCGATATCGATCACTTCAAGCGCTTCAACGACACCTGGGGCCACCAGACCGGTGACCAGGTGCTGCGCCTCGTTGCGATGACGCTCAAATCCAACATCAAGGGCCGGGACATCGCCGCCCGCTATGGCGGCGAGGAATTCGCCGCCGTGCTGCCCGATACCGACCTCGAAGGCGCGGTGATCCTCGCCGACAACATCCGCAAGGCCATCCAGGCCAAGGAACTGCTGAAGCGCTCGACCAACGAGAAGCTCGGCCGCGTTACCGCTTCTTTCGGCGTCGCCATGTACCGCGCCAGCGACACGCCCTCGACCCTGATTGAACGCGCCGACCGCTGCCTCTACGCCGCCAAGCATCGCGGCCGCAACATGGTGGTCGGCGAGACCGAGCTGGGCGACGAGGACATCGTCGCGGCGTAGCGGCTAGCCGCTCCGAGCGGAGCGAGGAGCGACCTAAGCCGCCACCGTCTCCACCCCCAACGACCGCAGCGCGTCCCAATAGCCCGGATAGGTCTTCCCGACGCAGTCCGGATCGAGGATGGTGATCCCGCCGATCTTCAGCGCCGCCAGCGCAAAGCTCATGGCGATGCGGTGGTCTTCATAGGTCTCGATGCTGGTCCGCTCGTTGCGGTGCCTGAGCTCGCTGAGCCGCGGGTCGGACGAAACCACCAGGTCGTCGCCTTCTTCATGCGCGAGGCCCGGCCGGATGCGGTTAAGCTCGGTGGAGAGCGCCGAGATCCGGTCGCATTCCTTGACCCGAAGGTTGGCAATACCGACGAAGCGCACCGGCGTCTCGTTGAACGCCGCGAGCACGGCGAGGGTCGGTACTGCGTCCTGCATCTGCGAGCCGTCGATCACACCGGGCATGCACGGAAACATCCGGATCAGCTTGGCCGCCTCGGCATCGGGCTGGGTGAACGCTTCCATTGGCACGCCCAGGTCGATGCTGCCGCCGGTCAAGGCTTCCGCCGCCCACAGGTAAGTCGCCGCCGAAGCGTCGGGCTCGATGTGGAAATCGCTCGCCTGGTAGCCGGTGGGCTGCACCTGCCAGGTCATTTCATCGAGCTGCTCGACGCTGGCGCCGAAGGCCCGCATCGCCGCGAGCGTCAGGTTGACATAGCCGCGGGCATCGAGATCCTTGCCGGTGAGCGCCACCTCGATCGGGCCCTCGCCAAACGGCGCTGCCATCAGCAGCGCCGAGACATACTGGCTCGAGAGCCCGCCATCGATCTCCACCCGGCCGCTGCCGAATGAACCGGTGCCATTGATCAGCACCGGCGGGCAGCCGGTCTCGCTCGTCGCATCGATGCCAAGCGAGCGCAGTGCCACCAGCAGCGGCTCGATCGGGCGCTTGCGCATTGCCTCGTCGCCATCCACCACCACCCTGCCCTCGACCAGCGACACCGCGGCCGTCAGGAACCGTGTCGCGGTGCCGGCATTGCCGAGCACCAGCGGTTCGGCCGGCGCCTTCAGCGTACCGTCGCTGGTGACGACGAAGCTCGTCGCATCCGGCTCCTCGACGCTGACGCCCATCTGGATCAACGCCTTCGCCATCAGCGCCGTGTCCTTGCTCTTCAGCGCCCCGGTGAGCCGGCTCGTGCCCTTCGCCAGCGCTGCCAGCAGCAGCGCGCGATTGGTGATCGACTTCGATCCCGGCGGGGTCACCCGGCCGACGAGCGGGTGGTCAGGCGGAACGATCGTCAAAGCCTCGAGCTTTGAGGAAGCGGCAGCGGTCAATGGAGAACTCCGTCAGGCAGCGGCGCAACGGCCGCACTCACTCCGGCAGGGCCGGACACATCGATCTGTCGATTTGGCCCGGGCGTCGCCGGGGTGAGGTTGAAGCAAGCCAGATGGATGTAGCGGATTGCGCCACCTTTTGCCAAGCCCGTCGTTATGACAGCGCCCTGGCCCCAAACTGGATGTCATCCCAGCGAAAGCTGGGACCCAACTATCCCCAAGCGCAGGCTGAGAAATGGGTCCCAGCTTTCGCTGGGATGACACCGAGTGTGAGCAGATGCAGGAGGCAAAGCCTCAAATCAGGCGTGCGCCCGAGCCTCAGCCAGCGCCTTGAGGTCGGCCGGTTTCAGCTGCACGCTTTCGCCGCAGCCGCATTCGCCGGTCTGGTTCGGGTTCTTGAAGGTGAAGCCGGATTTGAGGATGTCTTCCTCGAAATCCATCACCGTGCCGAGCAGGAACAGCGTCGCCTTGGGTTCCACATAGACGTGGACGCCCTTTTCCTCGATGTGGTCATCGCCCTTCACCGGCTCGCCGACATAGGCCAGCGTGTAGGACTGCCCGGCGCAGCCGGCATCCTTGATGCCGACGCGCACGCCCACCACCGGGGTGGCGCTATCCTCGATGATCTCGTTGATGCGCTCGACGGCGGCATCGGTGAGGCTCATGATCTTCAAAGGCATCGGCTGCGGACCTTCATCGTAACAAGACGATATATAGACCTAAAGCGCAGAACTTACCACCAGTTCAGCGCCACCTGGGCTTCTTCGCTCATCCGCGAAGCGTCCCATGGCGGATCGTAGACCATGTTGACGGTAACGTCCTGGATGCCCTCGACGTTGCGCGCCGCGTTCTCCACCCAGCCCGGCATTTCGCCGGCCACCGGGCAGCCCGGCGCGGTCAGCGTCATGTCGATGGTGAGGTTGCGGTCGTCATCGAGGTCGACCTTGTAGATCAGCCCGAGCTCGTAGATATCGACCGGGATTTCCGGGTCGTAGACCGTCTTCAGCGCACCGATCAGGTCACGGGTGATCCGCTCCACGTCGTCGGCGGGAATCGCCGCACCGACATTGGGCGTAATCCGAGGCGCGTCGCCGGCATTCGGCTCGGTGGCCTCGACCTCGGGAGCAATCTCGTTCACTTCGTCAGACATATCAATTCCTTAGACGATCCCGTTTCACGCCCTCAGGCGAAGAAGCTCCGCGCCTTTTCGATACCCTCTACCAGAGCATCGATATCGTCCTTGCCGGTATATAGGCCGAAGGAAGCCCGGCAGGTAGAGGTAACGCCGAACCTTTGTAACAGCGGCATGGCGCAGTGCGTTCCGGCGCGCACCGCGATGCCGTAGCGATCGAGAATGGTCGAGACGTCGTGCGCGTGCGCGCCCCTCACCTCGAACGAGAAGATGCCGCCCTTGCCCGGCGCCGTGCCGATCAACCGCAGTGAGTTGATCCGCCCCAGCCGCTCCATCGCGTAACCGGTGAGTTCCGCTTCATGCGCCTGCGCCGCCTCGCGCCCGATGCCCTCGACATAGTCGATAGCGGCGCCGAGCCCGATCGCCTGGACGATCGGCGGCGTACCGGCTTCGAAGCGGTGCGGCGGCTCGTTGTAGGTGACGGTGTCGCGGGTGACGGTGTCGATCATCTCGCCGCCGCCCTGGTAGGGCTGCATGTCGGCAAGCAGGTCATAGCGCCCGTACAGCACGCCGATGCCGGTCGGCCCGTAAAGCTTGTGGCCGGTGAAGACGTAGAAATCGACGCCCAGGTCCTGCACATCGACCTTGAGATGCACGGCTCCCTGGCTGCCATCGACCAGCACCGGGATCTTTCGTGCGTGCGCGATTTCGACGATCTGTTTGATCGGCGTCACCGTGCCCAGGACGTTGGACATGTGCGTGATCGCCACCATCCGCGTCTTCGACGTCAAAGCCGCCTCGAACGCATCGATGTCGAAGCTGCCGTCGTCACGCACATCGACCCATTTCAGCACCGCACCCTTGCGTTCGCGGTGGAAGTGCCACGGTACCACGTTGGAGTGGTGCTCCATGATCGACAGCACGATCTCGTCACCCTCCCCGATCCGCGGACCGAGGAATGACGCGGCGACGAGGTTGATCGCCTCGGTGGCCGAGCGGGTGAAGATGATCTCTTCGGGTCGGCTGGCGTTGAGGAACCGCCGCGTCGCCTCTCGCCCGCCCTCGTAGGCTTCGGTCGCCCGGTTAGCGAGCGTGTGGAGACCACGATGCACGTTGGCATAGGCGTGCCGATGCGCCCAATCCATCCGGTCGAGCACCTGGTTCGGCTTCTGGGCCGAGGCGCCGCTATCGAGGTAAACTAGCCGGTTGCCGTGGATCTTCTCTTCGAGGATCGGGAAATCGGCGCGGATCTTGGCGAGATCGAAACTCATTTGCCCGCCAGCCATCCCTCGATCACTGCGGTCAGCGCCTCGTTCAGCGCCTCATCCTCGATCGGATCGACCAGTTCGGCGAGGAAGGCCCGCACCAGCATGGTCTCGGCGTCGGCTTTCGCGATGCCGCGGCTCGTCAGGTAGAACAGCGAATCTTCATCGAGCTGGCCGCAGGTCGAGCCATGGCCGCAGACCACGTCGTCGGCATAGATCTCGAGCTCGGGCTTGCAGAGGATTTCCGCTTCGTCCGAAAGCATCAGCCCCTGGCTCATCAGCTTGGCGTCGGTCTTCTGCGCATCACGCGCCACCACCAGCCGGCCCTGCACCACGGCCTTGGACCGTCCACGGGCAATCGACTTGAACAGCGGCTTGGACGAAGTGTGCGGCACGGCGTGCAGCGCATCCATGGTGATATCGGCGTGCTGCCCCTCGGAGACGAGGTTCAGCCCGGTGATGTCGGCATGGGCGCCGGCGCCTTCGTAGCGCGGGAACAGCTGCGTCCGGCTCAGCGCCGCACCGGCGTTGATGATCAGTGTCCTGAGCTGTGCGCCCTCGGCAAGATGGTACTCGTTCGAGGCGAAATGCGTCGCCTTGGCCGCGGCCAGGTTGACGGTGATGTGGGTCACCTTGGCGTTCTTGCCGAGCGCCAGGTAGGTCGCGTGGTTGCCGAGGTGCGCCTCCTCGCTGCCCGCATAGGTCTCGACGATCACCGCGCTGCTGTCATCGGCGACGAAGATCTTGGCGGCGCTGGTCGAATGCCCGGCGGCGCCTTCGGTGCGGCGATCGATCTGGATTACCGGATCGACCGAACCGTCGAGGTCGAGCGTCAGGCATTCTTTGGTCAGCGCCATGTTGAGACGCGTAACCACATCGTCACGCGTCGATAGCACGCCGCCTGCCGCCTTGCCGACGATGACGCCGGCAGGCGCCGTGCCGGTGTCCTGCACCACGCCATTGGCGATCATCAGCTGGTAGGCGCCGGCGACGCGCAGCGCCGGAGCGCTCGCTTCGGTGGCGGCGGCAGCGAGTTCCGGAACCGCCCGCAGCAGCTGCTTCAGGTCGGTGTAGTGGTAAGCCTCGACGCGCCGCGTCGGCAGCCCGGCGCCGGTCAGGCGCTCGGCTTCCGCAACCGCACCGGCGGCCGTCAGCTGGTCGATGAGCTTCAGTTCAGCCGGCCCAAGCCGGACGGGGACATGCATGGTCATCGGTCCTTACGCCGCCGCTTCGTCGAAGCCGGCATAGCCCTTGGCTTCCAGTTCCAGCGCCAGCTCCTTGCCGCCGCTCTCGACCACGCGGCCATCGGAGAACACGTGCACCACATCCGGCACGATGTGGTTCAGGAGCCGCTGGTAGTGGGTGATCACCAGCATCGAGCGGTCGGGACTGCGCAGCGCGTTGACGCCTTCCGACACCACCTTCAGCGCATCGATATCGAGGCCGGAATCGGTTTCGTCGAGGATGCACATCTTGGGCTTCAACAGCGCCATCTGCAGGATCTCGGCGCGCTTCTTCTCGCCGCCCGAGAACCCGACATTGAGCGCACGCTTCAGCATATCGCTGTCGATGTGCAGCGCCTTGCCGGCATCCTTGACCGCCTTCATGAAGTCCGGCGTCGACATCTCGGTCTCGCCATTGGCCTTCCGCTTGGCATTCAGCGCCGCCTTGAGGAAGGTCATGGTGGCGACACCCGGGATTTCGATCGGGTACTGGAAGGCGAGGAACAGGCCGGCCGTAGCACGGTCCGAAGGCTCCATCTCGAGGATGTTGACGCCATCAAGCAGCACTTCGCCGCCGGTGACCTCGTAGTCTTCCTTACCGGCCAGCACATAGCTCAGCGTCGATTTGCCCGAGCCGTTGCGCCCCATGATCGCATGTACTTCGCCCTTGGGGACGGTCAGGTTCACGCCTTTGAGGATTTCGCGTTCCTCGATGCGAACGGTGAGGTCGCGGATTTCGAGCATGGGGGTGGTCATTTCACTTCTCCGATATTTTCGCCGTCCCAGTAGTCGAGGCTCGCTGCCTCACGTGCGATGTGCCGAAGCGACGATTTGTCGGTCGGGTTACCGCTGGTCCGGGAAAAGACGCCAAACTTGTTTGAGTCCGGGTACTCGCATACCTCGGTCGCGGCCATCGTCGAGATGCCGAAATACCGAAGCACGCCAGTGCCGGTGTTGATGATCTGATGCGCTGTCGAGCGGTCGCCTGCCGGGGCACCCAGCACGTCGCCGGCCTTGATAGCGTGGCTGTCGGCGCCGTAGCGGTAGGTGCCCTCGCCTTCGAGCACGATGAACAGCTCGTCCTCGACGTGATGATTGTGGAACGGGCAGCTCGACTTGCCAGCAGGCACTTCGTTGTAGCTGATGCCGAGGTTGCGCAGCCCCAGCAGCCGGCCGAACGAGGCATCCGACGACTGGTAGTTGGCGCCCTGCGTCCAGCTCTCGAGCTGCAGTTCAGCGATGTTGAGGAGGGGCTTATTCACGGTGCCGCCTCGTTCGATACACGGCCTGACCGGTAATCCTCTGCTGTGTGCAGCGCGTCGCCCTTGCGGGACGCGAGGCCGATGAACAGGCCCATGCCCGAGGCAGCCAGCACCACGAAGATCGCGATGCCCAGCAGCGCCGAGCCCGCAAGCGCAAGGCCAAGGAATGCGAGCCCGCCAACAGCCATACTGGCGACGAACGCCCAGGCCACGAGCCAGCCCTCGCGGCTGACCGGGGTCATCGCATTGCGCGGGTGTCCGACAGGAAAGCGCCGGGCGAACCAGTATTTAGCCATGGTTCTCGCCCTCGGTGTCTTCGCCGTCCCAGTAGCCGAACGGCGTCAGCTTGCCGGCGGTGCTGAAGATCGACATCGGCTCTTTGTCATTGCCATGCGCGATATCGACGGCGATCCGGCCACTATCGGGGTATTCGGTCACATCGGCGCGGCCGTGATTGGCGAAGGCGATGTAGCGCAGCTCCGCAGCGCTGCTGTTGATGATCTGGTGCGCTTCGCCACCGGCCGGAGCGCCGATGCAGTCGCCCGCCTTGATCGGCAGCCGCGCTTCGCCCACCCGATAGGTGCCGGTGCCCGAGACGATGAAGAACAGCTCGTCATTGCCATGGTGCCGGTGGTACGGCCAGGCCGTCTTGCCGGCCGGCACCACATGCAGCGTCGCGCCGATCTGCTCGGTACCAATGGCCGCGTCGATATCGTGGAGCCCCACCTCAAAGCGATTGCCCACCTTGAGCCACTTGAGCTCAAGATCGGCCACGTTGACGATGTTGTGGGGCGAGGACGTCATCAGCCGACGCTGCCCTCGAGCGAGATCGAGATCAGCTTCTGCGTTTCGACCATGAACTCCATTGGCAGGTGCTGCAGCACATCGCGGACGAAGCCGTTGACGATCAACGCCACCGCTTCCTCTTCCGAGAGGCCGCGCTGCATGCAGTAGAACATCTGGTCGTCGGAGATCTTGCTGGTCGTCGCCTCGTGCTCGAACACGGCCGAAGCGTTGCGGCTCTCGATGTAGGGCACGGTATGCGCGCCGCACTTGTCGCCGATCAACAGGCTGTCGCACTGCGTGAAGTTACGGGCGCCCTTGGCCTTGGCGTGGGCCGAGACCTGACCACGGTAGGTGTTGTCCGAATAGCCCGCCGCGATGCCCTTGGAGATGATCCGCGAGGTGGTGTTCTTGCCCAGGTGCAACATCTTGGTGCCGCTATCGACCTGCTGATAGCCGTTCGAAATGGCGATCGAGTAGAACTCGCCCGACGAGTTGTCGCCGCGCAGGATGCACGAGGGGTACTTCCAGGTGATCGCCGAACCGGTCTCGACCTGGGTCCAGCTGATCTTGGAATTGTCGCCGCGGCAGTCGCCACGCTTGGTGACGAAATTGTAGACGCCGCCCTTGCCGTCCTTGTCGCCCGGGAACCAGTTCTGCACCGTCGAGTACTTGATCTCGGCGTCCTTGAGGGCGACGAGCTCGACCACCGCGGCATGCAGCTGGTGCTCGGCGCGCGCCGGCGCCGTGCAGCCCTCGAGGTACGAGACGTAGGCGCCTTCGTCGGCGATCAGCAGGGTGCGCTCGAACTGGCCGGTCTTGGCCTCGTTGATGCGGAAATAGGTTGAGAGCTCCATCGGGCAGCGGACGCCCTTGGGGATGTAGCAGAACGACCCGTCAGTGAAGACCGCCGAGTTCAGCGTGGCGTAGTAGTTGTCGGACACGGGGACGACCGAGCCGAGATACTGCTTCACCAGGTCGGGGTACTCGCGGATGGCCTCCGAGATCGAGCAAAAGATGATGCCCATCTTCTCGAGCTCGGCCCGGAAGGTGGTGCCGACCGAGACGGAATCGATCACCGCATCCACGGCAACCTTGGGCTGCTCGATGCCGGCCAGCATCTCGCGCTCCTTCAGCGGCACGCCGAGCTTCTCGTACATTTCCAGCAGCGCCGGATCGATCTCGTCGAGGCTCTTGGGCCGGTTCGAGCTCTTGGGCGCCGCGTAGTAGTACATGTCCTGGAAGTCGATCTTGGGGTAGTGCACCTTGGCCCAGGTCGGCTCGTCCATGGTCAGCCAGCGCTTATAGGCCTCCAGCCGCCACTCCAGCATCCACTCCGGCTCGTCCTTTTTGGCCGAGATGAAGCGGATCGTGTCTTCGTTCAGGCCCTTGGGAGCCTTGTCGACTTCGAGCTGAGTTTCGAACCCGTACTTGTATTTCTCGACATCGAGCGCGAGTACCTTTTCAACGGTATCGTTCTCGATCTCTTCCTTCAAAGTCGGGATGTCGTAACGGGCCATCGTCTTCTTCCTATGCTGCGACACGGCGGGACTTGTGACGTCCGACCACTTCGCCAAAACCCTTCAGATAAGCTTCGACGTCCTCGATTGAAGAGGACCAGCCGAAGCTCACACGCATTGCACACTCGCCGAGCTCTGCCGGCACACCCATGGCGGCGAGCACATGGCTCGGGCCAACCTTGCCCGACGAGCAGGCGGAACCCGACGAAACGGCGAGACCAAGCAGGTCCAGCCCCATCATCGCCACCGCATTCTTCAACCCCGGCACCGCGAAGTTGGTGACGTTGCCGATCCGGTCGGCCTTCTCGCCGAAGACCACCAGGTCCGGGGCAATCAACCGCATTCCGTCCTCGGCCGTCCGCACCAGTTCGCTGACATTGGCCTGGTAGAACCGCTGGGCGAACACCTCAGCTGCGGCGCCAAACCCGGCGATTGCCGCCGCCGACTCCGTACCGCCGCGCCGCCCGCTCTCCTGGCCCCCACCGGGGATCAGTCGAACCTGGTCGGCGTGGCCTTTCATCAGCAGCGCCCCGATACCGGCGGGGCCGCCAATCTTGTGGCCACTCACCGCCATCATATCGGGTGCACGCGAGGCAAATTCGAGCCCCACCTTGCCAAAGCCCTGCACCGCATCGACAAAAAGATAATGCGGGCTCGGGCCGACCAGCACTTCGATGCGATCGACCGGCTGGATAACCCCGGTCTCGTTGTTGACGAGGTGCACCGCCACCAGCAGCCGCATCCCGACGAGGTCCGCCGCGGCCAGCGCCGACGCGATCTCCTCGAGCTTGATCACTCCATCGGCATCGAGGCCGACCTTCTTGATCGGCAGGCCGGTCGCCTCTGCGGCCTTGAGCACGGCAGCGTGCTCGCCCTCCGAAACGACGATGGCATCGACATTGAACGCCTTGGCGCCGCCGACAATGGCCTGGGTGATCGCTTCGGTGGCCGAGCCGGTGAACACCACCTGGTCGCGCTCGGCCCCGGTCAGCCGCGCCACCTGGGCGCGCGCCTTGTCGATCACCGCACGCAGCGCCCTGCCCTCAGCATGCACCGACGAGGGGTTGCCGACGAGGTCGAGCGCCCCGATATGGGCAGCGCGAGCCTCCGGCAGCAACGGCGCCGACGCATTGTGATCGAGATAGATCGACTGTCGCGCCATAGATCCGAGACCCGCCTCATCCGCTTCGAAAGGCCGCCTGCGACGCCGGAGCGCCGCACGTGCCTGAAACAAATCTTGAAATCGGGCGCTCACTTTCTCTACAAGGAGCGCTCACCAGCAACCGGAAGCGGTTGGACCACCACCTGCCGCCTTCGAAAACCCAGTTTAGAATTATTCGAAACTGGAGTTTTCGGCCCATGTTTTAGGCAGCGGCGCAGCATTCGTCAAGCCGAGAGACCGGCCCGCGCGCGAGGCATGAGCCCAGCGCATAGAGGTTCGGCGGGGCGCCAAAAAGAACGGGCCCAAATAACGGGCAAGGAAACGACCTTATGCCAGAAGTCATCTTCAACGGACCCGAAGGCCGCCTCGAGGGGCGCTACCAGCAGGGTAAGGACCCGAACGCTCCGATTGCGATCGTGCTGCATCCGCATCCGCAGTTCGGCGGCACGATGAACAACCAGATCGTCTACAACCTGTTCTACATGTTCGCGCAGCGCGGTTTTTCGGTGCTGCGTTTCAACTCGCGCGGCGTCGGTCGCAGCCAGGGCCTGTTCGATCACGGCATCGGCGAACTCTCGGATGCCGCCGCGGCGCTCGACTGGCTGCAGTCGCTCAACCGCGAGTCGCGGGGCTGCTGGATCGCCGGCTTCTCGTTCGGCGCCTGGATCGGCATGCAGCTGCTGATGCGCCGCCCCGAGGTCGAAGGCTTCATCTCGGTGAGCCCGCCGGAAAACCTCTACGACTTCTCCTTCCTCGCCCCCTGCCCGTCCTCGGGCCTGATCATTCACGGCGACAAGGACCGCGTCGCGCCGCCGCAATCGGTGCAGAAGTTGGTCGACAAGCTGAAGACCCAGAAGGGCATCACCATCGAGCAGCAGCAGGTCGAGGGCGCCAACCACTTCTACGAAGGCAAGATCGACGAACTCACCGAACGCTGCGCCGACTATCTTGACCGGCGCCGCGCGGAAATCGCGGCGGGCAAGGGGCGCTAGCCATACGCCCCGGACCTCCTCCTTCGGAAGGCTCGGGGATGAGGTCCTCATGGGGGTAACCTGCCCCCATGACGAGCCGGTCGATTACATAGGGCAAGCCGATGGCCGCCAAGTTCAAGTCCGATTTCCTGAACGTCCTCGATCAGCGAGGCTTCATCCACCAGATCTCCGATCCCGAGGGGCTCGATGCCCTGGCGGTGAAGGAACGCATCACCGGCTATGTCGGCTACGATGCGACGGCGACCAGCATCCACATCGGCAACCTGATCACGGTGACGATGCTCTACTGGCTGCAGGAAACCGGCCACCGCCCCATCAGCCTCATGGGCGGCGGCACGTCCATGGTTGGCGATCCCTCATTTCGCGATGACCAGCGGAGCCTGCTCAGCGTCGAGAAAATCAAGACCAACATCGAGAGCATCAAGCAAGTCTACTCGCGTATCCTCCGCTACGGCGACGGCCCGACCGACGCCATCATGGTGGACAATGCCGATTGGCTGCTCAAGCTCAACTATGTCGAATTCCTGCGCGATGTCGGCCGCCACTTCTCGGTCAACCGCATGCTGAGCTTCGACTCGGTGAAGCTGCGGCTCGATCGCGACCAGTCGTTGAGCTTCCTCGAGTTCAACTACATGATCATGCAGGGCTACGATTTCACCGAGCTCAACCGGCGCTACGGCACGGTGCTGCAGATGGGCGGCTCCGACCAGTGGGGCAACATCATCAACGGCGTCGACCTGAGCCACCGCATGGGCGGCCCGCAGCTCTACGCCCTGACCACGCCGCTGCTGACCAAGGCTTCAGGCGAGAAGATGGGCAAGTCGGCCTCCGGCGCCGTCTGGCTCAACGGCGAGCTCTTCAGCCCCTATGATTTCTGGCAGTATTTCCGGAACACCGAGGACGCCGATGTCGGCAAGTTCCTCAAGATCTTCACCCGCCTGCCGCTCGATGAGATCGAAAAGCTGGCGTCGCTGGGCGGTTCGGAACTGAACGAGGCGAAGAAGGTATTGGCGACGGAAGTCACCGCCATCGTCCATGGCCGCGAGGCCGCGGAGCAGTCAGCGTCGACCGCTGCCGCCACCTTCGAGGCGGGCGCGCTCGACCTGTCGCTGCCGACCGCCGAGGTCTCGAAGTCCGACCTCAACGCCGGCATCGGGCTGCTCGCCGCGTTGGTCACCGCCGGTCTTGCCGCATCCAACGGCGAGGCGCGCCGGCACATCCAGTCGGGTGCGGTTCGCGTCAACGATGAGCCGGCAACCGACGAGCGTGCCTCCCTGGGTACGGCCGCCTTGCTGCCGGAAGGCGTGATCAAGCTCTCGGTCGGCAAGAAGAAGCACGCCCTGCTGAAGCCGGTCTAAGCGAACTGAAGTGCGGTTCAACGAACCGCACTTCACCTCTCACCTCAACGGGTCACCAGCACCGGGATGGCGGTGTGCGCCAACACATTGTTGGTCTGGCTGCCGAGCAGCAGCCGGCCGAGCCCGCGGCGGCCGTGCGAGCCCATGACGATCAGGTCCGCCCCCACCGAATTGGCGGTCGAGATAATGCCGTCCGCCGGGAAGCTGTCATTGACATAGACCGTCTTGGCGCTGACGCCGGCGGCGCTGGCCGCAGCCTGAGCCTTGGCGAGCAGTTCCTTGGCCGCGGTTTCCTGAGCCTCGATCAGCTCCGGAATGGGGTCGAACGCCGTGCCGGCGACCGTGGCATAACCGCCGCCGAGTACAGCAGTGGGCTCCGTCACGGTGACGATGGTCACCGCCGAGCCGAGCGCCTTGGCGAGACCGAGTGCGTGGTCCAATGCCCGCGAGGCGAGTTCCGAACCATCCGTTGCGACGAGAATATGTGCGTACATTTTGTGTACCTCCGCACCATCATGTGGAGATCGTAAGCCGTTGCGCCAACCTATACTTTGATCGAAATCAACCTATCCGGGCAGATCACTTGATCTGCCCCGGCATCACTCGACGCGCGGGATTTCCTTGGCCCGGTACTCGAACATCCGGCGGAACGCGCCGGGCACCAGCGCCGACATCGGGTTGATCTTGAAATCCGGCTTATCCAGCGGCCCGCGCACCGCGAAGGTCACTCCGAACAGCCCCTCGCCATCGCGTCCCGCCAGCGGTCCCAGGAGCTTCGAGAACGCGTTGTTGAGCCCGAACAGCGGCACATAGGTGCCGGTAATGTCGTACTGCCGCTTGTCGGTGTAGATGAAACCACGCGCCGTGCCGCCCACCGTGGCGCCGGCCAGCACTGCATCGGTGATCTCCACCCGGTCGCTGCGCCGCACGAACTCCGCCTCAGCGCTCTTGAACTCGAGCTTGTTGGAGCGCGCGATCATCTGCTTCGATTGGGAGTGGTTGCCGAGAATCTGCGCCACGTTGCCCTCGTTGACGAAAGCGAAGTTGCGCAGCGAGAACTGCCCGACATCGATCTTCTGGTCATTGACCGTCTGGACCACCAGGCTGCCGGCGCCGCCCTCGACATTGGGGTAGACGTTCATCAGCCGCAAAAGCGTGCCCAGGTCGTTGAACGCCACCGACATCACCTTGCCGTCCGGCGTCGGGTTGGTGGTCACCGAGACGCTGCGGTTGCCGCCGAGATTGGCCTGCAGGTTCACCCGCTGCAGGTCCGCCCCGCGCAGCACCAGGTCGAGGTTCACGTTGAACGCCGTGGTCTTGTAAAAACCCAGCGCCCGCTTCAGTTCGAGATCGACCGCGATGGTCTGGTTGTTGACCGCCGTCGCCTGCGGACCGCCGGTCGAATCGCCCGACAGGCTGAAGAAGCGCTGCAGCATCGGCTTGAGATCGAGCTGATCGCCGCGCAGCCGCACCTGGTAGCCGTTGCGGATCGGCGTCAGCGAAATCTGCGCCTGATCACCTGGACTGAGCGCGAACGAGGTGAACTCGGCCGATTGCAGGCCTTCCTTGAGGTCGAAATCGAGGCTGCCCTCGAGCTTCACATCGCCGAAACCGAGATCGAGGTCGTTGATGGTAACGGCGTCGCCGGCAAGCTTGATCTGCGCCTCGGCCGTTCCTTTGACACCCGCCGCCTTGCTGATGCCGAGGTCCTTGACGCTCAGGCTGGCGTCCTTGAGGTCCGCCGCAAGCTGCATGCTGCCATCGCTGAGCGGCTTCACCGAAATGGTCAGCGGCCCGTTGAGGAAGGCCGAGGTATCGACGCCAAACTTCTTGAACGCGTCGGAATCGACCTTCGCCGTCAGCACCACGTCCGGCTTCTTGGGGTCGAGCGTCCCCATGGCGGAGATCGCGGCCGGCACCCCGTCGAGCTCGGTCGTACCGCTTACGTTGAACCCGGCCTGGGTCAGGCGGAACTGCAACTGCCCCTTGCCGACGCTATGGCCCTGGATCGGCGAGGCGGTCTCGAGGTCCTGCAGCGTGCCGTTGACCACATAGTCCATGGTCCGCGGCTTGTTGGTCTTTTTGTCCGTGACGAAGGTCGCCACCAGTCCAAGCGACACCTGGCCCTTCAGCACATCGAGGTCGATCGGCAGCGCCGCCTGCTGCAGCGCCTGCGGCTGGTTGGTCTTCACCCAGTCGATCAGCGCCGGGATGCTGCCGGACAGATCTCCGGAGATCTCGTACACCGCCTCGGTGTCACTGTTCGAGCCGATGATGAAGCCGGCATTGGCAATCGAGATGTTGCCCTTGGAGGTCGGAATCGTCGCACCGTCACCGGAAATCTGGATGTCGGCGTCTTTGAGGCTGAGCTTCATCTCGCCTTCGATGGTGATCGGATCCATTGTGTCGAGCGCTTTGATCTTGACGCCGACGCCGACGATGTCGATCGACATCGCGTTCTTGGGCATCGGCTTGTTTTCCCCCGGCTCGCCCAGCGAGCCGACCGGGAAGTCGTAGCGCATGGTCGACTTCTTGATCCGGCCGCCGACCACGTTCTTGACGAACCAGTCGCGCGACTCGCTGGCGAGGAAGGCCGGCCACAACCGCTTGAGGTCGTCGGCCGACAGGCCGTCGCCGGCGATGTTCATCTCAAAGCCCGTGCCGCGTCGCACCATGTCGATGCGCCCGGTCGAAACCAGCTTGCTGCCGTCGGCCTTCTTGGCCTCGAACTGGTCGATGCCGGTGGCGCCGTAGAGCGGAGCCGACCAGCCCTGGAAATTCACCTCCGAGAACGGCGCTTCGGGCATCCCCTGTTCGTTGGCGATGGCGACATCGCGCGCCGCCACCTTCATGCCGACGATCGGTCCGTAAAGCGGATCGAGGCCAAGCTTGAACACCCCGCTGACCGTGCCGCTGCTGCCGGCGATGCTCACCTGCATCTCGCCCATGGTGAACTGGCCGATCGAAGGATCCCATACAACCTCGGCGATCGATGTGGCGATCGGGAAGAACTGGCCGTTGACCCGCACGTCCATGCCGGTCAGGTCGACGTGGAACAGCCCGTCGGTGATCTTCTGCGTGTCGGTGAAGCCGACATCGATCGATACCGATGCGGTGCCGACCACCGAGATCGCTGTCTCCTGCTCACCCACGAAGGGGGCAAAGGCGCCGGGGTCGAGGTTGGTGATCGAGGCCTTGAGGCGCGCCCCGCCATCGTCGGTCTCGACCCACTCGAGAATGCCGTTCATCACCGACCCGCCGATCCCGGCGGAGAAGTTGCCCGAGGCCGATTTGCCGTCGGCGTTCGGCGCGATGTCGATGTTGATCTCGGTGAAGTGGCGCAAGACGCCATAGAGCGCGTCGTTCATGTCGAGCGCACCGTGTTTGACCACCAGACGGGAGAAATTCCCGAGCTTGGCCTGTTGCACGATGCCGGCAATGCCTTTGGCGGCCGCCTCGAGGTTGTAGACCAGCCAATCATTGTCGGAGCGGATGCCGAGGCTGGCCTCCGGCACCTGCCCCTTCACGTCGACGCCATCAGGCGACAGGTTTACCTCGGGGAACTGATCCTGCCCTTCGATGACCCGCACCGTCCGGCCGCCATCCGGCTCGTCCACGTACTCGAACTTGGCGAGGCGCGGACCGAACAGGTCCTGGTTCACCTGCAGGTGTGGACCGACGATCGTAACGGTGGCGCCCGGCTGCCCGACCAAAGCCCTGAGCGGCGAGAAGCCGACCTCGAGCGCATCCATGCTCACCGTGCCGCCGGTCTTCACATCGGTGAAGGTGACCGGCTTGAACTGGATCACCGGCCAGACGAAGCCTTCAAGCGCCAGCGCCATATCACCCAGCTCAAGCTTGCTGCCTGATGGCATCGAGCTGAGCACCAGGTTGCGCACCTGCGAACTGACGAACGGCAGCGGGATCGGGGTCACGAGCAGCACGGCGTACATGACGACGAGCAGGATAACAGGCGCAGCGACTGCCGCCGCTGCGATCCTACCCAGGATGCGCCATGCCGAGCGCTTGCGGAGCTGGGAGCCAGGGGCTGGAGTAGGTTTCACTGCTTTCCGACTTGAGGCCGCTCGCTTTGCCGCCCTATCCTAGAATCAAACCGAGCAGCCGTTCACTGCCAGATGATACCGGCTGCAATATGGCACTAACACCCACTGGATGCGCGGCTTTTCCGGCGTTTTCCCGTCTACCGCATTGGACCACATGACCCTTCCTGCTCCCGGCACCCCGGCCCCGGACTTCGAACTTGTCACCGACAGCTACGAGAAGTTCCGCCTGTCGGATCATCTTGGCCACCCGGTCGTGCTCTACTTCTACCCACAGGACGATACCGAGGGCTGCACGCTCGAGAACATCGAGTTCACCGACCAGATGCCTGAATTCAGGCGGCTCGGCGCTGTCGTCGTCGGCATTTCTCCCGACACGGTGGAAAAACACTGCTCCTTCCGCGACAAGTACAATCTTGGCGTCATCCTCGCCGCCGACCCCGAGCGCAAGGCCATCGAGGCTTACGGCATCTGGCAGCTCAAGAAGCTCTGGGGCGTCGAGTACATGGGGGTGAAGCGCATCACCGTGCTGATCGACCCCGATGGCAGGGTCGCCGAAGTCTTTCACGCCACCCGCATTAAGGGACATGCCGAAAAGGTGCTCGCCGCGACACGCGCGCTGGTCGCCAAGGCTGGGGCCCCGCCCGCCAAACCCAGGCGCAGCAAGGCTTGAACGTCACGCCGGCGCGCCCTTTTCGCGTTTGTTAACCCTAACGGATCATGATCGGGACCAGTGAAGTGGCGTCCCGGAGTATGGCGGTGCGTACGAAGTCGAGTGGCGTTCAGCCGGCCGCCCAGCCGGTCATCAAGGTGTTCGGCGCTCCCCCGCAGAAGGCGAAACGGGAGCCCGGCTTCCGGCCCGGCCTGTTCTACCTGGCTTTCGCAGCGCTGTTCGGCACCAACGTCCTGACCCTCGTCGGCTTCCTGATGGCTCCCGATATCGCTGCGCTGCTCAACGGCCAGAACGACGTGGTCGTTTCGGCCTATGAGGACCGCATCGCCCAGTTGCGTGTCGAGGTGGATCGCCTGCATTCGCGGCAGTTTGCCCAGGCCGGCGATATCAACCTGCAGCTGCAGGAACTGACCCAGCAGCAGGAAGTGCTGCTCGAGCAGCATCAGCTGGTGAAACAGCTCGCCGCCAAGGCCGCCGAACTCGGCATCGAAACCGCGGCAACCCAACCGCTTGAAGACGACGCCACGCCGCTGGCCGCGCTCGCTCCTGTCGCCGCAACCGGCGACCTCGCCGAGGTCGGCGCCTCGATGACCCGGATGATGGACGACAGCCGCATGGCGCTGGCCGCGCTGTCGGTCTCCGCCACCGAATCGACCGACACCATCCTCGACGTGCTCGGCGGCCTCGGCATCAAGCCGAACATGCCGGACGGGCTTACCGATGCCGTCGGCGGCCCCTACCAGCCACCGGTCGAGGGCGGCGACGCCAGCGGCATCGTCGACGACGCCAACGACGTCTACCTCGCACTGGCGCGCTTCAAAGCCGCCCGTGGCGCGATCGACCTGGCGCCGATCCACAAGCCGATGGATTCGCTCAGCCGCATCAGCTCGACCTTCGGCAACCGCAAGGACCCTTTCACCGGTGGCCGCGCCTTCCACGCCGGCCTCGATTTCCCCGCCCCCAAGGGCACCACCGTGCTCAGCGCCGGCTACGGCAAGGTCACCTTCGTCGGCGAGAAGTCCGGCTACGGCAACCTGGTCGAGGTCACGCACCTCACCGGCCTTGTCACCCGCTACGGCCACCTCAGCGCCTTTCTCGTCAAACAAGGCCAGGTCGTGAACACCGGCACGCCGATCGCCAAGGTCGGCTCTACCGGCCGTTCCACCGGTCCGCACCTGCATTTCGAGGTGCGCCGCAAGGATGTTGCGGTTGATCCCGGCAAGTATCTGGCAGCCGGCAAGCGGCTGGCGCGTTTTCTCGGGGCATAGAGCGCCTTCAGGAAATTGCAACGCCGCAACGCGTCCGGCAAATCAGCCATGCATTCGTCCAAGACCAGCTAGTTGCTCTGGTTTTTCGCGGGGGACGGGTTTAGGTTCCCGCCACAATGCTGATGACCTCAGACATTCCAACGATGCTGCGGCTGCACCGGGCGATGTTTCTCGCCCGTGAGATCGACCGCGTGGAACAAGACCTGGTCAAGCAGGGCCTTGCGCATTTCCATGTCTCGGGCGCCGGCCACGAGTCGACGGCACTGATCGCCGATTATCTCGGCCAGCAGGACTGGCTGCACCTGCACTATCGCGACAAGGCGCTGCTTCTGGCGCGTGGCCTGCCGCTGGTCGAATTCTTCCGCAGCCTGCTCGCAACTGGCCCCTCGCACTCCGCCGGCCGCCAGATGAGCGCGCACTATTCGGCCCGCGAGCTGAATGTCGCCTCGATGGTCGGCCCGGTCGGCAACAACGCGCTGCACGCCGTGGGCAACGCCCAGGCGGTGAAGTTCCACCCTGATTCTCCGGTGGTAATCTGTTGCGTCGGCGACGGCACGACTCAGCAGGGCGAGTTCCTCGAGGCGGTCGGCGAAGCGGTGCGCACCGGCGCGCCGGTGGTCTTCGTCATCCAGAACAATAACTGGGCGATTTCGACCAAGACGCCGGGCCAGACCTTCTTCGATCTGCCCACCGGCCCCGCCGACAGCTTCCTTGGCCTGCCGATCCGCCGCGTCGACGGCGTCGATCTGGCCGCCACGCGCGCCGCCTTCGAATCCGCGGTGACCCATACCCGGGCTACCCGCGGCCCGGCGCTGCTCCTGATGGAGCTCGAGCGGCTGTCGGATCACACCAATGCCGACGACCAGGCGCTCTATCGCGCCGCCGACGAGCTGAAATCGGGCAAGAGCCGCGATCCGCTCGAAGCCATCCGCCAGTCACTGCGCGAGTCGCAGATGGGCGACGCGGCCCTGGCGCAGCTCGAAACCAGCCTGATCGCCGAAGTGGCGGCAGCCGTCGCCGAGGCGCGCGGCGAAGCCGTGCCTGAGACCGCCGGCCAAGCCAAGGCGCCCTACCCGCCCGAGTTTGCACACGCCAAGGAATACCGCGGCGATGCCAAAGCGTCGAACTTGACCATGCGCGAAGCCCTCAACCGGGTGCTGCGCGATCAGCTCGCCGCCAATCGCGACGTGCACCTGCTCGGCCAGGACATCGAAGACCCGAAGGGCGACGTCTTCGGCGTCACCAAGGGCCTGTCGACTGCTTTTCCGGGTCGCGTCCGCAACGCCCCGCTCTCCGAATCGACCATTGTCGGCACTTCGATCGGCCGCGCCCTGACCGGGCAGCGGCCGGTGGCGTTCATCCAGTTCGCCGATTTCCTGCCGCTCGGCTTCAACCAGATCATTTCCGAGCTCGGCTCGATGTACTGGCGCACCGATGGCAGCTGGCAGGCGCCGGTGATCCTGATGGTCAGCTGCGGCGGCTACAAGGCAGGCCTCGGCCCGTTCCACGCCCAGACCCTCGAATCGATCCTCGCCCATGTGCCCGGCATCGATGTGGTGATGCCCTCGAGCGCCGGCGACGCGGCCGGGCTGCTTAACGCCGCCTTCCAGAGCAAGCGGCCGACAGTCTTCCTCTACCCCAAAAGCGGCCTCAACCTTTCCGACCGTCGCACCTCCGACGATACGGCGAAGCAATTCGTGGTCCCCGGCAAGGCGCGCGCCGTGCGCCAGGGCAACGACCTGACGCTGGTCACCTGGGGTAACCCGCTGACCCAGTCGCTGCTCGCCGCCGAGACGCTGTCGGGCGCCGGCGCCGAGCTCGACGTCATTGACCTCCGCTCGATCTCGCCCTGGGACGAGGATGCCGTGCTCCGCTCGGTCCGTCGCAGCAAGCGGCTGCTGGTGGTGCACGAGGACAATCACACTGCCGGCTTCGGCGCCGAAGTGATGGCGACAGTGATGGAAAAGGCCGGTCTCCCGGTCAGCGCCAGGCGCGTCACCCGCGACGACATCCACGTGCCGTTCCAGTTCGAGCGGCAGATCGATACCCTCCCCTCCTACCGCCGGATCATGGAAGCCGCCGCCGCGCTGCTCGAGTTCGATCTCGCATGGGAAGCGCCCAAGGCCGATGCCGGCCCTGCCGCCATCGCGGCGATCGGCTCGGGCCCCGCCGACGATGAAGTCGAGGTCGTCGAGCTCCTGGTGAAGCCGGGCGACATGATCAAGACCGGCGATCTGGTCGCGGTCGTCGAGGCCACCAAGGCCGCCGTCGACGTACAGGCGACCGTCACCGGCAAGGTGCTGTCGATCCCGGTCGAACCCAAGCAGAAGATCGCCGTGGGCGCACCGCTGATGTTCGTCGAGGCCGACGCCTCGGTGGCGCGGCAGCAGGCGACCGTTACCGCCGAGCGCATCGACAAGGCCATCCTGAAGCGCCGCGGCGCGCCGCAGCCCGCCCCCGTTACCATCGGCCGCGCCGAGGTTCCCGTCGGCGTTGCCGGCATTGCCGGGATCACCGGCGGGCGCAAGGTGCACAATGCCGACCTCAAGGGCAACTGGCAGACCCGCGACGCCGGCGACATCGTCAAGCTGACCGGCATCGAGAGCCGTCGCTGGGTGCAGCCTGGCGAGACGGTATTTTCCCTCGCCGTGTCCGCCACGCAGAAACTGCTCGACGAGCAGCAGCTCGAAATCAGCGACATCGACCTGGTGATCGCGGCCACCGGCACACCCGATGTGATCACCCCGTCGCTTGCCTGCCGCGTCGCCGACGCGGTCAGCACCGCCGGTCGAGCCAGCCTGCCGGCCTACGACATCAATGCCGCCTGTTCCGGCTACCTCTACGCGCTGGCCAATGCCCGCGACTACGTCACCAACAACCCGAACGCCCGGGTCCTGGTGGTGACGTCAGAGGTGCTGTCGCCGCTGCTCGACCAGAACGACTTCAACACCGCTGTGCTGTTCGCTGATGCCGCCACTGCCTCCTTGGTGCAGGGTCCGGGTCACGAACAGCCGACGCTGTTCACCTTTGCCCAGCCGACGATCGCCGGCGCACCGGAATCGGGCGAGCTGCTGAGCGTGCCGCGCGCCGGTGAGGGCTATATCAAGATGAATGGCCGCGAGGTGTTCGCCGACGCCGTCCGCGCCATGTCGGCGACGCTGACCTCGGCCTGCGCGGCGGAAGGCATCACCATGGACGATATCGACCTGATGGTGCCGCACCAGGCCAACCAGCGCATCATCGACGCCATTGCCCGCCGCTCGGGCCGCCCGGCCCACTCGATCATCCGTAACCTCGGCAATACCAGTTCCTCGACCATCCCGCTGGCGCTGATGGACGCGCTGCCCACCACCAAGCCCGGCGACCGCCTCGGCCTCGTCGCCTTCGGTGGCGGCATCACTTACGCGGCGGCAATCGCCACGGTGGGTTCGGGGCGCTAGCGGTCGGCACCAGCCCCTGCAGCAGGCCGACCAGATCGGCCTGTCGATGCATGCCGGTCTTGCCGAATACCGCCTGCACCTGGTTGCGCACGGTCGCCGCGCTGGCGCCGGTGCTCGAGGCGATCTGGCCGATGGTCATGCCGCCGCCGAGCGCCCGGGCGATCCTCGCTTCCGCCGGCGTCAGGTCGAACAGCCCCTGAATCACCGTGGCATCGGGCAACTCGCGCAGGGTCACCGGCGTCATCAGCAACACCGCCGCCGCCCCGGTGAACACTTCGCGAGCCGACGCACGGATCGGCAGGATGTGGGCCACCATTGCCGCATTGCCGTCCCCCGCGGGAACGGGGATCGAGCGCACCGGCCCGGTATGGAGCCCGGCCTCCGCGGCCTCGAGCGCCGTGGTCAGCATTTCGTCGGCTCGCGGATTGGCGAGGCCCAGGCGCGTCGGGCGCGACTGCACCACCGAGGGGGTCAGCGCCTCGAGCATGCCGTTGGTGGCGATGGCTGCACCGCGCGGTCCGAGGACGGCCGCGGGAATGCCGACCATCTCGAGCGCCGCGACGGCTCCCTGGGCGCGCTCGAAGGCGATGCGCGCCGACATCAGTGCCGCCCGCGCCAGGTGCGGCCGCAGCAGGTCGAGGCGCTCCACCACTTCGCGCTCCACCGGCCCATCCTCGAGCCGGCGCTCGCCGTGGAAGATCAGCAGATCGCCGGTCGGCACCTTGATGCCGGTTGCCACGCCCCAGCCAAAACCGCGCGGCACGAAGAACTCCTTGCGGATTGGGTCGGCTTCCCATTCCTCGCGGCTGAACACATCGAGATCGGTGACGAAGCCGGGATGGTCGTAGGCGAGGAGGCGCGCTGTACGGTCGTCGCGCCCAGGGTAGCCGCCCTCAAAATAGCCGCGTGACATCTCCTGCAAGCCTGGCGACGCCGTCCAGTGAGCAGCCTCGCCGCGCACCGCAAACAGCACCGTTCCCGCGACACCGCCGAGCTCCCCGAGTTCCTCGAGCACGCGCGGCCAGAGATCGGGGACAGCCCCGGCCTCGTAAATTCTGTCGACTAGTTCGTCGTCCTCCATCCGCCGCTTCCTCGAGCATGTGCCGCCTGAGTGACGTAACTCATGGCACCTCGCATTAGTTCAAATGCATCATGCGCGCGCAAGACGTTACCGGTAACAGTAGGCATGCGCCAAGGTGGCCCTGGGCGCTCATCTCGATTTCGGGTCTTCGGATGGTTGTTGGCCGGTGGCGGAGCTGCCGGCCAACTTCGTTATTCGGCGTCCGCGATTAGTCGGCGTCAACGACCTTGTCGGCATAGCCGGTGACACGTGCCGCCAGCGAGGCTTCCATGAAGTCGTCGAGATCGCCATCGAGCACCGCGGAGGTGTTCGAGGTTTCGTGCCCGGTGCGCAGGTCCTTCACCATCTGGTAGGGCTGCAGCACGTAGCTGCGGATCTGGTGCCCCCAGCCGACATCGGTCTTGGCCGCCGATTCTGCGTTCGCCGCTTCCTCGCGCTTCTGCAACTCGATCTCATAGAGCCGCGCCTTCAGCATCGCCATCGCCGTCGCACGGTTCTTGTGCTGGCTGCGCTCCTGCTGGCAGGCGACGACCACGCCGCTTGGAACGTGGGTAATGCGGATTGCCGAGTCGGTGGTGTTGACGTGCTGGCCACCGGCGCCCGATGAACGGTAGGTGTCGACCTTGAGGTCAGACTCGTTGATCTCGATGTTGATCGTCTCGTCGACCACTGGATACACCCAGGCGCTCGAAAAGCTGGTGTGGCGGCGAGCCGCGCTGTCGTAAGGCGAGATACGGACGAGGCGGTGCACGCCCGATTCCGTCTTCAGCCAGCCATAGGCATTGTGGCCGGTGATCTTGATGGTCGCAGACTTGATGCCGGCTTCTTCGCCGTCATGCATTTCCATGACGTCGATCTTGAACTTCCGCCGCTCCGCCCAGCGCGTGTACATGCGCAGCAGGATATTGGCCCAGTCCTGGCTCTCGGTGCCGCCGGCGCCGGAGTGGATTTCGAGATAGGCGTCATTGGCGTCGGCTTCGCCGGAGAGCAGCGTCTCGACTTGAGCGGAACGCGCCTCCTTCAGCGTCTCCTGCAAGGCCTGCTCGGCCTCCTTGATCACGTCGGCGTCGTTCTCGGCCTCGCCCATCTCGATGAGCTCGGAGTTGTCGCGGATCGATGCCTCGAAGGCCTTCACGGCCTTCACCTGCACGTCGAGTTCGTCACGCTGCTGCATGATCGGCCGCGCCTTCTCAGGGTCGGCCCAGAAGTTGGGGTGCTCGGTACGTGCGGTCAGATCGTCGAGACGGGCTTCAGCTGTATCCCAGTCAAAGATGCCTCCTCAGCAGGCTTACGACCTGCTCGATTTCGGCGATGACCTTGGTGATTTCGGCGCGCATTTCTATCCTCAAATCCGTTGCCGCTCATGTAGTTGAGACGAAGGGTCCAATCAACCCGTTCTTCCCCGCGTCACCTGTGCATGCTAGGCAGCGGGCTTGTTAGCGAGGGGCCGGCCGTGACGGAACGCATCGAAGGGGTAAGCTTCGTATCGAGCGGCACGCCGGAGGCGGATCGCGCTGCCGACCTGCTGCGCCAACGCTATGGTGACAACGGCTTCGATCAGGCCACCATCGTCGTCGCCCTCGGTGGCGACGGCCTGATGCTGCAGACGCTGCATCGCAAGATGGGCAGGAACGTGCCGGTCTACGGCATGAACTTCGGCTCGGTCGGCTTCCTGATGAACGAGTTTTCCGCCGACGGCCTCGCTGCGCGCCTCGCCGCTGCCAAGCCCACGCACATCTATCCGCTCGAAATGAACGTCCGGCTCGCCGATGGCTCGGAACACCGGGCGCTGGCGCTCAACGAAGTGTCGCTGTTCCGCATGACCTATCAGGCGGTGAAGGTCGAAATCCTCGTCGATGGCCAGCCGCGGCTCGAAGAGCTGATCTGCGACGGCGTGCTGCTGGCGACGCCGGCAGGTTCGACCGCCTATAACCTTTCGGCGCATGGGCCGATCCTGCCGATCGACTCACCGCTCCTGGCGCTGACGCCGATCTCGCCGTTCCGTCCGCGCCGTTGGCGTGGCGCCATTCTCAACAACCGCGCCGTCGTCACCTTCCGCACCCGCGAGGCCGAGAAGCGCCCGGTGAGCGCCGTTGCCGACAATGTCGAATTCCAGCGGGTGATCGAGGTGACGGTGCGCGAGAACCGCAGCCAGAAGGTGACGCTGCTGTTCGATCCGGGCACCGGGCTCGACGAGCGCGTGCTGAGCGAACAGTTCCGCTACTAGGTCAAGTCACCGTTGGGGCGCACAGTTTGCTCCAGGCGGGTCGGGCGGTCATCTCGTCCGACGGTTCAACCTGGTCGCGAACGCCTAAGCCGCAGGCAGCGCCAGCCGTTCGTCAGCCTCGAGCTGCGGCAGGGCCATCTTCGACTGCGTCATCCCCGCGAAGACCGACATCACGCCACGCGCCGCCCGCCGGGCGAGAATGACGTTCTGTTCGCTGAGATAGGCAAACGCCTCCTCGAGCTCAGGCGGGATCACCCCGTCATGCTCGACGATCAGCTCTTCGGTCAGTGCCGTCACGACGAAATGCCGCGCCGCAATATCATCGGCGAGGTCGGCGGCACGGGCGTGAAAGATCAGCCGCGCCAGCATGTTGCGTACCGCTTCACTGAGACCGCAGCGCGAGAACAGCGCGTTGAGCGCCGACCGGCTGCCATGCTCCAGGAGTGTGAACACCTTGTCGCGCGGCGTCTCGGACAGCTGCGCCACGCAATCGGCAAAGAACAGCACGTGCCCCTGGACGATGGCATGCAGCATCACCCGGGTCGAGACGAACTCGGCTTCCACCAGCTCTGCCGCATAGGGCGCCCTGCCCGCCGCCGCTTCCTGCTCGCCGATCGCCGTCAGCGCCGTATCGGTCGCATCGCGCAGCAGCCGCTCCAGCCGATGCGGCGCCACCGCTCCGCTGACCATGCGTGTGCTGCGCAGCGCTACCGCGACGGCCTGAACGAGAACGAGCCGCGCATCAGCCGGCAGGTCATCGCGCGCCAGCAGCAACCCACGCAGCTCGGCGTCGTCGGCGCCCTCACGGTCCGCCACCTGGCGCAGCATCGTTGGAGAGAACGGCACATCCGGTCGATCCAGCAGCTTGGCCAGTAACGGTCGTCCGCCTCTGGCCACCAAGGCCTCGGCGACCCGCTGGCTGAGCCGCTCGCGCGTCGCCGTCGCCATCAGCATGGCCTCGTCGGCGCCGCGGATCAGCGCCATCAGGTCGGCATCGACCAGCGCGGGAGAATACTGCACCACGGCGCGTGCAATCACCGGGCTATCCTGCAGCAGCGCCAGGAGGATCGGCCGCGGCGCCTCCACCGCGTGCAGCAACCCATAGGCCAGCGCACCGCGCACTCGAACCGAGGGATCGTCAAGAAAGCCGATCAGCGCCGCATAGAGCGCCGCATGCTCGTCGGCCGGGCCATAGTGGTTGAGATAGGCCATGGCGGCGAGGTGGGCCGCCTGCCCCCGCTCCTCGCTGTCGCGCGATTGGCTCAGCGCGACGAAATCCTGGTACGCAACCATCAACCTCTCCGCGGAGCGGGATCGGGAAAAGTTCTGAGGCTTTTCCGGTTCGATCTCGCGACAAAACAAAGACTCGGAGCTAGAGTGCGATTCCACGAAGCGCAATCCAGCTCTCGGCGCTGAGAAAGACGCTATCGGGGAAGGCTTAAGGAACGGTTCACCATAATTTCGGCGGCTTGGGCAGCGTGCCGTCCTGCCCGTAAAGCTGGGTGAACAGCGCGCTTCCCTGCGCTTCCGACGCCGGGCTCAGCAGCGTCCGCGCCTGTACCTCACCGTCGCTGGAGAACAGCGAGGTGAACGACATGTCATCCGGCGAGAACCGCGATGGGATCGGGGCCGTGTCCCACTTGCCTGCCGGCGCCGCCGGGTCGACCGCCAGCTGCTGCGCGGCAAAGCGCGGATCGACGGCGCCGTCGTGCTTGGCGACCAGCGCCCGGTAGACCTCGCGAATCGTCCGCGCCTCGCCGCCCTCGTAGAAGATCGTCCGGTTGGCCTTGGCCTGCTTGGGGAACAGCTTGGCGGCGATCTGGTCGGGATCCTGGAGGCCGGCATTGAACAGCTTCTCCGCCCCCTGTGCCCCAAGGAAATGCGCGATGTAGAGCTCGCCCGGGCTCGGCATGCGGCCGAACTTCTCGAACAGATACGCCCCATTGCTCCGGGTGAACGCCGCCGCCATATCCGAGGCGATCTGCGGATCTTCACGCAGTTTCAGAACTTCCTGCCGCAGCGCCTTGTCAGCGATATAGTAATCGCCGTCGGAATCGACCTTGATGGCGTCCGCGTATTGCCCGTAGCCGAGCCGCGGCCCCTCCTCCTTCATTACCTGCAGCCAGGTGCTGTCGAGGAACTGGAACAGCCCGGTCGCACTCGACGTCCGGGCCTTGGCTTCGGGGTTGAGGCTGCTTTCACGGATCGCCGTGCGCAGCAGGTAGTCGAAGTCGACATCGCTCTTCGCCCCTGCCGTGTCCATGGCATAGGCAAGTGGCTGCGGCACCGATATCGGCTTCACGCCCATCGACTCGAGGGGTCCGTTGCTAACGTTCGGTTAACCAATCGCCCGCGACTGGTTAACGAATGGTTAGCCCTGCCACCTCGTCACCACTTCATCGAGGTTCGGCCGGTCGCGGTCTTCGATCACCGTGGTCGGGGTGCCGATATGGATGAAACCGACAAAGCGTTCGCCGCCGCGCGCCCCGAGCATGGCCTGCGCCTCGGTGTCGAAACCGTACCAGCGGTTGGTCCAGCTGGCGGCAAAGCCCAGGGCAAAGGCGGCGTGCGAGAGGTTGAAGCAGACATTGCCGGCCGATAGCAACTGCTCCATCTCCGGCGCCTTGGGGTTGGGCTTGGGCGACAGCAGCACGCCGATGGTCACCGGAGCCGGCAGGAACTGCCGCCGCTCGATATCGAGCCCAGCCTCATCGAGTTCGGGCCGCTTGCGCTTGGCGATCTCGGCGAGCTTGTCGCCGGCTTTGATCCGGTCGTCACCCTCGATCAGAATCAGCCGCCACGGCACGAACTTGCCGTGATCTGGCACGCGCGTGCCGATGGTCAGAATCTCGCGCAGCTCGTCCGGCGTCGGGCCCGGATCCTTGAGGAAGCCGATACCGACGGAACGGCGGGTTTTCAGGTAGTCGCGCAGTGCGGCGTTGATGGGCATGGTCTGGTCCTTGCGAGCGTCCGGTCCTTATGACACAGCTTTTCCCCAATCCAAGCGTAGGCACGCGAGGCATTTTGAAGCGAGGCGCTGCGGGGCGCCGGTTGCGGAGTCTTAGGGTGAAGCTCAGGTACTGGATCGGCATTCTCGGGATCGCGGCGATGCTCGCGCCGATGCTGGCGATCGCCGAGGATCCGCCGGTTCCCCTGCCCCGCCGTGCCGATCGCATGCCGCAGCAAGCCGTAGAGCAACTGGCCAACGCCCCTGCCGCCGAAGTCGCGATCCCCGAGGCGACGGAGACCCCCGTCGTCGATCCGGGGCCGGCTGCAGCCGCCGCCGAAGCCGTGGCGGTCAACACCACGCCGCAACCGGTGACGCTGATGGCCAAGATCACCGAGGACGGCAATTCGCTGCCCGACGGTGTCACCTGGCGCGTTTTCGAGACCCGCACCGATGCCTCCGGCGACCTGGTGCTGGCGCAAAAATCCGATGACGCCACCGCACATCTCGAACTGCCGCCCGGCAGCTATGTCGTGCACGTCGCCTATGGCCGCGCCCAGACCACCGACACGCTGACCGTGGCCGAGGGCGAGAACTCTAAATCTCTGATCCTTGATGCCGGCGCCATGCGCCTCAACGCAGCGGTGACCGGCGACGTGGCGATCCCGATCAACCTGCTGCGTTTCGATATCTACACCAGCGGCAGCACTGAGGCGGATCGGACGCTGGTGGCGCAGAACCTCAGCCCTAACGACATCGTCACCCTCAACGCCGGCACCTACCACATCGTGTCGTATTTCGGCGACGTGAACGCTGTGGTGCGCGCCGACCTCCGAGTCGAGCCCGGTCAGCTGACCGATGCAACGCTCTACCATCGCGCCGCGCAGATCTCGTTCAAGCTGGTCAGCGAGGCCGGTGGCGAGGCCATTGCCGATATCGACTGGACGGTGAAGACTGCCGACGGACAGACCGTCTTCTCCAATATCGGCGCCTTCCCCTCGACCGTATTGGGTGAAGGCGATTACCTGGTCTTCGCCAAGCGTGGCGACCAGGTCTACAACCGCGAGTTCCAGGTCCAGCCCGGTGCGGCCAAGGAGATCGAGGTCCTCACCGCGGTCTATTGAGGCCATCTCGAAAAATCTTCACAGCCCGTGTCGATCTCTCGATCGGTCGCTCGTCGTGTCACTGCAGCAGGATGAACTCGCGCCATACGGGCCGCGACGTCCGGGCACAAGGAGACCGAAGATGCGCTTCATGATCATCGTCAAAGCCACCGCCGACAGCGAAGCCGGCATCATGCCGCCGCCCGAGAGCTTCGAGGCGATGGGCCGCTTCAACGAGGCGCTCATCAACGCCGGCGTGCTGCTGACGGCTGAGGGCCTGCACCCCTCGAACCAGGGCGCCCGCGTCACCTCGGAGGGCGGTAGCCTGATCGTCAGGGATGGCCCGTTTGCCGAAACCAAGGAACTGATCGCCGGCTTCTGGGTGATCAGCGCCAAGTCGCGCGACGAGGCGCTCGAGTGGGTCAAACGCATCCCGTTCGACGATGGCGAGACCATCGAGCTCAGGCGCGTATTCGAGGCGGCCGACTTCGCCGAGATCGTCCCGGCAGAGGCCGTCGCCCAGGAACAGGCCTGGCGCGACGCCACCCAGAAGCCCATCACCAACTAACGACAACACGAGGACATCGACATGAAGTTCATGGTCATCCGCCGGGCGGACGCCGAGACCGAGGCCGGAGTGATGCCTGGCGCCGACCTGATCGCCGAAATGACGCAGTTCCACGAAGACGCGGCCAAGGCCGGCATCGTCATCGCCGGCTCCGGCCTGATGCCGACCTCCCGCGGCGCCAAGGTGAAGTTCAACAATGGCAGGCCCACCGTCATCGACGGCCCTTTCACCGAGGCCAAGGAGCTGATCGCCGGCTACACCCTGATCGAAGTGCCGTCGCGCGAGGCGGCGATCGAGTGGGTGAAGACCTGGCCCAGGCTCGACGGTCACGGCAATGTCGAGATCGAGATCCGCCAGCTGTTCACCGAAGAGGATTTCGGCGAGGCCTATACCGAGGCCATGGCGAGCAGGGACGCAGCCCGCAACCCGGTCCGCAACCCTGAGTAAGCCACCTTGCTCACCCCAGGGATGAGCAAGGTGCTCACCCCAGGGATCACCATCTTGCTCCGCCGGATCGGATTTGGTCTGATCCGCTGCCATGACCGAAAGAGATACCCATCGCGCCATCGAGGCGGTGTTCCGCATCGAGCAGGCCAAGCTGATCGCTGGTTTGACCCGAATCGTGCGCGACGTCGGCCTTGCCGAGGAGCTGGCGCAGGATTCGCTGATCGTCGCCCTCAATCACTGGCCGGAGAGCGGCGTCCCGCGCAACCCGGGCGCCTGGCTGATGCAGACGGCTAAGCGCCGCGCTATCGACTATTTCCGGCGCAACAAGATGGCGGCGCGCAAGCTCGACGAGCTCGGCTACGACCTGCGGGAGATCGAATCCACCGCGCCCGATCTCGATACCCCGCTCGACGACGATGTCGGCGACGACCTGCTGAAGCTGATCTTCACCTCCTGTCATCCCGTGCTCTCACCCGAGGCGCGGGTGGCGCTGACGCTCCGCCTGCTCGGCGGGCTCACCACCGACGAGATCGCTCGCGCCTTCCTTTCCGCCGAGCCGACCATTGCCCAGCGCATCGTGCGCGCCAAGAAGAGCCTTGCCGAGGCCGGCATGCCGTTCGAAGTCCCCCGCGCCGAGGAGCGTGCCGGTCGCATGGCGTCGGTGCTCGAGGTGCTCTACCTGATCTTCAACGAAGGCTACTCCGCCACCGCCGGCGATGACTGGACCCGACCGCAGCTCTGCGAAGAGGCGATGCGGCTGGGCCGCATCCTCGCCGGGCTGGCGCCCGACGACGCAGAAGTCCATGGGCTCGTCGCGCTGATGGAGATTCAGGCGTCCCGCCTCCGCGCCCGTACCGGCGCCAATGGCGAGCCCGTGCTGCTGCTCGAGCAGAATCGCGCCCTGTGGGACCAGATGCTGATCCGCCGCGGCCTCGCCGCCCTCGACAGGGCCGAGAACCTCGTCGGCGCCGGCCCTTACGTGCTGCAAGCCGCCATCGCCGCCTGCCATGCCCGGGCCCGCAAGGCCAACGAGACCGACTGGCGGCGCATCGCGGCGCTCTACGACATGCTGGCCGCGATGACCCCAAGCCCGGTGATCGAGCTCAACCGCGCCGTCGCCCACTCCATGGCCTTCGGCCCAGCCTCCGGTCTCGCCATCCTTGATGCGGTTGCCGACGACCCGGCGCTCAGGGGCTATCACCTGTTGCCCAGCGTCCGCGGCGACTTCCTGGTGAAGCTCGGCCGGCTGGCCGAGGCCCGGCTCGAGTTCGAGCGTGCCGCCGGGCTCACCCGCAACGAGCGCGAGCGCATCCTGCTGCTCGACCGCGCGGCCGCCTGCCAACCGGCCGCTTGAGGTCTTCCCGTCGCGACTATCTGCTCTGCGCGAATTGTTCTGAAGCAGAACGCTGTTCCGCTATCTCCGTTACATTTCACAGTGCTATAGAGCGAGAGCTTGCAGCAGAAGCATACAGTATGGCTCAACCCGACCGCCGATTGGTCCCGATCGTATCGCTGGACATCGTGGGATATTCCCGCCTTGTCGAGCGCAGTGAACGTCAGACCCTGCGCCTCGTGCAGCGGGTCTACGATCGGCTGATCTCGCGCACCATCGGCGCCGCCGGCGGCAAGGTCTTCAAGACCATGGGCGATGGCCTCCTGGCCGAGTTCAACAGCGTCGTCGCCGCCGTGCAATGGACCGCCGACCTGCAGCGCCAGATCCATGAGCGCAAGATCCATGCCCCGGGCGGCGAGATGTTCCAGGTGCGCGCCGGCATCGTGCTCGCCGACGTGCTGGTGGCGGGCAACGATCTCTACGGCTCCGGGATCAATCTCGCCGTGCGCGTCCAAAGCCATTCGCCGGCCGGCGGCATGTGCATCACCAAGTGGATGTACCAGTACCTCGACGGCACCATCGAGCTGCCCTTCGTCGACATGGGGCCGACCGAGCTCAAGAACATCTCCAAGACCGTCCGCATCTATGCCTGGCATCCCTCCGGCCTGACGCGCCCGCAGCAGCCCGAGTCACCCCCGCCTCCGCCGCCGAGCAACCGGCCCTCGGTGGTCGTCTTGCCGTTCGACAATCTCTCGGGCGAGGCCGATCAAAGCTATTTCGCCGACGCCGTGGTCGAGGAAATCACCGCGACGCTCAGCCGGGTGAAGGACTTCTTCGTCATCGCCCGCAATTCGGCCTTCACCTACAAGGGCCGCGCCGGCATCGACATCCGCCAGATCGGCCGCGATCTCGGCGTGCGCTACGTCGTCGAAGGTTCGGTGCGCCGGGTCGGCGAGCGCGTCCGCATCACGGCGCAGCTGGTCGAGACCGAGGCGGGCAGCCACATCTGGTCCAACAAGGTGGACGGCGCCGTCGCCGACCTGTTCGACCTGCAGGATCGCATGGCCGCCGAAGTGGCGAGCGCCATCCAGCCCTCCATTCGCCGCGCCGAAGTCGAGCGGGCGCGCAAGAAGCGTCCGGAGACGCTTGCCGCCTATGACCTGGTGATGCGCTCCCTGCCCCACCTGTGGTCGCATAGCCCCGACGACAACCGCGAGGCCATCGACCTGCTGGCCCGGGCCCTGGCGCTCGAACCGCACTACGGCCTTGCTGCAGCGCTGGCCGCCTGGGCGCACGGCCAGCAGGTCGCCTATAACTGGACGGCGGATTTCGCCGCCGAGCGCCGCACTGCTGGTGCGCTGGTCGAAACCGCCTCGCAGCACGTTGCCGACGACCCGACTGCCCTCACCGCCCTCGCCTCCGCCATGATGATGCTCGGCGGCGACGTGCGGCAGGCCGCGACCTTCGCTGATCGGGCGCTGGAACTGGACCCGAACCACGCCTGGGCCTGGATGCGCCGCGGCTGGGGCCACGTCTATCTCGGCAACCCCGAAGACGGCCTTGCTGCCTTCGAGCGCTCGGCGCGGCTCTCGCCGATGGATCCGTTCGCCTTCAACGTGCATCTGGGCATGGGGTTGGCCAATTTCGCCGCCGGCCGGCCACAGCAGGCCATCGACTGGGCGCAGCGCGCCATGTCGGAGCGCCCCGGCCTCACCTGGCCGCATCGTGACCTCGCGGTCTACTTCGCACACCAGGGCGATCTGGCGGCGGCCCGCGACGCGCTGGAGCGTTTCCAGCGTGCGCATCCGGATGTCACCCTCGCTTCGATCGGCGATGGACTGCGCTTCATGTATCCGTCATTGCTGGCGCGCTATCTGCAAGGCCTGCAACTGGCCGGATTGCAATAGGCAACTCGCGGCGCAACTTTATCCATTCCGTAAGCAGTTCACCAACACCGGATCGGCATTGTCGCCTGGGCTTTGGGGGTTTGAGCTTGGATATCCGTCTCGAGAAACGGCTTTCGCCGCGGCGTAACACTATTATCGAGGCGACGATCGTCTTCGACGGTGGCCGTACGCGGATCCGTTGCATCATCCGCAACCTGTCGGAGACCGGCGCCAAGCTCGAAGTAGCATCCGTTACCCGCATCCCCCGCACCTTCGATCTCGTGGTCGACAAGGTTCGCCCGCAGGCCTGCATCGTCATCTGGCGCTCCGTCAAGGAGTTGGGCGTGCAGTTCCGCGACCCGATAATTCGCTGAACCCCGCCTGAACCGCAGGTTCGGAATCCATTCAAAGCCCGCCTCCTATCAGACCGGCCATCGAAGCGGACGACACGCTCCGCCTCATCTTCCGCCTTCGGGTGGAATGCTCGTCTAACAGGAGAATAGAATGCAGAAGACTATTGCGCTGGCTCTGCTGGCTGCATCCATTGTTGCCTTCCCGGTCGCCACCCCGTCGTTCGCTTTCGACGCCAGCAAGAGCACGCTGTGTGGTCCCGACGCCCCGGAAGGCTACAAGCGCCCGGGCGGCTACTGCGATACCATCACCGAGAACAAGTCGCTCCTCGAAACCGAGGAAGGCTGCACCCAGTATCTGCCGAGCAGCTTCTTGCTCGGCACCTCGGCCAAGCCGGTCCTCGTCGCCGAGTACTGCGACGACGACTGGATGCTCCCGCTCGCGGCTGTCTGAGAACTCTCGGGAAGCGGTCTTTGGGCCGCTTCCTCTTTCAGCCTATTCAAATGCCGTTCATCTGCCCTATCTTAGGTATGGCAGCACGTTTCGGACACACGTCCCTTGGGGGGACTCGCAATGTCGAGGCATGCATTTTTCATCGCCGGTGATCGCGTCGTTCACGTCGCCAATCCCTGTGGTGCCGGTTTCCAGTATCAGGCGCAGTCGCACACGCTGCCGCCGCAGGCCCAGGTCGGCCCGCATCAACACGACGCGGCTGAGACCGTGCTCGTGGTGCAGGAGGGCATGCTCGAGCTGATGGTCAACGGCGCGGCCGGCTATGTCGCCGCCGGATCGTTCGTCCGTATCCCCGCCAAAGCCTGGTTCGCTTACCGCAGCGTCGGCGACGAGGCCGCCCGCCTGCTCTGCCGCACCGCACCGGCGCAACCGGCTGGCGATGGCTGCAAGATCACTATCCAGATCGCCGCCGCTTAGCCTGGCGATCTCTTCTTCGAACCAAGGGGCCTGTCCGTCTGGACGGGCCCTTTTCGTTTGCCTTCGATTCCGGCCAAACAGTCATAAGTCGTATTATGATTATGAACCGACATTGAATGCCGGGTTTCGGCTTCAATTCACGCCGGCCTCATTAAGCCTCTCCACATCGGCGGACGACATGCCCGCTTCCCCCTGCCAGTCCGCTGGCAAATCCGTTCAGGAGAGACGACTTGAAGAAGATCCTTGCCATTGCCCTGCTGCTCGCAACTTCGGCAGCATTTCCCGTTGCCACCCCGGTGCTCGCCGACTCGAGCACCAATGCGCTGTGCGGCCCCGATGCGCCTGAAGGCTACAAGCGTCCGGGCGGCTATTGCGAGCAGCTCGACCAGGGCTCGCTGGTCCAGTCCGACGGGGACTGCAACTACGTGATCGAGAGCATGCTGACGATGCTGAAGCCGGGTCAGACGATCCTCGTCGCCGAGAACTGCTACTACGAAGTCCCGGTCAAGCTCTGACAGCTCAAATGAAAGGGGCCGCATCGCTGCGGCCCCTTTCGTATCTTGCTATAGAGCCTGCTGCTTGAGGTCCGGTGGTACGGCCTCCGCTATCAGCTCGACGATCGCGTCGGTTGCGGCGATCACCTTCTGGCCTTCGGTGCCGAGGCGACGAACCGATACGGTCCCCTCCTCCGCCTCGCGCTTGCCGACCACGAACATCAGCGGCACCTTTTGCACCGAGTGCTCGCGCACCTTGTAGTTGATCTTCTCGTTGCGCGCGTCGAGCTCGGCCCGGATGCCGCCGGCCTTCAGCCGGTCGACCAGCTTCTGTGCATAGTCGTCGGCGTCCGAGACGATGGTCGCGACCACCACCTGAGTGGGCGCCAGCCACATCGGCATCTTGCCGGCATAGTGCTCGATCATCATGCCGATGAAGCGCTCGAGCGAACCGAGGATCGCGCGGTGCAGCATCACCGCGTACTTCTTGGTCCCGTCCTCGGCGACGTACATGGCGCCCAGCCGCTCCGGCAGCACGTAGTCGAGCTGCAGCGTACCGACCTGCCAGGAGCGCCCGATGGCGTCCTTCAGGTGGAACTCGAGCTTGGGGGCATAGAAGGCGCCCTCGCCCTCGGCGATGACGAAGTCGTAGCCGGTGGCCCTGAGCGCATCGCCCAGTGCCTTCTCCGCCGCGTCCCAGCGCTCGATGGTGCCGCCGAACTTCTCCGGCCGCGTTGCGAGCTTGATGACGACATTCTCGAAACCCATGTGCTCGTACACCGAGTACAGCAGGTGGACGAAACGCTCGGTCTCGGCCTGGATCTGCTCCTCGGTGCAGAAGATGTGGGCGTCGTCCTGCGTCATCTGCCGCACGCGCAGCAGCCCATGCAGCGCCCCATGCGCTTCGTTACGGTGGCAGCAGCCGAATTCGGCCATGCGGATCGGCAGGTCGCGGTAGCTCTTGATGCCCTGGTTGAAGATCTGGATGTGGGCCGGGCAGTTCATCGGCTTGAGCGCCATGAGTTCCGCCTTGCCCGACAGCACCGGACCGGTCTCCTCGGTGCCGGGCACCTCGTCAGGCACCACGAACATGTTTTCGCGGTACTTGCCCCAGTGCCCCGAGGCCTCCCAGAACTTGGACGACATCAGCTGCGGGGTTTTCACCTCGTTGTAGCCGTTGGCGTTCACCCGGCGGCGGATATAAGCCTCCATCTGGTTGTAGAGGACATAGCCCTTGGGGTGCCAGAACACCGACCCCTGGGCTTCCTCCTGCAGGTGGAACAGGTCGAGATCCTTGCCGATGCGGCGGTGGTCCCGCTTCTCGGCTTCCTCGATCATGTGCAGGTACTCGTCGAGTTCCTTCTGGCTGGCAAACGCCGTGCCATAGATGCGGCTCAGCACCGGATTGTTGCTGTCGCCACGCCAATAGGCGCCGGCCACCTTGGTCAGCTTGAACGCCGTCCCGATGTCCTTGGTCGAGCGCATGTGCGGGCCGCGGCAGAGGTCGAACCACTGGCCCTGCTTGTAGATCTTGATCATCTGGTCGGCCGGAATGGCATCGACCAGCTCGACCTTGAAGTTCTCGCCCTTGGCGGCGAACACGCGCTTGGCCTCGTCGCGCGACCACACTTCCTTGGTGAAGGCGGCGCCGCGCGCGATGATCTCGGCCATCTTCTTTTCGATGGTGGCGAAATCGTCCTCGCTGAACGGCGTATCGCGCTTGAAGTCGTAGTAGAAGCCGTTCTCGATCACCGGACCGATGGTGACCTGCGTCTCAGGCCACAGCTCCTGCACCGCCTCGGCAAGCACGTGCGCCGCGTCGTGACGGATCAGCCCGAGCCCATCGGCGCTGTCGCGCATCACGAACTCGATCTTGCCGTCTGCCTCGAGCGGATCGGACAGGTCGCTGAGAACCCCGTTCCACTTCATGGCGACCGTCTTCTTGGCGAGGCTTGGGGAGATGCCCTCGACCACGGTGGTCCCGGTGGTGCCACGCGCATAGTCGCGTACTGCACCGTCGGGGAACGTCACCTTGATCATTTTCATCTCCAATGGAAATTGCCGGCGGAAGTGCCGGCAAGGCGGGGTGTCTAGCATGTGTCGCGGGGCTACGCCAAGCGGACGCGCAAATGCGCCCGGGGCGTGCTGGCCCCGGGCGATGTCATCAGTCCGACCGGGCAGAGGCGGTGGAGCGCTAGGTTCGCCGGCTCGATACCGCTCTGCCGATGGCAATAAGGATGCAGGCGCCGATCACGCCGGCAATCAGGTAGCCAAACCAGCCACCGAATGAGATGCCCAACAGCCCGAACACCAGACTGGCGACGATGGCGCCAACGATGCCAAGGATGATGTTCATCACCACGCCGCTGCTATTGTTCATGAACCGTCCGGCAAGCCATCCCGCTATGCCGCCGATGATGATCGCCGCAAGCCAACCCACGCCGTCGAAAGCCATCGCACGTTTTCCTTCTCGTTAAGTCGCTAGCCAGGCAGAACATTCCGGCTGGCAAGCAATAACGACGGACAACGAAAAACGATCCGTGGCTACGTCCACCGGCCATAGGCACCTGCGATCCTCGCAGGACCCATCCAGCGTCCGGCAAGCTCAGCGAAAGCCCACCCTCCAAGGTGCCCCTGGCGCACAACCGATATCGCTCACTGACCGGTTTACAAATCGGCGACAGCAAAGGATTGTCGCTCGAAGTACTCAAAGGGGGGCGAACATGCGCCGGACAATACTGCTGATCTTGGCCGCTCTCGTTGCGGCCTGCTGCTTGGCCACCCCCGCCTCGGCTCAGTCACTACCACTCAACAAATGGTACAAATACTGCGATGCGGATGACACCTGCATCGTCGAGTACCGGATTCCCAAATGGCAGGTCATCTTCCAGATACTGATCCGGCCGACGGCAAAACAACCAATTATCGCGGCGGCAATCTGGTGGCGCGACGCTGAACGAAAACCGGGCATGACCTGGCAGATCGACGACGGAAAGACACTGAATGTCCCCTATATCGAGTGCAGCAAGATAAGATGTTCGGCACAGGTCGAACTCAACAACGAATACCTTGACGTTCTTCGCAAGGGCTCGGCTTACCATCTGGGCGCGACGCGTGAGGGCCAGTATGTGCTGGTCGACGTACCGCTTCGCGGCTTTCGTGCCGCCTATGACGGCAAGCCTTCGATGACGTGGGACAAGCGCCGCAAACTGCAGGAAGCCGGGAACTTGCTCTACTAAGGAGCAGCGCCCCTACTTCCAGCGCCCGTAGCTCCATGGCGCATACCAGTGCGCGTCCGCCGGCAGCGCCTCCGGTACCGGGTCGTAGCCGTGCGTGCCACCCGGCCGGCACCGGACGATCCGCGCCAGGCCCATCCAGCCGCCGGGCCAGAAGCCGTGCCGCCAGATGGCATCGCGGGTGAACTCCGAGCAGCTCGGTGCGTGCCGGCAGGTGCGGCCCATGAACATCGACAGCGAGTAGCGATAGCCCTGTATCAGCCCGTAGGAGACGAGCTTGAACGGCCAGTCGACAATGCTCCAGAACACCTGGGCGATGCGCTGCATCAGCCGGCGGCCGCCACCTGCGGGGCCTCGATCTTGTCCAGTGCCTCGCACACCGCGTCGAACACCAGCAGCGTCGAGGTGTGGCGCGGGCGGTATTCGCGCACCGGCTCGAGATACTTGAGATCGATCCACTTGTCGCCTGACGGCGGCGGACCATCGGCCTTGAGCATCGCCGTCATCTCGTCGCGTACCCGGCGGAACTCGCTGACCGGCGTGCCCACCACATGCGTTGCGACCACGGCGGCCGAGGTCTGCCCCAGCGCGCAGGCCTGGATGTCATGGCCGTAGCCGGTGATCACCCCGTCGATGACATTGATATCCACCTCGATGGTCGAGCCGCACACCCGGCTGACCTTGCGAGCGCTGGCATCGGGATCGGTGAGCCGCCCCGGCCTTGGCTGATTGCCGGCGAGTTCGAGGATCCGGTCCGAATAAAGATCGCTGAGTTCCATCTTTTTCGCGAAACTGTTTCTTGGCCGCTGTCGTTGCCCACCTATATAGTGATGGAGATGCAACAAGTCAGCGGCGTCCATCGTCACTGACACCATACCGGGAACCGTGGGGCGACGTATTGCGTCTGTCGCCTGCTATTGACCGAGGAACCAAAGATGGACGCCAGCGCCAAGCCGCAGCACGTCAAGCTCGTCCCTGAAATCACCCGTCCCAGCCGCGAAGAAGCGGAAGCGGCGGTTCGCACGCTGATCGCCTGGGCCGGCGACGACCCGACGCGCGAGGGCCTGCTGGAAACCCCGCACCGCGTCACCAAGGCCTACCGCGAGTTCTTCGCCGGCTATGGCAACGATGCGCGCGAGGTGCTGCACAAGACCTTCAAGGAAGTCGGCGGCTATGATGACGTCGTGCTGGTGCGCGATATCCCGTTCTCGTCGCATTGCGAGCACCACATGGTGCCGTTCTTCGGCAAGGTGCACATCGCCTACCTGCCGCATGACGGCGTTGTCGGGCTGTCCAAGCTCGCTCGCCTGGTCGAGGTCTATGCCCGCCGCCTGCAGGTGCAGGAGAACATGACGGCGCAGATCATCGACGCGGTGAACGAGCACCTCAACCCGCGCGGCGCCGCGGTGATGATCGAAGCCGAGCACATGTGCATGTCGATGCGCGGCGTGCGCGCCCACGGTGCGCTCACCATCACGCAGCGCTTCACCGGCGTGTTCGCCGAGGACCGTAACGAGCAGGATCGTTTCTTCGCCATGGTCGGCAAGCGGTGACGTCACGCGCAGGGCGCTGACCGCAACCGCGATCAAGTCTGCTATATCTGGGCGGGCATAGGGTGAGCCCATGTCCGCCGTCGCCAAGACCCTCTGGATCATCGAATCGCGCTTCGGCATGCCGCTGACGCTCGAGGAAATGGCCGTACATGCCGGCGTTTCGCGTTTCCACCTGTCGCGCATCTTCCCCCAGGTGACCGGCTACTCGATCTCCACCTATCTCCGCGGACGCCGGCTCACCGAAGCGGCGAAGGCGCTGGCCGGCGGCGCCCCCGATATCCTTGGCGTCGCGCTCGATGCCGGTTACGGCTCGCACGAGGCCTTTACCCGCGCTTTCCGCGCCTTGACCGGCCTGACGCCCGAGGAAGTGCGGCACCGGCGTCGCCTCGACGACCTGCCTTTGCTCGAGCCGCTGCGCATGGATCCCGAGGTGCCGGTGGACCTGTGCGCGCCGCGCATCGAGGACCGCGGCCCGATCCGCGTCGCGGGGCTGGTCGCACGCTATGCCGCGAACGCCGATGCCGGGATCCCGGCGCAGTGGCAGCGCTTCGGCCCCTATGTCGGCAACGTTCCGGGCGAAATCCCGGGCGTCTATTACGGCCTCTCCGGGCGCTATTTCAGCGAAACCGGCGAGTGCGAGTACATGGCCGCCATGGAGGTGCGCGAGACCGCCGAGCTGCCGCGCGAGTTCACGCTGGTTACCGTGCCGGCTCAGCGCTACGCCCGCCTCGCCCATCGTGGCCATATCACCACCATCCGCTCGACCATCGAAGCGATCTTTGCCCAATGGCTGCCGACCTCCGGTTATCGCAAGAAGCACGCGCCCTGGAGCTTCATCGAGTATTACGGACCCGACTTCAACGAGCATACCGGCCTTGGCACGGTCGAAATCTGGATCGCGCTCGAGGATTGAGCGCGAGCCCGGTGCGGGATAGAACCCCGCCATGAGCACCACCTTTGCCGACCCCAGCACCCTGGACCATGAGCAGCGCGACGAGGGCACTGTCTTCGCCCCCAAGTTCGACGCGCACGGTTTGATCACAGCCGTGGCCCAGGAGGCAGGTTCAAACCGTGTCCTGATGGTCGGCTTCATGAATGCAGAGGCGCTGGCCCGTACTATCGAGACCGGAGAGGTTCACTACTACTCGCGATCGCGCAAAGCCCTTTGGAAGAAGGGAGAAACGTCCGGCGAGATCCAGCGAGTGGTGGAACTCTCGGTCGACTGCGACCAGGACGCCATCCTGATGCTGGTCGAGCAGACCGGCCGCGGCGCCGCCTGCCACACCGGCCGGAAAAGCTGCTTCTACCGCATCGTCGAAAGCGCCGGGACGCTGCGCCACAGCGGCGAGCCCCGGCTGTTCGATCCGGCTGAGGTCTACAAAGCTCAGTAATGCGGCGGCGGCGGTTCGACCGCCGGCGCCAGCGCCGGATGCGCCTCGACGTCGCGCAGCTGCGAGCCGAGGTTGCTGAGTTCGCGCTTCAGCGCCTCGATCTGCTTGAAATGCTCGGCCAGCGCCGCGTTCAGTTCCTCGATCGCCTGATCCTGGAAGGCGATCGTCGTCTCCAGCGTGACCATGCGGGCCGTGAGGTCAGTGATATCGCTCATTTGCTCTCCTCCTCAGAGGCGGCGGGGCGGCGTTCGAACAGCGGCGTGAGAAACAGGCCGGCGAGGAAGCCGCCCAGGTGCGCCTGCCAGGCGATGCCAATCGACTGCCCGATCAGCATGGGCAGGAACGGTACCGCTGCGTTGAGCACCAGCCACACCACAATGAAGAAGGCGGCGCGCTGGTTGCGCATCAGCTCCCCGAGACTCGCCATCCGGCGCCCGAGCACGTGCTCGGCGCCAGTCTCGGGATCGCGCCCGACGATCACCGGCTGGAAGATGAAGCGGCACGCTACCCCCGTAAGGCCTGCGACGCCACCTGAGGCGCCGATCAGCAGCTGCACTTCCGGCAGCGTCGTTGCGGCGAACGCCGCGGCGCCAACCGCGGCGCTCGCGAGGAAGAGAATCACCGTGGCGCGCGGCCCATAGCGACGGGCCACCGGGGTGCCGAAAATGGCCAACCAGGCGCAATTGATTAAAAGGTGCTCCCATCCCGCATGCAAAAAGGCGTGCGTGAACGGTGTCCAGAGCAGCGGTATCCACCCTCCCTCGAACCCTGCTCCGGGGATGCCGCGAGCCGGGATGAAGGCCAGCCAGTAGATGAGCTGGAGGTCCCCTTGTTCGTTAAGAACGAAGGCTCTGGCGAGGTGTACGGCCAACATCAGGCCCAGCAGCGCGGTCACCACGCCGGGCAGCAGAATGGCTGGCTGACGACCGTCAGACGTCTGATTTTGTTGGTGATTTCGCTCGTCAGACATGAAAACTCCCGGTTTTCCGGGCTTTGTAGCCCATTCCCCCGACTTATCCACACGGGGCCCGCCGCGTTAACCCTAACAATTGTTTAAGGGCGATTTCCGCTCGGGCTTTTGTCACTCTTGCTGTTGCGGCGGTCGCCCCTTCTCCGGGACGCGATGCTCGGGGTTTGGGAACAAGGCAAAAAGACTATGCAAAAGGCCAGCACCAAGGCGCTGTTCGACTATTGGAATGCGCTCCGCGGTTCTCGCAGTGCTCCGGATCGGCGCGATATCGACCCGACCCGAATCCGCTCCGCCCTCGCCAACACCTTTATCCTCGAGCTCAACGATTCCAACGAGTTCGATTTCCGCCTCGCCGGCTCGCATCTCTGCTCGGCCTATGCCCGTGAGCTGAAAGGCCGCTCCTTTACGCGTCTGTGGCACGAACGTGACCGCGACGCCATCGACACCCTGGTCCGCGCCGTCACCGAGGATCATGCGGTTGCCCTCGTCACCTTTCAGGGCACGACGGCGGTGCACACGCGCCTGTCGGTCGAGACCATCCTGCTGCCGTTGCGTCACAACGGCAGCACCCAGACGCGCCTGCTCGGCGCCATGACCTCGATCGACGAACCCTATTGGTTCGGCGTCCAGCCGATCATGGAGCAGCGCATCACCGGCCTGCGGCTGATCTGGCCCGACGACGTGTCGCTCGCCGACATGGCGAGCGATGTCGCGGCCGCCGTGCCGGCCGAAGACCTGGTTTTTGCCAGCGCCGGAGCAGCCGTCCCTGCCCCGATGAGCGCCACCGTGTTCGGGCGCACCGCCCGCCGTTACGCCCATCTCGCAGTGATCGACGGCGGCCGGCGGTAAAGCGAGATCAGGAAAAAGCCTGTCCCCGCGAAGGCGGGGATTGCAGACTTTTCCGCTTCGATCTCGCGGCAAAGCAGGGACTGGAGCGACAGTGCGGTTCAAGGAAAAGCAAATGCTGCTCCAAAAATCGCCGATTTGGCGCATTGCGCGCCGCAAGCCTTACCTTCGATTAACCAAGAGCGGACTAGTGTAGGCCAATCAATCGCTTGGCCCCCGGCAGGTCCCTCTGATGCTCACCGACAACGCACGCTCCGCGCGACCTGCCCGCTCGTATGCGCAGCTGCCGCGCTTCCAGCGCGTCAGGGTCTCGCTGCTCGGCCGCTACATGCTTACCGATCGCCGTGAGTTTCCCTGCCAGGTGCTCGAAATGTCGCCGGGCGACGCTGTGGTGATCGCGCCGATCTCGGGGATCGCCGGCGAACGCGTCATTGCCTACATCGATCATCTCGGCCGCATCGAAGGTGACGTCACCGACGTCATCGACGGCGGCTTCAAGATGGACATCGTCGCGACCTCGCGTAAGCGCGACAAGATGGCCGCCCAGTTGACCTGGCTCGCCAACAAGGACCTGCTCAACCTGCCGGAAGACCGCCGGCACGAGCGCGTGGTGCCCGACAACCGGCACTCCACTGTCGTCCTCGACGATGGCCGCCGCTACAATTGCAAGATCATCGACATCTCGCTCTCGGGTGCCGCGATCGAGCTTGCCGTCCGCCCCGCCATGGGTACGCCGGTGACGCTCGGCCGCATGCGCGCCCGCGTCGTCCGTCATTTCGGCGACGGCGTCGCGGTCGAGTTCGTCTCAGCCCAGGAAATGCTCACCGTCGTGCAGCAGAACCTGCGGGTCAACTAGAGCGCTTCGCTGTTCGTTGCGAGCGCTCTGACCCGCCTCTGATTTCCATCCGCACCGCTATGCCTAACGAGTCCTCACCAGGATCGTTCGAATTCGCATAAAAACTAGCTTGCAGTTTTTCGTTCGGGGCAATTCGGCCCCGGCATCGTGGCTTCCGTCAGGGGGCAACCACGATGTCGAAGTTCAAAGGGTTCATCGCAGCGGCAGTCGCAATCGGGATGGCGGCATTCATTCTCGCCATGCCGGCACATGCCGACCAGGTCGATTTCACCAACCCCGCCTTCGCTCCGGCCGGCGGCATCACCAGCATCCCGGTGGGCGCCTCCGAGTTCTGCAAGTCGCATCGCAGCGAATGCAAGGCCAACCCGAACGCCGTTGGCGCCATGGCGCTGAACGAGGCCCGCTGGTCTGAGCTGGTGCAGATCAACAACGTCGTCAATTCGGCCATCACCGCCATCACCGACGAGGACTATTACAAGGTCGCCGAGTACTGGGCGTACCCCGATGACGGCTATGGCGACTGCGAGGATTTCGCGCTGGCCAAGCGCAAGGCGCTGATCGCTGCCGGCTGGAACCCGTCGACCCTGCTGGTCACCGTGGTCCGCGAAGCCAAGGGCACCGGCCATGCCGTGCTGATGGTCCGTACCGACCGTGGCGACCTCGTGCTCGACAACCAGGATGGCCGCATCCTCGTCTGGAACGAGACGCCCTACACCTACCTGAAGCGCCAGTCGCAGGCCGACGCCGGCCAGTGGGTCGACCTGGTCGATCCCCGCACCACCTTCGTTGCGTCGAAGTAAGCGTCAGCCGAGCGCAGCCAGCGCCTCGGCTTCGATGCGCCTTATCCAATCACCCTTACAGGTGCTGTAGTCGTGCGAGCTGGCTCGATGCTCCTCGAAGCAGTGTCGCTTTACGGCCTCGTACTGGGCGGCGAGTTCGGCGTGAGCCACCAGATAATCGCGAAACGCCAGATGTCGCCCGATCGCGGCAGCACCCACCTGGTAGCAATGCAGGTGAACGCGGCGCTTGCCGGTCTCAGGATCGTCGAGCGTACAAAACCGCCGGCCGGCGAGGCCGTACCCCCCCCACCATCGATACCCCAGTGCCTCCACCTCCAGCCGCATGGCATCGAGCGCGTCCAGTGAGCGAACCACGGGGACAATGTCCAGGGTGGGCTTCGCCACGATGCCCGGGATGGCGGTCGATCCGACGTGATGGACGGCAAGCAGTTCCTCGCCAAGCGTCACGGCAAGCCGCTCGACTTCCGCCGCCACAGCACTTGCCCAAAGCCGGTCATGCGGCTTCAGTTCGACGGGAACGGGTGGTGCCACGCGCCGGCCGGCAGCTGGCTTACGCCGTCAGCGCGAAATAGGTGCCGACGAACATCAGGCCGGTGATGAAGGCCCAGCCGAAGCCGACGAATGCAGCGATCAGCGCCGAACTGATCGACAGTGTACCGTTGCGATCATGCTGCCAGCCCAGCTGCAGCATGATGATCGGACCACACACGAAGCTCAGTGCCAGGTAGCCGAGGCCGTGGGCAATGGTCTTGCCGTCATAGCGCAGCACCGCCTGTGCCTTCGCCAGCCACTGATAGAGGTAGGTGCCGACACCGGCGATGGCGAGCCCAACCGCCATGATCAAGCCTGCCAGCAGCAATTCCCTGAGCATTCACGCACCCTCTGAATGATCGTCTTAACTCTTTGTTAAGCATATCCAGCGCCCAGTGGGATGTCACCTGACGCACACAACACTGGTTAATTTGAGAGCGATGGCCCGCGAGGCTCAGGTCCACAGACCCCATCACCACGCGATCGGCTTCAATCTCGCCGCCATCGCCGTGCTGCTGGCTCTCGTCGGAATCGGCTTTGCCTACCTGATCGACGCCGCTGGCCGCAGCGCCCGAACGCAGGCGCACCGCCTTGACACTGAGACCACCCTGACCCGCACGCTCGGCGGGCGCGATCTCGAAATTCCGCTATCGTGGTTTCGCTACGAAGAGCAGCGGATCGAGGGCTTTGCCAAACAGATCGACCTGCGCTTCGAGCTGCCGTTCGGTGTCGACGGACACAGCGAGCCGGTGGATGTGACGCTGCTGCCGCGCAGCCGGGCGCGACCGAGCGCAGCCCTGCTCGACGGAGTATATCTCCACCAGTTCCTGCCCGAGCAACTGGCCGGCCCACCAGGTCTCGTGGGCAAGCCTTTGCGCGCCGACGGTGGTTATGCCGATGAAGTGGTCTGGTACGACCCGCTGTCGGCCGAGCCGTTCGTCGCCAAATGTTCGAAGCCGATTGCCTCGGCGGCGACAGGCCAGTGCCTGAGGACAGTCTATCTCGGGCCGGGCATCGCGGCGGTCTACGCCTTCCCCGAACCCGCGCTGCAGCACTGGCGTGATTTCGATGCGGAACTCACCGCCAGGCTGGGGCAGATCGGCGCGCTCTGAGGCGCGCGCCGCGCAGGCTCTGCTTAGTGGATCTCGTCCAGGTCGACGTCCAGAATAGCCATCTGGAAGTTGTAGGAGCGGTCGCCGTCCTCGTCGTCGACATAGATCAGGCCGAGGAATTCCTCGCCCAGATACACTTCCACGCTGTCGTTCTGCTTGTTGCGCGGGCGGACATCGATGTTCCGGTTGCCGAACTTCTGCTGCAGAAACTTCTGGAGCTTGATGATTTCAGGATGGTTCACGGCGGCTCCTTCAAGGGCATTCGCGGGGTCGATTTGGGATCGCCACAATAGGCATTGCGCCCCGGCGGGCAATCCCGTGCCGCGCATTTTTCCGCGATGAAGGGCGCAAAAAGTGGCGGAAGCGCCGCCAATCAGCGGCAGAATCAGCCGGTGAGGTCCTGCACCACGGCCAGTTGATCCATCACGGACGCCGGATGCGGCGTGCCGGCCTCGCCGATGATCCGCGCCGGAACGCCGGCCACTGTCACCCGCGGCGGCACTTCCTTGACCACCACCGAGCCGGCGCCGATACGCGCGCAGTCGCCCACGCGGATATTGCCCAGCACCACGGCGTGCGCGCCGATCAGCACGCCATTGCCGATCTTGGGGTGGCGATCTTCCTCGGACTTGCCGGTGCCACCCAGCGTCACGCCCTGCAGGATCGAGACATTGTCACCGATGCTGGCGGTCTCGCCGACCACGAAGCCGGTGGCATGGTCGAGCATGATGCCCTTGCCGATGCGCGCCGCCGGGTTGATATCGACCTGGAACACCGCGCTCGAGCGGCTCTGCAGATAAAGCGCGAAATCCTTGCGCCCCATCAGCCACAGAGCATGCGCGAAGCGGTGCGTCTGGATGGCATGGAAACCCTTGAAATAGAGGAAGCAATCGACCGCCTTGTGCAAGGCGGGATCGCGCTCCAGCGTCGCTGCGAGATCGGCGCGCGCCTCGAGCCCGATCTCCGGGCGCGACTCCTGCGCTTCGCGGAACGCCTGGCGGATCAGGTCGGCTGAAACATCCGGGTGGTCAAGTCGCTCGGCCAGACGGTGGGCGAGCGCATCTTCGAAGCCGTCGTGGTTGAGCACGTTGGAATAGAGCAGATTGGTCAGCGACGGTTCGCTGGCCACCACCTGGCGGGCCCCCGAAACCACCGCGTCCCACACCGGGTCCATGGCCGTGACATTGGCCGTTCTCAAATTCGTGCTCATAACGCTCTCCATCGGCGGATGCCGATATAAGCCAAAACGTGCTCCGATACCAACCCATAGCGCACAGATTGGTTCGCGGGCCCTGAACTCGCGCTGAATGGTTACTCCTGGGCGTGCCGCGCGAGGAATTCCAGTGCCGCCGCCTTGAACTGCTTGTCGCCGGTCGCGCGCATGTGATCGCGCCGCTCGATGGTGAACGCCTCGCCCTCAGGCAGCAGCGCCGCGAGTCCTGCCGCCGAGCCCGCCATGTCGTCGTCGCTGCCCACCGCCACCAGCACCGGCTGGCTGATACGCCGGACATCGGCTTCGCGCATCGGCTCGCGCGAGTTGACCATGCAGGCGGCGAGCGCCGCGCGGTCCGCCTTGTTGTGGTCGGCAAAGATGCGGAACTGCCGGCCGGTGCGCCCGGTCACCTGGTCCAGCGACTCGGCGGTCAGCGCCGAGATGATCTCCTCGCTGTCCTCGAGGCCCGAGATCAGGTTGAGTCCCATGCCGCCCCACACGGCGCAGCTGACCGCGTCCGGATCCTGCAGCATAAGGTAGGCGGCGATGCGGGCGCCCATCGAGTAGCCCATGATCGGTGCCCTGCCGATGCCGAGATGGTCCAGCAGCCGCTTGGCGTCCCTCGCCATCTCATGCGCGAAATAGAGCTGCGCGTCATAGAGTTTTCGCGAAGCGCCATGGCCGCGATTGTCGAAGGTGATCGGCTGGTACCCCGCCTCCACCAGTGTCTCCACCCAGCCCGTGTCGATCCAGTTGACCTTCCCCGACGAGCCAAAGCCGTGGATCAGGAGGATCGGCCTGCCCTCGCCATGCACGTCATAGGCGATGGAAATTCCGGCTGAGCTGAACTGGGGCAAGGGAGCGGCCTTTCGATTGGGGCGCTGGTTTAGCAAGTGTGGAGGCATCGTCAAAGCTACATCCGCTGGCGCGAGCCGCCCCCGCCGGATCATCAAGCGGACTCTTGGCTTCCCGGCTTCGCGCCGTTATGTTCCGGCCGAATTCGAACCCGAGGACCACCCGATGGCGCACGAGAGCACCCCGCATTTCCACAATACCCAGGGTCTGCCGCGCATCGAGGTCGGCTCCAAGGAGTTCATGTGCGTCGGCGCCCTGCCCCCGTTCGACCATCCGCACATCTATATCGACATGGGCAAGGACAACGAGACGGTCTGCTCGTACTGCTCGACGCTCTACGTCTTCAATCCGCAGCTGGCGCCCGGCACCTCCGAGCCGCTCTCGGCCGTCTATCACTCCGAAGCCGCCTGATTTCCCGATGTCCGGCAACGGACGCACCGTCTACATCGCGGGAGCCGGCATTGCCGGCATGACGCTGGCGCTGGCGCTGGCCAAGTTCGGCGCCACCGTCGTCGTGCTCGAGCGTAACACGCAGGTGCAGGAAGTCGGCGCCGGCCTTCAGGTCAGCCCTAACGCGCGGAAAATCCTTAACCGGCTGGGCCTCGACAAGGCGCTGGCTGCAAAGGCGTTCGAGCCCGCGGGCATCGACATCTATCCCTATGGCGCCAGCCAGCCGCTGGTGACGCTGGAGCTCGGCCAGGTGATGGAGCAGCGCTCCGGCGTGCCCTATACCGTGATGCACCGCGCCGATCTGGCCGACGTCCTGTACCGGGCCTGCAAGCGCTTCGCCAATATCGACCTGCTGTTCGGCGTGCGTGCCTACGATGTGGTGAGCCATTCGCGTGGCGTTTCGGTCACCGTCGATGAGGCCGATGGCAAATCGCGTTCGGCCCGGGCCTTTGCCTTTATCGGCGCCGACGGCGTCAACTCACGCACCCGCACCGGCGTTCTGATGGGGCCCGAGGCGACCTATTCCGGCATGGTCGCCTGGCGCATCACGCTCGGCCAGTCGGAGCTCGATGGCGTCTTGGCGCCGGATCGCACCAGCCTGCTCTGGGGGCCGGGCTATCATGCCGTAACCTACCCGTTACCGCACCGTCACCAGGTCAACGTCGCGCTGTTCGCCAAATCCAAGGCAGCACGCACCTTTGGCGCGGAGCCGCCACGCGCCCCGGACCTGCCCTGGGCCGCGCTGAAGAGCCGGCAGTTCGCCGCCATCCGCGAGGCCGCCGGCGACCAGTGGGGCTATTGGCCGGTCTCCACCATCACCACGCCGACCTGGTCCGAAGGCGGCGTCGGCCTCATCGGCGATGCCGCACACGCCATGCTGCCGTTCCAGGCGCAGGGCGCCGCCATGGCCATCGAGGACGCCGCCATCCTCGCGCCGCTGCTGATGACCGAAGCTGATGCCGACTCGGCGCTCCGTCGCTATGCCGCTTTGCGCCAGCCGCGCGTTGAGCGGGTACGAAAGCTCTCCAACTCCAACGGCGTTGCCTTCCACCTGGAGTGGCCGTTCACCCTGGCCCGTAATGCCCTAGTGAAGCTGCAAGGCCCGCGCGGGCATTTGCAGCGCCTCGACTGGCTCTACGGCTACGACGCCGCGCCCGATCCCGAGGGGCTGCCATCTGCGCCGCGCTTGCCGCGGCCGGATGTCCACTAGATCGTTGCCGCTTGCCTTCGTTGAAGGCGATGTGTCAACTGCCGCTCCAAAACTGGGAATAATCGCCCCGCATGTCTGTTTCTCCGCAATCCAATCTCACGCTCGCCTGCGTGCTCATCACCATCTTCCTGGATATGCTGGGCTACGGCATCATCCTGCCAGTGCTGCCGCAACTGATCGGCCAGCTCTCGGGCGGCAGCGTTGCGCAGGCCGCGGTGATCGGCGGCTATCTGGTTTTTGCCTATTCGCTGATGCAGTTCCTGTTCGGCCCGGCGCTCGGCAACCTGTCCGACCGCTTCGGCCGCCGCCCGATCATCCTGATCGCACTGGCGGGGCTGACCATCGACTATACCATCATGGGCTTTGCCAACTCGATGGTGCTGATCTTTATCGGCCACACCATTGCCGGCATCTCCGGCGCCTCGGTGGCGACAGCAACCGCCTACATCGCCGACATCACTCCACGTGAGAAACGCGCCCACCGCTTCGGGCTGATCGGCGCCGCCTTCGGCCTCGGCTTCATCTTCGGCCCGGTCATCGGCGGCCTGCTCGGCGAACTCGGGCCGCGCTGGCCGTTCTACGCAGCGGCTATTCTCGCCGGCGCCAACCTGCTGTTCGGCTTCTTCGTCCTCCCCGAGAGCCTGGCCAGGGACAAGCGGCGCAAGTTCGATATCCGCCGCGCCAACCCGTTCGGCGTGCTGTGGAGCTTGAGCAAGAACCCGGTCGTCCTCTGGCTCATGGGTTCGCTGGGCATGTTCGTCCTCGCCAGCCAGTCCTTCCCATCGGTGTGGAACTTCTTCACCATCGAAGTGCTGAGTTTCTCGTCGGCGCAGATCGGCGTGGCGCTCGGCTGTTTCGGCTTGGGCTTCGCCGCTAGCCAGGCGCTGCTGGTCGGGCTGCTGACCAAGCGGATCGGCGAGTGGTCCACGGTGTTGCTCGGCATGCTGGCCGCCGCGATCGCCTTCATCGGCACGGCCTCGATCCACTCCGAGATCCCGCTCTACTTCTTCCTGATCTTCGGTTCGCTCGCCGGTGTCGCCGGCCCGGCCATCAACTCGCTGATGTCGCGCCAGGTGCCCGACGATGCGCAGGGCGAGTTGCAGGGCGCCATCAACGCCACCAACTCGCTGGCCTCGATTCTTGGGCCCCTGCTGGCAACCCAGCTCTTCAGCCACTTCACCCAGGCCCAACCCGGCACGCCGGGCTATTTCCCGGGCGCGCCGTTCCTTGGCGCCGGCATCCTGGTGATCGTGGCAGCGCTGCTCTTCATTTACACGGTGCGCCGCTTCGACCTGATGCATCGCCCGCGCGTGGCGAAGAAGGATCACATCCACGAAATGGGTCAGCCCGGCCAGCAGCAGACCCCGCCGCATGACGAGAACGGCGATCCGGTCGAGCGCCCGGCAGGCGAATAGCACAAATGAAAATCCCCGCTTTCGCGGGGATTTTTCTTGGTGCGGCGGGTGTTGCTTACTTCCCCAGCGTTGACGGCCACTTGCCGTGCTGCTCGCCTTCGCGGTCGGTGAGGATGAAGCCGTGCGCACCGAAGAAGTCGCGCTGGCCCTGCGTCAGGTTGGCCGTGCCCTGCGCCTGGCGGTAGCTGTCGAAATAGGCGAGCGAGGCGCTGAGACAGATCAGCGGGAACTCGCCGATCGCCCCTGCCGCGACGATCTTCCGCAGCGATTTGTGCGCGTCCTGCATGATGGTGACGAAGTCCGGCACCATCAGCAGGTTGGTGGCCTCGCCCTTGGCGTAGGCCGCCGACATCTGGTCGAGGAAGCGCGAGCGGATGATGCAGCCGGCGCGCCAGATCTTGGCGATGGTGGCGAGCGGCAGGTTCCAGCCGAACTCTTCCGAGGCCTTCGACAGCACCGCAAAGCCCTGCGCATAGGAAACAATCTTGCCCGCCAGCAGCGCCTTCTCGAGCTCAGCGAGCGATACGTCAGCCTTGCCGGCGGACGGCTTGCCATAGGCAGCCTCGGCAGCCACGCGCTCTTCCTTCCGCGACGAGATCGAGCGGGCCGCGACGGCGCCCTCGATCGCGGTGGCCGGCACCGCGAGTTGCTGCGCCGCGATGGCGGTCCAGGTGCCGGTCCCCTTCTGGCCGGCCTTGTCGAGGATCAGCTCGACCAAAGGCTTGCCGGTCCTGGGCTCGATCGCCTCAAGCACATAGCCGGTGATCTCGATGAGGTAGGAGTTGAGCGGACCCTGGTTCCAGTCCTTGAACACTTTTGCGGCGGCCGCCGGGTTCATCCCCAGCCCGTCGCGCATCACGCCATAGGTTTCGGCGATCATCTGCATGTCGCCATACTCGATGCCGTTGTGGATCATCTTGACGAAATGGCCCGCGCCGCCTTCGCCGAGATAGGCGCAGCACGGCTCGCCGTTGAACTTGGCCGAGATCGCCTCGAGGATCGGCTGGGCGTTCTTCCACTGCTGCTCGGGGCCACCCACCATGATCGACGGGCCATGGCGCGCACCTTCTTCGCCACCGGAAACACCGATACCGAGAAAGCCGATACTCTTGGATTTCAGATACTCGTAGCGCCGCTGGCTGTCGGTGTAGAGCGAGTTGCCGCATTCGAGGATGGCGTCGCCCGCTTCGAGATGCGGCAGCAGCTGCTCGATCATCTCGTCGACCGGCTTACCGGCCTTGACCATGATGATGATCGAGCGCGGCCGCTTCACCGACTGGATGAACTGCACCAGGTCCGCTTCCGGGACGACCTTCTGATCAAGCCCCTGCTCTTTCGCCATCGCGACGAAATCGTCGATCTTCGAGGCAGTGCGGTTGTGCACCGCGATGGTGTAGCCGTTCTCGGCGATGTTGAGCGCCAGATTGGAGCCCATTACTGCGAGCCCGATCAGGCCGATATCGGCAGACGCCATCATTATCTCCATTGGGAGTCATTAGGATTTCTTTGCGCGGCTTTTTGGCACGGGCGACGCCCGAATGCCACCCCATCGGAGACCGGACGCAGCTACGCTGTGCACGTCCCTCACCACGAAGGTCTCTTGGTCTTACCAAGCCGCGCGTCATCTACTAGTCTCGCGCCGCCTGAGCCTGGGAGGGGCACTGACTTTGGACTCGATTTCTCTATTCAATCTGAGCGGCAAGCGCGCTCTGGTCACCGGCTCGAGCCGCGGCATCGGCTTCGGCATCGCCGCGGCGCTCGCCGGCGCCGGCGCCGAGGTGATCCTCAACGGCCGCGATCCCGCAGCCCTCGGAGAAGCCGCCGCTCGTCTCGCCGATGACGGCGCGCTGAACGTCAAGGCCCTCGCCTTCGACGTCACCAGTGAGGACAGCGTCGAGGACGCCATCGCTCATGCCGAGACGGAGATCGGCCCGATCGATATCCTCGTCAACAATGCCGGCATGCAGCACCGCGCGCCGCTCGAGGAATGGCCGCTCGAAAAGTTCAAGCAGGTCATCGACACCAACCTGACCTCGGCCTTCATCGTCGGCCGCGCCGTGGCGCGCGGCATGATCGCCCGCAAGCACGGCAAGATCATCAATATCTGCTCGGTGCTGAGCAACTTTGCCCGCACCTCGGTAGTGCCTTATGCCGCCAGCAAGGCCGCCATCGCCAACCTGACCCGCGGCATGGCGGTCGATTGGTCCAGGCACGGCCTCAACGTCAACGGCATCGCGCCCGGCTACATCCGCACCGAGCTCAACGAGGCGCTGCTGAAGAACCAGGAGTTCAACGCCTGGGTCGAAAAGCGCACGCCCATGGGCCGCTGGGGCGAACCCGCCGAACTGGGCGGCGCCGCCGTCTTCCTTGCCTCCGAGGCTTCCACCTTCGTCAACGGACACATCCTCTATGTCGACGGCGCCTTCACTGCCACCGTTTGAGAATGCCCGCATCATCATCGCTATGGGGGTGTCGTCGTCAGGCAAGTCGGCGACCGGCGCGGCCATAGCGCGGCGGCTGCACGCCCCGTTCCTCGACGGCGACGGCTATCACCCGCCCGCCAACAAGGAAAAGATGCGCAACGGCATCCCGCTCACCGACGCGGACCGCTGGCCCTGGCTGGAGACGCTGGCCGGCGCGCTGCATGACGCGGCCGAGCAAAAGGGCGTCGCGGTCGGCGCCTGCTCGTCGCTGAAGCGCGCCTATCGCGATTTCCTCACCGAAAAGGCGGGAGAGCCGATCCTCTTCGTCTTCCTCGATGGCGACATCGACACCATCCGCAAGCGCATCGAGGCCCGCAACCACGAGTTCATGAGCCCAAAGCTGCTCGACAGCCAGTTTGCGACGCTCGAGCGCCCCGACCCGGATGAGAACGTGCTGGCGGTTTCGATCGCAGATCCGATCGAAACCGTGGCCAGCAGGGTGGTCAAGCAACTCGGCCACCTGAAGGTATTCAAGCGAGGGCAATGACCCTGGCCTAGAACCCGAACGAGAACTGCCCGGTCGGCGAAGCAGCCTTTTCCAGCGCCAGCATTTCCATCTTGGCCCGGACCCCACCAGGCGAAGAGAAGCCGCCGGTGCGGCCGTCGGCGGCCAGCACCCGGTGGCAGGGAACGATCAGCGGGATCGGGTTGGCGCCCATCGCAGCGCCCACCGCCCGCGACAGCACCACGTCACCGAGCCAGCGGGCGATCGCGCCATAGGTGGTGGTCTCGCCCCAGGCGAGTTCGCGGATATGTTCGTAGATGCGGCGGTTGACCTCGGGCACCCGTGACAGGTCGAGTTCGACATCGGCGAAATTGTCGTTCGTCCCCTCGGCATAGGCGAGAATCCGCGCAGCGATCTCCGACTGACCGCTCGCATCCTCGACGCCCCCGGACTTCTCGAGCCGCGCCCGCATTTCCTCGGGCGTATCGCCCGGCAGCAGCACGCGCGAAATCCCGGCATCGGTCCAGCCGATCGCCATGGGTCCCAGAGCCGTGTCGAGCATGCGGTAGCGCATGAGGCTGAATGTAGTGAGCGTTCGCGGCGGAATGAACCCGAAAACTACGAAACTCCCGTCGCCATCAGCCACTCGCGCAGTTCGCGCCTGAGGAACCCGCGCAGCGTCCCCTCGCGCGAGAACCCCCACCACAGCACGGCGCCCTGCCACTGGCTGGCCATCAGCCGGCCGAGCAACTCCTGCCGCGCCGGATCCTGGCTGAGTCGCCGCCCCAGCGCCTGCGTCATCGCCTGGTTCCACGCCACGCCCCGGGCCCGCAGCGCCGGATCGCGAAAGTCCTCGCGGAGCAACAGCAGGCCCTGCGCCGCCTCGTCGCCCGCGCCATAGCCCGCCGACAGCCGAACCAGCAGCGCGATCGCCCCTTCCGGATCGACCGCATGGCTCGCATCGGCGCCGGCAACGTTGAGATCGAGCTGATCCCACATCCATAGGAGCGCCGCGCGCAGCAGTGCCTCGCGATTGCCATAACGCTGCACCAGTGTCGCCGGCGACAGGCCGGTGACTGCCGATGCCGAGGCGAAGGTCAGGCCGGCCGGGCCTTCGCGCGACACCAGCGCGGCGACTGCTTCTACGACATCCTCGTCAGAAATCTTGCGGGGTCTGGACATGGCTTCCAATATAAACGAATGTTCGTTTATAAACGCCTTACAGAAGTGCCAACAAGGAGAATCGTCATGGCCCGCATCGTCGGTTACATCGCTTCGAGCCTCGACGGCTTTATCGCCGACCCTCAGGAGTCCCTCACCTGGCTCACCCAGCGCACCGATATGCAGCTGGGTGAGTTCGACTACAACCTGTTCATCAAGCGCATCCGCACCGTGGTGATGGGCCGCGGTACCTATGACTGGCTGGTGCGCGAGAATATCCCGTGGCCCTATGGCGAGCAGCGCGTCATCGTCGTCACCTCGCGCCCCCTGCCCGCGCCGATCGGTCAGCTTGAGACCCGCACCGATATCGATGCGCTGGTCGCCGAACTGCGTGCGCTTGACGACGGCGACGTCTGGATGCTCGGTGGTGGCCAGCTGCAGATGGCGTTCATGGAGCGCGGCGCACTCGACGAGATCGAGATCTATGTCATCTCGCAACTGCTCGGCGGCGGCTTCCCGCTGTTCCCAGCCACCGGGTTCGAAAAGAGCCTCAAGCTGCTGTCGTCGAATACGCTCGGCGCCGGCTGCGTGCGTCTGCACTACAGTTTTGAGTAAGGCGTCGCCCTAAATAGGTTGGCTCTCCAGCACGATTTCCCACTTGTCGCCGAGCGCGATCTGGATTTCCGAGACGAGGAACGGCAGCAGCGCGTTGAACTCGTTGCGGTCGCGCTCGGAGATCCGCCATGTCGGGTCGTTCGGGTTGTCCCAGTTGACCTGCCGGTCGTAGAGCTCGTTGAGCCGCGTCAGCCGGCGGATAATGTCGTTGGAAAAGCCCCAGAAGCCGATCTCGGTGGCGTGGCCGTCGACGAACAGCGGGGCCAGCCCGTGGCTGACCATGCCGAAATCGACCAGGAACACCACCTGCTTCACCGTGGATCGCGCCCCAGTTTGCCGAGGCTCCCAAGCCGCTGCCGGCGCCTCGTCCGCCCACGCGACGGATCCTGTCTTGCTCGAGGTCATAGGACCTCCGCCATGTGCCGGAAATAGGGCGGCACCGCCCCCGGTCGGAGGCGTGGCCTCCGCTTCGACTCAAGATAGCTCACTGTCTATCGCCCCTCAGATCCGTCCGCAGGGCAAGGTTAGCCAGTTCGTCACTCGTGGGCAATTTTTGCCCAAACGAGTATCTGCCTGCTTGTGCAAAAGCTCAGGTGAGCCACACCGCAACCAGCGCCACGACAGCGGGAATCGTCTGTATGAACAAGATCTTGCGGCCAACCGTGACCGCCCCGAAGGCACCAGCGACGGCAACGCAGAGCAGGAAGAAGATCTTGATCGGATCGCCGGCCTCACCCAGCCAGATGCCCCAGATCAACCCGGCCGCGAGGAACCCATTGTAGAGTCCCTGGTTGGCGGCGAGCGTCTTCGTCTCGGCAGCGAAGGCCGGCGTCGTGCCGAACGCCTTCATCCCCTGCGGCTTGTCCCACAGGAACATCTCGAGGATCAGGATGTAGATATGAATGAGGGCGATGACGCCCGTCAGGATGCTGCCGATCATGCCCGCGACTCCATGCTGGATGCCCGCAGCGTAATGCAAAAAGGCCGCCCGGTGGGCGGCCTTCACGCGAGTCGATCCGGCAGCTCAGCGCTTGAGTGCGTCGCGCGCCGCTTCCTTGACCTTGCCGGCGGCCTTCTGGACCGAGCCTTCCACCTTGTCGGCGGCGCCGTCGGCCTGCAGCTTGCGGTCGCCAGTGGCCTTGCCGATGGCTTCCTTCACATTGCCGCGTGCCTGCTTGGCTGTGCCCTTGATCTCGTCCTTATGCATTTCCCGGTCTCCCTGGGGTTTGGCGTTCGGGGCGAATAATGCAGGCCGGCGGCCAAACGTTCCGGCCGCCAGGCGAATTAACCCGGCGGCCATGATCCTACGCCTGCCGGTTGGCATAGACCTTCATCGAACCGGACAGGTACTCGGCGAACCCCGGCTCGATCGCCTCATAGCGCGCGATGAAATCCGGGTGCGAGAGATAGAGGTCGGCGAGGCCGGCATAGGCCTCTGGCGGGCACGGCCTGCCCCACATCTGAGACACCCACGCCCGATGCCGCCCGAGCAATGGATCGAGGCTGGGTGAGCCCATCGGCAAGCCGCGGCGCAGACCCTCGGCCAACCCCTGCTCCATGTCGTGCAGCTCCTGGTTGAGCTCAAGCTTTTCGGCTTCCGACAGGCTTTCATACTTGCGCTTGCTGAGCGCGATGCGCTCCGGCATGTCACCGCCGTACTGTTCCACCAGCCAGGCCTCATACTCGGCCTGCTTGTCGGGCGAGATGCCCTTGTACAAATCCGCGTTTCTCATCGCGCGATCTCCTTCCAGACTGGCGATCGTGCGGTCGATCGTCCGGACAAGTTGGGCATAGCGCTTCGCTTCCTCGTTCAGCCGTTCGCGCTGCAGGCGCAGCGCTTGCAGCCGGTCGAAGCCCGGCGCATCGAGGATGGCGCCGATCTCTCCCAGCGGGATGCCGAGCTCTCGATGCAGCAGGATCTGCTGCAACCGCAGCAGTTCCTCCTGTCCGTAGTAGCGATAGCGGTTCTGCCCGGTGAACGCGGGGCGCAGAAGGCCGATCTGGTCGTAGTGGTGCAGCGTCCGGACCGATACCCCGGAAAGCTTCGCAACCTCTTTGACCGTCAGTGTTTTCATCGCACGCGTTCTCCGCGGGCTAAGGGGATAGTCCCTGACGCTACGTGAGGGTCAATATCGATTTGCGCAAAAGCTGCGACGCCGAGCTTCACACCGCATCAACCAGCCCTCCCGCTATCCCCGATAAATGTGGAAACTCGGTATTTCGTCGGCCGTTTCTCCCCGACAGACTGGGAGCGCTTTCAGGAAAAGGCCCGTCCCCGCGAAGGCGGGGTTTGCAGACTTTTCCGGTTCGAAAGCGCGACAAACAACGGACTTGGAGCATTTCGGCGAAATGCTCCAGACGTCTGCGAGGTGAAATGGCCCAACGGATCGACATTCAAGACCTGCTCATCTGGGCCTTTCGCCACCAGTCGGTGGAGACGGCGACCGGGGCCGATCCGGACGCGCTTACGGTCTACTGGGCAGTACTTGCCCTGCCCGTGCCGCACGCCACGGTGATCCGCCGTTTCGCCCGCGAGGCGCGCCGCCCCGATTGGCACGCTGCCCATACCCGCTGCGTTTCGCTCGACGGCGTCCGCCGGTCGCGCCGGCTCTACACCGAATGGGTCCGGGCATTGGTGGTCCTGCAGCGCACGCTCGAAGGCGCGCTCGGCCGTTTCACCGTCACCGGCCCCAGCCTCGACGACCAGCCCTGGCTACGCGAGCGCCTGCGGGCTTAGCTACACTGCCGCACTAACCGAGACAGCGCGTCCGATGAACCGGTGAGACCGAAGCTGTGGATCGGATAGCGACCGTCGGCATCGACGACGCTCAGCCCCTCGCCCGACTTCAGCAGCGCCATCAGCGGTCCGTTCGCCGGCACCTCGCTGGCGAACAAGCCATCCATTTCCTGGTAGCTCATCGACAGCCGCTGGGTAGAGACCCCCACAGTAAAGTCGACGTCGGTTACCTCGCCCAAGTCCGGTGACCGCTCGGCGCCCGCTGCGAGGTCATAGCGGATGAACACCTCACCGGCCGAGCAGGTGAGGAACAGGTAGGTATCCGGCCGATCCGTGGCGCAGGCAGCGACAGTGAACACCAGTCCACCCTCGTCCTCCTGTGCGCCCGCCGTCCAGGTCTCACAGGCCTCCTCGGCCACCGCCGGCACCACCCCTAGCAGCAGGGCGGCCGCGAAAAGCGCCAGCCGCATCATGGTGCTTCGCCAAGATAGCTGACCTCGATTCGCTGGAACAGCGGGCCTTCCTTCATGGTGCCGAGCCACTTGTTGAATTCGGCAACATCCTCGAAACCCGCCTTCTTCGCATCCGCCTCGGTCACGGCGGATGGCGACATGTCGTCGATCCGGCCGATCTGCAGCAACCCCACCTTGGTCTTCAGCGTCCCGCCCGGCTTCACTGTCGGCCTGATCCAGCGTCGGAACTGCAGCGTGACATCGCCGCGCTTGATCGCCTCCAGCACCTCGAGCTTCAGCAGCATAGGTCTTTCCTCCAAAAGCTGGCGCGGGCGGTAGGGCTCGAGATCGAGGACGTTTGCGGAACCCTGCGTCCGAGGCCCTGCAGAACGTTCCGCCCCTGCCCTTTCAAGCCTTCCGATGTCCGGCGGGCCGGTGTCAAGGTCGCAGCTCGACGGCTCGAGGACCGCCTGAGCTTTCGGAGCGACGGTTGCGGTGAAGGACTACGCGCTGACCACATCTGGCCGAAAGCGGCATCGCGAGCAGCTGCCCGAAGCTCGCATCTGTGAACTGGGAGTTGAATGACCTCAGCGATGCCCCAGCAAACTTCATTAGTTGCAGATATCGTCGTCTCGGTACTTCCGCGCGCAAGAAATAGCGGCTACGGTCAGGATAGGAGACGGCCATTCAATTCAATCGGATTTCCTGATGTGAGAACTGACCTGTCACAGCCCCCGGGAACAGTTGCAGAACGAACGACCGGCACTATTCCTCGACTTCTGATTGTTCCACCACGCCACAGCTCGCCGCTGGTTGACGTACAAGATCACAAGATCGCGCTGTCGCTCGTCACAGATGTTACGCTCAGCCTTTGCAGGAGCCGCCTCTACGATGTAATCGCGCCACACTCGGCAATGAAGCTGACGAGCGGTCCAATCTGGGAAGAGATGCTCCCCGCCGACTACGTCGTTCTGACTGACGTCGTGCTTTGCCAGCGAGAACTGCCATTTGCGTTGATGAGTATCGACGTGGTCGCAACGGGTCTGGGCCGGCGAATCTACCGCAGTGAAGTCGAGCTGCGCTCGGGTGCGCTGCAAGGCATCCATGACAGTTTTTGCGCAGTACTCGTCGATAAGATCTGCGGCGAAATCGGCGCCTACGAGTTGCAGCAATATCGACGGACCGGCGCCGCATCGGCATATGTCCACTACCTGATCGCCATGCAACGGCGGGATCGCAACGATCTCAACTCCTTGCTTCGCGCCCAGAAATCGCTGGAGCGCTCGATCCAGTTGTCGCCGGACTTTGCGCCGGCGCTGGCCCAGCTGGCGCGAACCAAGACACTGGAGTGGCTGGAGCGCGGCAGCGCGGATCGCACACTGCTCCACGAAGCTCGACATCTGGCGCAGCGCGCTTACGGCTATGAACCGAACGACAGCGCCAGCCTGCGCGAGATCGGCCACGCCACATTGTACCTGCATGACCTCGCCGGCGCCCGTGAGCTTTTCGAGGCGGCCCATGAGTTCGCCCCGAACCATGCTGACCTGCTTGTCGACCAGGCAGACGTTCTCACCCACCTTTCCCGGCACGACGAAGCCGAAGCCAAGATCTCGCGGGCTCTTTCCCTCAATCCGCTGGCACCAGACGACTATTACTGGATCGCCGGAGCCGTCAGCTTCTTCCGGGGCGAATACCGGCAGGCCCTGACGAGATTGTCAGCGATGGAGTCCCCGGGGCTGGCGCTGCGCCTGATGGCGGCCTCTGCGGCGATGCTGCACGACAAGCAGGCTGCGGCAGCATACCGGGAGCAAGCGTTGGCCCGGGATCCCGGGTTCACGGTTGAAAAGTGGCAAAGCCTCTATCCGGCCCCCAATCCGGACGACACGGCGCACTATCTCAACGCTTTGCTTTTGGCTGGTTTCTCTCGCCACGCCTAAACTCTATCTTAATTCGATTGTGGGCCTCCTGCCGTGTCATCAGGAGGATTGCAATTGAACACTTCATCCGCTTCGCCGAAGATCGCCCAGGTTGCCAAGGCCCTGCCGGCTCTGCCCCGCATTCCCAGCCGCAAGTTCTTCCGGCAGTAATCGGTGGACGGCGCCGTTTCGACGCCGTCAAGCTGGTTTGAGTATGGCGAACGCAATACGCCGGCCGCGCTGACCGTTGAGCGATTGCGGCCGCATCTTGCCTCGCTCGGCATCACCCGACTGGCGCGCCAGACTGGCCTCGACCGTATTGGCATCCCCTGCTTCTCAGCAATTCGGCCCGCTGGACTGACGCTTAGCGTCAGCCAGGGAAAGGGGCGCGACGATGCCAGCGCCATGGCATCGGCGCTGATGGAGGCCGCCGAGTTCACCATTGCCGAGCGATCGGAAGTCCTCTCCCGGCTAGCCACCGCCGATGCGCTTCGGCTGGCCGGCGAGAGCTACTACGATGCGGCCCGCCTCTTGCCACCCGATCGCCCGCTGCCCACCGGCGCACCGATCCGCTGGCTGCAGGGAAGCAGTTGGCCCCACAATGAGCCCCTCTGGATCCCCCGCGACGCCCTGACGATCGGCGAGGACGCCGCCGACCTGCCGGAAGTTGGCCGCAGCACCAACGGCCTCGCCTCGGGCAACACCACCGAAGAAGCGCTGTTTCACGCCATCTGCGAGTTGGTGGAACGAGACGCCACCTCCCTGTGGTCACTCCTCCCGGACGCCGCGAGGCTCGCGACGGAGTTCCCGATCGAGGCCGTGGATGATGCCGTGATCAGGGCATTCGGCAAACAGATAGGGGATGCCGACCTCGAGCTTCGGCTGTTCGACCAGACCACCAACCTTGGCGTCCCGTGCGTCATGGCCGTGATCAGCGAGCGCCCCTCCGACAGCACCAGATTGTTCGATATCGCCGCAGGTTATGGCTGCCACCCGACAGGAACCCGCGCCATTGGCCGCGCCATCACCGAAGCGGCGCAGACCAGAATTACCAACATCGCGGGCGGTCGAGACGATTTCCTGCCTGCCGAGTATTTCGAGCAGGCAGACGAGTCGATCGCGTTCCTGGAGCATCCTGGCCCAGGCGAGGCGCGCGCCCCCGCTTGGCTGCCGCCTGATACGCCATTGCCGCAACTGCTCGAGCAGTTGGCGGAGCGCATCGGGCCCACCGCCGAGATCGTCTGGAGCGAACTGGGCGGTGCCCCCTACGGCATCTCAGTGGTGCGGGCGCTTTCTGCGGTGCTCGAGGACAGGGAAACCAACGTCAACTGGTCACCTGGTCGGCGGGCGCTCGAGGTGCTGGCGCTATGAGGGTGCTGTTCGTCGGGCCATCGCTTTACGGCGAAACGCCGGATCTGGCGGGTATCTCGGTCCGCCCGCCGGCAAAGCAGGGAGACATCGCCCAAGCCGTCCTCGACGGCGCCGAGGCCATCGGCCTGGTTGATGGTTTTTTCGATGCCGTGGCGGCGCCATGGCACAAGGAAATCCTCTTCGCCCTCGCACGCGGCGTGACCATGCTCGGATCATCCTCGATGGGGGCGCTTCGTGCGGCCGAATGCGCGGCGTTCGGCATGGTTCCCATCGGCGAGATTGCAGAGGCCTACTGCAACGGGGCCCTCGACGATGATGCCGCGGTCGCGATTTCCCACGGCCCCGAAGAACTCGGCTACCCTCCGTTGACCGAGCCTCTGGTCAACGTAAAGCCGACGCTCGATCGATTGCGCAACCGGCAACTTATCTCCGAGGTAGAACAGCTGCGCATCTGGGACCGAGCCTGTCGGCTCTATTTCAAGGATCGCTCGCTGGAAGCCCTGCTCCCCTCAGAGGAGCGCCGGGAAATCCTTGCCGCCTATCGCGAGCACCGGGTCAACCGCAAGGCCGAGGATGCGCTGCTGCTGATCGCCGAGCTGAAGCGCAGCACCGTACGCGGCAGCCCGCTCTCGGCAGAGCCGCAGCATCCTTCGTTCTTTTCGAGGCACATCCTCCCTGGCATGCTCGGGTGACGCCAGTTGCGTTCAACGAGCGAGACATCAGGCCCACGGTCAGGCACACTGCCCCACCGGCTCAACGGCCATGCGGATGATTCCGATCTTTGAGTGGTGCGGGCGGTGGGACTCGAACCCACACGGGGATACCCCCTCCGGATTTTAAGTCCGGTATGTCTACCATTCCATCACGCCCGCGGCCGCTGAGCACTGCCACATCGGCTCGGACACTGACAACCACACAATTTGCCGCCATAGTCATTGGCGGCAGAAGGAGAGTGCACCGTGCCCAACGCGCGACCGAACCTGGTCGGAGTCAACATCTACGGCGGCCTTGGGAACCAGATGTTCCAGTATGCGGCCGGGTTGACCCTGTCGGAGCGACTCGGGACGGAGCTGTGTTTCGACATCCGCCACTACGAGCGCAGGGATCGCGGCGACCGCCGGCTGGGCCTGCGCGACTTTGGCATCGAGCTGCAATCGGCGCGGGTGCCGCCATTCAAGATCGGCCGCCGAATCGGCGCCGCGCTGCGGCTGTTGCCCAACCCCTTCCGCGGCGGCTCACGACTCGTCAGCATCGAGGGGTTTGATCCACGGTTTCTCGAGCTGAAGGCCCCCGCCGCCTTGTCCGGCTTCTTCCAATCCTGGCACTATTTCGAAGGGCACGAGGCATCGGTTCGCCGGGCATTCGACGTGCAACGGCTCGCAACGCCGCGAACCGCCGAACTCGCCGCCGAGATCGCGGCGGCGAAAAACCCTGTCGCCGTCCATATCCGGCGTGGCGATTACACTGACTCGCCCGAGACGATCGCCTTCTTCGGCCTGCTCCATGCCGACCACTATTTCAGGGCGAAATCCGCACTGGAAGCGAGAGTGGAGGAGCCCACCTACTTCCTGTTCAGCGACGATGTCGACATCGCAAAAGCCGAACTGGCAGGCTGGCCGGGGTTGCGGCCGGTGACCGGCTTCTCGGCCTACGAGGATATGTTCCTCATGTCCTCGTGCCGGCACTTCATCATCGCGAACTCGACCTTCAGCTGGTGGGCCGCGTGGCTTGGCGCCGCGCCGGACAAGCTGGTTATCGGGCCCCAGCAGTGGTTCGGGCCGGACTATCCGTATCCGGTCGATCCGACCGATCGCTCGCCGCCGGGCTGGCTTCTGGTCTGAACCGTCAGTCATCGAGACTCATTGCGTGCCGCAAACCCTGACATCAGCCGTCAGGGTCGGTGCACTATCCCTGTCGCTCCAACCTGGCACAGGAGGCCGACATGCAGTTCATCGACCGCTACCCCATCACCGTCACCGACCAGTTCATCGCCTGCCGCGATTTCTGGGCCAGGCACCTGAGCTTTTCGGTGATCTTCGAGAACGAGTGGTTCGTGCTGATGCAGGCCGATGGCGCCAGCATTGCCTTCATGTCGCCCAGCCACCCGTCGTGGCCGCCGGGCCCCGAGGGCTACGCGGCCGGCACCAGTATGGAGCTCGAGGTGCAGGACGCCGCGGCGGCGCTGGAGGAAGTGCGGGCCAGCGGCAAGGAGCCCGACTACCCGTTGACCGACGAACCCTTCGGCCAGCGCCGCTTCAGCCTGAAGGACCCCTCAGGCCTGTGGATCAACGTGGTGCAACAGCTTTAGGTTTCACCACACTTGCACGATCATAGCGTATTCGCTATATAGCTCATATGCGATAATCATGATCGAGTGAGGCCATGACCAAGATTGCTGATCTCAAGAAGCGGCTGATGGAGGATCCGACCTTCAAGCAGGAGTACCAGGCGGCGGAAGGCGAGATCGCCATCATCGAAGCGCTGGTGAAAGCCCGTACGCACGCCAAGCTCTCGCAGGCGGACCTCGCCAAAAAGATCGGCACCACGCAATCAGCGGTCGCGCGACTGGAAGGGGGACATGTCTCCCCCTCCCTGTCGACGCTCCGCCGCTATGCAGAGGCGACCGGGGCAAGGTTGAAGATCGACATCGAACTTACGACGGACTGACGGTCAGTCCGTAGCGCCGGAGATCGGCGGCACATAGGCGACGTCGAGATCCCACGGGAAGAAGATCCAGGTGTCCTGGCTCACTTCGGTGATGAAGGTGTCGACCATCTCGCGGCCCTTCGGCTTGGCATAGACAGTGGCGAAATGCGCGCCGGGGAGCATGTCGCGCACCACGCGCGCCGTGGCTCCGGTATCCACCAGGTCGTCAACGATCAGGATCTTGCCGCCATTGCGGGCCTTTTCCAGCAGCTCCGGGGCGATCGGCTTCAGCACCTTGATGCCGCTCTGGTTCTGATGGTCGTAGCTCTTCACCGCGACGCTCTCGACCACCCGAATGTTCAGCTCGCGCGCCACGATCGCCGCCGGCACCAGGCCACCGCGGGTGATCGCCACCAGCGCATCGAACGGCCCAAGCGCCTGCAGCCGCCAGGCAAGCGCCCGGCTGTCGCGGTGGAACTGGTCCCAGGTGACTGGGAAAGATTTCTGCTGGGTCTGGTTCACTTGCTTCTCCTGGACGGCCCGGCCGCCTCGATCTCAAACGGGGCCCCTGCGGGCCGGAAACTCAGTAGGCCTCGACTTCCGTCGAAAGCCCGGCGGCGCGATGCGCCTCGGCGACCATCTCGCGCACCCGGCCGGCAGCCTCGGCGAGCCGCGCCTCGTCGGACGAGCGCAGCACCAGCTCGGTCATCACGAAAGTCTGCCCCATCTGCGGGTAGCTGCCCATCTTTACATCGGGGAACTCGTCCTGGATGCGGCCGAGCGGACCACCAATGCTGCCTTCGCCCACGCGGCACCGGATGGTGATCGACTTCACCTTCTTGCCGCCCTGCAAGGTCGGCGCGATCGCCTCGAGCATGGCCAGCATGATCTTGGGCACGCCGGCCATGACGTGGACATTGCCGATGCGGAAGCCCGGCGCGGCGCTCACCGAGTTGACGATCAGCGTTCCGCCTTCGGGAATCCGCGCCATGCGCAGCCGCGCCTCGTTGACCTCGGTGCCGGTCTGCTTCCAGCGCGCTTCCAGCAGGGCGCGCGCCTCGTCGTTGATCGGCAGCTTGACGCCGAACGCTTTGGCGATGGCGTCGGCGGTGATGTCGTCATGTGTCGGCCCGATGCCGCCGGTAGTGAAAACGTAGGTGTAGCGTGCCCGTACGGCGTTCACCGCGGCGATGATATCGTCCTCGACGTCGGAAACGACGCGCACTTCCCTGAGTTCGATCCCAAGCTCGGTGCAGAAATCCGCCGTCGCGCCGATATTCACATCCTTGGTCCGGCCGGACAGGATTTCATCGCCGATGACAACGAGGGCGGCGGTAACGGCTTCGGGCGATGGCATGGTGGCCCCGGATTTGCGAGGCACAATGCATTGCCTCACCAAAGCCCGAAAGGTCAAGCAATCCGGCGGGTCATCGGGGCCGGTGCCCACAGTATTGCCCGTGGGCTGGCAACGCCAACACACTTCCAATCCTTGGCCCGAACGCCTACTTTCGTTTCGAACGGAGCTGCCATGATCACCTACGTCGAAGCCGAAACCAAAAGCCGCCGCACCTCGGGCGTCATCCCGCTGCACGGCGAAGCGGGCTTCAACGGCATGCGCAAGGCCGGCCGCCTGACCGCCGAAGCGCTCGACCTGCTGGTCGATGCGGTGAAGCCCGGCGTCACCACCGCGGCGCTCGATCGGCTCGCCTACGAGTTCGCCCGGGATCACAACGCGATCCCGGCAACGCTGTTCTACAAGGGCTACCGCCACTCGATCTGCACTTCGATCAACCACGTCGTCTGCCACGGCATCCCCGAGGAGCGGCCGTTGCGTGAAGGCGACATCGTCAACATCGACCTGACCTTGATCGTCGATGGCTGGTACGGCGACAGCTCGCGCATGTACCCGGTGGGCGAGATCAGCCGTAAGGCCGAGCGCCTGATCGACGTCACCTATGCCGGCCTCGCCGCCGGTATCGCTGCGGCCAAGTCAGGCGCCACCACCGGCGATATCGGCGCCGCCATCCAGGCGCTGGCGGAAGCCGAGCGGATGAGCGTAGTGCGCGATTTCGTCGGCCACGGCGTGGGGCAACTGTTCCACGACGAGCCCAACATCATGCATTTCGGCGTGCCGGGCACCGGTGTGCCGCTGAAGCCGGGCATGATCTTCACCATCGAGCCGATGATCAATCTGGGCCGCCCGCACGTCAAAATCCTCGCCGATGGCTGGACCGCGGTAACCCGCGACCGCACGCTCTCGGCCCAGGCCGAACACTCTATCGGCATCACCGAGACCGGCGTCGAGATCTTCACCTCCTCGCCGCGGGGGCTGTTCAACCCGCTCGATGCCCGTCGCTGACCGATGAGCGAGGGGGAGAAGCCATCGCCGGATGGACTCGGCGAGGCGGCTCCGCCCCACTATCTCGGCCATCGCGAACGTGCCCGGCAGCGGTTTCTCCAACTCCGCGAGCAACACATCGAGGATTACGAGCTGCTGGAGCTGATCCTGCAGATCGTCATCCCGCGCAAGGATACCAAGCCGCTCGCCAAGGAGCTTATCAGAGCGTTCGGCTCATTTTCCGGCGTGTTCTCAGCCACCCCGCAGCAGCTCGACGAGATCAAAGGCCTCGGGCTGGTCTCGGCCACCAACCTCAAGATCATCCAGGCCGCCGCCCAGCGCTTCGCGCGCGATCGCATGGTGCCGGACATGCCGGTCCTCAACTCATGGAGCACGCTGATCGATTATTGCCGCGCCCAGATGGCGTTCAACGATATCGAGCAGTTCCGCATCCTGTTCCTCGACAAAAAGAACCGCCTGATCGCCGACGAAGTGCAGCAGACCGGCACGGTCGACCACGCCCCGGTCTATCCGCGTGAGGTGATCAAGCGCTCGCTGGAACTGAGCGCCAGCGCGCTGATCCTGGTGCACAACCACCCCTCGGGCGATCCAACGCCTTCGCAGGCGGACGTTGAGATGACCCTGAGGATCAACGACGTCGCCCGGCCGCTGGGGATTACGGTGCACGACCACATCATCATCGGAAAGTCGGGCCACGCATCGATGAAGGGGCTGAAGCTCATCTGACGGTTCGTCCCAGCGTGCCGATCACCAGCGCTGCAACGAGCAGAACCGCGGCGACGGCGAACGTGATGTGCATCCCGCCCGCGACCGCGTCCGCAGATGCCGTCGTGACATCAGCCGCCGCCGACCCGAACGCGAACACTGCCCCCATCACGGACGCTCCGGTGATCAGACCGAGATTGCGTGACAAGTTGAGCATCCCCGAGACGACGCCCCGCTCGCCGGCGCCAGCAGCCATCATGACCCCGCTGTTATTGGCCGCCTGAAACAGCTGATAGCCCGGCGTCAGGACGACCATGGCAGCAATATAGCCGGCGACACCGAACGCCACCGGAATCGCAGCGAGCCCAACCACGCCGGCCACCATCGCGACGAGCCCGACGATGACCATCAGTCGCGCGCCGAGGCGGTCGACCATCCGCCCCGCCAGCACGCCACTCAGCGCCGAAACGACTGGGCCAACCGACATCGCGATGCCGACCAGCGCGGCGTCGAGCCCCAGCGCATGGGACAGATAGAACGGCCCGACCACCAGCGTCGCCATCATCACCGTCGACACCAATGCGTTCATGGCGAGGCTGGCGCCGAGTCCGGACCGGTGGAACATCGCCGGCCGGATCAATGGCGACGCGGCTTTCGTCTCGGCCAGCAGGAAGAACCCCACTCCGAACCCGGCAGCTGCCAGCAGGGCGATATTGAGCAACCCGAAGTTCCCCCGCCCGATGGTCATGGCCAGGGCATATGCCGCCAGCGTCATGGCGAGCAGCAGGGTACCCACCCCGTCGAAGCCGCCCCGCCGCACTGTCGCAGCGCGGCCATCGACCGGCAGGCAGCAGTACGCGAGGACGAACGCCACCAGACCGAGCGGGACGTTGACCAGGAAGATTGCCCGCCAGCCGAACCCGGCAATCAGCAGACCACCAAGCGAGGGGCCGAGCGCCGTGCCGACAGCCGACATGGTCCCGAGCAACCCCATGGTCCTGCCCGTCTGCGCCTTCTCGATCGTGTCCCCGACAAAGGCCATCGCGAGGGCCATCATGATGGCAGCGCCGAGCCCCTGTAACGCCCGGGCGGCAACCAGCAAGGATAGACTGGGGGCTGCCCCGCAGGCCACTGAGGCAATGGTGAACAGCGCAATCCCGCCCAGCAGCAGGCGCCGACGGCCGATGATGTCGCCCAGCCGTCCCACGCTGACGATCAGGGTTGTGATGGCGAGCAGGTAGGCCAAGACGATCCACTGCACATCCTGGAACGAGGCATCGAGCGCCTCGGCCATTGTCGGCAACCCGACATTGGCAATGCTGGTACCAAGTGAGGACAGCAGCATCGCCAGCGACAGCGCGGCGAGGGCCAATCCGGGGCCTCGTACCGCGGCACGAATATCAGAACGCATCAGGCTCTCCTTGGTCAGCCCTGACTAGTTCTTTCCCTGGCATGGCGGAACACGCAGCATTTGCACTTCATTCGTGCGCTCAACGCCACATCACTATAGAGTCGGCGCATGTCGACGCCCGATCTCAACCTGCTCGTCACCCTCGATGTGCTCCTCGCTGAAGGCAGCGTGGCGCGCGCGGCCCGCCGGTTGCGCCTCAGCCCATCGGCAATGAGTCGGGCCCTGGCGCGATTGCGCGAGACCACCGGCGATCCGCTGCTGGTGCGGGCCGGTCGCGGCCTCGTGCCGACGCCGCGGGCGCTCGAACTCCGCGAGCGGGTCAGTCAGTTGGTGGGGGATGCGCAGGCGGTGCTGCGGCCGCAGGAGATGCTCGACCTCACGCGGTTGGATCGAACCTTCACGTTGCGAAGCAGCGACGGTTTCGTGGAGAACTTCGGACCAGAGCTCATTGCTCGCGTCAACCGAGAGGCGCCGGGCGTGCGGCTGTGGTTCGTGCAGAAAGCCGAAAAAGCAACCGGATCGTTACGCGATGGCAGCATCGACCTTGAAACCGGTGTGGTGGACCAGACGGCCGGGCCGGAGGTGCGGGCGGTCGCCCTGTTCCGAGACCGCTTCATCGGGGTCGTCAGGACGGGTCACCCACTGAGCGAGGCGGAGATCACGCCTGCCAGCTACGCTACCGGCCGACACGTTCATGCCTCGCGGCGCGGCCTCGGCAAGGGCTTGGTCGACGAAGCGTTGGAACAGCTTGGCTTGCAGCGCGAGATCGTTGCGATCGTCGCCGGCTTCGCAGCCGCTCTGGCTCTGGCACGTGCCTCGGAGCTGATCGCCACAGTTCCTGAGCGCCACACCGGAAATCTGCGTGCCGGAATGACCAGCTTTCAACTGCCGGTCGCCGTACCGGGGATCACAGTGTCATTGCTCTGGCATCCGCGACTGGATGCAGATCCGGCGCATCGCTGGTTGCGGAGCTGTGTCCGCGACATCTGCGCCGGACGAAGCAACGTGTCGGTCTAGTCTGACGCCTCAGGCACCGGGGCCGCGCTCCTGGCGGCCAGCATCCGCCCGCGAACCGCTTTCACCACGCCCATTACCGCCTTGTTGGCCTTGAGCTTCTGCCGCAGCACCTGCCAGCCGAAGTGCCCCTTGGCGGCAACCGCGCCCAACGTCGTCAGCGGCACGTAGTGCTGGCGCACCGGCAGCTTGAGGTTGCACCAGTGGCGCTTCTCGTCGGTGAAGCCGGCGCCCATATCGAAGACACGGTAGCCGGCATCGAACACCGTCTGCATCACCCGCAGCAGGCACTGCTTGCCTGGCGAGCCGGTCTGGATCGTCGCGTCGTCGCTCATCGACGAGATGAGGCAGAACAGCCGCTCGCCATGCACAATATTGTAGCGCACCGCGACGATCTCGCCATTGAGCCGCAGCACATGCAGGCGCACATCGATGCCGGCCGCCGACGACAGCGTCGCGTCGTAGAATGCCCGTACGCCTGGCTCGGCAAACGGATCCGGCACGCCCATGGCGACGAAGCGCGCCGCGCGCTGGCGGAACATCACCTCGAGGATCGGCAGGGCCTCCGGGCCACCACGCACCTCCTCGAACTCCACCTGCCCCAGCGCCTCGAGCCGCTCGCCCTGCTGGCGATCGTGCTTGCGGCGCGATTTCGAGCGCTGCGTGGTGTTGGCATCGTCCCAGCTCGCGAACTGCGCCCGATAGAGCGTCTCCGCCTCGATCGTCTGGCCGAGCTCGGCGAAGATGTCGACGCCCCCGACGAACAGCTGCGGCACCGATTTCAGGTAGATCAGGTCGGCGCCATCGAGCCGCTCCAGCATCGCCGACCACAGCGCCGCCCGCTCGACCGAGCCGAGCGTCGCGAGCCGCGCCGCATCGACCAGTGGCGCGTTGCAGCCGACATGGGCCCCTGGAAACCACGACAGCAGCCGTACCCCTTTGACGCGCCGCCGCCACAGCGGCAGCAGCGCCACCGGCTCGCCGTCGAAGGCGGCCGTCAGGTAGAACTGGTCGGCCTCGGCAATGCCGAACGCATTGACCCAGGCACGGGTGAAGGCGGCGCTCTGGCCGGGCGACTCGATCTGGCCGTCTTCCAGTGCCGCCCAGGTCGCCGCGACCTCGTCGATCCGATGCGCCAGCTGCACCGTCGCCACCGGCACCACGGTCAGGCGCTGGCGCTGCGGCCGCGGCGGCGTATCTTCTGCATAGGCTTCGAGAGCCATCGTCGCATCCTCGTCCAAGGTTGCGGCGACTATCGCGAGCGGCAGTGAATGGGCTGTTGACGGAACCGTGATCGATCGGTTCGGCGTCAGATTTCGGCAGCGACGGTTAAGCCGCGCTTACCCGAATTGCTGCAGAACCGGGAAGGTCTCGAGGAACCAGTAGGAAATGCGAGTGAACTGCCCGGTGAGGAACAAGAGCCCAGTAACCACCAACAGCCCCCCCATCACCTTCTCGACCATCCCCAGGTGCTTCTTGAAGCCGGAAAAGAAGGTGAGGAACGGTCCGATGGCGATGCCGGCGAGCAGGAACGGCACGCCCAGCCCGAGCGAGTAGAGCCCGAGCAACGCGGCGCCATCGAGCGCCGTTTCCTTGGTCGAGGCCACTGCCAGGATCGCCGCCAGCACCGGCCCGATGCACGGCGTCCAGCCGACGGCAAACGCCAGCCCGAGCAGGAACCCGCCCACCGGGCCACTGGCGACGCCCGGCCCATTGTGCCGCAACTGCCGGTCGAGGAAGGCGATCCGATAAACGCCGAGGAAATGCAGCCCCATCGCGATGATGAACAGCCCGGCGATCGGCGTGATGATCGGCAGTGCCTGGCGGAACGCCTGCCCGAACGCCGTCGCCGTGGCGCCGAACAGGATGAAGACGATTGAGAACCCGGCGATGAAGAACAGCGAGGTGAAGACGCTCTTCCGCCAGATCACTCCAGCGGTGGCGCCATCGTCACGCAGCTGGTCGAAGCTCGCGCCGCTCATATAGGTGAGGTAGGGCGGCACCAGCGGCAGCACGCACGGGCTTAGGAAACTCAGCACCCCTGCCCCAAACACCAGCCAGAACGAAAACCCGTCCATCATGCCTCCGACAAATCGCGCGAAGTCATAGCCGGTTCGGGGCCGAAGGCAATGCGACGGGCCGCCGCTCGCTCTGATGTGAAGGCAACTGGCCGGACAGCTGGAAGTGACGTAGCACTGCGTCACTGCCAATTCAGCCAACGAGCGTCGATGTCGCCAATCGTTCGCCTTGAACCCGTTACACCAGCAAACCGCGCCCAGCTTGTCGCCCTCTCGGTCGCCACGCAGCAACGCGATTTCGTAGCGACGAACGCTGAGTCCCTGCGCGAGGCGGACGGTAACCCGGCCTGCTTCCCCTTCGCCATTACCGTCGATGGCAGCGTTCTGGGTTTCGCGATGTATGCGCTCGATCCGGACGACGGCAATTACTGGATCTACCGGTTGATGGTCGACCAGCGGCATCAGCATCGTGGCATCGGACGCGCTGCACTGACTGAGCTTACCGCGCTCATGTCCAACCTGCCGAACTGCCCACGCATCGTGCTCGGGGTCGAACCGACCAATACCGCCGCCCGCGCGCTCTACACGTCGATCGGGTTCATCGCCACCGGCGAGGTCATCGGCGGCGAAGACGTGATGTGTCTCACCTTGAGTTGCAATCAAACTTGACTGCAACGATCATCTTTCGTTTACGTGCTGCGACAAACAGTTCGCAGGGGATGACGTGAGATGAAGCTGAAGCTCGTACTGGCACTATTGGCGGCGATGATCGCCCCGGCCCTGGCGCAGGATTTCCCGGTGACCGTCGAGCATATCTACGGCACCACCACCATCCCGGCGCAACCGCAGCGTGTCGTCTCGGTCGGCATGCACGAGCAGGATTTCCTCTATGCCCTCGGCATCGCCCCGGTCGGGGTGAAGGAGTGGTGGGGCGAACACCCCTATGCCACCTGGCCCTGGGCCGAGGCAGCCCGCAAAGCCCTCAACGCCACCCCCGAGGTGATGACCGCCGACGGCATCAACATCGAGTGGGTCGCCGCGCAGCGCCCCGACCTGATCATCGCCATCTACGTCACCATGGACGAGGCGATGTATCGGAACCTGTCGAAGATCGCGCCGGTGGTGGTGACGCCGGCCGGCTACCAGCACTGGGGTGCTCCGTGGCAGGCAGAACTCACCATCATCGACCAGGCGACCTCGGGCAACACCGCCAAGTCAGACGCCATCGTCAGGTCATTCGCCGATCGCTACGCGGTAGTGCGCGGTAAGTACCCGCAACTTGCCGGCAAGACCGGCACCAACCTTTACCTGAGGGAAGACGGCAGCTTCGATGCCTGGAGCAGCAATGACCTCGCCAGCAAGTTCCTGATCGACCTCGGCCTCAGCTTCCCGGCTGAACTCGACAAGCTGGCCCAGCCCGACAACCGCATCACCGTCAGCCCCGAATTCATCGAGCTGCTCGACATGGACGTGGCGATCTGGCCTGCCGACAATGCCGAGATCCAGCACAAGGTCGAAGCCATGAGCCTCTATCAAGGCCTGAAGCTCGCCACCGAGGGCCGCTCGATCTGGCTCGACGACGGCGACGGCCTCGCCAGCGCCGCGATGAGTTGGCAGACGCCATTGTCGCTCGGCTACCTGCTCGACCTGCTGCCGCCCAAGCTAGCGGCGGCGCTGGACGGCGATCCGGTTACGGCTGTTCCAGACTGATCTTTGCCTCTGGGCGGCTACAAACTCGATGTCATCCCTGCGAAAGCAGGGACCCATTTATCAGGCTGCGCCGGCTGCAAGCTGGGTCCCTGCTTTCGCAGGGATGACATCGAGGTTGGGGCGGGGTAAGGACCCATGTCTGTCGGTTGCGGTACGTCAAAACCGACAAAACTGACGAGGCCCCATGTCCCGCCCGATCCGCATCGCGCCTTCTATCCTGTCCGCCGATTTCACCCGGCTCGGCGACGAGATTCGCGCCATCGATGCGGGCGGCGCCGACTACATCCATGTCGATGTGATGGATGGGCACTTCGTCCCCAACATCACCATCGGCCCGCTGATCGTCTCGGCCATCCGACCGCTCACCAAAAAGCTCATCGACGTCCACCTGATGATCGCCCCGGCGGACCCCTATCTCGGCGCCTTCGCCAGGGCCGGCGCCGACTCGATCACCGTGCATGCCGAGGCCGGCCCGCATTTGCACCGCTCGCTGCAGGCGATCCGCGCCGAGGGCAAGCGCGCCGGCGTCGCCATCAACCCGGCGACCCCGGTTTCGGCGATCGAGCACGTCATCGGCGATGTCGACCTGGTGCTGGTGATGAGCGTCAACCCCGGCTTCGGCGGACAGAAGTTCATCCCCGAGAGCCTGAACAAGATCCGGCAGGTACGGACGCTGATCGGCAATCGCCCGATCGACCTCCAGGTCGATGGCGGCGTAACCGAGCACAATGCCAAGGCCCTCGCCGATGCCGGCGCCGACCTTTATGTCGCCGGCACCTCGGTATTTGCCGGCAACGACCCCAAAACCTATGCCGGCCGCATCGCGGCCATCCGCAACGCCGCTACCGCCGTTACCGCGTAACGCATCGGTTACGCGAACAAAGAGCCATAAGCCAATGATTCCGCGCTATTCCCGGCCCGAAATGGTCGCCATCTGGTCCCCCGAGACCCGCTTCAAGATCTGGTTCGAGATCGAAGCGCACGCCACCACCAAGCTGGCCGAACTCGGTGTCGTGCCGAAAGAAGCGGCGGAAACCATCTGGGCCAAGGGCGGCAACGCCACTTTCGACGTCGAGCGCATCGATGAGATCGAGCGCACCACCAAGCACGACGTCATCGCCTTCCTGACGCACGTGTCGGAAATCGTCGGCCCCGAGGCCCGCTTCCTGCACCAGGGCATGACCTCGTCCGACGTGCTCGACACCTGCCTCGCCGTGCAGCTGGCCCGCGCCTCGGACATCCTGCTCGGCGATATCGACCGGCTGCTGGCGGCGATCAAGAAGCGCGCCAAGGAGCACAAGTACTCGATCACCATCGGCCGCAGCCATGGCATCCATGCCGAGCCGACCACCTTCGGCATCAAGCTGGCTGAGGCCCATGCCGAGTTCGCCCGCAACCGCGCCCGGCTCGTCGCGGCGCGCGCCGAGATTGCCACGGCCGCCATCTCCGGCGCCATTGGCACCTTCGCCAATATCGACCCGCAGGTCGAAGCCTATGTCGCCGAAAAGCTGGGGCTGAAGCCCGAGCCGATCTCCACCCAGGTGATCCCCAGGGACCGCCACGCCATGTTCTTTGCCACGCTCGGCGTCATCGCCTCGTCGATCGAGCGCATCGCCACCGAGATTCGTCACCTGCAGCGCACCGAAGTGCTCGAAGCCGAGGAGTTCTTCTCGCCCGGCCAGAAGGGCTCGTCGGCCATGCCGCACAAGCGCAACCCGGTGCTGAGCGAAAACCTCACCGGCCTCGCCCGCCTGGTCCGCGGCATGGTCACCCCGGCGCTGGAGAACGTGGCGCTCTGGCACGAACGCGATATCTCGCACTCCTCGGTCGAGCGGATGATCGGGCCCGATGCCACGGTCACGCTGGATTTCGCGCTGAACCGTCTCGTCGGCCTGATCGACAACCTGCTGGTCTACCCCGAGAACATGAAGCGCAATCTCGATCTGCTCGGCGGGCTGCATAACTCGCAGCGCGTGCTGCTGGCGCTGACCCAGGCCGGCCTCAGCCGCGAGGATTCCTATGCGGCAGTGCAGCGCAACGCCATGCAGGTCTGGCAGGCCCGCGGCGACCGCGCCGGGCTGTTTGCGCAGTTGCTGAAGTCCGATCCCGAAGTCTCGGCCAAGCTGAGCGCCTCGGATATCGACGCCATGTTCGACGATTTCTACCACCTGAAGCATGTCGACGCGCTGTTCGAGCGCGTCTTCGGACCGGAGGTGTGATGGCGGTCGTCTACGCGCGCGAAGCTGCCCTGCCCGTCGACGACTATATCGACGTGGTCGGCCACAGCGCGCTCGGGGCGACCCGGCCGATCAACGATCGCGACCGCATCGCCGCGATGATCGAGGGCGCCGACCTGATCATCACTGCCCGCCTCGACGGTCGCTGCGTCGGCCTTGCTCGTTGCCTCACCGATTTCGCCTGGGTCGCCTATTGCGGCGATCTCGCGGTGCACGACGATTTCCAGGGCCGCGGCATCGGCAAGGGCCTGCTTGAGGCCTGCCGCGAGCACTTGGGCGACGGCGTCGGTATGGGGCTGCTCTCTGTTCCCGGCGCGGTCGGCTTTTACGACAAACACGGGCCGTCGGTGGATCTCCACCCCTATGGCCACGCCTACTTCATGAACCGAAAGCGCGGCGTATGAGAATTGCGGACGCAGACATCCTGATCCTGCCCGGTCTCGGCAATTCCGGTGCCGGCCACTGGCAGCGCCGCTGGGCCGATCGCTTCTCCACCGGCCGCATCGTCGAGCAGGACGAGTGGGACGACCCGGACCTGCGGGACTGGACGGCGGCCATCGTCGAGGCGGTTGAGGCCGCCGAACGCCCCGTGGTGCTGATCGCCCACTCGCTGGCCGTCTCTGCACTGGTGCATGCCGCGCCGCGCTTTCCAGCCGGCAAGGTCAAGGGCGCCCTCCTCGTCTCGCCGCCCGATCACGAAGGGCCCGGCTTCCCGCGCGAAGGCCGCAGCTTCGACAACGTGCCGACCGACCCGCTGCCCTTCCCCTCGCTGTTGGTGGTCTCGACCAACGACAGCTACGTCTCCCCCAACCGCGCCGCCGATATGGCCACCGCCTGGGGCTCCGAACTGCACTTTGCCGGCGAAGCCGGCCACATCAACCTCGCCTCCGGCCATGGCCCCTGGCCCGAGGGCTTGTTGATGTTCACCCGCCTGATGCAGCGGATCTAGCCGCGCGCAGTTGCGAATGATTCGCATCTGCGATAACTTCGCTGGATGTGGCCGTTCCTGACTGATCCGCCCTCGTTCGTCCAACTGGTCGTGCTGATCAGCAGCCTGATCGTCGGCCTGTCTCACATCTTGCAGCCGGCACTTTGGGGCGAGTACTTCGCCGACCTCCGCGCCCGTGGCCGCGCCGGGCTGGTGAGCAAGATCATACAGGTCGAGCTGTGGCCGGCGTTGCTGATCGTCAGCCTGCACCAGGTATGGGCGGGTCCGGCGATCGTCGTCACCGTATATGGCTGGCTGCTGCTGCTGAAGGTGACCATCGGGTTGACCCTGCCAAGCCTCGGCATGGCGTCGATGGCCATCCCCGAACAGGCTCCCAGGAGCTTCGTGCCGGCGGGCGTGTTGATGCTGGCAATCGGCGCCGCAGCGGGCGCCGCGCTGTTCTGGCCGACCTGACCGCTACATCGCCGAGAACTGCGCTACCACCTTGCCTGCTGCGTCGCTGAGGAACAGCTTCTTCTGCTCGGCATCGATCCGGTAGGTGCGGGTGTCGGCAAGCGCGGCGTGAAGCTTCATTTCCTGGTCCATCGCGGCTTCGGTGCAGGCCATCATGGTCGAGGCCAGATCGCCGAAGCTGATCTTGTCACCGTCGATCGTAGCGCTGCCGCTGAAGCGGTTGCAGCCGCCATTGCCGGAGACCTTGCCGTCCGCGGCGATCTCCAGTGTGGTCTGCAGGTTGTCGATCACCCCGCCGCCGGAAATGTCCTCGGCCAGCCACGCGCCGGCCAACGGCAGCGTCGCAGCTTCGCTGCTCGCGACGCGCTGCACCAGCAGCTCGACGCCGGCGGCCTGCGGATCGAAGGTGTGGCGCTCTGTGGTGGTGAACATCAACTCGTCGCCCGCGGTGATGCTGGCCCGCCAGGCATAGGTGCGCCCGGCCTCGATCTGCGCCGGATCGTAGTCGATGCTGAAGGCGGTGGGGCTGGTGCTCGCTGGCACGCTGGTTTCTGCAATCACTCTGGCCGGCGCGTCGGCAAGCGACACATCCTCGAGCCGCACCGTCGCCACCGCGCCCTCGGGCAACAGCATGCGCTCGCGATAGACGACGTTGCCGGTGATCGTCGCGCCGTCGGCCAGTGCAACGCCGGCGATCGAGGCCAGCATCACGCCGGCAATCAGCGCCATGGCAGGGCGCCGGCCCATGAGCAGTGTGCTTTCCATCTCGATCCCTCCTGCGGAGGTCCAAGACGAAACGCCTCGCGCCTATGGGGCGCAAGGCACAAATCCGGACGATGGTTTCGGGTGGCTTACCGCGAGGGTATCAACCCTCGTTGAGCACCTGGTCGCGCGCCACCGGGACGAGCTCCGCCATCTTCTGGCGAATCATGTCGTCGGACACCGAAGCGCCCTTGGCCTTCAGGTCGCCCGAGATCTTGCGGAACACGTCCTCGTCGCCGGCTTCCTCGAAGTCGGAAGCCACAACTTCGGCAGCGTACTGCTTGGCGTGCTCTTCGCTCAGGCCCATATGCTCGGCGGCCCACAGCCCCAGCAGCTTGTTGCGACGCGCCTCAGCCTTGAAGCGCAGTTCCGAGTCGTGAGCAAACTTCGCTTCCTGACCCTTTTCGCGATCGTTGAATCCCGACATCTACGCTCTCCGCAAATCTGCCCGGCAGTCGGGCGCCCTCGATGGGTTTGCACATAAGCTGGACCGCCAGCCAAATCAACGGGTGGCGGTCGCGGCATTTGGTCAATCCGATCAACGATCCACGGCGCCATTGGATGCGCGTGAAGCGCCGGCATCCCCCAATTTGGTGAGTTCGGCGCGACGTGCCACTCGGTTCCGCCGGCGGTGAAAGAGCTTGCATTAGGCTGCCATTCTGGCGCATGAACGCCGCAATTCCCTACATTGTCCGAGAGGCAGGGCTCATATGAACCGTCGCCGCAAAATCTATGACGGCAAGGCCAAGACGCTCTACGAGGGCCCGGAGCCCGGGACGCTGATCCAGTACTTCAAAGACGACGCCACGGCCGGTAACGGCGCGCGCCACGAGATCATCGATGGCAAGGGCGTCCTGAACAACCGGATCTCCGAGTACATCTTCACCAAGCTGAACGGCCTGGGCATTCCGACCCACTTCATCCGCCGGCTCAACATGCGCGAGCAGCTGATCAAGGAAGTGGAGATCATCCCGCTCGAGATCATCGTGCGCAATGTCGCGGCCGGTTCGCTGGTGAAGCGCCTCGGCCTCGAGCCGGGCACCCAGCTGCCGCGCTCGATCATCGAGTTCTGCTACAAGGACGACGCGCTCGGCGACCCGATGGTGTCGGAAGAGCACATCACCGCTTTCGGCTGGGCGACGCCGCAGGAGCTCGACGACATCATGGCGCTGGCCATCCGCGTCAACGACTTCCTCACCGGCCTGTTCATGGGCGTCGGCATCCAGCTCGTCGACTTCAAGATCGAATGTGGCCGCCTCTATGACGGTGACCTGATGCGAGTCGTCCTGGCCGACGAGATCAGCCCGGACAACTGCCGCCTGTGGGACATCAAGACCCGCAACAAGCTCGACAAGGATCGCTTCCGCGAGAACCTCGGCGGGCTGGTCGATGCCTACCGCGAAGTGGCGCAGCGCCTCGGTATTCTTGTGGAAACCGACAACGCGTTGACCACCGGCCCGCGACTCGTGCAATAGCCGCCCCGGAGCGTGGTCAGGAAAGGTTGCAAACCTTTCCGGTTCGACCGCGCGACCACTGAAAATGCAGGGTATTACCCCCTGCCCTGTTTCGGGAATTTTCGATGAAAGCCCGCGTCACCGTCACGCTCAAATCCGGCGTCCTCGACCCCCAGGGTCAGGCCATCCAGGGCTCGCTGAAGAGCCTCGGCTTTTCCGGCGTCGGTGCCGTACGGCAGGGAAAAGTGTTCGACGTCGAGCTGGGTGAATCCGATTTGTCACAGGCCGAGGCTAATGTCCGGGCGATGTGCGAGAAGCTCTTGGCGAACACCGTCATCGAAAACTACACGATAGAAATCACGCCTTAAGATTCACCGCTTATGGTACGGGCCGCTCGCGTAACCCTGAGCCTGTACCAGTAAAAGACCGCCCCGATGCTCAAGACATTCTCCCTGTCGATTGCCTTCTTCCTCGCGCTCGGCCTGCTTTTCGCCGCCTACGCGTCGGTCCCCGTCTGAGGCGTAAGCTTTAGCGTTTTTCGGCAGCGCCTTCGCTCTCTCGCAAAGCGAGAGCGGAGCGGCTGGCCGCAAATCTCTCCCCACTCGGTGTCATCCCTGCGAAAGCAGGGACCCATGTCGCCGTTCGCACCAGCTGATGGTTGGGTCCCTGCTTTCGCAGGGATGACATCCAGTGAGCGGGCACGAGGACTGCTCGCCTCGGCATGGACAGACCTGCCTTAGACTTTGGTCGCGTGACGCGGATGCCACAACGTGGCCGCCGCCACTTTTTCGCCGCCCCGCGCCCACCGAATAGGCGCACCGTCGCATCACACCCTCCAATTAACCGTGCTGGTTCAGACTCCATTCAGCCATAGGGGCGCATTGGAGCCATGCACGGGCCGTGACTATTCCGGTCCCGCGAACCGACCTAAACACCGCCCTGACCCAAGCGCAGTTTCGCGCTGCCGACCGATATAGAAAATGATCAAGACCTTCTCGCTCTCTGCCCTGTTCTTCATGACCATCGGCGTCCTGCTCGCCACCCACCTGCCGCTCTGACACTGGCAGCGCGGCGGGCCGGCGGGCCCGTAGCTCGATAAATCTTTAGTTATTAAGCACTTGGCTTAAGCCTAAGTGCAGGCATTTCGTCCCAGATGCGATCCCAGGCGTTACAACGCGCGGGACGCGCCCCGGGAGCCCCAGAGAAATGCCGACTGCAGCCAACCGTCTCGATTGGGTAGATGCCGCCAAGGGCCTTTCCATCATCCTCGTGGTGATGATGCATTCGGCCTACGGCGTCGGCGAAGACCTGAACGGCACCGGCGTCCTGCATTACATCATCGGCTGGGCCACCCCGTTCCGCATGCCGGAGTTTTTCCTGATCTCCGGCCTGTTCCTCGGGCAGGTGATCGCACGCCCCTGGGCCGCCTATGCCGATCGCCGGATTGTCCACTATCTCTATTTCTATGCGCTCTGGGCCGTGCTGCAGATCGTCTTCAAGGTCGGTCTTGGCACCGGCGACTTCGCTGCCGTCGGCAGCCAGATCCTCTGGGCCATCGTCGAACCCTACGGCGTTCTGTGGTTCATCTACATGCTGGCGGTCTACTCGCTGGTGACCAAGCTCCTCTTCAGCAGCAAGGTGCCGCACTGGCTGGCGCTTGCTGCAGCCGCCGGGCTGCAGATCTTCCCGGTCACATCGGGCATCGCCCTCGTCGACCACTTCGCGGCCTATTTCGTCTACTTCTACGCCGGCTATGCCTTCGCGCCGCTGGTGTTCCGCATCATCGCCGCGGCGCAGGGGCATGTGCTCTGGGCTGCGCTGGCGCTCGTGGCCTATGCCTTCATCGAGGGCTTCCTGGTGTTCGGCGGCGGCTCGGAACTGCACCCGCGCGGCATCACCATGGGCTATGCCGCCCTGCCCGTGCTGCACCTGGCGCTCGGTTTCATCGGCTCGCTCGCCGTCTGCCTCACCGCGGCGCTGTTGATCAGGCTGCCATGGACGGGCTGGCTGCGCTGGCTCGGCGAGCACTCGATCGTCGTCTATCTCAGTTTCTCGATCCCGATGGCCGCGAGCCGCACCCTGCTGGAGAGCACCGGCCTGATCCCCGACGTCAGCACCGTCAGCGTCATCGTGATGACCATCGCCCTGCTGTCGCCGCTGGTGCTCTACTGGCTGATCGAGAAGACCGGCTGGGGCAGGTTCCTGTTCGAGCGCCCGGCCTGGGCCCACATCCCCGGCACGCCCGGCAGCCGCAGCACCATCAAGCCATCAGCGGTGCAGCCGGCCGAGTAAGCCACAGCCGATCGGGCGGAACTGCGGTTCCGCCCTTGCTTTTGCCACCAAGACCTGACCAAAGGATCGGCATCCCGCATCTGGAGCTGCTGCCGATGAAAGCCGCCGTCGTCGTGTTCCCCGGTCTCAACCGTGATCGCGACATGATCGCGGCCCTCACCAAGATCGGTGGCGAGGCGCCGGCGATCGTCTGGCACAAGGATGCTGAGATCCCCAAGGTCGACCTGATCGTCATCCCCGGCGGCTTCTCTTATGGCGACTACCTGCGCGTCGGCGCCATTGCAGCGCGCTCCCCGGCCATGGATACCATCCGCGAGCGCGCGGCACAGGGCGTCAAAGTGATGGGCGTCTGCAACGGCTTCCAGATCCTCAGCGAGGCCGGCCTCGTTCCCGGCGTGCTGATGCGCAACGCCTCGCTGAAGTTCGTCTGTCGCGAAGTGAAGCTCTCGGTCGAGAATGCCGCCACCGCCTTCACCAGCGGCTACGCCCAGGGCCAGGTGATCCGCTGCCCGGTCGCCCACCACGACGGCAACTACTTCGCCGATGCCGAGACCCTCGCCGCCGTCGAAGGCAACGGCCAGGTGGCGTTCCGCTATGCTGAGGGCACCAACCCGAACGGCTCGCTCAACGATATCGCCGGCGTGTTCAACGATAAGAAGAACGTCCTCGGCCTGATGCCGCACCCCGAGAACCTGATCGAGACCGCGCATGGCGGCACGGACGGCAGGCAACTGTTCGCGGCGTTGCTCGAAGCTGCCTAAGCGGTAACCCACAGGTCACCAATGCTGACTTGATCGCCTTGCACTCCAGTGCGAGGAATCGTCTCGTTGCGGCGCTGGCTCGAGCCCGGGAGAGGGACGATGCGTTGGCGACTGAGAGAGGCTGGCCTGGCGCCGGCAGTCTTGTCCTTCCTTCTGGCGATGATGATGGGCGGCCTGGCCGTCCTTTTTGTTTTCGCCGGCAGCGCCTCGGCCCAGGGGCCGTATCTCGAGATGATCGAGATCGTGCCGGATGACCCCGGCAACGATCCGCGCTGGGGCGTCGCAGACGGGCACATCTCGATCGAGGACGCTCAGTACAAGACTTATCGGGCCGACTACACCTGGACGCCGCCACCACGCACCAGCGACGGCGCCGGCTTTACGGTCAACATGACCATCGAGGGCAAGGCAACGCCGAACCGCATCTATGCGGGCATCGGCATGAACAGCCCCACGGGTGGCTTTGAGTTCGACAAGGACCCAGCCAGCGCCGACGTGTCGGTGCCCGACGCACAACAGGGCGGGTCCGAAAGCCGGACGAACTCGATTTCGGTCCATGTTACGCCGTCGCCGACACTCGCCGACGGTTCGACCATCGAGCTCAGAATCGGAGCGTTTTACGGCTATGGCGTCACCTATCGCTATCGCGTCTCGGCGACCGACACGGGCGGAGGTGGCGGCGGAGGAGGCGGTGGAGGAGGCGGTCCGGATGAAGGCCCGCTGATGGTCACCGTCGATTGCCCGACCGAGATCTTCATCGGGCAGTTGCCCAGCCTCAACTGCCACCTGCTGATCAGCGGCTACCGTCGCAACACCGCCGATCCCGTCGAGGTGCTGGTCCCCAACATGCTCGACCAGTTCGGCAACCACGCCAACGGCATCCAGGTCGTCGATCTCGACGGCGCGCAGGATGTGTTCAACTGGGTCGGGACCTATAGCTGGGGCTTCTTCGTCTATGCCTGCCAGGCGCCTAACATCGGAGCGAACTGCTACAACAACGTCGCCGTGCCGGGCCCGGCCAGTATCCCGGTGATCGTGCAGCAGAAGGGATTGCAGGCGGTCAACCTGCTGCTCAACTTCAACGTGGTCGGCAAGGGCGGCGGCCAGCTGGGCGGCCTGGGTCAGGAAGTGCGGATCGGCAGCCGGTGGATCGCCAGCGCGTTCCTCAACAATGAGACCGGCCAGCCCACCAGCACCACCATCCTGCTCGACTGGCTGAGTGCCCGCTGGACCCTTGATCCGGTGGAGGGCGGCTATGTCCGTATCCATAGCGTCTGGAAGCCCGAGGAGTACCTGCATGTCGAGAACGGCTATCTCGCGGTGGGGCCGATCCAGCCCGAGTGGCAATCGGCGATGTGGCAGATGGAGCCGAGCGGCGGTGGCTACTACGTGCGCTTCCGCAACCTCTGGCAGGCCGACGCCTACCTCAATGTCGAAAGCGGCGCGCTGGCGATCAGCCCGATCGGGCAGGATTGGTTGAGCGCTGACTGGTGGCTGCTGCGCTAGCGGAAAACTGCTCGGGCGCGCTTGGCGATAGCGCCGGGCGCGCCCTACCTCGCGACCGCGGTCCAACTTGCGATGGCGGATCGCCGCGACGCGCACTAGTCTCGGCTCATTGCAACGATTTCTGCCGAGATTGCCAATTGCGGATATTGCTCGCCTGGGCCGCGATCCTTGCCGGCGCTGCCGGCCTTACGCTCGACTGGTCGGCCATCTTCCCGTCGGTGATGACCGTTTCGACGACCAATCTGGTGGCGCGGTCGTTCCCCGACGCGTTCATCTACTTCTGGACCTACTTCACCCACCTGACCAACCTGTGGCTGCTGCTGACCTACGCCGCCGTGCTGTCAGGCTGGAACTGGCTTGGCTGGTTCCGCCGGCCGGTGATCATGGCCTCGGCGGCCGCCTTCATCACGCTGGTAATGCTCTACTACCACTTCATGCTGGCCCCGACGCTGCAACTCGAAGGGGCGCTCGGCATCGCCACCTGGTTGCTCCACTACGTCGCGCCGATCCTCTACCTCGTCTGGTGGGCCCTGTTCGCGCCGCATGGCGTGCTGCGCTTCCAGCATATCGGGCTGATGCTGCTGCCGGGCATCGGCTATGTGGCCTGGGTTCTGCTGCGCGGCGCCGTGGTCCACGAGTACCCCTATGATATCCTCGATGCCGGCAAGTTCGGCTATGGCGGGGTGGCGATCGGCGTTGCCGTGCTGCTGGTTGCCGTCAGCATCTTTTCCGTGATCATTGTCTGGGGCGATCGCGTTTTGGCGCAGAGGGGGAAACCGGCATGACACTACGAACGGTGTTGCTGTGGTTCGGCGCCATCGCCGGGCCGACTACCCTGCTGGCGCGCACCCGGCTGACGCTGACCAGCCGGCTCGAGAGCGGCGACAACCTGGTCGGGGCGCTGGCCTTTCTGTTCACCTTCTTCACCGTGCTCACCAACCTGATGATGGCGCTCTGCTACGTTGCGGCGGTGACCAGCTGGGGTTGGCTCGGCTGGTGGAGCCGTCCCTTCGCCCGCGGGCTGACGGTCGGCTCGATCGTCATGGTGTCGGTCTACTACATCTTCTTTCTGTCGGGCCTCGAGTCCTTCACCGGCATCGACAACGTCCTCAACATCTACATGCACTACCTGGCGCCATGGCTGTTCGTGCTGTGGTGGCTGCTGACGCCCGAGCACGGCGCGCTGCGCTTCGCCGACGTGCCGAAGATGCTGCTTTATCCCCTCCTCTACGTCATCGTGGTGATGCTCCGCGGCGCGCTGGTGCACGAGTACCCCTACCCCGTTCTCAACGTCGATCAGCTGGGTTACGGCCAGGTCGCCATCGGCTGCCTCGGCATGCTGATCGGCTTCGTCGCGATCTATGCGCTGACCGTCGCCGTCGACCGCTGGCTCGGCCGCCGGCAGCTGGCGCGAGTCTGATGCCTGGCTCGAGTCTGACGCCTTGTTTGTGACACTCGCTCGCCCCTAAGCTCGCCCTTTCATCGGGGCGGTAAGTCCATGAGTTTCGAGTGGTCGCGGGACGATGTCACCGTGGGTGACGGGTTCCTGCGTATAGCGCGCGAGCAGATCGGCAAGGCCATCGCCGGCGCCGAGAACGGCCAGGAGTCGCCCGAAAGGCGGGTGCACGAGGCCCGCCGGCGCTGTAAGAAACTGCGCGCCCTGTTCCGCCTGGTCCGCCCGGGCTTCGCTGCTTACGCTGCCGAAGATGCCTTCGTGCGCGATGCGTCGCGCAGCCTCGCCGCCGCCCGCGACATGCGGGTTACCCAGCAGACATACATCGAACTGATGGCGTGGGCCCACCGACCGGCGCCGCCTCTGCCGTCCGACACGGCCGACCATGACGGCGAAGTGGCAGCCCTGCGAAGCTTCGCCAAACAGATGCGCAACCTCGAGGAGCGCAGCGGCGATTGGCATGTCCACCGAATCGATCTCGATACCCTCGCCAGTGGCCTCAAGCACACTTACGGCCGTGGTTGCCACACCGGCCGGGAAGCCAATCGACGCCGTACCGACGAGGCCTTCCACGAGTGGCGCAAGTACAGCAAGTACCATTGGAACCAACTGGGGCTGCTCGAGGGCTGCGCCCAGGAGATCCTCCCCTCTGCCCATAAATGTGCCGGCGATCTCGCCGACCAGTTGGGCCTGCATCACGACCTGGCGGTGCTGCAAGACCTGCTGAACACTTCGCCGGCCGACCTCGGTCCGGATATCGATGTGGTGTTCGCAACCGATGCGGCCGACCGGCGCCAAGCCGAGATCGAAGCGAGGATCGCAACCCTCGGCCGGCAGGTCTTCGCCGAAAAGCCCAAAGCCCTCAAGGCGCGCTTCTCCGCCTATCTCGAGGGCTGGATGAGACGCGAGGCCGCTGAGTAATGGGCATCGAGATCGAGCGGAAATACCTCATCGCCAGTGCCGGCTGGCGCGACCTTGTGACCGCCACCCAACTGCTGCGCCAGGGCTACCTCACCGCCGGCAGCGGCGTCACCGTACGCGTCCGGACCGTCGATGACCGGCTCGGCTACATCACCATAAAGAGCGGCGGTTCGGCTCTCGCCCGCGCCGAGTTCGAGTACGAAGTGCCGATCGCCGATGCACGGCAGATGCTGGGTTACGTCCGCGGCGCGCAGATCGAGAAGCTGCGACATCTCCTCGACCTGCCCGGCGGTGATTGGGTGGTCGATGAATTCCAGGGCCGGCACGCCGGCCTGCTGATCGCCGAAGTCGAGCTCGAATCCCCGACCGGCAAGCTCGACCTGCCCGACTGGCTCGGCGACGAGGTCACCGGCGACCCGCAATACTACAATTCCAGCCTTGCCATGCTGGTCGGCGGGGAAATCTGAGGCATTTGTGGTGTCCCCCGCGAGTCGTATCCGCTATAGCGAACGCCAGCGGATCAGGGCCGGAATCGGATGACCTTCAACAACCACATCACCATCACGCCAGAGCTTGTTGCCGACCATGGACTTAAGCTCGACGAGTACCAGAAGATCCTGCAGCTGATCGGCCGCACGCCGACCTATACCGAGCTCGGCATCTTCTCGGCGATGTGGAACGAGCACTGCTCGTACAAGAGCTCGAAGAAATGGCTGCGGACCCTGCCGACATCAGGCCAGTTGGTGATCCAGGGGCCGGGCGAAAATGCCGGCGTCGTCGATATCGGCGATGGCCAGGCTATCGTTTTCAAGATGGAATCGCACAACCACCCCAGCTACATCGAGCCCTACCAGGGCGCAGCGACCGGCGTGGGCGGCATCCTGCGCGACGTCTTCACCATGGGGGCGCGGCCCGTTGCGGCGATGAACGCGCTGCGTTTCGGTGATCCCAAGCACGAAAAGACCAAGCACCTTGTCTCCGGTGTCGTCGCCGGCGTCGGCGGCTACGGCAACTCCTTCGGCGTCCCCACCGTTGGCGGCGAGGTCGAATTCGACGAGCGCTATAACGGCAATATCCTGGTCAATGCCTTCGCCGCCGGCCTCGCCGATACCGACAAGATTTTCTATTCCAAGGCCGAAGGCGTCGGCCTGCCTGTCGTCTATCTCGGCGCCAAGACCGGCCGCGACGGCGTCGGCGGCGCCACCATGGCCTCGGCCGAGTTCGGCGACGACATCGAGGAGAAACGCCCCACCGTGCAGGTCGGCGACCCCTTCACTGAAAAACGCCTGCTCGAGGCCTGCCTCGAGCTGATGGCCACCGGTGCGGTGATCGCCATCCAGGACATGGGCGCCGCCGGGCTCACCTGCTCGGCCGTGGAAATGGGCGCCAAGGGCGACCTCGGCGTCGAGCTCAACCTCGACATGGTGCCGGTGCGCGAAGACGCGATGACGCCCTACGAGATGATGCTGTCGGAAAGCCAGGAGCGCATGCTCATGGTGCTGCATCCCGAGAAGGAAGCTGAGGCCCGCGCCGTCTTCGAAAAGTGGGAGCTCGACTTCGCTACCGTCGGCGTGACCACCGACGACCTCCGCTTCCGCGTCATGTGGCAGGGCGAGGAAGTCGCCAACCTGCCGATCAAGCAGCTCGGCGACGAAGCGCCGGAATACGACCGCCCGTGGACCGCGCCCGTGGTGCCTCCGGCGCTCGCCGCCGACGACATTCCGCAGATGGACATCGCCGATGCGCTGCTGAAGCTGCTCGGCTCGCCGGCGCTCTCGTCGCGCCGCTGGGTGTACGAGCAGTACGACACGCTGATCCAGGGCAACTCGCTACAGCGCCCCGGCGGCGATGCCGGCGTCATCCGCGTCGATGGTCATCCCACCAAGGCGCTCGCCTTCACCTCCGACGTCACCCCGCGTTACTGCGAGGCCGACGCCTACGAAGGTGGAAAGCAGGCTGTCGCCGAGTGCTGGCGTAACCTCACGGCTACCGGTGCCGACCCACTGGCCGCCACCGACAACCTGAACTTCGGCAACCCGGAACGCCCCGAGATCATGGGCCAGCTGGTGCATGCGGTGCAGGGCATCGGCGATGCCTGCCGTGCGCTCGGCTTCCCGATCGTCTCGGGAAACGTCTCGCTCTACAACGAGACCAACGGCCGCGGCATCCTGCCGACCCCGACCATTGGCGGCGTCGGCCTGATCCCCGACTGGTCGAAGATGGCCCGCGCCGCCTTCGCTGCCGAAGGCGAAGCGATCCTGCTGTTCGGCGCACCGGATTGGTGGGGTACGCATCTCGGCCAATCGATCTACCTTCGCGAGCTGTTCAACCGCAAGGACGGCACCCCGCCGCCGGTCGATCTCGCGCATGAGCGCAAAGTCGGCGACCTCGTCCGCATCCTGATCCGCGATGGCATCGCGACAGCGGTGCACGATCTTTCCGATGGTGGCCTCGCGGTCGGTCTCGCCGAAATGGCGATGGCTTCGGGCATCGGCGCCACCGTCAACCAGCTCGATGGCGGCGACCCGCTGCCGCTGTTCTACGGCGAAGACCAGGGCCGCTACCTCGTCACCATGAGCCGGACCAACCTCGATAAGTTCTACGCCGAGGTCTACCCCTATGCCGGCGTGTTCGCCCCCTGGATCGGCAATACCGGCGGCACCTCGCTGACCCTGGGCGAAGCCCGCCCGGTCTCGATCGCCGACCTCAAGGCGGCGCACGAAGGCTGGTTCCCGGAGTTCATGGCGGGCGAGATCGCCGAAGTCTAGGCACCCGACTGTTCGAGACGGCGCCCTCCCGGCCTCCCCCATGAAGGGGGAGGTGAAGAGTCGAGGCTCTGTCTTCGATCGCGCCAAAGACGCCGGCGCGGCACCTCCCCCTTTATGGGGGACTTCGAACCGTCCCGTAGGGCAAATCGCTCCAGTGGAGCGATTTGAGGCGAGAAGGCCATGAGAGCTGCGCTCGAATGGCAAAGGAGGGGGCCGTCTGCCTCAACGACGCGCAATGCCATTTCCGTGACCGGGTGTAACATTCCGCCTCGCCGGTGCGTATATAGAGCGCATCCCAAATAATGGAGACCATCATGACGACCACTGAGCGGGCGGTTCTGGCTGGCGGGTGTTTCTGGGGCGCGCAGGAGCTGCTGCGCCACAAGGACGGGATTATCTCCACCCGTGTCGGCTACTCGGGCGATGACGGCTTCGCCAACGCCACCTATCGCAGCCACGGTGACCATGCCGAGGCGGTCGAGATCAACTTCGATCCCAGCCGCATCAGCTACCGCGACATCCTGGAGTTCTTCTTCCAGATCCACGATCCCTCGACCAGGAACCGGCAGGGCAACGATGTCGGTCGCGCCTATCGTTCTGCGATCTTCTATGAGAATGCCGAGCAGAAGGCGGTGGCCGAGGACACCATCAAGGACGTCGACGCCTCCGGCTTGTGGCCCGGCAAGGTCGTGACCGAGTTGCAGCCGGTCGGCCCGTTCTGGGAGGCCGAGCCCGAGCACCAGGACTATCTGCAGCGCATCCCCAACGGTTACACCTGCCACTGGGTGCGGCCCAACTGGAAGCTGCCCAAGCGCCAGGCGGCCTGACCGGAACGATCTCAGAAAACCAAACGGGCGCCGGGAAACCGGCGCCCGTCTCGTTGAACGCCCCTCTGCCGCATGCCATATCTCAGGTGGGCTCAACTACCGGGAGACATGTCATGGGCATGGCCGCTAACGAAATCGAACGCCGCATCCTCAAGGCCCTTCCGGACGCCATCGTCGAGATTCGCGATCTCGCCGGCGACGGCGATCACTACGCCGCAACGGTCACCTCCGAAGCCTTCCGCGGCAAGACCCGCGTCCAGCAGCACCAGATGGTCAACGCGGCGTTTGGCGAAGACATGGGGACGGTGCTGCATTCTCTGGCGCTGCAGACGAAAGCGCCGGATTAGTCCCCCTTATCCTCCCCCGCGTGGCGGGGGAGGGGGACCAGCCGAAGGCTGGTGGAGGGGGGAGCCAATCGTGCGGGCATCATCGAAAAGCTATGGCAGCGCCAAGCGCCTGCGCCGCGAGATGCCCCTGCCTGAGGTCATCCTCTGGCAGCTGCTCCGCGGCGGCAAGGTCCACGGCCTCCGCTTCCGCCGACAGCACCCGGTGGGACCGTTCGTCCTCGACTTCTACTGCGCCGAACGGAAGCTGGCGATCGAGGTAGACGGTCGCGCCCACGACAACACCGAACGCGTTGGGCAGGACGAGCGACGAACCATGTGGCTGAACAATCAGGGGATTCGAGTTATCCGCTTCATGGCGAGCGACATTCTCGACCCAGAGGCACTTGAAGCCGTCGCGGTGAGCATCCGAGAGAACGCGGCCCCCTCCACCGGCTTCGCCGGTCCCCCTCCCCCGCCCCGCGGGGGAGGATCAGGGGGCTCACCATGACCCGCATCGTCCTCTTCGACGTCGATGGCGTGCTCGTGCACGGCTATCATGCCCGCCCGGAAAAGCAGATCCGTTGGGATGAGAACCTGCTCGCCGACCTCGGTGTCGACCCCGAGCGGTTCAAGAGCGAGTTCATCTACGACATCTTCATCAAGAAGGTGATCGTCGGGCAGATATCGCTGCTCGAGGCGCTGGATCGCACCCTGCCCGGCCTCGGCTATCGCGGCCCCAGCATGGCCTTTGCTGGCTACTGGCTGAGCCATGACAGCAACGTCAACCAGCCGCTGCTCGATGTGGTGGCGCAACTCAAGACCGTCGGCACGACGCTTTACCTCGCCACCAACCAGGAACACATGCGGGCCCAGTGGCTATGGCAGCAGCTGAAGTTCGGCGAGCTGTTCGAGGACATGTTCCACTCCGCCCGGATCGGCCACGCCAAGCCGGCAAAACCCTATTTCGACTGGGTAAGCAACCGCCTCGGCCGACAGGCCGAGCCGCCGCTGTTTTTCGACGACCGCGAGGACATCGTGAAGGCCGCCCGCGCCCACGGCTGGGAGGCGGTGCAGTACGAGGGACTCGAGGATGTCACCGGCCATCCCTGGATCGCGCAGCGGCTAAGCATCGTCAAATGACGATGAGCACCTCGACAGCGCCGCATTGCAGGACTATTTACGAGAGAGCGGAGCCGGCATCCTCCCCGGCCTGAAAGGCATGCATATGAGCGACATCAACGCACTGATCGACGAGCAGGTGAAGAATAACGACGTGTTCCTCTATATGAAGGGCACGCCGGATTTCCCGATGTGCGGCTTCTCCGGCCGCGTGGTGCAGATTCTCGGCTATCTCGGCGTCGACTATCAGAGCGCCAATGTGCTGGAGAACCAGGACCTGCGCGAGGGCATCAAGGCCTACGCCAACTGGCCGACCATCCCGCAGCTCTACATCAAGGGCGAGTTCGTCGGCGGCGCCGACATCGTCACCGAGATGTTCCAGGCCGGCGAACTGCAATCGCACCTCGCCGATAAGGGCATCGCGGTCAAGCAGACCGCCTGACGCCAGTCACGGACCGATAGCAAAAAAGGCCGCGTCTTCGGACGCGGCCTTTTTGCGTTCAGTAGTCCAGCCCGAACTGGATCTCGATCCGGTGGTAGCGCCCGCCCTGACCGGCCCACTGGTGGTAGATCTCGCGGCTTTCCCCGGAGAAGACGTGTCGGGATGCCTCGATCGCCGCCACCAGCGGCGCGTACCCCTCAGTGAACAACGTCCGCATCGAGCCCTGATGCATCGCGCTCGCCACCATGATCGGTTCAAGGTGGGCAACCGCGAACGGCCCATCATAGCCATCGGCGCGGCGCACCGGGCGGCAGAAGCGAAGCTCGAATTCGGTCTTGCTGTCCCTGGGCAGATTGCGCGCCACGAATACCCACGGCCCGGCGATTTCCAGCCCGCTGCGCGCGATTTCGGCATCGAGCTGCCCGGTAATCTCTGGGCTGACCTGCTTGATCGCTGCAATAGTGAGCCGCCGGCTGGTGCTGAGCACCACCATTGCTTCGGTTTCCTTGATGTCCATCATCGCCCTCCCGGTCGCGGTAAAGCTGATGCGCGCTCAGTTTCCGGGCAAGCCGAATGCTGGAAAATCCTTCCGCTCGAGTGCTAGTCCGATGGCGGGAAAGAAATAGTCTTGCGTTCAGGCCGAGCGGCGCAGCACCACACTCGCCTCGTGCGCCGGAACATCCGCTGCGAACCGCAGTTCACGCAGCGGCCGCACGCGACGGGTGGCTTCGGCATAGAGCGGGTGCGCCTTGTAGGCAGCCAGGGCCGCTTCGTCAGCAAACTCGGCATAGACCACCACATCGACGTCGTTGCCGAACTGGTCGACCTTGCTGTTCCGCGTCACCTCGAAATGCAGCGCGTGCGGGATCTGGCCCAGCAGATTCAGTCCCTCGACCACGGCGTCGAGATTGGCGGGCTTGGCGGTAAAGAAGACGATATGGCGGATCACGAGGCGAAGCTCCGTTGCTGCACCGCATATAGTCCTCCCCGATCGCCAGACAACTGCGGCATGAGGCCACGATCACGCAACGTGATGGCTGGCATAAGCAAAATACGTTTCCAGCGAGGCCCGCCCGGAGTGTAAAAGTACGTGTAAGTACACGCTCTCCCTCCCCGCCCCACCTCCTCTGAGTCCTCCCGCCATGTCCTCGATCACCGCCACCCGCTCTGCGGCGACGCCGCTTATTGCGCTGATCATCTGCGGCTGCATCATCGCGGCGGTGACCAATGGCATCCGCACCAGCTTTGGTCTTCTGACCCTGCCGATGACGTCGGACCTCGGCCTGACCCGCGAAGCCTGGGGCATGGCGATGGCCATCCAGAACCTCGCCTGGGGTATCGCCCAGCCGTTCGCCGGCGGTCTCGCCGATCGTTACGGCACGGCCAAGGTGATCATCGGCGGCCTGTTGATCTATGCGGCAGGTCTCGCGCTGATGGTGGTCTCGCCCACCGGCTCGATGCTCAACCTCACGGCGGGCGTGATCACCGGGGTCGGCATCGCCACCTCGTCCTTCTCCATCGTGATGATCGCCTTCGGTCGCCGTGTGCCGCAGGAAAAGCGCAGCCTGGTTTTCGGCGTCGCCACCGCGGCCTCATCATTCGGCCAGTTCGCCTTCGCGCCGATCGGACAGGCCTTCATCAGCAATTTCGGCTGGCAGAGCGCTCTCATCTACGCCGCCGCCATCCTGGCGCTGGTGATCCCGCTGACCTTCGCGCTACGCGGCCGCACCGAGCGCGCCGCCGGCCAAGCCGATCTCAAGTTCATGGAAGCGCTGAGCCGCGCCTGGGGGTTCGGGTCCTACCGCCTCCTGGTCGTCGGCTTTTTCGTCTGCGGCTTCCACCTCGCCTTCGTCAACGTCCACATGCCCGCCTATCTGGTGCAGTGCGGCCTGTCTCCGGAAGTCGGCAGTTGGGCCATCGCGGTGATCGGGCTGTTCAATATCGTCGGCTCGCTCACCGCCGGCTATCTGGGCGGTCGTCTCCCCAAGCAGCTGCTGCTCGCCTCGATCTACTTCAGCCGCGCCGTGGCCATTGGCCTGTTCGTGCTGTTCCCGGTCACCGAGATCAGCGCCTACATCTTCGCCGCCGCGATGGGCTTGCTGTGGCTCTCCACCGTGCCGCTGACGGCCGGGCTGGTGACGCTGTTCTTCGGCGCCCGCTACATGGGGATGCTCTATGGCGTTGCGTTCTTCAGCCACCAGCTGGGCTCGTTCGTTGGGGTGTGGCTGGGTGGCTTCGTCTACGATCACACCGGCTCCTACAGCATCGTATGGTACCTGGGGATCCTCCTCGGGCTCGCGTCGGCGGCCATTCACCTGCCGATCCACGAACTCAGCGCCCAGTCGTTCCAGCTGAGGCAAGCTTCTTCCAGCTAAGACTCGACAATAGCCTCAGCCTCTCGAAAGTATTGATCACCCGCGGGTTGCCAAAGGCCGGAGATGCGCGCATCTTCCCGGCCTTTCCGGCCCTCCCCCGGCCATTTCTGAGCAAACAATGTCCGATACATCGCCGACCACGCGGGACCTCTCCCGCGTTGAATTCATTATCCTTGTTGCAGGGCTGATGGCGCTCAACGCGCTGGCCATCGACGTCATGCTGCCGGCGCTGCCCTATATGGGCGAAGCATTCGGCATCAGCCACGAGAACGAGCGGCAGTTCGTCGTCGGCGTCTACATGTTCGGCTTCGGCATTGCCCAGCTCGCCTTCGGCCCACTCACCGACCGCTTCGGCCGCCGCGGCCCGCTGCTGGTCGGCCTCGCCATCTACCTGATCTGCGCCTTTGCCGCGACCTTCGCCCCCACTTTCGGGGCGCTGCTGGCGCTGCGCTTCGTCCAGGGCATGGGCGCTGCCGGCACCCGCGTCATCGCCACGGCCGTGGTGCGCGACAAGTTCTCCGGCCGCGAGATGGCCGAGATCATGTCGCTGACCTTCATGGTGTTCATGGCCATCCCGATCCTTGCGCCGGGCATCGGGCAACTGATCCTCCTGGCCGGCCCCTGGCAGTATATCTTCCTGTTCATGGGCGGCCTCGCGACGGCGATCAGCCTCTGGGCCTTCTTCCGCCTGCCCGAGACCATGCACCCCGAATACCGGCGCCCGCTCAGCTTCGGCTCGATCGTCGACGGTTTCCGCATCGTCGTCACCAACCGGGTGGCGCTGTTCTATGGCCTCGCCGGCACCTTCCTGTTCGGCGCCATGTTCGGCTTCATCTCGGCGAGCCAGCAGATCTTCGTCGAGATCTATGGCCTCGGGCCGTACTTCCCGGTGGCCTTTGCCGCCATGGCCGGCACCATCGCCGTCGCCCAGTTCATCAACTCGCGCGTCGTACGCCGCTTCGGCATGCGCCGCCTCAGCCACAGCGCGGCGCTGGTCTACCTCGGCGCCGCCGCCATCCTGGTGGCCGTGGCGCTGATGGGCCCGGTGCCGTTCCCGGTATTTTTCGGGTTGCTGATGGTGATCCAGTTCTTCTTCGGCTGGGCCGCGTCGAACATGAACTCGCTGTCGATGGAGCCGCTCGGCAACGTCGCCGGCACCGCCGCCTCGGTCTTCGGTTTCACCCAGACGGTCGGCGGCGCCTTGATCGGCACCTATATCGGCCAGCATTTCAACGGCACGATCGTCCCCAACGCGCTCGGCTACGCCACCATGGGCGCCCTGGTGCTGGTCTCAATCCTCATCGCTGAGAAGGGCAAGCTGTTCGGCGTCAGCCCGCAATACGAGACGCATCACGACGACGGCGGGCACTAGTCTAGCGCTTTCTGCCGAGCCGTCTGCACAAGCCTTGCGCTCCCCTCCCCTTGCGAGGAGGGAATCAAAACTGGCCTGCACTCAGCCGTTCTTACGCCCCACGAAGATGGTCCAGCCGAGCATCGGCCGAATGATCCGCTGGTAGTGCATCCAGTCGTCGCGGCTCTTCTGCAGCACCTCGGCGTGGTCCCGGTGGTTCGGGTTGTCGCGCGCCCACATCAGCGTCGCGTGCCGCTGGTGGCTCTGGTAGCGCTCGTAGTCGGCGTCCGACGCGCTGATCGTTGCTGAGACCTCGGCGCCGTGGCGCTCCATCACCCCCATCATGCTGACCGTGTCGGGCGGCAGGATATCGCCCTTCGGCACCGCCGGTGGATGCCTGAGAACGGTCGTTCCGAGCACCAGCGACCCACCGGGTTTCGCGGCGGTGGCCATCCATTCGAGCGCCGCCGGCACGTCGCCGAGCGAGGCTGCCGCGCCGAGGCAAAGCACCACGTCGTAGGACGCCGGCTCGATCTTGAAACCCTTTACCGACGCATTGTGGAAGGTCAGCTGGCCGCGGGCCGGGGTCTTCCGGCGCGCCGCTTCGAGAAACCGCGCGTTGATGTCGATGCCGACGCCCTGGATGGCGAATTTCTCCGCCCAGTGCCGCATCAGCCAGGCCTTGCCGCAGCCCATGTCGAGGACACTCATCCCATCGCGGATGGAACAGTAATCGTCGAGCAACCGCAGCTTCCGATCGGTAATCGGGTTCTGGATTTCGACTTCGCGATCGGCGATCGCCCAGTAGTTCAGCTGGTCCAAACCGCGTCTCCCCTCGACGGATCAGACCCTCACTATAGCGTAAACACCTCTGAGCGCAGTAAATTCCAGGTATCGCGATCACTCGCAATTAGTAGCCCACCGTCCCGGTGGCTCGGCAGATAGGCCGAGCCGTCGAACCGGGCCACATGGCCACCGGCCTCCTGCGAAATCAGCGTTCCGCCCAGGTGATCCCACGGCATCAGCTTGTTGAACATCACGAAGTGCGAGAAGCCGGTCGCGAATGTCCGGTAGTCGTGCCCGGCGACACGGTAGTTCGCCGCCACTTTGATTTTGGCGAGGTTGGCCAGCACCGTCGGCTTGCTCTCGGCCGGCAGGAAGGTGATCGACACGTGGCCGACCAGGTCGGCCAGCCCCGGCGCCGTCGCCACCTTGAGCCGCCATTGCGTGCCGTCCGGCCGCCGCTGCCAGGCGCCACCGCCCTGCTCCGCCAGCACCCAGTCGTCGCCCATCGGGTCGTAGATGATCCCGGCAATGGTCTCGCCATTCCGCACCACTGCAGCCATTGTCGCGAATAGCGGCAGCCCCGCCGCGAAGTTGGCCGTGCCGTCGACCGGATCGACGACGATGGCGAACGCGGCCCGATCCAGTTCGTCGAGCAGCGCCGGATTGGCCGCCACCGATTCCTCGCCGACGAACAGCGCCTCGGGCCAGGCCGCCTCTACTGCTGCCTTGATCCGCCGCTCCGCCTGCTCATCCGCCTCGGTCACGAGGTCGATCGCATCGGTCTTCTGCCGCACCATCCCTGCGTCGAGGTGCCGGAAGCGCGGCAGAATTTCTGCCTTGGCCGCATCACGCAGGATGACGGCAAGGCGGTCGATATCAAAACTCGGCATGGTCACTCTCGGTGTTATCGGGGTCAGGCGCCGGAAGCGCCATCCTTCGGCGCGCCGCTGAGGCCAAGGAAGTCGAACAGCTTTGGGTCGAGCAAATGGCTCGGCCGCACATTGCCCAAGGCGCGGATCATGATGTCCTTGCGCCCCGGCATCCGCTTCTCGATGTCGTTGAGCATCGCCTTCATGGCGTTGCGCTCCAGCCCCTCCTGCGAGCCGCAGAGGTCGCAGGGAATGATCGGGAACGCCATGTGCTCGGCGAATTTCTCGAGGTCCGGCTCGGCGCAGTAGATCATCGGCCGCAGCACCTCGACATCGCCGTCATCGTTCATCAGCCGCGGCGGCATCGCCGCGAGCTTGCCGCCATGGAACAGGTTCATGAAGAACGTCTCGAGGCTGTCCTCGCGGTGATGCCCCAGCACCAGCGCCGAGCACCCCTCTTCGCGCGCGATGCGATAGAGATTGCCGCGCCGCAGTCGCGAGCAGAGCGAACAATAGGTCGCGCCCTGCGGCAGCGTGCTGGTCACCACCGAATAGGTGTCCCGATACTCGATGCGGTGCGTGATGCCGTTCTGGGTCAGCCACTCCGGCAGGATGTGCTTGGGAAAGTTCGGCTGCCCCTGGTCGAGGTTGCAGGCGATCAGCTCCACCGGCAGCAGCCCGCGCCACTTCAAATCGAGCAGCAGCGCCAGCATGCCGTAGCTGTCCTTGCCGCCCGAAATGGCCACCAGCCACTTCTCGCCGGCCCGCGCCATGCCGAACTTCTCGATCGCCTCGCGCATATTGCGGACCAGGCGCTTCCTGAGCTTGTTGAACTCAACGCTGCGCGGCGCCGCGGCAAACAGCGGATGCGTGCCGGAGAGGTCCTCGGCATCTGCTTCGAGTACGGCTGGGCTGACGATCTGGTTCATGCCGCTGCTGTAGCAAACCCGGCGCCTTACCGGAAGCTTGCGGCAATTTTAACTCGCGGCAAGGTTCCACCGGATTTGTTGCCGGTCGCGGATTTAGTCAGTTAGATGACCCTGACCTCACGGAACCCCAAGGAGTCTCCCTTGTTCCGCTCATTTTTCCCCGAACCCAAGCTGTTCTTCTCATCGGCCGTGATCTGGATGGTCCTTGCCACCGTGATCTTCTTCGTCGCCGGTGGGCCGATCCGTTCCGTAGTCGGCCTTGATCGTTTCCTGGCTCCGGCGATTTGCGCGCCGGCGCCAGCCGCGGCCGATTCCACAGCGCCCAGCAATGAAGCGCCGGCAACGCAGAGCGCTGCCAACCCTAACGCGCCGGCCGCGACCGACGGCAGCGCCCCTGTCGCCACACCGGCCAACTGCGTCGCCGAGGATACTAACTTCCTCAACGGCGCAAAGCTCTGGGAGTATCAGTTCGTCCTGATGGTCGCGATCGCGTTCTGCGTGTTCTGGTACTTCTACAAGCGCAACGAGTGGTACTGGTGGTCTGTCGTTTCGTCGACGGCGATCCTTCTGGTTCTCTATTTCAACGTCCAGGTCGATGCCTGGATCAACGATTGGTCCGGCACCTTTTTCAATATGGTGCAGCAGGCCCTCAGCCAGCCAAGATCGGTGGAGCCGGCCACGTTTTACGGTCAGGTATTCATCCTCTTCGCCGTGCTGATGCCGAACATCCTCGTTCTGGTGCTGCTCAATTTCTACACGTCGCACTACGTGTTCCGTTGGCGCAAGGCGATGAACTCCTACTACATGGCCTACTGGCCATCGATCCGCACTACCGAGGGCGCAGCACAGCGCGTCCAGGAAGACACGATGCGGTTTGCCGACACAGTGGAAGACCTCGGCACAAGCTTCTTCTCCTCACTCATCACGCTGGTGGTATTCCTGCCGCTGCTCTGGGGCTTCTCCCAGCACATCACCGAACTCCCGATTCTGGGTGCCGTGCCTGGTAGCCTCGTTTGGGTAGCATTGGTCGCCGCGGCCCTCGGTACCGCGATGCTGGCCCTCGTTGGCATCAAGCTTCCGGGCCTCAACTTCGCCAACCAGCGGGTCGAGGCTGCCTATCGTAAGGAGCTGGTCTATGGCGAGGACAACGCCGATCGCGCGGAGCCGGTAACGGCGCGGCAACTGTTCGCCAACGTGCAGAAGAACTATTTCCGGCTGTACTTCCACTACACCTACTTCAACCTGGCGCGGTACGCGTACCTTAACCTGGTCGGCTATGTACCCCTCCTCGCCATGTCGCCGTCCATCCTCGCCGGAACGCTGACATTGGGTCTCTACCAGCAGATTTCGACGGCGTTCAGCCAGGTCTCCTCGTCGTTCCAGTTCTTCGCTCGGGCCTGGACAACCATTGTGAACCTGCTGTCGGTCTACCAGCGCCTGCACCAGTTCGAGGGCTTTATCCCGAGCGATCAGGAACCCATCAAGGAATCCCTCTCCGGCGCGCCGGCTCAATAGCGGGGGTAGGCCGCCCAAGGGCGGCTATCGCCCCAAAACAAAAGGGCCGCCCCATCGGGGCGGCCCTTTCCAATTCCGCGGTGTGTCGCGCGATTAGCGCGAGTAGAATTCCACCACCAGGTTCGGTTCCATCTGCACCGGGTACGGCACGTCCGACAGGGCCGGGACGCGGACGTAGACGGCGGTCTGCTTACCGTGATCGACTTCCACGTATTCGGGAACGTCGCGCTCGGCGAGCTGGTTGGCTTCGAGCACGATGCCGAGCTGCTTGGAGCGCTCGCGCACCTCAACCTTGTCGCCGACCTTGACCTGGTAGGACGGGATGTTGACGCGCTTGCCGTTGACCAGGATGTGGCCGTGCGACACGAACTGACGGGCCGCGAACACGGTCGGCACGAACTTGGCGCGGTAGACGATGGCGTCGAGACGGCTCTCGAGCAGGCCGATCAGGCGCTCGCCGGTGTCGCCCTTGACGCGCGAAGCTTCGGTGTAGAGCTTCTTGAAGGCCTTCTCGGTGATCGAACCGTAATAGCCCTTGAGCTTCTGCTTGGCGCGCAGCTGCAGACCGTAGTCGGAGGTCTTGCCCTTGCGGCGCTGGCCGTGCTGGCCGGGGCCATAGGCACGGTTGTTAAGCGGGGACTTCGGACGGCCCCACAGGTTTTCGCCAAGACGGCGGTCGATCTTGTGCTTAACTGAATCGCGCTTCGACATCGGAATCCTTTCATAGATCGTCGAAAGTGATTGCGCCCTCCTCTGCCCGTCCTTGCGGAACGGACCGACAGATTCTCTGAATTCAGGGAATCCCGGGTGCGCTCGAGGAGCCCGAGGGCTCGACAAGTGGGCGCGTGATAGAGGCGGAAACCGCAGGAGTCAAGCGCCGCGGGCCATTCGGGCGTGCCGGCGGCGCTTCGGTCGCTTAGCGTTCCTTGCGGCGCGTCCTGCCTTCGAGTGGCCCGATTGCCTCGAGCAGGGCTTCGAGAAGCGGCTGCAACTCGGCGCTCGCGACGCCAGTGGCCGGCCCTTCCTCGTCGAGCATCGCGAGCGTCTGGTCTTCCCCGTTGCCACCGCCCACCACCGGATAGGTCCAATGGTAGATCAGCGGCAGCCTGGCGTTGTTCTTCTTGTGCTTCAGGCGCACGACGATCGTGTCACCCGGTTTCACGTTGATCCCGGTGATGTCGATCACCCCGTTGGCGTCGATGCCGACACCATGCGGACTGACCGGGCTGTTGGGATCAATCCCGCCGATCCCGAGCACCTCGACGCTCGCGTCCGTCTGGTTGATATGCACGTCGGTCGCCGTCATGTTCGGCTGGTTGTTCTTGGGTGGTCTGCTGCCCAGCTTTTCCGGGCACTTGAGTTCGTAGTTGTCCGTGTGTTGAGGCATCCTTTCCTCCCTTGCATGCGGCCGGACGCTCCGGCCTGCAGGGCAGAATTAGCCCGCGCTCACTTGTTCGGCGCTTTAAGTTCTGGACACAGATTATTTCAACTCGTGTCAACCCGTAGCGGGCTACACCATTTTCCGGTCGAGGGTGCGCTGGTTTCTCAGCCCCGGGAACAGCCGGCTCCACAACACCGCAATGGCGATCGAGCCGAAGCCGCCAATCACCACCGCCGGCACCGGACCGATCAGATGCGCCACCGTGCCGGCACGGAACTCGCCCAGTTCGTTCGAGGCGCCGATAAACACCGAGTTCACGGCGTTCACCCGGCCGCGCACCTCTTCAGGGGTCCAGAGTTGCATGATGGTCTCGCGGATGGTGACGCTCACCATGTCGGAGGCGCCCACCAGCGCCAGCGCCGGCACCGAGATCCACACCGTCGTCGAAAAGCCGAACAGCACGGTGAAGGCGCCGAACAGTCCGACGAACAGGAACAGCAGCTTTCCCGCATGGTCGCGGATCGGGAAACGGGTCAGGAGCAGCGCCATGGCGATGGCGCCGATGCCCGGTGCGGCGCGCAGGAACCCGAGCTCCTGCGGACCGGCATGGAGGATGTCCTTGGCATAGATCGGCAGCAGCGCCACGGCGCCGCCCATCAGCACGGCGAACATGTCGAGCGAAATCGCCCCCAGCACCACCTTGTTGGAAAAGATGTAGCGAAAGCCCGCCAGCATGGTCTCGAGGCTGGTCGCCTGGTGCGACTCCCGATGCTGCGGCTTCGATATCATCAGCACCGAGCCCATGGCGATGACCAGCAGCACCGCGCCGGTACCGAAGGCCACCGACGGCGCGATGCCATAGAGCAACCCACCCACCGCCGGGCCTGCGATCGAGGCGAACTGCCAGGCCGACATATTGGTGGTGATGGCGTTGGCCAGCGCTTCCGGCGGCACGAGGTTGGGCGCCAGCGATTGCGCGGCGGGGCTCCAGAACGCCCGCGCCGTGCCCAGCACGACGAGAATGCCGAAGATCGGCCACACCTCGTGCGCCTCGGCATTGACGAAGGCCAGGAAGCCCAGCGCGCAGAGCAGTTCCACCCCGAGGCAGATCGCCATGATCATCCGCCGGTTGAAGCGATCGGCGGTGAGCCCGGTAATCAGGATCAGCACCAGCGCCGGCAGGAACAGCGACAGCCCCACCAACCCGAGCAGGAACGCCTCGCCGGTCACGTCGTAGATCTGCCAGGCGATCGACACCGACATGATCTGCACCGCAAAGCTGACCAGCAGGGTGGTCAGCCAGAAGAAGCGGAAGTTCCGGTAACTGAAGGCGAGCTTGGAGGGCTCGGCGGCGGGGGGAGAAGACATGGTGATGGGTGATGCCACGCGCACCGACAAGGCGTCAAAGCATACTTTGGGCGTTGTTCGGCTGCCCGGAGGTCAGTCCTCGGACTTCGCCGCCTTTGCCGCCTCGGCCTCTCGCGCCTTCCGCCCCTGCCGCAGATGCGCCCGGTCGATCGACGAAATCACGCCGCGCAGCGTCCGGATTTCCTGGGTCGAGAGTTGCGCCCGGGCAAATGCGGCGCGCAGGTTATCCACCATGGTCGGTCGCTTGTCCTCGGTCTTGAAGAAGCCGGTACGATCCAGCGTTTCCTCGAGATGCAGAAACAGCCCGATCAGTTCCTCGCGCGGTGCGGTCGGGTCGAGCCCGCCGCTGAACGGCAGCACCTCGCCCTTGTCCGCCTGCTGGCGCCACTCATACGCCATCAGCAGCACCGCCTGCGCGATGTTGAGCGAGGCAAACGCCGCCTCGACCGGGAAGGTTACGATGGCGTCGGCGAGCGCCACTTCCTCGTTATAGAGGCCCCATTTCTCCCGCCCGAACAGCAGCCCGGCCTTCTCGCCGCCGGCGATGTGCGAAATCATCCGCTGCGCCCCTTCCTCGGGGCCATAGACCGGCTTCTGCATATCGCGCCGTCGGGCGGTGGTGGCGAACACCAGTTGCAGGTCGGCAATCGCCTCTTCGACCGTCGCGAACACGCGCACCTTGTCGATGACGTGGTCGGCCCGCGATGCCGCGGCGATGGCCCGCTCGTTCGGCCACGGGTCACGCGGGTTGACGATCCTGAGGTCCCACAGCCCGAAATTCGCCATTGCCCGCGCCGCCGTACCGATATTCTCGCCCAGTTGCGGTTCGCACAGGATGATCGCCGGGCTTGGCCGGAAGGTGAACTCCTGCGATTTATCGGTTCCGGCCATCGGCCCTGATATCCTTTCAGTGCATCGGCGGGCGTTCCGATCCATCGAGGTCTGAGACCACCACCTGGTCGCGCCCTGCCCGCTTGGCCTCATACATCGCGCGGTCGGCGAGCGAAACCATTTCGGAGAGCCCGCCGCTGCTTGCGACGTCGAATGCCACCCCGATACTGACGGTGATCCGCTGCAGGTTGCCGCTTTCCAGTACCACCGCGAGGTTGGCGACGGCCTTGCGCATCCGCTCCGCCACCGCCTGGGCTTCGCGCCGCGTCACCCGCGGCAGCACCAGCGCAAACTCCTCTCCGCCGATCCGGCCGAACAGATCGCCCTGTCGGATGGCGGTGCGGATCGCCGCTGCCACCGCCACCAGCACCCGATCCCCGGAGGGGTGGCCGTGCACGTCGTTGATCTGCTTGAAATGGTCGGCATCGAGCACCAGCACCGCGACCGCCGCCTGTTCTTCAAGCAGTTGCGACAGCAGCCGGATCCCTTCGTCCATAAAGGTGCTGCGGGTCAGCGCATCGGTCAGTGAATCGTGGCGCGCCAGCCGTTCCAGTTGCTCGATCCGGCGGCGGCGTTCCGCATTGACGCTGGCGATCACCATCGGCCCCAACGCCACCAGTGCCACGGCCATGTGTACTGCGGTGATCGCATCGCCCGTCACATCGGCGCCGAGCCCCAGGTCGAACAGTCCGAGCTTGATGCCGATCATCGCCAGCCCGGAGTAGATCATCACCAGCACCGCCGTGGCAGCCAGCGGCAGCGCCAGCGCGCACCAGATCAGCGCCGGCACCGGAAACACGATGGCGACCGGATGCGCCACCAGCAGCGACAAACCGATCGCCGCGCCAAGCACCACAACCGGCAGCAGCAGCGGCCACGCCCGGCCTGCCCGCAGCTTGGGCAGCGGCAGCCACTTCGATGGCGGCGGCACCGTCAGCAGCACCGGCAGGAACGCCAGATAGTTCACCAGCTCGGCTGCGAACCATCCGGCCCACGCCTCGAAATAGCTGAGGCCGGTGATCTCGCTCAGCGCCACCCCGCCGACAATGCCGGCGGCCGCCGACGCGGCGCACGCCATCAGCAGCAGCGAGATCACGCCCTGCGGTCGCGACAGCGCCCGGTCTTCCGGCTCGAGCGAACCGAACAGCAGCATGAAGGCGAGCACGCCCAGCAGGTTGCCGCCGGTCAGCACCAGGGCGAGGCGCAGGCTGTCGCCTATCACCACTGCCGCCGCGAGGTATCCGGCGGCGGCGCCGAGAATCACCGGCAACGTGCGCAGCCGTTGCGAGCGCACCAGCACACCGGCGAGCACCGCGTTGGCGGGCCAGAATGCCGCAAGGAACCCGATCGGTCGCGACAGGCTACCGGCGATGGCGGCAAGGAAGATGAGGGTGGCGACGATCAGCACGTCGCGGGCGTGAAACGATAGAAAGCTGGGCGTGCGGCTGCCCCCGGCCGCGGGCGTCAAGTCCATGGGGTCCTCTATGCGTGCGTCCATTCGCGACATCGCGCCGAACGCCTGACCCCTCAATCAGCATTCTGCCGAAACGCGATGCCTCAGCAGCAACAAGTAGACCACGCGGCCTGGCAGGCGTCAGGCAGTTTGCATGCCAGCCATGCGGTTTTACCAAGTCGACGCTCAGCCGCCCTGGCTCTAGCATAACGCGCGCGTGAAATCAGGCCACCATGTGGTGGCTCAGTTCCTTCACCTTGCTGCCGCGCAGCCATTCGCGATCGAGAATGGCGAAATGCAGCTCCTCGTCCCATTCGCCCTGGAACAGCGCATGCTCGCGGAAATGCGCCTCGAGCCGCATGCCGATATCCTTTAGCAGCTTGGCCGAAGCCTGGTTCCGCCCCGAGCACCGGGCATAGATCCGGTGCAGCCCGAGCTCGTTGAAGCCGAGATCCAGCATGGCGCGGACCGATTCCCGCGCATAGCCCTGCCGCCGCTGGGCGGGGCTTAGAATGAAGCGCAACTCGGCCTGCCCCGCCGTTGCGTCGGTCCAGCGCAACGAAATCTGCCCGATCAGCATATCGTCGGCCTTGCGCACCACTGCCAGGGTCAGCGCATCGCCCGGCCGGGTCAGCCGGTGCTGCGCACACATCGCATCGAGGGCGGCTTTCACCTCCACCCGGTCGCGCGCTTTCCAGTCGAGGTAACGTTGCACCTCGGGCAAGGCATGGTACGCCATGACGGCGTCCAGGTCTGATTTGTGGAAGTTCCTGAGAGTAAGTCTCTCTGTCTCAATCGGAAAGTCAGGCATCGCCATCTCCGCTCCTCCCCTCATGGTGCTGCTTACTCCAGCAACGCGACGGGTTGATGGCGGTTCCGCCTTAGTCGTTGAAATATCTTGCCAAATCCACTCGGTCGAGCGGGAATAGCCAAGTCCTTGGCAGGACTTAGCGCTCGGCGCGGTCGTGCCATTCGCCTTCGAGCAGGGCGTAGACGAACTCCTCGTCCCAGGCGCCCTTGAACAGCGCATGCTCGCGGAAATGCGCTTCCCGCCGCATGCCCAGCCGCTCCATCACTTTCCACGATCCGGCGTTGCGGGCGTCGCAGCGCGCGTAGATCCGATGCATCCCGGCGCCCTCGAATCCCATCTGCAGCAGCATGCGGGCCGCCTCGGTGGCATAGCCTCGCCCATGGAACTCGGGGTGGAAAATGTAGCCGATCTCGGCCTGCCGCGCCGGCCCGTCGCGCAGGATCAGCGACACCTCGCCGATGACTCGCGGCGACGCCTTGAGCTCGGCCGCGAGGAAGACCTTGTCTCCCTCGTTGGTGATCTCGTACTGCCCGATCCGCTGCTGCACCACTTCGGTGACGCTCTCGTGACTCATCGGGCCGTCGAACAGATACTGCGCCACATCCTCGCGCTGCCGGTACGCGAACACCGCGTCGACATCGCCGCGCGTGAACGGGCGCAGCCGCAGCCGCTCGGTTTCGATCGGATAGTGAGGCGCGTAGACCATGGCGTTCGTCTAAAGCCAGCGCCATCGGCGATCAAGCAGACGACTTGCGGATGGCAAATCCTCGGTGTCAGCATGCGCGCATGACCGCGAACGCCAAACCCGAGATCGAGCTCCGCGCCAACTGCGCCTGCGGCGAGGTTACGCTGTCGGTAGCGGGCCGCATCCGTTCGATGTTCATGTGCTCATGCGAGGATTGCCAGCGCGCCACCGGCACCGGGCATTCCACCGTCGCCCTGGCCCGCCCCGCCGACGTCACCGTCACCGGCCCTACCGCCAGCTTCGCCCGGCCGGCCCATTCCGGCGCCACGCTGACCCGCTGGTTCTGCCCCGCCTGCGGCACGCCGCTTTACGCCCAGTCGAGCCGCGCCCCAGACCTCTTGATGCTGCCGGTCGGCCTCTTCGGTTCCAGCGCCGATTGGTTCGCACCCAACCAGCTGATCTTCGCCCGCAGCCATCACGAGTGGGACGCCCTGCCCGATGGCCTCCCGCAGCACGACACCTACCGCGATCCGGAGACACCCCGATGAGCAGCGCCTCCGACACCATGGGCGACCGCCTTCGGCCGCTGCTGCCCGCCGGCCTCATCGAAAAGAAGATGTTCGGCGGCCTCGGCTTCATGCTCGGTGGCAACATGGCCATCGGCACCACCGCCAAGGGCGAGCTGCTGGTCCGCATCGATCCCGGAAAGCAGGCCGAGGCGCTCGCCATGCCCGGTGCCTACCAGATGCACATGGGCGGCCGCCCGATGACCGGCTTCATCGCGGTAGCGGCCGGCGGCACGCCCGACGACGCAGCGCTCAGCCGCTGGATCGCCTACGCCCTCAGCTATGCCAAAACCCTTCCCCCAAAATAGGCCCCTGCCCCCGAAATGAAGTCCGCTTCCACCACCATGACGCACCTCGCCGAGCGCATCCGCGACATCCTCGACGGCGACCCGCGCATCACCGAAAAGACCATGTTCGGCGGGCTCACCTTCCTGCTCAACGGCCACATCCTGGTCGGCTGCAAGAAAGATGGGCGCATCCTGCTCAGCGTCGGCAAGGACAATAACGAGGCCGCCCTTGCTCGCCCCGGCGCCACCCAGATGATCCACGGCGACAAGGCGATGCGCGGCTTCATCTGGGTCGATGCCGAAGCGATCGAGGAAGACGACCACCTGCGCGACTGGGTCGAAACCGCCGAGCGCTGGGTCGCCGCCATGCCACCGAAATAGAGAGCCGCCGCGGGCCCCTTCAGAAGGTTCAGCCCCCGAGCTTGCCCTCAGTGCCGTAGACCTCCAGCGCACGTTCTCGCGTCAGATAGCCATCGCGGATATCGCGGGCGATCGCGTCGTTGCTGCGATCCCTGGGATCGCCATAGCCGCCACCATTGGCGGTGACGATGCGGATCACGTCGCCGGTGTTCACCACCACGTTCGTTGCGAACGCATAGCGCTCACTGCGTCCATCGGTGCGGCGCAACTCGACATAGTTGAGCGAGCCGTCGAGGCCGCCGGCGACGCCCCATGGGGGTATGGTGGAGCGGGTATAGCCGAGCGACAGGAAGTTGTTGTCGCCACGCACCCGGTAATGCACCTCGATGCCCTTGCCGCCACGCCACTGCCCCTCGCCGCCAGGCTCGGCATTGAGCGCCACCTGGTCGACGAACATGCCATAGCGGGCTTCGGCGATCTCGGCCGGGCAGTTAAAGGTTTCGCCGTGGAAGCCGGAGAACTGTCCCGAATTGCCGTCATTGCCGTCCCAGCCGCCCCAGCCACCCACCTGTGGCTCGACGATGGTGTAATGGCGGCCGGTATCGGGGTGCTTGCCGCCCATCACGGTGCCGCAGATCGAGGCGAAGTTGCCGGCCGGCACGATGCCGCCGAAATGGTGCGCCAGCGCCCTGAGCGTCATGTCGAACAAGCGGATCTCGACCTCGGAATAGTAGCCGAGCGCGCCCGGTTCGACGACGTGGAAGATGGTGCCGGGCTCGGTGATCACCTCGAGCGGACGGAAGCAGCCGCCATTGCCCGGGCCGTCCGGATCGGTGAAATCCTTGAAGGCCAGCTGCAGGGCGATCTCGGAGCCCTCGCGTGAGGAGTTCTTGGAGCCCGATTGCTTGGGGTTACCGCGCAGGTCGACGGTGAACTTTTCCGGCGTGATGACGAGGCGAACATTATGCACCGCGCCGTCGTCCTGGGTTTCCGAATAGTCGTAGGTGCCGGCCGGCATCTGCCCGAGCGCCGCCAGCGCCCGGCGCTCGCCCAGGTCCATGTAGTCAGCCACAGCGGCGAGGTAGGTATCGGCGCCGTATTTGGCGAGCAGTTCCTGCACGCGGCGCTCACCGATGCGCAGCCCCGCAATGCCGGCCCACAGGTCGCCCTTGAGGAAATCGGGCAGCCGGGTGTTGACGTAGAGGATGTCGAACACCGCCTGGTTCGCGACGCCCTGGTCGAACAGCTTGACCGCCGGGATGCGCACGCCTTCCTGAAAAATCTCGGTGGCGTCGGCCGACATCGAACCGGGGACGTTCCCGCCCACATCGTTCCAGTGTGCGATGTTGGCGACCCAGGCGACGATCCGGTCGCCTGAAAACACCGGCGAGGTCAGCACCATGTCGTTGAGATGCGTTACGCCGCCGTAATAGGGGTCGTTGGAAGCATAGAGGTCGCCCGGCCGGACGCTCTCCAGCGGAAACTTCTTGAGGATGCCTTTGACCGCCTTGTCGAGCACGCCGATGAAGGCCGGGATGCCGGCGCCGGCCGCGGCGATATCGCCGACTGGATCGAGGATCGACGACGAGAGGTCGAGCACTTCGTAGATGATGGCCGACATCGACGCCTTGCGCTGCGCCACGAACATTTCGTCGGCGATCGCTTCGAGGGCGTTCTGGATGATGTCGAAGGTGACGGGGTCGTGCTTGCTCATGTCGCTTCAGCCCTCAATCGCGATGTGGATGTTGCCGTAGTCGTCGATGCTGACACGGTTGCCCGGCTGGATGACCACCGTGGTGCCCGGATCCTCGATCACCGCCGGGCCGGCAAAGCTCATGCCGGGCTCAAGCCTCGTGCCGTCGTAAATGGTGGCCTCATGGACGCCGTCGGTCGCGTAGTCGACGTCGCGGCGGCCCTTGATCGCGGCCTCGAGGCTGGCGCCGGTCCGCTCCAGTCTGGTGATCTCGAGCTTGCCGACCTCCGAGGCCGCCACCAGGTGCAGCCCGATGATCTCGACGCCGGCGTCGAGCCGATAGGTGTATTCGCGCTCATAGGCATCGTGGAAGTTGGCGATCAGCTCGGCCATGGAGACCGGGCTCGGCTCGCCGGCCGGCAGCGGCACTTCGACGGCGAACTCCTGGTTCTGGTAGCGCACGCGGACGAGACCGGTGATGCTCACCTTGTCGGCCGGCACGTTGCCGCGCGCGAAATCCGCGATGGCACGTTCGCGGGTGCGGCTCAGCAGGCCAGACAGGCTCTGGTGGTCGTCAGCATCCATCAGTTGGGTCACGAAATAATCGCGCCTGAGGTCCGACATCAGCATGCCCCAGGCCGAGAACACCGAAGCGCCACGCGGCACCACGACCTTCTTGACGCCCAGTTCCTTGCCAAGCTCGGCGCCATGCATCGGACCGCCACCGCCAAACACCACCATGGTGAAATCGCGCGGATCGTACCCGCGGTTGACCGACACCAGCTTCAGCGCGTTGACCATGTTCGAATTGGCGATGCGCACGATGCCGCGCGCCACCTCGATATTGCTCATCTTGAGCTTGCCGCCGAGCTCGGCCAGCGCGCCGTTCAGCGCCTCCATGTCGGCGACGACGTTGCCGCCGACGAAGTAGTCCTTGTTGATGCGGCCGAGCGCCAGGTTGGCGTCGGTGGTGGTGGCGTTCACGCCGCCGCGGCCATAGGCGGCCGGGCCCGGCACCGCGCCGGCCGAGCGGGGGCCGACATGCAGCTTGTCGAACTCGTCGACCCAGGCGATGGAGCCGCCGCCATTGCCGATCTCGACCAGGTCGACCACCGGCACCATGATCGGGTAGCCGGCCGACTTGCGGTCGCGCTCGATCCAGTAGTCGGTCTTGATGGTGACATGGCCGCCCTTGATCAGCGAGCATTTGGCGGTGGTGCCGCCGATATCGAGCGCCAGCACGTCAGGCTCGCCGATAATGCGGCCGAGCTCGGCCGCACCCCAGAAGCCCGAGGCCGGGCCGGATTCGACCATGGTGATCGGTGTCTGCTTGATCGAGTCCACGGTATCAACGCCGCAGTTGGACTGCATGACATAGAGCCCGCCGGCATAGCCCTGGTCGCGAAGGCCCGTTTCCAGCCGCTCGAGATAGCGTTGCGCCGCCGGCTGCACATAGGCCGACAGGATCGTCGTCGAGGTGCGCTCGTATTCACGCCATTCGCGGGTGATCTGGTGCGAGGCGACGGCGATCACCTCCGGCCACAGCCGGCGCAGCTCGGCCAGCGCCGCCTCTTCATGTGACGGATTGGCATAGGCGTGGATAAAGCAGATGGCGACGGCCGTAACGCCATCGGCCTTGAAGTCGGCAACGATCGGCGCGAGGTCTGCCAGGTCGAGCGGTACCTGCTCGTTGCCATGGAAATCGATGCGGCCGGCGAGCTCCCGGCGCAGGTAACGCGCGACGAAGGGTTCGGGCTTCTTGTACTTGAGGTTGAAGAAATCCGGGCGGTTGCCGCGGCCGATTTCCAGGACGTCGCGGAACCCTCTCGTGGTGATCAGGCCAACCTTGGCGCCTTTGCGCTCGGTCAGCGAGTTGATCACCACGGTGGTGCCATGAGCGAGGAAATCGAGGCTATCGAGCGCGACGCCCGCCTTGGCCAGCACATCGAGCACGCCCTTCTCGAACTCGGGCGGAGTCGTATCCGACTTTTCGGTGCGCACGCTCTGCGCGCCAGTGCGCGTGTCGGTTTCGAAATACACGAGGTCAGTGAACGTGCCGCCGACATCGGTGGCCACGCGGGTAATCTTGTCGGACATATCTCAGTCTCTCGTTTGCGCGCCGCGGTCGGGGGCCGACGGCGCAGTATCCTGGGGGTGGCGCACGCTCATCGCTTGTTGCCGGTCGCGGCGAGCGCGACGGCGAGCACGATGATCACACCGGTGGTCAGGTCCTTGAAGAACGGGTTCACGTTGAGGATGTTGAAGCCGTTGCCGATCAGCGCCATCAGCAGCACGCCGGCCATCGAGCGCCAGATGGCGCCGGCGCCGCCCATGATCGAGGTGCCGCCCAGGATCACCGCTGCGATCGCCTCGAACTCGTAGCCGGTGCCGGCCTGCGGCTCGCCCATGGAGAGGCGCGACACGGTGATCACTCCGGCCAGGCCCGCTGCGCCACCGGAAACCGCGAAGGTGATGATCTTGACCAGGTTGGTGCGGATGCCCGAAAGCAGCGCCGCTTCCTCGTTGCCGCCCACCGCGAAGATGGCGCGGCCCAGCGTCGTGCGGTTGAGCATGAACATCATCAGCGCCATGAACGCCAGCATCACCAGCACGGCGACATTGACCAGGTCGAGCTTGGCGCGGCCGAGCCAGGCAAATTCCTCGACCCGCACCGGGATCAGCTTGCCGTTGGTGATGAGGATGGCCATGCCGCGATAGACGAGGCTGGTTGCCAGCGTCACGAGAAACGAGTGGACGTTGAAGGCGGTGATGATGATGCCGTTGATCGAGCCCAGCAGGAGCCCGATCAGCGGCGCCGCGATGATGGCCACCAGCGGGTCGACATTGACGGCGAGATACGCCGCACTCACTGAGGCGACGCCGAAAATGGCGCCGGTGGAGAGATCGAACCCGCCGCCGATGATCACCAGGGTGAGCGCGCAGGCGATGATGAACAGCGGCGTCGACTGGTTGAGGATGTTGAACAGGTTCCGCGGCGTCAGGAACGACGGCGACAGCATGGTGAGAGCGAGCAGCATCACCGCGATGATGATGAGCACACCATACTGGCGCACGAAGTCGCCGATATCGAAGCGCCGGCGCACGGCGCTGGGTGTCTTGGTGAGGGTGGTGTCGGCCATCAGCTGGCAGCCTCCTGGCGATTGCGTTGGCTGTTCTGTTCGAGAAAGACGCGGGTCAGCGCCGCCTCCACCGTCAGCGCGGCGGCGGGCTCCTCGGCGAAGATCCGACCTTCGCTGAGCAGGTAGCAGCGATGGGAGAGGTTGATGACTTCCTCGAGCTCGGATGAAATCAGCAGCACGCCGACACCCTGCCTCGCCATCTCGACGATGAAATCGTGAATGCGCCGCCGCGCGCCGATATCGACGCCACGCGAGGGCTCGTCGAGGATCAGCAGCTTGGGCTTGGCAACCGCCCATTTGGACAACAGCACTTTCTGCTGGTTGCCGCCCGAATAGCGGGCCACCCGGCCGTCGATCGCGCCCGGCACGATGCCGAAATGACCGATCATCTCGCGCGTCTGCCTGATCTCGGCGCCGCGGTCGAGGATGCCGAAGCGGCTGATCCGGCCGAGCGTGCCAAGGCTTATGTTGAAGCGGGTTGGCTGCGTCAGCACCAGGCCTTGTTTGCGCCGGTCCTCCGGCACCAGCGCCACACCGGCGGCGATGGCGTCGTGGACCGTGAAGCGGCCGCGCACCGGCGCGCCCTCGATCAGATACTCGCCGCCGGTGATCCGATCGGCGCCGAATAGGGCGCGCGCCACCTCGGTGCGGCCCGAGCCGACCAGGCCGACCAGCCCGACGATCTCGCCCGGGCGGATAACGAGGGAAACATCGGAGAGCCCCGTGCCGGTGCTGACCCCGCGCAGCTCGGCTATCGGCGGCAGCGTTTCGGCCGGGGCGGCGGGCAGCGCCGGCCAGAGGATTTCGGCCGCCTGCCCGAGCATGGAATCGACCAGCGTCTGTTTGGTCTCGCCCGTCATCGGCGAGGTACGCACCACCTTGCCGTCGCGCATGATGGTGACGTTGTCGCAATTGGCCAGGATGTGGTCGAGGAAGTGGCTGACATAGATCACAGTCTTGCCCTGCCCCTTCAGCCGCCGGATCACCTCATGCAGGCGGTCGGCCTCGTCCTCCGTCAGCGACGAAGTCGGCTCGTCCATGATGATGACCTGCGCATCGCGGGCGATGGCGCGCATGATCTCGACCTTCTGGCGCTCGGCGATGCGTAGCGTCGCCACCTTGGCGAGCGGATCGATGCCGAAATCGCAGGCCTTCTCCAACGCGGCGAAACGGGCGGTGTCGCCGCCGACGAGGATGCCGGCGCGCTGGCTCTCGCGGCCGAGAAACACGTTCTGCACCACGTTGAGCTCGGGCGCGAGCTGCAGCTCCTGGTGGATCATTGCGACGCCAAGACCCAACGCGTCGCGCGGCGAAAAGCGCGCCACCCGGGCGCCCAGGATTTCAACCTCCCCCTCGTCCGGCATGTAATAGCCACCGATGATCTTGCCGAGGCTCGATTTGCCGGCGCCATTCTCGCCGACCAGCGCGTGCACGGTGCCCGCGGCGATCTCGACGTCGATGCCCTCGAGGATGCGCGTCCCGCCAAAGCTCTTGGCGACTCCGCGCACCCGAACGGCGATGCTTGGCGTGGTCATGGGCGTCTCCAGAACGGCTCGATGCAGGTGGCCGGGGACGCTTGGGCCCCCGGCACGAATGTGGCCGTGGCGATCAGCCCTCCCACTCGGCCTTGAAGTCGGGGTTGGCGTCGAGCCATTCCTTGGTGACGATCAGCGGGTTGGTGGCCTTGGTGGCCGGGTCGATCCAGTTCTCGACCGTCTCGCCCTTCTTGGCCCGGATCAGCGCATCGGCGGCGTAGAACCCCTCCGAGTACGGGTAACCGGAAAGCGTCGCGTCAAACACGCCAGCCTTGATCTTGTCGACGGTGATCTGGTTGAGGCCGCCGCCGATCAGGTAGATCGGCTCGATCGGGATGCCGGCATCGGCAAGCGCGATCTCGACACCCAGAAGGTGCTGGTCGGCGTTCGAGAGCACTACGTCGATCTTGGGGTTCGCCTGGATGATGTCCTGGAACGCAGTCAGCGACGCATCAGGGCTGTAGCTGCCTTCGCCGGTGGCGACGACTTTGATGTTGGCGTGCTGGCTCAGCACGGTCTCGAAGCTCTTGTAGCGCAGGTTGTCGAACGGAAACTGCAACTGGCCGATCATGATCACCACGTTGCAGGGATCCTTGTCGGCGCAGAACTTCACCACTTCCTCGGCCTGGGCCGTGGCGCCGTCCACCGGGTTGGAGGCAACCGTGGTGGTGAGGCCGGCGACCTGCGGGGTCATCACCGTCAGTTCCGGGCCGACCGGGAACAGCGTCGAGGCGACGAGCAGGCCTTCCTTGGTCGCTTCTTCGAGCGCGGTGGCGATGCCAACCGTATCGTTGGGAGCGATGATGATGCCGTCGAAGCGACCGCCGGCGATGATGTCTTCCACCTGCTTGTACTGGGTGGCGGCATTGAACTCGCCGTCGAAGATTTCGACCTCGACGCCGCCGGCCTTCTCTGCGGCAGCCTTCACGCCCTGCCAGGTCGCATCATTGTAGCCGTTCTGGCTCGATGCGGCGAGGAAGGCCAGGCGGATCGGCTCCTGGGCCATGGCGGTGGCGGGGATGAGGCACGTGGCCAGCAATGCCGCGGCGATGAGTTTATGCATGCGTTCTCTCCTGTCGGGACGGCTGTCCCGCTCCTGTTGCGTTCCCTTGGGCCCGTGATGACCGGACCACGTAATGCGCCGCCTGCGAGGCAGCGAGTTATCCTTCCATTGCCGCCACCGCGGTGTCGGTTCCGTGGAAGTTGGCGCCTTCCGACCCAGCAAGGTCGAGCAAAAGAAAGGCGAGTGTCGCCACCGGTTGCCAGGCAAGCGCCAGCGCCACCCGGTCGGTGGTGAAATGTCCCTGGCGGTGCAGGAGGTTGATGGTGCCGATCACGCGGCCATCGGCGATCGCCGGCAGGTTCATGTTGGATTCGAACCCCAGCTGCTGGATTTTCTGCCAGTCGAAGAACACCGTGGCGATCTCCTCGATGCTGGTCGAGGAGAACGGGCGGCGGCCTTCGATCACCGTCTCGAAGTAGCGGTTGCGGTCGAGCCGCTTGAAATTGCCCGTCGGGTAGGCTGCCGCATCGTCGGTCCACACCCGGCGTGAGCGCATCTGCTTGAGATCGTAGACCGAAGCGGTGGTGAGGAGTGAGCCGGCCGCCTGGTGGATACCCGCCCGGGCATAGGCGAACACCGCCTCGGCGGCGTGCTCGCCGGCTGCCAATCTGAAGGCATGCGCGAGGTCAGGCGTCATGCGCGCCTCCGGTCATGCGCCACCACGCCGTCCTTGACCACCAGCTTCAGGTGCTCGGCCGGACGCCCCAGCGCCGCGATGTCGGTGAACGGGTCGACGTCGAAGGCCACCAGGTTGGCGCGCGCCCCGGCCGCCATGGTGCCGATCTCGCCCTCCATGCGGCAAAGCCGTGCGCCGGCGTCCCACATGCCGCTGAGGATTTCCTTCGGCGTCAGCACCTCGGCGAGCAGCGAAAACTCGAGCCCGCCATATTTGCGCAACTGGCCCAACAGGTCCGTGCCGAAGGCCATGGGCAGGCCTGCCCTGCGCATGATGCCGAGCGAGTTTCGGCCGCCATCGCGTACCACGTCCAGCTTCAGTTGCTCAGCCTCGCCGAGGCCGAGCTGCGCCCCCTCGAGCTTGAGGCCCTCGTAGGCCGCCAATGTCGGGATGGCGATGCAGCCCGCTTCAGCCGCCATTGCCGCCGTCTCGGCGCCGATCAGGTTGCAGTGCTCGAGCGACTTGACGCCCAGCTTCACACAGCGGCGGATCGAGGCATCGGAATAGACATGTGCCGACACATAGGTATTGGCGTTGCCAGCCTCCTCGACCATCGCCCGGATCTCGTCGTCCGAATACTGCAGGCCGTCGATCGGATCGTTCGGCGAGGAGACACCGCCATTGGCCATCACCTTGATGAAGCGGGCACCTTCCTTGATCATCTTGCGGCAGGCGCGGCGCACCTCGTCGACGCCGTCGACCAGCACGCCCATGTTGCCGACGCGCCAGCCCAGGGTGTCGGGGCGGCTGTCGGTGCGCTGACGCAGGTCCGTATGCCCGCCGGTCATCGACAGCCCTTTGCCGCAGATGACCAGGTCCGGCCCGGCAATCAGCCCTTCGTTGACGCCGCGCACGAGCCCGTAGTCGGCGCCGCCGAGATCCCGCACCGTGGTGAATCCGTCGGCCAGCAGTTCTTCCATCACCTTGACGGCGCGCACCGCTGCAAGGCTGTCGGGCGCGATGGCATTGGCCCATAGGTCGAGCGACCAGGCCACGACATGGAAATGGCAGTCGATGAAGCCCGGCATCAGCGTCAGGCCGCCGAGGTCGATCACCTCGTCTCCGGGCAACGCCGTTGCACCGACGCCGATGATCCTGCCGTCACGCACCGACACAGTGGTCGACGGGCTCAGCGTCTGCCTGTCGAGGTCGACCAGACGGGCGTTGGTGAAGCTCAGCGCAGCGCTCATCGGCCAGCCACCGCCAGGTCACGCGGGGCGGCGTCGCGCCGTCGATGGGGCATCTGGTTCTGCTCGGTGAGGCGCATTGAGGTCCTGCTTGCGACGCTTTCATGTCAGTATGAGCGAATATTTAGTTTGTCGACAAGATGGATTCTAAGCCGGATCCTGCCCAAACTTTGGCGGTCATGCTGCCTTCAGGCCGCACCATCTGGCTACGAAACGGGCAATCACCTCGGTGGTTGTCTGCAAGCTGGCGAGTTCGACCGCCTCCGACGGTGCGTGCATGCCGCGGGCGTTGCCGCCGTAGCAAAGCGCCGGGATGCCGTAATAGAGGTCGTAGAACCGGGTATCGCTGGTGGCCGTCATGCTGAGCGGCTCGAGCTCCCGGCCGAGCAGTTCGGCGTGGATATCGGCCAGCAGCGCCTCGGCCTCGGTGCCCGGAGCAAAGACGTGGCCATCTGCCTGGAAGCCGATCCAGCTCAGCGCCGGCATCTCGGCTTCTAGCGCGGCGGCGCAACGGCGAACGGCCTCGCTGACACGCTCGCGCACATCGGCGAGGCTATGCCCCGGCAGCACCGACAGCCGGCACTCGAGTTCGCACCATGACGGGACCGAGCCCAGCCAGTCCCCGCCCCGGATCTTGCCGGGGTTGAACTTCACCGGGTCGGCAATTGCGCCGAAATATGGGTGCGTCACCGCCTCGGCATTGATCTCGGCCGTCAGGCCCTTGAGCGCCTCGATATAGGCCATGGCCGCGAGAATGGCGTGCGAACCGGTGGATACGCCTGCGTACACATGGCCCGGCCGGCCAAGGATGCGCAGCCGGAACCACACCGAGCCCAGTTCGGCGCGGATGATCTGGTGCCCCATGCTTTCAGGGATGAACGCCGCATCCGCGCGATAGCCCCGCGCCAGCGTCGAAAGCGCGCCATTGCCGGTGCACTCCTCTTCGCTCACCGTCTCGATATGCACGCGTGAGCCCGGCACATAGCCGAGCCGGCGCAGCGCATCGAGGGCGAAGACCATGGCCGAGACACCTGCCTTCATGTCGCCGGTGCCGCGGCCATGCATCCAGCCATCTCGCACTTCGGGCCTGAACGGATCCCGCGACCAAAGCTCGGTCGCCCCGACCGGCACCACGTCAATATGCCCCATCAGGATCAGGCTTCGCCCGACCGGCGCTTCGACCCGGTGCGTCGCCACCACCTGCACGGCTTTGGAGTAATCGGCGTCAACCACCGGCGAGTACCCCGGCAGGCCGGCGATCTCCACCTCGTCGATCGTGTACCTGTCGACCGCCCAGCCGCGCGCCGCGAATTCGCCGGCCAGCCAATCCTGGCACGGGGCCTCGTTACCGCGCGTGCTGTCGAACGAGGCGAGCTTGGCCAGCCATTCGGTCTGCCGGCCAAACCCTTCTGCCACCGCCGCGTGGAGCGCTGTCGGATCGATCATCGTGCCACTCCTCAGCTCCAATCGGCACCCCGCGTGCGAGACTGGATTTCCCCTGTCGACAAACTGTCGGCTGAACCCTATAGGGAGATCACAACGAAGCGCAATATGCTTTGATGAGCCGCTTGATCGCCTTTAGCCGCTGGAGCAGACCCCATGGAAAAGAGCCCGTTCACCGGGTGCATTCCCGCCCTGATGACCCCGTGCCGCGCCGACCGGACGCCGGATTTCGATGCGCTGGTGCGCAAGGCGAACGAGCTGATCGGGCTCGGCATGTCGGGCGTCGTCTATTGCGGATCGATGGGCGATTGGCCGCTGCTTACCGACGCTGAGCGCATGGAAGGCGTCGAGCGGCTGGTCAAGGCCGGCATCCCGGTGATCGTCGGCACCGGCGCGGTCAACACCAAGGCGGCTGCCGCCCATGCCGCTCATGCACAGCAGGTGGGCGCCGCAGGCCTGATGCTGATCCCGCGCGTCCTCTCCCGCGGCTCGTCGGCCGCTGCGCAGCACGCGCATTTCAAGGCCCTGCTCTCGGCCGCGCCGGACCTGCCGGCGGTGATCTACAACAGCCCCTACTATGGCTTTGCCACCCGCGCCGACCTGTTCTTCGCGCTGCGCGCCGAGCATAAGAACCTGGTGGGCTTCAAAGAATTCGGCGGCGAGGCTGACCTCTCCTACGCCGCCGAGCACATCACCTCAGCCGACCCGAACCTGACGCTGATGGTGGGCGTCGATACCGCCGTTTATCACGGCTTCATCCAGTGCGGCGCCGCCGGCGCCATCACCGGCATCGGCAACTGCCTGCCGCGCGAAGTGCTGCACCTTGTGGATTTGTGCATCAAAGGCCAGCAGGGGGACCCCGTGGCGCGCCGCCGCGCCAGGGAACTCGAAGAGGCGCTGATCACCCTCTCCACCTGGGACGCCGGTCCGGACCTGGTGCTGTTCTTCAAATACCTGCTCGCGCTCAACGGCGAGAAGGAATACGAGCTTCACTTCAACCAATCCGATGCCCTGAGCCCGGCGCAGCGGCGCTTCGCCGAACAGTCGCTCCAGCGCTTCCGCACCTGGTACTCCGCCTGGTCCGAGGCGGCGTAAGCTGAACGCCCTGGTAGGGGCACCGAACACGCAGTCGGCGGTCCTCCCCCGATGGGAGGGGGCGGCCGAGCCATCGTGCCCTCCAGCCCCCCGGGCCCTGCGGCCCCCGCTTACCGCTCCTGTAGCGCCAGGTCGATGCGGCTGGTGGTGTCGCGCGCCACATAGGCCTGGATCTGTCGCACGATCTGGGCAGCATGTGTCGCAGCCAGCGCGTCGGCGCGGTCTGCGTCGCGCGCCTCGATGGCGGCAACCATGTCGGCGTGCTCATCGACATACTGGCGCGGCAGGTCGTCGTCGAACGAGTAATAGAAGACCCGCATCACCCGCCGCCCTTCGTCGAGCAGCCGGGCGAACAACTGCGTGAAATAGACATTGCCCCCCGCCTCGGCCACCGCGACATGGAAATCGCGGTTGATCGCGATCATCCCCAACGCATCGCGGCGCCGCACGGCATCGGCGTAAGCCGCCTCGAAGGCCCGGATGCGCACCAGGTGCTCAGGGCGCCGATGTACCGCTGCGGCGCGCGTGGTGACGCGATACATCAACGTCAATGCCTCGAAATAGACCGGCAGGTTGATGAAATCGATCGGCGCGACAATGGTGTTGCGGTTCGGCAGGGTCGTCAGCAGTCCCTCCGCCGCCAGCCGCACCATGGCCTCGCGGATCGGGGTGCGCGACAGATCGAACTCTTCCGCCAGCCGCATCTCATCAAGCGGACTGCCCGGTGGCAGGCTGAGGTCGAGGATCGATTGCCGCAGCTTCTCGTAGACCTTCTGCACGCCATGGCCGCGCTTGCGAACCGGCGTACTCGTCTCTGCAGTCGGCCGCGGCTTCTTCGCCATTCCCAAACCTCGATTCCACCAAACCGTCGGGACAGGCTTCATAGATAAAGTATCACCGGATTGCCAGACGGCGCGCCGCCTTGATTACTTCCCCCGAGCGTTGCTACCGCAATATGCAGTTGCCGGCAGGCTCGGACCTTCGGGATTGCTCCTTGGACCGAGCCTGACGTTGCATGCCTTGTTTTGTGGCCTCGATGATTCCGGCTATCGGTATCTGCGCTGCATTGGCCCGCACGCGCACAGGCGACGTCTCACCGGCCGGGCGCGCCAGCGTTCCTGCCGCGCCGCAGTGCAATCGTGTGTGGCCGGGCCCGGGACGAGGGCAAGATCGTCGCCGAGCCGCGTCAGCGACTAGATCGCAGAAAACACCAGCGTGGCGTTCACTCCGCCGAAGCCGAAGGCGTTCGACAGCGCGTGACGCACGGTCTTTTGCTGCGCCACCTTCGGCACCAGGTTGAATTGCTCGCCCACATCCGGATTCTCGAGGTTGCGCGTCGGCGGCACGATGCCGTTGCGGATCGCGAGGATCGAGAACAGCGCCTCGATGGCGCCCGCTGCGCCCATCAGGTGCCCGGTCGCCGACTTGGTCGAAGAGATTGCGAGGTCCTTGCCGCGGTTGGCGAACACCGCGCCGATCCCGGCGAGCTCGGCCGCATCGCCGACCTGCGTCGAGGTCGAGTGGGCGTTGATGTAGTCGATCTCGCCCGGCGACAGTCCGGCCATCCGCAAAGCGCCGCGCATCGCTGCCTGCGCTCCGGCGCCGCCCGGCTCGCCGGCGGTCAGGTGATAGGCATCGGCCGACGTCCCGTAACCGGAAAGTATCGCGAGCGGCGTCGCGCCTCGGGCCTTGGCGTGGCTCAGCCGCTCGATCACCAGCACTGCGGCGCCCTCGGCCAGCACAAACCCGTCGCGCCTGCGGTCGAAGGGCCGCGAGGCGCCCTCGGGGTCGTCGTTGAACGCCGTCGCCAGCGCTCGCGCCGCGCCGAACCCGCCGACCGAAATCGGGTCGACCGAGCCCTCGGCCCCGCCGACAACAGCCACGTCCGCTTCGCCCGTAAGGATCAGCCGCATGCCGTCGCCGATCGCCTGGCCCGAGGCCGCGCAGGCCGTCACCGGCGCGCCGATCGGCCCCTTGAAGCCGTAGCGGATGGAAATCCAGCCGGCCGCGAGGTTGGCGAGAAAGCTCGGCACGGTGAACGGCGACAGCCGCCGCGGCCCTTTCTCGATGATCGTCTCCACCGCATGCGCCATTACCGGCGAGCCGCCGACCCCGGTGCCGATCACCGTGGCGGTACGGGCCTTTTCGTCCTCGGTCTGAGGCGCCCAGCCGGACTGGGCGATCGCCTCCTGCGCGGCGACCAGCCCATACTGGATGAACAGGTCCATCTTCTTGATGTCTTTGGGGTCGATCGCTACCAGCGGATCGAATCCCTCAGGGTCCGTTTCGGTCGTCGGCACCAGGCCGGCCACCTTGGCCGTATAGTTGGTCACGTCGAAGCGGGTGTTCCGGACAATGCCGCTCTTGCCGGCGATGAGCCGTGACCACACGGTTTCGACGCCGGTGCCCAGCGGGCTGACCACGCCCATGCCGGTGACGACGATCGGATCGGACTGAGTTGCCATCGGAATTCTTCCTTATGTGTAGTTACACGGGTCGGCTCGAGGTCAGCAGGCTGCCGCATCGCTTCAGATGGTGGCGAGCCGCTGCAGTTTCATCAGGGTATCTTCAAAGCCGTCGGCGCCGAGCTCGGCGCGGATCTCAGCCTGCGCCTTGCGCCACAGCGGCAGCAACTCGTTGACCAGGTCGCGTCCCCTCGGGGTGAGCGAACAGATCCGGCCATTGCCATGCTCGGCCGGGCGCGACGCGATCAGCCCCATCTTCTCCAGCCGATCGAGGTTCCGCGTCAGCGTCGTCCGCTCGAAGCCGCGCTGTTCGGCCAGCTCGCTGACGTTCCGCTCGCCGGAGGCGACGATCAGCCCCAGCACCGAGTACTGCGTCGAGGTGATGCCGAACGGCCGCGTATAGGCATCATAGCGCCGCGTAATCGCCCGCGCCGCCATCCGCGTATTCGAAACCATGCACCGGCTGAAATCATCCATGCGCCGACAAATAGTGTGTAGTTACACGGTGTCAAGTGAGGCGGCGCTCGCTGGAGTGGGTGGGACGACGAAAGGGAGCGGCGTTTGTGCACTTGCTGGTCCGGCAACCAGCCCGGCGTCAGCGCGCCGGTTGCTGCTCTCTCGATTGGTCCGACCCGTCGGCGGGCCGGTTGTCGTCGGGCAGGACATCGTCGTCGGTTTCGAACAGCGGTTCCGGCGGTGCCTTGCTCGGCCCCAGTGGTCCGCGGTCGGTCTTGTCGATGTCGAGATTTGGCACGTGTGGCGGGATGATCGTCGGGATGCTCATAGTGTCCTCGGACCTGGCGCGCGATGCGGTGACAATGCCGGCAGCGCCACGACGGTTGCGTGACGCCCAACGAGGCTGCGCTCCGACGCTTTCGCTCGGCCGATTTCATGCTATTAGCCCCGGCATCAGATTTTCCGCGCCGCTGAGGAGCTTACGCATGGCCAAGATCAAAGTTGCCAACCCTGTCGTCGATCTCGACGGCGATGAGATGACCCGCATCATCTGGCAGGCGATCAAGGACAAGCTGATCCTTCCCTATCTCGATCTCGATATCGAATACTACGACCTCTCGGTCGAGAACCGCGACGCCACCAACGACCAGGTGACGGTCGACGCCGCCAACGCCATCAAGAAGCACGGCGTCGGCATCAAGTGCGCCACCATCACCCCCGATGAGCAGCGCGTCGAAGAGTTCAAGCTCAAGAAGATGTGGAAGTCGCCCAACGGCACGATCCGCAACATCCTGGGCGGCGTGATTTTCCGCGAGCCGATCATCTGCTCGAACGTGCCGCGCCTCGTACCGGGCTGGACCCAGCCGATCATCGTCGGCCGCCATGCCTTCGGCGACCAGTACCGCGCTACCGATTTCCGCTTCCCGGGCAAGGGCACGCTGACCATCAAGTTCGCCGGCGAAGACGGCCAGGTTATCGAGCACGAAGTCTACCAGGCGCCGGGCGCCGGCGTGGCGCTCGCCATGTACAACCTCGACGAGTCGATCCGCGATTTCGCCCACGCCTCGTTCAACTACGCCATCAACCGCAAGGTGCCGTGCTACCTCTCCACCAAGAACACCATCCTCAAGGCCTATGACGGCCGCTTCAAGGATATCTTCCAGGAGATCTTCGAGGAGCACTACAAGCAGAAGTTCGACGAGCTGAAGATCTGGTACGAGCACCGGCTGATCGACGACATGGTCGCCTCGGCGCTGAAGTGGTCCGGCGGCTACGTCTGGGCCTGCAAGAACTATGACGGCGACGTGCAGTCCGACATCGTCGCCCAGGGCTTTGGCTCGCTCGGCCTGATGACCTCGGTGCTGATGACCCCCGATGGCAAGATCGTCGAGGCCGAAGCGGCGCACGGCACCGTCACCCGTCACTACCGCCAGCACCAGCAGGGCAAGGAGACCTCGACCAACTCCATCGCCTCGATCTTCGCCTGGACGCGTGGCCTGCAGCACCGCGCCAAGCTCGACAACAACGCCGAACTGGCGAAGTTCGCCCTGACCCTCGAGAAGGTCTGTGTCGAGACCGTCGAAGCCGGCCAGATGACCAAGGACCTCGCCTTGCTCGTCGGCCCGGACCAGAAGTGGCTCTCGACCCTTGGCTTCCTCGACGCCATCGACGCCAACCTGAAGAAGGCCATGGCTGCCTGACGTCCAACCCGATAGCAGGCGGCGACTGCATCGCCGCCTGCGCCCTCTCTGGTGCCTCCGTCATCTGGCCGGTCTATAGTTCGCCCCACCAGATGAGGAGCGAACGATGGCGGCAGGTACCAGAGACGATCCGTGGTTGCTCAAGACCCCGCCGGGCAGCAGCGACATCACGCTTTACCGCGCTCCCGATGCCTCGCCGCCGGCCCTTATCTGCGTCGCCGGCGGCACCGAGTTACGCTACCACCTCAGGGCCATCGAAGACCTGCACCAGATGCTGAAGCAGCACGGCGACTGGATGGAACTCGGCAATGCCGATGAGCAGAAGGACGCCAAGCCTGGTACGGTCGAAGCCTGGGCCCGCTCTCCCGACAACCCGGTAGGTGGGTGGTATGGCATCCGGAAGGGATTTCGCGGCCGCTTCGCCAACTACGTGACGCCGGTGCTCGAGGTGCTGGGTCTCGTCGCGCTTGAGCACGGGCCGCGCAACAACCGGGTCCGTGCTCTCTAGCAGTTTCCGTCTCGACCCACCCCAAGGACGCTTGAACGGCGCGCGTCAAAGCTCCTAGAACTACAGTTCTCGGGGGAATTTCCGCATGCGTCTTCTCGCCTTCGCGACCGCTCTGCTGTCGATCTTCGTCGCCTTGCCGGTCAACGCATCGGCCGCAACTATTTCCATCGTCTCAATGCAGTATTCCGCCGCGCACCCGGTGCCGCACCTGCACTATGACGGCGATACCGCCGACGGCGACGTCGCAACGCTGCAGAGCATGTACGACACCTTCGTCAAATGCCGTCTGTCGTGCATCGGGCCCGACGGAGGGGCAACGGCGGTACTCACCCTGAATGGGCCGGGCGGCAGCTATTTTGAGGGACTGGCGCTCGCCGATTTCCTCCGCGCCAACCATATCGCCACCGTCGTCGAGCGCGGCAGCGGTTGCTATTCCGCTTGCGCTTTCGCTTTCCTCGGCGGTTCCGCCTGGTCCAGCCAGGACGGCGTCGGCACCTATGTCGACCGGATGGTCGAGCCCGGATCCGTCGTCGGCTTCCACGCCCCCTATTCCGACGAAGTGTCCTTCACCAATGCCCTCAACGAGCGCGGCGCCATGGCTATGCAGGGCCAGACGCGGGATTTACTCGCCCTGATGGTCAAGGAGCTGGTGAAGTGGAACGTCGATCCCGAGGTGATCTTCAAAATGGTCGGCATGGGCCCGGAGGAAACCTACAACCTGGTGACCGCGGAAGACCTCTATTTGGCCCGGGTCACCCTGCCGCCCACACCGTCCTCCGGTTGGATCACCGACCTGCCTTCCGCCATCCGTGAGGCCTGCCTGCGCCTCCTCGCCATCGACGAGCGCGCCGCCCCGTACGACATGCAGTGGCGCTTCGTATCCGACTACACGCCGGCCATCGGCAAAGCCGAATTGGCCGGACCGATCTCCGGATACAAGCTGGGCGACCGGCTGCTCGATATCGGCAGCTGCTCGGCCACCGACGCCTCGATGGCGACGGATGGCAACTACGAGATCGCGCTCTACTTCACCCCCGGCCTCGATGGCCTCAATGCCGCGAGCACCAGTTTCTTCAACCGCCAGCACGGCTGGTCCACAGCCGGCGTCGGGCGCGACCCGCTGAAGCGCATTTTCGCCAAGGGGCCGCTCAACAGTTTCTTCCTGCCGCTCGACGCCGATATCGACGGCCTCGACCTGCCCGGCGAAGCCGATATCGACGCCAACCGCTTCGACACGGCGCTGCCGCCGCTGCTGCCGACCATGCCCAGCGACCTCGTCGTCGACGCCAGCACGCCCAGCTCACGCGTCTCGCATTTGGGCGATGTCTTCGTCTTCGAACGCGTCGGCACTCGCCAGCTCTATGACAGCGCGTTCGACCAGGGCGCGTTGGGCCGCGCCTACACCAACGAGGTCACCAGCGACACTGGTTTCGTGCGCGAAGGCGCCTTCGTCGATACGGCCGCGACCTTTGTCTGGTTCGGCATCCTCAATGGCGAAAGCAGCGCCGTGGTGGAGGCCATCGTGGTGAAACCCAACGGCGAAGCCCCCGCCGACGAGGACCTGGCTAACCTCCGGCGCATCCAGTGCGAAGCCGATTTCCAAGGCTCCAAACTCAACTGCGGCTGAGGCCATCCGGTCATACTTGGGCCATGAACCCACCTGAGCGTCAGCCGCATTGAGGGGTATTGATGTTCAAAAAGATTCTGCTTGGCCTCGCGGTCATTGTCGCCGCGGTCTACGTCTGGAATGCGTCCTGGCGCGTCGCGCCGCCTCAGGGAAAGCTCGAGCTGATCGCCCATCGCGGCGTGCACCAGACCTTCGATCGCGCCGACCTCAACAACGATACCTGCACCGCCGAGCGGATCGATCGGCCGACGCACGACTACCTCGAAAATACCCTCCCCTCGATGCAGGCGGCCTTCGCCGCGGGGGCCGACATTGTCGAGCTAGATGTCCATCCGACCACCGATGGCCAGTTCGCCGTGCTGCATGACTGGACCGTCGATTGCCGCACCGAAGGCAGCGGCGAGACCCGTGGCCACGACATGGCGTCACTGAAGCTGCTCGATATCGGCTACAGCTACACCGCCGATGGCGGCGCGAGCTTTCCGTTTCGCGGCAAGGGCATCGGCCTGATGCCCGAACTCAAGGAGGTGTTCACCGCCTTCCCCGCCGAGCGCTTCCTCGTCAACTTCAAGAGCAACGAGGCACGCGAGGGCGATATGCTGGCCGAGCTGCTGTCGTCGCACCCGCAATGGCGGCCGGCCGTCTGGGGCGCCTATGGTGGTGATCCGCCAACCTACCGCGCCGCCGAGCTGATCGGCGATCTCAATGTCTGGTCGCGCAAGGGTCTGGTCGATTGCCTGCTGCAATATGAGGGGTTTGGCTGGACCGGGTTTGTTCCGGACGCTTGCCGCAACACCAAGGTGATGCTGCCGATCAATGTCGCGCCATTCGTCTGGGGCTGGCCGAACCTCTTCATCGAGCGCCTGCAGCAGGCCGGCTCGGAGGTGATCCTGCTCGGCCCTTACAGCTCCGGCGATCCCGGCACTGCCGGCATCGATACGCCCGAACTGCTGGCTCAGGTGCCCGACAACTTTGCCGGCTACATCTGGACCAACAAAATCGAGACCATCGGGCCGCTGGCGCGTGAACGCTTCAAGTAGAGACGAAATAATTAGGCCCTGTGGCATTCCCGCCCATCGACGGTGCGGCCGGCCCATCGTATAGGACTAACATACCAGTTGCCGTCCCTCCCCTCTTGGATGCCCAGAAGATGCCCTCCGGCGTCGCTTTCGCGCTTTTTGCCTACCTCCTCTATTCCTGCTGCGACGCCATCATCAAAGGGTTCGGCACCAGCCTCTCCGTCTTCGAAATTGCCTTCTGGACGGCGCTGTTTTCCTTCATTCCCGCGATCTTCACCAAGCCCAAGGGCGAGCACTGGCGGCACCTGCATCGCATGCGCCACCCCTATCTGGTGCACTTGCGCAGCATTGCCGGGGTGATCGGCAACCTCTGCATCATCTACGCCTTCACCCATATTCCGCTGGCCGAGGCCTACTCGATCGCCTTCCTGGCGCCGATCTTCGTGGTGGCGCTGTCGCGGAGCTTCCTCGGCGAGACCGTGACCTGGCAGCGCTGGCTGTTCCTTGGCGCCAGCTTCTGCGGTGTGCTCCTCGTCGTCCGGCCGGGCTTCCGCGAACTGCAACTCGGCCATCTCATGGCGGTCGGCGCCGCGGTGATGGGCGGCATCGCCACCACCACGCTGCGCAAGGTCGCCCCGGTCGAAAAGCGCGTCAGCCTGCTCGGCCTGCCGCTGGGCTACGTTGTCGTGATCAACTCCATCCTGATGCTCATCGCCGGGTTCCATTGGCCGACGCTGCAGGAATTCGCCTTCCTGGTTCTGATCGGGGCTCTGGGCGGCACCGGCAACATCCTGTTCATCACCGCGACCCGCACCGCGCCGATAAGCATGATCGCGCCGGCCCAGTACAGCCAGATCGCCTGGGCCATCGTCTTCGGCGCGATATTCTATGCCGAGTATCCCGATACCGTCGCCTATTGTGGGCTCGTCGTCGTTGCCATCTGCGGCATCCTCAACGTGATGTCGGACGAAACGCGCATCCGCATCTTCTCGCGCCTGTCGGTCTTCGGTCCGGCCAGTGCCGTTTCCGAGGTCAGTCCGCCGCTCGGCGATGACGCCAAGCTGCCGCGACGCGGCGATGCCGACGACCAGGCGCAAGCGGCGCCAGGCAAGTAGATGCTGCGCTCCCTCTCACCGGTTTCGCTCGGCGTGCTCTGCGTGCTGGGCGGCATGGCGTCATTCTCGACCGCCGATGCACTGGTCAAAGCGCTGGGCGGCTCACTCAGCGTCTTCGAGATTGGCCTGTTCACCACCGTCTTCTCGTTCCTGCCGGCTCTGTTCTCCAAGCCGCGCGAAGAGCGCTGGCGCGACACCTTCAAGCTCAACCGCCCGGCGCTGATGCTCCTCGTCGCGTTCTGCCGGACGCTGAGCGCCGTGCTGATCACCTACGCCTTCGTCACCATCCCGCTGGCCGAAGCCTATTGCCTCGTCTTCCTCATCCCGGTGCTGGCGACCATCCTCTCGGTCGTCGTGCTCAAGGAGGAGGTGTCGCTCTATCGCTGGGCGCTGGTGGTCATCAGCTTCCTCGGCGTGCTGCTGGTGGTGCGGCCCGGCTTTCGCGAGATCGAGCTCGGGCACATCGCCGCCTTCATCTGCGCGCTCGCCGCTGCCGTGTCGCTCACCACCATCCGGTTGATCTCCGGCGCCGAGCGGCGCGTCACCCTGTTCGCCCTGCCCGGCCTGCTCACCCTGGTGGTCAACCTGGTCGGCGTCTTTATTGTCGGCTTCAGCTGGCCGAGCCCGCTGCTGCTGGGCGGGCTGGTGGCCTGCGGCGTATTGGGTGGCATCGGCTATCTGCTGCAGCTCAAGGGCGTCGCCCTGGCTCCGGCGAGCCGGGTGGCGCCGATGCAGTACAGCCAGATCATCTGGGCGCTGCTGTTCGGGGCCTTGTTCTTCAGCGAAGTGCCCGATGCGATCAGCCTTGCCGGGCTTGGCGTCATCGTCGCCGCCGGGCTCGCCAACATCTTCGCCGATGGCGCCCGCGCCCGCATCGCCGGACGCTGGGCCGAATATCGCGCCCGGCGAGACAATCCCTCGCCGGACGATTTCAAGGGTCCGGGCCCGGACCCGGTCTAGTTCGCTCAGGAAGTTCTGCGGGAAGGGCACGGGCTGCCCCACATTGTCCCCTCGCCCCTGAGGGGAGAGGGCTAGTGCAGCTAGGACCGTCAGGTCCGTAGCGGAACTAGGGTGAGGGGTTCAGCTTCTCAACGAGCGCGCATGGCGCGGCTTCACCCCTCAACCGGCCTTCGGCCACCTTCTCCCCTGAGGGGAGAAGGGAGAGGCATCGCGTCCGGTCGACGCGCCTGCGCCAACTGGAAAGAAAGTCAGGGTGAGGGGCAGCACGCGCCCGCTCACCGCCAGATGCTACAGCCCGCCGCGCACCGCGGCGATTGCGTCGGCGCCCCTGGCGCCATCCGGACCGCCGCCCTGCGCCATGTCGGGACGGCCGCCACCGCCCTGCCCGCCCAAGGCCGCGGTCGCCAGCTTGATCAGCTCGCCGGCCGAATATTTGCCGGTCAGATCCTCGGTGACGCCAACCGCCACGGTGCCGCGGCCGTCATCGCCTTTCAGCACAACCGTAACCACACCCGAACCGATCCGCTTCTTTTCGGTATCGACCAGGCCCTTGACGTCCTTGGCCGAAATGCCTTCGACGGCGCGGCCGACATAGGTAACGCCATTGACCGTCTCGTCAGCCGAAGCCGGCGCCGAACCGCCCCCGCCGAGCGCCAGCTTCTTGTTGGCGTCAGTGAGCGCGCGCTCCGCCTTCTTGAGGTTTTCCTGCAGCGCCTCGATGCGGGTGAACACCTCGTGCGGCCCCACATGCAGCGCGTCGGCGACGCCGGCAACGAGGTTGGCATTGGTGCGCGCATGCTGGCGCGCGCCCTTGGCGGTCAGCGCCTCGAGGCGGCGCACGCCGGCGGCAACGCCGGAATCGCCGAGTATGGTGATCAGCCCGATATCGCCGGTGCGGCGCACATGCGTGCCGCCGCAGAGCTCGACCGACCAGCCGACCGCGTTACCGGTCGGATCGCCCATCGAGACGACGCGCACTTCATCGCCGTACTTCTCGCCGAACAGCGCGCGAGCCCCGGACTCCTTGGCTTCCTCGACGCCCATCAGGCGCGTCTCGACCGGCGAGTTCTGCAAGACGATATCGTTGGCGATCTCTTCGACCTGAGCCAGTTCCTGCGGGGTGATCGGCTTGGTGTGGACGAAATCGAAGCGCAGCCGATCGGCCGAGACCAATGAGCCCTTCTGCGCCACGTGATCGCCCAGCACCAGGCGCAGCGCCTCGTGCAGCAGATGCGTCGCGGAGTGGTTGGCGCGAATGGCCGAGCGCCGGTCGTGATCGACGATCAGCGCCAGCGGTGAGCCGACCTTGATGGTGCCGTCGGTGACCTTCACCTTGTGGCCGAAGACGCCGTTGTTCTTGACCGTGTCGGTCACGGTCGCGGCGATACCTTCGCCGGTAAGCGAACCGGTGTCGCCGACCTGGCCGCCGCTTTCGCCGTAGAACGGCGTCTGGTTGAGCACGACATAGCCTTCGTCGCCGGCTTTCAGCTCGTCGACGATGGCGCCGCCCTTGACCAGCGCAGTGACCGCGCCTTCGGCGGTCTCGGTCTCGTAGCCGAGGAACTCGGTCGGGCCGACCTGGTCGGCAACCGCGAACCAGACCTTGTCCTCGCTCGCTTCGCCCGAACCGGCCCAGCTCTTGCGCGCCTCGGCGCGCTGGCGGGCCATCGCGTCCTCGAAGCCCGAGAGATCCACATTGATGCCGCGGGTGCGCAGCGCATCCTGCGTCAGGTCGAGCGGGAAACCGTAGGTGTCGTAGAGCTTGAAGGCCGTGACGCCCTCGAGCATGTCGCCTTGCTTGAGATCGGCGGTCGCTTCGTCGAGGATGACGAGACCACGGCTCAGCGTCTTGAGGAAGCGCTGCTCCTCGAGCCGGACCGTCTCCTCGATCATCTGCTCGCCGCGGACCAGCTCGGGATAGGCCTGGCCCATCTCCTTGACCAGCGTCGACACGATCTTGTGGATCACCGGGTCGGTGGCGCCGAGCAGGGTCGCGTGGCGCATGGCGCGACGCATGATGCGGCGCAGCACGTAGCCGCGACCTTCGTTCGACGGCAGCACGCCTTCGGCAATGAGGAAGCTCATGGCGCGCACGTGGTCGGAGATGACGCGCAGGCTCGGCGTCGTCGGGTCGCCATTGAAGTTGGTGGCGTGCATGGTCGACGAAACCAACGACTTGAACAGGTCGATCTCGTAATTGTTGTTCGTGCCCTGCATCACCGCCGCGACGCGCTCGAGGCCCGAGCCGGTATCGACCGAAGGCTTGGGCAGGCTGGTGCGCGAGCCGTCCGCAAACTGCTCGAACTGCATGAACACCAGGTTCCAGATCTCGACGAAGCGGTCGCCGTCTTCCTCAGGCGAACCCGGCGGGCCGCCCCAGTACTTGTCGCCGTGATCGTAGAAGATTTCCGAGCACGGACCGCACGGGCCCGTATCGCCCATCTGCCAGAAGTTCGACTTGGCCCCGAGCCGCACGATGCGATCCTCGGGCAGGCCGGCGATCTTCTTCCAGAGCGCCATCGCCTCGTCGTCGTCTTCGTAGATCGTCGCGGTCAGCTTCTCCTTGGGCAGGCCCCACTCCTTGGTGAGCAGGTTCCAGGCCAGCTCGATCGCGTGCTCCTTGAAGTAGTCGCCGAACGAGAAATTGCCGAGCATCTCGAAGAAGGTGTGGTGGCGCGCCGTGAACCCGACATTGTCGAGGTCGTTGTGCTTGCCGCCGGCGCGCACGCATTTCTGCGAGCTGGTCGCCCGCACATAGTCGCGCTTCTCGACGCCGGTGAAGACGTTCTTGAACTGCACCATGCCGGCATTGGTGAACATCAGGGTCGGATCGTTCCGCGGCACCAGCGGGCTCGATGCGACTTCTTCGTGACCATTGTTCGCGAAGTAGCTCAGAAAGCTCGACCGGATATCGTTCACGCTCGTCATGACGGGTCTCTTACAGACAAATGGCGAGGCCATGAGCCCCGCCAAGAACAACAGGAAAGGCCTTCTATCGCGGGGCTTGCGGTTGTGTCCAGCGCAGGGTGGGGAGAGGTGTCAGATTGGGTGCGTAGGACGCGGAGATCGCACTGTCGTCAGTCCCGCAACAAGCACCGGCCGTCATCCCGGCGAACGCCGGGACCCAGTGCACCAAACATTCCGCCAACGTCGACCCATCCGACCTTGCTGTGACGGACCGGCGGGGTTCGTACCCAGTCCATTGTCCGAGCAGTGGGTCCCGGCGTTCGCCGGGATGACGGCCGGTGGATGGGCACAATTGAGTTTACCCACCAGCGCCGGCGTGAATGGCACGATCGTGGAAACGCAACCCACCGCTCAAAACGAAAGGGCGCCACCTGGGCGCCCTCTTCTTCACATCCCGGCGGGTCCGATCACGCGTCCCCGTCGTCGCCCTCGTCACCTTCCGGCCCGGCCAACAGCGCTTCGCCGAGGATGCCGGAGCTTTCGCGCACGCCCTTTTCGATCTGGTCGGCGATCGCCGGGTTGTCCTTGAGGAACTGGCGGGAGTTTTCACGCCCCTGCCCCAGCCGCTGGCTGTCATAGGAGAACCAGGCGCCGGACTTCTCGACCAGTCCCGACTTCACGCCGAGATCGAGCAGTTCGCCGGTCTTGGAGATGCCTTCACCATACATGATGTCGAACTCGACCTGGCGGAACGGCGGAGCCAGCTTGTTCTTGACCACCTTGACGCGTGTCTGGTTGCCGATGACTTCCTCACGCTCCTTGATCGCGCCGATGCGGCGGATATCGAGGCGGACCGAGGAGTAGAACTTCAGCGCATTGCCGCCGGTCGTGGTTTCGGGCGAACCGTACATCACGCCGATCTTCATGCGGATCTGGTTGATGAAGATCACCATCGCCTTCGACTTCGAAATCGAGCCGGTCAGCTTGCGCATCGCCTGACTCATCAGGCGCGCCTGCAGGCCCGGCATCGAATCGCCCATCTCGCCTTCGAGTTCGGCTTTCGGGGTCAGTGCGGCCACCGAGTCGACCACCAGCACGTCGACGGCGCCGGAGCGCACCAGCGTATCGGCGATCTCGAGCGCCTGCTCGCCGGTATCGGGCTGCGAGATCAACAGCTCATCGACCTTCACGCCGAGCTTCCTGGCGTAGATCGGATCGAGCGCATGCTCGGCGTCGACGAAGGCGGCGATGCCACCGTTCTTCTGCGCCTCGGCCACCACATGCAGCGCCAGCGTGGTCTTGCCCGAGCTTTCCGGCCCGAACACTTCCACGATGCGGCCGCGCGGCAACCCACCGATGCCCAGTGCGATATCCAGTCCGAGCGAGCCGGTGGAAATCGCCTCGACCTGGGCAATGGCGCCCTCGCCGAAGCGCATCACCGTGCCCTTGCCGAAATTCCGCTCGATCTGGCTCAGCGCTGCTGCCAGCGCCTTCTCCTTATCCATCGATCCCTCAATAACTCGTAGAGGCGCAACAGCAGCCATCACCGGTCTCCCTTATTCCACTTCGGTCTGCGCCGCGCAAACCGATAAGATGTCCATCTAATGTACTCATTCTGTTCTCATTTCGTTTCCAAATCGTCAAGGGGGTAAATTCGCTGTTCCTTACGCACCGGCGCCTTGCGATTCGACCGCTGCGCACCCTTGGCACCCGCGTTGGTGATCTACATCCAAAATCCAAATGCAATCGCGGCTGCGCCGCGCTATAGGGCGGCAACGAAAATCAAGGGAATGGGCTTCATGCATCTCATCCAGTTCCAGGACGACAAGGGCGCGCGCGCCGTCGGCGCCACCGAAGGCGGCGTCACCAGCGTGGTCACCGGAGCCCAGAGCGTCTATGCGCTCGCTGCCGAAGCCGCCGAGCGCGGGCTGTCGCTGCGCGCCGTGGTCATCGAGAAGGGCCTCGGCGCCAAGCTCGATCGCGAGGCGCTCGCCCGTGAGGGCCGCCTGCTTGCCCCGATCGACCATGTCGATCCGTCGCACCTCTACGTCACCGGCACTGGCCTTACCCACCTGGGTTCGGCTTCGACCCGCGACGCCATGCACAAGTCGAACCAGCAGCAGGCTGAAGCGCCGCTGACCGATTCGATGAAGATGTTCCGCATGGGTCTCGAAGGCGGCAAGCCCGCGCCGGGCGAGATCGGCGTGCAGCCCGAATGGTTCTACAAGGGCAACGGCTACACCGTCACCGCGCCGGGCCAGCCGATCCCCTCGCCTGCCTTCGCCAAGGACGCCGGTGAGGAGCCCGAGATCGCCGGCATCTACTATATCGGCAAGGATGGCACGCCTTTCCGCCTTGGCTTCGCGCTCGGCAACGAGTTCTCCGACCACGTGACCGAGCGGGTGAACTACCTGTTCCTCGCCCATTCCAAGCTCCGCTTCTGCTCGTTCGGGCCGGAGCTGCGGGTTGGCGAGCTGCCGCGCAACGTCTCGGGCATGTCGCGGATCCTGCGCGCCGGCAAGGTGCTGTGGGAGAAGCCGTTCCTCTCGGGTGAGGACAACATGAGCCACACCATCGCCAACCTCGAGCACCACCACTTCAAGTACGACCTGTTCCGCCAGCCGGGCGACATCCACGTCCACATGTTCGGCACCGCGACGCTGAGCTTTGCCGACGGCATCAAGACCGAGCCCGGCGATGTGTTCGAGATCGAGGAAAGCCAGTTCGGCCTGCCGCTGCGCAATGCCGTCGCCTGGAACGACGACCGGCCCGTGACCATCCGCCAGCTCTAAGGGCTGGCCATCGTTGAGTTTTTGAGGAGCCGGGCCATGTGCCCGGCTCCTTGCTTTTCGGCCTTTTCCACAGCGTGCACATTTCGGCCCCCTCCCCGCCCAGATTGATGGGCGATGTTGCGGGAGTTCTCTTGGCAATTTGGTGCAAATCCGATCGATCGGCCTCAGCCGGGATTAGCGCTCGTCAGGAACACTATAGCCGCGGTGCAAAGGGAGGCATTCGCGTCCACCTCCACCTATAGCGAAAGGTACTCCCAATGATCACCGTATCCGCCTCGACCTCCGCGGCCGAGCTGCAGACCATTATTGACTCCGCTCCGGCTGGCGAAACCATCCTGATGGGCGCCGGCACGTTCGAGTTCAATGAGACCGTCGTCATCAACCGCGACGACATCACGGTGATGGGCACCGGTTCGGGCGCCACGACCATCGAACTCACCGGCAATGCCCGCGCCGGCGGCGCCTTCCAGGTCGGCGGCGTCATCGACGTACCAAGCTACTCGGGCGAGTTCGCGCTGGACGAGCCGGCGGCGGAAGGCTCGATGTACCTGCACCTGGCTGACGCGTCGGGACTCGCAGCAGGCGATCACCTGTGGATCGAGCTCGAGAACACGCCCGAATATCTCGACTCCATCGGCGATACCGAGTGGCGCGAGGATAAGCCTTTGCGCACCTCGATGGTCGAGGTCGCCTCGGTCAACGGCAACACCGTGCGGCTGACCAACGGCCTGGCCTTCGATTTCTCCACCATTGCCTCGGTGCAGAAGATCGAGGTGGCCGAGAACGTCAAGCTCGGCGGCTTCACCATCGAATCCGGCCTCGCCGAACAGGATCCAGGCAGCTTCACCAATGTCTCGGAGGCGTTCGACCGCTCCAACGTCATTTCGCTGTCGGGCACCAGCCACACAAAACTGTTCGACATCGCCATCGACAACGCCCCGTCCAACGGCTTCACCTTTGCCCAGTCGATCTTCCTCGAGGCCTCGAACCTCTCGGTCGATGGCGCGGTGAACAAGGGCGATGGCGGCAACGGCTACGCCTTCCAGCTCAAGGCGCTCTACGACAGCCAGCTGGTCGGGCTCGAAGCCTTCGACACCCGCCACGCCGTGCTGTTCGCCAGCTGGACCAGCGAAGCCAACAACACCATCCAGGTGCGCGAGACCAACCGCGACATCAACTTCCACGGCGGCGACGACCACGACAACATCGTCACGGTGCTAAGCTCGGAACGCACCGATCTCGAAGCCACCTACCTGTCGCCGACCCTGTTCGTGAACGACGAGGGCACCAGCTATGGCGCCCCCACTAACCCCCATGCCAACACCGTCACCTTCGACGTCGTCAAAGGCACCAACAAGAGCGAACTGCTGGTGGCCAATGACAGCGGCGTCGAGTTCCATGCCCGCGCCGGCGCCGACATTCTCGTCGGCGGCAATGGCAGTGATCGGCTCTACGCCGAAAAGGGCGACGACCTGGTGTTCGCCTCGAAGGGCAACGACGTCATCGATGGCGGGCTCGGCACCGATGTGCTGGCCTATGCCGGCGACCGTGATGACTACACGCTGACCCGCGACCTCTCCGGCCGCTTCGTCGTGCACAAGGCCGGCGGCAGTTACGACATCGTCGGCGGCGTCGAAGCCTTCCGCTTCGCCGATGGCACGGTGGCTACCTCGACCCTCACCGACCTGCCGACCACCTATTTCGGCTCCGACGACGCCGATCGCATCGTCGTCAGTTCGGTGCATGACGTGGTGCTGTCGGGCGGCGGCTACGACCGTATCGTGGCCTCGACCAGCTACGTGCTGGGCGACGAGAACGAGGCGCTGGAGCTCGTCGGCGATCGCGCCGTCAACGGCTTCGGCAACGCTTCCAACAACAGCTTCACCGGCAACGATGCCGACAACGAGCTGTTCGGCTTCGGCGGCGACGACCGCTTCTTCGCCCGTGGCGGCAATGACTATCTGTCCGGCGGCGACGGCAGCGACGATCTCTACGGCCAGGCCGGCAACGACCGGCTGTTCGGCGGCAGCGGCGATGACCTGCTGAATGGCGGCTCGGGCAGCGACACCTTCGTGTTCTCGGCCGGCCGCGACACTGTCGAGGACTTTTCGCTTCGCTCCGGCGACCGGCTCGACACCGGGCTCACCAGCTTTGCCTCACCGGAAGCGTTCCTCGCGGCGTTCCGAGAGGCGGCGGCCAGCGGCGGCGACAGCTTCGATACGCTCGGCATCGATGTCGATGGCAGCGGCTACCACGTCGAAATCCGCGTCGCCGATACGCATGGCGACCCGCTCGTCATGGGGCTCAACGGCGCGACGCTCGAATCCCTGTTGGCATCGTCGGACTGGATCGTCTGACCTGCCCTGAATTTCGGCACGGGGGCACCCAAATACCTGTTGCTGAAAAATGCGGCACCAACCCCGCATGACCTGAACCCCGGAACCCCAGTGTTCCGGGGTTTTTTCTTGCTCGGCATCGCATCGGCCATGCCATCCAGGCATGGCTACTATCCGACGGCGCCGGTTCATGCATGGCGCGGCCGAAACGAGACTCCGCCGCACTGGCCCAATCGCAGCGACGGGGTGTGAAATGTCGAACGGCGCCAGGCGCGAAAGCGTCGTCCGCGCCCTGATGAGGCGCACCGGCTTCCCGCTGCTGGCGCTTGGCCTCTTAAGCCTTGCCACCAACCTCCTGGTGCTCACCGGCCCGCTATTCATGTTGCAGGTCTACGACCGCGTGCTGGCCAGCCGCTCGGTGCCGACACTGGTGGCGCTGTTCGCGCTGGTCGCTGGCACCTATGCCTTTCTCGCTTTGCTTGACCTCTTGCGCTCGCGCATGGCCTTCCGCTTTGCCGGCGCGCTGGAGGCCTCGGTCGCGCCCGACGTGTTCCGCGCCTCGCTCCGCGCCGGGTTGCTGCCGCTCGGCCTCGTGCGACCCGACGCGGTGCGCGATCTCGATTCCATCCGAAGCTATGTCGGCGGGCCGGGACCGCTGGCGCTGTTCGACCTGCCCTGGCTGCCGGTCTATCTGGGCGTGGTTTTCCTGTTCCACCCGGCGCTCGGCTGGCTGGCAACCGGCGGGGCGCTGGTGGCGACGACCCTGCTGGTGATCAACGAGCGCCTGTCAGGCCGGCCTACCGCCGAAGCCGCCGCTGCCATGGCGCATCGCCAGGCGCTCGGCGAGGATGCCCGCGCCAATGCCGAGCCGGTCTTCGCCATGGGTATGCTCGACGATGTCACCGGCCGCTGGCAGGCGCGCTCCGAGGTGCTGGCCGAGGTGCAGAACCGCGCCTCCGACGTCGGCGCGCTCTACTCGTCGGTAACCAAATCGTTCCGCTTCCTGCTGCAGTCGGCAGTGCTGGCGCTGGGCGCCTATCTGGTGATCCGTGGTGAACTTTCGGCCGGGCTGATGATTGCCGCCTCGATCGTTACCTCGCGGGCCCTGGCGCCGGTCGAGCAGGTGGTGGCGCAGTGGCGCGGACTGACAGCGGCCCGCCAGGCGCTGCGCCGCACCGAGATGCTGCTGGCAATGCAACCGCCGGCGGGCAACCGGCTGAGCTTGCCCGACCCGCAATTCACTCTGGAAGTCCGGCAGTTTGCCACTGGGCCGGACCTGGAAAAGCCGCCGCTGGTGGCCGGTGTCAGCTTCACCCTCGCGGCGGGCGAAGCCATGGGCGTGCTCGGCCTTTCCGGCTCGGGCAAGACCTCGCTGGCGCGCGGCCTCTGCGGCATCTGGCCAGTGCAGCAGGGCGAGGTACGCCTCGATGGCTCGGAGCTCACGCATTTCGATCCGATCCAGCTCGGCCGCCGCATCGGCTACCTGCCGCAAAGCGTCGGGCTGTTCGACGGCACCGTCGCCGAGAACATCGCCCGGTTCCGCCCCGACGCCGACAGCGAAAGCGTGCTGAAGGCAGCCCGGCTGGCCGGCGTGCATGAGCTGATCACCGGGCTTGCCGATGGCTATGACACCCGGATCGGCTCCCGCGGCGCGGCGCTGTCGGCCGGGCAACGACAGCGCATCGGACTGGCACGGGCACTTTATGGCGACCCGTTCCTCCTCGTGCTCGACGAGCCGAACGCCAATCTCGATTTCGCCGGCGACAACGCGCTGACCACGGCGCTGACATCAGCCAAGGCGCGCGGCGCCGTGGTGATCGTCATCGCCCACCGGCCCAGCGCCATCGCCGTGTGCGACAAGCTGATCTACCTGGTGAACGGACGCCAGAGCGCCTTCGGCGCCAAGGAGGAAGTGCTGCGGCAGGTCACAGCCCCTGCCCCACGCATCGAAGGGGTGCGGATCAATGGCTGATCCGCTCGGGAGCCTCAGGCGGCATGCCTTCGCCGGGCTCGGCGCCATGGCGCTATTTATTGGCCTGCTCGGTGGCTGGGCCGGCACCACCGAGATCGCAGGCGCAGTGGTGGCGCAGGGCACTGTCGTGCCGCTCGAAGGCAGCAAGCGTGTGCAGCACCCGGAAGGCGGTGTGGTCAGCGCCATCCTGGTGAAGGACGGCGATGCCGTCGAGGCGGGCCAATTGCTGGTGCACCTCGACAGCACCACGGTTTCAGCCAATCTCGCGGTCATCGTCTCGCAGCTGAGCGCCGCATTCGCCCTCGAGGCGCGCCTCACCGCCGAGAGCATCGGTAACGACAAGCTGACGCTTCCAGCCAGTCTGGATGCCTGGCCGGACCGCGCGACGCTCGACGGGTTGCTCGCCGCGCAGGAGCGGCTGCGCCAGAGCCGTGCCGCGGCGCAGGCCGGTCTCACGACGCAATTGGAAGAGCAGATCGGTCAGCTCGGCGAACAGATCGCCGGGCTCCAGTCCCAGCAGGCGGCGGTGCGCCGGCAGAGCGAAATCCTCGCCGACGAGGTCGTCGATGCCGAGGCGCTGTTCCGCGATGGCCTGATGGAAGCCAGCCGGCTCAACGCTTCCAAGCGCGAACTGGCGCGGCTCGAGGGCGAGGCCGGCAACCTCACAGCCGAGATCGCCTCCGCTCGCACCGCCATCGCCGGCAGCCGGGCCAAGATCGCCGAGAACACCGCCACCTTCCGCGCCGGCGTGCTGGAAGACCTGCGCGATGTCGGGCTGCAGATCGCCGAGCTGCTGCAACAGAAGATCGCCGCCGAGGACCGGCTGGCAAAACTCGAAATCCGCTCGCCACAGGCCGGCATCGTCCACGAGTCGATCGTTCGCACCGTCGGTGGCGTGGTCGCGGCCGGTGAGACGCTGATGCAGGTCGTGCCCCATACCGACCGGCTGGCGCTCGAGGCACGCGTCTCGCCGCTCGATGTCGACAAGCTGACCGTCGGCCAAGCCGCCGCGGTGCGGCTCACCGGGCTCGATGCCCGAACCACGCCCGAACTGGTGGCCGCGGTCGACTCCATCTCGCCCGACCTGTCGCGTGATCCGGCGACGGGCGTCGCCTATTTCTCGATCCGCATGAAACTGAGCGAAACCGAGCTCGCCCGCCTGCCCCACGGCCAGCACGTCACCGCCGGCATGCCGGCCGAAGCCTTTCTGCGTACGGCGGACCGCACGGTGCTGTCGTACCTCTTGGGGCCGCTGGCGGCACAGCTCAGCCATGCCTTCCGCGAGGACTAGTCCTCGTTGCTGGCCACCTGCTGCAGCCGCTTGAGCTGCGGTCCGTCGAGGAGGCCGAGGCGGCTCATGAAGCCGAGCAGCAGCCGGCCGCTGTCGAGCGGCGCCAGCATCAGCACCAGGCTGTCGGAAATCCTTGGGCTTCGCCGGGCTGGTCCAGACTTCCCGTCAGCGAGATCGAGCAACAAGGCGTGGGCAAAGCCGAGCTTGAGCATGGCCATCTCCTGGTCTTTGGTGAGCTTACGCCGCGAACACTTGCGCTACCACCTTTGGCTGGTTTACCCGGTGCAACTGACATGTCAGTGTCCGCCGCCGTCGGGCCAAGGGAGTTTGTACATAGATGAGCGCCACCAGTTTCAAGCAGCGCCAGGTTGGTCGGACCAGCCTCGAATTGACCGAGCTCGGGCTCGGCGGCGCGACGCTCGCCGGCATCTTCTCCGAGGTCCCCGACGAGCAGGCCCGCGCCACCGTCGGCGCTGCCCTCGATGCCGGCATCCGCTACTTCGACACCGCGCCGCAATATGGCTATGGCCGCTCCGAACACCTGATGGGCGATGGCCTGCGCTTCCGCACCGAGGGCGTCGCCATCTCCACCAAGGTCGGCCGCCTGCTGCGGCCGGTACAGTCGGAGGCCGAGCGCGACTATCCGCATAACTGGATCAAGCCGCTGCCGTTCGAGCAGGTCTACGATTACAGCTATTGGGGCGTGATGCGCTCCTACGAGGCCAGCCTCGCCCGCCTCGGGCTGAGCAAAGTCGACATCCTCTACGTCCACGATATCGGCCTCGCCACTCACAGCGCCGAGCAGAACCCGATCTACTGGAAGCAGCTTGCCGAGGATGGCGGCTACAAGGCGCTCAACGAGCTGAAGGCGACCGGCAAGGTTTCGGCCATCGGCCTCGGCGTCAACGAGTGGGAAGTGCTGATGGATGCGTTCGCGCTCGGCGATTGGGACGTGTTCCTGCTCGCCGGCCGCTACACGCTGCTCGAGCAGACCTCGCTCAGCCCGTTCCTCACCACCTGCCTCGAACGCGGCGCCTCGGTGGTCTGCGGCGGCCCGTTCAATGGCGGCGCCCTGATGGGCACCGGCACCTGGAACTACGCCAAGGCGCCCGAGCACATCATCAAGCGCGTCTCCGACCTCGAAGCGCTGTGCAAGGAATTCGGCGTGCCGCTCGGCGCCGCCGCGCTGCAGTTCCCGCTCGCCCACAAGGCGATCTGCAACATTCTCCCCGGCCCCAGGTCGCCGGCCGAACTCAACGGCATCCTCGACTGGTGGAACGTCACGATTCCCGACGCGCTGTGGGATGCCCTCGCCGATCGGAAGCTCGTCGAAGCCGGCACGCCACTGCCGAACGGCCGCACCGCGTGATGCCACACAAGGTGCTGATGATGGACGTCGACGGCGTCCTCGTCAGCGGCCGGCCGACAGACGGCCGCCATCTGTTCGCCGAACTGGAAGCCGATCTCGGCTTGTCGCCTGATCGGCTGCGGGAGACGTTCTTCACGCCGTTCTGGGAAGACATCGTCACCGGTCGCGAAGCGCTGACCGAACGGCTGGCGCCGGTGCTGGCCGAGATCGCGCCAAAAGTTTCGTGCGAGCGGCTGATCGCCTACTGGTTCGAGAACGACTCGCGGGTCGACAAGGCCGTGCTTTCAGCGGTGAAACGTTATCGAGAGCGTGGCGTGCCGGTGTTCCTCGCCACCAACCAGGAGCACATGCGGGCCGACTACCTGATGCAGCAGGTCGGCCTCGGCGCATATGTCGACGGCATCATCTATTCGGCGGCGCTCGGCCACCGGAAGCCACATGCCGAGTTCTTCGAGCGCGCCGCGGCCATTGCCGATGCTGCGCCCCAGGACATCGTGCTGGTCGACGATACGCTGGCCAATGTCGAAGCGGCGCGGCGAAGCGGTTGGAGCGCCGTGCACTGGACTGGCGACAGCACGCTGGACGACGAACTATCACCCTATTTGGGGTGAGCGCGCGCCGTTCGTCCTTACCGTGACGGATCGGTGGCTTACCCCTCACCCGTCTCGGCCTACGGCCGATCCACCCTCTCCCCGACGGGGAGAGGAAAAGTGAGGGTCACCGCACCCTCGTATTCTTCTCCCCGTCGGGGTCGCGGGACGAGGGCGTAGCCCTCGCCCGGAGGTGGCGCGTAGCGCCGGATGAGGGGTGGGCCACAAAAGTTTGGCGCTGCTGGCCGCTCGTGAACCCCGAGCCAGCCTCAAACATGGCTCCTAAAGCCCCACCGCATCCTCGAGATAGTGCCGGCGGATGCCGAAGAACTCTTTGGCCTCCGCCAGCTTCCTCAGCTGCGCGGCATCCTTGCCGCGCCTGGTCTTGGTCGCAACGATCAGTACGTTCTTGGGTGTATGCACGTCCGAGATGAACTCGAACACCTTGGTCGAATAGCCGAAATGCTCGAGGATCATGGCGCGCATCGCGTCGGTGACCATCTCGGCCTGCCGCTCGACGAAGATGCCGTGCTTCATCAGGAAATCCAGCGCATTGCCGCGGTTCGAGGTCTCGATCTCGCGGCGGATCTGCTTGTGGCAGCACGGCGCGACGACGATCAGTTCGGAACCGGCAGCGATCCCCTTGGCGATGGCGTCATCGGTAGCGGTGTCGCAGGCGTGGAGCGCGATCAGCACGTCGGCACCGGCGGAGTCGAAATTCTCGATCGTCCCCTGCTCGAAGCTCAGGTTGCCGATGCCGGTGGCGCGGGCCGTCTCGTTGCAGAAGCTCACGAGATCGTCGCGGAATTCGACACCGACCACCTCGGCGGAACGCCCAAGGTTCTGCTTCAGATAGTCGGCCACGGCGAAGGTCAGATAGCCCTTGCCGGCGCCCATATCGACCACTCGGTTCAGCTTGCCCTCGGGGATCGCCTTCAGCAGTGGCCCGAGGATTTCGACATAGCGATTGATCTGCCGAAACTTGTCGCCGGCCGCCTTCAGCACCTGCCCATCGGCGCCGGTGACGCCGAGCTCGGTGAGCCAGGCTTTGCCGGCCGCCGGGATCGGGCGGGCCTTGGCGCGATCGTGTGACAGAGTGGCCGGCGCCTTGCTGGTCGGCTCGCTCTGCTTCAGCCGCGGCGCCTTGCCCTGGCTGTCGAACTGCAGATCGAACGCCGTGGTGAACAGGAAGGCCTGACGAAAGTCCTTCTCCATCAACCGCCTGAGCTGGCCGATCGCGCCAGCGGGCGGATGGTTCTGCGTGAGGTCGCGGGTCTGGTGGTGGAAGGTGAAGCTGAGCTTCAGCTGCTCGCGGATGGTCGCGGGTTTGACATCGACGCTCTTCAGCGTCTCGTCGGTGCCGAACGGCAGGCGCAGCGCCAGGCGCACGAAGCTGCCATCGGCAACGGCGCTGTCGAGGGCGGCAAGGAACTGGTCGATCTTGGGAAGGCTGGTATCCATGTCCAGCATATAGGCCTGCTGGAGCCGAAAGGCTACTGCCCGCTACTCGGCGCCCTGTTCGACCTTACCCAGCACGTCCTTCACCTTGGTGTTGATCTGGTCGAGCGAATACGGCTTGGGCAGGAACTCGACGCTCTGGTTATCGGCAATGTCCTGCCGGACGTTCTCTTCGGCATAGCCGGAAACGAAGATCACCTTCAGATCCGGCATGTGCTCGCGCACCTTGGTGAGTAGCGTCGGGCCGTCCATTTCCGGCATCACCACGTCCGAGATCATCAGGTCGATCTTGTAGTCGAGCTCCTCCAGCACATCGAGCGCCTCGTCGCCGCTATCGGCCTCGAACACCTCATAGCCGGTGGTGCGCAGCGCCCGCGCCGAAAACGCCCGCACGCTGTCCTCGTCCTCGACGATCAGGATGCGCTCATGGCCGGTGAGGTCCTTGACCTGCACCACTGCCTGTTTGACCGGCACATCGCTTTCGGTCGGCACGTAGCGCGGCAGGAAGATGCGGAACGTGGTGCCCTTGCCGACGATGGAGTCGGTGTAGATGAAGCCCGATGACTGCTTGACGATGCCATAGACCGTCGAGAGCCCGAGGCCGGTGCCCTTGCCGAGTTCCTTGGTGGAGAAGAACGGCTCAAAGATCTTTTCGAGGATTTCCGGCGGCATGCCGGTGCCGGTGTCCTCGACTTCGATCAGCACGTAGTCGGCCGGCGGCATCCCGGTATAGGTGAAGCCGCTGGCCTCGCCCTCGGTGACGTTGCGCGTCCTGAGCGTGATGTCGCCGCCATTGGGCATCGCATCGCGCGCGTTGACCACGAGGTTGACCACCACCTGCTCGAGCTGCACCAGGTCGGCCTTCACCGGCCAGACCGGATTGGAGTGCTCGACACTGAGGGTGATCTGCTCGCCGATCAGCCGCTTCAGCAGCACGGTGAGGTCGTCGAGATGCCCCGGCACCTCGAGCACCTGCGGCCTGAGCGTCTGCCGGCGCGAGAAGGCCAGCAGCTGCCGGGTGAGGCCGGCTGCGCGGTTGGCGCTGTTCTTGATCGACATCAGGTCGGCAAAGCTCGGGTCGCCCGGCTTATGCTTCAACAGCAGCAGGTCGGCGAAGCCGATAATGGCGGTCAGCACGTTGTTGAAGTCATGCGCCACGCCGCCGGCCAGCTGGCCCACGGCCTGCATCTTCTGGCCCTGGGCGAACTGCGCTTCGAGCTTGCGCTGCTCGCTCATGTCGAGCGCATAGACGTTGATCCGCTCCGCCGCGCCCTCGGCTTCCTCGGAGCTCGAGACATAGAGGCGCACCGCGTGGTCGCTGCCACGGGTCAGCGTCGCATCCACCGGCTCGATCTCGGAGCGGCTGGCCAGCGCCGCGTCGATCGCCTTGGCGAAGGCCTCGCGGTTGCCCTCGGCCAGCAGGTCTGCCATCGGCTGCATGTCGATCGACTGCTCGCCACCGGCCCAATCGAAGATCCGGCTGAACGGCGCATTGGTGCGAATGATGCGGCCGGCTTTGTCGAGCGTCGCGATGGCGAACGGCGTGTCGTTGAAAAAACGCGAGAAGCGGACTTCCGACGCGCGCAGCGCCTCTTCCTTGTCGGCGCCCTGCCGGCGGTCGAGCACCAGGGTGCGGGTCTCGCCGAGCTCGCCATCGGCGAGGCGCGCGGCGCGATGCATCAGCCGCACCGGGAAGCTGGTGCCGTTGCGGCGGACGAGGTCGATATCGATGATCTCGGTGCGGATCTCGCCGTCCGAGCGGCCGCGCATCAACAGGCTCGCGCCGTCGCCGCGCACGATGTCGCTGAGCCGGATGGCGGTGGATTCGAACTCGGCGAGATCGTAGCCGAGCCAGTCCGCGAGGGTCGAGTTGAGGTACTGCACCCTGCCCTGCGCGTCGGCGGAGAAGAAACCGGCCGGCGCATGGTCGAGATAGTCGATGGCGCGCTGCAGTTCGAGGAAGGCGTTGTCCTGCCGCTCGCGGTCGCGGGTAATGTCCTCGACGGTCCACAGCACCAGGGGCTTGCCGCCCTCGTCGATGGTGGGCAGGGCCCGCACCCCGACCCGGTACCAGAACGGCTTGGTCGAGCCGCCCACCGAACCGCCGAGCCCGCCGATGATGCGGATATCCTCGATCGCCGGCCGGCCGTCACGCGCCGCGCGCGCCAGCCGATACACTGCCTCGGAGGCCTCGGGCTCACCGGCGAACAGCCGCGGCACCGAAACCGGCACGCCGTCAGTCACCCCGCCGGGAAACTCGCCGTAATGCGCGTTGACATAGCTGATCTTGCCTTCGCGGTCGGTGACCAGCGCGCCGAACGGCAGGCTGTCGACCACGGCGCGGCTGAGCGTCTGGGTATCCTCGCTGGCCGAGAAGCGGAACAGCCCTGCGGCCACCGCGAACAGGCAGAACACCCCGACCACGGCGAGCAGCCCGAGAAACACCAGGATCAGGTCGGCCGGAATGCGGTCGCCCAGCGTCGCCAGCAGCACCGCGCCCGTAATGAAGAAGGCCGCCAGCGCCACCACGCGCCAGAGCCCCGCGCTGCTGCGCCCGCGGTTCAGCAGCGGGTTGGGATAGTTATCCTCGTCGAGCGGCAGAGGTGCCATGCGCTGGTGGTGCCCCGGGGAAAAGTCACGCCGAATCGGCCTTCTCAAGGTCTAGCAAAGCCACAAGTCGGTTGGGTAGCCGCAATGGCGTTATCCCCGTCAGGTCGGGCAGATTTGTGAGGGGGATGGAAGGGATACAGCACCAGCCTATCAGCCATCTCCCCCTCGGCGGGGGAGAAAGCGAAAACTTGGGCTTAGCGCAGCTAAGTCCTTAGTTTTCGCAAGAGAGGGGGACGTGGAGAGGCACGGTGGCTCCGCATCCCCTCTCTCTTGGAATTTCTAAGGCTTAGCCAAGAAGCTAAGCCCAAGAAATCCCATTCTCCCCCGCACGGGGGAGATGGGCATCGAGTTTGCCTCTCCCTACCCAGCCTTCCAGCCGCGGCTCTGCTTCAACCGCATCACGAAGCCGATGACTTCCGCGACCGCCTTGAAGTGCTCGGTCGGGATGGTCTGGTCGATGTCGACGCTGGCATAGAGCGCCCGGGCCAGCGGCGGGTTCTCGACGATCGGCACGTTGTTCGCTTTGGCCAACTCGCGGATACGGAAGGCGATGGCGTCGGCGCCTTTGGCGACGCATTGCGGCGCCGCCATGTCGCGATCGTATTTCAGCGCCACGGCGAAGTGGGTCGGGTTGGTGATCACCACCGTCGCCTCGGGCACTGCCGCCATCATGCGCTTGCGGCTGCGCTCCATGCGCACCTGCCGGATGCGGCCTTTGACCTTGGGGTCGCCTTCCTGCTGCTTGTATTCGTCGCGGGTTTCCTGGACCGTCATCTTCAACCGGTTCCACCAGCGGGTGCGCTGGTAGACGTAGTCGGCGATGGCGACGACGGTGACCACCGCCAGCACCGCCCCGAAAATGTTGAGGCTCAAATCCATGAACTCGGCGGCGATCATCGCCGGCTCGAGCTGGATCATCATTTCCAGGCTGTCGATCTTGGGCGCCAGCACGAACCACAGCACCGCCGAAACCACGGCGAGCTTGATCAGCCCCTTGACGAAGTTGACCAGCGCCTCGGTCGAGAACAGGCGCTTCGCCCCTTCGATCGGGTTGATCTTGGAGAATTTCGGCTTGATCGGATCGAGCGACAGCAGCGGCCGGTGCTGCACCAGGTTGGCGGCAATGCCGAATGCGGCGAGGACGATCGATGGCAGGATCGCCACCATCAGGATCGAGCCCGCGAGGCTGCTCCAGAACGCCGCCAGCGCCTGACTGCCGACCTCGAACTTTTCCGCATTGCCGAGCAGCACCTTGAGCTGTTCGACGAGGCTGGCGCTGGTCGGTCCGGCCATCATGGCAAACACCAGCGCCGAGCCCGACAGGATGAACCAGGTATTGACCTCCTGGCTCTTGACCACGTCGCCCTTCTCATGGGCGTCGCGAAGCTTTTTTTCCGAAGGGTCTTCGGTTTTTGATGACTGTTCCGGGGCCTCGTCGCTCATCTACCGCATGTCTCCCGAAAGTGCGTACCGGTTTCGGGACAAAGACATGCGCAAAAACAAAGAGCTAAGGCGCACGAAGCGACTCCTGGAGATCGCGACGCGCATTAGCGAACGCCGCGCAGCATGGCGAGCACGCCCTCGAAATGCATCAGGTAGAGGCCCATCATCATGGCCAGCAGCAGCGCCATCAGGATCAAGCCAACCCCAACCGTCGCCGGCATGGCGATGAAGAACACCTGCAATTGCGGCATCAGCCGGCTGAGAATGCCCATGCCCAGGTTGAACACCAGCCCGAACACGATGAACGGCGCCGACATCTGCACCCCGATGACGAAGGCGCCGGCGACGGTATCCACCACCGTCTCTGCCGCATCGCCGAACATCAGCGGCTCTTTGGGCGTGAAGATCATGTAGCTGTCATGGATCGCCGACAGCGCTACGTGGTGAAGGTCGGTGGCAAAGATCAGCGTGATGCCGAGAAAGCTGAGGAACGCACCGATCAGCGCGCCCTGCACGCCGCCATTGGTCGGGTCGGCCGCCTGCGCCACCGAGAGGCCGGATGACGAGGCGATAATGGCGCCGGCGGCCTGGGTGCCGGAAACCGCCAGCCGAGCGATGGCGCCGAGGATCAGCCCGACAATCACCTCGTGCAGCACCACCACCACCATCTCGGGCAGGTTGGTCGGCAGCGCCGGCAGCTGCGGCGAAACGATCGGATAGAGCACGGCGGCGAAGACCAGCGCGAAACTCAGCCGCATGCGGGCCGGGATAGCGGTTTCGCCCAGCGCCGGGATCAGCATCAGCATGGCGCCGACGCGGGCAAAGATCAGCACATAGAAATAGGCGGTCTCGGGCAGCCAGTTGAGCGAGATCATCGTCAGCCGCCGGACATGATCATGTCGGCGAGCTTCGTCATATAGCCACCGAGGATGGCGCCCATGAACGGCAGCGACAGCAGCATGGTGACGAAGATCGCGAGGATTTTCGGCACGAACACCAGCGTCATTTCCTGGATCTGGGTCAGCGCCTGGAACAGCGCGATGACCACGCCGACCACCAGCCCGACGATCATCATCGGCGCGGCAACGAGGATCATCACCCAGATGCCCTCACGGGCAAGATCGAGAACCGCGGCGCCGGTCATGCTGTGGCGCTCCCGAAGGCCGCTGGTCCGCCGGCACCCGCCTCCCACTCGGCGTCATCCCCGCGAAAGCGGGGATCCATTCCGCCGCTTGCGCGGGCGGAGACATGGGTCCCAGCTTTCGCTGGGATGACATCTGTGAGTGGGTGGGAATGGTTCATGAGCGGCCCTGCCTGCTGCACGATATCGCGAGTCGCGAACCGTCAGATCGGCATCCGCATGATTTCCTCATAGGCCGAGATCACCCGGTCGCGGACCGTCACCATGGTATCCATGGCGAGCTCGGTCTGGCTGATGGCCGTCACCACGTCGACCATATCGCCGCGGCCGCTGACCATCTCCATCGCCTTGGTGTCGGCGACCTTGCCACTGTCGACCACGCCCTGCACGGCCTGGCCGAGCATTTTGGCAAAATCCTGCCCGCCGCCGAGATCGGCGACCTGGTTGAGCTGCGGCTTCTGCGCCTGCCCCAGGAGCTTGGCGGCATTCGAATAGGCAGCCGTGGCGGCGTTGATTGGAAGAGCCATGATCAGTTCCTGGAAAAGACGCGTCAGCCGCGTAGGATATCGAGGGTGGACCCCAGCATCTGCCGGGTGACGGTGACGACGTTGAGGTTGGCCTCGTAGCTGCGCTGCGCCTCGCGCATGTCCATCGTCTCGATCAGCGAGTTGACGTTGGGGTAGCGCACATAGCCGGTGGCGTCGGCGGCGGGGTGCCCCGGCTCGAAGCGCGAGGTGAAGTCGGACTGGTCGTAGGCGATGCGGCCGATCTCCACCTTGGTGGCGCCGAGCTCGTTGTCCATCACCGCCTTGAAGGTCGGGATCTTGCGCCGATACGGGTCCTCCCCCGGCGTCTTGCCGGCAGAATCCGCGTTGGCGAGGTTTTCGGCGATTACCCGCATGCGAGCCGACTGGGCATGCAGGCCCGTCGCCGCGATTTTGAGGGACGAAAGAAAGTCGTTCATCGCTATGCCTGCTTGCCGAGGGCGGTTTTGATCAGCTTGACCGAGCGCGTGTAGAGCGTCGTGATCGCCTGGTAATCCATCTGGTTGCCGGCAACCTTCATCATCTCGTCCTCGAGCGTCACGCCGTTGCCCTCTGGGGTAATCTCAAAGCTGTTCATCGTGCGGGCGCCGAACCCGTCGGCATCGGTGCCGGAAATCGCGATGTGCCCCGGCTGCGTCGTCACCGTCGCGATCTTTGCCGTCGACAGGGTCTTCATGTGCTCCTCGAAGCCGTAAGCCTTGAGGTCACGACCGCGGTAGCCGGGAGTATCGGCATTGGCGACATTTTCGGCGAGCAAGGTCTGGCGCGTCTGGTGCCAGCGCATCTTCTCGCCGATGGCGTCGAGCAGTCCTAATTTCATGGTGAGCCGGGTCCAGAATCCCCTGAGGAACTGGGCAAATCCTGCCTAGCAAGCGTTAACGAGACATTAACCACGAGCCTCCGCACGCCGAGTTGTCTCGCATTTTGCATAATCTGGGCGCATTACTCGGCAATAAGTTCCACTGATTTGCGTTCGGATGGCCACCCCGAGCGTCGAGGGAGTGCGCGGCGATGCAATTCATGACGAGTTTGCTGGGCGAGTCGGCCGGTACCATCGTCACCTCGGTGCTCGCTTTGGGCATCGTCCTGGTGCTGATCGTCCTCGGCCTGTGGGCGCTGAAACTGCTCACCCGTGGCACCACCGTCGTCGGCCGGGGCCGCAACCGGCGGCTCAGCGTCATCGACCACATGCAGGTCGACGCCAAGCGCCAGTTGCTGATCATCCGGCGCGACAATGTCGAGCACCTGATCCTCACCGGTGGCCCGCAGGACGTCATCGTCGAGACCGGCATTCCGGTGGAGCGCCCGCCGATGCCGACCCGCCGCAGCGTCGAACACGAAGTGCCGCCGCCGGCCACCCCGACGCTCAGCACGTCCGAGATCGACCGGCTGCGCGAGTTCGTTCGCCCGGGCGCACGCAAATCCACCTCGCTCCGCCATACCGGGCTGTTGCGCCCGGTCAGCACCATGGAGCCCGCCATTATCCCGATGCCGGCGATGACTGGGGATAACTCCGGCCGCGGCAAAGCCGACTCAGCTACAACGCCCGCAGGCAAGGACAACGGGCGGACTGCGCTTGGCGCTCAACGCAATCTCGGGGACGAACCCAAAGCGGATAGCCGCTAGTCGCCCCGCACTTCGCCGGGTCCTTACGCTACTCGCCTTTCTCTGTGCGCTGATCCTGCCGGGCCTCGCCTTCGGCCAGGACATCTCGATCGATTTCGGCAACGACGCGACCATCACCGAACGGGCGGTCCAGCTCGTCGGGCTGATCACCCTGCTCTCGCTGGCGCCGTCAATCCTCGTCATGGTGACGAGCTTCACCCGCATCGTCGTGGTGCTCTCGCTGCTGCGCACCGCCATTGGTCTTCAGACCGCGCCGCCCAACTCGGTGATGGTCAGCCTCGCGCTGTTCCTCACCCTCTTCGTCATGGGCCCGACGCTACAGCAGAGCTACGACAACGGCATTGCGCCGCTGGTTGCCGGCCAGATCCAGGTCGAGGAAGCCTTCACCCGGGCCTCGGCGCCAGTGCATGACTTCATGGCGGCCAATGTCCGGCCCGCCGACCTGCAGCTGTTCTTCGACATGTCGTCGACCCCGGCCCCCGCCGATCGCACGGCGATCCCGCTGCAGGTGCTGATCCCGGCCTTCATGATCTCGGAGCTCAGGCGCGCCTTCGAGATCGGGTTCCTCTTGTTCCTGCCCTTCGTCATCATCGACATGGTGGTGGCGTCGGTGCTGATGTCGATGGGCATGATGATGCTGCCACCGGTGGTGATCTCGCTGCCGTTCAAGCTGATCTTCTTCGTCTTGGTCGACGGCTGGCACCTGGTCGCCGGCTCGCTGATCCGGAGTTTTGTGAGTACTTAGGGCAGCTTCAGGCCGCCCGAATACGCCGCCGCCGGCGCGTGCCGCCCCCCACCCTTAATCCCTCCCCGCAAGGGGGAGGGAGACGATGGAACTGCGATGCTGGTGTATGGGTCTCCCTCCCCCTTGCGGGGAGGGGACAGCGGTGGGGTCCACAGCCACCAGCTGCAGAGGCAACACTTCCGGCCGCAGCCTAAGCCGCCCCCGGTACCGACTTGTCCGGCACCATCTCGGCGCTGCCATAGAGCTCCCGGTACGACGCGAGGAACGCGTCGAGCGAGTCGGCGCTGGCGACTTCGCGCGCCACCTTGCGGAACTCCACCGATTGCGGAGCGATGTCGCGGGTCACGTACTCGAACAGCGGCCACTCGGCCGAGTTCGCCATCTGCTCGGAGAATTTCGAGCGGATGCGCGATAGCCCGAGCTCATCCCCGGCCAGCACGAACCCGACTGCCGCCTTGACCACGCTCATCCGGGCCGGCTGCGACAGCTTGCCATCGATCGGCGCGTTGAGGATTTCGAGCAGCTCCGACGCCATGGCGTAGTTCTTCGACTTCCAGTAGCCGTCGACCCTGAGGATATCGGCATCCTTGCCGGTAAGCTTGGAGATCAAATCGAGCGCCAACTCCTGCCGACCGGCATCGATCAGCGCCCGCGATTCAAGGATACGCCGCTGCCGCTCCAGCTGCGGCGGCAGGTCGGCCAGCCGGGTGCGATTGAGCACGCGCAGCGCCCCTTCCGGATTGCGGTCGGCAATGCGGATCAACGCCAGGTCGGCTGCCACCTGCGACTGCGCCACGCCGGTAAGCCGGCTGTCGATCTGATATTCGAGCAGGTCCGCCGCCTGGGTCAGGAGGTCGACCTTCACCAGCCGGCGCGCCAGGTTGCGGATCATCTCGTCGCCGCGCGTCCCCGGCGGGGTGAGCTGGCGGAAATCGTAGTAGAGCGCCAGCGCATCGAGGTCGCTCAGGTTGTCGGCCGCCCCGTTGAGGTAGAGATCCTCAAACGTCTGCTGTGCCTCGCCCAGGAGCGTGTCGGTGGATTCGCTCTCGGGGAAGCTGGCGGCGGCTTGCTTCACCGCATCGAACCCGTCGCGATAGTCGTGATTGGCGAAATAGAGCTCAGCCAACAGCTTCTGCATATCGGCCTCGAGCGCTGTGCCGCGCCACATCAGCGACTCGGCCGAGAGCGTTTCGGTGGCCTTGGCGAGATCGACCTTGCCCGCTTTGCGCAGCAGGACCAGCGTGCGGTACACCGCCTCGGCCCGGGTCGGGCGGAAGTCATAGGCGATCACCTGCCCATAGGTGTCGACTGCGTCCTGGTCGTGCCCTTCGAGCTCGGCGACCCGCCCCTGCATCAGCTGGAAGAAGCTGGTCTGTTCCGGGTCGAGCTTGGGGAAATCCACCTCACCGAGCAGCCGCAGCGCCATCTGCGCATCATTGGTCTCGACCGCCGCGCGCAAGGCCGCGAACAGGAACTTGGTCTGGATCCAGATCGGATAGGTCGCGACGATCCCCTCGGCGGCGATCGCATCGAGCCGCGCGCCGCGGAAATCGCCGCTATCGGTGCGGGCGATGGTGCGCCACATCAGCGCGTCGCTCTCCTCGGGGAAGGTGCCGGCGTTGAGCGTCATCAGCGCATCGCGCCAGCGCCCGGCCAGCGTATCGGCGATGGCGCGGACCAGTCGGGTCTTCTTGCGTAGGTCCTCGCTCTTCAGCTCCTCGTCGAGAATGCCAAGTACGCCGATCGCTTCATACGAGAGGTCGTTGGCGACATAGAGCTGCGCCAGGTCGAGCCGCGCCACATCGCGCAACTGCCCTTCCGCCGCTGCTGCCCGCGCCATCGTCTCTTCCTTGCGCGTCGTGAACGCTGCGGGGTTGTCCTCGCGCCATACGCCCAGATCGAGATAGCTCTGGCGGAACTCAGGCGAGTTGCCGGCATCGAGTTTTCGCGACGTCTCGAGCGTCGACAGCGTCAGGCCGTTCGCCGCGGAAATGACGGCGACCTTGTCTTCCACCTCGACATCGAGGCTGTCATTGCGCGGCTTGATGACGAGGCCATGGGCCGAGCGGAGCGCATCGAAATCGACGAACTGCAGGTTGCGCGTCAACCCGCGTGCCGGCGGCATCACCGTCACCACTCTGAGACTGTCGCCGACCACCGGGTCGCGCAGCACATGCACCTTGCCGGGCCGCTCGATATCGGCGGTCATCTCGAACCGGCCGTCCTCGTCGCGTTCGCGGTCGAGCGTCATCGGCTCGGTGGCGCTGAGCAGCGCATCGCCGAGCGACAGCACCCAGGCCCTGCCCTCCGAGCCCAGTGTCGCCAGCCGGTCGGATGACAGGTCCATGCGCGCGACTTTGGTTTCGCCGGCTGCCACCATTTCGAAATTGCTGGCGATACTGGCCAGCGCATCGGACGGTGGCGGCGCCACCACCGATTGCGGCGTGTCGAACACCATCCAGACGGTATCGCCACGCCGGAACACCGCCGCCGGGGTATCGGCATCGAACGGAAAGGCGATGCGCACGGTCTTGCCGACCGTGGTCACTGTCGGCGTCACCACACCACGGCTGGTCGGGTAGAGCTCGGCGGTGTCGTCGTGCCCGGTTTCGAGCCCGAGGCGGGCGGCGCGGCGCTGCTCCTGCTCGGCTGTGGCGACCTCGAGGTCGAGCCGGGCCTGCTTGGCCTTTTCCTCGGCCGCCAGCGCGGCCTTCAGCCCCTCCTCCGGCGCGATATCGACATCGACCACGAATTGCCGTGGCGACAGCTCGTAAAAGCGCGGCACCACCCCTTCGGCCACGGTGAGATCAACGGACGAGCCGGCCGGACTGACGGCGTTGCTGGCGCCCTTGAACTCCGGCGGCATGTCGGCCTTCAGCGCATAGAGATCGATCGGCACCGGCCAATCGAAGGCCAGCGTCCCCTTGGTCCCCTTCAGCGCAAACTTCGCCTTGGCGTCGACATTCCAGTCAAACTGGATGCGGAGGAATGTTGGGTTGCGACCGACCCGCACCGTGGCCACCGGCTGCAGGAGCTTGGCCTCTGCTTCCTTGCGCTTCTGTTCGGCGATCTTGGCCAGCTTCTCAGAGCGGTCAGCCAGCGCCTTCACCACCTCGGCGGGAAGTGCCGGCGGCAGGCCGACCCAACTGGTCGGCAGCAGGTCGATATAGAGTTTTTCGCCCGCATCCATGCGGTTGATGTTGAAGGTGGTCCTGAGCCCGATGCGGATGCCGCGCTGGTCCGGATCGACGCGCGCAATGGTGGCGTAGTCCGGCATGGCGAGCGAGATATCGGGCAACAGGATCGAAATCGGCTGCTCGAACTCGATGGCGAGCACGCCGTTCTCGTACTTCACCTTGTATTTGGGGAGATCCATCCGCTCCGGAAAGGCAATGATCAGCCGTCCGAACCCGTTCTCGGGCGTGGCAAAGATCTGCGCTTTCTCTTGTGCCGAAGCGAAACTGGGCCACAGGCTGCAGGCGAAGAGCAACGCCAAAGCAACCAAGCGCCACTGGAACGCGAACGCCCCTCGCCGATATGCGACCCGCGATGTCATGCCGGCTTCTGCCCGCCCTACACTCTTCTGGTGCGACGAGCATAGGCAGACGGGCTTAACGGGGGCCTAACCGGAGGCGTGACAAACGCCGCGGAAATGGAGGCTTTGGCAGGCTACTGGCCGACGATCTGCGGCAGGCTGGCGAGGTCCTCGACCGGCGTATCGAGGGACGGTTCCGGTTGCTCGGTGGCCAGCCCCGCAGTCAGCGACTTGGCCTTCATCGGGTCCATCCGGGCCAGCACCGGCGCCATCTTGCGCGGGTTCATCGCCTTCGCCACCCGCATCAGCACGCCCATATCCAGCTGGTTGAAGATGGTGGCGGCTTCCTTGGGTTTCATCGTCTCGTACATGGCGACGATCGAGGCAAACTGCTCGTTCTCGGCCGCCTTCTTCTCGTCGACCAGCGCGTTGATCTTGGCCTCGATGGCCTTCAGCGTCGCGGTGCGTTCGTCGAGCCGCTTCTCCGCCGCCTCGACCAGCGCCATGCGCATCTCGAGTTCCTTCTCCCGCGCATCGAGCGAATCGCGGCGTTCGCCAAGGCGGCCGATCAGCTCGCTCTCGCTGCCACCCTCGCCCTCCATCGGCGCCAGGACGCCCGCGCTGTTCAGCTCCATCGGCAGGGCATCGCCATGCTCGTTGACCGAAGGCGGACAATCGACCAGCGGGGCCGCCGCGGCTGCATCAGCCGAAGCCGCGCCATGCCCGGCCGCTGGCTCAGCAGCCGCATCAGCGGCGCACGCCACTTCGATCGGTGCAGGCGCCTGCTCTTCCGCCGGCGCTGCTTCGGCGGGCGCTTCCGCTGCCGGCTCGGCGCCATGCCCACCGGCTTCGGCCGCGCCCTCGGGCTCCAGCGGCAGCACCGGAGCGCCGTCGCTCAGCGTCGGGCTGGTATCGGCCATCGTGGTATCGGGCGGCAGCGCCATGGTCGGGTCGACCCCGGCCCCACCAGCCGCGGCCGCCCCCGCGTGCTCGCCGCCGCTACCGCCTGCCGCCACCGCGCTGCCCGCGCCGGTCAGCACATAGCCGCCAGTCGTCACCAGCCCGATGCCCTTGAAGAGCAGGAGCGCGGTAGCGGCAGCTATGACGACCGGGAGCAGGCGCGGCGTTTTCATCAGGCGGCGTTACCCCTGATGCGCGGACGCATGGAGAGCTGCTGCAGCGCCGACTGCACCTTGTTGGGTTCATCCAGCCGATCGTCGAACGGTTGCGTGCCGCGCGCCGCGCTGGTGATCCGCGCCAGCCGGTCCATGATCTGCTGGCCGGCATTGACGTGATTGGCGAGCTCGACGCCAAAGCGCTCGGCCTCGCCCAACCGCGTCTCGAGCACCGTCTCGGCTTCCTGCGCCGTGTGCTTGAGCTCCTGGATCGCCGCATTGGCGAGGCCCGTGGCCTGCACCAGGTCGGCCACCATCTGCTTGAGCTCACCACGATCGGCGTGCAGCCGCTTCAGGCGCTGGTTGAGGATCACGCAATAGCCGATTGTCGTGGCGAGCAAAATCGTAACCAGCGTTTCGATCACGATTCCCAACGGCAAACCGAACATCAGCGGCCCTCCTGCTTGTTTTCATCGATGGCTTCGAAGGCCGCCATCGTTACCTTCGGCGCGTTCAGCGGGCGCGACACGCGCACCGACACATGGTTGCCGATATGCCCCATGATCGCTTCGGTGAGATCGACATTGCCGCACCTCAGCCCAATCGGGTCGCTCGGCGTGCGGTCGAACATCACCGTGTCGCCCGGCTGCATCGACAGCACCCGGCTGAGCGGCAGATCCATCTCATGCAGGATCGCGTCGACTTCGACATCGGCGGCAAATATTTCGGTGGCGAGATGGCCTTCCCAGATCGGGTCGCGGCCGAACTTCTCGCCCATATACATCTGCAGCAACTGCTCGCGGATCGGCTCGATCGTCGCGTAGGGCAGCAGGATTTCGATCTTGCCGCCGCGATCGTCCATCTCGATCCTGAGTTCGATCAGGATCGCCGCATTGGCCGGGCGCGAAATGGCGGCAAAGCGCGGGTTGGTTTCCAGCCGCTCGACCCGGAAGTTGACCTCGGTCACCGGCTCGAAGGCGCGATGCGTGTCCTCGAGGATCACCTCGATCATCCGCCGCGCCAGCGCCATCTCGATGGTGGTGTAGGGCCGGCCCTCGACCCGGATCTGCCCGCCGACGCGGCGACCGCCGAGCAGCACGTCGATCATCGAGTAAATCAGCGAGGAGTCGACGGTGAGGAGACCGTAGTTCTCCCACTCCTCGGCCTTGATCACCGAGAGGATGGCCGGCAGCGGAATGGAATTGAGGTAGTCGCCGAAGCGCACCGAGGAGATCGAGTCGAGCGCCACTTCGACATTGTCGGAGGTAAAATTGCGCAGTGAGGTCGTCGCCAGCCGGACCAGCCGGTCGAAGACGATTTCGAGCATCGGCAGGCGCTCGTAGGAGACCAGCGCCGAGTTGATCAGCGCCTGCACTCCGGTGAGCTCGGCGCCACCGCCGGCATTGGGATCAAAGCCGAGCAGGCTGTCGATCTCGTCCTGGTTCAGCACCCGGTCGGCGGCCCCGGCCTCAACGCTGTCGGCCTCGAGCATGGCGGCCCACTCGGCGCCCATGTCGTCCTCGGCCGCCTTGGCGGGCGCGGATGCGCCACTGCTGGCCGGATCCAGCCCCCATTCGTCGCTCAGTTTGTCCTGTTCGCCGGGACCAGCCATCACTGCACCAGGATTTCCTTGAACAGGATCGAATCCACCTGCGCCGGGAAGATCGCGATGTTGACGCGCCGGCGCAGCTCTTCCTTGAGGCGGTAGATACCGGCCGAGCCTTCGAGGTCGGTCTTGCGCAGCTCGCGCAGGTAGACCTGGAACGCGTCGACCACCTTGGCCATGCGCGGCTGGATCTCGGTCATCACCTCTTCATTGGCGACTTCCAGCGCCACGGTGAGCTTCATGAACTGCTCGCGCTCGCCATCGCCACGCAGGTTCACCGTCATTGTCGGCAGGTTGAAGATGAAGGTCTCCGGCACCGCCGCGAGATGCGTCTCGTCCGGCTTGGGCCCCGAAAAGAACAGGAAATATGCCGCGGCGCCGCCGCCGAGCAGCACCACGACTGCAGCGACCATGGCGATCAGCATGATGGGCAGCTTCTTCTTCGCGGGTGCGGCGCCTTCGCCACCCTCGATATCGGCTTCAGCCGCCATGCCCCAAACCCCTGCCCCACCGGACGATTCCAGTCAGGATCGAGCTAAGCGCCCGAGGGTTAACGATTGGTTACGAACTGCATCAACCCGGCACAAATTGCCGGGCAGTTTTTGCCACGCGCCCTGCCGGGTGGCACGTCCTGCCGGGCCACGCCCTGACCTAACTAATTGATTTTGCTTGATATCGCGACTTGGCATGGTTGCTGCAGTGTTAATGGCGAGCCTGACGGCCTGGGGAGGTCGGACGGTTCGGGGACGTAACGGGGACTTCGGCGCCATGGAAAATGCGCAGCTCATCGGATTGTCGCGGCAGATCGCCTTGCAGCGGCAGATGGATGTGGTGGCGAATAACATCGCCAACATCAACACGACCGGATTCAAATCCGAACAGCTGCTGTTCGAGGAGTACCTGATGCCGGTTGCCCGGGATCGCGACTTCCCGACCCTCGACCAGCCCCTCAGCTACACCGACGACTGGACCACCATCCACGATATGTCCGGCGGCGCGCTGGTAGAGACCGGCAACCCGCTGGATGTGGCGCTGCAGGGCAATGGCTTCCTCGCCGTCGAGACCACCGCCGGCGAGCGCTACACCCGGTCGGGCTCACTCGCCATCGATACCACCGGCACGCTGGTCGATCTCAACGGCAACCCGGTGCTCGGCAATGGCGGCCCGATCCAGTTCACCGCCGGCGAGACCGACATCATGATCGGCGAGGACGGTTCGGTCTCATCGAGTGCCGGCCAGAAGGGGCGCCTGCGCATCGTCGAGTTCGCCGACCCGCAGTCGACCACCCGCGAAGGCAGCAACCTGTGGGCCGGTACCGACCCGATCGAAGCGACAGCGACCCAGGTGCTGCAGGGCTCGATCGAGAAATCCAACGTCAACGGCGTCGGCGAGATGACCGAGATGATCCGCGTGCAGCGCGCCTACGAGAGCGCCGCCTCGCTGATCTCCAAGCAGGACGACCAGCGCCGCACGGCGATCCAGAAACTCGGCAACCTCAACGGCTGATCGGAGCACACAAGATGAAAGCCCTCTACATCGCTTCGACCGGCATGGCCGCCCAGGAACGCAACGTCGAAGTCATTTCCAACAACATCGCGAACATGCGCACCACCGGCTACAAGCGGGCGCGTGCCGAGTTCCAGGATCTGCTCTACCAGGTCCAGCGCCAGGCCGGCAGCACCACCTCCGAGGCGGGCACCATGGCGCCGGTCGGCATCGAGGTCGGCTCCGGCGTACGCACCGCGGCGACGCCGCGCGTCATGAGCCAGGGCAGCGTCGCCCCGACCGAGAAGGAACTCGACGTCGCCATTCGCGGCGAAGGCTTCTTCGTCGTGCAGATGCCCGACGGCCGTACCGGCTACACCCGCGACGGCTCATTCGAGCGCAGCCCCGAGGGGCAACTGGTCAATGTCGACGGCTACGAGATCCAGCCCGGCATCACCATTCCCGGCAATGCCAACTCGGTGTCGATCAGCCCCGATGGTACGGTCGAGGTGTTCCTCGACAACGACACCACCCCGACCACGGTCGGGCAGCTGCAACTGGCGCGCTTCGTCAACAAGGCGGGCCTCTCCTCAGCCGGTAACAACCTGTTCGTCGAGACCGCCTCGAGCGGCCCGGCGCAGGTCGGCACGCCGAACCAGGACGGCATGGGCGACCTGCTGCAGGAATATCTCGAAGCCAGTAACGTCAACTCCGTCACCGAAATTGCCGACCTGATTGCCGCTCAGCGCGCCTACGAGATGAACGCCCGCGTCATCTCCGGTGCCGACGAGATGATGCAGTCGGCCAGCCAACTGCGCTGATCGGGAGAAGCTAGATGCAGAAGTTCATCCTCCCTGCCCTGTTCCTGGCCTTCACCGGCTCCACCGCATTCGCGGCGCCGGTGCTCAAGGCGCAAGTCTCGGTCAACCACCCGGTCATCACTGTCGGCGACATGTTCGAGGATGCCGGCCTCCTCGCCGAGCGCGCCCTGTTCCGCGCCCCCGAGCCCGGCACGACCGGCATCGTCAGCCTCGACGCCGTGCGCGCCGCCGCCGCCAAGGCCGGGCTTACCGACTACACCCAGGATGGCCTGCTCAGCGTCCGCGTCGAACGCCGTGCGACGGTCGTGGACACGACCGTCCTCTCCGGCCTCATCTCCGCTGACCTCGCCGTCCGCGGCTTGCTCCCGGCTGGTGCCGAGCTCCATACCCGCTTCGATGACCCGGCGCTCAGCTACAATGCCGAAGCGGTCGAGACCCCGGTCACGCTGCTGGCCCTGCGCTACCAGCCCGGTGCGGCAAGCTTTTCTGCCCGCTTCCAGGTCGCCGGCATGGAACTGCCGGTCGATGTCGCCGGCAGCATCGACCTCTTGGTCGAAGTGCCGCACCTCGCCGCCTCGCTGAAGGCCGGCGCCGTGCTGACCCCCGCCGATATCGAGATGAAACGCGTCTCGCTGGCCTTCGCCGACCAATCCGGCGTCGAGAACTTCGACGATCTCGTCGGCAAGCAATTGCGCCGCAACTCGCGCGCCGGGGTCATGCTGAAGGCCACCGACGTGACCGAGCCGCTGGCCGTGCGCCGCAATACCGAGGTCACCGTGCTGCTGCGCACCGGCCCGATGACGCTGACCGTGGTCGGCCAGTCGCTCGGCGATGCCGTCACCGGCCAGCCGGTGCAGGTGATGAACAGCGTAACGCGCAAAATCCTCAACGGCGTCGCGACCGCCGGCGGCGCGGTGGAAATCACCACCGCCGCCACCAAGCTTCAGGTCGCCGGGCTGTGATGGGCGAAAGGACAATGAAAATGCACCCGATGAAACTCTTCGCCGCCCTCGCGCTCACCGCCCTCCTCGCCGGGTGCTCGACCATGGACCAGTTGGCCTCTGTCGGCCAGCAGCCGCGCCTGACGGCCATCTCCGATCCCACCGCCCAGGCCGGCTATCGCCCGGTGCAGATGCCGATGCCGGAACCGGTGGTGGCCTCGTATCAGCCCAACTCGCTGTTCTCCAACGAGGCCCGCGGCTTCTTCAAGGATCAGCGCGCCCACAAGATCGGCGACATCCTGACGGTGATGGTCACCATCGACGACAGCGCCAAGATCTCGAACTCCACCGATCGCGAGCGCACCTCGTCGTCGGAAGGTAGCGTCGGCGGCGTGCTCGGTTCGATCTTCGGCGGCAAGGTGCCGCTGGCCGACGTGCAGGCCTCCGGCAAGATCACCACCTCGGGCGACATGGCCGATGGCGGCTCGGGCTCGGTGAACCGCAAGGAAAGCCTCGCCACCCAGGTCGCCGCCGTCGTGGTGCAGGTGCTGCCCAATGGCAACCTGGTGATCGAGGGCCGACAGGAAGTGCGCGTCAACTTCGAAGTGCGCGAACTGATCGTCGCCGGCATCGTCCGCCCCGAGGACATTCACGCCGACAACACCATCCCCTCGTCCAAGATCGCCGAAGCCCGCATCTCCTACGGCGGCCGCGGCCAGATCACCCAGGTTCAGCAACCCCGCTACGGCCAGCAGATCGCCGACGCGATCCTCCCCTTCTGACCCCCCAGGGGAGGCGCCTGGCGCCCCCTCCTGATCAGCTTCCCCATCGCTGACGGCACAATCCCCCATTGGTGCCGTCAGCCTCGGCCGGTTCCAGAACAGAACCCGCCCCAGAGGGCGCAGTCTCCCCGGCTGCGCCCTTTCCCCATTCGTTAGCCAATGGGGAATAGCGAGTAGCGAATGGGGTTTCGCCGTCCTTCCCTATTCGCTACTCACTATTCGCCACTCGCTTGTTGGAGTTCCTGATGCCCTCTCCCAATTCCGCCTTCTCCAAACTCGACGCGCTGAGCCGCAAGCTCGAAGCCATCGAGCATGCGCAGTCGATGCTGGGTGTCGACGAGGCGGTGATGATGCCGGTCGGCGGTGGCGAAAAGCGCGCCGAGACCATGTCGATGCTGGCCGGCATGTACCACGAGATGGCCACCGCGCCGGAAGTCGGCGACTGGCTCGGCGACGCCGAGGCCGAGCCGCTCGACGAGATGCAGGGCCTCGCCATCCGCGAGTTCCGCCGCGTCCACACCAACATGACCTGCCTCTCGGCCGATTTTGTTCGGAAGCAGGTGAACGCCCGCATCCGGGCCGAACAGCTGTGGCGCGAACTCAGGCCTACCGGCGACTGGGCCGGCTTCCTGCCGGCCTTCGAAGGTCTCGTCGCCACCGCTCGCGAAGAAGCGCAACTGCGCGCCGACGTGCTCGGCCTTTCGCCCTATGACGCGCTGATGGAGCAGTACGACCCCGGCAACCGGGTCGCCGAGGTGGCGCCGGTGCTCAACGACCTCAAGACCTTCCTCAAGGATTTCGTCCCGGCGGCCCTCGCGCACCAGGAAGAAAAGCTGGCCAGGCGTCCGCTGAAGCCGCTCAACGCCCCGTTCGCCATCGACAAGCAGAAGGCGCTGGGCCTCGTCATGATGGAGGCCGTCGGCTTCGATTTCGCGCACGGCCGTCTCGACGTCTCACACCACCCGTTCTGTGGTGGCGTGCCCACCGATATCCGCATGACCACCCGCTACACCGAGGGCGAGTTCCTCACCTCGCTGATGGGCATCCTGCATGAGACCGGGCACGGCCTGTACGAGCAGGGCCTACCCAAGGAATGGACGCACTGGCCGGTCGGTCGCGCCCGGGGCATGGCCATGCACGAAAGCCAGAGCCTGTTCGTCGAAAAGCAGATCGCCCGCTCGCCCGAGTTCTGGGAATGGGCCATGCCGCATGTGCGTGAAAAACTTGGCGAAGACGCCATTGCCGGCTGGGACCTCGAAGACGTGCTGGCGCATGTCCATCTCATCGAGCGCGGCCTGATCCGCGTCGATGCCGACGAGGCCACCTACCCGCTGCATGTCATTCTCCGCTTCGAGCTAGAACAGGACCTGATCAGCGGCAAGCTGGCGCCCAAAGATGTGCCGGAGGCCTGGGACGCCAAGATGCGCGAGTATCTGGGGCTCTCGACCATCGACAACATGAAGGATGGCCCGATGCAGGACGTGCATTGGCCGTCGGGCGCCATCGGCTACTTCCCCAGCTACACGCTGGGCGCCATCATCGCGGCGCAGCTCTGGAGCGCCATCGAGCGCGACCAGCCGAACGCCCGCGAGGACATGCGCAATGGCCGCTTCGTCGGCATCAACGACTGGCGGCGGGAGAAGATCTGGAGCCAGGCGAGCAAGTACTCGACGCCCGAGCTGCTGCAGCGCGCCACCGGCGAGAAGCTGAACTCCAAGCACTTCCAGGAGCACCTGACGCACCGCTACCTGGGCTGATCGGGGGTAAGCCATGGCCAAGGATCGACCATCGGTCCTGCAGCCGCTGCAGCACGGAACGTTCCGCAACATCTGGGTGGCGAACCTCGTCTCGAGCTTCGGCGCCCTGATCCAGGGCGTCGGCGCCGCCTGGATGATGACGGCGCTGACCAACTCGGTCGATCTGGTGGCGCTGGTCCAGGCCTCCACCTCGCTGCCGATCATGCTGTTCTCGCTGCTCGGCGGCGCCATCGCCGACAATTTCCCGCGCCGCCGGGTGATGCTGGTGGCGCAGTTCTTCATGCTGGCGGTCTCGGCGCTCCTGACCCTCAGTGCGCTGCTCGGGTTGATCACCCCCTGGCTGCTGCTGACCTTCACCTTCCTGATCGGCTGCGGCACGGCGCTCAATAACCCGTCCTGGCAGGCCTCGGTCGGCGACCTGGTGCCGCGCTCCAGCGTCGGCTCGGCCGTGGCGCTCAACTCCATCGGCTTCAACCTGTCGCGTAGCCTTGGCCCGGCGGTGGGCGGCATCATCGTCGCCGTCGCCGGCGCTGCTGCAGCCTTCGCCGTCAACCTCGTGAGCTATCTCGGGCTACTGTTCGTGCTGCTGCGCTGGAAGCCCGCCCCTGCCCCCGCCGGCCTGCCGCGCGAGGCGGTGGGCGCCGCGATGTTCGCCGGTGTCCGCTACATGGCGCTGTCGCCGCAACTGGGCAAGGTGCTGGTGCGGAGCTTCATCTTCGGCCTCACCGCCAGCTCGGTGCTGGCGCTGCTGCCGGTAGTCGCGAGCCAGATTCCCGGCGGCGGGCCGCTGGTCTATGGCCTCTTGCTGGGCGCCTTCGGCCTTGGCGCGGTCGGCGGGGCGCTGATCAGCGCCCGGCTGGCCGAGCAGTTCTCCAGCGAAGCCATCGTCCGGCTGGCCTTTGTCGGCTTCGCCATCTGCGCCGCGGTCACCGGGCTCAGCCCCTCGCCCTGGCTGACCGGCGTCGCCCTGATGCTCGGCGGCGCCTGCTGGGTGCTGGCGCTGACCCTGTTCAACGTCACCGTGCAGCTCTCGACCCCGCGCTGGGTGGTCGGCCGCTCGCTGTCACTCTACCAGACTGCCACATTTGCCGGCCTCGCCGCCGGCAGCTGGCTCTGGGGCGTTGCCGGCGAAGAGTTCGGCGTCAGCAATGCGCTGGTCGCCTCGGCCATCGCCCTTGTCGTCGGCGCCGGCGTCGGGCTGCTGCTGTCGATCCCGCCGCGGGTAATGCTCGACCTCGACCCCGCCAACCGCTGGCAGGAACCGCAGATCGCGCTGCCGATCGAGCCGCGCTCCGGGCCGATCGTCATCAGCATCGAGTACAAGATCCGCCCGCAGGATGTGCGCGAGTTCCTGCGCGTCATGGCCGATCGCAAACGGGTGCGGATGCGCGACGGAGCCCGCGAATGGGTGCTGCGCCGCGACCTCTCGGAGACCGACGTCTGGGTCGAAAGCTACAAGAGCCCAACCTGGACCGAATACGCCCGGCACAACCAGCGTCTCACCCATGCCGACGAGGTGATCGGCGAAAAACTGCGCAACCTGCACCAGGGCCCGGAACGCCCGGTGGTGCGCCGGATGATCGAGCGTCCGCCCAACTGGTTCGCAGCGATTGCCGCCAACCGGACGATCGATCCGCCGTAAGAAGTGGAACGCTCGGGCCTTCTGCTCCCCTCCCCCTTGAGGGGAGGGATTGATCGCCTCGTCACCGAGCCTGCAAGGTTGACATCTCAGCGAACCTCCCTATTTTCCGCCCATCCGCAGCACCAACCGGCAGGTCCCAATGGATATCCGCATGACCGATCAAACCACCCTGATCCGTCACCCGGAGTCCAACCATGCCCGGTTCTATTTCGCTCAAAGCGGTGAGCTACAAGACGCCTAATGGCGTCAACCTCTTCTCAGATCTCGATCTTTCCTTCGGCCCGGTTCGCACCGGCCTGATCGGCCGTAACGGCACCGGCAAGACCACGCTGCTCAAACTGCTGCTCGGCGAACTCGCGCCCTCCAGCGGCGAGATCGTCGTCTCCGGCACGCTCGGCGTGTTGCGGCAGACGGTGCAACGCTCCGATGCGAGCGTCGCCGACGCGCTGGGCTGCGCCGAGCAGCTGGCCCGGCTCGACCGGCTCGAGGCTGGCACCGGCTCGCTCGAGGATGCCGAAGGGGCCGACTGGCTGTTGCCAGCAAAGATCGAGACGGCCCTCGCCGATGTCGGCCTGCCGTGGCTCGCCCTCGATCGACCCACCGCCACGCTGAGCGGTGGCCAGCGCACCCGCCTGTCGCTGGCAGCGCTCTTGATCGACCAGCCGGATATGCTGCTGCTCGACGAGCCCACCAACAACCTCGACCGCGATGGCCGGGCGGCTGTCACGGAACTGCTGAAACGCTGGCGCGGCGCCGCCATCGTGGTCAGCCACGACCGCGCGCTGCTGCGTGAGATGGACGCCATTGTCGAGCTCACCACGATCGGCGCCCGCACCTATGGCGGCAACTGGGATCTCTACCAGGAACGCAAGGCAATCGAGCTGGCGGCCGCCGAACAGGGCCTCGCTTCTGCCGAGCGCACCCTCGGCGAGCTCGACCGCAAGACGCAGCTGATGCGCGAGCGCAAAGCCAAGAAGGATGGCGCCGGGGCGCGGAAAGCCGCCAAGGGCGATATCCCGCGCATCATGCTGGGCGGCATGAAGATGAACGCGGAGAACACCAGCGGCGAGCAGATGAAGCTCAGTGAACGGCGCCGCGCCTCAGCCAGCACGGCGCTCGCCGCCGCCAAGGCCGAGATCGAGGTGCTGCAGCCGATGGCGGTGAAGCTCGAGCCGAGCGGCCTCGCTAATGGCACCACGGTGCTGCAGCTCGATCGGCTCACCGGCGGCCCAGTGCCCGAACAGCCGGTGATCCGGACCCTGAGCTTTGCCATCACGGGGCCTGAGCGTGTGGCGATCACCGGCCCCAACGGCTCCGGCAAGACCACCCTGCTCCGGCTGATCACCGGCACCCTTGCCCCAGTGACCGGTGCGGTTCGCATCGCGCGGCGGCATGCGTTGCTCGACCAGGAAGTCAGCCTCCTCGATCCGCTTGAGACCATTCGCGAGAACTACCTGCGGCTCAACCCCGAGGATGGCGAGACCACGGCGCGCTCCGCCCTCGCCCGCTTCATGTTCCGTGCCGACGCCGCGCTGAAACCGGTCGGTCAGCTCAGCGGTGGCGAAATGCTGCGCGCCGGCCTCGCCTGCACCATCGGCAGCGGCCGGCCGCCCGAACTGCTGATCCTCGACGAGCCGACCAACCACCTCGACATCCACGCCATCGAGGCGGTGGAGGCTGGCCTCGCCGCCTATGACGGCGCGCTGCTGGTGGTCAGCCACGACCGCGACTTCCTCGCGGCAATCGGCATCGAGCGCGAAATCGTGTTGCCCTAGCGCGGTTTGAATATATCCGGCCAGTTTACAAATGTGAGCGCGCGGGCCTATCGTTGGTGATCTGGCGGAGGAGTTCAAAGGAGCCGCCGGATCACAACAATAAGGGGAGGTTTCGATGCGTAACGCGTCGACGATGACTGCTGCCCTGCTGGGCACGCTATTACTCTCTACGGCCACCGTTTCCGCCGCCGACATCAAGATCGGCTTCCTGCCGGGCGTGGTCGATCCGTTCTACCAGGTCATGCAACTGGGCGTCGAAGCCGCGGCCAAGGACCTCGGCGTCGAAGTGGTGACCCAGGTCCCGCCGACCTGGGGTGTCGAAGCGCAGACCCCGATCCTCGATGCGCTGGTGGCGCGAGGCGACCTCAACTACATCATCACCGCCCCCACCGATAAGGATCAGATGGTGGCGCCGCTGCAGGCAGCACTCGATGCCGGCATCAAGGTGATCACCGTCGACACCTTCCTCGGCGATGGCGACTATGCCAACGGTCCGGTGAAATTCCCGATCAGCTATATCGGCTCCGACAACGTCGAAGGTGGCCGTATCTCGGCCCGCGGCCTCGCCAAGGCGATCGGCGGCAAGGGCACGGTCTACATCAACTCCACCAACCCCAACGTCTCGTCGGTCGAAGGCCGCGAGCAAGGCTTTGCCGAGGTGATGAAGAACGAGTTCCCCGACATCAAGGTGCTCGGCCCCGACTACAACCTCGATGACCAGAACAAGGCCGCGCAGCAGACCGCCGCGGTGATCGAGCAGAACCCCGACCTCGCCGGCGTGTTCGGCACCAACGTGTTCAGCGCCGGTGGCGCCGGTAACGCAGTGGTCAATGCCGGCCTCGGCGGGCATGTGCAGGTCGTGGCCTATGACGCGACGGCCGAAGCCATCGAGTTGATGGGCAAGGGCGTGGTGTCGCTGGTGCTGGCGCAGAAGCCCTTCGACATGGGCTATATGGCGGTGCAATTCGCCGTCGCCGATGCCGCCGGCGTCACCAGCCTGCCGCGCCGCGTCGAGACCGGCTTCGCCATCATCGACAAAGACAATGTCGCCGATCCCGAATACGCACGCTTCATCTACAAGGTGAACTGACCATCCCGCACGAGCAGCCGGAGGCCTCAGGTCTCCGGCCACCGCCGTCTCTCACCAAGCCGGGGCAGCCGTGACCGACAGCAAGACAATTCCAGCGGAGCCCCGGCTCTCGCCCGACAAGCGTTTCATCCTCCTCGCCAGCCGGCTCTGGGCCTGGGCGTTCCTCGGCCTGATGATCGCCTTTTTCATCATCGTCGTGCCGCTCTCCGGCGGCGCCACCTTCCTGACGCTGCGCAACGCGATGAACATCCTCGTCGCCATCACTCCGGTGCTGCTGCTCGGACTGGGGCAGACCTTCGTCATCATTTCGGCGGGGATCGACCTCAGCGTCGGCTGGGTAATGAGCCTCGCCTCGGTGGTCTCGGCTCACGCCATCCGCGCCTCGTTCAATGCCGGCGCGCCGCTGTTTCTCGCCGCAACATTGGGCTTCCTCGCCGCGGTCGGTGCCTCGGCCGGCGTCGGCCTGGTCAATGGCCTGATCATCGCCAAGCTCAAGGTCCCGGCCTTCATCGTGACGCTCGGCTCATCCTTCATCGTGCGCGGCATGGCGCTGCTGTTCTCCGAGAACACCACCGTCATCGGCCTGCCTGCCGATATCCGCGACTATGGCAATGAATCGCTGTTCTACGTCGTCAACGGCGAAGGTGGCGGCTTCTATGCGTTCTTCCGCCCCGACGTCACCGGCGCCATGCTGCGCCAGATGGATCGCATCTTCACCTGGCCCGTGGTGATCACGGCCATCGTCGTGATCATCTGCATGTTCATCCTCAACCGCACCCAGTTCGGCCGGCATACCTATGCCATCGGCGGCAATATGCAGGCGGCGCTGCGCACCGGCATCCCGGTCGATCGCCACATCGTCAAGCTCTACATGCTGAGTTCGGTCACCGCCGGCATTGCCGGGTTCCTCTCGACGCTGCGCTTCACTGCTGGCTCGGCGGTGATCGGCGATCCGCTGCTTTTGAGCTCCATCGCCGCGGTGATCATCGGCGGCGTCAGCCTGTTCGGCGGCGCCGGCTCGATCATCGGCACGGTGATCGGCGCGCTCATCATCGCGGTGCTGACCACCGGGCTGGTGATGATGAACGTCCAGGCCTTCTGGCAATTCATTGTCGTCGGCGCGGTGGTGATCATCGCCGTGCTCATCGACCAGTCACGCGACCTGATCCTCGGCCGCCGCGGGAGAGGGTCATGAGCGAACCGGTTCTGTCGATCCGCAACCTGGTGAAGCGCTTCGGCGGCCTCACCGCGGTCAACGATGTCAGCCTCGACATCAACCCCGGCGAGGTGGTGGCGCTGCTCGGCGACAACGGCGCCGGCAAGTCGACGCTGATCAAGTGCGTTTCCGGCGTTCACCTGCCCGATGAGGGCGAGATCCGCTTCGAGGGCAAGCCGGTCAGCTTCCCCAAGCCCATCGACGCGCGCAGCGCCGGCATCGAGACGATCTACCAAGACCTGGCGCTGGCCAACAATCTCGACGTGCCCGCCAACATCTTCCTCGGCCGCGAGGTGAAACACCGCTATCTCGGCGGGCTGATCAACACGCTCAACGACAAGCTGATGCTGGCCGAGGCCGAGCAGAGCCTCGCAACCCTCGATATCCAGTTCCCCAGCCTCACCCAGCCGATCGAGAGTCTCTCGGGCGGCCAGCGGCAGGCCGTCGCCATCGCCCGCGCCATCTACTGGAAGGCGCGGCTGATGATCATGGACGAGCCGACCAATAATCTCGGCGTGCCCGAGCAGCAGAAGGTACTGGAGCTGATCCGCCGCCTCCGCGACCAAGGTGTGCCGGTGATCCTCATTACCCACACCATGCCCGACGTCTTCGCCGTCGCCGACCGCATCGTGGTGATGCATCGCGGCCGCAAGGTCACCGAGAAACGCACCGGCGAGACCAACGCGTCCGAACTGGTGCAGTACATGGTGGGCGCGTTGGACGATAGTCGCGAGGCGGTGGCATAGGATATTGCGCCATTTGGCTGCAGCCGCGCCGCGGTTAGGCTCGATGGTCGCCTCACCTCCGCTGTCATCCCAGCGAAAGCTGGGACCCAACTCACCACCTGCGCGGGCTGAGAAATGGATCCCAGCTTTCGCTGGGATGACAGCGGAGGTGGGGCGTCCATCGGTGGAACACCCTAAGGCGAGACTGAATCCGCCTCTTCCACCTTCGGCTCCACCGGCTCGATCCGAAACCCGCTGAACCCCAGCAGCAACGTGACCAATGGGCTCGCGATGTTGAACAGGCAGAACGGCAGGTAGACCAGTGTCGGCACGCCGAGCACCGCCGCCATATAGGCGCCGCAGGAATTCCACGGGATCAGCGGCGAGGTGACGCTGCCGCCATCCGCCACTGCCCGCGACAGGTTGGTGGCGGCGAGACCGCGTTTGTTGAACTCGGCGCGGAAAATCCGCGCCGGCAGCACCACCGCCACATATTGGTCGCCGGCGACGATATTGAGTCCGAACGCCGTGCCAACCACGGTGGCGATCAGCGAGCCGGTGCTGCGGGCCCGCATCAGCACCGGCGTCACCAGCTTCAGCAGCAGCCCGAACTCATCGAGCAGCGTGCCGTAGACCAGGGCGCCGAGGATCAGCCAGATGGTGAGCAGCATGCTCGCCATGCCGCCACGCGACAAGAGGCTGTCGACCACCTCGATGCCCGAGTTGGCTTCGAACCCGGTGCCCATCGCCTGCCACCCGGCCTTGAGGTAGGCGGCGGCCGGCGCCAGCTCGGGGTCGTTGACGAAGCGCAGCACCGCCTCGGATTGCAGCAACGGCGCCAGCACCGCCGCAGCGAGCGCCGAGCCGATGATCGCCAGCGATGGCGGCACCTTGAAGATCGACAAGACGATCAGCAGCACCAGCGGCAGCAGGGTCAGCGGTGTGATGTTGAACAGCGTCGACAGCGCCGAAAGCTCCGAGGCGATCACGCTGTCGCTCGCGCCGCTCGAACTGTCGGCCCAGCCGAAGATGCCGAAGCCGATGGCGGCGACGAGCAGCGCCGGCACCGAGCTCCAGACCTGCGCCCGCAAATGCGCGTAGATGGTGGTGCCGGTGAGCTGCGCGGCAAGGATGGCCGTCTCGGATAGGGGTGACAGCTTCTCGCCGACATAGGCGCCGGAAATCACGGCTCCTGCGGTGATCGCGGGCGAGACGCCGGCGAGGAACGACAGCCCCACCAGCCCGACCCCGATTGTGCCCGCCGTGGTCCACGAGCTGCCGATGCCCATGGCGATGGCGGCGCAGACCAGCAGAGAGGCGAGGTAGAACCAGTCCGGATTGATCACCTGGATGCCATAGTAGACCAGCGTCGGGATGGTCCCGGCCATATTCCAGGTGCCGATCAGCGCCCCTACCGCGAACAGGATGAAGATGGCGCCGACCACCGAGGAGACGCCCTTACGCCCGGCCTCGGCCACTTCCTCCCAGCTGTGCCCATTCTTCAGCACAATGAACGAGGTGAACATTGCCGCGAGAATAATCGCCACCTGCAGCGGTCCATCCGTCGCCTTGAGCCCGAACAGCGTCACCGCACCGGCGATCAGCACGGCAAGCACCACCAGTGGCGCCACCGCGTCGAAATAGGACGGTTCGCGGATATGCCGCGGAGCGGTGCTCAACGTCGCCTCCTCGCCTTTGGCCGGCCAAGCGGCTTGTTGCGGGCCATGTCGGCTCTCCGCGTCCAACGAACACCAGCAGCCATCGCAGCTATTGCCTAAGCTTCCGCTTGCGCCGGATGGCCATGTGACATCAAATAAGATGCAACTATTTACGCGACCGGTTCAACGATTTTGAACTGAACAGCGCGCCATGCGCATCAATTCGCCGCTTTGAATGGTAGTACTTGCGCAACGGACGGCCAACACTTCTCGCGTTCTGTACGAAACCGCACAGTGCGCGCGTCTGTTTCCAGCCGGGTTGAGGAGATCGTTATGATAAGAGCACTATTCATTGCGGCGATGCTGGCTGCTGGCCTGGGAGCGGTGCCCCAGGTGCTGGCGCAAGAGACGTTTGTCATCGTTCCCGACAACCCCGGGGGCGGCAGTGGCGTGGGCAACGCCGTGGCGACCTCCAACGTCAACGTCCGTCGTGGTCCGGGCACCAGTTATGCCGTTGTCGACGTGCTGCGCGCCGGCCAGAGCGTGCGCATCAGCAATTGCAACGGCGGCTGGTGCTGGGTCAACCACGGCGGCCCTAGCGGTTGGGTGTCGCAGAACTTCCTGTCACGGACCGGCGGTGGCGGCGGCGACTCGAACGTCCGGCGGCGGGCCTGCTTCTACGACGACATCCGTTTCCGTGGCCGCAGCTTCTGCGTCGGCGTCGGCGACAGCAACCGGGATCTCGGCTCCTGGAACAACCGCATCGCCTCGATCAGCATCAGCGGCTCAATGACGGTTGAGGTCTGCGAGGATCGCAACTTCCGCCGCTGCGAGGACTTCAACCGCGATGTCGCCACCCTGCCCTGGTGGCTGGACGGCAACATCTCGTCGTTCCGCACTTTCCGCTGACTGAAAACCGGAGGTCCCGACTCACGCCGGGACCTCCAGATTCAGTAGCTGCCGATCACCATCCGGTTGCCCTCGCTGTCGCGGAACTCCGCCACCACCCGGCCCGGCTGCCACGGCGCCTCGCCCGGCTCGGTGGTGATCTCGACGCCCTTGGCGCGGAGCCGCTCGATGGCTCCCGCCACGTCGGCCTCGACCAGCACCAGCACCGGCTCGGCCGATGGCTTGTCGTCGGGGCGGCGGAGGAAGTGCAGCGCCGTGCGGGCGCCGGGGAACTTCACTTCGACCCACCGCCAGCCATCCGCGCCCATCGGCGCATCGGCAACCACCTCGCAGCCGAGCTTGTCGACATAGAAGGCGATGGCCCGGTCCTGGTCGAACACCGGCAGTTCGGCGAACTGGATATGCATGCTTGCCTCCGTCAGTTGGCGAACGAGCTGTGCAGCGCGTCCGCAAACGCGGCAGCCTGGGGTCCAAAGCCCATGTGATCGCCGGGGAATTTCGTCGGCGCGATGCCGAGCGTGTTGGTCAGCGCCAGGCTCATTTCCTCGATCGGCTGGCCGGCCGACGCCACGCCGATGGCGACGACGATCTTCGGGCTGCCTGCCTTCAGCGTCGCCACATCCGGCGTATAGAGCGACAGCGGCAGCATGCCGTGCGCCAGCCAGTACTCGAAATTGCCGCTGACCCGGGCGAAGGTTTCCGCCTCTTCCGGCGGCATCTCGAATTCCGGCGGCGCTTCGGTCGCGTCGCCCGCCTCCTCGAGCCCGTTCATCGAGAAGAACATCCCCATCGCCGCATCGACGCCGTCTTTGACGTAGGTGTCGTAGAGCGCCTTGTCGGCCGCCACGGCCTCGCTCGGATCGTCCATCAGCATCATCGACGGCGGCTCATGCGCCACCAGCGCCTGCACCAGCTTGGGGTGCCGTGCCGCGAGGTTGAGCCCGATCTGTGCACCACCGCTGGTGCCGAACACATAGGCCGGGCCATTGCCCAGCGCCTCGATCAGCGCCGCGGCGTCATCCGCCTGCTGGTCCATCAGCAGCGGCTTGATCTCGCCGTCAAACGTCGAGCGCGAATTGCCGCGCGGATCGTAGGCGACCACGGTGTAGCGGTCGGCGAGGCGCTGCGACAGCTCGGCGAACACGCCCGCATCCTGTGGACCGCCGGGGATGATCAGCAGCGTCGGGCCGCTGCCCTGCACCTCGTAGTAAAGCGTCGCGCCCGGGACCTTGAGGGTGGCCGATCTGGTGTGGTTGGTCATCGAAACGTCTCCTGCGGTGTGATTTTCAGGCGATTGCATTGCGGTCTCTGCCAGCGTGCCAGGGATCGGCAGGGCAAGCGCTCCGACCACAGTGGCAACCAGCACGAAGCTTCGGTTCGACATTCAAGCTCTCCCTGCTTCTCGTATGACGGCGCTGCCGCCAACCCATTCAGAACTGGACCGTCCAGTTCTGCGCTGTTGTCAGAAACTAGACTGTCCAGTACTGTGATGTCAATCAGGGCTGTGAAGGTTTTTGGAAAGTGGCAGGTCGATGGGCTCGGAAGTGAACGAACACGCGGATGCGGAAGGCGATGGCCGCTCTGCCCGCAAACGCCGGGCCATTCTCGACGCCGCCACCGAGGTGTTCCTGAAAAGCGGCTATCTCGGCACCAACATGGATGAGATCGCCGCCCTCTCTGCCGTGTCAAAGCAGACCGTCTACAAGCACTTCTCTTCGAAGGAGGCGCTGTTCGTCGAGATCGTCGGCGGCATGACCACTGGCGCCGGCGACACCGTGCATAACGACGTGGCGCAGCTCGGGCCGGACGAGGACCTCGCTGACTACCTCGTCGAATATGCGCTACGGCAGCTGACCGTCGTTCTGACGCCCCGCATCATGCAGTTGCGGCGCCTGGTGATCGGCGAGGTGACGCGCTTCCCCGAACTGGCCCGTGTGCTTTACGAGCGCGGCCCGGCACGCGCCATGAAGATGCTGGCCGCTGTGTTCGAGGGCCTGGCCAAACGCGACCTGCTTGCTGTCGACGACCCGGCAACCGCGGCGGAACACTTCAACTGGCTGATTATGTCGGCTCCGCTGAACCAGGCCATGCTGCTCGGCGACGATGCCATTCCCTCGCAGGCCGAACTGCGTCGCAACGCCGAGGCCGGTGTACGAGTCTTCCTCGCCGCCTATGGCAGAACGAAGCGATGACGGTGCGGTATGTGGCACGCTGTGCCTGCGGCAATGTCGAACTCGAGCTGACCGGCGCGCCGGTAATCAGCCTCGTCTGCCACTGCGATGACTGCCAGGCCGGCTCTCGCCTGATCGAAGCCCTGCCCGGCGCACCAGCGATTCTGGATGCCGGCGCCGGCACGCCTTACCTGCTCTATCGCAATGATCGGGTGCACGGCACCAAGGGCGCCGAGCTGCTCGAGGGCTACAGGTTGAAATCGGACTCGACCACCAGCCGCATGGTCGCCAGCTGCTGCAACTCAGCCATGCTGGCGCGGCTCCCATCCGTGCTGCACTGGACCCCGGTCTATCGCGACCGCATCGTCCCGCCGGCGCAGCCGCTGGAAATGCGCATCCAGACCAGGTTTGTGCCCGCCGACGTCGCCGTGCCGGCTGACCTGCCAAGCGTCACGGGCGTGCCGCTCCGATTCTTCACCCGGCTGATCGCAGCTCGGGTTGCGATGACGCTACGGCTGTAGCGTCATCGCGAACCAGGAGTCGGACTAGGCCGACGGCCGGATGTTCTGATTGACGTGGAAGAGGTTGGTCGGGTCGTACTTGGCCTTGAGGCTGGCCAACCGGGAGTAGTTGTCGCCATAGGTCGCCCGAACCCGCGCTTCGCCTTCCTCCATCATGAAGTTCGGATAGGCCCCGCTGAGATCGTAGGGGTGGACCGCATTCCAGTAGCCATTGGCCCAATCCTTCAGCGCCCCTGCCCTGGCTGGATCCGAATCGACCCCGACAATGACCATCGACCAGCGCGCGTTGCGGCAGTTCCAGGCCGTATCGCCGCTCGCCCGGTCATGGACCGCGCCATCGATCGGATAGAGGTGCATAGCCGAAATCGGAGTGGGCACCGTGGCGGCATGCTTCAGGTGTTCCGCAATCGCCTCATCCGACAGCGTCTCGACGAAATCGCCCTTCCAGTACCACTGCAACCCCGTCGGATAGAGCGCATCGAACATGCTCTGCAGCGCCGGATAGGCGATCGGCCCGGCCCAGTCGATGATCGGCGCCGGGAGCTCGGCCCGTATGCGATTCACCGCCGCCTCGGCATTCTCACCGTTATGCGCAACCAGCAGGACGCACATCTTCTTGCCCCAGTGCTCCCTCGGGAACGGGTCGCCGGGTGGGACTGACTGCAGCCCAAGCCAGATGTAGAAATCCTTTGGCGCCCCCTCCTGGAACGCCCGATACCACCGCATCACCGTCTCGGCATCGCTGAGATCGAAGATGATCGGGCCACCATACAGCATCTTCGCCGGGTGGGTTCGGAACAGGAAGCTCGTCACGACGCCGAAATTGCCGCCGCCGCCGCGCAACGCCCACATCAAGTCGCTGTTCTCGGTCTCGCTGGCGGTGACGAAGCTGCCATCGGCCAGCACCACGTCGGCTTCGATCAGGCTGTCGATCGCCAGCCCGTATTGTCGGCTCAGGTACCCGTGCCCGCCCGACAGGGTGAGCCCGCCGACGCCGGTAGTCGAGATGATGCCGAAGGGCACTGCCTGGCCGAAGGCATGCGTCGCGTGATCGACATCACCCGTCGTGCACCCCGGCCCCACCCGCACCGTTTGCGCCTTGGGATCGACCCGCACGCCTTTCATCATCGAAAGGTCGATGACGAGACCATTGTCGACGCTGGCAAATCCCGGCCCGTTGTGTCCGCCGCCGCGCACGGCAATGGCGAGGCCGTGCTCGCGTCCGAAATTCACCGCCGTGATCACGTCGCCGCTGTCGACGCATTGCGCGATCAGCATCGGCCGCTTGTCGATCATGCCGTTATAGAGCTTGCGGGCACCGTCATAGGCGGTGTCGCTGGCTCGGATGAGCGTACCCCTCAGGTTGCCGGCAAAGCTGTTGATGTCCTCGTCATGCATGCTGTCCTCCCAGAAATCGATCAGCCGGCAAAAGCTACCCACGCTCTCCATTCTGACGAATATCCGATCGTCCCGTTTCATTGCTCGGGCGTCCGGACCCGACACGGCAAGAACGTCGGGGCGCTGCGCCTTGCCTCGCCCAGTCGTTTCGGTGATAGTCGATGCATATCGAGGAAGGCATTTTGTCCCGTGTTGCGGTAATTCCGGCCGCGCGGAGTGCCTGCGAATGGACGTTCTTTCAGACGTGCTTGCCGCCGTACGGCTAACCGGCGCGATATTCTTCGACAGCACTTTCCGCGAGCCCTGGGTCGCGGAAGCGCCGCGCGCCTCGGTGATAGCCAGCAAGGTGATGCCGAACTCGCAATACGTGTTCTTCTTCCACACCCTGATCGAGGGCGCCTGCTGGGTGGAGATGACCGACGGCTCAGCCGAGCCGCTTCGCCTCGAGGCCGGCGACATCGTTGCCTTTCCGATGGACGATGCGCATGCCCTCTGCTCGGCGATCGGCATGCGGGCCAAACCCGACCTCGCCATGTACCATCATCCGATCGATCGCCAACTGCCCTACGTCGTCAACGAAGGCTCCAGCATCGGCTCCTGCCGCTTCGTTTGCGGCTATCTCGGCTGCGATATCCGTCCCTACAACCCATTCATCAAATCGCTGCCCCGGGTCCTGCATGGACGCGGTACCGCCCGGCAGGGCTGGCTGGTCAACCTCGTCCATCATGCCGTCTCGGAGACTGACCGGGGCAACCCGGGTGGCGAGACGGTTCTTGCCAAGCTTGCCGAGCTGATGTTCGTGCAGGTGATCCGTGAATATGTGGAAGGCCTGCCCGAGGATGCTCGCGGCTGGCTCTCGGGGCTGAAGGACCCGCATGTCGGCCAGGCCCTTCGTCTGATCCACGGCCAGCCGGCGGCAAACTGGACACTCGAGGGCCTGGCGCGCGCCGTCGGGTTGTCGCGGACGGTCTTCGCCAACCGCTTCACCCACTATGCATGCGATCCGCCAATGCAATACTTGGCGCGCTGGCGCATGCAGCTGGCAGCGCGGCTGCTGGAAAATCCAGGCATAAGCGTCGCGCAGGCCGGCGCCCAGGTCGGCTACGACTCCGAGGCAGCCTTCAACCGAGCCTTCAAGAAGGTGGTCGGACTCCCGCCCGGTACATGGCGCAAGGGCCGTGCTCCCGGGCCGGGCCTGTCAGCGAACTAGCCGGAGCCACAAACAACAAGGCCCGCATCGCTGCGGGCCTTCTTGTCATTCGTCGCGGTACACCTTCTCGCGCCGCTCGTGCATTTCCTGGGCTTCCAGGGAGAGCGTGGCGATCGGCCGGGCGTCGAGCCGGGCGATCCCGATCGGGTCGCCGGTTTCTTCGCAATAGCCGTAGGTGTTATCCTCGATCCGCTTGAGCGCCGCATCGATCTTCGAGATCAGCTTGCGCTGCCGATCACGGGTGCGGAGTTCAAGTGCCCGATCGCTCTCCGAGGAGGCGCGGTCGGCCATATCCGGATGGTTCTGGCTTTCTTCCTGCAGGTTCTCGAGCGTTTCGCGGCTTTCTGCGAGGATCTCGCTCTTCCACCGCTCCAGCTTCTGCCGGAAGTACTCCCGCTGCCGCGGGTTCATAAACGGTTCGTCCTGAGTAGGTCGGTATTCAAGAACTTCAGTCGACATTCTGACTCGATTCCAAAACGCCCCTAATGGCGGGCCTTATAGTGGCGCAAGGGCATGCTTCGCAAGCTTTCAAAAGCTTGGTGATTAATCCGTGAGTGGAGAGGCGCCAACTGTGTCAGGCGGGGTACAGTCCGCGCTTGGCCAGTTCGACCCTGGCGCGCAGCTCGATATCGTCGAGCAAAGCGTCCAATCCGGGCTCGCTGTGCTCCCGCGCCTGGGTCAACACAGCCATGAGCTGGTTGAGGCGTCCCTCGGCCATCCGGCCGACCAGCAGGTCGCCGCGCAGCCCCTCGAGCGTATCGATCAGCTGGTTGCCGCGACGCACCACCTTCTTGCGCCTGAGCAGCGGATCTTCGACCGCCTGCAACGCCAGCAATGCATCGAGCGAAGTGGTGGCGGCGATCGTTGCGGTCGGCCGCGCCTCCTGGGCCTGCGGCCCCTGCCCGATCTCGAACGCCACGCCGGACGAGCTGCGGCCGGCCGCCGAGCGCCCCGCCACATTGCCTACCCGCACATTGTTCTCGATCCGCACCGGACTCACCTGCCTGCCATTGCCCGGCAAAATCTGCCGCCAGCAGTTAAGCAAACGTTAATGCACCCGGCAGGACTTGCCGACCAGCATCATCCAAACCCACTGGCCGAGCGCCAATCTCGTGCAATTTCAACGTATTGGCGAAACTGGCACGGTTCTCGCAACACCACTGGCAATCACGGCGCATGGGGATGTGCCGCACTCCGGGGACTGCCAGATGGCTAAATTCAACCTCAAACGCGCACTGCTTGGTCTTATGACGGCATTGCTGCTGCTGCCGCAGCCAAGCGTGACCTACGCCGCTGCCGCCCGCATCAAGGATGTCGTCAACATCGAGGGCGTCCGCGACAACCAGCTGGTTGGCTACGGCCTGGTGGTCGGCCTCAACGGCACCGGCGACGGGCTCAACAACTCGCCCTTCACCAAGCAGAGCCTGCAGGCCATGCTCGAGCGGCTGGGCGTCAATACCCGCGGCGAGAACATGCGTACGGGCAACGTCGCGGCAGTGATGGTGACGGCGAACCTTTCGGCCTTCTCGACCCAGGGCTCGCGCCTCGACGTCAATGTCGCCTCGCTCGGCGATGCCAAGAGCCTGCAGGGCGGCACCTTGCTGGTCACCCCGCTGCTCGGCGCCGATGGCGAGGTCTATGCCATCGCCCAGGGTTCGGTCACCATCAACGGCTTCTCGGCCGAAGGCGACGCCGCCTCGGTGGTCTCGGGCGTCCCCACCACCGGCCGTATCTCTTCCGGCGGCCTGATCGAGCGCGAGATCGGCTTCGTGCTCGGCGCCCAGCGCACGCTGCGGCTGGCCTTGCGCAACCCCGACCTTACCACCTCGCGCCGCATCGCGCTGGCGATCAACGATTTCATCGGCGTGCCCTGCGCCACCCCCGAAGATCCGGCGACCATCCGGCTCAACCTGCCGCGCAACTTCAACGGCAACATCGTCGACCTCCTGACCGACATCGAGCAGCTGGTGATCGAGACCGACTTGCCGGCCAAGATCGTTATCGACGAGAACTCCGGCATCATTGTCATGGGCAAGGACGTGCGGGTTTCGACCGTCGCTGTGGCCCAGTCGAACCTCACGGTGACCATTGCCGAGAGCCCCACCGTGGTGCAGCCGAACCCACTGAGCCTCGGCCAGACCGCAGTAGAGCCACGCACCGACCTCTCGGTAAACACCACCGAAACCAACCTCGCGGTGGTGCCGGAATCGGTGAGCCTGCAGGAGCTGGTCGATGGCCTCAATGCGCTGGGCATCAGCCCGCGCGACCTCATCGCCATCCTCCAGGCCGTGAAAGCCTCCGGCGCGCTGCAAGCCGAGATCGAGGTGCTGTGATGCTGAGCTCCGCCTCGGGCCTCGGCTTTGCCGGCCAAAACAAAACGACGACGCTCTCGCCCGCCCAGGTTGGGCACCTTCGCGAGCAGGCAAAGGACCTTGAGGGGGTTTTCCTCAACACCTTGATGAAGGAAATGTTCGCCTCGTTGAAGACCGACGAAAGCGCCATGGGTGGCGGTTTTGCCGAGGAAACCTGGCGCGGCATGCAGGCCGAGCAGATGGCCGACGTGCTGGCCCGCTCTGGCGGCGTCGGCCTCGCCGATGCGCTGCTGCCCGATCTCATCGCGGCGCAGGAAGCCGCGCAGAACTCCATCCCCAAGAACACAACAACGCCAAGAACCAGCGGAGCGCTGAAATGATGAATGCTGCTGCCGAACGCCTCGCGGCCCTCGACTCCCTCCCCGCCGCCGAGCTCTGCGGCCTCGCCATGGAAACGCTCGAAAGCCTGGTCGTGGTGCTGAACCAGGAGACCACCCTGCTCCGCGCCGGCCGCGCCAAGGATGCCGGCCAGCTGACCGCTGAAAAGACTCGCCTCGCCCAAGATTACATGGGCTTTGCCCGCTCGGTACAGCGCCAGTCGGCTCGGCTGCGCGCCGAGGCCCCGGCTCTGGTCGACGCCTTGCTCGGCGGACATGATCGGCTGGCCACGCAGATGGCCGAGAACCTGCGCGTTATCGCCACCGCCCGCTCGGTCACCGAGGAGCTCCTCACCGATGTGGCCAAGGCGATTAGCGCCAAGGCCCGCCCCAAGACCTACGGCGCCAATGGCGAAATCGCCGGCCAGCCACCGCAGGCCGCCAGCGGCGTATCGATCAACCGCGCGCTCTGATCCATATAGTTTTCAGCAAATTGCTCCCAACCGCGAAAGCGGGGTGAAAGCCTGGACCGGCATGGTTGCCCGCTAAGTGGCAATTAGGAATGCCGGTCCATGAGCGCCAGAATAGCGCCCGAACCGATCAACATGGGACTCGGAGCCGTCGCGGACTATCGGTCGCGCACGCTGCTCGGCGATTCCCGTCAGGGATCGGAGCAGCCGGACGCTCCGCCGCCACCTCCCCCGCAGAACAGCGCCGCGCAACTGCTGCCGCCATTGCCGGCGCCGCCGCCACCGCCGGGCTCGGCTTTCGCCGCGGCCCTGCTCTCCGGGCAGTTACCGCCCAAGCCCACCAGCGATCGCGAGATCATCCTTCGCCTGGGCAGTGCCGACCTGCCGGCGCAGGGTTCGCTGGCGCTGCACGATCGGCTCGTCTGAGCCCTGACGATTCTGCGTCGGCGGCAGCCAATTCCCTAACCACGAGTGATCCGACGTATGCTCGGCAAGAACTGCCGAAACGCCGGTTTCCCCAAGATATCCAAGGCATTGCGGGCGACATCGGCTCGTCACGGAACACAAAATTAACTGCGTTCGGAAGCATGCCGTTAACCATTCTTAAGCCGGCCGAGGCTACGATCCCTCTCAATCTCAGGACGAGATTATCGATTTAGCCAGAAGGGATTCCACCCATGCCGGAAGTTAACCTGTCAAAGGCGGTTCGCTCGAACCTGCTGAGCCTCCAGTCCACTGCTGCCTCGATGGCAAAGACGCAGGAGCGTCTCGCCACCGGCCTCAAGGTGAACACTGCGCTCGACAACCCGACCAACTTCTTCACTGCCGCGTCGCTGAATAGTCGTGCGTCCGACATGGCAAACCTGCTGGACTCGATGTCGAACGGCATCAAGACCATCGAGGCCGCCGATAACGGCGTTACCTCCATCACCAAGACCGTCGAGTCGATGCAGTCCGCCCTGCGTCAGGCCCGCCAGGACAAGTCGTTCAAGACCATGTCCTATGCGCTCGACGCGACCGCCATCGGCACCGCGACCGTAAAGACGCTGTCGTTCGAGGACGGCGCCATCGGCACTACGCCGGTGAGCATCAACCTGAACACCACCGGCGCCGGCTCTGCTGCCACCGCGGGTACGTTCACCTCGACCGCCAACTTCGCTGCGACGACCATCACCGACGCCGCAGACAGTGTGTCGTTCCAGATCGCCGTCGATGGTGGCGCCGCCACCACCGTTACGATCGACCAGACCACCCTCGCTGCCGTCGGCAATGGCGATGACACTCTCGACGACGTCGCCGAGTTCAACGAACTACTGACCGATGCCGGCGTCACTGGCGTCACCGCTTCGGTCGACGGTACGGGAAAGCTCGTTCTGACTTCGGCCAGCACCGGGACCAACTCCTCGGTGGCGATCTCCGCATTTGCCGAAACCGACGCCGACAACAACACCACGGTTACCGGCCTGGGCGTCAACGGCGGCGCGTCCGCTGGTGGCGCGGCTGCTGTGGCCGCTGGTGCGGTGAAGACGGTCGATGCCCTGGTCCAGGAGATCAACACCAACACCTCGCTGAAGGACAAGATCCGCGCCTCCAACGACAATGGCAAGCTCCGCATCGAGAACCTCTCGACCGAAGAGCTGACCGTCACCGGCATCGGCACGGACGGCGAAGTCGACGGCACCACCAATACCGGCGAGATCGGCGGCAATACCGTTCGCAAGAACCTCGTCACCCAGTTCAACGAACTGCGCGACCAGCTCGACAAGTTCGCCGACGATGCCTCCTTCAACGGCATCAACCTGCTCCGCGGCGACAAGCTCAAGCTGACGTTCAACGAGACCGGCACCTCGACCATCGACATCCAGGCCAAAAACGAGAATGGCGACCCGATCGCCATCAACAACACCACCCTGGGCATCGACCACGTCGTCAACTCCGACTTCGACCTCGACTCCAAGCTCGATGCGAAGCTGGAAATCCTCGGTACTGCGCTCGGCAAGCTCCGCTCGCAGGCCTCGTCCTTCGGCTCGAACCTGTCGATCGTGCAGAACCGCACCGACTTCACCAAGAACATGATCAACACGCTGGAAACCGGCGCGGCGAACCTGACCTTGGCCGACACCAACGAGGAAGCGGCGAACCTGCTCGCCCTGCAGACCCGCCAGCAGCTTAGCTCGACGGCGCTGTCGATGGCCTCGCAGGCCGACCAGGCCGTGCTGCGCCTGTTCTAACGCAAGCTATCTCGGAACATGAAAGGCGGGCTTCGGCCCGCCTTTTCTTTGCCTAAGCGGCTTTGCGTACCAGTTCGAAGCATTGAGCAAACTGCTCATTAACTTTGCCTCGAATGCCCAGGACATTTGCCTCCAATGTCCGAGGCAAACTTCAATTCAGCGATCGAACTTAAGACTTCTTTTGCCGGTCGCGATCGATGATCCAGCCGCGTCTCAGGAGAGACGGTTTAGTAACTGAGTACGGACCCAGAAAGGGCCTCCAAAATGGCTGATGTAAATCTGTCAAAGGCAGTTCGCTCGAACCTGCTGAGCCTCCAGTCTACCGCTTCGTCCATGGCCAAGACGCAGGAGCGTCTCGCCACCGGTCTGAAGGTGAACTCGGCGCTCGACAACCCGACTAACTTCTTCACCGCCGCTTCGCTTAACTCTCGTGCTTCGGATATGGCGAGCCTGCTCGACTCCATGTCCAACGGCATCAAGACGATTGAAGCTGCGGACAACGGCCTTTCGTCGATCACCAAGACCGTCGAGTCGATGCAGTCCACGCTCCGCCAGGCGCGTCAGGACAAGTCGTTCAAGACCGGTTCTTTCGCGATCGATACTGCCGCCGTTGGCACGTCCGCGGTGAAGACGCTGTCGTTCGAGGGTGGTGCTGTCGGCTCGACCGCAGTCAGCGTCAACCTGAACACCACCGGCGCCGGCTCGGCCGCTACCGCGGGTACGTTCACCTCGACCGCCAACTTCGCTGCGACGACCATCACCGACGCTGCTGACAGTGTCTCGTTCCAGATCGCCGTCGATGGTGGCACCGCCACCACCGTGACGATCGACCAGACGACACTGGCTGCCGTCGGCAACAACGACGATACGTTGGACGATGTCGCCGAGTTCAACGAGCTGCTGACCAACGCCGGCGTCACTGGCGTCACGGCTTCGGTCGACGGTTCGGGCAAGCTGGTTCTGACCTCCGCCACGACCGGCACCAACTCCTCGGTGGCCATCTCCAGCTTCACCGAGACCGACGCTGACAACAACACCACTGTCACTGGTGTCGGTGTCAACGGTGGCGCTTCCGCTGCTGGCGCTGCTGCCACGGCCGCGGGTGCGGTGAAGACCGTTGACGCTCTCGTTTCCGAGATCAACGGCAACACCTCGCTGAAGGACAAGGTCCGCGCCTCCAACGACAACGGCAAGCTCCGCATCGAGAACCTCTCGACCGAAGAGCTGACCGTGACCGGTGTGGCCTCGGATGGTGAAATCGACGGCTCGACCGCCGAGACCGCCATTGGCGGCAACGAAGTCCGCAAGAACCTGGCCAAGCAGTTCAACGAACTGCGCGACCAGCTCGACAAGCTGGCTGATGACGCGTCTTTCAACGGCATCAACCTGCTCCGCGGCGACAAGCTCAAGCTGACGTTCAACGAGACCGGCACTTCGACCATCGACATCCAGGCTAAGGATTCCGATGGCGACGCGACCTCGATCAACAACACCACGCTTGGCATCACCTCGGTTGCCGACAAGGACCTCGACAGCGACGCGTCGATCGACGCCAAGCTGGGCAAGCTCGGCGACGCCCTGGGGACCCTGCGTTCGCAGTCTTCGGCCTTCGGCTCGAACCTGTCGATCGTGCAGAACCGCCAGGACTTCACCAAGAACATGATCAACACCCTCGAGACCGGTGCGGCGAACCTCACGCTTGCCGACACCAACGAGGAAGCGGCGAACCTCCTCGCCCTGCAGACCCGCCAGCAGCTGTCTTCGACGGCGCTGTCGATGGCCTCGCAGGCCGATCAGGCCGTGCTGCGTCTGTTCTAAGAAGAACGTCGCAAGACAAGACGAAGGCGGGCTCCGGCCCGCCTTTTTCTTTAGAGCAAGACTGTTCTTCGGCCTCGAATTAACCGGCTGTTTCCGATTAAGGCGCGATAAATACAGCATATTGACGAGCCGAGCCCCAGGACGCGGGCATTTAGACAGACCAGAAGGTTTGTGACGTGGCTGACGTAAACCTCTCCAAGGCGGTTCGTTCGAACCTCCTCTCGCTCCAGTCGACCGCCGCTTCGATGGCCAAGACCCAGGGACGACTCGCCTCTGGCCTCAAGGTCAACTCGGCACTCGACAACCCCACCAACTTTTTCACTGCCGCGTCGCTCAACAGCCGCGCCAGTGACATGTCAAACCTCCTCGACTCGATGTCGAACGGCATCAAAACCATCGAGGCCGCCGATAACGGCCTGAGCTCGATCACCAAGACCGTCGAGGCCATGCAGTCGACGCTGCGCCAGGCGCGGCAGGACAAGTCGTTCAAGACGCAGAGCTTTGCGGTCGACACCGCGGCGATCGGCACTGCGGCGGCAAAGACGATCTCGTTCGAGGGCGGCGCCGTGGGGGCGACGCCGGTGTCGGTTGGCCTCAACACCGCCTCGGGTGGAGCCACAGCCGGCACCTATGCAACGGCTGCGAACTTCACGCCCGTTACCGTCGGCGACGCTGCCGACTACGAAAGGTTCAGCGTCTCGGTCGACGGCGGCCCGGCCCAGACCTTCCTGTTCGGCGGTGCCGAGCTGATCGGTGTCGGCAATAACGATATGACTTTGGACAGCGCGGCAGAGTTCAACGAACTGCTGACCGACGAGGGCGTAACCGGAGTTACCGCATCGATCATTGGCGGAAAGCTGGCACTGAGTTCATCGACGACCGGTGCCACATCGTCGGTCGCGCTGAGCTTCGTCTCTGACTTCGACCCTGACGGCGACACCGATCTTTCGCCGCTGTCACTTCAAACCGGCACCTCGACCCCCGGGACCGCCGCTAGTGGCGGCTCGGTGAAGACAGTCGACGCGCTGGTTCAGGAAATCAACGCCCACACGGCGCTCAAGGACAAGGTCCGCGCCTCCAACGATAACGGCAAGCTGCGCATCGAGAACCTCTCGACCGAAAAGCTGACCGTAAACGGTGTCGGCTCCGACGGCGAAGTTGACGGCACCACTGGCGAGGCCACCATTAATGGCAACGAAGTGCGCAAGAACCTGGTCAAGCAGTTCAACGAACTGCGCGACCAGCTCGACAAGCTCGCCGACGACGCCTCGTTCAACGGCATCAACCTGTTGCGCGGCGACAAGCTGAAGCTCACCTTCAACGAATCCGGCACCTCGACCATCGACATCCAGGCCAAGGATTCTGACGGCGACCCGACCTCGGTGAACAACACCACGCTCGGCATCGCCTCCGCCGTCGCCGTCGACTTCGACAGCGATGTCTCGCTCGACGCCCGGCTCGGCAAGCTCGGCGATGCGCTGGGCAAGCTGCGCTCGCAGGCCTCGGCTTTCGGCTCGAACCTGTCGATCGTCGAGAACCGCAACGACTTTACCAAGTCGATGATCAACACGCTCGAGACCGGCGCGGCCAACCTCACGCTTGCCGACACCAACCAGGAAGCGGCGAACCTCCTCGCCTTGCAGACCCGCCAGCAGTTGTCGTCCACTGCCCTGTCGATGGCCTCGCAGGCCGATCAGGCGGTGCTGCGGCTGTTCTGATCGCAGAGGCTTCGGGGGTGTCTGCTCCTATTGCCGAGTTTGCCACCAGCAGTACCTCAGAACTCGATGTCATCCCGGCGAAGGCCGGGACCCATCCTGAGGTGTGCCGGCTCTTGCGCGGGCCCCTCCATCTCAGGATGGGCCCCGGCCTTCGCCGGGGTGACACCGTGGGTGAGGAGCCACCTGTGACAAAGCACGGATTCCCCTCAGCAACCTGAGGACAGGCGGGTTGCGGCCCGCCTTTTCCGTTGCCAGCTCGTAAAGCCGCAGGCCATCGTCGCCGCCATGACGCCGTACCGAGACATTCTGAGCATCCCGGCGCAGCGCCGGCTGCTGTTTGCAGCCATTCCGGCCGATTTTGCCGACTGGTTCGACTATGTCGCCGTTGTCGCCCTCATCGCCTATGTCTGGGGCGAGGGCCCGGTAGGCTTGCCTTGCTGGCGCTGGCCTTCGCCCTGCCCTACGTCGTCGCCGGGCCGCTGCTCGCCGCCTGGGTCGACCGGGCGGACCTGAAGCTGGTGCTGCTGCTCTCCAATCTCGGCCGCGGCGTGCTGACTTTCGCGCTGGTGATCGCCCCCAATGTCGAGATCCTGCTGCTGATCGTGCTGCTGCGCGGCATCGTTGATTCCGCCTTCACCCCGGCTCGGCAGTCTGCCATCCAACTGACCACCCCCGAGCCGCTGCTGATGGCCGCCAATGGCCTGCACCAGGGCATCAACCAGGCCAGCAAGATCGTCGCACCGGCCTGTGGTGGGCTGCTGCTGGCGCTGGTGCCGGCGCAAGGGGTGTTTGCCATCAACGGCGTGCTGTCGGTCGCGGCGTTCCTCATCCTGTTAGGGCTGCAACTGCCGCCGCGGGCCCATGTCGAACATGACGCCGAGGAACCCTTTCTCGCCCGCGTCGCCGGTGGTATCGCCGAGTTCGGGCGCAACCGGCTGCTGCTCGCCGTGCTGATCTTCGCCTCGGCGGCGAATTTCACTTTCTTCCTCTACGACACGCAGATTGCCCTGCTCACCAGCCAGCTCGGCTACGACGCGACGGCCTTCGGCCTGACCGTCACCGCCTCCGGCATCGGCGGCATGATCGGCGCATCGCTTGCCGGGCTGATGCGGCCGAACCGGCCACTGCTGCTGATGGCGCTCGCCGCACTGGTCTCGGGGCCGGTGACCGTCGGCACGGCACTGGCTGCCGCCTCAGGGATCGCCATCCCCTTTCCGCTGTTCTGGTGATGGCAGTGATGGGTGGCACGACCGTGTTCATGCTGGTGCCCTATCGCTCGGTGATCCAGTCCGAAACTCCGCCGGACCGGATCGCCCGCGTCAGCTCGGCCGGCGAAGCAGCGATGACCACCGCGATGATGGCCGCGCCGCTGCTTGGCAGCCTGATCGTCACCGGCTTTGGCGTCCCGGCGCCATTCATTGTCGGCGGCGGGCTGATTATCCTGCTCGGCCTCGGAGCCCTAGCATTCGCCTTCCGCCGGTAGCGTTTTGGTGACGCGGCGCATGCAGTATGCTGCACCACGGAATCACGGGGTTGAACCACCGACATGTCGTTAAAGGTCGAGTTGAAGCCGGGCGAACGCCTGATCGTCGGCAACTGTGTCATTACGAACTCGGATCAGCGCACCCGGCTGTTCATCGATGGCAAGGCGCCAATCCTCCGTGAGAAGGACATCCTGACCTTCGACACCGCGACCAGTCCCGCCAAGCGCATCTACTTGGCCGTACAGCTCATGTACATTCATGAAAACGTCGAACGATTGACCCAGGACTACTTTCAACTGGTCAACGACATCATCACGGCAGCGCCATCAACAATCCGCATTGTTGACGAAATCAATAACGAGATATTAACCGGCTCCCTGTACAAAGCACTCAAGGCTGCGAAAAAGCTGATCCAGTACGAACAGGAACTCCTCGGCAATGCAGAATAGTGCGGCGCTCGCCTACCAGCAGGTAGGCAGGCAGACGGTCAATCCTCGTCTCCTCGAGGCCAACCTCCTCTCTCGAGCTGCCGGCCAGATGCAGCGCGTGCGTGACGACTGGGAGAACGAGCGTCACGAACTGACCGCCGCCCTGATGTTCAACCGCAAGCTGTGGACGGTGTTCCTCGGCTCGGTGACCGGCGAGGAAAGCCAGCTGCCCAAGGCGCTGCGCGAGAACATCGCCAATCTCGGCCTGTTCGTGATGAAGCAGACGATGACCATCCAGGCCGAGCCTTCGGCCAACAAGCTCACCGTGCTGATCAACATCAACCGCGAGATCGCCGCCGGACTGCGCGCCGGCCAGAGCTGAGCTCAGCCGCCAATCCAACCCCAATGAAAAGCCCGCGGAAACCGCGGGCTTTTGCGTTTCCTGGGGCTTGAAACCCCGCTTACTTCCGCGGCGCCGATTTCGGCTTGGCCTGGGCCCGCGACGTCGAAGTCGACCTGGTCTTCGGCTTGGCGGGGGTCGCGGCTTCGGCCACTGTCGGAGTGTGACCCACGGCCGCCGCCGGGCGCCCGGCGGCCCGGTTGCGGAGCTTGCGCTCCTTGGCGATGATGTTGATCGCCTCGACCAGCACCGAGAAGCCCATGGTCGAGTAGATGTAACCCTTGGGGATATGGAAGCCGAGGCCGTCAGCGACCAGCGACGTGCCGATCAGCAAGAGGAAGGCCAGTGCCAGCATCTTGGTGGTCGGGTGCTTGGCGACAAAATCGGCCACCGGGCCGGATGCCACGAACATCACGCCGACTGCGACGATCACCGCGGCAATCATCACCTCGACCTGATCGGCCATGCCCACGGCGGTGACAATCGAGTCGATCGAGAACACCAGGTCGATAACGATGATCTGGCTGATGATCGCGGCAAACGCCATCGAGGCCTGCTTCTTGAGGTTGTCTTCCTCCTCGTGCGGCTCCTCGAGCTCGGCATGCATCTCGTGCGTCGCCTTGTAGACGAGGAAAGCGCCACCAGCGATCAGGATCAGATCCTTCCACGACGGGGCAAAGCCCAAGATGTCGAAGGCTGGTTGAGTGAGGCTGATGATCCAGGAGATCACCAGCAGCAACAGGATGCGGAAGACCAGCGCCAGCGCCAGGCCGAGCTTGCGGGCGCGATCCGCCTGCTCCTTGGGGAGGCGCGACACCAGCACCGAGATGAACACGATGTTGTCGATGCCGAGCACGATCTCCATCGCCGTGAGGGTCAGGAAGGCGGCCCACACGTTGGGATCGTAGAGGAGTTCCAGCATCGACAGCTCCAGTGGTGATGATCAGGTGGCGCCATACTTAGGGCCGTGGCGCGATTGTTGGAAGAGTGCGCGCGAGGCTCCGCACAGGGTGCGGTTTTTCACCGCGCCCCCGGCCCGTGGCACGATCGCATCGTGCCGAAGCTGGCCCGCCCATGCCGCCGCTGTTATTGTAATGGCTCGGCTCCACTCGAAAGTTTCCCCATGGACGCGTTCTCTCCCATCCCCGCCCTGATTGGCGGTGTGCTCATCGGGCTCGCCTCGGCGCTCCTCTGGCTCGGCAACGGCCGCATCGCCGGCATCTCGGGAATCTTTGGGCAATTGCTGCCGCCGGCACGCACCGTGGTATGGCGGCTGGTGTTCCTCTTGGCGCTGGTGCTCGGCGCCCTCGCGGCCGCCTGGCTCGTCCCGGGCCTCGGCGTCGGCGGCCCCGGCGGCGCGCCGGCGCAACTGGCCTCGCCGCCGCCAGGCTGGAACATCCCTGCCCCGCTCTGGGTCGCCATCTCCGGCCTGTTGATCGGCTTCGGCACCAAGATCGGCAATGGCTGCACCTCGGGCCACGGCGTCTGCGGCATCGCGCGGCTATCGAAGCGTTCCTTCGTCGCGGTCGGGGTGTTCTTTTCGGTCGCCATCCTCACTGTCGCCGTCACCGGGATCGTCTGAGATGGCCGCCAACCTCCGCCTCCCCTACCTCGCCACCGCCGCCGTCAGCGGCCTGCTGTTCGGCGCCGGCCTCTACATTTCGCAGATGGTCGATCCGCTGAAGGTGCTGCGCTTCCTCGATTTCACCGCCATCCCCACCGGCGGCTGGGACCCGAGCCTCGCCTTCGTCATCGTCGCGGCGATCGCCGTGATGTTCATTGCCGTGCGCTTCGGCCGCTCTCGCCAGGCGCCGCTGTTCGATACCCAGTTCCATGAGCCGGAGTTCCACCACATCGATGCGCCGCTGATCGGCGGCGCCGTGCTGTTCGGCATCGGCTGGGGCATGTCGGGCATCTGCCCGGGCCCGGCCATCTCATTGATCGCCTTCTGGCCCGACAACCTGCTGATCTTCCTTCTCGCCATGTTCGCCGGCTCTTATGCCGGTGCGCTGGTTATTCCGAGCGGCCGCGACAAGCGGCTGGCGCTGGCCCGATGAGCGGCGCTCCTGAAGCGGTCGTCGTGGGTGGCGGCCTTGCCGGGGTGGCGGCGGCGGTCGCTGTCGCCCGCGCCGGCCTCCGCACCCTCCACCTCGCGCCCAAAGGCCCACCCGACCGGCGCACCTCGGCGCTGATGGGCCCGAGCGTCGATTACCTGCGCGCCTCTGGGCTGATCGGCAATCCCGCCGAGCTCGGCCACCCGCTGACCCAGATCCGCATCATCGACGCCACCGACCGGCTGCTCCGCGCCCCCGAGACATTGTTCGACAGCAAGGATGCCGGCCTCGAGGCCTTCGGCTGGAACTTCCCTAACATCAGGCTGCTCGAAGCCTTCGAGGCGGCGCGCGCCTCGCTCGACAACCTCGAGACCCGCGAGCTCGCGCTCTCATCCATCGAGCGCGGCTCTGCCGGTTGGGTGCTGACGCTTGCCGATGGCAGCGTCGTCGAAGCGCCACTGGTCGTCGGCTCCGACGGCAAGAAGTCGCTGGTCCGCGTCGCCACCGATTTCCGCGCCCGCGAGCACGGCTTCACCCAGTCGGCGCTGGTCTGCGATCTCGAACTCGGCCGCCCGCTCGGCGGCGCCTCGGTGGAGTTCCATTACGAGCAGGGCCCGTTCACGCTGGTTCCGGCCGGCGGCTCGCGCGCCAACCTCGTCTGGATCGACGACCGCGAGGTGTTGAAGGCCGCCCAGGCGACTGGCCAGGATGGCCTCCGCGCCACCTTCCTCGAGAAGTCGCAGCGCCTGTTCGGCGATATCCAGTTGCTGACCCCGGCGCACATGTTCCTGCTCTCGACCCTCACCGTCGAGCGCGCCGGCATGGATGGCATCGTGCTCGCCGGCGAGGCCGCGCATGCCTTTCCGCCGATCGGCGCGCAGGGCCTCAACCTCGGGCTGCGCGACGTCGCCGATCTTGCCGCCTCACTCGCCGCCGCCGATCGCACCGCGCCCGGCTGGGCCAATGCCGTCAGCACCGACTATGCCGCCCGTCGCGCCGACGATCTCGAGCGCACCGGCGGCATGGTCGACGCCCTGTTCCGCTCGCTGCTCAGCGACTTCCTGCCAGCCCAGGCGCTGCGCGCCGGCGGCCTGTGGGCGCTCCGCCTGCTGCCGCCACTGCGCAAGCGCGCCTTCGGGCTCGGCATGGGCCAGGGCTGAAGCAAGGCGGCATCATTTCTATTGTGCTGAGCCGGCCAGTGGCTGGCCTCGGCCATGCACCCACCACCGGCTGTCATCCCAGCGAAAGCTGGGACCCAACTCGCAGCCCCGCGCAGATGGATAGTTGGGTCCCAGCTTTCGCTGGGATGACATCGTAGATGGGGTGATCGCGGTGGGTTAGCTCGACCGCTCTCCGGGTGCACACAGGCGATCATTCGATGGGTAGGTAAGCCACCAAGAACAAAAGGGCGCCCGCAGGCGCCCTTTCGATTCTAACCCCGTCGCTCCGCTTACTGCGGGGCAGCCGGAGTGGCCGGCGGGGCAGCGCCATCGGTGCCGAGCTGCTTGCGCAGTTCTTCGGCGCGATCCTGCAGCTGCTTTTCCAGCGCCGACGGAGCGGTCGACTGCTTGTTGAATTCGTCGAAGGTCATCGCGGCGGCGCCATCATAGACCGAGGTGAAGCCGGCGAGCGTGATGTCGATCACCAGGTCCTTGTTCTGCCGGTTCTTGGCGGTGAGCTTCAGGATGCCACCCTTCTTGAGGCTGTTCACGTAGGCCTCGTTGATCACCAGCTGGGTGGCGCAGCTCTGCGGATCGCACAGCATGAACGGCACGCGGATCGGCTTGCCGCCGTCGATCTGCCAGGTGAGGCCGAACGGCAGCAGCACCCCAAGCGGCACCGCGGCAACGGCGAGCAGGCGGCTCTCCTGGCCCGGATCGTCACGCAACAGGAACGAGCCGAGGAACTGGCCATTGGCGACGACGACCTGGCGCATGATGCAGGCCTGCTTGCCGCCATCGATGGGGTCGCAGACCTTGAGCCAGTTCTGAGCGGGATTGGCTGGCGCCGCCGGCGCTGCTGCAGCATCGGCAGCAGGCGCCGCCGGTGCTGCTGCACCCTCGGCGGGGGCTGCCGGCGTGGTGGCTTCCTGCGCGAGCGCCTCGAACGAGGGCATCATCAGCGCGGCAACCGCGAAACCAGCAACGACGAGCTTTTTGAGGGTCATTGAATTTCCTTGTGGTGTCCTACCATCGGTGACTCTCCCGGCCACCCTTCTTCGTGCGCTCTTCAAGGCACGAAACGCGGCAATAACATGACCGAGATGACTTCCGAAAGCTTTAACCTGCGAGTGTTGCCGCAGCACCCGTTTCCGCCGCCAGCCGGGCCATTCTCGACAGTATCGCGGCGGTTCCCTTCAGTCGCGCCTCGGCTGTCGGCCAGTCACGGCTGAACACGAGTTTCTGATCAGGTTTGATCCGGACCTGCATCTGCGGATCGGAGACCATCCGCACCAGCCCGGGCGGGTTGGGGAATGTCTTGTTCCTGAGCGTGACGACTGCGCCCTTGGGCCCGGCATCCACTTTCTCGACATTGGCGGTGCGGCAAAGTGCCTTCACCAGGATCACCTTGAGCAGCGCCTCCACCTCTTCCGGCAGCGGCCCGAAGCGGTCGATCAGTTCGGCGCCGGCCGCATCGATCTCGCGCGCATCCGAGAGGTCGCCGAGCCGGCGATAGAGCTGCATCCTCAGCTGCAGGTCCGGCACATAGTATTCGGGGATCATCACCGGCATGCCCAGCGAGATCGTCGGGCTCCACTCGTTGCGCTCCTCGTATTCCGCGTCACCGTCGCGCAGCGCCGCCACCGCCTCTTCCAGCATCGCCTGATAGAGTTCGAACCCGACCTCGCGGATATGGCCCGACTGCTCGTCGCCGAGCAGGTTCCCGGCGCCGCGGATATCGAGATCGTGGCTCGCCAGCTGGAACCCCGCCCCCAGCGTTTCCAGCGACTGCAGCACGGTCAGCCGCCGTTCGGCGGTGTCGTTGAGCTTCCTGTCCGGCGGGATGGTGAACAGCGCATAGGCGCGCTGCTTGGCCCGGCCGATCCGGCCGCGGATCTGGTAGAGCTGCGCGAGGCCGAAATTGTCGGCCCGGTGCACCACCAAGGTGTTGGCATTGGGGATATCGAGCCCGGATTCGACGATCGTGGTGGCGACCAGCACGTCGAACTTGCCGTCGTAGAAATTGTTCATGATGTCGTCGAGCTCGCCCGGCGGCATCTGGCCATTGGCAACGACGTAGCTGACCTCCGGCACCTGCTGGCGCAGGAATTCGGCGATATCGGGCTGATCCTTGATCTTGGGCACCACATAGAACGCCTGCCCCCCACGATACTTCTCGCGCAGCAGCGCTTCGCGCACGCTGAGCGGATCGAATGGCGACACGAACGTGCGGATGGCGAGGCGATCAATCGGCGGTGTGGCGAGCAGCGACAGGTCGCGCACCCCGGTCAGCGCCAGCTGCAGCGTGCGCGGGATCGGCGTCGCGGTCAGCGTCAGCACGTGGACATTGCCCTTCAGCTCCTTCAGCCGCTCCTTGTGGCCGACGCCGAAATGCTGCTCCTCGTCGATGATCAAGAGCCCCAGGTCCTTGAACTGGATCGATTTCGCCAGCAGCGCATGCGTGCCGACGACGATGTCGACGGTACCCTTGGCCAGTTCTTCCCTGGTCGCCTTGAGTTCGGTCGATGACACCAGGCGCGAAGCCTGCCTGATCCGCAGCGGCAGCCCGGAGAAGCGCTCGCTGAAGGTCTTGAAGTGCTGGCGCGACAGCAGCGTTGTCGGCACCACCACCGCCACCTGCCGCCCGGACATCGCCACGGCGAACGCCGCGCGCAGCGCCACCTCGGTCTTGCCGAAGCCGACATCGCCGCACACCAGCCGGTCCATCACCCGACCCGATGCCAGGTCCTCGAACACCGCGTTGATGGCGACCAGTTGGTCCTCGGTTTCGTCGTAGGGGAAGCGCGCTGCGAATTCCTCATAGAGCCCCGGCTGCACATCCATAGGCGGCACCGTCGACAGCTGCCGCAACGCCGCGATCTTGATCAACTGCTCCGCCATGTCGCGGATGCGCTTCTTGAGCTTGCTCTTTTTGGCCTGCCAGGCGACGCCGCCGAGCTTGTCGAGTTCGATGATCGCGTCGGCGCCGTAGCGCGACAACAGCTCGATGTTCTCGACCGGCAGGTAGAGCTTGGTGTTGCCGGCATATTCGATCTCGACGCAGTCGTGCGGCGCGCCCTGTACCTCGATGGTCTTCAAACCGAGGAACCGGCCGATACCGTGGTCGACATGCACCACCAGATCGCCAGCCGCGAGGCCGGCGGCCTCGGTCAAAGCATCCGAGGCCTTGCGCCGCTTCTGCGGCCGCAGCAGCCGCTCACCGAGAATGTCCTGCTCACTGAGCACCAGCATGTCGTCGGTCTGAAAGCCCGTCTCGAGCCCCAGCACCACCAGCGCCGTAGTTTCCGGCGAGGTGGTCTCGGCATCGCGCCAGTTCTCAGCGAGGCGCGGATGCGCCAGGCCATGGTCGGCCAGCACCTGCGCCATGCGATCGCGCGAGCCTTCCGACCAGCAGGCGATGATGGTTTTCCGCGCCTTCTTCCGCTCGGCGCGGAACAGTTTGACCACCGCCTCGAACAGGTTGACGTCCTGCGCCTGCCGTTCGGCGGCAAAGCTCGGCGCCACCCGCCCGCCGACATCATCGGCTTTGCGCATGTCCGGTGTCGCGAACGGCGAGAGCTGCACCACGCCCTTGTCCGGCGCCAGCGTGTAGGGCGCGCGCTCCATCTCGTAGAGTTGCGCCGGCGGCACCGGCTTGTAGGGCGCCGCGCCCTGCGAGGATTGCTTTTCGTGCCGTGCATCCTCGCGCGCCTGGTAGTAGTCCGAGATCTGCGTCTGCCGGTCGGCAAAGGCTTCCCGGGCCTGGTCGTCGAAGACGAACGGCGCGTCCTCGGTATAGGCGGCGAGGTGGTCCAGCTCGTCGTAGAAGAACGGCGTCCAATGCTCGACACCCGGGTAGCGCTGGCCGGCGCTCACCGCCGCATAGAGCGGATCGTCGACGGTGTTACCGCCGAACATCGTGGTGTAGCGGGCCCGGAAGCGGCGGATCGCCTCCTCGCTCAGCAACACCTCGCTCATCGGCGCCAGAGCGATGCGCTTCAGGTTGCCGGTGGTGCGCTGCGTGTCCGGATCGAAGGTGCGGATGGTCTCGAGCTGCTTGCCGAAGAAATCGAAGCGCAGCGGCGATTCGACCCCGGCCGGATAGAGGTCGACCAGTCCGCCGCGTACGGCATATTCGCCGGTCTCGCGCACCGTCGGCACCCGCAGGTACCCATTCCCTGCGGCCCAGGCGATCAGCTTGTCGCTATCGACCACCTGCCCGGCCGCCGCGGCAAAGCTCATCCCCGCGACGACTTCGCGCGGCGGCAGCTTCTGCACCAGCGCATTGACCGTGGTGAGGACGATCGCCCCCTTTGCCGCGCCGCTGGCGAGGCTCGAGAGCGTCGTCATCCGCGCCGCGATGGTCACCCCGTTGGGCGACACGCGGTCATAGGGCAGGCAGTCCCAGGCCGGCAGCGTCAGCAACTGGTGCCCCGGCATCAGCTGCTCGAGGATCTCCACCATGCGCTGCAGGCGCCGCCCGTCGCGCGCCACGAATACGGCGCTCACCGCCGCATCCGGCGCGGCCTTCAGCCGGTCCTCGACGAGGCGCGCCAGCACCACCGGCTGCATGCCGTCGGGGACGTTCGAAAGGGTGCGATCGGCGCGCTGGTCGGTCATTTGGCAGTCCGGAATCTGAGCAGGTCGGCGAGCAGGTCGTGGTCGGCATCCTGAGGGGCCGGCTCCTGCCCCATCAGCCAGGCGAGGAGGTCTGTATCCAGCTCCTCGAGCAGGATCTCGAAGCGATCGAGTTCCGCCCCGTCCATGGCCGCCAGCCGCGCGTCCGCGTAAGGCCCGAGCAGCAGGTCCATCTCCTTGGTGCCGCGATGCCAGGCGCGATAGCGCAGGCGCCGCAATCGCATAGCAGAATCTTCACCGGCGTCTTTTTGAAGGGCCATGAGCGGGTGGTCTCGGGGAATGTGGATGGCGTGTTTACGCGGATATCGCCCGCGTGTCACGTGGTCGACAAGCATACCCGTCGCCGCGACGTCGTGCTTCCCCCACAACAGACGCCTTGCAAGCCGGTGGCAATCGGCAGCCGATTTTGCCACAACTCATCGGCAAATTTCTCCGACCCGAGTTGCATGTCCCGTCCGCCGGCCCTCGATCCGCTGTTTCGCTCGCTACACTCCATCAAGGGGGTGGGGCCACAGCTCAGCGCCCTGCTGACCCGTTTCTTCGGCGCGCCCGAGGGGCAGGAAGCCATCGCGCTCGACCTGTTGATGCACATGCCCACCGGCGTCCTCGACCGCCGCCGCATGGATGGCATCGCCAATGCCGTGCACAACAATATCGCGACACTGAAGCTCCATATCGACCGCCACCAGCCGCCGCCGCGCGGCCGGGAGCACATCCCGCATCGTGTCTTCGCGCATGACGAAACCGGCGAGATCCAGTTGGTGTATTTCCGGGCCCAGGGCGGCTGGGTGGAAAAGCTGCTGCCGGTCGGCGAGACTCGATACGTCTCGGGCACCATCGGCTTCTTCCAAGGCGAAAAGCAGATCACCCACCCCGACTATGTCGTCGAGGCCGACAAGTTCGAGGACATGCCGCTGGTCGAGCCGGTCTACCCGCTGACCCACGGCCTCAGCTCTCGCGCCCTGATCAAACTCACCCGGCAGGTGCTGGAGACCTTGCCCGACCTGCCCGAATGGATGCCCGCCGAGCGCATCGCAGAGTTCGGTTGGCCCAGCTTTCAGGCAGCAATGCAGGCCTCGCACGCCCCCGAAACCCCCGATGACGCGCAGCTCTGGTCGAAGAACCGGATGCGCCTCGCCTATGACGAGTATCTCGCCGGCCAGCTCGCCCTGCTGATCGTCCGCTCACAGCTGATCGCGCCGCGTGGCATCGCCCGCAGCTTCACTGGCGAGATCTCCGCCAGGGTCGAGGCCGCCCTGCCCTACACCCTCACCGAGGGCCAGCGGCTCGCCGTCGAGGATATCCGCCACGACCTCGCTGCGCCCGAACGGATGTCGCGCCTGCTGCAGGGCGATGTCGGCGCCGGCAAGACCGTCGTCGCGCTGATGGCGATGGCGGCGATGGCAGAAAGCGGCGCGCAATCGGCGCTGATGACGCCGACCGAGATCCTCGCCAGCCAGCATTTCAAGACGCTGAAGCCCCTCTGCGACCAGGTCGGGCTCGGTATCGTGCTGCTCACCGGCAAGATGACCGCCGCCGAGCGCCGTGCCGTGCTGTCAGGCATCGCCGACGGCTCGACCGATATCGTCGTCGGCACCCACGCGCTGTTCCAGACCGGCGTCGACTTTCACAATCTCGGCCTCACCGTGGTCGACGAGCAGCATCGCTTCGGCGTCCACCAGCGCCTCGCGCTCAGTGAGAAGGGCATCCATGCCGACCTCCTGGTGATGACCGCCACGCCGATCCCGCGCACCCTGGTGCTCACCCATTTCGGCGACATGGCGGTCAGCATCCTGCGGGAAAAGCCGCGTGGCCGGCAGCCGATCGATACCGCGGTGCTGTCGATCGGCGAGTATGCCCGCGTCATCCAGCGCCTCGAGAGCCGCATCGCCGAGGGGGCGCAGGCCTTCTGGGTCTGCCCGCTGGTCGAGGAAAGCGAGCATCTCGAAGTGGTTGCCGCCGAGGACCGCTTCACCGAGCTGAAGAAGGTGTTCGGCGATAGGGTGGTGCTTATCCATGGCCGGATGAGCGCCGCCGCCAAGGCCGAGGCGATGGATCGCTTCCAGCGCAACGAGGCCAAGATCCTCGTCGCCACCACCGTCATCGAAGTCGGCGTCGACGTGCCCAACGCCACCATCATGATCATCGAGCATGCCGAACGCTTCGGCCTTGCCCAGCTGCATCAGCTGCGTGGCCGCGTCGGTCGCGGCAGCCAGCGCTCGGCCTGCCTGCTGCTCTACAAGGAGCCGTTGAGCGAAACCGCCAAGGCCCGGCTCGAGACCATCAAGGGCACCGAAGATGGCTTCGTCATCGCCGAGAAGGACCTCGAGCTGCGCGGCCAGGGCGATGTGCTCGGCACCCGCCAATCCGGCATGCCCGGCTACCATCTCGCCGTCCCCGATGTACACCGGCACCTGCTCGAATGGGCACACGAGGATGCCAAGGACGCGCTGACCCGTAACCCCGGCCTGACCGGAGGCGACGGCGACGCCCTGCGCACGCTGCTCTACCTGTTCCGCAAAGACCTCGCCATTCCCCTGCTCCGAGCCGGCTGACCCCATGCATATCCGCCCCTTCGAACGCCGCGACACCGACGCGGTCGTCGCCCTCTGGCAGGCCAGTGGCCTGACCCGGCCATGGAACGATCCAGTGAAGGACATCGAGCGCAAGCTGGCGGTGCAACCCGAGCTGTTCCTCGTCGGCGAGCGCGACAGCGAGGTCATCGCCACCGCCATGGGCGGCTATGACGGCCACCGCGGCTCGGTCTACTACCTCGCGACGGCGGCGGCGCACGCCGGCCAGGGTTTTGGCGCCGCGCTGCTGGCTGAGCTCGAGCGGCGTCTCACGGCTATGGGCTGCCCAAAAATCAACCTGCTGGTGCGCGGCGAGAACGAGGGCGTGCTGAAGTTCTACGATCGGCTCGGCTATGAGCGGCACGACTCGCTCAGCCTCGGGAGGCGGTTGATCGAGGATTAGCGGAGGCGGCTGGTGGGGGCTTGCCAGAACAACTCGCCCACCCCACCGGCTGTCATCCCAGCGAAAGCTGGGACCCAACCATCCTCTGGCGCGGGCCGAGAAATGGGCCCCAGCTTTCGCTGGGGTGACACCGAGTTTGGGGGGCCTCCAGGAGTAGCCGTACTCCCCCGCGCCGGGTCCCCACGGAGCCCTCACTCCACCGCGTACTTCCTGAGCACATCGATCTCGACATAGTTCAGCACCGACTGGTGCGTCGCCTTCAGCACCACGCGGGGCGCCATGCCGGCTTCCAGCGCCTCGACCCAGCGCAGCGCTACGAGGCACCAGCGGTCGCCGGCCTTGAGGCCCGGAAACGCATATTCCGGCATCGGGGTCGAAAGATCGTTGCCGCGTGATTTCGAGAACGCCAGGAATGCGTCGTTCATCTCGGCACAGACGGTATGCCGGCCCTCGTCGAGCGGGCCGGTGATGCAGTTGCCGTTCCGAAAGAACCCGGTCAGCGGATGCATCGAGCACAGCACCAGCTTCTCGCCGAAGACGTTGAGTTCCGGCTCCTGCTCGAAGAAGGGTTTATTCACTCGGTCACCGCCATCAGCCGCCGTAGCTCCGCGCTGCAATCGCGCGCCTCGAACGGCAGGAAGTGCCGCGTCTGCCATTGCTGCGTGCGCTGGGCGGCTTTGGCAATGGGTTTGCTCCAGGGCGGATAGACTCGCACAGCGCGTTTGCCACCCTTGCCATCGACCGAAAATACGCCGCGATCGACCAGCGACTGCCGATCGAAGACGAACTGGCCGCGCTGCCCGGCATCGGCGACACTGACGATCACAAAGTCGACGCCATCGGCAGCATCGAGCGGTGCGATCTCCACGTCCGGGGTCTCGCGCTTCCAGATGGTGACGAACTGCCCGAGCTTGGTCGGCGTGATCCGCGCCACGCGGAACGCCACCTGGTGGCCGTTGAGGCCGAACCGACAGGCGCCGTACTCAGCGCTTTCGGCCTCGCGCCGCGGCCGGTCGGTCACCACCAGCCCGGCTGGCTCATAGCGTTCGCGGATCGCGGTCGTCAGTTCATCCGGCAGGCTGGTCGAGAGCACGAGCTACTCGACCGTCACGCTCTTGGCGAGGTTGCGCGGCTGGTCGACGTCGGTGCCCATGAACGAGGCGGTGTGATAGGCCAGGAGCTGCACCGGGATGGTTGCGAGGATCGGCGCCACGAAGCTCGCGACCTTGGGCAGCACCAGCACCTCCGCCACGCCCTCGCCCACCGCCTCCTTGCCCACCTCGTCGGTGATCAGGATGATCTTGCCGCCGCGCGCCGCGACTTCCTGCATGTTGGAGAAGGTCTTGCCCATCAGCTCGTCCGACGGGGCGACGACGATCACCGGCATCAATTCGTCCACCAGCGCGATCGGCCCGTGCTTCAGCTCGCCGGCCGGATAGGCCTCGGCGTGGATATAGCTCAGTTCCTTGAGCTTCAGCGCGCCTTCCATGGCGATCGGGAACATCTGCCCGCGGCCCAGATAGAGCACGTCTTTGGCCTTGCTCAACCGCTTGGCGATATCCTCGACCTGCCCCTCGAGCGCCAGCGCGGCGGAGATGGCGGTGGGCAGCGTCGTGAGGCTATGCACCAGCTCGGCTTCCTGCGCCGCCGATATCGTGCCGCGCGCCACGCCCGCCGCGACGGCAAGGCTCGCCAGCGCCGTCAGCTGGGCGGTAAACGCCTTGGTCGAGGCGACGCCGATTTCCGGCCCGCACAGCGTCGGGAACACCACCTGGCTCTCGCGCGCCATCGTCGATTCCGGCGAGTTCAGCAGCGAGGCGATGTGCTGCCCCTGCCCGGCGCAATAACGCAAGGCCGCGAGGGTATCGGCGGTCTCACCGGATTGGGAAATGAAGAGGCTGAGCCCGCCCTGCTCCAGCGGCGGCTCGCGATAGCGGAACTCCGAGGCCACATCGACATCCACCGGCAGCCGCGCATAGCGCTCAAACCAGTATTTGGCGACGATGCCGGCATAGGACGCGGTGCCGCAGGCCGAAATGGTCAGGCGCGACAGTTTGGCGAAATCGAACGGCAGGTTCTCTCGGAGTGCCACCCGGTCGCTGCTCATATCCACATAGTGGCTGAGTGTGTGCGAGACCGTCTCGGGCTGCTCGTAGATTTCCTTGGCCATGAAGTGGCGGTGGTTGCCCTTGTCGACCAGCAGCGCCGAGGCGGCCGAAACCAGCATCTCGCGCTGGACGATCGCGTCCGAGCCGTCGCGGATGGTGACGCCATTCTTGGTCAGCACCGCCCAGTCGCCATCGAGCAGGTAGCTGAGCCGCGAGGTGAACGGCGCCAGCGCCATGGCGTCGGAGCCCAGATACATCTCGGTCGCGCCATAGCCGATGGCGAGCGGGGCACCGGAGCGGGCGGCGATCAGCAGGGCATCCTCGCCCTTGAACATGAAGGCCAGCGCGAAGGCGCCGTGCAACTGTTTCAGCGTCCTCGCCACCGCCATCTCGGGGTCGAGCCCGCGATCGATCTCGCGGGTCACCCACAGCGCCACCGATTCCGTGTCGGTCTGCGTCTTGGGCAGGTACCCGTCCTTGGCGAGGTCGGCGAGCAGCTCGCGGAAATTCTCGATAATGCCGTTATGCACCACCGCCACCTTGTCGGTGGCATGCGGATGGGCGTTGCCCTCGGTCGGCGCCCCATGCGTCGCCCAGCGGGTGTGGCCGATGCCGATATTGCCGCTGAGCGGCTCGAAGCTCAGCTTGGCGGCGAGATTGCCGAGCTTGCCCTCGGCGCGGCGGCGGCCGATCTGGCCAGCCTCCAGCGTCGCCACGCCGGCGCTGTCATAGCCGCGATATTCCAGCCGCTTCAGCGCATCGACCAGCCGCGGCGCCACCGGTTCCGTTCCGATAATCCCGACAATACCGCACATCTCGTCTGTCCCCTACTTGCCGGATCTGGCGCGTTTGATGGCTTCGGCCCGCGCCTTGAGCTTTGGCGCATAGCCGAGCTTGTTCTCCTGCCGGGCGCGGCCGATGGCCAGCGCATCCGGTTCGACATTGTGAGTGATGACGCTGCCCGAAGCGATATAGGCCCCGTCGCCGATGCTTACCGGCGCCACCAGCGACGAGTTCGAGCCGATAAAGGCATCCGCCCCGATGCTGGTCTTGGATTTGTTCACGCCGTCGTAGTTGCAGGTGATGGTCCCTGCCCCGATGTTGGTCCTGGCGCCCACTTCGCTGTCGCCGAGGTAGCTCAGGTGCCCGGCCTTCACGCCATCATGGATCACCGACTTCTTCACCTCGACGAAGTTGCCGAGGTGTACGTCCTTGCCCAACTCGGCGCCGCCGCGGATGCGGGCGAACGGCCCGATGCTGGAGCCCTCGCCGATCGTCACATCCTCGATATCGCAGAACGCCCGGATCTCGACCCCATCGGCGATCTTCACCCCGGGCCCGAACACCACGTTGGGGAAGATCGTCACGTCGCGGCCGATCTCGGTGTCATAGGAGAAGTACACCGTCGACGGGTCTTTCAGCGTCACCCCGGCGCGCATGAAGTCGTCGCGCCGCAGCTCCTGGAACTGTGCCTCGGCCTGCGACAGCTTCCGCCGGTCGTCGACTCCGATCACCTCGTTCGCATCGGCCTCTACCACCTCGATCCGTCGTCCGTCGCCGCTCGCCAGTTCCACCGCGTCGGTGAGGTAGAATTCGCCTTTGGCATTGGCGTTGCCGATCCGGTCGATCACCGAACGCAGCGTGTCGGCGCGAAACCCCATAATGCCGGAGTTGCACAGCCCAATCGCCCGCTCGGTCTCGGTTGCATCCTTGTGCTCGCGGATTGCCAGCAACTGTCCGTTGTCAGTGATCAACCGCCCGTAACCGGTGGTGTCCTCGGGCCGGAAGCCCACCACCACGATATCTGCGCCGCCATCGAGCCGCGTGGTGATGCCCCCCAACGTTTCGGCCGAGACGAGCGGCGTGTCGGCATAAAGCACGATCACGTTCCCCTTGGCGCTGCTGTAGGCGGCTTCGGCCTGTTTCACTGCGTGGGCAGTGCCCCTGCGGTCGGCCTGCGTCGAGAATGTTGCCGCCGGGGCCAGCCCCGCGACCATTGCCTGGACCGCGTCGTGTCCCGGCCCGATCACCACCGAGATAGCCGAAGAGCTGGCCGCGACCGTCCGCACCACGTGCCCAACAAGCGGCAATCCCCCCACCTGATGCAGCACTTTCGGCGTAGCCGAGCGCATGCGGGTGCCTTCGCCCGCGGCCAGGATGATCGACAGCAATTCAGTCATGGAGGGCCCTCGTCAGGGGTCATCGTTTCCCCCGTGTTTATGGCAGCAAGTTGTTGGGAATCCGATAACGCGGTTACGGAGTGGTAAACTCGAAAATCGGCCTGATTCGTAGGGCTCTTGGGAGATAAGACCTTTGGCGAAGGCAGCAGACCAGTTTCGTCCGGCTGACGTGACAATGTGGGGCATCGCGGCGCTTGGCATCTGGGCGGTGGCTATTCTGGGCGCCAACCTCTCCGGCCTGATCCCACCCAGCGTCTACGGGGCGCTCCACGCCTCGCGCCTCGAAGGCTCGACCATCAACCAGTTGCGCACTCAGGTCGCAACGCTCGAAGAAGAATCGGCGCGCATGCAGCGCGAGAGCACCCAATTGCTGCAGCGCTTCTCCATGAACGAGGAAGCCGCCGGCGCCGTGACCAAGCGCGTCGGTGCGCTCGAGATCAGCGTGCCCAAGGTTCTCGAGGAAGTGCAGATCAAGGCCCGCAGCGCTGCCGCTGCCATCGACACCACCACCACGGGCTCGATCACCCCGGGCAAGACCCTGACCTTCGAGACCGAAGGCGGTACTGTTGCCGTGCAGCAGCGCCCGCTGCTTCCGGGCTCCAATGATGTGAAACTCAAGGCTGTACCGCTCTCCGCCAACACCATGCCACTGGCCATTCCGGACGGCTCCTCCCCCGGTATCGCGCTCGGCTTCCCGGTGCGCGCCGATACCGCCGAAGCGCAGTGGCAGGAGCTGCTCGCGCAGGTCGGCACCATGCTGGTGGGCCTGTCGCCGGTGCTCGCCGACCAGGATGGTACCGACGGCAAGATCATCGTCGCCGGCCCGATGGTCGATCGCGCCTCTGCCATCGAACTGTGCGCCCGGCTCGACCGCGCGGGCGTCCCGTGTGAGCCTGCAAGCTATGCCGGCCAGCCGGTGCCGCTGCTCAACTGACGGGTATTCGCCGTTAGCGATTGACAGCCGGGGCACAATGCCTATGTTCCGCGCCGATCCGCCCCGCGCGGCAGGAGCGCCCGTAGCTCAGTGGTAGAGCATCCGACTTTTAATCGGATGGTCGATGGTTCGAATCCATCCGGGCGTACCACTTCCCGCTTTTTCGCCGGCACATGTCTTTGTGAGTATGGCCGGGCCTGGGAAGCGCCTAATCTCCCCATAGACCGGTTGAGCCGCCGCCCTGCGGGCGACATTTGGGACGCTGCAACCGGGCGTTGATCGCGCAATCTCCCCCATTGGATTGCATCAATGTCACCCACCACTTCGTCCTACCGGCCTGGTCGCCTGCACAACTGGCTCGCCGCTTTCCTCCTGCTCGCCGTCGTTCTGATTGCAGCCACTGCCCTCGGCTTCTGGCTCTAGCTGGAACTTGCTGCCGCCTGCGGCGATTGAATCAGACGCTGCGCAACGCGAGGTGTCATCATGGCCGCAGGTTTCTTTCACCAGTTCTCCAGCATCGTGTCGCGCGGCGCCGGCAAGCCAGCGACCTTTGCCGCAGCCTGCGGGCTCGTCGTGCTGTGGGCGGTGAGCGGACCGCTATTCGGCTTCTCCCAGACCTGGCAGCTGGTGATCAACACCGCCACCACCATCATCACCTTCCTCATGGTGTTCGTGGTGCAGCATACCCAGAACCGCGACGGCGAGGCTGTGCAGGCCAAGCTCGACGATCTGATCATGGCGCTGCGCAGAGCCGATAACCGGTTGATCGGCGCCGAACAACTCACCGGTCATGAGCTTCACAAGCTCCGCAAGATGATCGCCGAGCGGGTGGAAAATGACGCGGCGCCCCTCGAGCAGGTCGACAGCCGCATTACCGGCGGGCGCTAGGATAATTTCCGATCAAGGCAACCAATCGTTCGTTTCCGCACTTTTCTGTGACGAACCGCGTCATAGGAGAACAAGAAAAATGAACGGGATCATCTACCTCGTCGGCCTGGTGGTCGTAATCCTCGCCGTCCTGTCCTTCTTCGGCCTGAGGTAAGGACCACACCATGACCATTCCCTCCGAAGTAGACGTTGTCGTTGCCTCAACCCCGGCCGCGACGGACAACAGTTCCTATGTCGACTGGCCGGCGATCATCGCCGGTATTGTGATCGCCTCAGCGATCTCGCTGGTCCTGCTGGGCTTCGGCTCGGCAATCGGACTGAGCTTCGTCAACTTCCACGCCGGCCCGGATGTTCCGGTAATCTGGATCGCCATTGCGGCCGGGATCTGGCTGCTGTGGGTGGAAGTCTCGAGCTTCATGGCGGGCGCCTATGTCACCGGCCGGCTGCGCCGGCGTCATCACGATGCCACCGAAGATGAAGCGGACGTGCGCGACGGGGCGCATGGCCTGCTTGTCTGGGGTGGTGCTCTGGTGATCGGCGGTCTGATTGCCGTCGGCGGCATCAGCGCTGCGGCAAATGCCGTCGGCGCCGCGGCCTCGACGCTCACCAACGCCGCAGCGACCGTGGCCGATGACGCCGGCAGCGCGATCGATCCGAATGTCTATTTCGTCGATCAGCTGTTCCGCCCCTCGCCCACCGCGACCACGGCCTCGGCGGCCGATACCACCGCGGTGCGCGCCGAAACCGGCCGTATCCTTGCTGAGGGTGCACTCGGCGATGGCATCAGCGATCCCGACAAGGCCTATCTGGCCCAGGTTGTCGCCACCAACACCGGCCTCAGCGCGGACGAAGCCAACGCCCGCGTCACCGAGGTGCTGGCGGCTGTCGACAAGGCCAAAGCCGACGCGGCGGCGGCTGCCGAAACTGCCCGCAAGACTGCCGTGGTTGCCGCCTTCCTCACCGCAGCTTCGCTGCTGGTCAGTGCGGCCGGCGCTTACTGGGCGGCGCAGATGGGTGGCAACCACCGCGACAACGCCACCGTGTTCCGCACCGTGTTCCGGCGCGCACGATAGAGGAGAAGGCAAATGCTGAAAGGACTTGGACTCTGGCTGCTGGGCGTGCCCATCTGGCTGATCATCATCATCGTGCTGTTCATTCACTGAGGATGAGCGCAGCATGGAGGCGGGCCATGGCCCGCCTCTTCCGTGTGAGAAAAGGACGCGTGCGATGAATAGCGCCAACCTGCAGCTCGAAGGCCTCTACCTCGCCATCGCCGCCATGCACGAGACGATGATCGCCAGGGGCCTGGTCTCCCGCCAGGACGTCGACGACGCCATGCGGGCCGCCGAGCAGACCGCCATCAACGACCACCGCTCGATCGAGAACCTCCGTCCGGCCGAGCGCGATGCCCTGGCCTTTCCGGCACGCCTGCTGCGCATGGCCAATGCCACCGTCTCGGATGACGGCGCCCTGTCGTTTTCGGCCCTGGCGCGTCGTGTCGGCACCGTCAAGGAACCCTACAACGACCAGCGCTAGCAGGCGTCAGGACGTGGTCGGCACCGGGCCCTTCCAGATCAGCCTGTGCGATCCCTGATCCGTCGGCGCGAACACCTCGGAACGACGGCCGTCATCGCCATAGGTCATGGCGATCCGCCGTGCCTGGCTTTGGGCATCGTCGCGGCTTTCGAACGGTCCATAGGCCTTGCCCTCGCAGTCGACCCACCACGAGCCCATGCTCTCGATAACGATGAACCAGCAGGTTTTCATTGATGCTCCCCGGCCGCGGGAACGGCCACCATCGGTTGCAGCTATGCGCCTTCAGAAAGAGCTGCTGGCCCTTCCCGTTCAAAAGCGCGACAAATCGAATGTCTAATCGCGACGCCCGCCAGCCATGCGCTGGGCCACCGAAAGCGGAGCGAACAGCCGGGCGATGCGCGCCGCGCTGATGCCGTCGTCGAGCTCGCCAAAGGCTGAGATGAGCCCGCGGTCCGGCCCGTCCTCGCGGCGCAGTTCCTTGAACGGCACCGCGACTTCCACCTGATGCCAGTTGCGCGCCTCGTCGAGCGTGAACGCCGCCGAGATGGCGAAGTTCTCGTCGGCCGCATCCGGCCCGAAGCGGACCAGGAGGTGGCTGCACCGCTCCCTGTTACGCGCCATGAACAGGCTCTTCTCGCGCTCGAAGGCGCTGGCGATATCGCCGTCCAGCAAGGATGGACGGATGGTCAAGGCAGTCATCGGATTGCCCCCCGATCTGCTGCGGATACCAGCAAATGCTAGGGGTTCAGTGTGTCCCTGAAGGGACTGCAATAGGGCGGAAACGCGGTCGATAAACTTGCATCCACGGCGCAACCGCCGCGCTGCAGACGCGTTGATTCCGTCGGTGGCGCCGCGTGTCAACCGGACGCGATGGGCACGGGGAACATTGCGGTTTTTCCGGTTTCCCGCCTTGGCCAACGAAACGGCAGACGAGCCTCTGTTCCATCCGTGGCGTCACCTCGCGAAGCTCAATTATGGCACTGGCCGCTGTAACGCCATGTTTCATTATGGCTGCTAAGCCAAGGAGCATGGCCCAACTCGAATCGAAAAGCCCGGCCGCCGGGCCGTTGCGCGTGCTGATCCTCGGCGCCAATTCCGGCATCGCCGAAGCTACTGCGCGGCTCTACGCCGCCGAAGGGGCAGCCCTGCTGCTGGCCGGCCGCCATGCCGGTCGGCTTGCAGCCCTGGCCGACGAGCTGCGAAAGCTCGGCGCCAGCCGGTGCGAAACCGCGGTGCTCGACCTGGTGGCTGCCGATCCCGGCTCAGAGCTGCCATTGCTCGCCGCCCGGCTCGGCGGCGTCGACCACCTGCATATCGCCTACGCCATCATGCCCGAGCAGTCCGCTGCCGCTGCCGATCTTGCCGTCGCCACCCGGATGATGACCACGAACTACACCTCCACCGCCCTGTGGTCGCTGGCGGCCGCCAACCTGCTCGAGGCGCAGGGTCATGGCGCGCTGGTGGTGCTCGGCTCGGTTGCCGGTGATCGGGGCCGGCGCAGGAACTTCATTTACGCCTCGACCAAGGCCGGCATCGAAACACTGGTCGAGGGCATCGCTCACCGCTTCGCCGGGAGGTTCGGCCGCGGGGGTCCGCGCGCCGTGGTGGTGAAGCCGGGTCCGACGGCGACGGCAATGACGGCGAACAGTCCACCGGGCCGCCGGCTAGCTTCCGCCGATAATGTAGCGCGACTGGTGCGCCACGCCGCCGAGCACGGCGGACCGGTGCAATACGCCCCGCGCCGCTGGCGGCTGATCATGCGCCTCGTGCGCGAAATGCCCTGGTGGCTGTTCCGACGCATCGATCTCTAGATCGATCGAACCGCCAGTTGACGACGATGCCCGGCAAGATTTTCCGCTGCCTCGCCTCCCCCACCGGTGTCATCCCAGCGAAAGCTGGGACCCAACTCACCACAGCGCAAGCGGATGAATGGGTCCTAGCTTTCGCTGGGATGACACCGAGTTGGTGGGGCAAACGGTGCTACCCAATCGGTGGTCACCAGGAAATAAACAGGGGCCGTTTCCGGCCCCTGCCCTGATCTCGATCAATACGGCGACGGGTACCAGTCGTCGTCGTCACCCCAGTCGTCTTCGTCATCGACCGGGTAGAGCTTCTTGATGCGGTCGACCATGCCCGAGCAGCGGTTGATGCGCATCGAATAGTACCAGTCGTCATAGCCGGCCTGGACGCGAACGCGGTTCTTGCTCAGGTAATCGACGATCTCCACCTCGAAGAAGCCGTAGGCCTTGAGGCCTTTGCGGATCTGCTTGTCGGTCAGGCACCAGTTGAAGAAGTCGTTCGGGCCGAAGTTCTTCTTCTTGAACTGCTGCAGCTGCTTCTGGTCGCCGCCCTGCGGCTTCACATCGAGCGAGAAGCCGCCCATGTTCGGGGCAGCCTGGACCGGGACCGCGCTCAGGGCGGTGCCGGCGAGGACGACGGCAAGGACCGCGGCGCGGCCGGTCTGCCGGAGGGTGTTGAGAACGGTCATTTCAGTAGTCCTTGGGGTTTGGTTCAGTGCTGCATCTGCAGCGTTGATATCACCCTAGCGCACTGATTTTGAACGCGTTTAGAACCATCCCTTCAGAAACCATTCAGCGCAGCGCCGCACTTATGCCGCGGTCACCACAATCGCGCCACGACGTGTCGCGACGATAGTGTGCTCGTACTGCACGCAAGGAGCCGGCGGATCGGCCACCAGCGTCCATTCGTCGTCCTCGTCGCGCTGCTCGGCCATCCGGCCGCCCAGCGACAGGAACGGTTCCACCGTGAACACCAGCCCTTCGGTGATCACCCGCCGATCGGACTTGTCCGGCCAGGTGGCGATCTCGCCCGGCTCATCGTGCAGGCTGTCGCCGACCCCATGGCTGGCGAGATTCTCGATCAGCGTGTAGCGGTGTTTTCTGGCGAAGGCGCCGATGGCGATGCCGATGCCGTTGAGCGGCGCACCGGTCTTCACCGCCCGGATCCCTTCCCACATGGCGCGCTTGCCGTCGCGGCAGAGCGCCACCAGCCGCGGATCGGCTTCCGGCACTAGGAACGACGCGCCGGTATCGGCGAACACCCCGTCGAGCTCCGCCGACACGTCGATATTCACCAGGTCACCTGCCTGGATAACGCGCGACCCGGGAATGCCGTGCGCGATTTCCTCATTCACCGAAATGCAGGTGGCGCCCGGAAAATCATAGGTGATCTCGGGCGCCGAACGCGCCCCGGCAGCATCGAGGATGCGCCGGCCGATGTTATCCAGTTCCTGCGTGGTGATCCCCGGCGCCAGCGCCGCCGCCATCGCATCGCGCGCCACGGCGCAGATGCGACCGATGGCCTTGAGCTTTTCGAGTTCAGTTTCGGTCGTGATGGTCATGCCGTGTACGCCCCGGCTTCCGCCATCGCCTCGAGATCGCCCATCAGGTCGTGCCGCTCACCCTCTAGGATCACCCCGACATGCCGCAACCACATCCACATCGTGACGCGGTGCACGAGCGTGTAGATCCACAGGGCCGCTTCGGGATCGGGATGATCGAAGGCGCCGTAGCCGGCCCGGATATGCGGCGTTGAGCCCGGCGCATCATGCTCCGAGCAGAACAGCGCCTTGGCGAGGTCGCAGATCGGATCCGACGCCCGCGCATTGCCGAAGTCGAGCAGCCCCGTGAGCTGCAGCCGCCCGTTCGCATCGCGCTCCGCCAGCACGTTGTGCGGCTGAAAGTCGTCATGCGCAAACACCGCGCCCCGGCTTTCGGCGATGACATCCGCATGGGCGGCGAAGATCGCCTCGAGCCGCTGCGCCAGCGCCTCGCCACCGCCGTAGCGGCGGAACTGGCCGATGCCGTGGGCGAAGCGGCGCGCGAGATATTCGGTATTGGTCGACACCGGATCGTGGAGGCCGTCCGCATCGAAGGCGCCGTAGCCGGGCACCGGTACGGTGTGCAGCTTGCGCAGCATCTCACCCATCTGCCGGTAGAGGTCGCCGACGTCCGGCGCGTCCTTGAAGGTCATCACCTGCCTGCCAGGCAAGTAGTTGGCGATGGTGTAGCGGAACGGCATCCGGGTGCGGGTCTCGTCCGAGGCGAGGAAGCGAGTCATCGGCACATCGAGGTCGCGTAGCAACTGCGACGCATAAGTCTCTTTGCCGGTCGCGTACGGCAGCGCGTCGTTGAATACCTTGAGCACGACCGGCTGGCCGTCCACGCGGTCGATGCGGAACGAGCGTGCGCCGCCACCAAGGAGTTCGGTGATCGCCGCGGGAACACCAAGGCCGAAATCGGCAAACGTGGCCGCGAGCCGATCGAGATCGATCCCGACCGGCGCTGCTTTCTTCACCCCATGCTCTTCCACCGCCTCGCTCATTTGAGTTTCAGGTACGCGTCCACCAGCCCCTTGGTGGAGCTGTCATGGGCCGTTGCCTTCTCCGTACCCTGCACCTTGGGCAGCAGCGCCTTGGCCAACTGCTTGCCAAGCTCGACCCCCCACTGGTCGTAAGAATTCACGCCCCAGATGGTGCCCTGCACGAACACCTTGTGCTCGTAGAGCGCGATCAGGCTACCGAGCCGTTCCGGCGTCAGCTTGGGGTAGAGCAGCGTGTTCGAGGGACGGTTGCCGGGGAACATCTTGTGCGGCGTCAGTTCCTTGATCCGCGCCTTGTCGAGGCCCTGGGCGCTGAGCTCCGCCACCACCTCGTCCTTGGTCTTGCCCAGCATCAGCGCTTCGGATTGCGCCAGGACGTTCGCCACCAGCTTGTCGTGGTGCGGCGGCAACTGCTCATGCGGCTGCGCGGCGATCAGGAAATCCACCGGGATCACGTCGGTGCCCTGGTGGATCAGCTGGTAGAACGCGTGCTGCCCATTGGTGCCCGGCTCGCCCCAGATGATCGGGCCGGTCGGGTAGTCCACCGCCTTGCCGTTGAGCGTCACTGACTTGCCGTTCGATTCCATATCCTGCTGCTGCAGGTAGGCGGCGAAGCGGGAAAGCCGCTGGTCGTAAGGCAGCACGGCATGGGTCGAAAAGCCCCAGGCGTTGCGATACCAGACACCAAGCACGCCCATGATGACCGGCAGGTTCTTTTCCAGCTTGGTCTTCAAAAAGTGCTGGTCCATTTCGTAAGCGCCGCGCAGGAACGCCTCGAAATTCTCGTAGCCGACGGCAATCGCCACCGGCAGCCCGATGGCCGACCACACCGAGTAGCGGCCGCCGACCCAGTCCCAGAAGCCGAAGATGCGATCGGACTTGATGCCGAAATCGGCGCAGGCCTTGAGGTTGGTCGAAAGCGCCGCGAAATGATCCGGCACCGCCGCCTCACCCAGCGCCGAAGCGATCCAGGCACGGGCAGTTGCCGCGTTGGTCATCGTCTCATCGGTGGTGAAAGTCTTCGAGGCGACGATGAACATCGTCCGCTTCGGGTCGAGCCCCCTCAGCACATCATGGATATGGGCGCCGTCGACGTTCGAGACGTAATGCGCCCGGAGGTCGGCCCGCGTGTAGGGCGCCAGCGCCAGCGTCACCATCGCCGGGCCGAGGTCGGAGCCGCCAATGCCGATATTGACCACGTCGGTGAAGCTGTCGCCGCTCGAGCCCTTGATCGAGCCGTCGCGCACCGCGTCGGAAAAGCCCTTCATTGCCGCGAGGACGCCACGCACCTCGGGCATCACATCCTTGCCGTCGACCACCACCTTCTTGTCGCCCATATAGCGCAGCGCCATGTGCTGCACCGCGCGGTCCTCGGTGATGTTGATGTGCTCGCCCTTCCACATCGCGTCGCGCCGCTCCTCGACCCCGGCAGCGCGCGCCAGCTCGAACAAGGCCGCCATCGCCTTCTCGTCGATGCGGTTCTTCGAGTAATCGAGCAGCAGCTCGCCGGCCTTGGCCGAGAAGCTCTTGAAGCGGTTGGGATCGCTCGCGAACAGCTCGCGCATGGTCGTCTCATCGAGACGCTTGCGCGACTTCATCAGCGGATTGAGGAGGGACTTGCGAGGGGTGGCCATGACGCTGTTCTCCGGTTCTTTAGTTGGTCGCGCGGTCGAACCGGAAAAGTCTGCAGCTTTTCCTGACCACGCTCCACATCAGACGGCGGCGATGTCGCCCGCCGCCCATGTCGCTCGGGTTTGTGCCGCATAATCGGCGAACGTACCAGCCTCGATCGCCTGACGGGCCCCTATGCAGAGCTGCTGGTAGTAGCTCAGGTTGATCTGGCTCAGGATCATCGCCCCGAGCATCTCCTCGGTACGGATCAGGTGGTGCAGGTAGGCGCGGCTGAAGCGGCGGCAGTTCGGGTTGGGCGAGGTTTCGTCGAGGGGACGCGGATCGTCCTTATGCCGGGCGTTCTTCAGGTTGATGACACCGAAGCGCGTATAGGCGTGCCCGTGCCGTCCGGCCCGCGTCGGGTGCACGCAGTCGAACATGTCGACGCCGCGCTCGATACCGCCGAGGATGTCATCGGGCTTGCCCACGCCCATCAGGTAGCGCGGCTTATCGGTCGGCAACTCCGGCGTGATCTCACTGAGCACCCGGAACATCACCTCCTGCGGTTCGCCCACCGCGAGGCCGCCGATCGAGTAGCCGTTGAAGCCGATCGACTTCAGTCCCTCAGCCGACTTGGCTCGCAGGTTCGCGTCATCGCCGCCCTGCACGATGCCAAACAGCGCGCGGTGCGGCTGGTGCCCGAACGCGTCCTTGCTGCGCTGCGCCCAGCGCAGCGACAGCTCCATGGCGCGCAGCATTTCCTTGTGCTCGGACGGCAGCGGGATGCACTCGTCGAGCTGCATGATGATGTCGCTGTCGAGCAGCGTCTGAATCTCGATCGAGCGTTCCGGTGTCAGCTCATAGGCCGAGCCGTCGATATGCGAGCGGAAGGTGACGCCCTTCTCGGTGAGCTTTCTGAGCTTCGCCAGCGACATCACCTGGAAGCCGCCGCTATCGGTCAAGATCGGCCGCTGCCAGTCCATGAAGTCATGCAGACCACCGAGCGCCGCGACGCGTTCGGCGCCGGGGCGGAGCATCAGGTGGTAAGTGTTGCCGAGCAGGATATCCGCGCCGGTTTCGCGCACCTGCTCGGGGTACATCGCTTTGACCGTGCCGACAGTGCCGACCGGCATGAAAGCCGGTGTCTGCACGTCGCCGCGGGAAGTGTCGATCCGCCCGCGGCGCGCCATGCCGTCGGTAGCCTGAAGGGTGAAGGAGAAGTCGATCATGCGCGCCTATTAGCGGGACGGCGCGCGCCTGTCACCCCGCGGCGAGGGCTTGCTCTCGTCCGTCCCGGCGGTCAGATGCCTCCGATGACCTTGCGATAGTCGGCTTCGGAGAAGGCCTTGAGCGTCGTCGCCCGGATATTGCCGGCCATGCCCGTGCGCAGCACGAAAGTGGCAGCAGCCTCGTCATTGGGGGCATCGAGGATACCCACCAGGTCATAGGCGCCGAACGTCATATAGATAGTTTCGAGCGTCCCGCCGACGGCCTTGGCCGCCTCCTTGGCGGCATCATAGCGCTTGGCCGACTCCTTGACGGTCTTGACGCCTTGCTCGGTCCAGTTGAGCAGCAGGATATATTTTGACATCTTCGCTCCTCCCGGTTGTCGAGGGGAACATCCCCTCGCCCCGAGAGAATATCCCTCCAGGCGACAGGCAGCAAACCGCACGATGTCTTTCGTTACTGCCCGAACTCCTTGCCGCTGCGCGGCGCGTTGGGCCGTTGCTCGTCCAGCGACTGCCGGTAGCGGATGCAGCCACGCATGAATTGCGGCCAGTCCGGCACCATGATCTTCGGGTCGGTCCGCTCCGGCAACAAGTCCCACAGTTGCGGGTGATGCCAGCAGAGCCCATGCATCGTGCTGTCGCGGTGTTCGCGGATGCCGGCGCGCAGCCGCTTCACCTCGGCCAATAGCGCGGCATGGTTCATTGCATCGAGATCATCGTCCATTCGCTCTCTCCTCAGGCGCGAAACAGCAGCGATGCATCTCCATACGAATAGAACCGATATCCGTTCCCGATCGCGTGCGCGTAAGCGGCGCGCATCGTGTCGAGCCCGGCAAACGCGCTGACCAGCATGAACAGGGTCGAGCGCGGCAGGTGGAAGTTGGTCATCAGCATATCCACCGCGTTGAAGCGGTAGCCCGGCGTGATGAAGATGTCGGTGTCGCCGACGAAGGGCTGCAGCGTGCCGGTCGCCCGCGCCGCCGTCTCCAGCAGCCGAAGGCTCGTCGTCCCCACCGCGATCACTCGCCCGCCCTTGGCCTTGGCGGCGAGGATGCGCTCCACCACCGCCGCGGGGATATCGCCCCATTCGGCATGCATCACGTGGTCGTCGGTGTCATCGACCTTCACCGGCAGGAAGGTCCCTGCCCCGACATGCAGCGTCACCCGCTCGACGCTCACGCCGAGATCGGCCAGCTGCTGCAGCAGGTTTTCGGTGAAATGCAGCCCCGCCGTCGGCGCCGCCACCGCGCCATCGCGGGCGGCATAGACCGTCTGATAGTCCGACTTGTCGCGCTCTTCGGTGTGGCGCTTGGCCTCGATATAGGGTGGCAGCGGCATGGCGCCATGCGCCTTGATCGCCTCGTCGAGCTCCGCCCCGCCGAGGTCGAACGCCAGCGTGATCTCGCCCGTCTCGCCCTTGCCAGTCACAGTGGCGGCGATCGAGCCATTGTCGCCCAGTTCCAGCCGGTCGAGCAGGTGCAGTTTCTTGGCCGGTCGCGCAAACGCCCGCCAGGTATTGGCGTCAACCCGCTTGTGCAAGTTGAAGCTGACATTGGCGCTGAGCTCACCGCGGATCCGGGTGCCGGTGAGTTCGGCCGGCAGCACACGGGTGTCGTTCACCACCAGCACGTCACCGGCGCGCAGCAGGCGCAACAGGTCGGTTACCCGACCATCCTCCAGCGCCTCGCCCGGCCGCACGATGAGCATGCGGGCAGAATCCCTGGGTTCAGCGGGGTGGAGTGCGATGCACTCGCCGGGAAGTTCGAAATCGAAGTCGTCGACGCGCATCAGGGGCCGGTGCAGCTCACCGCCCAGGCGCCATAGCCCGGGATGCGGAGCGTGCCGCCATAGACCATCGCATCGGCTTCCGTAGTCTTGAACAAGCGTAGCTCGGCAACCTTGGCCGCCATGCTCTCATCGACCGCATCGATCAGAATCGTCTCGGCGCTCTCGAAGGCCTGCCCGACCACCACCGGATCGCCCGGTCCGTAGGCGGCGCTGCTGGCCCACACCTTCTCGCCGGTCGAAATGTTGAGGCCGGCGATCGACAGAAAATCGACCGAGCCGACCAGAAAGTCGAACGTCGCCGCGCCATCCGGCGCGACGCAGTTCACCCACTCCGTCGCCAGCGACGGGGTGGCAAGGCCGCAAAGGCTCACGATCGATGCAATTGCGGCCAGCCGGATCATTCGGCGATGTCCGCCGCGACCTTCACCGAAACCATCGAGTCCGGATCACGCACCGGCTCGCCGCGCTTGATCTGGTCGACGTTCTCCATGCCTTCGATGACCTTGCCCCAGACCGTGTACTGACGGTCGAGGAAGCGGGCATCGTTGAACACGATGAAGAACTGCGAGTTGGCGCTGTCCGGGTTCTGCGCCCGGGCCATCGACGCCACGCCGCGAACGTGCGGCTCGGCGTTGAATTCCTGCTTCAGGTTCGGGTACTTCGACGAACCCGTGCCGGTGCCGGTCGGATCGCCGGTCTGCGCCATGAAGCCATCGATCACGCGGTGGAAGACGATGCCGTCATAAAAGCCTTCACGCGCCAGCTTCTTGATGTGGGCGACGTGGTTCGGAGCCAGGTCAGGGCGCATGGCGATGACCACCTTGCCCTTGGTGGTTTCGATGACGAGGGTATTCTCGGGATCGGCATAAGCCATGAGTGGGCCTTCCTTACTTGTATTCGATTTTGGCGGAGATGATCTTGTCCGGGTCCTGGACCGGCTGGTCGCCGGCGCCCTTCTTGATCAGATCGACGAACTCCATGCCCGAAACGACCTTGCCCCAGATGGTGTACTGGCCATCGAGGTGCGGCGCGTCGGCGAACATGATGAAGAACTGCGAATTGGCGCTGTTCGGATCGGACGAACGGGCCGCCGCGACGACGCCGCGGGTAAAGTGCTCGGCGGTGGTGAATTCCGCCGCGAGGTCCGGCAAGTCGGAGCCGCCCATGCCGGTGCCGGTCGGATCGCCACCCTGCGCCATGAAGCCGTCGATGACGCGGTGGAAGACAATGCCGTTGTAAAAGCCCTTCTCGGTGAGTTCGATCACCCGCTTCACATGGCCGGGCGCGAGGTCGGGCCGAAGCTCGATGTCGACGATGCCGTCCTTGAGCTCGAGGATCCAGTGAGGCTTGCCCTCCTGTGCCTTTGCGGCCTGCGGAGCAGCAATCGAGACGGTGAAGAAGGCGGCGACCGCGGCGAGGAGAATGCCGAGGATGATGCCGGCGCGCTTGATGGGATCGGACATTATTTCTTCAGTGCCTTCAGAACGATGGGCGGGACAAAGGCGCTGATGTCGCCTCCGAGCTCGGCGATCTGACGCACGAGCGTGGCCGAGATGTGGCGGACATGCGGGCTGGATGGCAGGAAGACCGTCTGCAGGTCCGGCGCCATCTGGGCATTCATGCCCACCATTTGCATCTCGAAATTGTAGTCGGTGGTATCGCGCAGGCCACGGATGATCAGCTTGGCGCCGGCGGCGCGGGCTGCATTGACCATCAGGCCGGAGAAATCGACGAACTGGAACTCGGTGTCGGTGCGCTTGCCGATCGGCTCGAGCACGGCGCGCAGCAGCGCCACACGATCCTCATGGCTGAACAGCGGCTTCTTGGAATGGTGGGTGCCCACCGCGATCACCAGCGTATCGACCAGCTTGCAGGCGCGCTCGATCACGTCGAGGTGGCCATTGGTCAAGGGATCGAAAGAGCCGGGATAAAAGCCGACAAGTCTGGCCATGGCGGAGCGCCCTCCCCGTTGATGTTGCGGCGGGTTTTGTCACGGCAAGGCAATTCTGGCAAGCCGGGCTCGGGAGACAGCCGTCTGGTGGCGATATACTGTCAGTCCTGTCGAAGAGGGGCGACGATGACCGAGCTCACCTTTCATCCGCTGTCCGAGATCCGGGCGACCGAGCTGCTCGCGCTGCTCACCGATCCCGATGTCCGTCGTCACATGCCGATGGCCGGCGACAGCTGGGACGCCGAAAGCGCTGCCGCATGGGCGCGCGCCAAGGATGCGCAATGGCAGCAGAACGGCTACGGCCCTTGGGCTATCAGGATCGACGGCGCCTTCGCCGGTTGGGGGGGCTATCAGAAGGAAGGCGACGAGGCCGATCTCGGCCTTGTGCTGCTCCCCGGCCAATGGGGACACGGTGCGGCGATCTTCCGAGAGCTGGTCCGCCGCGGCACCGACCAGCAGATCCGCAACATCACCATCATGTTGCCGCCAAGCCGGGTGCGGCTTAAGGGCCTGGCTCGCCTCGGCTTCGAGCCCGCCGGCGAATTGGAGTATGCCGGCCAGCGCTTCCTGAAGTTCCGGCTGGTCACCTAGGGCTGCTGCGACGGCAACGCTGCGGCACGGATCAACTGTATCGACTGGCCGATGCGAGCAAGCGAGCGCGACATCGCCTCGTCAGTCTCCGCCGCGGTCAGGGAGAAACCTTCCAGATAGGTGGCCAGCGGCAGCTCCATTGTCCGTTCGAGCATGCGGGTGATGGCCTGACGAGCGTTGTCCAGGGGCTGATGCGTGCCAGCTGCAAAGTAGATCGCCAGATCTCCCGCCAGCGCCTCCATGGCCCGCGCATAGACGACCTCGGTAGCCAGCAGCACACATGATTCCGTGATGACCATCCGGTCCTCCCCCACCCCTGCACGTCAGTATTCAGAACTTGTCGCGCCGCGCCACCACGGAGCGGTGGTTGTTCATTCACGTTTGCGGGCCTGTGTGGGCAGATCAAGCGTGCCGCTGCAGCACCAGCCAGATCGCCGCGCCGATCAGAATCACCCCGGCGATGCGGTTGACCAGTTGCATCCGGTCGTCGCCCAGCGCCCCACGCGCCCTGGCGGCGAGATAGATGTAGACGCAGTCGGTGATGAGGCCCGCCGCCATTTCGATCAGCCCGAGCACGACGACTTGCGGCCAGGCGGGGAAAGCCGGGTTGACGAATTGCGGCAGGAAGGCCCCGAAAAAGATCAGCGCCTTGGGGTTGCTCCACAGGACGAAGAAACCGGCTGCTGCCTGCTGCAATGGCGAGCGCGCCACGATCGGCCGGTCGGTAGCGATGCCGTGCCGGCTGGTGATGTAGCCCCAGCCGATCCAGATCAGGTAAGCCGCGCCGACATATTTGATGATGTCGAACGCCGCCCCGACGAACCCGGTTACTGCTTCGAGCGCCAACGCCACCACCAGCACCATGGTGAAGCGCCCCACCTGGACCCCGGCTTCCATCCACAACCCGGCCGCCATGCCGCGAGCCAGCGACGTGCTGACCAGCGCCGAGACGGTAACCCCGGGAACGATCACCACGACAAAGGCGGCGACGATGAACGATATGAGGATCGGCAGATCAGGCATGGCGGCGCTGAACTAGCACCGCCATGACGATTGAGACAGTCCTGTCAGCTGCGCTTCTGGAACGCCAGCCAGACGCCGCCGATCATCAGGATGACGCCGGATACCCGGTTCATCATCCGCACCCGCGCGATGGTCAAGAGCTGCCGAGCGCTGCCGGCGATCACCGCGTAGACGCAGTCCGACAGGGTAGCGACGGCCATGACGATCAGCCCCAGCACCATGATCTGCTCGAAGGCCGGGCGGCTCATATCGATGAACTGCGGCAGGAACGCCCCGAGGAACAACAGCGTCTTGGGGTTGGACCAGTTGATCAACGCCCCCTGCCAGATGTAGCGGCCAAGCGGCAGTTTCTCGCCCGGGGTGCCCATCTCGAGCTTGCCCGACGAGGTGAACATCTTGAAGCCGATCCACACCAGGTAGGCCGCGCCGACGAACTTGATGATGGTGAAGGCCTCCGACACCAGCGTCATCACCGCGTCGAGCCCGACGGCAACGATGAACACCATGCTCAGCATGGCGATCTCGGTGCCCAGAATAGTCAGCAGCCCGGCTTTGGTGCCGCGCGCCAGTGAATTGGCGACCACCACGGTGACCGACGGTCCGGGCACGACGGCGAACAGCAGGCAGGCGAGAACATACGGAAGAAGGATGGCGGGATCGATCATCAGGGGCTCCGGGGCGTTAGGCTGGCTCGCTCCAACGAGCCAGCCACAACTATCGCTGCGCCGCAAGCAGGGTCAGCAACCCGCGGCCAGCAGCATGGTCTTCCGCCAATTGGCCGGGTTAGTCAATCGATTTCCAAAATATCAGCGCATTTGTCGCATATTATCCGCCATCACGACGTCATGGATGCCAAAGCACCGTTCAGAACGCGGTCGCTGGTTTCGCGTAAATCTGCCGCCTGTTGGATAGTCTCGAGGTCAGGAGCAATTCCGACGCCCTCGAATCTGGCGCCATCGGGAAACGTCTCGCGCTTGGCCCCGACCCACGCGCGAAACCCCTCGCCGAGATCGAAGTGGTGCGGCTGCCCGCTGCTTCCTGCAGTCGCCTCCCCCACCAGCAGGGCGCGCCCATTGTCCTTGAACGGCATGGCGAAATCTTCCGCTGCCGAGCCGACCGTGCCGTCGATCAGGATCGCCAGTCGCCCGCGATGGGCGCCAGCGGCCGCAGCATCAGCCCGAACGATCGCCCATGCCGCTGCATCACCCAGTCATCGTGAAAGCCGCTGTGCCCGTTACGCAGTTGCGCCATCAACCGCTGGTTGGCGAGGACGAAGGCCAGCCGCGTCTCGGCCGCCAAGACTTCGTCGAGATACGCGTCGAATACGGCATCGAAGTCGAGATCGGGCACCGCATCCCAGTGGGCGAAGCTCTGCTCGATGGCGGAACGCAAACGGGCGGCAATTGCCGCCCGCTGCTTGATCGAAACCCTGTCGCCGTCAGGTGGCGGTGCCATCGCCCGGCTCGTCGGGCCCCGGCTCGCCAGCCTCCGGCTCGGCATCCTCGCCTTCCGGCTCGCTGATCCGCTCCACCGAGACCACCTTCTCGCCATCGGCGGTGTTGAACACCGTGACGCCCTGCGAGGAGCGACCGACGATGCGGATGCGGTTATCCGGGCCGGCATCCACCGGCACGCGGATCACCTGGCCGCCATTGGTCACCAGCATGATCTGGTCGCCATCTTCCACGGGGAACGAGCCGATCAGCGGGCCGTTGCGCTTGTTCACCGCCATGGCGACGATGCCTTTGCCGCCACGTCCGGTGATGCGGTACTCGTGGCTCGAGGTGCGCTTGCCGTAGCCGTTTTCCGAAATGGTCAGGATGAACTGCTCGGCGGCCGACATTGCCGCATAGCGCTCCTGGCTCAGCTCGCCGGCCGGCACCGCATCCTCGGCGTCGTCGGAAACCTCCTCGGTTTCGCCCTCGCCGCGCACCGCGCGGCTCATCTTCAGGTAGGCAGAGCGCTCCGAAGACTCGGCGTCGAAGTGGTGGACGATCGCCATCGAGATGATGCGGTCGCCCTCGGCGAGGCTGATGCCACGCACACCGGTCGAATCGCGCCCCTTGAACACCCGGACCTCATCGACCTGGAAGCGGATCGCCTGCCCCAGCGCCGTGGTCAGCAGCACGTCGTCATTGGCCGTGCAGGTGGCGACATCGACGATGCCGTCCCCTTCATCGAGCTTCATGGCGATCTTGCCGTTCTTGTTGATCTCGACGAAATCGGCCAGCGAATTGCGGCGCACCGTGCCGCGTATGGTCGAGAACATCACGTCGAGCTGCTGCCAGCTGCTTTCATCTTCCGGCAGCGGCATGATCGAGGTGATGCGCTCGCCCGGATCAAGCGGCAGCATGTTGATCAGCGCCTTGCCGCGAGCCTGCGGCTCGCCGATCGGCAGGCGCCACACCTTCATCTTGTAGACCTGGCCGGCCGACGAGAAGAACAGCACCGGCGTGTGGGTGTTGGCGATGAACAGCCGGCTGACGAAATCCTCGTCGCGCGTCGCCATGCCGGAGCGGCCCTTGCCGCCGCGGCGCTGCGCCCGATACGAGGTCAGCGGCACGCGCTTGATATAGCCGCCATGGGTGACGGTCACCACCATGTCTTCGCGGGCGATCAGGTCCTCGTCCTCGAAGTCGCCGGCCGCCTCGTCGATGACGGTCAGGCGCGGCGTGTTGAACTGCTCCTTGATCTCGGTCAGCTCGGTGCGGACGATCTCCAGCACCCGCTCGCGCGAGCGCAGGATGCTGAGATACTCGGAAATATCCTTGCCGTGCCCGGCCAGTTCCTCGCCGATTTCGTTGACGCCCAGCGCGGTGAGCCGGCTCAACGTCAGCGCCAGAATGGCGCGCGCCTGCTCGTCACTCAGCTTGAACGTGCCGTCCTCGTTCATCCGGTGACGCGGATCGTCGATCAGCGCAATCAGCGGCGCCACGTCGCGAGCTGGCCAGTCACGCGCCATCAGCCGCTCGCGGGCGGTGCCCGGGTCGGGCGAGGTGCGAATCAGCGCGATGACCTCGTCCACGTTGGCCACCGCCACGGCGAGGCCGACGAGAATGTGGGCGCGGTCGCGCGCCTTGTTGAGCAGGAACCGGGTACGACGCGTCACCACGACTTCGCGGAAGTCGAGGAACGCCACCAGCATCTGCTTGAGGCTCATCAGTTCCGGCTTGCCGCCGTTCAACGCCACGAAGTTGCAGCCGAACGAACCCTGCAGCGGGGTGAACCGATAGAGCTGGTTCAGCACCACATCGGGCACCGCATCGCGCTTCAGCTCGATGACCACGCGCATGCCGTTACGGTCGGATTCGTCGCGGATATCGGAGATGCCCTCGATGCGCTTGTCGCGCACCAGCTCGGCCATCTTCTCGATCATCGTCGCCTTGTTCACCTGATACGGGATCTCGGTGATGATGATCGCCTCGCGCTCCTTGCGCATCTCCTCGGTATGGGCCTTGCCACGAATGAGGATGGCGCCGCGGCCCGTCTCATAGGCCTGGCGGATGCCGGAGCGGCCGAGGATGATGGCGCCGGTCGGAAAGTCCGGCCCCGGCAGCACGGTCATCAGTTCCTCGGTGATCGCACCGGGGTTGTCCATCAGCATCAGGACGGCGTCGATCACCTCGCCCAGATTGTGGGTCGGGATGTTGGTCGCCATACCGACGGCAATACCGCTGCCGCCATTGACCAGGAGGTTCGGGAAGCGTGCCGGCAGCACCGTCGGCTCGCGCTCGGACGCGTCGTAGTTGTCCTTGAAGTCGACCGTGTCCTTGTCGATGTCATCGAGCAGGCTGTCGGTCACCTTCTCCATGCGCACTTCGGTGTAGCGCATGGCGGCGGGCATATCGCCATCGACCGAGCCGAAATTGCCCTGCCCGTCGATCAGCGTCACGCGGAGCGAGAACTCCTGCGCCATGCGCACCAACGAGAAGTACACCGCGTCGTTGGAGTGCGGGTGGTACTTACCAATCACGTCGCCGACCACGCGGGCCGACTTGCGGTGCGGTCGGTTCCACACGTAGCCCTGCTCGTGCATGGAATAGAGGATGCGCCGGTGCACCGGCTTCAGCCCGTCGCGCACGTCAGGCAGAGCCCGGCTCACGATCACGCTCATCGCGTAACTGAGATAGGACTCGCGCATCTCGTCGCTGATCGAAATCGGGGCGATGTCGGAGGGGAGCGGCGCTGCGCCGTTCGGGTCGTCGGTCTTGTCTGCCACGGGGCCGTTTTCGAACTATGAAAGCTGCGGAAAGCTTTAGGCGATTCCCGTTCCGAAGACCAATCGGCGCGGGGTTGCCGGCGAGATGTCCACGGTATTGGTAACAGGCGTCGCGCTACGCGTCTCAGGATAGTGACGTGGGTTTGCGGCAACTTTGGGCCGGAATCGCCCTGTTGCGCCACATTCGCAGGGTGATGCGCCGCTCAAACGGCTGGACGCGTCGACCGTGAATCCGTAGTAATCCGCGCCTGACGCGGGGCGCCACCGTCTAGGGGACGAGTCTATTGTCGAAGAATTCTCTGTTGGGCCGGCTGTGGAACTGGGCCTTCGGGCATGATCGTTCCATCGGCTTCGGGCTTGAAACGCTCGGCCACATCACGCTGAAGCATCCGCGGGTCATCACCGCCTTCGTGTTGCTGATGACCGTGTTCTGCATCGTGCAGGTGCCGCGCGCCAGCGTCGACGGCGACATGTTGCGCGTCTTCGCGCATTCCGGCCAAGAATACGACAACTACGAACACCTCGCCAATACCTTCGGCACGTTCGAAAACGACATCTACCTGCTGGTCAATTCACCGAGTCTCACCAACCCCGAGACCATCGAGACGATCCGCGCCATGGCGCTCGATATCTCGAACAGCGAGTACATCACCGGCACCATGTCGGCGTTCACGCTGCGCGTTCCGGCCCCTGATGGCACGACCCTCCCCGCCGTTCCTGAGGGCATGCAGACATCGGAGGAAGTCAGCAAGGCGCTGACCGACCTCTACAACAACGACCCGATGATGAAGAACCTGATCAACCCGGACCTGTCCGGCGTGGTCATCATCGTGTTCCCCAATCCCGAAATGACCAAGGGCGGCGGCACCCGCGCCATGATCGACGACCTGCGCTCGCTGGTCGCCGACTACGAGTCGGACCAGGTCCAGGTCGAGCTCACCGGTCCGCCGATCTGGACCAGCGAGATGCTCAACGCCGCGGTCGACGACCAGATCACCTTCACGGTCTACGGCTTCGCGCTCGGCGCGCTGATCGCCCTGTTCTCGCTCCGCTCCTTCTGGGGCGCCGTGCTGGTCGCCGCCACGCCGTTCGTCGCCGTGATCTGGGTGATGGGCACGATCATTGCGCTGTTCGGCTCGTTCTCCTTCCTCACCATCATCGTCACCACGATCGTCCTGGTGATCGCCTTCGCGGAGAGCCTGTTCTTCATCTTCAACTGGCTCGCCTACTGGCGAGAAGGCATGGATCCCTACAAGGCTGTCGATGAGACGGTGCGTGTCGTCGGCCCCGCCAGCGGGCTCACTATGCTAACGACGCTGGTGTCCTTCCTGTCGCTGTCGCTGACCGCCGGCCAGGGCATCCAGGAATTCTCCTGGGCCGGTTCGCTCGCCTCGGTGATCAACTTCATCTGCCTGATGACGTTCCTGCCGCTGATTCTGAAGCTCGCCATCCGGCTCGGCTTCAAGGCGCCCAAGCCGAGCTACGCCATTACCGCGCCGATCCCGCTGGCCTGGTTCGTCGCTTCAAAGCTCGGCCGCCCGCTCGCCGCCATCGCCATCGTCCTCACCGGCCTGCTGCTGATCCCCTATGCACTGATCCAGCCGCGGTTCTCGTTCGAGGACTTCATGGCCAAGAACTCGACCGCCCTGACCGCGGCCGAGCAGATCGACCAGGGCGTCGGCGGCGTCGCGCCGCTCTATGTCAACGTGCCGCTGGACGAAGGCATCGCCGATGTCGGCGACAAGGACTTCGAGAAGGTAAAGAAGGTCCACCAGATCGTTGAGAAGCACCTCGGCGTCAACAAGGTGATCTCGGCCGCCGCTTTCACGCACTATGCCGAGTCCGGCTTTACCCGCGAGCAGATCTTCAACGCCGTTGGCGACCTGCGCGGCCGCTTCGTGACACCCGACGGCACCCGCGCCCTCGTCACCGGGTTCATGCCGACGATCATCTCGTCCGAAGAGCTGGTCCGGCTCAAGGAAGGCATCGAGGCCGACATCAAGGCAGCCGGCATCGAAGGCGCCGAGGTCGGCGGCTTCCGGGTGATGACCACCTATGCCACCGATAACATCGTACGCGGCCTGCAGCTCGACCTGACGCTGTCGGTGATCGTCAACCTGTTCCTGATCGGCTGGGCCTTCCGCTCGCTGCGGGTCGCCGTTGCCGCCGCCATCCCCAACCTCTTCCCGGTGCTCGGCACCGAAGCGTGGCTGTACTTCAGTGGTTCGGGGCTGCAGCTCACCACTGTGCTGGCGCTGACTATCGCCTTCGGTATCGCCGTCGACGACACCACACACTTCCTGTCGCACTATCTGCATTCGCGGCGCGAAGAAGGACGCTCGCACCTCGATGCTATTCATCACACCATGGAGCGTATCGGCGGCGCGATTATTGCCGCCACGCTGATCCTCTGCTCCGGCATGGCCATCGTCATGTTCTCGGCGCTGCCGCAAGTCGCCTTGTTTGGCACCCTGTTTGTGATAACTCTCGGCTTTGCATTGATCGGCGATGTGTTCATCCTGCCGGCTCTGCTGGTCGCCGGGGGGCGATTCTTTCATCCGCTTGGAGGCGTTAAGAAATGAAGCTCTTCGGACCCCTGCCGCGCATTGTCGCGCTCGCTGGTCTGCTGGCCGTCACCCCCATGGCCGCCGCGCCCGTAATGGCCGCACCGGCCGATGTGGCGCTGCTGAAGTCCTATGTCGGCAGCTGGAAAGGCCGCGGCACCCTGGTGGGCGCCGAGAGCGAGTCCGTGGTGTGCCGCCTGACGCTCAGCGAAGGCAACTCCGAGAAGGTCAACTATTCGGGCCGTTGCACGCTGGCCGGCACCAGCCTCGCGGTCAACGGCACCCTCGCCTATAGCGACCAGAACCGGCGCTATGAGGCGGCGATGACCTCGAACGTCACCTTCTCCGGCCTCGCCGTCGGCAAGAAGTCGGGCGACAGCATCGTGTTCAACCTCAAGGAGCGCAACAAGGACGAGGCCGGCAACGACCTCACCGTTACGGCCGCGATCGTCCTCAAGGGCTCGGGCAAGTCGATCGGTGTCGATTTCCAGGTGGTGTTCAACGCCACGGGCGAGATGCTGAAAGCCTCGGTGCCGTTCAGCAAGTAAGCCCTGGCCGAACACTAAGCGTTTCGACGGACGGCCCATGGCCGTCCGTTTGCGTTTTGGTGAACAGATGAGGGACGATGCTAAGTTCCCGCTTTCGCCGATGTTAACGAGATCATGCGAGAAAATCCGGGACAGAATCCGTTCCGGAAGCCCTGCCTCATGGCCCGCCCGGCCCCCAAATCGCTGACGCGGCGCGCGGCGCTGTTCGTCGTCGCCATCTGCGCGGCGATCGTCGTGCTGGAAGGCTGGCGCGAGTGGGTGGCCTATGACGCCGCCGTGCAGAAGGCCGAGCTCGAGACGCAGAACCTCGCCCGCTCGATGCGCCAGCACGCCGAGGATACCTACGAAATCGCCGACCAGGCGGTCTCCCTCGTCAGCTACCAGATCGAGACCGCCGGCATCGCACCCGAGGCGCTACAGCAGACCGAAGCCTTCATGTTGCGCACCATGCAGAGCGCTCAGCGGCTGCGCGGCATCTATGTCTACGATGCCGACGGCAACTGGATGGTCACTACCGCCGAGAACATGCCGCCGGGCGGCAACCAGGCCGCCTACAGCTACTTCCGCGATCACATGAACTCGCCGAGCGACGCCCCGTCCTTCGGCGCGCCGATTCGCGCCGCCGGCGACGACGCGATGGTCACCACGGTCAGTCGTCGCTTCGACCGGTCGGATGGCAGCTTCGGCGGCGTGGTGGTCGCGGCGATCGATACCCGCTATTTCGCCGATGTCTATGACGGCATCGACGTGGGCGGGCTCGGCACCATCAGCCTTTACGACAGCAATGGCCTGCTGCTCAGCCGCAAACCCTATCATCCCGACCTCAGGGACGAAGACCTCGGCGAGGGCGAGCTGTTCGCCCGGCCCGACCTCGCCCAGGCCTCGGGCGCCTACCACTATGATTCCGCCATCGACGGCCATCGCCGCATCGGAGGCTATGACCGCGGGGCGCGCTACCCCATCGTCTCGGTGGTCGCCGTCTCACATGCCGAGGCGCTGGCCAGCTGGGGCCGCGGCGCCCTGCAGCGCGGCGCCATCACCCTCGGCCTGACGCTTGCCGCGGCGCTGCTCGGCCTGCGGTTGGTCGATCAGATCCGCCGCCGGCAACGCAGCGAAACGGTGCTCGAGCATAAGGAAGCGGAGTTCCGGCTATTGGCTGAAAGCGCCAGCGACCTGGTCGAACGCTTCGACAGCGACGGCACGCGCACCTACATCTCCCCTGCCCTCGAGCGCCTGACCGGCCACCTGCCTCAGGAAATGCTGGGCAAGAACGCCTTCGAGGTGGTGAACCCGATGGACCGTCCGGCCGTCGAGGCAGCAGCCGAACGACTGCGCCAGGGCGCCACCGAGCAGGAGACGGTGTCGTTCCGCATGCAGCACAAGGATGGCCGTGAGATCTGGCTCGAAACCTCGCTGCGGATCGCCGCCGAACGTTCCGACCGGCTGTCGGTGGTCGGCGTCACCCGCGATGTTACCGAACGCAAGCGCCTCGAGCTGAAGCTCGAGAGCCTGGCCATGCGCGACGGCCTGACCGGCATCGCCAACCGCCGCGCCTTCGATGCCGCCCTGACCCGCGAGATCGCCCGCGCCCGCCGGCTCTCCACCCCGCTGTCGCTGCTGATGGTCGATGCCGACCGCTTCAAGCGCTTCAATGACGATCACGGTCATCTCGCCGGCGACGCCTGCCTCAAGTCGATCGCCGCCGTCGTCGCCATCGCGGCGCGGCGCCCCACCGACCTCGCGGCCCGCTATGGCGGTGAGGAACTGGTCCTGCTGCTGCCTGATACCGACACCGACGCCGCCCGCGCCATCGCCACCGACCTCTGCCGCCAGGTGCAGGCCCTCGCCATTCCGCACGCCCGGAACCTGCCCTGGCGCGTCGCGACGGTCAGCATCGGCGTCGCCTCGATCGATCCGCGCGACGAGGATGCCGTCCACGACGGCTCCTGGCTGATCAGCACCGCCGACCTCGCCCTCTATGACGCCAAAGGGCAGGGCCGAAACCAAAGTGTCGCCGCCCCCCGTAAGCTCCGCACCCCACGGCTGGTTGGTTGATCGTCGTCAAACCGGCACCACCTTCTGCTAAGCAACCGGCAGCTGGAGGGAACTGATGAACGATCGTCCCGGGGCATCCTTTGAGAACCGCGAGGTCGTCGAGCTCTATCCCTATCGCCCACCCTACCCTGAAGCAGTGTTCGAAAAGCTGCGCGAACTAGCCCCTCGGCGCGACGCGATGCTGGATATCGGCTGCGGTCCGGGCAAGGTGTCCCGTCCATTGACGCGGTCCTTCGCCGATGTGGTTGCCGTCGATCCCTCGCAGCACATGATCGCGCTCGGACAAAACCTCCCCGACGGCCGCGCGCCGAACCTTCACTGGGTGCGCGGCTTCGCCGAAGACGCGCCGCTCGACGGTTGGCGCTTCGACCTCACGGTCGCCGCTGCCAGCATCCACTGGATGGATCATGACCGGCTGTTCCCGCGGCTCTTGGCGCACGCGGCGCCCGGCCACGTGTTTGCGGCAGTCTCCGGTGACGATGCCTTCGAGCCACCCTGGGAGGCCGACTGGCAGCGCTTCCTTGGCAAATGGGTGATGGAAGTCACCGGCCGCCGGCTCGATCCGCGATGGCGTGATGCGATCGCCAGTGACTTTGGCGGCCACGTCGATGTGGCGGGCCGCGCGTTCTTCACTGCGCCGGTCAGCCAAAGCCTCGAGGATTTTATGAGGTGCCAGCACTCGCGCGACACCTGGGCCTATTCGAAGCTCGGCAGCCGCACCGCCGCGTTCGACGCCGAACTCACCGAGCTTCTCGCCCCTCACGCCGTAGCGGGCCGGTTGAACTACACGGTGAGGACCCTGGTGACCTGGGGAAGCATCGTGCCGAGGTAGGGCACCTCGCGGATCAACAGGATGCCAGCCACGAAACGCCGGTATGCCCGCTGCATAGCCTCCCCCACCGGGTGTCATCCCAGCGAAAGCTGGGCCCCCCGGCGAAGGCACCTGCCCTAGTCCGGCACAACGCGCGCCGAGGGGAGAGTTGGGTCCCAGCTTTCGCTGGGATGACATCGAGTGGGTTGAGCGAACTGTGCCTTCCAAAGGTAAAACGCAGCGCTGCCCACGACCTCAAACGAAAACGGGCCGCTTGCGCGACCCGTCTCAACCAGTTGTCCGATGCGGCAACCGCCTCAGAACGGGATGTCGTCATCCATCGAGCCGGATTCGAAGGCCGGGGCCGAGCTCGGACGTCGCTCCTGGCGGGCCGGCGGGCCGCCGAAGCCGCCGCCACTGGATTCGCGCGGGCTGGAGAAACCACCGCCACCCGAGGCGCCGGCGCCTTCGCCGTCATTGCGGCCATCGAGCATCGTCAGGTTCGAGTTGAAGCCCTGCAGCACCACCTCGGTCGAGTACTTGTCCTGGCCCGACTGGTCCTGCCACTTGCGGGTCTGCAGCTGGCCCTCGATGTAGACCTTGGACCCCTTGCGCAGATACTGCTCGGCGACGCGCACCAAGCCTTCCGAGAAGATCACCACGCGGTGCCACTCGGTACGCTCCTTGCGCTCGCCGGAATTCTTGTCGCGCCACTGTTCGGAGGTCGCGACGCTCAGGTTCACCACCTTGCCACCCGATGGCAGGTTCCGCACCTCGGGGTCATTGCCGAGATTGCCCACCAGGATGACCTTGTTCACGCTGCCAGCCATGGCACTTTCCTTTCCAACTTTTCCCGGAAACGCGCCCGGGAGAAACTCCGGCGCGTATCCTACCGCTATCGTCCGCCCGGCGCGCGCGCCAAAGGGCCTTAGCCCACAGCTTCGTCGGCGCGTCGTCGTTCCTCTTATGTTCTCCTCGCGCCGCGGTTTGTCAAGCGTGGGCTGCAATGTGCCACCGCACGACAGCACTTGACCGACTCTCGGGTTGTTCCCCTTATGTTCACGTGAAGTTTTGAGCAGAGCTGTGAACCGCCGTGGTGACAGGAACCGTTGCGGCGTGGTTAAGTTGCAAGTCGGGCGCCGGATACCCAGATGTGCGGCCTAGCCCCTCTTTTTTGAAACCCTGACACGATTTGGCACAAAGCGGCACTATGGTCGCTTGCCCTCGTCAAGTGGAAGTCTTTGATGGCCGACAGACCTAACCCGAACCGCGATCTCGTCATCAGGGGCGCCAAGGAACACAACCTCAAGAACATCGACCTGAGGTTGCCGCGCGACAGCCTCATCGTGATGACCGGGTTGAGTGGCTCGGGCAAGTCGTCGCTCGCCTTCGACACCATCTATGCCGAGGGCCAGCGCCGCTACGTGGAATCGCTGAGCGCCTATGCGCGCCAGTTCCTCGAGATGATGCAGAAGCCCGATGTCGAACAGATCGACGGCCTCTCGCCCGCCATCTCGATCGAGCAGAAGACCACCTCGCGCAACCCGCGCTCGACCGTCGGCACGGTCACCGAGATCTACGACTACCTCCGCCTCTTATTCGCGCGCGTCGGCATCCCGTACTCGCCGGTCACCGGCCTCCCCATCCAGAGCCAGACCGTCAGCCAGATGGTCGACATCGTCATGTCGCAGCCGCCGGAAACCCGGCTCTATCTGCTGGCGCCGATCGCCCGCGGCCGTAAGGGCGAGTACAAGCGCGAACTCAATGACCTGATGCGCAAGGGCTTTCAGCGCGTCAAGATCGACGGCGAGTTCCACGACATCGAAGACGCGCCTAACCTCGACAAGAAGATCAAGCACGACGTCGAAGTGGTGGTCGACCGCCTGGTCGTCGGCCCCGACATCGCCACCCGCCTCGCCGAAAGCTTCGAGACGGCGCTGAAGCTCGCCGATGGCATCGCCTTCGCCGAGTTCGCCGACGAGCTCGATGAGAACGGCGCGCCCAAGCGGCTGATCTTCTCCGAGAAATTCGCCGATCCGATCTCCGGCTTCACCATCCCCGAGATCGAGCCGCGGCTGTTCTCGTTCAACAACCCGTTCGGCGCCTGCCCGGTCTGTGATGGCCTCGGCACCGAGCAGAAGATCGATCCGAACCTGATCGTCCCCGATGTCAGCCTTTCGCTGCGCGACGGGGCTATTCTGCCATGGTCGAAGACCAGCGCGCCCTACTACCTGCAGACCCTGCAGGCGGTAGCCAAGCACTATGGCGCCTCCACCGGCACCGCCTGGGAGGAGCTCTCCTTCGAGGTGCAGCACGCGATCCTCTTCGGCACCGGCTCGACGCCGATCAACTTCGTCTATGACGATGGCCTTCGTACCTACAAGTCGACCAAGCCCTTCGAGGGCGTGATCGGCAACCTCGAGCGGCGCTACAAGGAGACCGAGAGCGCCGGCATGCGCGAGGAAATCGAGAAGTACATGTCGCAGGCGCCCTGCGTCGCCTGTAACGGCTACCGCCTGAAGCCCGAAGCGCTGGCGGTAAAGATCGATGGCCTGCACATCGCGCAGGTCAGCGAGAAGTCGATCAAGGCCGCAGCCGAGTGGTTCACCACCCTGCCAGCCAAGCTCACCGAGCAGCAGAACAAGATCGGCGAGCGCATCTTCAAGGAGATCCGCGAGCGCCTAGGCTTCCTCAACGACGTCGGCCTCGACTATCTGACGCTGGCCCGCAATTCCGGCTCGCTGTCAGGCGGCGAGAGCCAGCGCATCCGGCTTGCCAGCCAGATCGGCTCGGGCCTTACCGGCGTGCTCTACGTGCTCGACGAGCCCTCGATCGGCCTGCACCAGCGCGACAATGCCCGCCTGCTCGAAACGCTGCAACGCCTGCGCGACATCGGCAACACGGTGATCGTCGTCGAGCACGACGAGGATGCGATCCTGCTCGCCGACTATGTCGTCGACATCGGCCCGGGCGCCGGCGTCAATGGCGGCCACATCGTCGCCGAAGGCACGCCGCAGCAGGTGATCAGCAATCCCAAGAGCATCACCGGCCAGTACCTGTCGGGCGTGCTGAGCATTCCGATGCCGATGGAACGGCGGAAGCAGTCGAAGACCAAGAAGCTCCACATCGACGGGGCGACCGGCAACAATCTGAAGAACGTCTCGGTCGACGTACCCCTGGGCAACTTCGTCGCCATCACCGGCGTCTCCGGCGGCGGCAAGTCGACGCTGATGATCGACACCATGTATCAGGCGATCGCCCGCCGGCTGAACGGCGCGCGCGTCAACCCGGCGCCGCATAACCACCTCACCGGTCTCGAGCACCTCGACAAGGTGATCGACATCGACCAGTCGCCGATCGGCCGCACGCCGCGCTCGAACCCCGCCACCTATACCGGCGCCTTCGGTCCGATGCGTGAATGGTTCGCCGGCCTGCCGGAAGCCAAGGCGCGCGGCTATGGCCCAGGGCGTTTCTCGTTCAACGTCAAGGGCGGCCGCTGCGAGAAGTGCGAAGGTGACGGCGTCATCAAGATCGAGATGCACTTCCTGCCCGATGTCTATGTCACCTGCGAAGTGTGCAAGGGCCACCGCTACAACCGCGAGACCCTCGAGGTGCAGTTCAAGGGCAAGTCGATCGCCGACGTGCTCGACATGACCATCGACGAAGCCGTTGAGTTCTTCGCCGCGGTCCCCTCGATCCGCGAGAAATTCCTCACCCTGCAGCGCGTCGGCCTCGGCTACGTCAAGGTCGGTCAGCCTGCCACCACCCTTTCGGGCGGCGAGGCGCAGCGCGTCAAGCTTTCGAAGGAACTCAGCCGCCGCGCCACCGGGCGCACGCTCTACATGCTCGACGAGCCGACAACCGGGTTGCATTTCCACGATATAGCGAAGCTCCTTGAAGTGCTGCACGAGCTGGTCGACACCGGCAACACCGTGGTGGTCATCGAGCACAACCTCGAAGTCATCAAGACCGCCGACTGGGTCATCGACATGGGCCCCGAAGGCGGCGATGGCGGCGGCGAGGTGGTCGGCATCGGCACCCCCGAGGACATCGCGGCCAACCCGCGCTCGCACACCGGCCGCTTCCTCAAGGAAATCATGGAACGCCGCCCGCAGCGGACTGCGGCGGAGTAAAGCCGCTTGGCTGCGGGATGACTTCCGGCGTCGAGGCATCGGCGAAGCGGTCGACCCGACAGGCAGCCTGCCGGCGCGGTCCTTGCCTGGCAGGCGTGATTGCTTTGCAGTCCGACGGCGTGCTTGGTGCGCAGCATGAAGAAATACGGACGGACCTACCACCTGCCGATTTCGCCCGGCGTCACCAGCGACGACAAGGTCATGCTGGGGCTCGACGGGCTGATGGCCGACGATCTGGTGGTCACCGAGAAGATGGACGGCGAGAACACCACCATCCATCACGGGGGTTCGCACGCCCGCAGCCCCGATAGCCGATACCACCCATCCCGTGACTGGCTGAAGGCCTTTGCCGCTGGCATCAGCTCGCAACTGACCGATGGCGAACGCATCGTCGGCGAGAACGTCTACGCCCGACATTCAGTGGGCTATGACAACCTGCCGTCCTATTTCCTCGGCTTCGGTTGGATCATCGACGACGAGATCCAGCCCTGGGATGCCACATTGGCGCGGTTCGAAGAGCTCGGCGTCACGCCGGTACCAACACTCTATCGCGGGCCCTTCACGACAAGCCTGTTCGAAAACCTCGCCGCATCGCGGGATCGGACGAGGCAGGAAGGCTTCGTCGTGCGCGTCGCGGCTGCGTTCCCGGAAGCGGAAATGCCGATCCGCATGGGCAAATATGTGCGGGCGGGCCACGTTCAGGACGAGACGCACTGGATGAAGGCCGAGCTTATCGCCAACCGCTTGGCGAAGTGACACCGCCCGCGGAACCGGGCGGCGGGCTCTTGTTCCGATCCCCGGCCCCTGCTCTTCTCTCTATCAGACTCTCTCGCGCATGGACCTCACCTTGACCACGCCCCTCCCCATCTTCGACGGCCATAACGACGCGCTGCTGCGCCTGTTCAATTCGACTGCTGCGGACCCGGTCGCCGGCTTTCTTGCCGGTGGCGAGGACGGGCATATCGACCTGCCCAAGGCGCGCGCCGGCCATCTCGCCGGTGGCCTGTTCGCGGTGTTCTGCCCTTCGCCTGAGAAGATCGATTTCGGCGCCCTGCGCGCCGCCGGTGGCGAGGTGCCGATGCCGCCGCCGCTCCCCATGGACGCGGCCCGCCAGAGCGCCGTGCGGATGATCTCGCTGCTGTTCCAGCTCGAGCGCGCCTCCGCCGGCCAGTTCGCAGTATGCCGCAGCGCCGCCGATATCCGCAGCGCCATGGGGCGTGGAGCGATGGCGGCTGTCCTCCATATCGAGGGCGTCGAGTGCATCGATCCCGAGCTCGATTTCCTCGAAGTGCTCTATGCCGCGGGGCTCCGCTCGCTGGGCCCGGTGTGGAGCCGCAACAATGCCTTCGGCTATGGAGTGCCGTTCCGCTTCCCCGGCTCGCCCGATATCGGCCCGGGCCTCACCGAGGCCGGCAAGCGCCTGGTCGCGGCCTGCAATCGGCTGGGCGTGCTGATCGACCTGTCGCACCTCAACGAGCGCGGCTTCTGGGATGTGGCGGAACTGTCGAGCGCCCCGCTGGTCGCCACCCACTCCAACGCCCACGCCCTCTGCCCGACGCCGCGCAACCTCACCGACGACCAGTTGCGCGCCATCCGCGACAGCAACGGCATGGTCGGGCTCAACTTCGCCACCGGCTTTTTGAGACCCGACGGCCAGATGAACCCCGAGACCGATATCGAACTGATGGTCCGCCACCTCGACCACCTGATCGAGATCGCCGGCGACACCCATGTCGGCATCGGCTCGGATTTCGACGGCGCCATGATCCCGTCGACTATCGGCTCGGCAGCCGACCTGCCAGTGCTGGTCGAGGCGCTGGAGCGCCATGGCTATGACCGGCCGCTGCTCGAGCGTATCGCTAGCAGCAATTGGCTGTCGTTGCTCGAACGCACGATCGGCTGAACCGGAGCGTTCTCAGAAAAAGCCTGTCCCCGCGAAGGCGGGGATTGCAGACTTTTCCGGTTCGAAAGCGCGACCACATGAAGCTCTTCGGCCCCGATCCCTGCCCTTTGTGGTGCCGGCCGGGCGGGTCGGCGCTTTTGCGGGAAATCTGTGACAGTCGCGTGAAATTGCCATGCATCTGATGCATGTCGGCACTGATAACTCACTGCATGCGCATTGGCGCAAATCGGCTCATGCTCCGGGTGTGGTGATCCGCAAAAGGAGAACGCCATGTTTGTTCGTGCCGTCTGGCGCCATCGGCGACTGGTCGACATCAGGCAGACCTTGCGGGAACTGGACGTCCCCACAACCCGCGATGCTCTGGGGATTGTGGGACCCGACTTCCAGAAGATGACCCGCGGACTGTTCGACCGCTAGCCCTTCATCTATCGCTAACCATTCGAGAATGGCCGCCGTGTGCCCGGCGGCCATTTTCTTGCCCGGAGCCTGCCGCCAACCTGAATCGCAAATGAACGTGAGCGGTTAATGCCATGCACCAGACGCATAACGGTTCTGATACATCTCCATCTGCTCGTCCCCCACGAACGAGACTATCTATGTTCTCGTAAACGAAAGGAGACTTGCAAATGGGTATTCGCACTACGCTGAAGAAGTGGGCCGCCTACCAGCAGACCGTCCGTGAGCTCAATGCTCTCGACACCCGTCAGCTGAGCGATCTCGGCATCACTCGCACGGACATCCAGCGCATCGCCCGCGACCATGCGCGCACCATCTAACGGTTCGCTTTCTGGTTCGTGCCTGACGCCGGCATCTTAGAACGCTCGCTTCCTGATAGAAGCGGGCGTTCAGCCTTTCTGGGGCTCGGAGCGTTGTCAGGAAAAGTTGCAGACTTTTCCGGTTCGACAGCGCGACCAAGAATCAGTCTGGTCAAAACGCCAGCCGCCCCACCAGTTCCTCGTATGACACGTTGATCGCCTTGCGGAACGCCGCGCGCTCGTTGAGCCTCGAATGCCAGGCCTCGACATGCGGCAGCGATGGCCGCTCGATCGGCATGGTCGACCAGCGGAACAGCGACGCACCAGCGACGATATCGGCATAGCTGAGTTCGTTGCCGCCCAGGTACGGCGCTTCGGCCAGCCGCGCTTCCAGGAGGCGGAAGCACTTGATCGAAGCCGCCAGCGCCTTGTCGATCGCCGTAGCGTCCTGTTGCGCCACCGGCGTGCGCACCTTCAGCCAGAACAGCCCGATCCAGGCCGGCTGGAATGTCGTCGCCGTCCAGTCGGTCCACTGGTCCACCACCGCCCGGTCACGCGCCTCCATCGGAAACAGCAGCCCGCTGCCATACTCGGCGCTCAGATAGCGGACGATGGCGTGACTCTCCCAGATCGTCAGGTTGCCGTCGCGCAGCGTCGGCACCAGCCCGTTGGGGTTCATCGCCAGATACTCGGGCGTGTCGTTGCCCTTGAAACCGCCGCCCAGCGGCACATGCTCGCAAGGCAGCTCGAGCTCTTCCAGCGCCCACACCACCTTCTGGACGTTCCCCGAGCTCAAGCGCCCCCAAAGCGTGATGGTCATGGCGTCTCCAGAAAGTTGCGTGGTTCCCACTCGCTAGCTATCTGGCGCGCAATGGCAAAACAAGGGCAGGCCGACCGAGCCCGCAAACCGTCATTCGCGGACCCGTGGCCTTGCTCTGCAGTCTCAGTTGGCCGCCGGGGGCTTCATGGCGCCCATCTGGGTCATCATCTGCAGGAGTTGCTCGACGTGCCAGACTTCGGCGAGCTTGCCGTCGCGGACCAGCCAGACATCGATCGCTTTGAAGTCCACCGGCTTGTTGGTGGCGGGCATCTCCATCATCTTCCCGTCATTGGTGCCCTTGGCGGTGGAAACCACGGTCACGTAGTCGCCACTCACCAGCACCATGTCGTTCTCGATCTTCATGTCGGAGAACGCCGTGGCGAACCCCTGAAGCTCCTTGGTCAGCGCCTCGACACCCGCAGCCATATCAGGGCCGCCGGTGTGATCGACGATGTCGGCAGCGATGAACTCCGGAAAGGCATCGAAGTTTCGAGCGTTGAATTCGGTGTAGAACCGCCGGGCGAGCGCCTCGTTTGCGGCGTCATCCGCCAGCGCTGGCCAGACTGCCAGGGCGAGCGCTCCGAGGGCGACAAAACCAACGAACCATCTCTTCATGTGGGCCTCCCTAAGCTTGGTGCACGCTGTCCGGGACCGGACCGTGACAGAGCGGGAAACGCGTCGCCGAGGGGGGCGACCCGGCCGCTCCAAGTTCTAGCACCGAGGGCCGTGGCGGGTAACACACGTCCCCGTGTCGTCCGGATCGCTCTGTCCCGCCGACGGTCGCCGATGCGTGATGGCGAAGGCGCCGCCCCCAACGTTGCGCAGCCGCGCCCCAATTGCTATCTGGCGCCCATGTCAAAACACCTCGAACCCATTCATGTGATCGGCGGCGGGCTCGCCGGCTCGGAAGCCGCCTGGCAAGCCGCCGAAGCCGGCGCCAAGGTGGTGCTGCACGAGATGCGGCCTACCCAGAAGACCGACGCGCACCAGACCGAAGGCTTTGCCGAGCTGGTCTGCTCCAACAGCTTCCGCTCCGACGATCACCAGCACAACGCCGTCGGCCTGCTGCATGAAGAGATGCGCCGCTGCAACTCGCTGATCATGCGTGCCGCCGATGCGCACAAGCTGCCGGCCGGTGGCGCGCTGGCGGTCGATCGCGACGCGTTCTCCGATGCGGTCACCGCCGCCATCCACAACCACCCGAACATCACGATCGAGCGCGGTGAAGTTGCGGGCCTGCCGCCCGAAGCGTGGCAGAACGTCGTCGTCGCCACCGGGCCGCTGACCTCCCCTGCCCTGGCCGAGGCAATCCAGCAGCTGACCGGCGAGGACTCGCTCGCTTTCTTCGACGCCATCGCGCCGATCGTCCACCATGAGTCGATCAACCACGACATCGTCTGGGCGCAGTCGCGCTACGACAAGGTCGGGCCGATGGGCAACGGCCAGGATTACCTCAACTGCCCGATGGACGAAGCGCAATACAACGCCTTCGTCGATGCGCTGGTCAGCGCCCCGCTGCATGAGTTCAAGGATTGGGAGAAGGTGCCGTATTTCGATGGCTGCCTGCCCATCGAAGTGATGGCCGAGCGCGGCCGCGACACGCTGCGCTGGGGCCCGATGAAGCCGGTCGGCCTCACCAACCCGCGCAACCCGACGGTAAAGGCGCACGCCATCGTGCAACTCCGTCAGGATAATGCGCTGGGCACGCTCTGGAACATGGTCGGCTTCCAGACCAAGATGCGCTACGGCATCCAGGCCGAGATTTTCCGCATGATCCCCGGTCTCGAGAATGCGCAGTTCGCCCGGCTCGGTGGACTGCATCGCAACACCTTCCTCAACTCCCCCAAGGTGCTGGATGCAAACTTGAGGCTTAAGGCGATGCCGCGGCTGCGCTTTGCCGGCCAGGTCACCGGCGTTGAGGGCTATGTCGAAAGCGCCGCCGTCGGCCTGATGGCCGGCCGCATGGCCGCCGCCGACGCGCGCGGCGAGCAACTGGCGATCCCGCCGGCCACTACGGCGATGGGCGCTCTGATCAACCACATCACCGGCGGCCATCTCGAGGCCGAGGCCTATTCCGGGGCGCGCAGCTTCCAGCCGATGAACGTCAATTTCGGCCTGTTCCCGCCGATATCGATCGCCAAACCCGAAGGCCATGTCGGCCGCTGGAAATCGACCGAGAAGACCATCGCCAAGAAAGAAGCGATCACCTCCCGGGCGCTCGACGACATCATGGCGTGGGCCTGACGGGATTCGTCCCCAACCACCGGGTCACCCCGGCGTAGGCCTATATCGCTAAGTTAGAGGGATACCTGCTGCCCTTATGCCGCGCCCATCGGCGAACTTGCCACCCGGCAGCGCCCCATACTCGGTGTCATCCCTGCGAAAGCAGGGACCCAACTCACAGCCCGCGCACGTGGATAGATGGGTCACTGCTTTCGCAGGGATGACAGCCGGTGGGTGGGCACGATCGTAACTTGGCGCGTATGGGCGCAGGCCGGGGCCCATCCTGAGGCCTCTCCAACCTAGCCCGAAGGCGGCAGCATCCAGTATGGGCTCCGGCGCAGTTGGCAGGCTATTGGGCCACGGCCGAGAATAGCTGACCATCGAGACTGCTCAGCACATTGGGGCCGTCATTGTTCTCGCCGCGATCAAAGCTTGCCGACTGCAGCACCAACCGGTAGCTCGTGCCCGCCACCGTGAAGTCGATCCACGGCGCGACGAGGAAGCCACCGCTCTGCTGGGCCAGCCAGGCGGTGAGGTCGAGCGGTTGCAGATTCTCGTCGGTACTGCCTGCCGGGCCGACCCGAACTGCGCCGCCCGACATGACGAAGCGCAGCGGCGGCAAAGCAACCGCGGTGTCGCCGTAGAGCCCGACCGGGCGGACCAGGTAAGGTGTCGCCGTCACGTCAATCGGCGCGCCATCGAAATCGCGGAACAGCGTCGCAAAGCGCTGTTCGCCATCGGTGGTCGGCTGACTGATCCCCAGCGCCTCCAGCACCACGTAGGATCCATCCTGCAGCGGATCCCAGGTCACGCCATACCTGCCCATCACCTCGCGCACCGCGCGCTGCCCTTCACGCGAGCCGGTGAGGTAGTCGATGATGCCTCGCGCCTCGGCGATCTCCTCGGCGCTCCAGTCGCCGCGCGGCGGACTGGCGGATTTGTCGGCGCCGGCATTCATCACCAGTGCGTCAAGCCGCATCGCCTGGGTACTTTGCGCCAGATAGCTGTAATTCCACGGCCCCACCGACAGCACCATGAGGATGAGGCCGGCCAGCGCCGGGATCAGCCGGATGTCGCCCCGCCCGACGATGAACACCAACGCCAGCAATGCGGCCCAGGCGCCGCCCGCCAGCAGCAGGATGCGTTCCGCAGTGAGGCCATAGGCATCCACCCGCACCCACACCGCGATGAAGAACAGTACCAGCGGCGCCAGCGTCAGCCAGAACCACCAGGCACGGAACAATCGAACCAGCGGTCGCGATCGCATGAAGGCCGGATGGACGATCAGCCAGGTCGCCGCCCCGGTAACCACTAACCCGAGCACCATCCAGCCGATCATCCCCTGCGGCAGCTTCTGCGTGATGGCGATCTGTGCCGCGTAGGCGAGCAGGATCAGCGCATAGATCACCAGCAGCGGCACCAGGATGAACTGGCCGATGAAGCCGATCGACAGCGGCAGGAAGTCGACCCGGTCGAGCTCACCAGCCCGATAGGCCGACAGTCTGGGCAGCGTCGCCAGCCAGTAGACCGGTGCGAGGAACAGCCCGACGAACGGCAGCACCGTGTTGTAGAAGATCTGCCCGGTCTCGAGGCCGAACAGGATCGACAGCGAGCGCTCGATCGCCGCGGTGCCAAGCCCGATGATAAGTGCCGCGGCAGCCGCGATCACCGCCGTGGCGACGGCCTGCTGGTTGGTCCACCAGAAACGATCCTGCTGCTCGGCCCGCGGCGCCCCGCGCTCGATCCGGGTGAATGGCGACACCGACAGCCAGAGCAGTGATATCGCCGGCAGCGCCCACGGCACGATCCAGGCCGTATCCGTCACCTGGAACGCGCCGATCGCCAACAGCGGCAGCACGTAGGTCAGCAGCAGCCCGGCGATCCGCGCCGTCGGACGACTTTCGGTGAAGTAGACACCGGCCACGGCCAGTACTGCACCGGTCGCCAGCCCCGCCGCCGCGCGCATCCACGCTTCATCCTGCAGCCAGCTGACACTGTTAAGCGCCCCGATGACAACAAGCGTGTTGGCGAGCGCCAGGAGGATGGCGAACCAGAAGCGCTGCCAAGTCAGCAGGAAATCCGGAGCCTGCTTCTCCAACCACGCCCTGAAGCCCATCGCGCCCTCATCCCCCAAGGCTATGCCTGAAGGGTCATGATGGCGATTCTCCGGCCGCCCACCAGCGCCGTCACGCGCGACGCGCCGACCACCACCACATGGCGAGGATTTTCCGCCAGTCTGCTGTCGCAGCGGTCGCGGCGAACGGCGTGCGCTGGCGAGCCGCCTGGCGCAGCTCCGGCCCGATCAACGCCACCGGCGCGAAGGCCGGCCGCAGCTGCGTCGGCAGCACCGCTATCGCCCGCTGCGCCTTGCCCAGATGCTCGACCGCCAGGTCGTTCACCTGCGCCAGCGCTGCGAACAGCCCCTCGCTCGCCGCGCCAGCGAGGATCTCGCCATCGGTCACGCCATTGGCCGCAAAGATGTTCATCGGCAGGAAGATGCGGCCCTGCGAGGCGTTGAAGCCGAAGGCGCGCAGGTGCCCGGCCAGCGCATGCGCGACGCCCAGATGCCCAGCCGCATCGCCAGTCTCGACTTCGGTGCCGCCGTTCAGCACCATCGCCGCGAGCTGGTACAGCACCGAGACCGTCTCGCCGGCATAGCCTTCGAAGTTCGGGACATCAGGCATCGGGTCCTGGTAGAGGTCGAAGCGCCGGGCTGCCACCAGCCGGAGCAACGGGCCGCTCGGCAGCCCATAGCGCGACATCGCATCGAGCAGCGCCGCCGCCAGTGGGTTCTGGCGCACATTGCCGTGCCCAGTCCCCTTCAGCGCGTCGGCCCACCACTGCAGGCGGATTTCTCCGGCCGTCGGCTCGCGCGCCCGGTCACGGATCGACGCCACATCGGCGCTGAAGGCGTAGAGCGACTGGATCGCCGTGCGTTCCGGCTCTTTCAGCAGCAGCGTCGCAAAATAGCGATCGCGATCGGCGTCGCGGAGGAAGCTCGCGACGTACCCGGCGTCTTCGCTCATCGGGCGTTCTCGACCGCGAGGAGAGCCGCGCCCACGGCACGATCCTCGGCCAGCAGCACGTTGTAAGTGCGCACTGCCCCGCCGGTGGCGATGGCCTCGACGATCACCCGGCGCTCCTTCAGCGCGGCGCGCACCGCGGGGTCGAGCCCGGCGATATCGCCGCCGAGCCCGATCAGCAGCACATCGAGCTGATCGGCGGCCTCCAGCACGGCCTGAAGGCTATCGAGCGTCACCTCGCTGGGCTGCGTCGCCTCCCAGGCGAACATGCCGCCGGGGAGACAGAGCAGCGAGCCGCGATGCGACAGGCCGGCAAAGCGGAAACCGCCATTGCCGTAGGCATCGATGGGGACCTGCCGGGGATAGAATCCCTCCCCTCGCTCAACCACGGATTAAACCGCGGCGCCGTCGGCGCGCTTGTTCGCCTTGGCCTTCTTTTCCTTCTCTTCTTCCATCTCGCTACGCGGCTTGAGCCCGAAATAGATCAGGATCGGGCCGCCGATGAAGATCGAGGAGTACATGCCGAAGATCGAGCCGAAGGTCATGGCGATGGTGAAGCCACGGATCGACTCGCCGCCGAAGAACACCAGCGGGAACAGCGCCAGGAGCACGGTGAACTGCGTCAGCGAGGTACGGACGATCGTCTGGTTGATCGAGAGATTGATAATCTCGGGCACCGACATCTTCTTGTATTTTCGTAAGTTCTCTCGGACGCGATCGGAAATCACCACCGTTTCGTTGAGCGACAGACCGACCAGTGTCAGCACCGCCGCGATCGAGGAGAGGTTGAACTCCAGCCCGGTGATCGAGAACAACCCGACGGTCATAATCACGTCGTGCAGCGTCGTCGTCACGGCGGCGAGACCGAACTGCCACTCGAAGCGGAACCAGACATAGATCAGGATGGCGAACAGCGTCACCAGCACGGCGATCGTGCCGTGGACGGCCAGTTCACCAGAAACCGTGCCGCTCACCGCCTCGGTGCGTCGAACCTCGTACTCCTCGGTCGCCAGCGTCTTGGTGACTTCCTGCACGGCCACCTGCTGCTCGGCGTCGCCGCCCGGCTGCAGCTGAATGCGCACCAGCAGGTCCTGTGGCGTGCCGAAGCTCTGCACCTGCACTTCGCCCAGGTTCAGCGGCTCGAGCAATTCACGCACGCGCGCCGGGTCGGCATCGCCCGTGGTGTGCTGCACTTCGATGGCGGAGCCGCCGACAAAGTCGATGCCGAGATTGAAGCCCTTGAAATAGGCGGTGCCGATGGCGAGCACGGTCAGGACGATCGAGAGGATGATCGCCGCGCGGGACATCTTCATGAAGTCGATCTTGGTTCCGTCCGGGATGAACCGGAAGTGCTGGATCCTCAGCGTCTTGGGCCGCTTCCAGTGGTACCAGATGCCGATAAAGAAGCGGGTCACCGTGTAGGCGGTGAACAGCGAGGTCAGGATGCCCAGCGCCAGCGTCACGGCAAAGCCCTGGATCGGGCCTGAGCCGAGGAAGTACAGCACAATGGCCGCAATCAGCTGCGTCAGGTGGGAGTCGATAATCGTGCCCCAGGCGCGATGGAAGCCCGCATCCAGCGCCGCGAGGATCGATTTGCCCGCCCGCTGCTCTTCTCGCATGCGCTCGTAGATCAGAACGTTGGCGTCGACCGCTACGCCGATGGTGAGCACGATACCGGCGATACCGGGCAGCGTCAGCGTTGCGCCGATCGCCGAGAGCGATCCGAGGATCAGGAAGATGTTGAGCACCAGCGCCACGTTGGCGAACACGCCGAACAGGCCATAGGCGATAACCATGAACGCCAGAACGGCGACCGAGGCCACCGCACCTGCAGTGATGCCGGCGCGGATCGAGTCCGCACCGAGGCTGGGGCCGACCGAGCGCTCCTCGACCACGTCGAGGCTGGCCGGCAGCGCGCCGGCGCGCAGCAGCACGGCGAGATCGTTGGCCGATTGCGGGGTGAAATTGCCGCTGATCTGACCCGAGCCGCCGGTGATCGCCTGCTGGATGACCGGTGCGGTGATCACCTGGTTGTCGAGCACGATGGCGAAGCGCTTGCCGACATTCTTCGAAGTGATTTCGCCGAAGGTAATGGCGCCGCGGGTGTCGAACTGGAAGCTCACCACCGAACGCGAGGTCTGCTGGTCGAAGCCGGGCTGCGCGTTGGTCAGCGATTCACCGCCGAGTTCGATGTTCTCGTTCAGCAGCTCGCTGCCGCCATCGGCGCTCGGCAGGATGAAGTAGCCCGACGGGATGCCCTGTGCCTCGGCCTGCGCCGCGGTCATCGAGGGATGGACCAGGTGGAAGGTGAGGCGCGCCGTCTGCTGGACGAGGTCCTTCAGCCGCTCGGAATCCTCAAAACCCGGCACCTGCAGCAGGACGCGGTCCTGCCCCTGGCGCTGGATCGTCGGCTCGGTGGTGCCCACCTCGTCGACGCGGTTGCGGATCACTTCCATCGACTGCGCGACCAGCGACGACATCCGTTCCTTGACGCCGTCAGGCGTCAGCGACACCACGATCTTGCCGTCGGTCGTCTCGGAGAAGGCCAGCTCCGGCACGCCACCGACACCGAAACTGCTCGACACGTTGTTCTGCAGCTTCTGCACCGCCGTCATCGCGGCAGCTTTCTGCGAGGGGTCGGTCAGCTCGATGGTGATCGAATCCGGGCCGGTGGTGATCAGGTTGCCGATGCCGTTGTCATTGGCCAGCGCCGAGCGCACATCGCGGCGCAGCGACTTGATCCGCTCGGTGATGATCGACTCGCGGTTGACCTGCAGCAACAGGTGCGAGCCGCCCTGCAGGTCGAGGCCGAGCACCACGGTCTGCTTGGGCAGGAAGCCCGGCCAGCTGGCGAGGATATCCTTGGGCAGGAAGCTCGGGATGGTGAACAGGATGCCAAGTATCGCAACGATGACGATGATGGCTGACCGGAATGGCGATGACTGCATGGTCGGAACTTGGGTCCTGTATGGTGCTCCCGGGGACAGCAGGCCGCCCCGGAGCAAACGGAGCCCAGTGGCTCCGCGTCTATGTCAGAAATGCGTCAGCCGGCCCACTTGCTGGGCCGGCTGGAATGGAGATGGCTCAGGAAGCCTTGTTGTCGTTGACCGGCGTCGACTTGGAGCGGACGTCCGAGATACCGGCGCGCGTGACCTTGACGCGGGTACCCTGGGCAATCTCGACCTCTAGGTCTTCGCCATCGACTGCCTTGGTGACTTTGCCCACCAGGCCGCCCGAGGTGACCACGGTGTCGCCGCGGCTGATCGACGTCAGCATCGCCTGGTGCGCCTTCATGCGCTTCTGCTGCGGGCGGAAGATCAGCAGCCAGAAGATCACGACCAGCAGCAGGATCGGGGCGAACTGGATCAGCAGATCACCGGCGCCCATCGAGGGGGCAGCGCCTGCGGCTTGCGCGAAGGCGGGGGTCACGAACATTAAGAAGCTCCTTGCATAGTGGCTGTCGGCACGTCGGATGGCCGTTGTTGACCCATATAGGGCTGGTCTCCGGCGCTGGACAGTCCAACCCGGCAAAAATCGGCCGGAATATAGAGGCCGTGCACAAGGATTGCAAAGCCAATCGGGCTGCGTCAAAACGGGGGCGTACCCGGGAGTTCGCCCATATGACCACCGACTATTCCGCCGACATCGCGGCGGCCCTCGCCCGCATCGCCGATACGCTTGAAGCCATGAAGCCCGGCGCCGTCGTTCCGGCCCCTGCCCTGACCGATGCCAACGCCTACCACTGGGACGCCGCGGCCGATGCGCTCATCCCGGTGCCCAAGGTGTCGCGGGTACCGCTCGCCATGCTCAAGGGCATCGACGACGTGCGCGAGATCCTCTTGCAGAACAGCCTGCAGTTTGCGCGTGGCTATGCCGCCAACAACGCGCTGCTCTGGGGCGCCCGCGGCATGGGCAAGAGCTCGCTGGTCAAGGCCGTGCACGCCCACATCAATACCTCTGGCGATCCCCGGGTCGCTTCTCGCGATCCCGGCATCAAGCGGCTGATCCTGATCGAGATCGCCCGCGAAGACATCGAGGCCCTGCCCCGGCTGATGCGGCTCATCTCGAAAGAGGAGAGCGCCCGCTTCATCGTGTTCTGCGACGACCTGAGCTTCGACAAGGACGAGACCAGCTATAAATCGCTGAAGACCATCCTCGATGGCGGGCTCGAAGGCCGGCCGGAGAACGTGCTGTTCTACGCCACCTCCAACCGCCGCCACCTGATGCCGCGCGACATGGTGGAAAATGAGCGCTCCACGGCCATCACCCCTGGCGAAGCGGTCGACGAAAAAGTGTCGCTGTCGGATCGCTTCGGGCTCTGGCTCGGCTTCCACAACTGCGACCAGCCGACTTACCTGGCGATGATCCGCGGCTATTGCGACGAGTATGGCCTCGTGATCGACGACGAAACGCTGCGCGCCCGCGCCGTCGAGTGGTCGATGACCCGTGGCGCCCGCTCCGGCCGCGTCGCCATCCAGTTCGTCCGCGCGCTCGCCGGTGAACAGGGCAAAGCAATTTAGCTCCTGCAGTTTGGAACCGGCACCGCCGTGCCGATTCCAAACTCCGACCTCATAAGTACTGCCACGTACTTCCCTAAGCGACTCCGCGCCGCCCTCCGCGCAGATGTTGCCAGTACGGTGTTTCCGCATTGCTCACGGGAATTCCACTTATCTTACCTATACTTATCTCTATTTGACTAATCTCGTATTTCGTCGTTTCGGGCGCCAGTCTTCGGGCGCCTGAAGCGACCGGCCGAGCATCCCACCCAGGAGGGTGGCGGCCATTTTGTGGGGTACTCGTATGCTGAGGCACCGAGACTGCCAGCCGCGCGGCGTGCCGCCACTTCGTGGCCTGCGCCGTTTCGCCGGCGCCCACGAAGGCGCATCGGCGGTCGAGTTCGCCATTATCGCCCCGGTCTTCATCCTGATGATTGTCGGCGTCCTCGCCTACGGCATCTATTTCGGCGCCGCCAGTTCGGTGCAGCAGATCGCCGCCGACGCTGCCCGCACCTCGATCGCCGGCCTCAGCCCCACCGAACGCAACACGCTGGTTACAGCATTCATCGAGAACAATGCCGGCGGCTACGTCTTCATCGATCCGGACGAGGTGGATTTCACCATCGGCGACGATGCCAGCGATCCCAACCAGTACAAGGTCACCATCACCTACGACGCCTCGCAATTGCCGATCTGGGTGCTGCCGGTGCCGCTGCCGGACAAGATCATCAGCTACACTTCGACCATCCGGCTCGGCGGCATATGAAAGGCTTCCGCCGCTTCCGAGCCGAGGAACGGGGCAACATCGCGGTGATGTTCGCGTTGCTGCTGCCGGTCGCCATGCTCGCCGGGGCCTTCGCCGTGGACGAAGGCTCGCTCTATCTCGAGCGGCGGCAGGCGCAATCGGTAGCGGATCTCGCCGCTATTGCGGCGGTGACCGACCCCAGCAAGGCACTCGATACCGCCTTCAGGACCTTTCAGGCGAACGGGCTGATCGGCAGCACTCTCAGCATCGACGATCCCTCGATCCAGGTCCGCTCCTCGCACCCGGTGCAGGTGGTGACCGGTCACTACAAGGCAGTGCCGGAGCTGTCGGTGGCGGCGCGCTTCTCGCCCGGCGGCTCGCCACCCAACGCCGTGCAGGTGACTTACCGCAAGACAGGCACACTGCTGCTTGCCCGACCCTGGCAGGCGCCGCCCGAGATCTCCGTCGCGGCACTGGCGACGGCGAACCCGCAGGCGGCCTTCTCGGTGGGCTCCCGCCTCGCCTCGCTGAACGGCGGCGTCGCCAACGCCCTGCTCAAAAGCCTGCTCGGCACCTCGGCCACGCTCGATGTGATGAGCTACGACGCCTTGCTCGATGCCAAGGTCGATCTGCTCGATTTCCTCGATGCATTGAACCAGCAGCTTCACCTCTCGGCCGCCACCTATGGCGACGTGCTGAAGGCCTCGGCCAGCCGCGGCGCCATCGCCGCCGCCCTGGCGAGCGTCCTCACCGGCACCGCCAAGACCGCCGCCACCACGCTCTCCACCACCATTGCCGACACCGGCACGATCCCGCTGCTCAAGCTGCTCGATATCGGCTCGCTCTCCGCCCTGTCGGTGGGCAGTGAATCCGGCTATTTCGCCGGCCTCTCGGCGCTCGAGCTGCTCAACGCTGCTGCGGTGATCGCTGGCAACGGCAAGCAGATCGACCTCGCCGTCGGCGCCACCCTGCCCGGCCTCACCAGCATCGCCCTCAGCGTCGCCATCGGCGAGCCGCCGCAGCATGCCTGGTACCGCGTCGGCGAGAAGGGCGCCGTCGCCCGCACCGCGCAGACCCGGCTCAAGCTGACGGTCAAGATGCTCGGCGGCCCGATCTTGCTCGGCGCCGGCGTCACCCTGCCGATCTATATCGAAGTCGCCTACGCCGAAGCGCGAATCCGCTCGCTCACCTGCCCTGGCTTGGGCAGGCAAGCCGGCACCGCCGTGGTCGAGGTGCTGCCTGGCGTCGCACGGCTCGCTATCGGCAACCTCGCGGGCGCCAGCTTCACCGATTTCAGCGCTTTCCCGGTGGTCAACCAGGCCACCATCCTTTCTGCCCTGCTGCTGAAGATCAAAGCGCGCGCCGCCATCGTCATCGGAGAGACCTCGCCGATCCTGCTCAATTTCTCGAGCGAGGATGTGACGCAGGGCACCATCAAGACCGCCACCAACCACACCATCGTCGGCAGCCTGTCGAAATCGCTGCTCGACGAGCTCGATATCGATGTCGACGTGCTGGGGATCGGCCTGTCCACCGACGCCGTCATCGAGGCCGCCGTGCGCACGCTGGTGGCGCCGCTGGCGCCGGTCCTCGACAGCACCATCTTCGGTGTGCTCGAAGTCCTTGGGGTCGGCATCGGCGAGGCCGACGTGCGCGTCTACAGCGCCACCTGCAGCCGTCCCGTGTTGGTCGGCTAATCTATGCTCGTGATGGGCGGAGGTCGGGCTGACCCACGGCGATTACCCCACCCGCGCGCGGGCTGTGAAATGGGTCCCGGCTTTCGCTGGGATGACGGCCGGTGTCAGGCCACACCGCCGAGCCCAGCCACCAGGCCGGTGGAGCAGATCGCGAAGCGCTCTAGACCATTTATCCATAGCCCCGCGGCTTGCGGCGCAGCCTCGTAGCTGCAACGAATGCGCCCGCGTTTCGACGACGAGGACCGAGGGGAATAATGAGCCTGTCGCATAAGTTGAGATGGTCGCACGGCGAGGCGACCATCCTGAGTACGGCTGCCATGCTGGCCGACGCCACCTTCCTGGTTGACGGTAAGCCGTTCAAACCGTTCGCCCGCGCGCCGTGGCTCGGCACCGTCGACGATCCCGCGATCGTCGGGCATCTGCGCGTGCTGGCCGGCGATTTCGTCGGTCTGCCTTTCGGCACTGGTGGGCGCACTGCCGGCCCGAACCTGCCCGAATGGGGCAGCCTGCTCGGCCAGCCGGCCACGGGCACCATTCATGGCCCTGTCGCGCATCGCGAGTGGACTATCGTCGGCGGCGACGACGAGAGCGTCACGCTGTCGCTCGACTACGATCCGGATTCCGTGGTGCGCAAGGTCGAGCGCGTCATCACCGCCCGTAAGGACGCGCCGGCGGTGGATTTCGTCATGCGCATCTTCGCCCGCCACAAGGCGCCGATCTCGGCTGGCCTCCACCCCAATTTCCGCCTGCCGGAAAATCCCGGCCGGCTCGAACTGAAGCTCGATTTCGACTTCGGCCTCACGCACCCCGGCCAGACCGCCGAGGGCGACCCGCAGGAGTTCGAGAGCCTGAGCTCAGTGCCGAAGAACGGCGCCCGGGTGGATATGTCCCACATTCCGCTGTCGCCCCGCACCGACAAGAACGTGCAACTCTGCGGCGCCCGCGGGCCCCTCACCGGCACCTATCTCGACGAAGGCATGGGCTTCGAGCTCGACTGGGACCGCGAACTGTTGCCCACGCTGATGATCTGGCACACCGATGGCGGCATCAAGGGCGAGCCCTGGAACGGCCAGTTCCGCGCCGTCGGCCTCGAACCCCTCGCCTCCGCCTTCGACCTCCACACCGACGTCGCCACCGGCCCCAACCCGATCAACCTGCGCGGCATCAAGACCTGGGTGGATCTCGACCCGGCCAAACCGCTGGAGATCAGGCACTCGATCAGGGCGTTCGCGGTGTGACTGAAGCGCCGGCTTAAACCGACCCCCAGGCTGTCGCTCAAAACACAAAGGCCCCGGATCGCTCCGGGGCCTTGTCAAATCTACGCCTGACCTCAGCTGGCCAGCAGCGGCAGCGGGTCGACCGGGGTGGCGCCCTTGCGCAGCTCGAAGTGCAGCTGCGACTTCGACACCGAGCCGGTCTTGCCGGCGGTGCCGATATTGTCGCCGCGGTTCACCACGGTGCCCTTGGCGACATTCATGTCCTTGAGGTGGGCATACGCCGACACGTAGCCGTTCGGGTGGCGGATCAGGATCAGGTTGCCGTAACCCTCGACGCCCGAGCCGGCATAGATCACCTGGCCATTCTCGGCCGAGCGGACCGCCGCGCCTTCCGGCGCTTCGATATTGATGCCGGTGCCCTTGGAATTGGCGAAGTCGGTGATCACCCGGCCCGAGATCGGCCAGCGGAACTTGTCAGCGCCGGAGAGCACCGGTTCGGTCTTGGGCTGCTGCAGCGGCTGTGCTTCAGCCAGGGCGGCCGGCGCTGCACTGGTCGGCGCCAGCGGCTTGACGGTCGCGGCCGGAATCTTGGTCTCGGGCTCGATCGAAGCGACGGCAACGGGCTTGGGTGCAGCGAGGTTCGACGGCGGCGCGCCGAGCATCGTTTCCGGCTTGGCGCCGCCCTTGGGGCCCAGCGCCATCAGCGTCGAGGCCTTGCCGGGAATGACGATCTTCTGGCCGACATAGATCTTGTCGGGCGACGAGAAACCGTTGGCCTGGATGATCGCCTGCGCCGTGACGTTGTAGCGGCGGGCCACCGTGTAGAGGCTCTCGCCGCTTTCGATCACGTGGACATAGGCATCGGAGGGAACGGAGACGAGGGAGTTCGAAGCCGGGGCGGACGCCAGAGTGGTAGTGGCCGGAACCGGGCTCAGGGGCTGGGCAGCGGGCATCATCTGATTGCTTCCGTTGGCTGATGAAGTGAGCACAGGCAAGTCTTCGGTCGATACTGAGCCAAGCGGCTGGCTGGCCATGGGCTGAGTGCCCATGCTGTTGGAGCCGACCAGCATAGGACCGGACCCACCGCCAATGTTTTCTGGAGGAACAAGCGTCTTGGGCATGGCCTGCGCTGTGTTCATCGGCGCAGCGGCGTTGACCGAGCCGGTCGCCGTCCTGTCGAAGCCAAGGCCACCCAGCGAGCTGCACCCCGAGAGCGCAGTGGCGCCCGCGAACAGGCCCACAATCGCGGCGGTTCTAAACGTCTTACCGGTCACGCGGTTACTCATCAGTCCACTCTACGCAGGTACTCAATGGACGTGAGATTAGGGCGTTAAGGTAAAGAGTGATTTAAATGCGAAGCAATTTGCTCAAATCATCCGGCGGGGGATTCAGGAGTCGGTAGGGTTAAGAGAGCGGGCCAACCAACATCGCTCCTCGCTAACGCTCGAAGCGCGCATCGCCAGCGATGCGATACCCCTCATCCGGCGCTGCGCGCCACCTTCTCCCTCAAGGGGAGAAGGTGATGGAACCGCGATCCCTCAGTCGCTGCCTTCTCCCCTTGAGGTCGAGGACGAGGGCGCAACCCTCGCTGGCCGAAGGCCGGATGCGACACAACGTGTCGCCGATCCGAGCGTCAGCGAGGAGCGAAGGGGCTACAGCCCCAGCTTCCCATCCAGCTGCCCAGCCATCTCATAATGCGTGTGCTGCAGCATCAGCGGGGTCACCGTGATGGCATTGCCGTGCATGGCGAGGCGGAAATCGTGCTCTTCATCGAGCGGCTTGGGCGTCTCGGGGATGGCGATGAAGAACTTTCCGGCATTGTCGCTCGGGTAATAGGCCATCGGCGAGCGGGCAAAGCGCTGGAACGGCACCACCCGGATGCCGGCGACGTCCTCGGGCGCGCAGAACGGAATGTTGACGTTGAAATAGACGTCGCCGCGGCTCTGCACCTGCTGCAGCAGCTGGCTCACCACGCGCGCCGCGTAGGTGCGCGAGTTGGTCCATTCGATCTCGGTGCCGCGCTCGTAGTCGACGCCCTGGCTGATGCCGATGCCGAGCGCACCATGCAGCGCTCCCTCGCGCGCCCCGGCGACGGTACCCGAGCAGTTGAGGATATCGCCCAGGTTCTGGCCGTTATTGATGCCGGACAGCACCAGATCGGGCCTCAGATCCTTACAGATATGCGTCATGCCGGCGACGACGCAGTCGGCCGGCGAGCCGCCGACGATCGAGAACACCCGATCCTCGCGCTTATCCACCCCGAGCTCGCGCCCGAAAGTGAAGCGATGCGCCGCACCTGACTGGTTGCCATCCGGCGCCACCACCCACACGTCTTCGCTGAGCGTCAGCGCAATCTCGCGCATCACCGCGATGCCGGGAGCGTCCACGCCGTCATCGTTGGTGATGAGAATTCTCACGAGCGCGCACCGATCGACTTGAGGCCCTTCATATAGGGCTGCAGCACGTCAGGGATGGCGATCGAGCCATCCTCCTGCTGGTAGTTTTCCATCACCGCGATCAACGCCCGGCCCACGGCAACACCCGAGCCGTTCAGCGTATGAACATGACGGATTTTTCCGTCCTTGCCCTTCACACGCGCATCCATGCGGCGCGCCTGGAAATCCCCGCACACCGAGACCGACGAGATCTCGCGATAGGTGTCCTGCCCCGGCAGCCAGGCCTCGAGGTCGTAGGTCTTCTGCGCCCCAAAGCCCATGTCGCCGGTCGACAGCATCATCACCCGGTAGTGGATGCCCAGCTGCTTCAGCACATCCTCGGCATCCGACAGCATCTTCTCATGCTCATCGCCCGAGGTTTCCGGCGTGGTGATCGCCACCATCTCGACCTTGTTGAACTGATGCTGGCGCAGCATGCCGCGGGTATCCCGCCCAGCCGACCCAGCTTCCGAACGGAAGCACGGGGTCAGCGCCGTCATTCGCAGCGGCAGCTCGTCCTCAGCGAGGATCGTCTCGCGCACGAAATTGGTCAGCGGCACTTCTGCCGTCGGGATCAGCGCCAGCCGGCTCTCGCCATGCGGGGTGAAGAACAGGTCGTCGGCGAACTTTGGCAGCTGGTTGGTGCCGTAGAGCGCGTCGTCCTTCACCAGCAGCGGCGGCTGCACCTCGGTGTAACCATGCTGGTCGACATGCAGATCGAGCATGAACTGGCCAATCGAACGCTCGAGCCGCGCCAGATGGCTCTTCAAGACGACGAAGCGGCTGCCGCTGATCTTGGCGGCGACTTCGAAATCCATCTGGCCCATGGCCTCGCCGGTCTCGAAATGCTCCTTCGGCTTGTAGCTGAAGCTCGGCTTGGCCGGTCGCGCCTTGGCCGCGGTAGCCGGCGAGCCGTTGAGGCCAAAATACTCTTTGTTGTCGGCCTCGTCGGCGCCACGCGGCACCTCGTCGAGCGGCAGGTTGGGGATCACCAGCAGCGCGTTGCGCAGCCCCTCCTCCGCTTCCTTGCGGGTGGCTTCACCGGCCTGGATCGCGTCCTTCAGGCTCGCGACTTCGGCCATCAGCTCGTTGGCCTTGGCCTCGTCCTTCTGCGCCTTGGCCTGCCCGATCAGCTTCGACAGCGCGTTGCGCTTGGCCTGCGCATCCTCGACGGCGGCGATGGCGCTGCGGCGGGAATCGTCCATGGCGATCAGCTCGGAGGCCTTGAACGGCACGTTCTTGCGCTCGCTGAGCGCAGCGTCGAACGCGGCGGGATTGGCTTTGATCCAGTTGATATCGAGCATGGAGAGACCTGCGGCGGGAGAAGGGCTCTGCTTTACCGGATTGGGGTGCCAGCGCAAGTCCCTGACGGGACGCCCTGCCCGATCGTTTCGCGAGTGACCAGCACCGGCGATGCTGAGTGGGCTCCGACCCGACCCACTCACCGGTGTCATCGTAGATGGGGTGATTGCCGTGGGTCGGCTCGACCACCCGCTCAGGGTGGTCAGTTCGTCCGTAAGATGCTTTGGAGCCTACTCGGCCTTCTCGACGTCGGTACCTTCGGCCCCCTCGGCCGCGAGCGCCGCAGCCCGTCGTTTTTCGATCCAGCGAACCGAGAGGATCGAAATCTCGTAGAGCAGGTACATCGGCAGCGCGAGGCCGATCTGCGAGATTGGATCGGGCGGCGTGATGAACGCGGCGAACACCAGGATACCGACAATGGCGTAGCGGCGGCCCTTCTTCAGCGTCGCCGAGGAGACAAGGTCGATCTGCGCCAGCAGCGTCAGCACCACCGGCAGCTGGAAGCAGATGCCGAAGGCGAGGATCAACGTCATGGCGAGGCCGAGATACTCCGAGACCTTCACCAGCATGGTGATCTCGGTGGTCTCCATGGCGTGGAAGAAGCGCATGGCGAGCGGCAGCACCGCGAAATACACCATCGCCGCGCCCAGAACGAAGAACACCGGCGTCGCCACCAGGTACGGGATGAAGGCCCGACGCTCCTTCTTGTAGAGCCCCGGCGCCACGAAGCCATAAACCTCGGTGGCCAGATACGGGAAGCCCAGGAACAGCGCCCCGAAGAAGGCGAGGCTGAGCTGGGTGAAGAAGAATTCCTGCGGCGCGGTGTAGATCAGTTCCACCGGCGCCGGCGCTACCGCCTCGCGATAGGGCTGCACCAGCACATCGAAAATGGTGCCGGCAAAAAAGAAGCAGACGATCAGCAGCGCGAAGATCACCAGCACCGAGCGGATCAGTCGCTTGCGCAGTTCGATCAGGTGGTCGAGCAGCGGCGCTTCGCTTCCGGCGAGCTCATCCTGTTCAACCGCGGCGGCGTCCTTGGGGGCTTCGAGCTTGGTCTGTTCGGCCATGGTCACGGCTTCTTGGCGGCAGCAGCCGGTTTCTTGGCTGCGGGTTTCTTGGCCGCGGCGGGTTCAGCGACGGCGGCCTTGACGGTCTTGGCCGGCGCGGCGTTCGCGGCCGGCTTGACGGCGACGCTCTCGGCTTTGGCGACAGGCTTGGCTGGCTTGACGGTCGCTTTCTTCGCAGCCGAGGCCTTGGCCGGCGCGATGGCATCGACCTTAGCCTGCTTCGCAGGCGTGGCCTTGGCGGGTGCGATGGCCTCGACCGGAGCCGGCGAGTCGATCGGCTTCTTCGCTTTCGGTGCGGCCTTTTTTGCCGGAGCGATGTCGGCAGCTGCCACCTTGCTCTCGGTCGGCGCCTTGATCTTGACCGGACGGGCGGCCTTCACCGGCGCCTTGGGCGTCTCGGCTGGCTGCACGATCGGGGTCATCACCGGCGCCGCGGCCGCTGCAGGAGTGGCAATGCCGGCGGCCGCCTTGATCTCGTCGACCACGCTTTCGACCTTGGGATCGGCTGGCTTGATCGCCCCGGAGGGCTTCACCTCACCGGTTGCCGTCGTCGTGTTGAATTCCTTGCGGATCGCATCGGCAGTCGCCTTCAGCGGCTGCGTCACCGACTGGCGGAGATTGGTGATCTCGTTGAGACCAGTGGTCTTGTTCAGCTCACGCTGAAAGTCCGAGCCCATGCGACGGATCGTGCCGGCAAACTTGCCGACCCGATGCATCAGAGCGGGAAGCTCTTTGGGTCCGATGACGATCAGGGCCACGACCCCGATCACAAGCATTTCGGTCCAGCCGACGCCGAGCATAGTTTTGGCTCCTGGGAGCGGCCGTCAGACGATCAGGCGTCCTTGGCCTTTTCGGTCTCGCGGGCCGACTCGACGGTGGTCGAAGCGTCGATCTGCGCAGCAGGCTTCTGCTCTTCGTCGCGCATGCCCTTCTGGAAGGACTTGATGCCGGAGGCGACTTCGCCCATCAGCCCGGCAATCTTGCCGCGTCCGAACAGCAGGATCACCACGATGGCGACGACGATGATGCCCCAAATCCCTGGCGCGTGCATGGATGGTCTCCGAAAGAATGCTCTACGCTTACACTAGCGCAGAGAAATAGGTTCAATCCTTGGCGAACACAAGGACGTGTTCCGGGTTGAGGGTCAGGAATACGTCCGATCCGACAACAAGGTTACGATCGGCGCGGCGACGGATCTGGATCGGGCGGTCGAGGCCAGTCACGCTCACTTCGCACAGATCGATGCCGATGGCATCGCGCTTGGCCAGCACACGGCCGGGAACGCCAGGCCCTTCGGTTGCCACGTCGAGCGATCCGATCGGCCGGATCGCCACCGTCACCGCGGTGCCGTCGGCATACTTCGGCGCCGGAACGGGCCCGAGCGGGGTCTCCACCCTGCCCGCTTGCACCCGTGCCTCGATCTCGCTCAGCGGCGAAAAGAAGCGGGCGGCGTTGAGGTCGACCGGCCGGTTGTAGATCTCCGACGCCGTATCGATCTGCGCCAATTTGCCGTGGCGGAGCAGCGCAATGCGGTCGCCCAGCAGCATTGCCTCCTCCGGATCGTGCGTTACGATGATGGTCGTGGCGTGGGTTTCCCGCAGCACCGCCAGCGTTTCGTTGCGCACCGTCTCGCGCAACCGCGCATCGAGGCTCGAGAACGGTTCGTCGAGCATCAGGATGCCCGGGCGCGGCGCGATCGAGCGAGCCAGCGCCAATCGCTGCTGCTGGCCGCCGGAGAGCCGATGCGGATAGTCCGCTTCGCGGTCGTCGAGACCCACGCGCTTCAGCGCCTGCCGCGCCTGCGCCAGCGCGGCGGTCCGCCCCAGCTTGCGTAGCCCGAAGGTTACGTTCTGCAACAGCGTCAGGTGCGGAAACAGGGCGAAATCCTGGAACATCAGGCCGATGCCGCGCCGGTCCGGCTTGGCATGAACGCCAGGACCGGACACGACCTGGTCGTTGATCTTCACCGTGCCGCCATCGATGCGCTGGATGCCGGCCGCCACCCTGAGGATGGTCGATTTGCCCGAACCGCTCTCCCCGAGGAGGCACACGATCTCGCCCGGCACCAGCGCCAGTGAGAAGTTCCTGAGCACTGGCCGCCCACCCAGCGTCACGTCGACAGCGTCGAACCGCAGCGCGGCCGCAAAGGCGACGCCGGCGGTGCCGCGCGGGCCCCAGTCCTCGACTGCTTCGATATCGGTCATTGGATCGGGTCGCTCTCGCCCTGGTCGTCCGGCTCCAGCGGATCCTCGTCATCGCGCAGCGGCCCATCAAAGGGCAACGGCACCTGGAAGGCCGGCGGCAGCCGGCTCGACAGCAGCCCCGAGCCCTTCAGCTCTTCGAGCCCCGGCAGGTCGGCAAGGCTCTCAAGGCCGAAATGGTCGAGGAAGGCTTCGGTCGTGCCATAGGTCACCGGTCGCCCCGGCGTGCGCCGGCGGCCACGCATGCGCACCCAGCCAGTTTGCATCAGCACGTCGAACGTACCGCCGCCGCTGGCAACGCCGCGCACCTCCTCCACCTCGGCTCGGGTGGCCGGCTGGTGGTAGGCGATGATGGCGAGGGTTTCGAGTGCGGCGCGCGACAGCTGCCGGCTCTCGGTCTCCTCGCGGCGCAACAGGAACGACAGGTCGTCGGCCGTACGGAAGGCCCACTTGCCGCCGCGATGCACCAGTTGCACGCCATGGCCCGCATAGCGCAGCGCCAGCCGTTCGAGCAGCTCGGGAACGTCGGCGCCCTCCCCCAGATAGGGCGCGATGTCGGCCGGTGACAGCGGCTCGGCCGAGGCAAACAGGATCGCTTCGAGCACCCTGAGGTTCCGCTCGGCGATCTCGCCATGCTCGTCGAACTGGTCGTCCGGAACTTCATCCGTCATTCGGTCTTCTTTCCGTCGCCGGGTGTCTTTGGGTCCTGGCGCCGTCGCATGAACAGCGGGCCGAAGGTCAAAGTCTGGCGCAGTTCTATTTGCCCCTGCCGGGCGAGTTCAAGGCTCGAGGCGAAGCTCGACGCCGTCGCGGTCTTCCGCTGCTCGGGGTTGCTCAGATACTGGTCGAGATACGCATCGAGCGGCACCCAGTCCATGCTGTCGCCAATCAGCCGCGTCAATATCTCGCGCGCCTCCTGCAGTGACCAAACGCTGCGCTCGAACAGGTGATAGTCCTGCGGCACGTTGCGTTCGCGGCCGGTGGCATAGGCCTTGAGCAGATCGTAGAGCGAGGCTTCCCAGAGGTTGCGTCGCTCCACCAGCACCGGTTCGGGCTGGCCCCGCGCATGCACCTGCCGCCCGAGCCGCGGCCGGTTGATCAGCTGCATCGCGGCCTTGCGCATGGCTTCGAGCCGCTTCAGCCGGAACTGCAGCAGGGCCGCCATCATCTCGCCGGAGGGCTCGTCGTCGCTGGGTGCCTGTGGCACCATCAGCCGGCTCTTGAGATAGGCCAGCCACGCCGCCATCACCAGGTAATCGGCGGCGATCTCGATGCGCTTCTCGCGCACCGTCTCGATGAAGCCGAGATACTGCTCGGCCAGCGCCAGCACGGAGATGCGGGAGAGGTCGACCTTCTGGCGGCGCGCCAGGTCGAGCAGCAGGTCGAGCGGGCCTTCATAGCCGGCAACGTCGACATACATCACTTCGTCGTCGCGCGGCGCATCCGGCGCCGCGAACCAGTCAGTGGAAGTGTCGCTCATACAGTCGCCTGCCCGCCAAAGCGCTATCAGGAAAATGCCTGCCCTCGCCAAGGCGGGATTGCAGACTTTTCCGCTTCGATAGCGCGACAAATCAAGGCTGGAGCATGTTGTCGTTCAACGAAACGGTAACACGCTCCAGCTCGCGCGAGCTTGGTCCCTAACCGAGACCGAGGTCAAGGAACTGCGGGTGCCGATCAACCGCCGATCGGCACGCAATCGACGCCGTTGGCCTTGAGGCTGGCGCAGGTCTGCGTCGCTTCCTGGAAGGAATCGACCGGCAGCACCACGCGGTACCAGGTGCCCTTGGCGCCGAGGTTGACCTGCCGCACGGCAAGGCTGCGCCCATTCAGCAGGCCGGAGAGCCGGTTCTGCGTCGAACGCAGCGACGACGCCGCGTCGCCTTCGGTCGGCTGCGAGCTGAGCTGCACATAAGGACCGCTGCCACTGGCCTGCGGCGCCTGGGCCGCGGGGGCCTCGACCAGGTCAACCGGCTGCGACGGCTGGGTAGCAGCAACCTGCTGGTTCGAGCCGCCGCCAAGCACCGAGCGATCCGTCGGGCGGGCCACCGGGACCGGCGCCACGATGTTGGGATCGATGGTCGGCGCCGGGCCGGTCGGCGCCAGCGCCGAGACCTGGGTCGGATCGACCGCCGGATCGGTGCCGCTGTCGATCGCCGCGGCAATCGGATCGGTCGCAGCGTCGGGAACGGCTGCCAGCAGTTCGGAGGGCTGCACGTCGGCGCCCGGCAGATCCGGAACGGCCGGCCGATCGACCGGCAGCTCTTCATTGCCGGCCACCGCCTCGTCGCCCGAAACGATCGTGCCATCCGGGCGAACCGTCACGGTGCGAACCTTGCGGTTGGCGAGTTCGCTCTCGCTGGCCGCATCATCGCCCTCGCCCACCGTGCGCGCCACGTCGGCAACGCTGGTTTCGGCGGTATCGTCGCGCGATACCAACTGCTCGTTGGCAGCGGCCGCGGCGGATTTGCCGTCGAGCTCATTGAACACTACCGAACCCTGCTGGTTGGTCGTGCTGGTGGTCGGCGGCGGTGTCTGCTTTACCGGGGTCGCATCAGCCTGCAGCACCGGCGCATCGGCGTCGGTGCCACGGCCCATGCCGAGCACCCAGTAGAGGCCGAAACCGGCTGCCAGCAGCAGCGTGCCGGCGACGGCCATGCCGACATATTGGCGCATCCCACCCGAGCGGCGCTCGGGTTTGGCCTTCGGACGCTTATACGGGCTCTGCCGCTGTTCGGCGGACATACCACCATCGATACGGCCAACCTCGGCGCCGCTGGCAGCGGCGGCCGCAAGAATGGCGGCCTCGGCCGACGGCACCTGCGGTTCAGCATCCTTGATCGCGGCGCGACGCGGGGCAAACCCGGTGGTGAGCGGCGGCACGATCGGAGCGGACTGCGGCACGGCCGCTTGTGGCGGCGGGGCGGCAGGCTTGTCGCTGGTAAGCTCCACCCGAACGGCTTCGCCGATCAGGCTCTCGATCTCGTCCATCGGGTCGCGCTCGGCGGCCGGCTGCGGCTGCGGCTGCGGGCGCGGCGCCTGCACCTTGCTGGTCGGCCCGAACACCGGGGCGACACCAAAGCGGTCCTCGGGACGCGAGACCGGTGCGGGGTTGGCCGGCGCAGCGGAAAGCGGCGTCGACTGCGGACGGAACTGCGACGGGCCCGAGGCAGGGCGCGATGCGGGCAGCGGGAAACTGCGGGCGGCCGGCTGCACCGGCGCGGGCCGCTGCTCGACCTTCGCCTCCTCGACGACCTCGGCTTCGACGGAATCCAGTTCCGCCGCGATCAGGTCGGCGATCGGGTCGCCGGTCGACGCGGCGGGAATCACCGGAGCGGCAGCTGCCGGCGACGGGACCGCCGGGCGGACCGGTGGGCGCGACTCGGCAGCCGCAATCGGCGCCGGCGGCTCGGAAGCAAAGCCGAAATCGAAATCGAAGCTGTCATCGGTAGCCGACGCCTTGGCGGCAGCAACCATCGGCGATGCCGCAGGTGGAGATGTGGGCGCGGACGCCGGCGCAGCCGGACGCGGCGCGGCAAAGCTCGGCTCGACCCGCGGCGCGGGCGCCTCTACTTCCGGCTCGACCGTTGCGTCTGCACTCACGGCGGGCGCCAGCTCGGCTTCGAGCTCAGCCATCGGATCAGGCTGCGATGGAGTGGGCTTGGCGGGCTCGAACGGCGCCGGGCGCGCCGGCGGCAGCACCTCGGCCACGACCGGGCGCGCTACCGGCGCGGAGGTCTCAACGGTAGCCGCCGGCCGCATCGGCACCGGCTTGGGGATCTCGCGATCCTGCCAGTTGGCCATCGGCTCGGGCTTGAAGCTGGTCGAAGCCGCGGGAAGCGTACCGAAATCGAACGACGCGGCAGGCTTGGGCTCCACCGAAGGGACCGGCGACGTCACGGCAGGCGCCGGCGTGGCGGCTACGGGTTGATCCATGCCGGGAATGCGCAGCACACCCGGGGCGACCGGCGCGGGCCGATCGGCCGGCGGCGGCACTGGTGTGCTGACGGCCGGCGCGGGCGCCGGCGTTGCGGCAACCGGCGCATCCATACCGGGGATGCGGACCATTGCGGGCCCCTGCCCTTCGGGCTTGGGCGCATCGGCAAGCGTGACGAGCTTGGGCGCAGATTTGGCCTCCGGCTCGGCGCCCTGAGCGTTGTTCGCCATAAGTTTGGCGAGCTCGGCGATCAGGTCGTCGGATTTATCCTGGCCATCAGGCATCTGCTGCGGTCTCGCTGTCATTGAAAGCAGCGCCCCCTAAACTCGTGGTCCCGGTGCTCGCCTTGACCCCCGCCGAGCAAGCCGGCAACTCTAGCAACCAATGCGCCGGAATTATGAAAGCTCCTCCGGCGCACTAACACCAAGCAGGGTCAAGCCGTTAACGAGCACCTGACGCACGGCACCGACAAGGGCGAGTCGGGCCGAAGTCAGCATTGAATCATCGGCGTTAACAAAGCGTAAGGCAACATCCTGGTTACCCCTCGCCCAGAAGCCGTGAAACGCCGCCGCAAGTTCATAGAGGTAGAACGCCACGCGGTGCGGCTCATGGGCACTTGCGGCCGAAGCAACGATACGCGGCCACTGCGCCAGAGCTTTGATCAGTTCGAGATCAGCCTCTGAAGCCAAGAGCGAAATATCTGCCTTGGCCAGCGCTTCGACCGAAATATCGAGGTCAGGCATTTCCTCGGCAACCTTGCGGAACACCGAGTACGTCCGGGCGTGCGCGTACTGCACGTAGAACACCGGGTTATCGCGCGTCTGTTCCTTGACCACCGCGAAATCGAAATCCATCGCCGCGTCGTTGCGCCGATAGAGCAGCATGAAGCGCGTTGCGTCCGAGCCCACCTCCTCCACCACGTCCGACAGCAGCACCAGGTCGCCCGAGCGCTTCGACATCTTGAACGGCTCGCCGTTCTTCATCAGCCGCACCAGCTGGCAGATGCGCACGTCGATATCGGCCTCGCCATGCGACACCGCCTTCACCGCCGCCTTCAGCCGCGACACATAGCCCGAGTGGTCGGCGCCCAGCACGTTGACCATGTGCTTGAAGCCGCGCAGGTACTTGTTGCGGTGGTAGGCAATGTCGGCGGCGAAATAGGTGTAGGCGCCGTTCGACTTGACCAGCGGCCGATCGACATCGTCGCCATAATTGGTGGCGCGGAACAGCGTCTGCTCGCGATCCTCCCAGTCCTCGGGCGTCTTGCCCTTGGGCGGCTCGAGCCGGCCCTGGTAGATCATGTCTTCCGAGCGCAGCCAGTCGAGCGTGGTGTCGATATCGCCGCCCTGCCCGTGCAGTTGGCGTTCCGAAAAGAACACGTCGTGGTGGATGTTGAGCTGGGCGAGGTCGGCCCGGATCAGGTCCATCATCGCCGCCAGCACCCGATCTTTGACCAGTGCCAGCGCTTCGGGCTCCGGCTGCTTGAGCAGGCTGTCGCCGAATTCGGCCTTCAGCGCCTCGCCGACCGGGATCAGGTAATCGCCAGGATAGAAGCCGGACGGGATCTCGATGCTTTCGCCCAGCGCTTCGCGGTAGCGCAGCATGGTGGATTTGGCCAGCGTATCGATCTGGCTGCCGGCGTCGTTGATGTAATACTCGCGCGTCACCTCATAGCCCGAATAGGCCATCAGCGAGGCCAGCGCATCGCCGAACACGGCGCCGCGGGTATGGCCCACATGCATCGGCCCGGTCGGGTTGGCCGAGACGTATTCGACATTCACCCGCTCGCCGCCGCCGACGTTCGACTTGCCGAAGTCGCCCCGCTGCGCGCCGATCGACTTCAGCACCTCGTGCCACACCGGGGTGGCAAGCCGGAAATTGATGAAGCCGGGTCCCGCGACCTCCACCGAGGTCACGTCTTTGTCGGCCTTGAAGTGCTCGGCCAGCGCCGTCGCCACCTCGCGCGGGTTCTTGCCCAGGGGCTTGGCCACCACCATCGCGGCGTTGGTGGAGAGGTCTCCATGCGCCGCATCTCGCGGCGGCTCGACCACGATGCGCGACAGAGCTTCCTCGGTGATCGAGGGATAGAGCCCCGTAAGGGCGTCGGCGACACGGGCGGCAAACAACGCGAAGACGTTCATGTTGGTCTCTTGGGTGCCATGATTGGCGGGGTCGGCTTACCCACCAGGTCATTCCCGCGAAAGCGGGACTCTCTGTTTGCGGCGGCTCGGCAACAGCCGAAACGGAGGTTCCCGCTTTCGCGGGAATGACCCGGCGCTTAGGGCGGGCTGCGCTGCCCCTACCGCAACTGGCCCGCACCGTCAAACAGCCGGGCGTGCTGCTCGAGCGCATAGGGGTCGGTCATCCCGGCAATGAAGTCGGCGACCACACGGGCCCGGGCGGCGCGATCGGCGGCGTGGCGGACTGCATCGCCCCACCGCCCCGGCATGGCGCCGGTGACCAGATAGTGGTCGAACAGCATGCCCACCACCGTCTGGCTGTGGCGCACCGGGCCCATCACCTCTTCGCTGCGATAGACCCGCTCGAACAGGAAGCGCTTCAGCCCCTGCTCGGCATCGTGCACCGGTCGTGAGAAGCGGATCAGCGTGCGTCCGGCATTGCGGACGTCGTCGGCCGATTGCGGGGCAATTTCGGCGATCGCTCGGCTGCTTTCGGCGATCACATCCTCGATCTGCACCGTGATCAGCCGCCGCTGCACCTCATGCGCCTGCCGGCTGCGCTCGATGTCGGGCCAGCGCTCCAGCACCTCGCGCACCAGCGGGCCGACCAGCGGCACATCCGTGAGGTCCGCCAGCCGGATCAGCCCGGCCCGCAGCGCATCGTCGATGTCGTGCGAGTTGTAGGCGATGTCGTCGGCGATGGCGGCGGACTGTGCCTCGAGGCTGGCATAGCTCCAGGTCATCAGGTCGGCGCTGGCCGGGATATCGTTCAGGCCAGGCGGCAGCGGCTTGTCGGCGCGCAGCGGCCGGCCCTGCCGATCGGTGAGCGGACCATTATGCTTGAGGATACCCTCGAGCGCCTCCCAGCTGAGGTTCAGCCCGTCATGCTCGGCATAGCGGTTCTCCAGCCGGGTGACGACTCGGATCGCCTGCATATTGTGGTCGAACCCGCCCCACTCGGCCATCTTGTCATGCAGCACGCGCTCGCCGGCATGGCCGAACGGGGTGTGGCCAAGGTCATGCGCCAGCGCCACCGCTTCGGCCAGATCCTCATCCAGCGCCAGGGCGCGGGCGATCGAGCGCGCCATCTGGCTGACTTCCAGCGTGTGGGTCAGCCGGGTGCGGTAGTGCTGGCCCTCGTGGTGCAGGAACACCTGGGTCTTGTGCTGCAGCCGGCGGAACGCCGCGGAGTGGACGATCCGGTCGCGATCCCTCTGAAATTCCGAGCGTGTTGGGCTCGAACCCGGCGCAAACAGCCGGCCGCGGCTCTCGGAGGGATCGGAAGCATAGGCGGCGCGTTCACCCATTATGCAGCCAAGACCCTTTTCATCGTCGTCTAACGATATTAGATTTGGTTTCCAGCGCTGCCCCATGCCGGGCGGCCGAAAGGTACCTTATGTCTGAAGCTGCTCTAGCACCGAACAATGTCATTTTGACAGACCGCGCCGCCAAGAAGATTGGCCGCATCCTCGCCAAACAGGGCGAAGGCACGGTGCTGCGCATCGTGGTGGCGGGCGGCGGCTGTTCCGGCTTCCAGTACGAGTACAAGCTGGGCAAGGAAACGCCTGCTAACGACGACCTGGTGCTGACCAAGGACAATGCCACCGTGCTGATCGATTCCCTCAGCCTCGAGTTCATGGGCGGCGCCGAGATCGACTATGTCGATGACCTGATCGGCCAGAGCTTCCAGATCAAGAACCCCAACGCGGTCGCCGGCTGCGGCTGCGGCACCAGCTTCGCCGTCGCCTGAGCCCGTCGTTCGAGCTGTTGCCAGCCTTGCCTCGCTAGCATCGCAAGGCTAGCGTCCGCCCCGAATTGGGGAGGCAGAGCATGAACTTGGCTGAGCGGCTCGACGCTGCGGCGATGCGTGCGATCGATGAAGGGCGCATCGTCGGCTCGGTCATCATCGTCCGCCGGCACGGTGAACTCGTCTACGAGGCCCCGCACGGCCTCGCCGACCGGGAAAACCGCCGTCCGATGACCCTCGACGCGATCTTTCGTCTCTCCTCCCTCACCAAGCCGATCGTCGCGGCAACCATCCTCGCCCTGATCGAGGACGGAAAGCTCGGTCTCGATGCGGCGGTCACCGACTACCTGCCGGAGTTTCGTCCGCGCCTGGCCGACGGCGCCCAGCCGACCATCACCATCCGGCAACTGCTCACCCACACCTCCGGCCTTTCCACTGCGTCGATACTCACCCCAGCCGAAGCAACGGCAGGCGTAAATCGCTGGCGGCTTGGCGACGACGCCAGCATCGCGCGCGTCGGCGCGCTGCCCCTGCTGTTTGCGCCCGGCGCCGGCTGGACTTACGGGCCGTCCATCGACGTTCTCGGGCATATCGCCGGGCGGCTGGTCGGCGGCCGGCTGGAGGACGCAATCCGGCACTATGTGACCGGCCCGCTGGGCATGACCGACACGGGTTTCACCGTGCGTGACCCATCGCGTCTGGCGGCCCCCTATGCCGACGGCGCCAATGGCCCGGAGCTGATGGGCCCGGTGCACACCATCCCGAACCCCTGGGGCAGCACCACGACCTACGACCCAGAGCGCATCTTCGATGCCGCTGCGTTTCAATCGGGCGGTGGCGGCGCGGCCGGCAGCGGTCCCGACTTCATGCGTCTGCTGGAGGCATTGCGCACTGGCGGGTCGATCCTGGAGCCCGAGACAGCAAAGCTTGCTCTTTCCAACCAGACCCCGCAGCTGCCCCACGCCGTCTCACCCGGCTGGCAATTCTGCCTGTTCGGCGCCTGGCTCGACCATCCCGCGACCGCCGGCGTGCCGGCTCCCCGCGGCATGGTGCGGTGGGGCGGCATCTACGGGCACAACTGGTTCATCGATCCCGCTGCCGGCCTCAGCGTCGTTTCCATGAGCAATACCGGGCTCGAGGGATCGGACGGCCGGTTCCGCGACGATATTCTGCATGCCGTCTACGCTCATCCCTCACCCTGATCGCTGGTCGGTTGAGCCTTTCGGCGGCTTGCCTTTCTTGTCGGGGAACCGTTAGCGTCCTTGCTAAGTCTGGGAGGATTCCATGAGCCTTGAGAAGAATATCGACGCGGCGATCGACGCCGCGCTGGTGAGCCGCATTGTCGGTTGCGTCGTCCTGGTCAACCAGGGCGGCAAGGAGATTTACGCCCGCACCGCCGGGCTGGCCGATCGCGAGGCCAACCGCAAGCTCGAGCGCAACGCCATCTTCCGCCTCGCCTCGGTAACCAAGCCGATCGTCGCCACCGCCGCGCTCAAGATGATGGAAGCCGGCCTGCTTGAGCTCGACGATCCGGTCAGCAAGTACCTGCCCTATTTCACTCCGGCGAGCCCCGATGGGGTGGTCCGGCCGATCACCATCCGCCAGTTGCTGTCGCACACCGCGGGTCTGTCCTACGAGACGACGCCGAGTGACGTCGCCCCCGGCATGTCCGGCCCCTACATTACGCTTGAGGAAAACCTGCGGCGGCTCGCCAGGGCGCCGCTGGTGTTCGCCCCGGGGACCGGCTGGGCCTATGGCACCAGCATCGACGTGGTGGGTGGCGTGCTCGCGGCCATCAATGGCTCGAGCCTCGAAGCGGCGGTGAAGAAATACGCTGCCGATCCGCTGGGCATGGCCGACTGGGGCTTCACGCCAACCGACCCCAAGCGCGTAACGGCCAACTACCACAATGGCGATCTGCCGGCGCCATCGATCGTGCCGCCGGTGCTCATCAGCCCGGACAACTCGCCTTGGGATACCGGCCGCATCTTCCGCGCCGATGCCCCGCAATCGGGCGGTGGCGGCTCCTGCGGCACTGCCGACGACGCGATGAAGATGCTCGAGGTCTATAACGGCGGTAGTTTCCTTAGGCCGGCGAGCGTCGAAGAGGCCTTCACCAACCAGATCGGCAACCTGCCGCGTCGCGAGGGCGATGCCGGCAAGCGCTTCACGGTGCTCGGCGCCATTATCGACGATCCCGAGGCGGCGCGGAGCCCCTGCCCGGTCGGCACGCTCGACTGGGGCGGCGCCTGGGGGCATAACTGGATCATCGACCGCACCAACAAGCTGTCGATCGTGGTTTGCACCAACGTCGCGCCAGAGGGCTGCAACGGCCCGTTCCGCGAGGACATCCGCGACGCGGTTTACGCCGCGCTCTGAGCTAGCGGAGCGCTTCCAGGAAAAGTTGCAGACTTTCCGATCCGGAAGCGCGACCAAGGGAGGGACCGGAGCAATTCCGCGTTTCAACGAAACGGCGAATTGCTCTAACCTCCCGTCTCGAACGGGAGCCTACTCATGCGCATAGCGACCTGGAACATCAATGGCGTCAAGGCTCGGCAAGGCGCTCTTCTCAAATGGCTTGAAGACGAATCGCCCGATATCGTCTGCCTCCAGGAGATCAAATCGGTCGACGAGGCCTTCCCTCGCATGGAGATCGAGGCGATGGGCTACAATGTCGAGACGTTTGGACAAAAGAGCTGGAACGGCGTCGCCATCCTCTCCAAGCATCGCTTCGACGAAGTGACGCGCGGCCTGCCCGGCGATGACGGCGACGAGCAGTCGCGCCTTATCGAGGGGCTGTTTTCGGTCGAAGGCGGAGTGGTGCGGGTGTGCTGCATCTACCTGCCCAACGGCAATCCCGTCGGCACCGACAAGTTTACCTATAAGCTCAGCTGGATGGATCGGCTGCACACCTTCGTCGAATCCCGCCTGGCCCTCGAAGAGCCGTTCATCCTGCTTGGTGACTTCAACATCATCCCAGCCAATGCCGACGCGACCGTGCCCGAAAAGTGGGTAGGCGATGCCGCGTTCCGCCCCGAGAGCGCCGAGAGGTGGCGGGCTTTGCTCAATCTCGGGCTCACCGATGCGGTGCGCGCCATCACCGACGAGCCATCCCTGACCTTCTGGGATTTCCGTACGTTCGGCTGGGAGCGCAAGGACGGCATCCGCATCGACCACCTGCTGCTCTCACCGCAGGCTGCGGATCGGCTGGAGGACGCAGTGGTGCATGCCGCCGAGCGCGGCAAGGACAAGCCGAGCGACCATGTGCCGGTGGTAGGCTACTTCGCGTTCTGAGCCATGGCGAGCGTACCGGGTCTGGCGGAGATCGAAGCCACCGTCAGCAGGATGGAGGCGCGCTATCGGGCCGACCCGCTCTTTCCGGTGTATCAGCGACTCTGCGAGCGGTTCGAGGTCGATCTCAGCGATCGGCGTGACCTGGCGCTGGCAAAGGCATCGGCGCTGATGCTGGTGAAGGTCGCTGGTGAGGATGCAAACTAGCCCTCTCGCGATTGGGTACAGTTTGCTCCGCCCACTCGATGTCATCCCAGCGAAAGCAGGGACCCAACTCGCCGCAGTGCAAGTGGATGCCGGACGAGGGCAAAGCCCTCGCCATGGGTCCCAGCTTTCGCTGGGATGACAGCCGGTGGGCAGGGTCAGATCCAGCCCAACCTCCACGCGGTTGCATCAAACTAGCGGATATTGCCGACCGAGTTCTTGGCCGTGTCGTGCTTGGTCTTCAGCACGTTGCTGATGCTCGCCTCGGCAACCTTGACGGTGCCATCATCCCTGTTGCGATCGAGGAAGTGGCTGATCGAGGCCGTCGCGACGCGGGCTTGGGCCGAAACATCATCCACGAACCCGCGGACATCCTTGGGCAGCGTGATGACGACGATGAGGGCGAGAATGATCGGCAGACGCATGATGGACACCAACGGGCTAACTGTCCCGATGGTTGCCAGTTTGCGGCTGAACTGCTGCTGAACGGGGCTGTCAGCTAGGCCGTGAGGCCCACTCCCCTCACGCCGTGATGGCTTACAGCCCGCCGAAGCGGGTGCCGAGCGAGTCGGCGAGCTCGACGGCATGCTTCCGCTGCTCGGGCGTCGCGACGGACATCGCGTTGGTGAGCAGGTCATGGATCCAGCCGTCATCGACCGTGCCCGCGGCGCGGCGCGAGGCGACGGTGAGCCACATCAGGCCCTCGACCGGATCGGCATCGATGCCCTGGCCGTTGAACAGCATGCTCCCGAGCTTGGCCTGCGCCCCGGCATGGCCCTTGCGGGCCGCGAGGTTGAGCCAGCGGGCGCTCTGCAGCGGGTTGTCGCCGAGCTCGGCGTCGTCAAGATAGAGCTCGCCGACCTTGTACTGCGCATCGGCGTCGCCGAAGTAGGACGCAGCGTGCATGATCAGCTTGTTGGAATAGGCTTCGTTCTTCGGGATGCCGGCTTCCGGCAGGCCCTGGCGGTAATACTCACCGATCTTGAGGAACGACTGCGCCACGATATCGGCTTCGACGCCCTTGGGGGCGGTATCGGCATGCTCGTCGGCGATCTGGCTGAAATAGCCGAATGCCTTGACCGGATCCTTGTCGACGCCTTCGCCGCTTTCATACATCAGCCCGAGCTGGAACAGCGCCATCGGCTGGCCGGCCAGCGCCGCATCCTCGAGCGCGGCAATCAGGTCGGCGCTGGAGATGCCGCCCCCTGCCCCGTCGAGCTGGTTGGCCATGGCCAGCGCCGCATCGGCGGCCGTCTCGGGGGCAGCCGGCAGCGAGGGCAGCACGCCACTCACCTGGGCGGCAGCAGGGGTGGCTACGCCCGCAATCGCGAGCGCAGCCCAAAACGCAACGGAAACAAGGGCTCCTGCCCTAAATGTCCGCATACTGCTCCTTTTCGCCCTTGGCGCCGGGGTTGGTCAGCGCGCCGTAACGCGCCGGTCCCACCAGCTGGGCATACTTCCAGATCGCGCCCGAGCCATACTCGGTCTCGCGCGGGGCCCAGCTCGTCTTGCGCCGGGCAAACTCTTCCTCCGACACGTTGACCGAGATCTCGCCGGTCGTGGCGTCGAGGGTGATGATGTCGCCGTCCTGAATGTGGGCGATGGGGCCGCCAATCGCTGCTTCCGGGCCGACATGGCCGATGCAGAAGCCGCGGGTGGCGCCGGAGAAGCGACCATCGGTGATGAGCGCAACCTTGTCGCCCATGCCCTGGCCGTAGAGCGCTGCCGTGGTCGACAGCATTTCACGCATGCCGGGGCCGCCCTTCGGACCTTCGTAGCGGATGACGAGCACGTCGCCTTCCTTGTAGGTCCGCTTCTCGACCGCCTCGAAGCACTTCTCTTCGGTGTCGAAGACGCGCGCCGGGCCGACGAAACGCAGGTTCTTCAAACCCGCGACCTTCACAATGGCGCCATCCGGAGCGAGGTTGCCGCGCAGCGACACCACACCGCCGGTGGGCGAGATCGGGTTCGAGGTCGAACGGATCACGTCCTGCTCGGTGTTGAACTTCACCTTCTCGAGGTTCTCGGCAATGGTCTTGCCGGTGACTGTCATGCAGTCGCCATGCAGGTACCCGCCTTCGAGCAGCGCCTTCATCACCAGCGGGATACCGCCGGCTTCAAACAGGTCCTTGGCGACGTATTTGCCGCCCGGCTTCAGGTCGCCGATGTACGGGGTCTTCTTGAAGATCTCGCCGACATCGAACAGGTCGAAGTCGATGCCTGCCTCGTGCGCCATTGCCGGCAGATGCAGCGCGGCATTGGTCGAACCGCCAGTGGCGGCGACGGTCATGGCGGCGTTCTCGAACGCCTTGCGGGTGACGATGTCGCGCGGACGGAGCTGCACCTTGAGCAGTTCCATCACCTGCTCGCCAGCCACGGCGCAGAGCGCATCACGAATTTCGTACGGGGCCGGAGCGCCGCAACTATACGGCAATGCAAGCCCGATTGCTTCGGCCACCATGGCCATGGTGTTGGCCGTGTACTGGCCGCCGCAGGAGCCGGCCGACGGACAGGCGACGCGCTCGAGCTCGTCGAGGGTTTCGTCGTCCATCTTGCCGACCGAGTGGAGGCCGACCGCCTCGAACAGGTCCTGCACCACGACGTCGCGGCCGCGGAAGCGGCCCGGCAGGATCGAGCCGCCATAGATGAAGATCGACGGCACGTTGAGCCGGATCATCGCCATCATCATGCCGGGCAACGACTTGTCGCAGCCGGCCATGGCGACCAGCGCGTCATAGGAATGGCCGCGCATCGTCAATTCGACCGAGTCGGCGATCACATCGCGCGAGGCCAGCGACGACTTCATGCCGGCATGGCCCATGGCGATGCCGTCGGTGACGGTGATGGTGGTGAATTCACGCGGCGTGCCGTGGTTGGCGGCGACGCCTTTCTTCACGGCCTGCGCCTGGCGACCAAGCGAAATATTGCACGGCGCCGCCTCGTTCCAGGCCGTCGCCACGCCGACGAGCGGCTGGTGAATCTGCTCGGTGGTCAAGCCCATGGCGTAAAGATAGGAGCGGTGCGGAGCGCGCTCCGGACCCTCTGTCACATGCCTGCTGGGAAGACGCGATTTATCGACGTAGTTCGATGCCATTTCCTGGTCCCGCTTGTCCGGCCGGTGTTCTCCGGCGCCCCTCAGAAGGCGCCGTTTATGCGGTTCGGCCTGACAAGGCACAAGGGCGGGGAGCACACGAATGGTTCGGTACGAAAGCAAATGGCTTCCGCATTCGTCGCTGCCCGTCCGAGATTTGTCCTCTGCTTCTTTTAGGGTCACATTGTGGCGGCGATCCTCAGCAAAACGTTGACCGCTAAGCGGCGAAATCGGGATTCAACCTTGCTGTTGCAAAAACGTCACGAACGATACAGCGGGCGTTCAGGATGGCGGCAAGGCGGGCATCGTAGCTACGGCCACCCCCACCCTTGATCCCTCCCCACAAGGGGGAGGGAGGCGATAGCTGCACCGTCTCAGCTCTTGCGTCTCCCTCCCCTTGTGGGGAGGGATCAAGGGTGGAGGTGCCCCGCGCACTGGCGTTAGCTGTGAGGAGTACGTTCCCCCCCAAAACCAAGCGGGGCCGGCCCTTTCGGACCGGCCCCTGAGCCCCGCAAGCAGGAGGCTGTCTGGTTACTGGATGGTGCCAACCGACCAGAAGAAGGTCTCGCCCGAGGAGTCGGCGACCCCGTCATTGTCGGTGATGACATAGCCGGTGCCGTCGGCGCCGATGGCGAAGCTCTCGACCTTGTCGACGACATAGCCGTTGTTGGACGCGAGGTCGGGAATGAAGTCGCGGACTTCCTCCTTGGTGACCACCGGCAACTCGCCACCGATTTCAGCGCCGACGAGAGCCGAGACCGGCACGCGGTAGAGCTTCTTCAGCGCCGCCTTGAGCGCGATCTGGTTGTCGCGCTCGACGATGTAGACGTAGTCGCCGTGTGCGGTGATTTCGGAGAGGCCGTTCCAGGCGCCTTCAGCCGCGGCTTCGAGCGGATAGCGGACCGCCGACCAGGTCTTCTCCTTGGTGTCGTAGCCCAAGAGCTTCACCTGCCCCGCCGGATCATCCTTCCACTCGCGCTGGATCGCCACCCACAGGGTGTCTCCAACCTTGGTGACGCCCTCGGCGCCGTAGCGGATCTCATTGGGCAGCAGCGCCTCGGGGAACGCCACCTCCTCGGTGATCTTGCCATCGGCATCGACGCGATAGAGCGCATGCGGCGTCAGGCGGTCGCTGCGGCCTTCCGAGGCCACCCAGAAGCCGCCTTCGCCATCGAGCGTGATGCCCTCGAGATCCAGCTTCTGTGCCGCGTCGCCACCACGGGTGATGACGGTCTTCTTGACGATCCTGGCCGGCTTGGCAGTGGCGTCGATTTCGTAGATCGCCGGCTGCGCCGAAAGCACGCTGTCGCTGACGGCGTAGAGGATCCCCGGCTTTTCGGCATCGCCCACGGCGCCCGAGATGGCGGCCCAGCCGATCGGGTGGCCGTCCGCGTCGAGGTCGGAGATCAGCTGCGGATAGGCGGCTTCGCCTTCGGTGCGCTCGTAGAGCATGACGTGCGAACCGGCGAGCCCATCTTCACGCAGGTCGACCTCGTTGGCCGTAGCCAGGAGGTTACGCGAGGGGATGGCAACGAGGCCCTCAGGGGAAATGCCGGACGGCAGCGACTGCAGATACTCGGGCTCGGCGCCCGTATCCTTGTAGACGGCCACGAGCGAGGAACGTTCCTGGGCGACGAAGAACAGCTTGTCCTCGCCGAACGTCGCGGCCTCGAGGCCCTCGGGCTCGACGCCCTTCTTGTTGCGTGCGTCGGGATAGTGGCCGATGCGGACCGCTTCGAGTTCCATCGACGGGCCGCTCTCATAGGCGACGCTGCCATCCTTGTTGAAGATGGTGAAGCTGCGCGAGCCGCCGTTCCAATCGCCTTCGTTGGCAACGACCAGGCGGTTGTCGTCGAGCCACTTCACCGCGTCGGGCTCACGGGCCACGTCTTCCAGCTTGCCGGTGAACTTGAGCGCGCCGTCCTTCTTGGTATCGATGCCTTCGAGGCTGACGGCGCCGGCCGAGAAGTGCGACTTCACCGCCCCGGTCTTGCCGTCGATGATGACGATCTCGTTGTTTTCCTGCAGCGTCACCGCGACTTCATCGAGACCGTTGATCGAGACGAACTCGGCCTCGGCATCTTCCGGCGCGATGCCGGCAAGGCCGGCCAGCTCGACCTTGGCGAGGCTTTCCGGATCGAGCGCCCCACCGGTGAGCGAGAGGAGCACGAGGTAGCCCGACGGCAGCTGCGGGATGGCGCCGTCGTTGATCTCTTCATCGCGCTCGTTCTCGATCGCGATGGCGATCAGCGTGCCGGCGGCGTTGTGGGTGATCGAGTCCGGCTGGCCGCCGAGATCGACGCTCGCCTCGATCGCCTTGCTGGCGAGGTCGACGACCACCAGCTTGCCCGACGGGTTGACCTTGCTCTCCGACGTGTTGACCGCGGCATAGACCTTGTTGCCGATGATGGTGACCGAGGTCGGCTCGCCCTCGAGCGACAGGAAGCCGGCGGCCTTCGGGGCCTTGGCGTCGGTGATGTCGATGAAGCCGATGCCGCCGGCCGGGCTGTCGGAATAGACCAGCGTCAGGCCGTCTTCCGAGGCAGTGATGATTTCGGACGAGGTCGCCTTGGCTTCGGGGTTGTTCAGTTCGACCGGGAAGCTGGCGATCCGGTTGAATACCGGCGCGGCATAGGCCGAGGTGGCGAGAAGGCCGGCGGTGAGGCCGAGGAGAATGGATTTGAACTGCATTGCTGGCGCCCCTGAAAATCGAGGGCTTCGGCTTAGGCACGCCGCGCAACGGCGACATGACAATGGGGTGACAGATCTGTGACAGGCCCCGCCGCATATACATCGGGCCCTGTACTGCCTATATCTAGCGATGAGAACGAAACAGGATTCGTCGTTTCCCCTGATGGCAGCAGAACCGCAGCGCCTCGACCGCCCGCAGGCGGGCTCGATCACCAGCCAGTTTGGCCGGGGAGCGGCGGCGCCCGACTACCTGAAGGGCCTCAACGAGGAGCAGCGCGACGCGGTGCTGACCACCGAGGGCCCGCTGCTGGTGCTCGCCGGCGCCGGCACCGGCAAGACCCGGGTGCTGACCACCCGCATCGCCCACATCCTCAATTCCAAAAAGGCCTGGCCGTCCGAGATCCTGTCGGTAACCTTCACCAACAAGGCCGCCCGCGAGATGAAGGAGCGCATCGGCGCCTTGGTCGGCGCGGGTGTCGAAGGCATGCCGTGGCTCGGCACTTTCCACTCGATCGGCGCGCGGCTCTTGCGCCGGCACGCCGAACTGGTCGGGCTGCGCTCGGATTTCACCATTCTCGATACCGACGACCAGATCCGGCTGATCAAGCAGCTGCTGGAAGCCGCCAACATCGACGAAAAGCGCTGGCCGGCCCGCCAGTTCGCCGGGATGATGGACAACTGGAAGAACCGCGGCCAGTTGCCCGGCGACGTATCGATGGCCGACCGCTCGGCCTTCGCCAACGGCCGGATCCCCGAACTCTACCAGCAGTACCAGGATCGACTGAAGACGCTGAACGCCACCGATTTCGGTGACCTGCTGCTGCTCTGCATCAAGCTGTTCCGCGAGAACCCGGATGTGCTCGCCGACTACCACCGGAAGTTCAAGTACATCCTCGTCGACGAGTACCAGGATTCGAACGTCGCCCAGTACCTATGGCTGCGCCTCTTGGCGCAGGGCAAGCCGGCGTCGGAGGCCAACCTTTGCGTCGTCGGTGACGACGACCAGTCGATCTATGGCTGGCGCGGCGCCGAGGTCGACAACATCCTGCGCTTCGAGAAGGATTTTCCGGGCGCCAAGGTAATCCGGCTCGAGCGCAACTACCGCTCGACCTCCAACATCCTGAAGGCCGCCTCGCACCTCATCGCCAACAATGAGAGCCGGCTGGGCAAGACCCTGCAGACCGATGTCGGCGAGCCGGGCGAGCTGGTGATGGTCACCTCGGTATGGGACTCCGACGAGGAGGCCCGGCAGGTCGGGGAAGAAATCGAGCAGTTCCAGCGCCAGGGCGACGCGTTGAACTCGATGGCCATCCTGGTGCGGGCTTCGCACCAGATGCGCGCCTTCGAAGAGCGCTTCATCACGCTCGGCCTCAACTACCGCGTCATCGGCGGCCCGCGCTTTTATGAGCGCAAGGAAATCCGCGACGCGCTGGCCTATCTGCGGCTGGTGTCTAATCCCAACGACGACCTCGCCTTCGAGCGCATCGTCAATACGCCGAAGCGCGGGCTGGGCGATTCCACCCTGCAGATTCTCTACGACGCGGCGCGCCGCCAGGGCACTTCGCTGACCACCGCGGTGCGCACGCTCGTAGAGACTGAGGAGCTGAAGCCCAAGCAGCGCACCACACTGCGCCAGCTGATGGATCAGTTCGACGATTGGGCGCAGCGGGCGCAAGCCGTGCCCCCGGAAGACGCCGTCGAGACCGAAGAGCTGGCGCCCGGCATCGTCCGCCGCCACACCTCGCATGCCGATCTCGCCCGCCAGGTGCTCGACGAGTCGGGCTACACCGAGATGTGGCAGAACGACAAATCCGCCGAGGCCGAGGGCCGGCTGGAAAACCTGAAGGAACTGGTCAACTCGATGGAGGAGTTCGACTCGCTCGGCGGCTTCCTCGAGCACGTCTCGCTGGTGATGGACCGCGATACCGGCGAAGCCGACGACGCCGTGTCGATCATGACGCTCCACTCCGCCAAGGGTCTGGAGTTCGAAACCGTGTTCCTCCCCGGCTGGGAGGAAGGCCTGTTCCCCAGCCAGCGCACCCTCGACGAGAGCGGCCGCGCCGGGCTCGAGGAGGAGCGCCGGCTCGCCTATGTCGGCCTGACCCGGGCCCGTAAGCGCCTGCGCGTCTCCGTGGCGCAGAACCGGCTGACGCATGGCCTCTGGCAATCGGCGATCCCGTCGCGCTTCCTCGACGAACTGCCGGCGGCGGCGGTCGAGGTGAAGGACACCGGCTCGGCCTATGGCGGCTACGGCTATGGCGGCCGCACGGCGGGCGGGCGCTTCGATACTCGCGACCCGTTCGATTCGCTTTACGAGACCCCGGGCTGGCAGCGCGCCCGCGCCCAGGCCTCGTCCCGCAAATCAGCTGGCCCGGTGACCATCGATGGCGACCTCGTCGCCCGCTCGGTCGATGACGGCCGCGGCTCGAAATACGATGTCGGCGAGCGCGTCTTCCATCTGAAGTTCGGCTATGGCCGGATCGAGCAGATCGAAGGCAACAAGCTGACCATCGAGTTCGAGAAGGCCGGCCGCAAGAAAGTGCTCGAAAGCTTCGTACAGAAGCCGTGAGCACCGGGCACGCGGCCTACAGCTATCGGCACGATAAAGGCGTCGTCGCGTTCGCGGACGATCATCCGGTGATGATCTACGATGGTTATTGCGGGCTCTGTTCCAGCGCCGTGCAGTTCGTACTCCGCCATGATCACAACAGGGCGTTTCGCTTCATCGCCGCCCAGAGCGAGCTGGGCACCTCGATCTACCGGCACTATGGCCTCGACCCGCAAAACTACGAGACCTTCATCGTCTTGGCCGACGGCCTGCCGCGGTTCGCATCCGATGCGGTGATCGAGATCGGGCGTCGGCTTGGCCTGCCGTGGTCGACGGGCGCGGCAGCCGGCGCCCTGCCCCGCTCCGTTCGCGATGGCCTCTATTTCTGGATCGCCCGCCACCGCATGAAGCTCTTCGGCCGGCGCGATACCTGCCACCTGCCGGCGCCCGACGAGCGCGACCGCTTCCTTGCCTAGCCGTTGGAGCAGAAGGCGGCTAAGCAGATGGTGAGTTTCGCTGCAGGGGGCGTAGGCGATGCCGTGGGCTGGACCAATGAAAACCAAGACCTTGAGCGGCCTCAGGACGATCATCATCGTCGTCGCCGCTGTCGTGATCGTCGGTCTCATCTGGGCGGCGGTCAGCCTCTTCACCTCCATGGACCAGCAGGTCGGCCAGTCCCGCGCGGCGGCTGACAAGGTTGTGGCTTCGCTATCGGCAGACTGGGGCCGCGCGACATTCGACCCGCTGGCGACCACCGAGTTCGTCACCGCCCATGCCAAGGGGCAGTACGACAGCACCCGCTACCTGCAGGTCCTCGGCGCGATGCAGTCCACTCGGGCCTGCGTGATGGAGGGCATGCAGATCGAGAACTGGAGCGGCTGGAGCCGCTGGAAGTGTCCGGCCGTGTTCGCGAGCGGCGAGGCGAGCCTGGTCATCACCCTGACGCTCAGCAGCGGCCAGTGGCGGCTATCGGACTTCGCAGTGCAGATCTGAACCGCTTGTAGCTGGAGCGCTTCACAGACGTGGCTGGTCGGCAGGCGCTGTTCGAGCTGACCCACTGCGACCACCCCACCCACGATGTCATCCCAGCGAAAGCTGGGACCCATTTCGCGGCCCGCGCCAGCTGCTGGTTGGGTCCCAGCTTTCGCTGGGATGACACCGGTGAGTCGGGCTAGGTGGAGCCCACCACTGGCCGGCATAGCCCAAGCGCGAGAGCCTAGCCTTCGATCATCGGCGCATGGGCCCCTTCGACGCCCGCACGGGCGAGCCGGTCGAGCGTGGCGACGAGCAGCGTCGTATCCGGGCAGATGATCAGGCGAGTCATCTTGCCCCAACGGATGTGGACGGCATGGATCCCCTGATTGGTGGTCACCACGCCGTCGGTGCCGGAGTTGCGCTCCCGCCACTCGACCACCGCGAGGGTATTCCATGGCGTGCAGCTGACAGTGATGCGATCGATATCGAAGTGGATGTCGGGCAACAGCCGATAGAGCCGCGCGTACCAGCTGCTGGTCTGGCCGAGCGTCGTGCGGCGTCCGCCGAGTGCGCTCGCGCCGAGGAAGATGTGCTCGAAGCGCGGCGCGAAGCCATCGAGAACGGGCTGCGCATCGCCACGATTGACGGCGTCGAACAGCCCGGCGACAACCCGTCGAACGATTGCATGGTACATCGGCGCTCTCCTGTCTGCCGATGATATGGTGTTGCCGTTGGCGGCCGCTAGGGCTTCACCAGTCCGCCGAAATAGTCGAGTGCGTAGGCCTCGACGCCGCCGACCTCGATCGCCTCTCGTCCGTGAAAATGCGCTGCGTCGCCGGTCGAAGTGTCGCGATAGATGCCGTGCGGACCGCTCCACTCGAAACCACCGAGGAAGCGGCCTTCGGCGTACATTGCCGAGAGCGCCGCCTTGATCGTCGCACCGGCGCGGCTGGCGTCGATCAGCTCCGGCCGCAGGATGTAGCCATAATAGTTCATCGCCCACACCGGCTCATCGCGTAACCACACGGCTTCCTGTCCGAGGAAGTCGGTGCCGCCGAAATAGCTGTCACGATAGGACCAGTCGCCAGCGGCAAAGGTGAGGTCGTGCGCACCAGTGCGGCTTGCCGCGGCCTTCACGCCGTCGCCGACATAAGTCTGGCGCTTGGCCAGCACGATGAAGCGATCGAGCGCGACGATGTCCATTTCCGGCTCCTTATTGCGGCGGGCTGACTTCGCTCGCCCGCTTCCGCTCGAGGCCCAGCTTGTGCTCGCGGTAGATGATGAACAGACCCGAGCTGACGACGATCGCGCCTCCCACCAGCATCTCGATGCTCGGGACATCGTGGAAGATCACGTAGCCGATCAAAACCGAGAGGATCAGCGAGGCATATTCGAACGGGGCGACCACCGACATGTCGGCGTGGCGATAGGATTCGGTGAGCAGGATCTGCCCGATCCCACCGAAAATGCCTGCGCCGATCAACAGGGCGAACTGCTCGGTTGTCGGCATCACCCAGCCGAATGGCAGGGTGGCGAGGCCGAACACCGACGAGGTCAGCGAGAAGTAGAGCACGATGGTGGCCGAGCGCTCGGTTTCGACGAGCTTGCGGACCAGCACCATCGCCGTTGCGGCGAAACCCGCCGCGACCAGCGCCGAAGCGGCGCCCAGTGTCGCCCCGCTCATATCGTCGATGCCGCCCGAAAACACCGTGAGGCGCGGCCAGATGATGATGATGACACCAACGAGGCCGACGAGCACGGCACTCCAGCGGTAGAGCCGCACCTGTTCATGGTAGAATACGGCGCTGAACACCACGATCAGCAGCGGCGTGGCGTAGCTGATGGTGATCGCTTCGGCGAGCGGCAACTGGGTGAGCGCGAAGAACCCGGTCATCATGCCGCCGGTGCCGACAAGGCCACGCAGCAAATGGCTCAGCGGGTGCTTCGTCGTAAGGCCGACGCCGAGCTCACCCTTCCAGATCAGGTAGGCAATGATCGGCAGGATGGCGAAAAAGGATCGGAAGAACACCAGTTGCCCGGCCGGTATGCCCTCGGAAGCCTTGAGCAGGCTCGACATTCCCAGGAAAACGCAGACCGAGCTCAGCTTGAACGCAATTCCCGTCATGGCGTTCTGACGGAGCATTGGCGGTTGCGGCGACACTGGCAGGACTTTCGAAGACGGGAAGACGGACCGGAAAGGTCCGGCTGCTAGTCTCGCGAGGTTCGCCGCGACGCGCAACCTCCTTGCACGCCGAACTCGGCTGTGGCCGTTCCCGGCGCATCGGATATTAGTCTTAGGTCAGACCAGCGGAGCGGCAATGAACGACGTCGTCGACATGACTGGAGCGGTCGAGACCGTCGTCGAGAGCATCCCCATCATTGCGATGGTGCTCGCCGGCTTCTACGCCCTCGCACTCATCTGCGCAGTGCGCGAGATCAGCGCGTCACGGACCTCGCAGGGTTCGATCGCCTGGCTGGTGTCGCTGGCCTTCCTCCCCTTCCCCACCACGATCATCTACCTGGTGTTCGGCTGGAAGCACTTTGACAGTTACGCCCAGACCCGCATGCAGGTGCGCGCCTCCCGCCTGATCCGCAGCGAGGACCTGGCGGTGATCGACCGCGACGCCGGCGCAAGCTGGCCGGTGCAGCGCCGCGCCGCAGGCATGCCGTTCCTCGCCGGCAACACGGCGGAGCTGCTGGTCGACGGCGATGCGACGTTCGAATCGATCTTCGAGGGCATCGCCGCTGCCAAAACCTACATCCTGGTGCAGTTCTACATTCTGAAGGCCGATGCGCTGGGCCAACGGCTGGCCGCCGCACTGATGGAGCGGGCGCGCGCCGGGGTGGCCGTCTACATGCTCTATGACGATGTCGGCAGCAGCGGCCTCTCCCGCGAGTACAAGGACCGGATGTGGGCCGAGGGCATCAGGATCTTCGGCTTCAATCACCGGCACAAGTTCCTCAGGCTGTTCGGTCCGATGCGGATCAACTACCGCAACCACCGGAAATCCGTGGTGGTGGACGGCAAGGTCGCCTGGACTGGCGGCGCCAATATCGGGGTCGAGTATCTGGGCGAGGACGAGCGCTTCGGCCATTGGCGCGATACGCAGCTGAAGCTCGAAGGTCCGGCCGCCTCGTCGGTGGCGCTGATCTTCCAGGAAGATTGGCTCTGGGCCACCGGCGAAGTGCTCAACCTGCCGCCGCCCGATCCGGTGGACGAGCCGGGGCATGTCTCGGCGCTGGTGATGGCGACCGGTCCCGCCGACAAGCTCGAGGCCTGCGCCATCGCCTTCGCCGACGTGATCGGCCAGGCGCAGCAGCGGCTCTGGATCGTCAGCCCCTATTTCGTGCCCGATACCGACATGCGCACCGCGCTTTATGCGGCGATCCTGCGCGGCGTCGATGTGCGCGTCATGCTGCCGGCCAAGCCCGACCACCTGCTGGTCTGGCTCGCCAGCAACGCCCATGCCGACGCCATGGTGGAACACGATATCGCCATCTACCGCTACCAGAAGGGCTTTCTGCACCAGAAGGTGCTGCTGATGGACGACAAGATCGCGACTGTCGGCACGGTCAACTTCGACAACCGCTCGTTCGCCATCAACTTCGAGATGACAGTGTGGATGCCCGACCGCAGCGTGGTTGACGCCGTGGAGAAGATGCTGAAAGCCGACTTCGCCAACTGCCGCAAGATGACCAAGGAAGAGGTGCTCAAGCGCCACCCGATCTCCCGCTTCATCTCGCAGGCCGCCCGCCTGTTCTCGCCCATCCTTTAGCCGTGCGCCTCAGGAACCAATGATCAAAGTCGCCTCATACAATATCCGCAAGAGCATCGGCACCGACCGGCGCCGGCAGCCCGAGCGCATCATGAAGATCCTTGCCGAGATCGATGCCGACATCGTGGCGCTGCAGGAGGTCGACCGGCGCTTCGGCGAGCGCGCCACCACGCTCTCGCCCGACCTGATCGTCGACCATACCAACTACATGCCGGTGCGCTTCGGCATCCGCGAGCAGAGCCTCGGCTGGCACGGCAACGTGCTGCTGGTGAAAAAGAGCATCGAAGTACGCAACCCGCAGCGCATCGAGCTGCCGGCGTTCGAGCCGCGCGGCGCCGTGATGGCCGATGTGGTGATCGGCGGCATCGCCATGCGCGTCGTCGGCATGCACCTGGGGCTGCTCGGCAATTCGCGGATGAAGCAGGCCGACGCCATCGTCGCCCATCTCGAAAAGCTCGAGCAGCATATGCCGACCGTGATCATGGGCGACCTCAACCAATGGGCCGAGGACGGCAAGTGCCTCATCGCCTTTGCGAGGCACCACGACGTGATCCCGCTGGGGCCGAGCTTCCACTCGCGCCGCCCCATGCTGCAACTCGACCGCATCATCACCAGCCGCGATTTCAAGCTCGAATCGGCGGGGGTGCATCGCTCCGCTTTGGCCCGCACCGGCTCCGATCACCTGCCGGTCTGGGCCAGCCTGTCGCTCGATCGCGCCGAAGCCGCCGCTTAACGCTGGTCACGGCTGACCATTGACTTAGCGCGCCGCTGCCCCGAAACAGCGGCGAACAGGACATTTCGCATGACGCTCTCGCAACTCTCCGTCCCGCTGACCAAGGACCAGGCCTATGCGCTGGTCGACGCCGTCATGGCGCGTGAGGATATCGCCATCACCGCCTCGGCGCACGAGAACGAGGACACCGGCGAATGGGTGTTCGAGGCGACCTGCGACAGCGAGCCGGATGTCGAGGCCTTCAACCAGATCGCCCGCGAGACGCTGGGCGGCAATGTGAGCTTTGCCGTCGAGGCGATCGACCCGACGGTCAACTGGGTGGCGAAATCGCTCGAGGGATTGCAGCCGGTAGTTGCCGGCGGCTTCTACGTGCATGGCAGCCACGAGGAGAGCCCGCCCCCCGCCGGCCTCACCGCCATCCGCATCGACGCTGCGCAGGCCTTCGGCACCGGCCATCACGAGACCACCACCGGTTGCCTCGAAGCCATCGACCGGGCGCTGAAGCGCAAGCGTTATCGCTCGATGCTCGATGTGGGCACCGGCACGGGCGTGCTGGCGATCGCCCTGGCCAAGCGCACCCACCTGCCGGTGCTGGCCAGCGACATCGACCCGATCGCCGTGACCACCACGGTGGAGAACGCGCGCGACAACGGCGTCGGCCGCTACATCATCGCCTTCGAGGCGACCGGGCTCGACCACCGGCAGATCGCCGCCGGTGCGCCCTATGACATGATCGTCGCCAATATTCTCGCTGGTCCGCTGGTCTCGCTGGCGCCCGGCATGCGCAAGGTCACCGCCATCGGCGCCACGGTGATCCTCTCGGGCATCCTCAACACCCAGGCCAACCGGGTGATATCAGCCTATTCGCAGCAGGGCATCGTGCTGCGCCAGCGCATCGTCAAGAAGGAATGGACGACGCTGGTGCTGGAGCGGGTCTAGGCCGAAGCATCACTGGCTCCCCACCCCCACCCTTGATCCCTCCCCACAAGGGGGAGGGAGACGCAAGAACTGCGGCAGTGCAGCGACCTCGATCGGCCTCCCTCCCCCTTGTGGGGAGGGAATGAGGGTGGGGGTGCGGAGCCACCAGCGTCCAGGCACCACCCAAAGCAAAGTCCCCGGACCTCACGATCCGGGGACTCGTCAAAACAGATAGTCCAAACCCCGCGCTGACGCGCGTCGGTTTTAGTTCGGGCGCTTGGTCAGCGCGCCGAGCAGCAGGTGTTCACGGCTGCGACCGACGCTGCGGGTGGCCTCGCGGCCCCGCGCTTCGATGACGCTGCCGAGCGCCTTGCGGAAATCGTTCTTGCTCTCGGGCATCTTGTTCTCCCGGTTCCTTCACTTGGTCGAGCTTCTCTCGACGTTCGGTATGTAGTGCGGACAGAGCCCGCGGGTAAGTCGTTGTTGCGAAAGGCAGCCATGCCAATTGTGCAGGGCGGCTTAACAACGGGTGAATCGGCTCAAGGCCGCCACTCGTTCCGCACCGGGTTCGCCCGGAGGTATTCGGTGATGTGACGCTGCGCCTGTCTGGTGCGGCCTTCGATCATCGATTCGAACACCCGGCGGAACAGGGTCTTTCGTTCAGTCATTTTGTTCTCCCTGCGGGAGCCCCGGCGTGCCAATGCCACCCGGCCGCTGAACCAGGAATGAATGGTCTGGTGCGGCTTTTGCGCCCCACCCGCCTCTGTTAGGGTCCGCGCCATTCCATTTTCCGGCAAATCATCATGACCGACAGCGACTTCGCCCCGACCGTCTACCAGAGCTTCGATATCCGCACCGATCCCAAGACCGTGGCGCCGCGCCTCAAGGCGCTGCGCGCGGCAATGCGGGAGGCCGGGGTCGATGCGTTCCTGGTGCCGCGTACCGACGCGCATCGCGGCGAGATGGTGCCCGACAGCGAGGCGCGCCTCGCCTATGTCACGAGCTTCACCGGCTCGGCCGGCCTCGCCATTGTCGGCACCAAGAAAGCCGCGCTGTTCGTCGATGGCCGCTACACCCTGCAGGCGCCGGCCGAAACCGATACCAAGCTGATCACCGTGCTGGAGGCCAGTCAGGGCGGGCTGTCGCCAAAACTCGCTGATTTCGTGCCCAAGGGCGGCAAGCTCGGGTTCGACCCCTGGCTGCATACGCCCAGCGAACTCGCCGACCTCGAAAAGAAGCTGGCCGGCAAGGCGACGCTGGTGCCGGTCGCCAACCTCGTCGACCAGACCTGGACCGATCGCCCCGCCCCGCCCAATGCCGCCATCGAGTTCCTCGGCCATAACCGCGCCGGCAAGACCGCGCCCGACAAGCTCGCCGAGATTCGCGCCACCATGGGCGAGGACAATGCCGACGCCCTGGTGCTGACGGTGCCGGAATCGATCAACTGGCTGTTCAACCTGCGTGGTCGCGACGTGCCGCATGTCCCGGTGGTGCTGTGCTTCGCGCTGGTGCCGAAATCCGGCATGCCGACGCTGTTCTTCAACAAGGAGAAGATCACCCCCGAGCTGCGCCACGGCCTCGAGGGCCTGGCCAAGGTCGCCGATGTCGCGACCATGGTGGCGGCGCTGCGCAAGCTCGGCGCCGGCGACAAGCGGGTGATGCTCGACCCGGCGACCGTACCGGTCGCAGTGGCCAACGCAATCAGCGGGGTCAGCGAGGCCAAGCTGATCGAGCGGCGCGACCCGGTGCTGCTGCCCAAGGCGCGAAAGAACGAAGCCGAGCTCGCCGGTATGCGCGAAGCGCACAAGATCGACGGCGTGGCGATGGCCCGCTTCCTCCACTGGTTCGATGAGGAAGCGCCCAAGGGCAAGCTCGACGAAATCGGCATCGCCACCGCGCTCGAGAGTTTCCGGCGCGAGGAATCGGGGCTGGTCGATGTCAGCTTCGACACCATCTCCGGCGCCGGCCCGAACGGCGCGGTGATCCACTACCGCGTCGACGAAAAGACCAACCGGCAGCTGAAGCCCGGCGAACTGATGCTGGTCGATTCCGGCGCGCAGTATCTGTCGGGCACCACCGACATCACCCGCACCATGTTCACCGGCAAGGCCACCGCCGAGCAGAAGGACCGCTTCACCCGCGTGCTGCGCGGCATGATGGCGATCTCGATGACCCGCTTTCCCAAGGGCACCACGGGCGCCCAGCTCGATGTGCTGGCGCGGCAGTTCCTGTGGGAGGACGGGGTCAACTACAACCACGGCACCGGCCATGGCGTCGGCGCCTTCCTCTCGGTGCATGAAGGGCCGATCGGCATTTCGTCCCGCTACTCAGTGCCGTTCGAGCCGGGAATGATCACCTCCAACGAGCCGGGCTACTACAAGGCCGGCGCCTATGGCATCCGCATCGAGAACCTGCTCGTCGTGCAGGAGAGCAGCGTTGGCGGCGAGGGCAAGTTCCTCGAGTTCGAAACCCTGACGCTCGCCCCGATCGACCTGCGGCTGATCGACGAAAAGCAGCTCAGCGGCTCCGAGAAGGCTTGGCTCAACGCCTACCACAAGCGCGTCTTCAAGGAGATCGGCCCGCAGCTGAAGGGCGAGGCCAAGGCCTGGCTGAAGGAAGCGACGCGGGAGATCTGATCCTCGACCCGGTGGCTGTGGACCCCACCCTTGATCCCTCCCCGCAATGGGGAGGGAGACGAAGGAACCGCGATGTTGGCCTGAGGGGCTCCCTCCCCCTCGGGGCGACATCTTGTCGTCCCCTTGCGGGGGGGACAGGGGTGGGGGTCAACCCGCACGGGTGCGCGAGTTGTCCGGCACCGCCCTCAGTTCACCCCGAACGGATCATATTGCAGCAGCCAGGACAGCAGCCAGTTCTGGCTGCCGGCGAGGGACGCGACGTCGTCGACCTTCCAGCCATCGGCCTCACGCACCATGGCGACGCTGATCAGGCTCAGGTGGTCGAAATTGTGGAAGCTGACGGTGGCGACGGCCCGGTCGCCGTTCAGCACCGGCTCGCTGATCACCACATCGAGCAGCAGCGAGTTCTGTCCCTCGATGAATGGGTCGAACGCCAGCATGTCGGGCGCATCCGGATCGACGGCGGCGCCCTTCTGGTCGACGCTCTGCCGCTCGAGGTTGGCCGCATAAAGATCCTTGAGCCGCGCCGAGTAGAACTGCTCGAGCCCGCCCTCATGCTTCTCGCCGGCGCCGTAAGGCTGGTAGATCGCCTCGACCAGCGCCTTGGGATTGTCATAGGCGCTCGCCGCGCCGGTAAAGCCGATGATCAGCAGAAGACTTGCTATGATGCGACGCATGACCGCCCCGTCGTGCCCGGTTTCGATTACACCCGGCCGGAGCGAGATCAGGAAAAGTTGCAGACTTTTCCGGTTCGATCTCGTGACCAACAAAGGCCCGGTGGTGGAGTGCGTTTCGACGAAACGCAATCCGCCACTAGCAAGGCGTTTGGGCGCATTGAGGGCTGCGCCGTGCCGCAATCAAGGCAGCGGCGACTGCAGGATATCGAGCAGGTCGTAGCTGTAGTCGGCGCTGCCGCCCCACACGTCGTCGATCTTCCACCCATCCTCATTGACCAGCAGGAAACCCAGCTCCTGCGGCGTGTCGAAGTTGCGGAAGGTGACCTTTACCACGGCCTTGCCACCGGCCAGGTAGGGCTCGCCGATGGCGAGGTCGCTGATCTGGTAATCCTGCCCGTTGATGTAGGGAGCGAAATCGATGCGGCCGATCTCGCCATTCGCTTCCTGCTGGTCCTTCTCGAACAACCCGTTGAGCCGCTCGCTCTGCAGCGGCGTCTCGTCGGGCGGATAGTCGTTGGGCAGCGTGTAGCCGGCATAGAGCGCCTCGAGCAGCGCCTTCGGTTCGGAGAACGATTGCGCCAAAGCCGGCTGCACCAGCAGCAGCGCAGCGATGACGATCAACAGGCGCATGGCCACCCCCTCAGTTGAACCAGAACGCATAGCCGATCAGCGCATCGCCGAACACCGCGTTGGCCTCGGCGAACGACTCGGCGCTGGCGATCGGGCCGTCCTTGAGGAACGGCAGCGCGTCATAGCCGGTGATCAGCATCACCAGGTCGGTCTTCTTGGCCGTCTCGAAATAGGCCTTGAGATCGAAGCCTTTCTGGAAGCGCCAGTGCGGCAGCAGCAGCTTGCCGTCGAGGATCAGGTCGGCGGTGTCGAGCGTCGCCATCCAGGCCTTCACCTGCGCGTCGGTGATCTTGGCTTCAGGCGTGATGCCGGTCTGTTTCGGGCTCGGCAGCAGCTCGCGATTGTCGTCGGTCTCGGCGAGGATCGCCTCCCAGTTGCGACGGGAAAGCCCGGTAATCGCCTTGAAGCGCGCCAGCACACGCTTCAGCCGGTCGGCATCGGCGACCGGCCAGTTGAGATGGTGGATCGCCGCCAGCGCATCGGCGATGGCATTGTCCGATTCCGGATCGAGCATCAGCGTGCCGGTGGAACGGGTGTACTCCTGCATCGGCAGGCCGGCGCGCGGGAACAGCCGGTGGAAGGTGGTGTCGAACAGCGTCCGGAAATCGTGGGCGAGGAGGAAATCCGCCTGCGCCGCGAGCACCTGCGAATAGCCGGCAAGCCAGATCGCATCGGCCCGGTCGAAACCGATGGTGGAGTCTGGCGGCGTTGGCGGTGTCGGCGCCGGAGCGCCGGGGTCGGTCGGGCCGGGCACGGTTGCCGCGCCGAACATGGCGTTGAGTACGTTGCCGATGGTCTCGGTTTCGCTGCCCTTGCCGTCGCCGTCGAGATCGATCCGCACTTTCAGCACTTCGACCGGGACAACGTAGTCGCCGGTCTCACCGGCGGTCAGCAGTGCATCGCGCGCCGCGTCCATGTCATCGACCAGCAGCTGCAGGATGGCGCGGAACTTGTCGTAGTCCAGTGGCTCGGGGTTCGGGTTGACCGGCACCGGCATGGCCAGTGGCGCGCCCATGATCGGGCCGGCATCGGGCGAAGCGAAGCCGTGCCGATAGAGCCCTTGCGCAAAGTGCTCGACGCCCTGGATGAAGCTCAACAGCCCGACGCCGAAGCGGCCCTCAAGGTCCTGCCGTTCGTAGAACGGCTTCAGCTCGGTGAGCCCCTGCCCGATCGTCCCCTCATAAAGGTGCTTGCGCGCCAGATCCCCGGCCTCATCGGCGAGCACCGGACCGGACAGCGCCGGGAACGACAGCGCCGCGCACAACACGACAGTCGCCAGTTTCAGCATCCCGGTTCTCCCAAGCAGTTGGCTATTTGGCCGCTGGCTATTTTGCGGCCAACTCAAGCCATTGATCTTCGTCGAGAATAAGGATGCCGAGCGCCTGCGCATCCTTGAGCTTGGAGCCGGCGCCGGGACCAGCGACGAGGATATCGGTGTTCTTGGACACCGAGCCCGCCACCTTGGCGCCCAGCCGCTCCGCCATCGCCTTGGCTTCGCCGCGTGTCAACTTCTCGAGGCTGCCGGTAAAAACAATGGTCTTGCCCGCCACTTCGCTGGTGGCGGAAACGGTGACCACATAGGGCTTGGGTCGCACCTGCCGCAGCAGCGCCTCCAGCACGTCGTCGTTGCGCTCGTTGCCGAAGAAATCGATCAGTGCCTCGATGACGGTGTCGCCGATGCCATCGACCGACGGAAATACCGAATGCGGGTCGTCTGCATGCGCAGCCGTTTCCTTGCCGACGCGGATCAGTTCCTCGATGCTCGAGAAGGTCTTGGCCAGCACCGCTGCCGTGGTCTCGCCGATATGACGGATGCCGAGCGCGAAGATGAACCGATCGAGCTCGGGCTCGCGCCTCGCGTCGATGGCGGCGAACAGCTTTTCGAGGCCTTCAAAGCTCCGGTCTTCGACACTGCGGGCATTCTTGCGCGTTTTGCCCGACGCTTCTTCGCGGAGTCGCGCCTGCTCGTCACGCCGCGCCGCAAACGCCTGCTGCACTTCCGGCCGGCGATCGCGCAAAGTGAAGATGTCTGCGGCGGTCTTGACGAGGCCCGAGTTGAAGAACAGGTCGATATTCTCCGACCCCAGCCCTTCGATATCCATGGCGCCACGCGAGACGAAATGCCGGAGCCGCTCGACCGCCTGCGCCGCGCAGATCAGCTCACCGGTACAGCGGCGGCGCGAATCCTCCTTGCCGGTCTTCTCGTTGAGCTCACGCGTCGCGGGTGAACCGCAGACCGGGCAAACATGCGGGAACACGTAGGGCACGGCGTCCGCCGGGCGCTTTTCCAGCACTACCCGGACAATCTGCGGGATCACGTCGCCGGCCCGCTGGATCACCACCGTATCGCCGATGCGCACGTCGATCGGCTCGTCGCCGCGGATCGGCGCGCCGGTCGAGTCGATGCCGGCGATATAGTCCTCATTGTGCAGCGTGACGTTCTCCACCACCACGCCGCCGACGCCGACCGGCGCCAGCCGCGCCACCGGCGCCAGCGTGCCGGTGCGGCCGACCTGGATGTCGATGGCGCGAATGGTGGTGAAGGCCTGCTCGGCGGCGAACTTGTGGGCCACGGCCCAGCGCGGCTCGCCGCTCGAAAAGCCCCAGCGGCGCTGCAGCTCGAGGTTGTCGACCTTGTAGACGACGCCGTCGATGTCGTAGCCGAGCGAGGAGCGCAGTTCCTCGATCTTCTTGTACTGGGCGATCAGTTCTTCGATCGAGCTGGCGCGCACCATCAGCGGGCTGATGGCAAAGCCCCATTCGCCGAACTTCTGCACCGCCTCATATTGCGTCGCCGCCGGCTCCGCCGAGCTGGCGCCCCAGGCATAGGCAAAGAATTTCAGGTTGCGGCTGGCAGTGACCGATGGATCTTTCTGCCGGAGCGAACCGGCCGCGGTGTTGCGCGGGTTGACATATTCCTGTCCACCGACCGCTGCCGAGCGCGCCTTCAGCGCCTCGAACTCGGCCATGGTCATATAGACCTCGCCACGGATCTCGATGGTCTGAGGCCAGCCCGAGCCCTTGAGCTTATGCGGGATGTCGGAGATGGTCTTGAGGTTAGCGGTGATATCCTCACCCACCGTGCCGTCACCGCGGGTGGCGCCCTGCACAAACACGCCGTTCTCGTAGCGCAGCGATGCCGATAGCCCATCGATCTTGGGCTCGGCGGTGAACACCAGCTGCAAGTCCTTGTCGCGCTCGAAGAACCGCCGGCCGCGTTCGATGAAATCGACCACGTCCTCATCGGTATAGGCCTTGGCGAGGCTGAGCATCGGCACGGCATGCCGGACCTTGGAGAACCCTTCGACCGGCGCGCCGGCGACCTTGTCGCTGAGACTGTCGGCGCGCTTCAATTGCGGAAAGGCGATCTCGAACGCCTGGTAGCGGCGCTTCAGCCCGTCATACTCGGCGTCGGTGATCTCGGGGGCATCGTTCTCGAAGTAAGCGCGGTCCGCTTCGCTCAGCACCTCGTGCAGCCGGTCGAGCTCCGCCTTGGCCTCCGCCTCGGAGAAGCTCTCGATCTCACGTTCCGCCTCGCTCACGATACCTCCGAAATCAACTTCCCGGCCGCGGCGCGCGCCTCGTCGGTGACTTTGGCGCCCGCCAGCATGCGCGCCACTTCTTCCTGCCGCGCCTTGCCGTCGAGCCGGCGCACATGGGTGCGTACGAACGCCCCCTCTTCGATCGCCTGCTTCTCGATCAGCAGATGGCTCTGCGCCCTCGCCGCAACCTGCGGGGCGTGGGTGACGGTCAGCACCTGCACCTTGCCGGCGAGTCGCGCCAGCCGACGACCGATGGCGTCGGCCACGGCGCCACCCACCCCGGTGTCGATTTCGTCGAAGATCAGCACCGGCGCCGAGCCGCGATCGGCCAGCACCACCTTGAGCGCCAGCAGGAACCGGCTGAGCTCGCCGCCCGAGGCGACCTTGAGGATCGGCCCCGGCTGGGTGCCCGGATTGGTCTGCACGTGGAAGGCGATCTGGTCGTGGCCGGAAGCGGCGACCCGGGCCGGATCGACCTGCCGGTCGACGATGAACCTCGCGGCGCCGAGCTTCAGGTCCGGCAACTCGGCTTCCACGGCCTTGGTGAGGGCGCCAGCGGCCGTTTCGCGCGCCGTGCTGAGCGCAGACGCGGCGGCTGAATAGGCGCCACGCGCGGCCTCTGCGGCGATCTCGAGCGCCTTCAGCGACTGCTCGCCGCTCTGCAGCATGTCGAGATCGTTCTGGTACTTGGCCAGCACCTCACCCAGCCCGTCACAGGTCGTGTGGTGCTTGCGGGCGGCGGCGCGCAGCGCAAACAGCCGCTCCTCGACCTTTTCGAGATCGGCCGGATCGAACGCCATGTCGCGCTTCAGCACTTCCAGCGCATCGGAGGTGGCGTCGAGCGACACCAGCGCCGCATCCAGCGCCTCGACGATCGGCTGGAATACCGCGGCGCCGGCATCGGCCTTGCGCACCAGCCGCCGCATCAGCCCGGCCAGCACCGGCCCTGGCGCCGTCGGACCATTGAGGATTTCGTCGGCGTCGCGAACTTCCTCGGCGGCCTTTTCCAGCGTCATCAGCCGCTGCCGGCGCTCGGCGAGGACTTCCTCCTCGCCTGCCTCGAGATGCATCTCGCCCAGTTCGGTGACAACGTGCCGGGCATATTCCTCGCGCGCCATCGCCTCGGCGATCACTGCGCGCTGCCCGGCGACGGCGGCATCCGCCTCGACCAGGGCTTCGTAGGTGCTCCACACGGCGCTGACCATCGATTCGTGGCCGCCGAACGCATCGAGGGCCGAGCGATGCGTCGCGACGTCGATCAGCGCCCGATCGTCATGCTGGCCATGGATTTCGACGATCAGCCGTCCGACGGCCTGCAGCAGCCCGGCGGAGACCGGCTGGTCATTGATGAAGGCGCGGGTGCGGCCGTCAGCCAGCTGCACGCGACGCAGGATGATATCCTCGTCGTCGGCGATGGCGTTCTCGCGCAGCGCCTCACGTGCCGGGTGATTGCGCGGCAGCTGCAGCACCGCCACCACCTGCCCGCTTTCGGCCCCAGCTCTCACCAGCGAAGCATCGCCGCGGCCGCCAAGCGCCAGCGTCAGCGCATCGAGCAGGATGGATTTGCCCGCACCGGTCTCACCGGTAAGCGCGGTGAGGCCGTCTTCGAGCGTGAGATCGAGCTGGTCGATCAGTACGATGTTTCGAACCGAAAGCGCATTGAGCATTCGGGAGTGGCCCCTCGGTGGTCGACCGGCCTGATGGGGCCGAACAAACTCGCGCTTTGCAGCTTAGCTCAAAGGGGAACAAACAGGCAACAGGCTTGTTTTCGCCTTAGCTCTTCTTCAGCTGCGCGAGGCTGCTGCCGGCGTTCACCTGTGGCGAGATGCCCTGCTTGGCGAGCAGGTCGAATGCCTGCTTGTACCAGCTGCTCTGCGGATAGTTGTGGCCAAGCACGGCCGCCGCGGTCTGCGCCTCGGAGATCAGGCCGAGCGCCAGGTTAGCTTCGGTCAGGCGGAACAGCGCCTCTTCGATATGGGTCGAGGTCTGGAACTGCTCGGCCACCACGCGGAAGCGGTTGATCGCGGCCGGATAGTTGCCGTTGCCCAGGTAGTAGCGGCCGACCGACATCTCCTTGCCGGCAAGCTGGTCGACGCCGACCACCATCTTCTCCTGCGCGTCCTTGGCGTACTTGCTGTCAGGATAGTTGGCGATGATCATCGAGTAGGTCTCGATGGCGTTCTTCGAGATCTGCTGATCGCGGGTGATGTCCTTGATCTGGCCGAAATACGAGTTGCCCTTGAGGTAGAGCACGTAAGGCAGCTCCTTGGAGCCCGGGTAGAGCGCGACATAGCGGTCGGCTGCGAGAATCGCCTCCTCGAACTTGCCGATGCGATAGTTGCCGTAGACCTGCATCAGCTTGGCCTTCTCGTTGAACTCCGAGAACGGGTGCTGACGCTCGAGCTTCTCCAGCGTCTTGACGGCAGTGACGTAGCGCTGAGCATCCATTTCGGAGAGCGCCTGCTGGTACAGGGTCTCGGGCGGGACGATGGCCTCTTCCTTGATCTTGGGCTGGCCAAACAGGTTGCAGCCGGCGAGCAGCACCACGACAGCGCCCATCAGCACGAAACGTGCGAACCGGCTCGAAATACCTGCATGCTGAGAGATCGTCACGACCTGCCCCATCCCTTAACGCACTACCCTAAGACGGCAGGCGAACTACTGACAAAAGAAATCAAAACTGTGGCGCTGGCTGTCAGCCGACCGACCGCAGGTACGATTGTACATTGAGCCCTTCGGGCATGTCATCCAGCGCGTCGAACGCCGCCGGCAGCTGGTCCGCCGTGACGATCTCGTAGTTGGCTTCGCTGGCGAACAGCCCATGCAGCACGAGGGCATTGAGGGCGTGGCCACCCTTGTAGGAACGGAACCGACCGTAGATCGGCAGCCCGCACAGCGCCAGGTCGCCGATGGCGTCGAGCAGCTTGTGGCGGACGAACTCGTCCTCGTAGCGCAGGCCACCCGGATTGAGAATCCGATCCTCATGCACGGTGATCGAATTTTCCATCGAGGAGCCGAGCGCATAGCCGGCCTGGCGGAGAATCTTGGCATCGCGCACGAACCCGAAGGTGCGGGCCCGCGACACGTCCTCGAAATACTTGCGCGGCGTCCAGTCGAAGATCATCCGCTGGCGGCCGATGACGCGGCTGTCGAAGTCGATCTCGAGGTCCAGCAGCCGGCCGTTATAGGGCTCGAGCGCGGCCGAGGCCTCGTTGTTGCGCACCAGCACCTGGCGCATGATCTTGATGTAGCGGCGCGGCGCCGGCTGCACCATCAGGCCGACCTGCTGGATGGCCTCGACGAACGGCCAGGCGCTGCCATCGAGGATCGGGCATTCGCCGCCGGTCAGCACCATGTGGGCATTGTCGACGCCCATACCGGAAAGCGCCGAAACCACATGCTCGACGGTCGCCACCGACACGCTGTCGCCAAGGTCGAGCGTGGTGCACAGCGTCGTCCGCGTCACGCGGGAAAAGTGCACCGGCACTGGCCCGTGACGGCGGCCGTCATCGAGCAGGCGCGTGATGGTATAACCGCTATCGGGCGCAGCAGGCTCGAGAGTGAGGGTAACAGGGGCGCCGGAATGAACACCGAAACCGCTGAATTCGAGCGCATCGGCCAAAGTCCGCTGCCGCGCCGAAAGTTTATGCATGCTCTAAGGACTCCAGCCCCGTCTGCGACCCGGTGCAGTCATAGACAATAAAATCCCGGCGCGGAAGCCGCGCCGGGGGCGTGTATTCGGGCTTTCCCCCGCGGCTATTAGCCGTGTTTGCGGAGGAAGGCAGGGATCTCGATGTGCTCTTTCTGAGCCGGCTGCGACTGTACGCGACCGTACTGGTCGGCATTGCCGCGAGCGCCTTCAGCACCACCGGAAACCCGCGAATTCCGGGCGCCTCCGGCCTCGATGGCGCTGCGGGCAGCGGCGTCGTCGGCACTCGGCTCGACCGCCGGCTCAGCCCGCGCCGGCTCGTTCGACTTAAGGCTAATGCCGACATTGGAGGCCAGCCGCTTGAACAGCGCACGCGCATTGCGCGGCTCCGGTTCCTGCTTTTCTTGCGCCGCGAGTGACTGCCTTGCAACAGCCGGGAACTCCTCGGTGCGCGGCATCCGGCGCTGACCGTCGGGGCGCTCGGCGCTGGAGGGCACATAGGCGCTGGGAATCGGCGCCTCGATGAGTCGCGGCGCTTCTTCGAGATGCGTGTGGCTGGCCTGCGGGATGTACGGCTCGACAGTGATGCCGTCGTCTTCCTGGTACTCCTGGTAAGCCGGCTCGGCGTAGGAGATCGCCTCGGCGACGGCCTGCTCCACCTGAGTCTCGAACTCGGGCTCCGGCTGAGCTTCGGCGATCGCAACACGCTCCGGCATGGCCTGGCGCATCACCGCGGCCTGCAGCGGCACGCGCGCCGGGTTGGCCTTCATCGGCTCGAGCGCCTGGACCATCGTCGCGTCGGTGCCGGTGGCGACGACCGAGACACGGATCGTGCCGGTCATATCCGGATCGAACGTGGCGCCGAGGATGATGTTGGCATCCGAGTCGACTTCCTCGCGGATGCGGCTTGCCGCCTCGTCGACTTCGTAAAGGGTGAGGTCCGGACCACCGGTGATCGAGATCAGGAGGCCACGCGCCCCCTGCATCGACACATCGTCGAGCAGCGGGTTGGCGATCGCCGCCTCGGCGGCGTGCCGCGCCCGATCCTCGCCGGAAGCCTCGCCCGTCCCCATCATCGCCTTGCCCATGCCGCGCATCACGGCGCGCACGTCGGCGAAGTCGAGGTTGATCAGACCTTCCTTGACCATCAGGTCGGTGATGCAGGCGACGCCGGAGTAGAGCACCTGGTCCGCCATCTTGAAGGCGTCGGCGAAGGTGGTCTTCTCGTTGGCAACGCGGAAGAGATTCTGGTTCGGGATGACGATCAGCGTATCGACATGCCGGTGCAGCTCGTCGATGCCGTCTTCGGCCAGACGTGAACGACGGTTGCCTTCGAACTGGAACGGCTTGGTCACCACACCGACGGTCAGGATCCCCTGCTCGCGGGCTGCGCGAGCCACCACGGGAGCAGCGCCGGTGCCGGTGCCGCCACCCATGCCCGCGGTGATGAACACCATATGCGCGCCGCTCAGGTGATCGTTGATCTCGTCGTAGCTCTCTTCAGCGGCCGCCCTGCCCACTTCCGGGTGGGAGCCGGCGCCGAGACCCTCGGTGACCGAGACGCCTAGCTGGATGATCCGCTGCGCGCTCGAGAGCGCCAGGGCTTGTGCGTCGGTATTGGCGCAGACGAAGTCCACTCCGGAAAGGCCCGACGCGATCATGTTGTTGACCGCGTTGCCGCCAGCCCCGCCCACACCGAACACGGTGATGCGCGGCTTCAGTTCTTGAATGTCCGGGATGGTGAGGTTGATGGTCATGAATGGCCCCATGCGTGGCGTGTGAGACCAGTATTAGTCGCCAATTCGTTAACCAGACCCTAACAATGCCCTCAAAACCGTTAACGTGATGGCAATTTGCAAGCCAGGCTAAGCGTTTGGATACGTTACGTTAAGCATGAAGGTGAGGGGCGCCCGGCGGCGTCGCGGCCGGGAGCGCCCCGAGACTCAGAAGCTGGTGCGGAGCCAGTTGCCGACCCGGGCGAAATAGCCGTCGGTGCCGGTAAGCCGGGCGGCGCGATGCGGCTCGACGAACTCCTGGGCGCATACCTGCGGATAGATCAGCATCCCTGCAACCGTCGCGAATCCCGGGCCCTTGGCCATTTCGGGCAGGCCGGAAATCCCCATCGGGCGGCCATTGCGGACGTTACGGGCCAGCACCCGGCGCGCCACTTCCGGCAGGCCGGTGAGCTCGCTGGCGCCACCGGTCAGGACGAATCGGCGGCCGCAGATATCCATCATGCCGGTCGCCTGCATGCGATCCTTGATGGCGGTGAGCACTTCCTCGACCCGCGGACGGATGATGCGGGTGATGTGCGAACGCGGAATCTGCCCCGGCGCCTCGTCGCGAGTCGCACCGACCGGGGTGATGGCGATCATGTCGCGCTCGTCGGTCTGGCCCGGCAGCACCGAGCCGTACATGGTTTTGAGTCGCTCCGCGTCGGCGATGCCGACCGAGAGCTGGCGCGCGATATCGAGCGTCAGGTGATGCCCGCCAATGGCGATGGCGTCGGCATAGACGAGCTGCCCCTCGGAGAACACCGAAACGGTGGTGGTGGCGCCACCGAAGTCGATACAGGCAACGCCCAGCGAGCTCTCGTCATCGACGAGGGTCGCAAGGCCGGAGGCATACGGGGTCGCCATCAGCGCTTCGATCTGCAGATGGCAGCGGTGCAGCACCAGCTCGATATTGCGCATGGCGAGGGTTTCGGCCGAGATCACCGCGACATCGATCGACAGCTTCTCGCCGACCATGTTCTTGGGATCCTTGATGCCCTTCTGGCCATCGAGCGCATAGCCGATCGGCAGCGCGTGGACGATCGAGCGCTCGGGGCGGACCGACCGCTCGTTGACCGCGCGCAGCACCCGCTGGATATCGGCGCGTTCCACTTCCTGGCCGCCAAGGTTGACGCCCGCCGAGAAGGTTTCCGAGCCGAGACGGCCGGCGGTGACGTTGACGATCACCGACTGCACGGTGACACCGGCGGCGCGTTCGGCGATGCCGACCACGGTGCGCACGGCCTGCTCGGCCTTGTCGAGATCGGTGATGACACCGCTCTTGATGCCGGACGAGGGGCCATAGCCGAAGCCGATCACTTCGACATTGTGGGTCCGGCCCCTGAGCGACTTGCCCTCGGGGCGCGGCACCAGCCGGGCGATGACGCAGCAGATCTTGGTCGAACCGATATCGAGCACCGTCACCAGCGAAGTGCGGCCGGGCTGTACGGGCTTGAGCCGCGCGGTCAGGGCATCGGTCATCATGGTCTTACTGAGTCCGAGTTACAGGCACGACGGGAGCCGCGGCCTGAGGCGCCGCAGCGGGAGCGGTCGCCGCCGGGGCGCTCGCGGGTTTCTTGGCGGGCTTCTTGCCCTTGCTGCCCTTGGCTTCGGCAATCTGCGCCGCAGCGATCTCACCGGGCTTCAGGGTAACGATGCCGGGCACGCGCAGGTCGATCACCGACACGTCGCGCTCGAGCAGCGCATAGTCGGTCTGGTACATTTCGAGCTGGTCGAGCGCCTGCGCCACGCCGCTCTCGGGCAGCTGCACGCGGAGGCCATTGCGATAGATCAGGTCCCAGCGCCGATCGCCGATGCGGCTGAGCGCGGCCAACTGGTCGTCGAGCCCTGCATGGCGGGCGAGCACCCGCACCATGGCGACGCCGTCATCGCCGGCCCCCTCCCCGATCAGCAGCGGCAGGTCGGTATAGGAGCTGATATCGGTGCCGATCTTCTTGCCGGTCTCGTCGATCAGCCAGGTGGTGTCGCCGATGCGCCAGCGCGCCACCGGCACCTTCTCGACGATCGAGACGATGACCCGGTTGGGATAGACCTTGCGAACGGTGGCGGATTTCACCGCGCGGAGCCATTCGAGCCGCGCTTGCGCCTTCTGCGCATCGAAGGTCAGCGTCGAATTGCCGGTGCCGACGGTCAACAGCGTGATGATGTCCTTGTCGTCGGTCAGCGTCTGCCCGGTGATCTCGATCGCATCGATGCCGAAGCCGGCTTGGGCGAACTCGCCCTGCACGAACCGGTAGGCGGTGAGACCGGCCGAGCCGATGACATCGCGCGCTTCATAGAGGCCGAACGCCACGAGCAGCGCGAGGACTGCCCCGACGATGCGGGTGATGACCTGCTTGTGCAGCACCCAGACATGGCTGGCCTTGACCAGCGCACGCCGGCCGGTGCGGGGAAGTGGAACAGGAAAATGACGGGGATCGACAGGCTGGGCGTTGGCGAAACTCTTAGCCCCTACCTGTTGCAACTCGCATCCTCCACCATCCAGGCAACCAGCTCCTCGAACGAGTGGCCGGCATGGCGGGCCTGTTCGGGAACCAGTGACGTTTCGGTCATGCCTGGTTGGGTGTTGATCTCGAGGCAGACGAGCTCGCCGTCCGGCCCTGCCTGGTCGTTGTAGCGGAAGTCACTCCGCGACACGCCCCGGCACCCAAGCGCAGCATGCGCCTTAAGCGCCATCTTCTGCACTTTGTCGTAAATTTTCGGTTGAATTTCAGCCGGAATGACGTGCCGCGAGCCGCCATGGGCGTACTTTGCCTCATAATTGTAGAAGCTGAGGTCGGTAACGATCTCGGTCACCCCCAGCGCAACGTCACCCATCACCGCGCAGGTGAGCTCGCGGCCGGGGATGTAGCGCTCGACCATCACCTCTTCGCCCGAGTTCCAGTCCTCGCGCAGCAGCTCCTGCGGCGGGTGCGACTGGTCGGCCTTGACGATGAAGACGCCGAAGCTCGACCCGTCGGCGATCGGCTTCACCACATAGGGCGGCGCCATGACGTGGGCGCGCGCGACTTCCGCCCGGTTGGCAATGGTGTGATCGGTGACCGGGATGCCGGCCGCCTTGAACATGATCTTGGCCTGGTGCTTGTCCATCGCCAGTGCCGAGGCGAGCACGCCCGAGTGCGTATAGGGGATGCGCAGGAATTCCAGCACGCCCTGGATGGTGCCATCCTCGCCGTAGCGCCCGTGCAGCGCGTTGAAGGCGACATCGGGTTTCAGCTCGCGCAGGACCTCGGCAATGTCGTAGCCGACATCGACCTCGGTGACCTGGTAGCCCCCGTTCCGCAGCGCCTGAGCGCACCCGGTGCCCGAGGCGATCGACACCGGCCGCTCATTCGAAATGCCGCCCATCAGGACGGCGACGTGCTTGGTCATGGAGTGATCTCTCGGACGCCGGTGACTGTGGACCCCCACCCCTGTCCCCTCCCCGCAAGGGGGAGGGGGACGATGGAGCCGCATGCTCCGTAGGTGAGGCGATGATGATTGGTCGGGAGCATCTCCCTCCCCCTTGCGGGGAGGGGACAGAGGTGGGGGTCAGCGAGCACCGGCAGAACGGCGGTCACTAAACCGCTCCCGTGAACGGCGCCCCGTCCATGAACTCGCGCACTTCGCGCCCGGGCACGAAATGCCCCATGCGGCGGACTTCCCACTTCAGCTCGATGCCGTGCTTGTCGCGCACCTTCTGGCGGATCGACTCGCCGACGGTTTCGACCTCGAACGCATCCGCTTCACCCATGTTGATGAGGAAGTTGGAGTGCATCTCGCTCATCTGCGCTCGCCCGAAGGTGAAGCCGCGGCCACCGGCCTCGTCGATCACCTTCCAGCTCGAATGTCCCTCGGGGTTCTTGAAGGTCGAGCCGGCGGTCTTGGCACGGGTCGGCTGCGTGCTCTCGCGCCGCTCGGTGACGGTGCGCATCTCGGTGAGGATCTTCTCCGAGTCGCCGGCAAAGCCCTGGTAGGTGGCCGAGGTGAACACTGCGCCGCGCGGGCCATTCGACTTGCGGTAGAGGTAGCCCATCTGCTCGTTGGTGAGCGTGATGATCTCGCCCTGCCGCGTCACGGCACGCAGCTCGACCATGCGGTTGCGCGTCTCGGTGCCATAGCAGCCGGCATTCATGTAGAGCGCCCCGCCGATGCCGCCGGGGATGCCGCGATAGAACCACAGCCCGTCAATGCCCGCCTCGGCCGAAGCGGTCGCGACCTTCACGTCCGGCACCGCGGCGCCGGCCCGCACCCGGTGGCCATCGAGGATATCGATGGCGCCAAAGCCCTTGGCCGGCAGCCGGATCACCACGCCGTCGAGACCGCCATCGCGGATCAGGAGGTTCGAGCCGAGCCCGACCACGGTGACGCGGATCTCCGCCGGCAGGTGCTTGAGGAAGAACGCCAGGTCGGCTTCATCGACCGGGCGGAAGAACAGCTGCGCCGGCCCCCCTACCCTGAGCGTCGTCATCTCGTCGAGCTGCTGGTTGGCGATCAGCTGGCCGCGGACCTCGGAGGTCCAGCTGCCGAGCGTCGGAAGCAGGTCAGGCCACTGGGGGACATGAACGTTCATGTGAGCTCAGGCTCCTTGCCGATCAGGGCGCCAAGTTCGGCGGGCAGCGAGGCCGCCCACTGCGTGATGTTTCCGGCGCCGAGCAGCACGACATAGTCGCCCTCGGCGGCGCGCGAAGCGATCAGCGGCGCCAGGGCTTCCGGCCGGTCGATGACCCGCGCATCGCGGTGACCGCGGGCCCGGATGCGGGCGACCAGCTCTTCGTGCGTCACGCCGTCGATCGGCGTTTCGCCCGCCGCATAGATCGGTGCGACGATCACCGTGTCGGCATCGTTGAAGCAGGTGGCGAATTCGTTGAACAGGTCGTGGACGCGCGAGTAGCGGTGCGGCTGCACCACGGCGATGACGTCGCGCCGGGCCGATTGCCGGGCCGCCTTCAGTACCGCGCCGATCTCCACCGGGTGGTGGCCGTAATCGTCGATGATGGTGATGCCGCCGACCGTGCCGGTCTTGGTGAAGCGCCGCTTCACGCCGGAGAAGTTTTTGAGACCCTTGCGGATCGCCTCGGCCGGCACCTTCAACTGGTCGGCGACGGCGATCGCCGCCGTAGCGTTGAGCGCGTTGTGCTCGCCCGGCATCGGCAGCTCGAGCCCGTCGATCCTCAGATGCGTCATCCGGATGCGGTCGCGGATCTCGACTGAAAAATGCTGCACGCCGTCATGGTTTTCGAGATCGACCAGCCGGACGTCGGCCTGCGGGTTGCGGCCATAGGTGATGACGCGGCGATCGCGGATCTGCCCGACCAGCGCCTGCACTTCGGGGTGATCGAGGCACATCACGGCAAAGCCGTAGAACGGCACGTTCTCGACGAAGTTGATGAAGGCCTGCTTCACCTTGTCGAAGTCGCCGTAATAGTCGAGGTGCTCGGGATCGACATTGGTGACGATGGCCACGTCCGCCGGCAGCTTGACGAAGGTGCCATCAGACTCGTCGGCCTCGACCACCATCCACTCGCCGTCGCCCAGGCGGGCATTGGTGCCATAGGCATTGATGATGCCGCCATTGATGACGGTGGGGTCGTAATTCGCCGCATCGAGCAGCGTCGCCACCAGCGTCGTCGTAGTGGTCTTGCCGTGCGTACCGCCGATGGCGATGGCGTTCTTGAACCGCATGATCTCGGCCAGCATCTCGGCGCGGCGCACCACCGGCAGGCCACGCGCCCGGGCGGCGGCCAGTTCCGGGTTGCCCTTCTTGATCGCCGAGGAAATGACGACGACGGCCGCATCCTTGAGGTTGTCGGCGCTCTGGCCGATCTCCACCTCGATACCCATCTTGCGCAACCGCTGCACGTTGGGGTTCTCGGCGCTGTCCGAGCCGCGGACCTTATAGCCCTGGTTGTGCAGGATCTCGGCGATGCCGCTCATGCCGATGCCGCCGATGCCGACGAAGTGCACCGGTCCGATGTTGCGCGGCATCTTCATTGTGGTTTGTTCCCCTTGGCCGCGAGGCGTTCTGCCGCGTCGGCGAGCTTGGTGACGGCGTCGGGCTGGCCCAGCAATCGGGCCGCAGCTGCGGCCCGCTGCAGCACATCCCGGTCACCCAGAAGTGATGCCAAGCGAGTGCCAAGCGATAGTGGCGTAAGCGTGGCTTGCTCGGCGATCCAGCCGCCACCGGCAGCCTCCATCACCAGTGCGTTGTTCTTCTGGTCGGCATCGATGGCGCCGGGCAGCGGCACGAGGATGGCCGGCCGGCCGATGGCGGTAAGTTCGGCAATGGTCGAAGCGCCCGAGCGCGAGACGACGAGGTGCGAAGCGGCCATGCGCTCCGGCAGGTCGTCGAAGAACGAGGCGAGCTCGACATTGACCTTGGCCTGCCGATAGGTCTCGGCGACGCGGTCGAGATCCTCGGCCCGGCACTGCTGCACCACGCGCAGCCGCGAGCGGATCTCGGACGGCAGGTCGGCGATCGCCGGCGGCACCAGATCGGCGAACACCCGGGCGCCCTGGCTGCCGCCGAACACCAGGAGCCGGATCGAGCCACCGGCCTCGAGATCGGGATATGGCACCTTGGCGACGTTCCGCACCCGGTCGCGCACCGGGTTGCCGACCAGCACCGACTTGTCGGCAAAGGCCTCGGCCTTGAGAGTGCGCGCAAAGCTCAGCGCGATTAGCTTGGCCATCTTGGCCAGCGCCCGGTTGGCCCGCCCCATCACGGCGTTCTGTTCGTGCAGGATCCCCGGGATACCGCGGAGGCTCGCCGCGACGAACGGTGGGAACACCGGATAGCCACCAAAGCCGATCACCGCGTCAGGTTTCACCCGGCCGAGCGTGCCATGGGCGACGCCGATGCCGCCGAGGATCTTGAACCCCGCCGTCACGAACTTGATCGGGTTGCTGACCGAGGGCGTCGCCGAGGGCACGATATGCGTCGCGCTCGCCGGAAAGCCGTCGCCATAGGAGGCGACGCGGTGATCGGTCATCAACTGGATATCGTGACCGCGCCGGCGCAATTCCTGCGCCAACGCCATTGCCGGGAAGAGATGGCCTCCCGTACCGCCGGCCATTAGGACGAATCTGCTCATTCGGCGGGGGATAGCACTCCGCTGCGATAGACGGGAAGCCCGGTCGCGAGGCGCTCTTCCGGCTTCTTGCGGGTCAGGGCCAGCATCACCCCCATGGCGAAGGCAATGGCGAGCATCGAGGTGCCGCCATAAGAGACGAACGGCAGGGTCATGCCCTTGGGCGGGATCAGGCTGAGATTGACCGCCAGGTTGATGGCGCATTGCAGCCCGAACTGGATCGCCAGGGTCGAGGCCGCGAGACGCGAGAACAGGCTCGACTGCTGCTGCGCCCCGATCAGCGCCTTGACCACGATGAAGCCGACCAGCGCCACGATGAACAGGCAGAACAGGATGCCGAACTCCCCTGCCGCGGCCGAGAACACGTAGTCGGCATGGGCGTCCGGGATCACCTTGTTGGCCAGCGACTCGCCGGGGCCGCGCCCGAACCAGCCGCCTTCGAGCAGCGAGCTCAGCGCCTTGTCGACCTGGTAGGTGTTGCCGCCTTCCGGGTTGACGAAGCTGTCGATGCGCTTGGCAAAGTGCGGGAAGAACAGATAGGCGGCGAACAGCAGGCCAACGCCGGCCGCTCCCAGCCCGATGATCACGAACCACGAGATGCCGGAGAGGAACAGCAGCACGCCCCAGGTGGCGAGCACCAGCGCCGTCTGCCCGATATCGGGCTGCAGCAGCAGCCCGCCGACGATCATCAGCATGATGCCGGTGGCGATGATGCGCGCCGGCACACCCGGCCGCTTCATGCTCTCGGCAAACAGCCAGGCGCCGATCACCGCGAAGGCCGGCTTGACGAATTCGGACGGCTGCACCGTGTTGCCGGCGATCGAAATCCAGCGCTTGGCGCCCTTGACCTCGACGCCGAAGCGCAAGGTCAGCCACAGCATGACGATGGAAACCACCAGCACCGCCAGCGCCGCAATGCGCGCCGCCCGGTGCGGCAACATCGAGGCGGCGATCATCACTGGCACGGCAAGCGCAGCGAAGATCGCCTGGCGGATGATGAAGTGCCAGGGCCCGAGGCCCAGCCGCTCGGCCACCGGGGGACTGGCCGCAAAGCTCAGCAGCACACCGACCAGCAGCAGCAGGATCAACGCCGCAAGCAGTGACTTGTCGATCGTCCACCACCACTCGGCGATGGGGGTCTTACGCTCGCGTGAAAACATGCTTTGACGCCGCCGGATCGGGACGGCCTCCCGTACGCACAACTAGATGCAAATTGTAGCGCCCGGTTGGTTACCAACTTCGCAACGACGCTCGCGTTTTGCGAGTCGGGGGGCTGTCAGCGCCGTGGCCGCATATCTCGTTCAAGCATGGCAGCATTTCCCCCACATACTCGATGTCATCCCAGCGAAAGCTGGGACCTATTTCGTCACCCGCACCAGCTGAGAGTTGGGTCCCAGCTTTCGCTGGGATGACACCGGTGGGGAGGTGAAGGCGGCGGTAGCTCGTGTGACTTAGCGCAGCTTCAGCGAGCTCAACCCGATCAGCGCCAGCACAAAACTGATGATCCAGAAGCGGATCACCACCTGGCTTTCGGTCCAGCCCATCATTTCGAAATGGTGGTGGATCGGCGCCATCTTGAACACGCGCTTGCCGGTGAGCTTGAACGACACGACCTGGACGATGACCGAGACGGCCTCGAGCACGAACAGGCCGCCGATAATGGCAAGGACGATTTCGTGCTTGGTGGCGACCGCGATAGTGCCGAGCGCGCCGCCTAGGGCCAGCGATCCGGTATCGCCCATGAAGATCTGCGCCGGCGGCGCATTGAACCACAGAAAGCCAAGGCCCGCGCCGATCAGCGCGCCTGAGACCACCGAGAGTTCGGCCGTGCCGGGAACCGGGTTGAGGAACAGGTATTCCGAGAAGGTGGCCGAACCGACGAGATAGGCGATGAGCCCGAAGCACGCGGCCGCGACCATCACCGGCACGATGGCGAGGCCATCGAGGCCATCGGTGAGGTTCACCGAATTGCCGGCCGCAACGACCACGAAGGCGCCGAACAGCACGAAGAACCAGCCAAGATTAATCGCCAGCCCTTTGACGAACGGGAAGAACAGCGAGGTCGAGGTGGCGGGATCGCCCAGCACCGAGATGAAATAGCAGGCGACGGCGCCGATGATCGCCTCGAGGATCAGCCGCTGCCGGCCGGAAAAGCCGGCATGCGACATGCGCTTGACCTTGAGGTAATCGTCGTAAAGGCCGATGGCGCCGAACGAAACCGTGACGCCGAGCACCACCCAGACATAACCGTTCGAGAGGTTGGACCACAAAAGGATCGAGATCACCGTCGCCGACAGGATCATCAGCCCGCCCATGGTGGGCGTGCCCTTCTTGGTCAACAGATGCCCGGCCGGGCCATCCTCGCGGATCGGCTGGCCCTTGCCCTGCCGGATGCGGAGCGCCGCGATCATGCCGGGGCCGAACAGGAACACGAAGAACAGCGCGGTCATCACCGCGCCGGCCGTCCTGAAGGTGATGTAACGGAACACATTGAAGGCGGCGAGGCTATCGCCCAACTGCCCGAGGAAATACAGCATGCTGTCGGTGTCCCACCCGTCGGACTGAAAGCGCTTTAGGCGTTCTGGAAGCGCTCGCGGATCTTCTGCACCAGAGGTGAGAGGCGGACGCCTTTCGACCCTTTGACCATAACTGCGTCGCCATAGGCAAGCGCCGAGAGCACGGTATCACTGATCTCCTCGGCGCTCGGCATATGCGTCACAGCGGGAATGTCGCGGTCGTTCTCAGCCCGATGCCGGAGCTCATCGGCCAGCGAACGCATCGCCGCGCCGACCAGGTAGATCTCGGTGGCGCCGGTCTTCAGCACCGCGTTGGCGAGCCCGGCATGCAGCTGTGGGCCCTGCGGTCCCATCTCAAGCATATCGCCGAGCACCAGGAACTTGCGGCCATCGGGTGGACGCACTGAGCCATAGAGGTCCATCGCCGCGGTCATCGAGGCGACGTTGGCGTTGTAGCTCTCATCGACCAGCAGCAGCGGCTTGGCGTTGGGGCCCAACCGCAGGGTCAGCCCCCTGCCCTCCGGCGCGCCGAACTTGGCAAGCGCCACCACCGCAGCGCGGGTGCCCTCGCCCGAAATCTGCGCCACCGCCAGCGCCGCCACGGCATTCGCCACCATGTGGCGGCCGGGCACCTGCAGCCTGAGATCGTAGCGGTCGACGCCGTGCGTCACCTCGGCCAGTGTCGTCGAGGCCGAGGTGTCGACCCGGCCGATATGCCAGTCGGCGCTCTCGTCGAAGCCATAGGTCACCACTTTGCCGACACCAGCCGCCCGGGCGTGGGCGAACAGGATATGCAGGTGATCGTGGTCGGCGTTGAGCAGCGCCGTGCCGCCGGGCTCGAGACCGAGGAAGATCTCGGCCTTGGCTGCGGCGATGTCGGCGACCGAGTCGAAGAACTCGAGATGCGCCGCCGCCACCGTGGTGATGACAGCGATATGCGGGCGGACCATCTGCACCAGCGGCGTGATCTCGCCGGCATGGTTCATGCCGATCTCGAACACCCCGAACTGCGCTTCGCGCGGCAGCCGCGCCAGCATCAGCGGCACGCCCCAGTGGTTGTTGAAGCTCTTGATCGAGTAGTGCGTCTCACCATAGGCGGCGAGCACGGTGCGGATCGCTTCCTTGGTGGTGGTCTTGCCGGCGCTGCCGGTCACCGCGATGATCTGGCCGCGATTGCGGGCTCGCGCCGCGATGCCGAGCTGCTCGAGCGCCTTGAGGGTATCGAGCACGACGATCAGGTTCTTGCCGCCATGCGCGGCGTGATAGGCCTCCGACACCAGCGCCGCGGTGGCGCCGGCTTCGATCGCCTTCGCCACGAAATCGTGCCCGTCATGGGTGTCGCCGCGGATCGCGACGAACAGCGCCTCCGGGGCGATTTCGCGGGAATCGATCGAGATCGAAGAGATCGGGCCATCCGACAGGCCTTCGGGCCGGCCGCCGGTGGCTTTGACGACCTCGGCGACGGTCCAGAGCGGTCGCATCGGCGCTAGAGTCCTTTCAGCGTCTCCAGCACCACTTCGTGGTCGGAGAAATGGTGCTTGGTGGTGCCGATGATCTGATAGTCCTCGTGGCCCTTGCCCGCAATCAGCAGCACGTCGCCCGGCTCTAAACGTGAAATGCCGGTCTCGATCGCCTTGCGGCGATCGCCGACCTCGAGTGCCCTGGGCACGGCGGCGAGGATTTCGGCGCGAATGGTCGCCGCGTCCTCGGTGCGCGGGTTGTCGTCGGTGACGATGACATCGTCGGCCAGCCGCTCGGCCACGTCCCCCATGATCGGGCGCTTGCCCTTGTCGCGATCACCGCCGCAGCCGAACACCAGCCGCAACTGGTTCCTGGCATAGGGCCTGAGCGACTCGAGCGCTGTCTCGAGCGCTACCGGTTTATGCGAGTAATCGACGAAGATCGCCGCGCCATTGTGCTCGGCCACCAGCTCGAGCCGCCCCTTGGCGCCCTTGAGATGCTCCAGCGCCTTCACCGCCTTGTCGGCGGAGGCGCCGGTGGCGACGGCCAGCGCCAGTGCCACCGCGGCATTGTTGACCTGGAACGCACCGGTGAGCGGCAAGAGGAAACTGACCGGCTCGCCGACCATGCGGGCGGTGACCCGCTGGCCATAGCCCTCGTTGCGGATCTCGGTGAGTTCGAGGAAGGCGCCTTCCTTGCCCACCGTCATCAGCGTCGCGCCGCGGTCTAGCGCCGCGAACAGGAATGGCATGTGCTCGGGGTCGTCGGCATTGACCACCGCCGCGCCGCCCTCGGCGATCAGGTCGGTGAACAAGCGGAGTTTCGCGTCCCGGTACGTGTCCATGTCGCGGTGATAGTCGAGATGATCGCGACTGAGATTGGTGAAGGCCACGGCGTTGAAGCGGATGCCGTCGACCCGGCGCTGGTCGAGCCCCTGGCTAGAAGCTTCCATGGCGATGTGGCCGATGCCTTCGGCCTTGAGCTCGCCGAGGTCGCGATGCAGCGACAGCGCGTCAGAGGTGGTGAGTTCGCGCGGCCGGATGCCGGCACTGGTCTCGACGCCCACCGTGCCGAGGCTGGCCGCCGCGATGCCGCAGGCGTCCCAGATCTGGCGCACGAACGATACGATCGAGGATTTGCCATTGGTGCCGGTGACGGCGACCGCGACATCAGGCTGCGGCGCAAATTGCCGGGCGGCCGCCTGCGCATAGGCCGCCCGCACATCCTCGACCAGCACTACCGGGATGCCGGGGTCGGCGCCCGGCTGGCGATCGCTGATCATCACGCTGGCGCCGCGGCCGACGGCCTGCGCCGCAAAGCCATCGCCATGCACGCGCGTGCCGGGCAGCGCGAAGAACGCCTCGCCGCGTCCGATGGCGCGGCTGTCGGCATTGATGCCCTCGACCTCGATGGCTGGGACCTCAGGGGCTCCTGCCCCTTTCAGCAGTTCTGTGAGCGCGAAAGGCACGTCCACGCTTTCTTCTCGAATGGCTTCAGCGGAGTTCGACTGGGACAAGGCTTGTATCCAACATTTCGCTGAAGTCGGGCGCGATTCCAAGCATCGGCGCAACCCTCTGCACCACACGACCGGTCACCTGGCCGGCGTTCCAGCCGGCCGTATGGCCCGACTGGGCATTTTCGTCCTGCGGCTCGTCGACGATCACCACCATGGCGTAACGCGGATTGTCGAGCGGGAAAGCCGACGCGAACACCGCGAAGGTCTTGTCCGAAGAGTATGTCCTTCCCACGACCTTTTCGGCGGTGCCGGTCTTGCCGCCCACCCGGTAGCCGTTGGCCAGCTTGTTCATCTGCGTGCCCGAGCCCTCGAGCGCATTGAGCCGCATCAGGTAGCGGACCTCGGCACTGGTGCCCGGCGAAATCACCTGCTCATAGAGCTGGCGCGCCTCGGCTTCGCTGCGCTTGTAGAGCGTCGGCGGCACCATGTTGCCATCGTTGACGAAGGCCGCGACGGCCCGAACCATGTGGAGCGGCGACACCGACAGGCCGTGCCCGAAGCTCGAGGTCGCCGCAACGATCTCGGAGAACTTGTCCGGCACCTTGGGCTTGCGCATTTCGGGCAGCTCGAACGGCACCGGCTTGTCCATGCCGATCTTGCCCAGGAAGGCGCGGAAGTCGTCCTTGCCCAGCTGCTGCATGATCTTGATGGTGCCGATATTGGACGAGTACTTGTAGACCTCGGGCACGCTCAGCACGCGGTGCTTGCCGTGGAAATCGTCGATGGTGAAGCGACCGAAGCGCACCCCGAAACGGGCATCGAACTGGTCGGTGATGCGCACCTTGCCGCTATCCAGCGCCCCGGCCAGCGTCACCGTCTTGAAGGTCGAGCCAAGCTCGTAGATGCCCGAGGTGATGCGGTTGAAGCGGTCGTTCTTCACCCCGTTATAGTCCTGGAACAGGGTCGAGGGGTTGTTCGGGTCGAAATCCGGCAACGACGCCAGCGCGACGATCTCGCCGGTCTTCACGTCCATCATCACGCCGGCAGCGGCGATCGCCTTGTAGCGGACCAGCGCATCCTGCAACTGCTCGTACATCACGTGCTGCACGCGCAGGTCGACGGCGAGGTTCACCGGCGTCATCTCGTTGCCGCGGGCGAGGCCGATCGACTGCAGCAGCGCCAGGCTGTCGTCGTCCATGTGCTTTTCGATGCCCATGGTGCCCTGGTTGTCGATATTGACCGAGCCGAGGATGTGCGACGCCTCCTGCCCCGAGGGGTAGAAGCGCTTGCTTTCGGTAACGAAATCGAGCCCGGGAATGCCGAGCTGGAAGATCTTCTCCTCGATTGCCGGGGTCAGCTCGCGCTTCACCCAGACGAAGCCCTTGTCGCCGCTGAGGCGCTTGCGCAGCCAATCCTCGTTGAGGTCGGGCAGCACGGTCCTGAGCTTCTGCACCGCTTCTTCGACATCGATGATGCGACGCGGCTCGGCGAACAACGAGGGAACGCGGATATCGACTGCCATCTCGAGCCCGTTGCGATCGAGCACCGGCGGGCGGCTGGCGGTGATGACATCGCGTTCGATGCCCTCGATGGTGGAATCGGTGACGGTGGCGCCGAGTTGGATCAGCCGGCCGCCGACCGTGGCGAACACCAGCACCAGCGCCACGATGACCCAGCGGATGCGCGCCTTGGTGAGATTGCCGCGCGCCTTCCGCCCGCCATCAAGCGAAATGGTCTCGGCGCCTTCGGTGATGATCGCCATCTAGTTGGCCTCGATCAGCTGTTCGATCGGGTCGATGCCCGCATCGAGCGAGGAAAGCAGCGCATCGAGCGCTACCGTGTCGGGTGCGGCCGGTCGCATCGGCAGGTTGTCCATGCGGCCGAACTGATCCTGCGCCGTCGGCACCAGCGCCAGCGCCTCCTGATGGCGGGCGACGATCGGCGCGACGTGGGCGGGCTGGTTGAGGTACGACCAATCGGCCTTGAGCAGACTGAGATCGCCTTCCTGCCGGTCGATCTTGCGCTCGAGCGCCACCTTGGCGCTGGCGATGTCCTCGACCGAGTACTTGAGCGCATAGACGCCGACCAGCCCGACAAGGCTGGTGCAGACCATCACGGCGTTGAGCATCTTGATCATGCGGCACCTCGCGACAGCGGCACGCCAAGCCCGGCGTAACTCATGACGCGCGCCGGAGCGGTGGTCCTGGTCCCCGCGCGCAAAGTGGCGGAACGGGAGCGCGGATTGCGCGCGAGCTCGGCGGACGAGGCCTTCAGCGCCTTACCGGCTCGGGCCCAGCGCGGCGCCTCGAGGACAACCTGCGGCAGGTGGCGGGACTGCGTCGGCGCCCCTTTCTCGGGGTCGAAGAAGCGTTTGACGATCCGGTCTTCGAGCGAATGGAAGGTGACGACGGCGAGCCGCCCACCCTCGGCCAAGAGCCGCTCGCTGGCGAACAGCCCGCCGACCAGTTGGTCGAACTCGCCATTCACCGCGATGCGGAGCGCCTGGAAGCTGCGGGTCGCCGGGTGCGCATCGCCGGGCTTGCGGCCGATGGTCTTTTCGATGAGCCGCGCCAGCTGCGTCGTGGTCGCGATCGGCGCCGTGGCGCGCGCCGCGACGACAGCGCTGGCGATGCGGCGCGATTTGCGCTCCTCGCCGAAGGCGAACAGCAGGTTGGCGAGCTCTGCCTCATCCAGGTTGTTCACCAGGTCAGCCGCCGACTCGCCATCCGACGACATCCGCATGTCGAGCGGGCCTTCCTGCATGAAGGAGAAGCCGCGCTGCGCCTGGTCGAGCTGCATCGAGGAGACGCCGATATCGAGCACCACGCCATCGACCGGGCCATCGGCCAGCTCATCCAGATTGGAAAAGGTGCCGGGCACGAACTTGAAGCGATTCGGGAAATCGGCGCTGAGCCGTTCGGCGTGCGGCAGCACCGAGGGGTCGCGATCGAGCGCCACCACGGAAGCGCCGGCTTCCAGCAGGGCGCGGGAATAGCCCCCTGCCCCGAACGTACCATCGAGGATACGCGCGCCCTTCAGCGGGGCCAGCGCATCGAGCACCTCGGCCAGCAGCACCGGCACATGTGGCGCCTGGCTGTCGCTGCCCTTGGGCTCACTCATTCCCGCTCGAACTCCACGCCGGCGCCGCCGGTACAAGAAAAATCACCCATACTGGGTATCGGCGCACTTTGCGGCGGGGAGGTTAAGGTTCCATTGAGGTTACGGGCATGTTCACCACGATGGATCCGACCTTGTGGCCGGTCTCGACCCGGGCATGCGCCGCGGCGATCTCGGCCAGCGTGCACTCACGTTCGATGACGGTGCGGAGTTTCTCTTGACTCACCCAGTCGAACAGCTGGATCAGGTCCTTGGCCTTGTCGGCCGGCCGCCTCAGGCCGGTGGCAGCGAAGCGGGCCCGGCGGCCGGTCTTCCTCAGCATCGAGGGCGACAGCATCGGCGTCGGCGAGAGGTAAATGCCCTCCGGCTTCAGCGCCGCCACGCAGCGGGCGAAGCTGGATTTGCCGACCGTATCGAAGATCACGTCATAGGCCGCATCGGCGGCGCTGAAATCCTCTTTCGTGTAGTCGACTACCCGATCCGCCCCGAGCGCGCGGACCAGTTCGACATTGCGTGTACTGGTGACCCCCGTCACCACCGCGCCCATGGCCCGTGCCAGTTGCACGGCGGTGGTACCGATGCTGCCTGACGCACCATTGACCAGCACATGCTGCCCCGCCCGCACCTGACCCTGGTCGCGCAGGAACGGCAGCGCCGTGAGCCCGCCGTCGCAGAGCCCGGCCGCGGCGCCGAACGCCACTCCGTCCGGCAGTTTGACGATCGCGCCAGCCTGATCGAGGACGGCGAACTGAGCATGCGCGGCAAGCTCGGGACCGGTCGAGCCGGCAACCCGATCGCCGACGGCGAAGCCGGTGACACCGGCCCCGACGCGGACGACCGTGCCGGCAAAGGCATCTCCGAGGATCGGCAGCCGCGGCTTGAACGGACCGGAGAACAGCCGCGCGATCCACAATTCGCCATTGCGGAACGCCACGTCGGAGGGCGTCACGACGCTGGCATGGATCTGCACCAGCACCTGTTCGGGTCCGGGCTCAGGCGTCGGGACCTCCCGGATCGTCAGAGCTTCAGGAGCACCATAGCGGTCGACGATTGCGGCAAGCATCACTCGCCCTCCCCACGATACTGGAACACCTGCTCGAGCGGCACGCCGAAGGCCCGCGCCACCCGGAAGGCGACTTCGAGCGAGGGCGAGTAGCGCCCCTGCTCCATGGCGACGATGGTCTGGCGGGTGACGCCCACCTTCTCGGCCAGCGCTGCCTGGGTCATCTCGCCGGCATTGAAGCGAAGCGTGCGGATGGTGTTGTCGATCCGTGCCTGTCCCTTGCCCATGGCGCTCAGCCGATCCGGTAGTAGACGAGCCGCGAGGCGGCATCGACCACGCCGGCCAGCATCAGTCCAAAGAACAGCACGTACGCCGCCTCGGCGGGGTCAGCCGCGAAGGCGAGATAGAACAGGCTGGCGACCCCGGCGATCGAGGCAACGACATAGCCGTTGCGCATGGCGCGCAGGCCCACCAGCTTGTCGCGTTCATCCGCCTTCTCATCCCTGAACCCCTCGCGCCGCGCGATGGAGACGAGGATCGACATCACGATCATCGCCGCGATGGTGAACAGCACCCCGTAGAGGATCGCCCAGAGCAGCCGGCCGGCCACTGCCGCGACCGTCGCCGACGGGTTGGCCAGCCCCTCGAAGATCACCCAGGCGCCGATCACGATCGCCGCGATGATGTTCACCACGGCTTCCCATTCCTTGAAACTCATCCCGGCCTCCCAGCCACGGTTCAGTGTTGGGAAGGTGTGTAAGACGAACACGACATTGTGTCAAGTTTTTCATACACAGTGTCGTAGATAGATGACTCCGTCGGATCTCTGATTCATCGCAGAAGTTAGAAGTCGGCGCACCCTCTCCCGCTTGCGGGGGAGGGGGGACCACGCGAAAGCGTGGTGGGAGGGGGGCCCCACGCACTGACGGTGGGCGGACGGGGCCGGCCCCAGAGTCTGCGGCACCCCCCCTCCCACCAGCCTTTCGGCTGGTCCCCCCTCCCCCGTAAACGGGAGAGGGAATCCCGACTGCAAAGCCTGGTTCGCGCGGCGGGCCGCTCGGTAATAGGAAATGCCAGTTGACCTATAAGCCGGGTTCTGTAGGGCCTGCGTCTCACGACGCTGACGTGGTGACCATTCATCTTTGACCGGCATTACTGCCGGCCTTATGCAACCAACCCGGATGACAAGCCTCGAAAACCGGCCGGGGCAAGCCCCGCGTCATCCCTATTTGGTCTTGCTCCCGGTGGGGTTTGCCGTGCCGTCCCTGTTGCCAGGTCCGCGGTGCGCTCTTACCGCACCCTTTCATCCTTACCTGTGCCGAAGCACAGGCGGTTTGCTTTCTGTGGCACTTTCCCTGGGGTCGCCCCCGGCGGCCGTTAGCCGTCACCGTATTTCGATGGAGCCCGGACTTTCCTCTCCCACGGAAACAGGAGCGGCCACCCGGTCAACTGGCGAGGCGCATATGGGGGACGCAGCCCGGTCCAGTCAAGCGCACAGTCGGGTTGCGCGCCGTCAGGCGGCGCGCTTCATGATCTGGTTATAGGCGTTGTTGATCGCCGCCATGCGGGCGGTCGCCACGTCGATCAGTTCCTCGGGCACGCCCTTGGCGATCAGCCGGTCGGGGTGATGCTCGGCCACCAGCAGGCGGTAGACCCGCTTCACCTCGTCGCGCTCGGCGCTCGGAGCAAGGCCGAGGACGATATAGGGGTCGGCCCCCTTGTCGAACAGCACGTGCTGCGAGGTCAGCTGCTCGAATCGGGCATCGTCGAAGCCGAAGATGTCGCTGACGTTCTTGAGGTAATCGAGCTCGGCTTCGTGGATCATGCCGTCGGCCGAGGCGATGAAGAACAGGCTGTCGAGCACGTGCTCCAGCGTATCCGGGCTGTCGATGAAGAAGCGGCGCACCTTCTTGGCATAGGCCTCGTAGCCGGCCACATCCTGCTGGGCGAGCTTGAACAGCTTGTCGACCTGCTCCTCGATGCCCGGCGGGATTTCCACGGTGCGCTGGAAGGCGCGCAGTTCCGAGGCGGTCACCACGCCATCCGACACCGCCATCTTGGCCGAGAGCGCAATCAGCGCCAGCGTGAACGCGGCATCGCGCCCACCCGGCAGCCAGGTGTCGGGATCGAGGGCGTTGATGATCGAGCCCACCAGCCCCGTGCGTTCCGAGGGCGACCCAATGAAGGCACTAAGACGTTGCCAGACCGACATATGCCTCTCCGATCTCGGCGCACAATAGCCGCCGAACGGGAATTTCATAGCCATGAGACATGCGGCGGATTGCATCGTCGGCCCCTAAGGCATTTCGCCGTTTCGGCGAAAGCGCACTAATGACGTTTCGGCCGCCTCGTGAGGCGGCCGCAGATTTCAGAAAAAGAAGAAGTCGTCGTCCTGCACGGGCTTCTTCTTCTTGTTCGGTCCCTCATCGAGGAAGAACCCATCCGGGTCGTAGCCCTCGTCTGCCGAGGTCTGCGACAACAGGCCCTTGCGCTCGAGGTAGTCGGCGAGCGAGCCCGAATCCCATTCCTCGAGCTGGTCGCCGGTGACGACTTCATCGTCGCTCAGCGGGAACGGCTCGACCGCGGCGTTCTCCTGCTGGCGCACCTTGTTCTCATCGACGATCAGCGGCTTCTCTGCCGCCGGCAGCGAGGCAACCGCAGTGGCCTTGGGCCGTGAGTCGCGCGGCAGCGGCACCGGCGGGGCCTCGGTCGGAGCGACGGTAGCCACCTCGGTGGGCGTCTTGATCGGCGTGGTCGGCGAGATCGGCTTCAGCTTCACCGGTGCAGCCGGCTTGTCGGTCACGGAGGCGGCCGGCTTTGCGGGCGTCGCGCTGTCGCCGTCGGAAATATACGAGGGCAGCTTCTTGCCCTTGGAGAGCAGCTTGTCGACCGGGTCGGTCGCGGCGCTGGCGGTGACGATCGGATCGGTCGCGGCGGGCTTGCCTGTTGCGGCAGGAACCTTCAACAGGGGCTTGGTGGCGCCGGCGTCTGCCGTGGTCACGGCGCTGTTCGCCGTGCCGCTGGTCGGGTTGCCGACGACCATGTTCGCGGCGGGCACCGCGAGGATGACGACTAGACCGGCCCAAGCCAATCCGCCCTTCACCTTGCCATCGAGTTTCATAGGCTGCTGTCCTTCAACTTGCCCCCGTCCCCACTGCCCGACGGAAGCCAATTAACGTGGCCATTTTGTGGATGGCTGAGGCATCGCCCCACTATGGACGGTGCCCGAGTCCACCTGAACGGACGCTGAACACGTTACCAGCCACTGCTCAGTCGGGCCTTGCCCCCAACAATCGCGCCAGTGCCAGAACCAGGTTCGAGCGGTTCAGCGTATAGAAGTGGAACTCGGTAATCCCATTGTCGACCAGTTCCAAGACCTGTTCGGCGGCGACCGCCGATGCAACCAGCGCATGGGTCTCGGGATCCTCCTCCAGCCCCTCGAACCGCTCCGCCACCCAGCCGGGGATCGATGCGCCGCAGCGCGCCGCAAAGCCGGAGATCTGCTTGAACGAGTGGATCGGCTGGATGCCCGGCACGATCGGCGCCGTGATCCCCGCCGCCCGCGCCCGCTCGACGAAGCGGAAATAGTCGTCATTGTCGAAGAACATCTGGGTGATGGCGCGGGTCGCGCCGGCATCGAGCTTGCGCTTCAGGTTGTCGATGTCCGCTTCCCAGCTCGGGCTTTGCGGATGCTTTTCCGGATAGGCCGCAACCGAGATGTCGAACTCACCGATCCGGCGGATGCCGGCGACCAGGTCCGCGGCGTTCTTGTAGCCCTTGGGATGCGGCGTGAACGGCTTGCCGATCCCTTCGGCCGGGTCGCCGCGCAGCGCCACGATGCGGCTGATCCCAGCCTCCTGGTAGCCGCGCACCACCGTATCGACCTCGTCGCGCGTCGCCCCGACGCAGGTCAGGTGCGCCGCCGCATCGACGCCGGTGTCGGCCTTCACCCGGCTCACCATCCGGAGCGTGCGCTCGCGCGTCGATCCGCCGGCGCCATAGGTCACCGAGACGAAGCGCGGGTGCAACGGCGCGAGCTTATGGATCGAGTCCCAGAACCGCTCCTCCATGACGTCGGTCTTGGGCGGGAAGAACTCGAACGAGACCTGGAAGTTAGGCCGCACGTCCGGGCGCATGCGGCTCGGGCGGTCGGTGTAGTCAGTACTCATATCGGCTTGTCCGTCTCGTCGGTGAGCCGCCAGAGGCACACGGTGAGCCCCTCGGTCGGATTGGTGGGTGGGAAGGATTTGAGCTCGGTGACCTGGAGGTCGGCGGCACGCGCCCAACCGGCCATCTGCGCCTCGCTGAGGCCGAGCCGGCGATGCGCGTGGTGCGAGCGCAGGAACTCGAGCCCATGCGGCGCGAAATCGACGATCAGCATCTCGCCACCTGGCTTCAGGGCGCGACGGGCTTGCGCCAGCACCCGGCCCGGGTCGTCGAAATAATGCAGCACCTGGTGGATCACGATCACGTCGGCGCGGCCGGCGCTGGCGTCGAGATCGGCGATATCCCCAAGCCGCACCTGGGCATGGCCGATCGAGCATGAGGCAAGCTTGGCCCGCGCTACCGCGATCATCTCGCGGCTCGCATCGATGCCGATGCCGCGCCGATAGTGCCCCGCCAGCAGCTCGAGCATGCGGCCGGTGCCGGTCCCCAGGTCAATCAGGGTATCGACCACCCTGCCCCGCATCGCCTCGACGATGGCGGTCTCCACCGCCTCCTCGGGCACATGCAGCGAGCGCAGCAGATCCCAGCTGTCGGCGACCTTGGCGAAATACGCCGCGGCCTGCTCGGCCTGGTTGAGCCGTACCGCCTCGAGCCGTTGCCGGTCGCGCAACCGCTCGGCATCTTCCGCCGACAGCCGGCCGATCAGCCAACGCGCCAGATCGCCGCCCGGACCGTCGGGAGCCAGACCGTAATAGGCCCAGGCCCCCTCCGCATTGCGGGTGATAAGCCCGGCGTCGGCAAGCAGTTTGAGATGACGTGAGACCCGCGGCTGACTCTGGCCGAGGATTTCGGTGAGGTCCTTGACCGACTGCTCGCCATCGGCCAGCAATGCCAGGAGCCGCAGCCGGGTGGTTTCCCCCGCCGCGCGCAGCACCCCAACCAAATCCGCCGTATCGTTCATTCCGCCTCACGAGATATAAAGATATCTTTATATCCCTTGCGCCGCAAGGTCCAGCCCCATGGCGGAGCTTGACACAATCGGTCGCGAAACGGCTCATTTCGCTATGGGTGAGCGCATTGCCTTCGGCCCCTACCTGTTCGACACCGCCAGCGCGATGCTGTTGCGCGGGGGCGATGTCGTATCGCTCGGCGGTCGCGCCGCGACCGTGCTGCAGGTCCTGCTCGAAGCCGATGGCGAGGTCGTCGGCAAGTCGCACCTGATGGACCGGGTCTGGCCCGACACCGTCGTCGAGGAAGGCAACCTCGCGGTGCAGGTCGCGGCGCTGCGCAGGATCCTCGGCACCCGTCCCGACGGCGCCGAATGGATCGGCAATGTGGCGCGTGTCGGTTACCGGCTGGTGCGCGACGCCGGCGGCGCGACGACCGGCATCCCGGCCATCGCGGTGCTGCCCTTCGCCAACCTGAGCGGCGATCGCGCCGAGGACTATTTCGTCGACGGCATCGTCGCCGAATTGATCGCGGCGCTGTCACGCTTCAAGTCCTTCGCGGTCATCGCCCGCAACTCCTCCTTGGCCTTCAAGGACCGAGCCGTGGACGTGCGCGAGGTGGCGCGCGCCCTCGGCGCCCGCTACCTGCTGGAGGGCAGCGTTCGCCTCGCCGGACCGCGGGTGCGGGTTACGGCGCAGCTGATCGACGGCGCCTCGGGCTCGCATCTCTGGGCCGAGAGCTTCGACGGCGCGGTCGGCGATATCCTCGATTTCCAGGACAGCATCACCGAGACGGTGATCGGCCTGATCGAACCGCAACTCCGCCGCGCCGAGATCGAGCGGGCCCGCCGCAAGCGGCCCGAAAACCTCGATGCCTACGACCTCTACCTGCAGGCGCTGCCCTTCATGCAGGGCGTCCGGATCGTCCAGCTCGAGGATTTCGACCGGGCGATCGAGTTGCTCGAGCGGGCCATTTCGCTCGACCCGGATTTCGCCCCTGCTTTGGCCCTTGCCGCCTGGGCGCACGAGATGCGGCTGACCCGTGGCGGCACGGCGCCGCCCGGCGTCGATGACGCCAGGCAAGCGCTGGCCCTGGCGGCGCGTGGGTTAGCGGCGGACGGCAACGATCCGAACGTGATGCTGGTCGCCGGCATCGTTCGCCTCACCATATCGGGCGAGCACGCAACCGGGCTCGCCTTGATCCGGCGTGCTCAGGCGGCCAACCCCAACAGCCTGTTGATCGCCAACGTCTCCGGCTACGCCCACTTCTTCATGGGCGACTATGACGGGGCGATCGCCAGCCATGAACGCTTCCTGCAGCTGTCGCCCGGCCTCGCCGAGACCTTTTGGAGCCTCAACGGTATCGCCCGCGCCCACCTCGCTGCCGGCCGGGTCGAGGAGGCATTGGCCTGGGGGCTGCGCGGCCTCGCGGCTTCGGAGGGCGTGGATTTCCCGCACTGCATCGTCGCCGCCGCCTATGCCCATCTCGGCCGCCTCGACGAGGCGCAGGCGCAACTGGCCCGCGCCCACGCCATCTGGCCGAACTTGACGATATCGAGCCTCCTGGGCCGAACCGGTCAACCCGACGGCCGCGACCGGGTGCTCGTCGAGGGGCTGCGCCTCGCGGGACTGCGGGAAAGCTAAGGCCTTTCTGCTGAGTTTCGTCACCAGCAGCGCCTCAAACGCAATGTCATCCCGGCGAAGGCCGGGACCCATCCTGAGATGTGGCGGCTCCTGCGCAAGTACCTCACCACCTCAGGATGGGCCCCGGCCTGCGCCGGGGTGACACCGTGGGTGGGAAGCATCTGAGACACCAATCGAGGACTTTAAGAACATTTCATCGCGCCCAAAGGACAGCGCCAGCCGACCTGAGGCACTCCTTGCCCCGCGGGGTGACAAGGAGACAAGAAATGCACGCCCTTCGACTGCTTGCCGACGCTGCCTGGGCGCTCGCCGGCCTGACCCTGCCCGGGCTCGCCGCCGACTACGACTACCGCACCAACGCCAATGGCGACCTCGTGCTTCGCCTGTCCGGGCCGATCACCCCGGTCGATGGCGGCATCTTCCTTGCCGAGGTGAACCGCAAGCAGCCGCGGATCGTCGAGCTGAGCGGTCCCGGTGGCGATCTGCTGAGCGCGGTGCGCATCGGCGTCATCATCCACGAGCGCTACATGTGGACGCGCGCCGTCGGCGAGTGCCGCTCAGCCTGCGCCTATATCTGGATCGCCGGGCTGCACATGCAGGCCGATGAAGGCGTGAAGATTCTCAACCACCTGCCGGTGGCGCGCTATGGCGCCGGCCAGGGGATGCCCGACACCGAAGGCACCGCGCTGTTCGGCTGGTACCTCGGCCGGCTTGAGCTCAGCGTCGAAATGATGGAGGCCTTCCTCGACAAGGCCACGGCAACCGGCACGGTCGCCAACCAGTATTTCGACATGCTGGCATTCGCTGAGTACTGGAACGCCCCGGTGGAGATCGTTCCAGCCGAACCCGAAGCCGTGCGCGCCGCGCTGACCGAATGACGAAACGAAAAAAGGGCGATCCGTTGCGGGATCGCCCTTAGGAAGTTGGACAGAGTTCGGCGTATTCAGGCAGCGCCGACGACTTCCTCGTTGGGAAGCCGGCGGCGGAAGGCGTGGGTGCGCCAGAGCTCGAAGATGCCGACCGCTTCGTCCTTGCTCAGCGCTTCGAAGCGCCGGCGGACATTCTGCAGGTCGGCCTGGCTCGGCAGATCGCGCCACGGCATCGAGGCGATCATTGCCTCGAACAGGTCGGGCTGGATGCCCAGGGCGCGGAGCGCCACGGTGATCGCCACATAGTCCTGCATGGCGAGCCACTTGACGAAAACTTCGGGGCCGACGCGCAGCAGCATGGTGAGCGCGGCGGCGGTGTGATGGCCGTAGCCGAAGCGGGCGAAGCGGATCAGCGCGCGCTCGTCGAGCTGCTTCCGATCGGACAGCGCCTTCACCTGGTTATAGGCGACCTTCCACTCCTGGCTGGAGAAGCCGGCGCGGTTGCGCATGCGGTTATAGACCACTGCCTGCACCTTGCCGACAGTGACCGGATCGACGCGCGGGTCGATGCGCGACATGGTCTCGCGGACCCGGTCGCCAACCGCTTCGATCTTGCCGCCAAGGCTCTTCCAGTCGAGGTCTTCGCGGCCGCGAAGGTCAGCGGCAATGGCCGCATCCGATGCCGCCCGCTCGGCGAGGCGCTCCAGCGCCTGCTGGCCGATCTCGGCATTGGTATTGCGCACCAGCTTGATCACCGACGCGGTCTCGCCGTGTTCGACGATCGCTTCGCCCACTCTTTCCGGGACCTGCGTACGGCCGGCAATGGCGACGCGATGCTCCTCGGTCTGGTTGGCGATGATCTCGATCAGGTCGTCATCGCTCAGCACATTGGAGAATTCGAGCAGCGGCTGCGCCACTTCGATCTCGTCATTGGCGAGCTTGACCACCACGTTGCCCGGCGCCCGGTCAAGCGGAGCGAGGAGCTTGGCCACATGGGCCCGCGCCTCGGATTCCACCAATTCGGCCAGCTGGCACAACACCTCGTCGTACTGCGCGACCTGCTCGTCATCGCAGCGATCCGACACGTAGGAGTAGAGCTGGGCCATGTTGCGGAACAGCTGATCGCGTTCCACGATGTTGGAGTCACCGTTGAGGACCCTGAACGTCGAAAACGCTCGGGTGGTGCCTTCTTCCATCTCAGTCATGTCACTTCCCTCCGGCTTCTGCCGTACCGGAGCAATTTGGCCCGGCAGTTAAGTGCGCGCGCTGAAGGTAAGAGCGGAAATTTGATTCAAATTGCAGGCAGTTTGGTGAGGTGTCGTTGACGACGATACGCCAGCCCATCTCCCGGTTGTTGAAGAAGGCTGAACTGACCTGCGTAGGAGGCAGTCACTCTCCAAGCCACCGGCTGTCATCCCAGCGAAAGCTGGGACCCAACTCACAGCCCGTACTGGAGGAAAGATGGGTCCCAGCTTTCGCTGGGATGACACCGGTGGTTGTGGAGGATCAGGACCAGGACCCTCTAGCGGGAAGCCATCGCTGTGATGGCTTCCCGACTAGCGAAACCTACGCCAGATCAAACCGATCGGCGTTCATCACCTTGACCCAGGCCGCGACGAAATCCTTCGCGAACTTCTCGGTCGCATCGGACTGGCCGTAGACTTCGGCAATCGCCCGCAGTTGCGAGTGCGAGCCGAAGATCAGGTCGACGCGGGTGGCGGTCCATTTGGGCTCGCCGGTGACCCGATCGACGCCCTGGTAGACGCTGTGATCCTCCGAGGCCGGACGCCACTTCGTGCCCATGTCGAGCAGGTTGACGAAGAAGTCGTTGCTCAGCGTTTCCGGCCGGTTGGTCAGCACACCATGCTGCGGCTGGCCCGCCCTAAGGGCGCGAAGCCCGCCCACCAGCACGGTCATTTCCGGCGCGGTGAGGCCGAGCAGCTGGGCGCGATCGACCAGGTTCTCCTCCGGCGACAGGCGCTGGCGGCCGTTCGAATAGTTGCGGAAGCCGTCAGCGGTCGGCTCGAGCGGCGCGAACGAGGCCGCATCGGTCTGTTCGGCCGTCGCATCGGCGCGACCCGGGGTGAACGGCACCACCAGATCGAGCCCGGCATCCTTGGCCGCCGTCTCGATCCCCACCGAACCGGCGAGAACGATCAGGTCGGCCAGCGATACGGGCTTGCCGAACTCCGACTGGATCGCCTCGAGATGGCCGAGCACCTTGCCGAGCTGTTCGGGCTGATTGACCGCCCAATCCTTCTGCGGCGCCAGACGGATGCGGGCGCCATTGGCGCCGCCGCGCATGTCCGAGCCACGATAGGTCGAGGCCGAGGCCCAGGCCGTGCTCACCAGTTCGGAGACTGTCAGACCGGTGGCAAGGATCTTTGCCTTGAGCGCCGCGATGTCGGCGTCGTTGACCAGCTCGTGCATAACCGCCGGGATCGGGTCCTGCCAGATCAGCTCTTCCGCCGGCACTTCCGGGCCGAGGTAGCGAACCTTCGGGCCCATGTCGCGGTGCGTCAGCTTGAACCAGGCGCGGGCGAAGGCGTCGGCGAACTGGTCTGGATTCTCGAAGAAGCGGCGCGAAATCTTCTCGTAGGCCGGGTCGATGCGCAGCGCCAGATCGGAGGTCAGCATGGAAGGGGCGTGGCGCTTGTCCTTGTCATGCGCATCCGGCACCGAGTTGGCGCCCATGCCGTGCTTGGGCGTCCACTGGTGGGCGCCGGCCGGGCTCTTGGTCAGCTCCCACTCGTAACCGAACAGGTTCCAGAAGAAGTTGTTGCTCCACTTGGTCGGGGTCGAGGTCCAGGTGACTTCGAGCCCGGAGCCGATGGCGTCGCCGCCCTTGCCGGTGCCGAAGCTGTTGACCCAGCCGAGCCCCTGCTCTTCGATCCCCGCCGCTTCCGGCTCGACGCCGACGAGCTTGGCGTCACCCGCGCCATGGGTCTTGCCGAAGGTGTGCCCGCCGGCGATCAGCGCCACGGTCTCTTCGTCGTTCATCGCCATGCGGGCAAAGGTGTCGCGGATATCGCGCGCCGAAGCGAGCGGATCCGGATTGCCGGCCGGCCCCTCGGGATTGACGTAGATGAGACCCATCTGCACCGCGGCCAGCGGGCTTTCGAGATCACGCTCCCCGCCATAGCGCTCCTCGTCGGAGAGCCACTGGCCTTCCTTGCCCCAGTAGATATCGAGCTCGGGCTCCCAGGTGTCGGCACGGCCGCCGCCGAAACCGAAGGTCTTGAAGCCCATCGATTCCAGCGCGACGTTGCCGGTGAGAATCATCAGATCGGCCCAGGAGATGGCCGAGCCGTATTTCTGCTTGATCGGCCACAGCAGGCGCCGCGCCTTGTCGAGGTTGACGTTATCGGGCCAGCTGTTGAGCGGCGCGAAACGCTGCTGCCCGCCGCCACCACCACCGCGGCCATCGGCGGTGCGATAGGTGCCGGCGCTGTGCCAGGCCATGCGGATGAACAGCGGACCGTAATGGCCGAAATCGGCCGGCCACCAATCCTGCGAATCGGTCATCATCGCCGTGAGGTCGGCCTTCAGCGCCTTGAGATCGAGTTTCTCAAACGCCTGGGCGTAGTCGAAAGCCGAGCCCATCGGGTTGGACAGCGCCGTGTGCTGATGCAGCACCGACAGGTCCAGCTGGTTCGGCCACCAGTCACGGTTGCTGCGGCTCGCGCTGCCATGCGGCACCGGGCACTTGCCCGCACCACCTTCGTTCGCTGCGTCCATGGTCGTCTCCGTCCGTCTCGAGTTCTGTTGTTGCGATAGGGCTTCCGGGTGACGCGACGGTGACCGCGCGCTTTGTCGCGATGAGTTCCCGCACCACACTTTGGAATAGTTCCATTGTGCCTCGGGCCAGGCACATAATGCCAATTGATTGCGCTTCTAGCTGTGATAACCCAGGGTTATGATCACGCTCCGACAGCTGCAATATGCCGTGGCGCTGGCGGAAACCGGCCATTTCGGCCGCGCCGCCGAGCGCAACCATGTCACCCAGCCTGGCCTCAGCCAGCAGATCCGGCAGCTCGAAGCCCTGTGTGGCGGCCCCCTGTTCGACCGGCTGGGCAAGTCGGTGCGACTCACGCCGCTCGGCCGCGAGTTCATCGAGCGAGCTCGGCCGATTCTCGAGCAGACCGAAGGGCTTATGTCCTTCGTCGGCGGCCAGCGCGGCAACCCCGCGCGGCCGTTGCGCCTGGGCGTCATCCCCACCGTCGCGCCGTATTTGCTACCGCATGTGTTCCCGGCGCTGCAGCGCGACTTGCCTGAGCTGAGTTTCACCGTCTCAGAGAGCCGCACCGACGCGCTCGTCGATGGCCTCGCCGACGGCAGCCTCGACCTCGCGCTGATCGCCAGCGAGCCAAAGGCGGGCGGCCCCCGCCTCGCCGCTGCCCCGCTCTTCGCCGACGAGTTCGTGCTGGCCACCGGCTCGGGCGACGAGGCGGAGGATCCCGTGCCGCTGGCCGAGATCGACGCCGACCGGGTGCTGCTGCTCGACGAGGGGCACTGCTTCCGCGATCAGGCGATTGCTGCCTGCGCCCTCGATCCGGACGTGGCCCGGCGCACCTTCGCCGCCACCTCGCTCTCGACCATCGTCGAGTTCGTCGCCAACGGCCAGGGCATCACGCTGCTGCCCGAGATCGCGCTGAAGAAGGAAGCCACCGGCGACCGTATCCGCATCCACCGGCTGCAATCACCCGGCGCGCGCCGCCTGCTGTCACTGGTCTGGCGCGAGGCAACGCCGTTCGGCGCGGTGTTCGAACAGGTGGCCGAAACGATCCGGCGGGCGCGGCCGACGGTGTAGGGAGGGCGCCCCGAGTGGTGATTAGTCGGGATAGTGGTTGGGCCCGATCCTGCACCACTCACCGGCCGTCATCCCAGCGAAAGCTGGGACCCCCACGGCGAGGGCTCTGTCCTCGTCCGGCGCAGCCCCTGCCAGAGAATAGATGGGTCCCAGCTTTCGCTGGGATGACACCGAGTTTGGAGCACGTGCAACGCGTCAGCTCACCCTGCGCCAGCACATCATCGTGCATAGGGCCCTACCCCGGATAAGCCGCCTGCCGCCAGGTGCGCACCTTCACCGCGTCGCCGGCCCGGATCGCGCCCTCGCGCTCGACCCAGCCGACCAGCCCGCGCTTGCCCATCGCTGCCTTGACGAAGCCGAACTCCAGATCCGCCCTGCCCTCATGCTGCGCCGCGATGGTCTTGCCGGTCTTGCGGCACGGGTCGTTGTCGCCGTCGATGCGAATGGTGGCGCCGGAGGGGAACATCATCAGGCTGCGCGGCGGCAGCTGCGTCAGGTGCGGGATACCGGAAATCACCAGGTTAGCGCCGACCCACTGCCCGAGGATCTGCGGCAGGTTGAGCGCCGCCGCAACCTCGGCCAGCTCTTCGGTGCTGAGGATCGAGAGCTGCCGCTCGTTGCGCATCGGCGTGCCGCGCGGATACCACGGCTCGCGCGTATTGCTCGGCCGCACCAGCCCCTCGTGCCGATCCCCGACAATGCCGGCATAGGTCAGCATCAGCTCCGGCCGCGCCGTCGATTCAACCGCTGCCGTCTCGACGACGAACGTGCCGTCGACCCGACCCTCGAGCGTCAGCGCCGGCATCGCTTCCGTCATGCCATCGCCCGCCGGCGGCGCACCACCGAATCCGCCGTGTAGACCACCAGCGACACCCAGATCAGCGCAAAACTGCCCAGCCGCACCGCGTTGAGGTGCTCGCCGAACAGCGTGATGGCAAGGAGGAAGGTGATCGACGGGGCAATGTATTGCAGCATGCCGACGGTCGTCATCTTCAGTCGCTGCACCGCGTAAGCGAACAGCAGCAGCGGCAGCACCGTCGCCGGTCCGGTCAGCGCCAGGAGCAGCAGCGAGTATGGATCGCCGTGCCAGCCGACGCCGCCGTCGCGCACGAACGTGTAACCCAGATAGCCTAGGGCGATCGGCGCCAGTACCGTGGTCTCGACGAACAGGCCCGGGGCGGAACCGACTTTGGCGGTCTTGCGGAGATACCCATAGACCGCGAAGGTCAGCGCCAGGCTGAGCGCCACATAGGGGATGCCGCCGATGGCGACCGCCTGGATGCCGATAGCCACCGCCGCAATGGCGATGGACACCATCTGCCAGCGGTTGAGCCGCTCACCGAGCAGCAGCACGCCGGTCGCCACATTCACCAGCGGCAGGATGAAGTAACCGAAGCTCGCTTCCAGCACCTGCCCGGTCTCAACCGCATAGACGTAGATCAGCCAGTTGCCGCCGAGGATCAGCGCCGCCAGCGCCATGGAGGTCACGGTGCGCGGGTCGCGCAGCGCCGCCCGCACCTCGGCCATCCGCCCGCCGAGGATCATGATGATGCCCAGCACCAGCAGCGACCACAGCGTCCGGTTGGCGACCACCGTCGCTGCGCCGACATGATGCAGCAGGTTGAACAGCAACGGCAGGAAGCCCCACAGCACGTAGGTCGCAACGCCCGCGGCGAGACCGCTTTCGCTACCTTGATTGTCGGTGCTGGTGACGGACGCCAATACGTGTCCTTCCGGGCCGAAGACGGCCGTGTGAGAGCCGCCTTTTAGCAGCGCCCATGGCCCCGGCACAAATCAGAGTTTGTGATTGCCGGCACAACCCACCTTGATGGTGATCAAACCAATCGCCACGTCCTGCGTTAGCCTTCTTGTACCCACCAAAGGAGCACGCCATGAAAGCCAAGATCACCTGGATCCTAATCGCCGATGGAGCGACGGCCAAGGTGTTCGAGCACAACGGCCCCGGCAAGGGATTGCACGCCGTGGACGACCTGATGTTCGAGCAGACGCCCCTCAAGGCCGGTGAGATCATGGCGGATCGTCCGGGGCGCAGCTTCTCCTCAGTCGGCCATGGCCGCAGCGCTATGGAGCCGTCCTCGGATCCGGTGGCGGTGCGCGAGCGGCGCTTCGTCGAGAACGTCGCCGAAGAACTGGAGCGCAAGCACCAGCAGCACGCCTTCGACCAGCTGATCGTCGCCGCGGCGCCCACGGCGCTGGGCGACCTGCGCCCGGTGTTCAGCAAGGGCCTGCGCGACATGATCGTTGCCGAACTGCCCAAGGACCTGACCAATCTGCCGACCGCCCAGCTTGGCCAGCATTTCGACGGTCTCCTGGCCATCTGAGGCCCACATGCCATCCCAATATGGAGGGGCGGCCCTTGAGCCGCCCCTTTCGCTTACTCGGTGAACTGCACCGTCGCCAGCATCTGCCCGGCGCGGAACGCCGCAGACGTGCCGCCCTCGGGCGCGCTCCAGTAGACGAACTGGCTGGAGCCGAAGCCCGGTTGCACATAGTAGAAATTCTGGAACAGCAGCGATCCATCGGGGATCTGCACCTGGTACTCGATCACGTTCCAGGCCTTGCCGCCGATATTCTCCAGCCGCTCGCTGACGATCGAGACGTTCTCGGGCTTCGCATCGAGCGCCGCTGCTGCCGCATTGCTGAGGATGGCTTCGCGGAACTGCGAGACCGGCCAGGCGCCGTTCTCGTTGATCACTGCAAAGCCGATCGTCTCGTCGCTGGAATAGTAGAGAAACTCCTGGTCGCCGGATGGCGTCTGCGTCGCCCAGCCCGTGGCATCGACACAGGCACTGAGCTTCACCTTCGCGCTGGTGATAGTTTCGCACGCCAGCGCCGGCGTGATGAGCACCACCGCCGAGGCGATGGCGCCGAGGAGTATCCGGTTCATTCTTCGAGCCCTTCCCAAGGATTACTTCGGAGGGGACCTTGTCGCCGACACCGCGCCGCTGGCAAGCGCATTTGCAGCAACGGCGGGAGTTATTCTGCCGCCTGCCGGGGCGCGAGGTCGCCGACGGCTTCCCCTGTTGCCAACACGAAACCTTCGTCCAGCCAGCCGGTGACACCGCCGATCATCAACTTCACCGGCAGGCCGAGTTGGGCCAGCCGCAGCGCCCCCTTGTCCGCACCGTTGCAGTGCGGCCCGGCACAGTAAGTGACGAACAGGGTGCCGTCGGGCCACTCGGTCATCTTGCGCGCGGTGATCTTGCCATGCGGCAGGTTGATCGCGCCGGGCACGTGCCCCTGTGCGTAAAGCGTCGGGCTCCTCACATCGAGCAGCACGAAGTCATTGACCGCACGGCTGAGCGCGTCATGGACATCCCAGCAATCGGTCTCGAAACCGAGCTTGCGGGAAAAATGCACCAGCGCCTCGGCGGACGCCGCGGCAGGGACAAGGGCGACATTGCTGGTCATTCGGGCCTCCGTGGAGTGATTCAGGATTGGAATGGCCAGAACCTGCCGGAAAACGGCGCGATCGGTCAGTGGCGGGAATGCCAATATACGGTAAGATACCGCCATCATGGGCCAGCCCAACCGCCACGTCGCCATCCTCGCCTACGATCAGCTCTGCATGTTCGAGTTCGGCATCGCCGTCGAAGTCTTCGGCCTGGCGCGGCCGGAATTTGCGCATCTCGACTGGTACACCCACGAGATCGTCGGCATCGAGCCCGGCCCCTATCGCGCCAGCGGCGGCATCAGCGTGGCGGCCAATCACGACCTCGGCCGGCTCGCAGCGGCCGGGTTGATCGTGGTCCCCGGCTGGCGCGGCGCCATGACCCCGGTGCCGGAACCGCTGATCGCGGCGCTGCGGGCCGCGCACGCCCGCGGCGCCCGCATCGCCACGCTCTGCTCCGGCGTGTTCGTTCCGGCCCGCTCCGGGCTGCTCGAGGGCCGGCGCGCCACCACCCACTGGCGCTACGCCGAGATCCTCCGCGCCGAGTTTCCTTCGATCGAGGTTCTGCCCGACATCCTCTATTCCGAGGACGGGACCCTCCTCACCGCGGCCGGCTCAGCCGCCGGCATCGACCTCTGTCTCCACATCGTCCGCCAGGATTTCGGCGCCGAAATCGCCAACACCGTGGCGCGCCGGCTGGTGCTGCCGGCGCATCGCGATGGCGGCCAGGCGCAGTTCGTCGCCCGGCCGGTGGCGAAAGAACGCCGCGGACGCATCGGCCCGCTACTCGACGCGCTGCGCCAGCGCCTGAACGAAGATTGGAGCATCGCCCGGATGGCAGAGCTGGCAAGGCTTTCCGAGCGCACCTTGATTCGCCACTTCAACGACGCGACCGGCCTCAGCCCGCTCACCTGGCTGATCGCCGAACGGGTCGAGCGCAGCAAGGAACTGCTGGAAACCACCGATTTCGGCCTCGACGCCATCGCCGAAGCCAGCGGTTTCCGCAGCCAGGAAACCCTGCGCCATCACTTCCGTAGCCGCACAGGCGTCAGCCCCAGCGCCTTCAGGCGCAGTTTTGGCCGGATCGCGGCGGAGGAGTGATCCGCGATGCCAATTGCAATTCCCTCTGATTCCCTCTAGATACTCCTAATATCGTTCTGGGAGCATCGGATGAGATCGATCGACGTGTCGACCGCAGTCTACGCTGCAATTTGGGCTAACCGCGCAACGGGGGAGGAGTCGGAGGATGAGATTTTGAAGAGGATCTTTGGACTGAATACGCAGAGCCCGCCGCAGCCTAGCGGGAAGAAAACACGCTGGGTCGACGATATTGTGCGGGCGCTTTCTGAACTCGGGAGCGAGGCCCACTACTCAGACATCTATCCCGCAGTTCGCAGCTTGAGGACTGCCGAAGGGCGCTCGGTACCGCTCCGCCTCGAAGAGGTCGTACGGAAGGAAATCGAGACACATTCGTCCGACTCAGACGCCTTCCAGCACCGAGAGGATTTATTCAAAGCACCAAGGGGAAAGGGGGCTGGGTACTGGGCGCTTCGCTAGTCGTCGCTCTCTTCCCCATCGTCCTCGCCCTGCCCGGTCACCGCTTCGAGGAACTCGAACAGGATCGGGTCGAACAGGTCGGGGCGCTCGAGGCTGGGGAAATGCGCCGTGTCCTCGAGCACCACCGCGAAGGCATTCTCCAGTTCTTCGCTGAGGTCCTCGTGGATGGCGATGATGTCGGAGCAGTCGAGCTCGCCCACCACCAGCAAGGTCGGCGCGGTGATCACCGACAGGTTGTGGAACGCCGGTTCCGGTCGTTCTTCCTGGGTCAGCGGCGCATGGTTGAGGTGGATTTCGTTCATCGCGAGGAACAGGTCGCGCACCGGTCCGGTCACCCGCCCCGCTTCGCCATACGGCCCATCGAGCCACTGGTGCGCCTGGATGCGGTTGGCGGTGCTGATATTGCCGCGCTCTTTGGCGTATTCGAACGCCTCTTCGAGCTGCTCGACTTCCTCGTCGACCTCATAACCCTCGGCCCCGGTCACCCCGGTGCCCATCAGCGCCAGCGCGATCGTCCGGTTCGGATGCTCCAGCGCGAAATCGACAGCCAGCGCACCGCCCATCGACGAGCCCACCAGGATCGCGGCGTGGACGCTGAGCCGGTCGAGCACCGTCTCGAGATCCACCAGGTGGTTGAACGGCACATCGGCCGTCTCGGTCTCGCCATAGCCGCGCCGGTCGTAGCTGATGACGTGGTAGCCCTCGGCCGCCAGCTGGCGCATCTGCTCGGCCCACATGCGCCGGTCGGTGACGCCGGAATGGAGGAACACCACCGGAATGCCAAAGCCGGCGGCCTCGCCGCGGATCAGCGCACCATCGAAGTCGATTTCAAAGGGAGAGGTCATGGCAGGCACCTCGAAAAGGAAAGCGCGGCACTTAGCACCACTGCTGCGCTTAGGCCAGACCGCGAGCTAGCCTGAGATTGGCTGAGCCGTTAGGCTCGGCTCCTGCACTGGGGGGTCTGTCATGCTGAACCTGCGCCTGCATTACGTCTCCATCGTTGTCCGCGACCTTGACCGCTCGCTGGCCTTCTACCGCGACATCCTGGGCCTGCAGCCTTTGCCTCGACCGGATTTCCCGGTGCGCGGTGCGTGGCTGTCCTGCGGCGACCGGCAGGTTCATCTCGTCGTCCACGACGGGCAGACGTTTCGCGACAGCGATAGCGTCGACAACAATGACGGGCACTTCGCGCTCAACACCGACGACTTCGACGCTGTCGTCAGCGCGATGGCCGCGAGCGGGTTCAGCGAGCATGCCGCGGACGGTGATCCGCGCCGTCTCCTCGTCAAAAGAACCGGCGCGGCGGGTTTTGCGCAGCTATACGTGCTCGATCCCGACCGCAACATCGTCGAGGTCAACGCGGCGCCGTCGTAAGGCGGATTGCTGCCATGCGCCAAGGCTGCTAGTCACCGGCAACCGCAGGAGAATGCCTTTGACCACGCTTCCCATCCCCGCCGCGCGGCAGGATGGCCTTAGCTGAACGTGTTCGCTGACGCCTGATTTCCGTCGCTCGGCTCGTGCCGCGCCAGCTTGCTGGTGCCACCCCACCTCATTGCCGAGAACCAACATGCTGATCGAAGCAACTGCTTCCGACTTCGCCGCCCTCACACGAGGCCGCGGCCCCCGAAACCTGCGCCTTGTCGCCGACATCGCCCCGCCGGAGGTGCTGGCCATGCTGGGCGACCTTGCTGCCACCATACGCGAGAGTTTTGCGCCTGCCGCCTGGCTGGTGGTCGAAGACGACACCGTCGTCGGCCTCCTCTCGCTGATCCGGCCCCCGGACGAGGACGCCGTCACCATCGGCTACGGCATCGCTCCGGCCCGCCAGGGCCGCGGCATTGCCACCCGCGCCGTGACCGACCTGCTCGCCTGGGCCAAGGCCGACCCGCGCGTCGGCATTGTCGTGGCCGAGACCGCGCTCGATAATCTCGCCTCCCAGAAGGTGCTCACCGCCAACGGCTTTGTCCGCGCCGGCGAGCGCGTCGACCCGGAAGATGGCCCGGTGATCGTCTGGCGCAGGAGCCCCTGAGCCGCCTCAGGGGGCGGCCGCCGTGCCGCCCCTACTTCAGCGCCACGATGAACAGCCGCGGGAAGCGCAGCAGCACCTTGCCATCGCCCGTCCTCGGATAGGCCTCGGCGATCAGCTCGAGGTAGCGGGCGAGGAACTCCTCGCGCTCGGCTGGCTCCAGCGGATCGATGAAGGGGCGGAGCCCCGTCGCCTTGACCCACTCGACGATCGCCTCGGGACCGTCGAGCACGTGGTTGTAATTGGTGTGCCAGATATCGAGGCGGCGCGCCGTGGGACGGAGGGCATCGTAGTAGACGCGGACCGGCAGCAGCGGCGCCCGCGCCGCCTGCTTCAAGCGCTCGCTCCACGGGCCATCGGCGGCCAGTTGCCGCATCAGCTGGTGCGAGGGCTCAGCCATATTGTCGGGCATCTGCACCGCCAGCACACCGCCCTCCGGCTGGGCGGCAGCGACGCGGGTGAGCGACACCAGATGCTTGGGCACCCATTGGTAGATGGCGTTGGCGAAAACGAGGTCGGTCTCCGGCTCCGGCACCCAGCTATTGGCGTCCGCCTCGTCGAACCTCGCTTGCGGCACGCGCTGCCGCGCCTCGGCCAGCATGTTGGGCGAACTGTCGAGCCCGATCACCTCAGCATCAGGAAACCGGGCCACTAGCAGCTCTGTCGAGTTGCCCGGCCCGCACCCCATGTCGACGACCCGTCCCGGCGCCACCAATGGCACCTGCGCCAGCAGGTCCCGCGCCGGCCGCGTCCGCTCGTCCTCGAACCTCAGGTAAGTGGAAGGCGACCAGTCAGCCATGGCGTACACCCCGTGTTGTTGCCCGGACTTCTCGATGCCAGCGTTGCCGCCGTCAAGTCGCACATCCGCAACGCCCGGCCGGCGGCAGAATCGATGCACCCCGCTCCTATGCGAGCGATGCGAAATTTGTTATTCGCCCCGGCAGTTGCGTCCTAGCCAACCTTTCGAGCCGACTGGAGCCCCGATGAGCACGATCCTGAAAAGCCTGCCCAAGGGAGAAAAAGTCGGCATCGCCTTCTCCGGCGGCCTCGACACCAGTGCGGCCCTGCTGTGGATGAAGCAGAAGGGCGCTAAGGTCTATGCCTACACCGCCAATCTCGGCCAGCCCGACGAGGCCGACTATGACGAGATCCCGAAGAAGGCGATGGATTTCGGCGCCGAGAACGCGCGCCTCGTCGATTGCCGCACCCAGCTGGTGCACGAAGGTATCGCCGCCATCCAGTCGGGCGCCTTCCACATCTCGACCGGCGGCATCACCTACTTCAACACCACCCCGCTCGGGCGCGCCGTCACCGGCACCATGCTGGTCTCGGCCATGCAGGAAGACGGCGTCAACATCTGGGGCGACGGCTCGACCTTCAAGGGCAACGACATCGAGCGCTTCTACCGCTATGGCCTGCTGACCAACCCCAACCTGCGCATCTATAAGCCCTGGCTCGACCAGCAGTTCATCGACGAGCTGGGTGGCCGCTCCGAGATGTCGGCCTTCCTCACCGCGCACGGCTTTGCCTACAAGATGAGCGCCGAGAAGGCCTACTCGACCGACAGCAATATCCTCGGCGCCACCCATGAGGCCAAGGATCTCGAGAGCCTCGACACCGGCATCAAGATTGTCAGCCCGATCATGGGCGTGCCGTTCTGGCGCGACGACGTGAACGTTCCGGCCGAGAAGGTGGTGGTGCGCTTCGCCGAGGGCCAGCCGGTGGCGCTGAACGGCCAGAGCTTCGCCGATCCCGTCGCCCTGTTCCTCGAAGCCAATGCCATCGGCGGCCGCCACGGCCTCGGCATGAGCGACCAGATCGAGAACCGCATTATCGAGGCCAAGAGCCGCGGCATCTACGAGGCGCCGGGCATGGCGCTGCTGCACATCGCCTACGAGCGCCTGGTCACCGGCATCCACAACGAGGACACCATCGAGCAATACCGCATCAGCGGCATGCGCCTGGGGCGCCTGCTCTACCAGGGCCGCTGGTTCGACTCGCAGGCCCTGATGCTGCGCGAGACCGCGCAGCGCTGGGTGGCCAACGCCATTACTGGCGAAGTGACGCTCGAACTGCGCCGCGGCAACGACTACTCGATCCTCAACACCGAAAGCCCGAACCTCACCTATGCGCCCGAGCGGCTGAGCATGGAAAAGGTCGAGGACGCGCCGTTCACGCCTGCCGACCGCATCGGCCAGCTGACCATGCGCAACCTCGACATCGCCGACACCCGGGCGAAGCTGGATCTCTACGCCAAGACCGGCCTGATCTCGCTGGGCGAAGGCGGGGACATGCTTCGGCTCGAGGGGGAGAAGGAGTAAGGGCGCCGGGACCCCGACCCTTCAAAGGCCCCCCAAGGTATCCTTGGTCAGCTGATTGTACTCGTCCACCAGCCTGACAAACGAACCGCAATCAGCAGCGGTATCGGCCTCCGTTCGAACCTGGATGCCGTTGCCGCTCTGAAAGACCGTGCGGATAACTATGCTCGGGTGTGCGTAGTGAGTGGTGCGGGTACGGCACACAACCTGGTACGTGCGCTCGATACTAAGGCATTGGAAATCGCCCGAGATCGACATGGCCGCGGCCGTCGGCTGCTTTCGGTAGTGGTCCCACATCTGCGTGATGCGTGCTGCCTCGATTGGACGGCACTTGGATGCGGCCTCGACTGGGGCTGCAGCGACAAGCGCAGCGCCCAAGACTAGCAAGCGAACACTCTTCATCGACGGCCCCAGATGTGCTGGCCGCGAGTATTGGCAAGGCGGCGCGTGCAAGTCCATAGAACCAGCACGCGCCGCTCGATACTTAGTTACCGCGTCAGCTTCTTGTACGTCACCCGGTGGTTGTTCACCGAGTCCGCGCCCAGGCGCCGGATTTTGTCCTGCTCGTAATCCTGGAAGTTGCCTTCGAACCACTCGAAGTGGCTGTCGCCTTCATAGGCCAGCATGTGCGTGGCCAGCCGATCGAGGAACATGCGATCGTGGCTGATGATCACGGCGCAACCGGCGAATTCCTCCAGCGCTTCTTCGAGCGCCGCGAGGGTTTCGGTGTCGAGGTCGTTGGTCGGCTCGTCGAGCAGCAGCACGTTGGCGCCCGATTTCAGCATCTTGGCGAGGTGCACGCGGTTGCGCTGTCCGCCGGACAGGTTCCCCACCTTCTGCTGCTGGTCGGCACCCTTGAAGTTGAAGGCCGAGGTGTAGGCGCGCGAGTTCATCTCGCGCTTGCCCAGCATCAGGATTTCGTTGCCGCCGGAGATTTCCTCCCACACCGTCTTGTTCGGCGCGAGCGTATCGCGGCTCTGGTCGACATAGCCGAGGTTGACGTTGTCGGCGACGGTGATGGCGCCCGAATCCGGCTTCTCCTGCCCGGTGATCATCCGGAATAGCGTCGACTTGCCGACCCCGTTCGGGCCGATAATGCCGACAATGCCGCCCGGCGGCAGCTTGAAGGTCAGGTTGTCGATCAGCACTCGGTCGCCATACGACTTGGTGACCCCATCGATGTCGATGACGTTCTGGCCCAGCCGCTCGCCCGGCGGGATGATAATCTGCGCCGTCGACGACAGGGTGCGCGCCTCGTTGACCTTCACCAGCTCGTCATAGGCGCGGATACGCGCCTTGGATTTGGCCATGCGGGCCTGCGGGCTCTGGCCCATCCACTCGCGTTCGCGCTCCAGCACCTTGGCGCGGGCGGCATCTTCCGACTGCTCCTGCGCAAAGCGCTTGGCCTTGGCGTTGAGGTAGGCCGAGTAGTTGCCCTCGTAGGGCACGCCGCGGCCGCGATCGAGCTCGAGGATCCAGCCGGTGACGTTGTCGAGGAAGTAGCGGTCGTGGGTGATGATCAGCACCGCGCCGGCGAATTCGCGCAGGTGGTTTTCGAGCCACGCCGTGGTCTCGGCGTCGAGATGGTTGGTCGGTTCGTCCAGCAGCAGCAGGTCGGGCTTCGACAACAGCAGCGCACAGAGCGCCACGCGCCGCTTCTCGCCGCCCGACAGCGTGTCGACCGACGCCTCACCCGGCGGGCAGCCCAGCGCCTCCATGGCGACTTCGACCTGGCTGTCGAGATCCCAGAGGTTCTGGCTGTCGATAATGTCCTGGAGCCTCGTCGCCTCGTCGGCGGTCTCGTCGGAGTAGTTCATCATCAATTCGTTGTAGCGATCGATGACGTCCTTCTTCTCCTTGACGCCGGTCATGACGTTGCCCTTGACGTCGAGCGCCGGGTCGAGCTGCGGCTCCTGCGCCAGGTAGCCGACCTTGGCGCCATCGGCCACCCAGGCCTCGCCGGTGAACTCGGTGTCGATGCCGGCCATGATGCGCAACAGCGTCGACTTACCCGAGCCGTTCGGACCCAGCACGCCGATCTTGGCGTCGGGGTAGAAACTCAGGTGGATGTTATCGAGCACCTTCTTGCCGCTGGCATAGGCCTTGGACATTCCGTGCATGTGATAGATGAACTGGCGCGCCATGAGGGCACTGCTCCCGCCGCTAAACCCTGAAAGATCGAGCGCCGTATGTAGGGGAACCCGCCGCGCGGGGCAACACCGGGCGGACGTGTTGCGCCGCTGCCGCCGACGGGTCACAAAGTCGCGGAACACCAAGGGGAGGATTCGACATGCCGCAGAGACCCAACTTCGCCCGCCGCGGCCGCAGCCTCTTGCCGGGCCAGGTTTCGGAGCTGACCATCATCGACATCGATGGCGGCAACCGGCAGGTGCTGTTCACCGCCGACGAGATCATCGAAGCCCCGAACTGGACGCCTGACGGCAGGACCCTGGTGTTCAACGCTGGCGGCGAGCTGTGGACCATCGCCGCCGACGGCACCGGGGAGATCGAGCGGATCGACACCGGTCACCTCAGCGACCTCAACAACGACCATGTGCTGTCGCCCGATGGCACCACGGTCTATGTGAGCTCCGACGACGGGCATCTCTATGCCCTGCCGATCACCGGCGGCGCCCCGCGGCGGGTATCGAACAGCTACCCGCACCGCCACCATTATTACCTGCACGGCATCTCGCCCGACGGCAAAACGCTGTCCTATGTCGGGATCAACGCCGTGGGCGATAACCAGTGGGCCAAGGTCAACATCTGGACCATCCCCGCCGCCGGCGGCCCGGATATGCAGCTGACCGACGTGCTGGTGCCCAATGATGGCGCCGAGTACTCGCCCGATGGCCAGTGGATCTGGTTCAACTCCGAGCAGGGCTCGCCCGGCCACGCCCAGATCTTCAAGATGCGCACCGACGGCTCGGAGCTGACCCAGATCACCTTCGACGAGCGGGTGAACTGGTTCCCGCATTTTGCACCCGACGGCCAGTCGATCGCCTATCTGAGCTACCCGCCCGGCACCAAGGGTCACCCCGCCGACAAGGATGTGATCCTCCGCTTCATGCGCCCCGACGGCACCGGCACCCGCGACATCATCGGCTTCAACGGCGGCCAGGGGACGATCAACGTCAATTCCTGGGCGCCGGACAGCCGGCGGTTTGCCTATGTGGCGTATCCGGTGGGCGCTTAGCTCCATACGGGGTGTGATCCCAGCCAGGGCCCTATCCCCGATGTCCCCCCACCCACGGTGTCACCCCGGCGCAGGCCGGGGCCCATCCTGAGGTGGTGCGGCTACGCGGACGAGCCGAAGCATCTCAGGATGGGTCCCGGCCTGCGCCGGGATGACATCGCGTTTGGGGCGCGTCTGGTGGTGAAACTCACCAGTGTCAGGCCAGCGGGAATGACGCCCGTGATGGGCTAAAACTCCAACGCCCGCCCGTCCACCACCTCCTTCATCACGAAGAACGTCCGCGTCTGCCTTACCCCTGGCAGCCCGATCAGTTGCGTGCCGTGCAGGCGGTTGAAATCGGCCATGTCGCGCACCCGGATCTTCAGGAAATAGTCGAAGTCGCCGGCCACCAGGTGGCAATCGAGTACGAATTTCAGTTTCTGCACCGCGCTCTCGAAGGCCGCAAAACTCTCGGGCGTCGAGCGGTCGAGCACCACGCCGACCAGCACTAGCGTGCCGAGCTCGACCTTGTGCGGCGCCACCACCGCCCGGAAGCCGGAGACATAGCCAGCCTCGACCAGTTGCTGGGTCCGCCGGTGACAGGTGGCGGCGCTGACGCCAACTTCGACGGCAAGGTCGGCATTGCTGATCCGGCCGTCGCGCTGCAGCGCGCGCAGCATCCTGAGATCGATGCGGTCGAGAGCGGAGTCGGAAGATTCTTTCATTGTGATCCTCATCGTCGGCAGATAGCGCATCAGTGGGTCGCCCCCAGGCGGCCGTCCGAAGCAATCGACGCACCAACATTGAAAGCACCCATCGCGAGACAATTGCTAGCCTTGAGTCAGATTTCGAGCTCAAGGACCCCGGCATGAACCTCGCGAAGTTCCCGCGCTATCCCCTCACCTTCGGCCGCACGCCGATCGAGAAACTCGACCGCCTCGGCGCCCATCTCGGTGGCAGCGTTGAGCTCTATGCCAAGCGCGAGGATTGCAACTCCGGCCTCGCCTTCGGCGGCAACAAACTCAGGAAGCTCGAATACATCGTCCCCGATGCCATCGCCTCCGGCGCCGATACGCTGGTGTCGATCGGTGGCGTGCAGTCCAACCACACCCGCATGGTCGCGGCCGTCGCCGCCAAGATCGGCTTCAAATGCCGGCTGGTGCAGGAGAGCTGGGTGCCGCACGAGGATGCGGTCTATGACCGGGTCGGCAACATCATGCTGAGCCGCATCATGGGCGCCGATGTGCGGCTGGTCGACGATGGTTTCGATATCGGCATCCGCGACAGCTGGAAGAACGCCATCGCCGAGGTCGAGGCCGCGGGCGGCAAACCCTACCCGATCCCCGCCGGCGCCTCGGTGCACAAGTTCGGCGGCCTCGGCTATGTCGGCTTTGCCGAGGAAGTGCGGGCGCAGGAAGCCGAGCTCGGCTTCAAGTTCGACTATGTCGTCGTCTGCACCGTTACCGGTTCCACCCATGCCGGCATGCTGGTGGGCTTTGCCGCCGATGGCCGCGCCCGCAACGTCATCGGCATCGATGCCTCGTGCACACCGGAGCAGACCCGCGCCCAGGTGCTGGAGATCGCCCAGCGCACCGCCGAGCTGGTCGAACTGGGCTTGCCCATCACCGCCGAAGACGTGGTGCTGCGCGAGGAATACGCCTACCCGATCTATGGCGTCCCCTCCGAGGAGACCAAGGAGGCCATCCGCCTCGTCGGCCGGCTCGAGGGCATGATCACCGACCCGGTCTATGAGGGCAAATCCATGCAGGGGATGATCGACCTCGTGCAGAAGGGCTTCTTCCCTGATGGAAGCAAGGTGCTCTACGCCCACCTCGGCGGCGCCCCTGCCCTCAATGGGTATGGGTATGCGTTCCGGAACGGGTGATCTGCGGGCACTCTTAGGATCCCCACGAGGCCGCTCCCTGCTCCCCTCCCCCTTGAGGGGAGGGGTGGGGGGTGGGGGTCCATCGGTGATCACAGAACCACCCCCTCCCTCGATCCCTCCCCTTAAGGGGGAGGGAGGCGATCACAGCATCCCCTAGCGAACCCGCAGGCCCCTACCCCGCCACCTCGGCGATCAGCCACTGCGTGATCGGCGCGGTGTTGGCGAAATGCTCAAGGCACACCTCGGCGAAATCCGGCTTGGCCGCGGCGCTCGCCGGCAGTTCGATGCCGGCGGTCAGCCCCTCGTAAAGCAGGAACTCAGCCCGGTCAGGATCGGTCTCGAAGCCGCGCGGCATCAGCTTCCGGGTCTTCTCGCCGATGGCGTAGTCCCCCTTGGCCTTCACCGCCGCGACCGCCGCGACCAGCGCCTTGCCGGAGCGCGGGTGGATGATCGACTGGCGAAAACTGTCGAGCGTCTCCTTGTCGAAGCCATACATGCCGGTACCGAGGAACACCCGCTCCGCCTCGATATGCACGTAGAACCCCGGCCGGTCCCAGCCGCGCTTGTCGCCATGCCAGAACCACAGCGCCAGGTGCTGCTTGTAGGGCCGCTTGTCCTTACTGAAGCGGATGTCGCGATTGATGCGCGAGATCGAGCCGTTGACCTTGGGGTCGAACTGCACCTCCGGCGAGATCGCCTTGAGCTTCGGGCCGATCTCGGCGACGAACGCCTTGCCCGGCTCGACATACCCGGCCTCATAGAGCGGCCGGTTGGCGTCGAACCACGCCTTCTCGTTATGCGCCGCGATCCCCGCGAGAAACTCGAAGGTCTGTTTGGGGAAGCCGCTCACTCGAATGCTCCTACACGTGTAATCCGATAGGACTGCTTGGCCTCGAGCCCATCCAGCCACGCATCGGACCAGCGCGGGTGGCGGGCAAACTCCTCGGTGGCAAGCGGCGCAATCTCGAACCGGTCGCGCACGAAACTCTCCGGCGCCGCCTGCTGCGCGACGGTATCGAGGAAGCCGGCATCGAACACAATGGCGCCGTCGAAATCGACGCTCTTGAGGTCGGCTCCGCTGAAATCCACGACCCCGAAGATGGTGTTGCGGAACGTGCTGCCAGCCATTGAGGTCCCGGCAAATGTAGTGTTGTGCACCACGCCACCATCGAAATTGATGCCGAAGCCGCGGCTGCCATCGAACGAGGCGTGCTTCAGGATTGCGCCGGAGAAATCCGCCCCTGACAGCTGCGCCCCCTGCTTCAACCCTGCGCCGCCGCTGATCGAGGGCAGCTCGCCGGCGGTGAAGCGTGTGTAGTTGATGTTGGCGTTGCGAAACCGCGCATGCTCGAGATAGGCCCCATCGAACTCCGCGCCCACCAGCAATTGCCGGTCGAAATTAGCAAAGCGCAGCGCCGCGAAGTGAAAGCGGATGGCGCTGCCGCTGCTCGCCGACCGCACCTCCGCAAAGCTGAAATCGGCGCCGTTCAAGGTCGAGAAATCGGTGAGCCCGTTGGAGATCAGCAAGCCGATGATCTGGCCGCGCTCCGGCGACAATGGCCGGTCGGACATCACGCCACTTTGCTCGCCCGCGAACTGCACCGCGCCGCTGGCCGCATCGAGCTGCTGGCGCACGGTCGCCGATGCAGCAAGGTCGGTCCGACGCAGCAGGCCGGACGACATCAGCAGGTTCTCGTCGAGATCGGTCAGCGGGTTGCGCAGGTACCGGTAGGGCCGCGCCGCCGTGGTCGCCGCGATGATCCGCGCCCGTAAGCCCGGGCTGAGCAGGGCAATGGCGGGCTGGTCGCCGGCAAAGGTGTTGAACCCCGCCACCTCCTGCGCCACCTGCGCGCCGATCTCCAGAATCTCCGGCACGATCGAGGTGGAGCGCTGCGCCTCGCCCAGCTCGATCTGGCTCTGGATAAAGCGGTTCTGCTCTTCGATGCGCCCGTTCTGGTCCTGCATCAGCCCGATCTGGGTGCGCAGCAGCTGGTTCTGCTGGAACAGCAGCGCCGACCCCGCCAGCGCGGCGATGGCCGCGATGAAGGCAGTGATCGTCGCCATCAGCCAGCGCCGGGTCGAGACCCAGGCGTAGCGGGCCAGCACCAGTTCGGCGAGATCGCGGGCGGAATCGGTTGCCTCGGCGACCTTCTGCTGCGCGGCAAAGCGCGCGACTTCCGAGAGCGGCCGGGCGAAGCGCTCCATCTCCACTTCGCTGCGTTTGAACAGGCTCTCCCAGATCTGCCGCCGGAAGATCATCAGCACCGCGGTGATGACCAGCACCAGGACGAGAAAACCGAACAGCAGCCCGAACACCAGCCCGCCATTGGCAGTGACGAACTCCACTCCGAACGTCGCCAGCGGGAAGCCGACGACGACACCGACGATGAAGACGACGATCGCAATACCCAGCGTCGCCATGGCAGCGTTGAACGCCCGGGCCCGTTCGCCGGGGCGATCCACGTCCGGCGCCGGCTGTCCCTGCTTATCGTCGCTCATTGTTCGTCCCCGAACTCCCGAGGGGAAGATTATCCGAGTTCAGTGGGCCGGCAAGCTCGGCTCAGTGCTCACATGGGAAGCACTGTTGGCTCCACCCACTCGGTGTCATCCCAGCGAAAGCTGGCACCCAACTCACCACCTGCGCGGGCCGACAGATGGGTCCCAGCCTTCGCTGGGATGACACCCGGTGGGGAGGCCAGCCGGTAGGACCACTCCACGCAGAGTGGCGGCTCTAAGCCTCGATCCAAACCGGCACCGATTTGAACGCCGGGGTCTTCGAGCGCGGATCGACCGCCGTGCCGCACAGCACATTGGCTTCGGGATAATAGGCCAGGGCCGAACCGCGCGGCAGGTCGAAGGCCATCGCGGTGCCCTCCATCCGCCCCGTGTCCGAGGCGAGAGTGACCCGCTGCCCGTCGCGCACCCCGAGCGCCGCCATGTCCTCGCGGTTGAGGAAGATGGCGTCGCGCCCGGCCTTCAGCCGGTAGCTGTCCTGCTCTTCATAGATGATGGTGTTGAACTGCCCTTCCGAGCGCACCGTGGCGAGGGTCAGCGGCGCGGCGGCTTTGGGCAGCGGCGTGACGACGAAATGCGCCTTGCCGTCGCGCGTGCCAAACTCAGGCGTGTGCATGACGCGGTGCTTGATGTGGAACTCGCGCTTTGCCACGTCGATATCGGCCAACTGCTCCAGCCCCGGCACGACTTTCGCAATGACTTCACGGACTTGCCGGTGTTCCTTGAATCGTTCGAAGGGCACCGGGCTATCCGGCAGCAGGAGCTTCGCGAGATCGCAGAGGATCACCGTTTCCGGCCGCACGTTGTCCAGCCGCTCGATGCCGCCATCCGACAGGCGAACGAAGTTGAACATCGATTCCTGCGTGGTCGGCGACCACTCCTCATCGCGGGCAGTGACAGGGAGGATCAGCACCTCCCCGGCGCCCAAGCCATGGACATGGCCGCGGTTCAGCGTGGTGGTGAGGAACAGCTTGAAGCCGATCGCCTCCATGGCGCGGCTGGCGAAGGCAGTATCGGGCGTGGCGCCCCAGAGGTTCCCGCCCATGATCACCGCGCTGTCGATCTCGCCGCGCGCGGCGGCCTCGAGCCCGGCCATGGTATCAAGCCCCTTGGCCCGGCCGAGCTTGACCCCGAACGCCTGTTCCATGGCGACGAAGACCTGCTCGGAGACCACCGGCTTCACCCCGATGGTGCCGATGCCCTGGACGTTCGAGTGCCCGCGCAGAGGCAGGAGGCCGGAGTAGCGCTTGCCGATCATCCCTCGGAGCAGCGCCAGGTTGGCGATGGCTTCGACATTTTCCACCCCATGCAGGTGGTGCGTCATCCCCATGCCCCAGGCGAACACCACGTTCTGCCGGTTGGCGTAGCGGGTGGCGACGCGCTCGATTGCACCCTGCGACAGGCCGGTGATGGTCTCGATCTCTTCCCACGAAACCGCCTCGAGGTCGGCCCGCAGCGCCTCGAAATCCGCCGTGTGCTGCGCGATGAAGCTTTGGTCTTCGGCGCCGATGGCGACCACCGCCTTCATCAGCCCCTTGAACAGCGCGATATCGGAGCCGATCCGCGGCTGCAGGTAGTCCGACGCAATCTCAGTGCCGCCCGACAGCATCGAAGTTGGCGATTTCGGCACCGCGAACTTCACCAGCCCGGGTTCCTTCGCCGGATTGATGACGATCACGTCGCCGCCGCGGTCGCGGCAATGCTTCAGCATGTGGATGAAGCGCGGGTGGTTCGACGACGGGTTGGCGCCGATGACGAAGATCAGGTCGGCCCCGGTCAGGTCCTCGAGCTCGACCGTCGCCGTGCCCTTGCCGATGGTGGTGGCCAGCCCCTCGCTGGTCGCCTGGTGGCAGTAATACGAGCAGTTGTTGACGTTGTTGGTGCCCCAGACCCGCGCCAGGAGCTGGAACACGAAGCCGGCCTCGTTGGACGAGCGGCCAGAGGAATAAAAGAAGCTGCGGTTCGGATCGGTCACCTTCAGCTGCGCCGCGGCGTGGGCGATGGCGAAATCCCAGTTCACCGGCTCATAGCGGTCGGCGCCGGCTGCCTTGAACAGCGGCGTGTTGAGCCGGCCGAGCTTTTCCATCTCGCGGCCCGAGAGCTGCTGCAGGTCGCTCAGCGGATGGAGGAACGCCTCGTTCGGGATGGCCGGCTGGATATCGGTCGATTGCGCCTGCACCGATTTGTTGCAGACCGAGGGAAACTCGCCGAGCTCATTGGTCATCCCGCCCTTCTGCCCGCCCATGCCATAGGCACAGGCCTTGCAGGTATTATGCGCGGTCAGCGCCTTGGCGGCCTTGCCGACGCCCATCCGGCGAATGGTGTCGACCGTGTAGAGCAGTTTTTTGGGGCCGCCGCCAACGATGCGCGGCCTGTCGTCGATAGTCATGAAGCATCCTCGTTGGCGCGAAGGTTAGCATGGCCAAGTGAACGCAAAAAGCGCCGGTGCAAGCCGCCCCCCACCCCTGTCCCCTCCCCGCGAGGGGGAGGGAGACCGGAACACCGGCATCTCGGTTGACGTCGCCCTCCTCCCACCGGCCGAAGTGATGTCCTTTTCTGTCCGCTCCTTGTCCCGCCCCGGCCTTTCGGTCATCCTTGGGCCGCCCTACGCTCCGGCCATCATCCAGCCTCACGAGGTCCAGAAATGTCCGATACCGCCGTGCTCGTCATCGATGCCCAGGAATCGTTCCGGCAGCGCCAGAACTGGTTCGAGACCGACTACGCCACCTACCTCAGGAATCAGCAGGCGCTGATCGATGGGGCGCGGGCCAAGGGTCATGCCGTCATCCGCGTGCTGCATGTCGAGCCCGAGGGCATCTTCTCACTCGCCTCCGGCTTTGTTCGTCCGCTCGCCGAACTGCAGCTGACGCCCGATGCGGAATTCCATAAGACCCGGCATTCGGCTTTGGTCGGCTCGGGGCTCGATGTCTGGCTGACCGAAAACGGCATCCGCCGCCTGATCGTCTCGGGCATCCGCACCGAGCAGTGCTGCGAGACCACCACCCGGCACGCCTCCGATCTCGGCTGGCAGGTCGACTATGTCACCGAGGCAACCCACACCATGGCGCTCACCGACAAGACCGGCCGCACCTGGAGCGTCGAGGAACTGAAGGCCCGCACCGCCGCGGTGCTCGATGGCCGCTTCGCGCGGGTCTGCACTATCGCCGAGGCACTGGCCGGCGCGCCAAAAGCCGCTGCCGCGTGAGCCCCGTCCCGCGGAAACTTCCGGTCTATGTCGTGCTGCCGGCGCGCACCCTGCTGCTCGACGTCGCGGGGCCGATGGAGGCCCTGCGCAAGGCCAACCAGTTGCAGTCGGAGGTCCTGTTCGAGGTCCGCTATGTCGGCGCCCTACCCGAGATCACCAGCTCGATCGGCCTCGTGGTCAGCGGCATCGCGCCGCTGCCCGAGGCGATCGAGGATAACGCCATGGTGGTGCTCTCGGGCGATACCGAGCTGATCCTCGGCGCCGAGCAGCTGGGCCCGATCGAAGCGCCCCTGCAGGGCTCGGACGAAATCGTCGCCTGGCTGCGCCACAATATCCGGCCGGGCATCCGGCTGGTTTCGATCTGCTCGGGCGCCCTGCTCGCTGCCCGCGCCGGCCTGCTCGACGACCACGCCTGCACCACGCATTTCACCGATTGTGCGCTGCTCGCCGAAACCGCGCCCACCGCCCGCGTGCTGGAGAACCGGCTCTATGTCGAGGATCGCGAGCGCTACACCAGCGCCGGCATCACCGCCGGCATCGACCTGATGCTGCACATTATCGGCCAGTTGGTGAGCCCGGCGACCGCGGCCGCCGTGGCGCGCTTCCTCGTCGTCTACCTGCGCCGCGCCGGCACCGACCCGCAGCTCTCGCCCTGGCTCGAGGGTCGCAACCATATCCACCCGGCCATCCACCGGGTGCAGGATGCCATCACCGCCGATCCGGCGCGTGACTGGTCGCTCGAGACCTTGGCCGAAATCGCCTTTGCCAGCCCCCGCCACGTCTCGCGCCTGTTCAACGAGCATGCCGGAATGAGCATCCCCGATTACGTCAACCGGCTGCGGGTCGCGCTCGCCCAGCAACTGCTCAGCGAAACCCGCCTCGACATGGAGCGCATCGCTGAACGCACCGGCTTCGCCTCCTCCCGCCAGCTGCGCCGCGCCTGGGGCCGCATCAACCCGACCCCGCCGAGCGCGGCGCGCTCGCACTAGCTGAGGGAACACGCAAGCCCCTTCGACGTTACCCCCGGGTCGCTGCAGGAGAGCGCCGATGAATCCTTGGGCCAGCGTGACGCCACTGCCTCCGCCGATTCCACTCGCCACCGGATGGCTTCAACCGCCCGGCAAGCGGCGCTATGCTCTCCCGATGAGCGATCCCTTCGTTCTCATCACCAGCAACGATCTCGATGGCCTCCGCGCCGAGCTGGCGCATGACCCGGAGCTGGCGCATGCGCGGCATCCGAGCGGCGCCTCGCTGGTGGCGTGGGCCGCCTATATGGGCAATGTCGGCGCCATCTCGGCGGTGCGGGCCTGCATTGCCGAGCTCGATCCGCACGAGGCGATCATCCTCAACGACGGCGAGCGGCTGGAGGTGGCGCTGGCCGGCGGCTGGGACGCCAACGCGCTTTCCGCCGATGGCTTTACCCCTCTGGGACTCGCCGCCTTCTTCGACAATGCCGAGGCGTTCGAGCTGCTGCTGCCGCTGACCCGCGACGTCAACGAAGCAGCGAAGAACCCGCAGCAGGTCGCCGCCATCCATGCCGCTACCGCCAAGCGCAACGCGGCAATGGTCGAAAAACTGCTGCGCGCCGGCGCCGACCCCAACCGGGTACAGGCGGATGGCTTCACTCCGCTGCATGCTGCCGCCATGCACGGCGACGCCGCGATCGTCGGGCTGCTGCTGCTGTTCGGCGCCGACCCGGGACAGTTGAGCGCCAAGGACCGCTCGGCAGCGAGCTATGCCCGCGAGGGCGGCCACGAGTGGCTGGCGGCGCGGCTGGAACAGCTTTCGCCGCACTGAAGCGCTCACCCCGCTCACCCCAACGTTACGGCGATTTAATGTGAAGCGCGAGGTGCCGATGCTATCGTTCGCGCCGTTCTGCCCCTGATCCGGCTGGGGCACATCTCGTTTAGGATTCGGTCGCTTGTTCAGGCAATTGCTGCTTTCGCTCGTCGTCATAGGAGCGGCCGCGGTCGCTTACGTCTTCTTCGTGCCCGGCGCTTCGGAGACGCTGGCCCGCTTCGGCATCGCCCTGCCCTTCGGCGAACCGGCTGAAGCCGCGACGGGCCCAGCTGGCGGCGCGCCGGGCCAGCAGCAGGCTGGCAGCCCCGGGCAGCGCGGCCCTGGCGGCGGCCAGGGCGGCGGTCGTGGCGGCAACCGCACCATGGTCGTGGTCACGGCGCCGGTGCTGCTCGCCACCATCAACGACAAGCTGACTTCGATCGGCGAAGGCGCCGCGGCGCACTCGGTGACCGTGGTGTCGCCGGCCAGCGGCACGCTCGCCGAATTGACGGTGCGCCCCGGCGATGCAGTGAAGGCCGGCGCGGTGATCGGCCGGCTCGATGCCGATGCCGAGCAGATCGCCCAGGAGCGTGCCAAACTCGCTTTCGATGATGCGCAGACGGCGCTCGACCGCACCAACGAATTGGCCAAGGCCAATAACACCACCACAGTGCAGGTCGCGGCGGCGCAACTGGCGTTCAACAATGCGCGGCTGGAGTTGCAGAACGCCGACCTGGCGCTCGCCAAACGCACCATCTCGACGCCGATCGCCGGAACGGTGGGCCTGTTCCAGGTCAGCGCCGGCAACACGGTGACCTCGCAGAGCGTCGTCACCACCATCGAGGATACCTCGCACATCCTCGTCAGCTTCTGGGTGCCCGAGCGCTACGCCTCGGCCATCACCACCGGCATGCCGTTGACCGCAGCCGCCGTGGCGCTGCCCGGCCAGACCATCGCTGGCGAAGTCAGCGCCGTCGACAACCGCATCGATCCGGCGAGCCGCACGCTGAAGGTCGAAGCCGCCATCCCCAACGACGAAGGCCGGCTCAAACCGGGCATGTCGTTCTCGGTTTCGATGAGCTTTGCCGGCGAACAGTTCCCTTCGGTCGATCCGCTTGCCATCCAGTGGTCGAGCGCCGGCAGCTATTTGTGGAAGTTCGTCGAGGGCAAAGTCGAGCGCGTGCCGGTCGAGATCATCCAGCGCAACTCCGATGGCGTGCTGGTGAAAGCCGAGCTCACCGAAGGCGACCAGGTGGTGACGCAGGGCGTGCAGCAGCTCACCGCCGGGGCCAGCGTGCGATTGCTGGATGATCCCTCGGGTGGTGCGGGTGGTGAAGGGCGAAAGCGGCCGGCGGAAGGAAATCCGTCGTGAGCGCGGTAGCTGCGGCCCCCCACCCCTGTCCCCTCCCCGCAAGGGGGAGGGAGACCCTCACACCGAATTCGCAGTTCATCGTCTCCGTCCCCCTTGCGGGGAGGGATCAAGGGTGGGGGTCCCCACGTTCTGAGTTCGAGGTACGCCCATGAGCATCCAGACCCAGAACGAACGTGGTGGCGCCATTGCCGGGCTGTTCGTCCGGCGGCCGGTGCTGGCCATTGTCGTCAGCTGCCTGATCATCGTCGCCGGCCTCGCTGCCTTTTTCGGCGTCGAGATCCGCGAACTGCCCAGCGTCGAGCGCCCCACCCTCTCGATCTCCACCAGCTTTCCGGGCGCGGCGGCTGAGACGGTCGATCGCGAAATCACTTCGGCCATCGAGGGTGTGGTGGCACGTATTCAGGGCGTTGCGTCGATCTCTTCGGATTCGTCCTATGGTCGCAGCCGCGTCTCGATGACTTTCAACGACGGCACCAACCTCGACAACGCCACCTCCGACATCCGCGATGCACTCGGCCGGATCACCAACCGGCTGCCCGATGGCGCCGAGACCCCGACCATCGTCAAGGCCGACGCCAACGCCCAGGCCATCATCCAGCTGGCGGTGACCTCGGACACGCTCAGCAAGGACGAGCTGACCGAGCTGGTCGAAAACACCATCTCCGAGCGGCTTGCCGCGGTGACCGGCGTCGCCGACGTGCAGGTCAACGGCACGCAGAACCGCAGCTTCGAGATCGATGTCGATCAGATCAAGCTCGCGAGCCTCGGACTGACCGTGGGCGACATCCGCAACGCGCTCTCGACCATTGCCTTCGATAGTCCCGCCGGTTCGCTCAACGGCACCAACCAGAACATCGCCATCCGCGCCATCGCCGAGGTCAACACCCCCGAGGCGTTCGAGAACATCGTGGTAAAGGGCACCACCCGGCTCGGCGACGTGGCGAGCGTGGTGTTCTCGCCGGCCGCCGCCAATTCCGGCCTCCGCAGCGACGGCAAGTCGGGCATTGGGCTCGGCATCGTGCGGCAGGCGCAATCCAACACCATGCAGATCTCCGAGGGGGTGAAGGCCGCCGTCGCCGAACTGAAGACCACCCTGCCCCCGGGCGTCGACATCAAGATCTCCTCCGACGAGTCGGTGTTCATCGCCGGCGCCGTGCACGAGGTCGAGCGCTCGCTGCTGATCGCCGTGGTCGGCGTCATCGTCATCATCTTCCTGTTCCTGCTCGATTGGCGCGCCACCATCATTCCGGCGGTCACCATGCCGGTGGCGCTGATCGGCACGGTTGCCGGAATCTATGCTTTCGGATTCTCGCTCAACATCCTGACTTTGCTGGCGCTGGTGATCGCCACCGGGCTCGTCGTCGACGACGCGATCGTGGTGCTGGAGAATATTACCCGACGGCGCGGCATGGGCCTGGGGCCCCGCGCTGCAGCGGTGCTGGGCACCCAGGAGGTGTTCTTCGCGGTGGTCGCGACCACGCTGACGCTGGCCGCCGTGTTCATCCCGATCTCCTTCCTCCCCGGCCAGACCGGCCTGTTGTTCCGCGAGTTCGGCTTCACGCTCGCCATCTCGGTGGGCTTGTCGGCGGTCGTCGCGCTGTCGCTGGCGCCGATGATGGCGTCGCGCATGCTGAAGCCGCATGTCGAACGGCCGCCCAACGCACTCGAACGCTTCGGCGGCGTGCTGGCCGGGCTCTACCGGCGCACCCTGAAGCTGGCGCTCGACAATTCGCTGGTGGTGATTGTCATCGCCGTACTGTTCGCCGGCGCCGCCTGGGCGGTGTTCGGCACCCTGAAGCAGGAACTCACCCCGCCCGAAGACCGCGCCCAGGTTGCCATCAACGTCAGCGCCCCGGCAACGGTAAGCCTCGATTTCACCCGCACCCAGATGCAGAAGATCGAGGACATGCTGCAGCCCTATAAGGACAGCGGCGAGGCAACGAGCATCTTCTCGATCTCGGGGTTCGGCTCGAACACCAATTCGGGCTTCATCATCATGACGCTGGCCGATTGGGAGCACCGCACCCGCACCCAGCAGCAGATCGCCGCCGAGATCACCCAGCAGCTGGTGCAGGTGCCGGGTGTCCGCGCCAATATCCGCCAGGGCAACAGCCTGGGCGTGCGCGGCGGCGGCTCCGGCCTGCAGTTCGCCCTGCTCGGCGACAACTATCAGACCCTCTCCGATGCCGCCAACAAGGTGAAGGCGGAGCTGGAAAAAGACGAGAAATGGGGCCGCGTCTCGGTCAACTACGAGACCACCCAACCGCAGATGACGCTGACCATCGATCGCGAGAAGGCGGCGCAACTGGGCATCGACATCAATGGGCTCGGCACCACCATGCAGGCCATGATCGATGGCTCCGATGTCGGCACCGTGTTCATCAACGATTCCAGCTATTCGGTCCGCATGACCTCGACCTCGAGCCCGGTGAACGACCCCGGCGACCTCGAGTCGATCTTCATCAAAACCACCGACGGCCGCTACGTGCCGATGTCGACCATCGCGTCGCTCACCGAAGCGCCGATCGCCCCCTCGCTCGGTCGCGAACAGCAGCGCCGCGCCGTGACCGTTACCGCAGCGCTCAGCGATGGCTTCACCCTCGGCGACGCCTACACCGAGGCGGTGGACATCGCCCAGCCGCTCTTGCCTGACGGCGCGACCATCGTGCCGATGGCTGAGGCCAAGACCCTGGGCGAGAGCAATAACGGGCTGCTGATCACCTTCGGCTTCGCGCTGATCGTCATCCTCCTGGTGCTGGCGGCGCAGTTCGAGAGTGTCTGGAGCGCCATCATCGTCATGGCGACCGTGCCGTTCGGTCTCGCCTGCGCGGTGTTCGCCATGCTGCTGACCGGGGTGACGCTCAACGTCTACAGCCAGATCGGCCTGGTGCTGGTGGTGGGCATCATGGCCAAGAACGGCATCCTGATCGTCGAGTTCGCCAACCAGCTGCGCGATCGCGGCCAATCGGTGCGCGAGGCGGTGGAGAACTCCGCCAACATCCGGCTCAGGCCGGTGGTGATGACCATGATCGCCACCGTGCTCGGCGGCGTGCCGCTGATCATCGCCGGCGGCGCCGGCTCGGAAGCCCGTGCCGCGCTCGGCTGGATCATGGTCGGTGGGCTGAGCCTCGCGGCCGTCGCGACGCTCTACCTGACGCCGGTCGCCTATCTGCTGCTGGCCCGGTTTTCGAAGCCCAAGGCGTTTGAAGAAGAGCGGCTGAGGCGGGAACTCGCGGCAGCAGGTGCCGCCGAGACCGACGCGCACCCTGCGCCGGCTGAATAGCTCTCTCGGTCATCTCACGTGGCTCCCCACGCCCCCCTCTCTGGCGAAAACTAAGGACTTAGCTGCGCTAAGCCCAAGTTTTCGCTTTCTCCCCCGCCAAGGGGGAGAGTCTCGACTGATGCTCCGATGCGAATGGTGGCCACCGATCATCTCCCCCCTTGCGGGGGAGAAAGCGACTTCTTGGGCTTAGCGTTTGCTAAGTCCTAGAGATCGCAAGAGGGGATATTGGGGGGCACGGTGGCTCCACAGCTCACCGCCAAAAGGCGAAGGGCGCGGTGGAGCCATCCAGGCCGCGCCCTTCTTCGGGTCCTGATCGGGGCGAGATCAGAACGCGTAGACTGTCAGCTGCCCGCCGCTGCGGCCGATAGCGTAGACGTCGTTCACGCCGGCGCCAGAGCGCTGCAGTTCGGCGACCAGCTTGCCGCTACCGCCCAGTACGCGCTGCAGGATCTGCACCTTCTTGCTGGCTGTAACGGCGTTCACCACCTTGTCCTTGAGGTCAGCGCAGAGGCGGACCTTGACCACCTTGACGCCATTGACGTTGCTCAACAGGGCGCGGTTCAGCTGCATCTGCTTGACCTGCGCGATAACCTGCTTGGCGTCCTGCGGGTTGCAGGCACGGTTCATGCCGAACCCACCGCCGCCACCTCCGGCCACGATCACGCGACCGCCAGGACCGCCGGGACCACCAGGGCCACCAGGACCACCAGGGCCGCCGGGGCCACCAGGACCGTTGCCGCCGCCCAGGTCGATGTTGATGTCACCGATATTGAGCAGGCTGCTGAGGTCGAGCAGGTTGCTCAGGTCGAGATCGGAGAGCAGGCCGCTGAGGTCCGTACCGCTCAGGATGTCGTTCAACTCGAGCGCATCCAGTAGATCGACATCGCCGACCAGGTCGGTCACACCACCCAGCCCGATATCACCGACGAGATCGGTGACGCCGCCCAGTCCGATATCACCGACCAGATCGGTGACACCACCCAGTCCGATATCACCGACGAGGTCGGTGACGTCACCAAGGCCCAACAGGCCAAGATCGCCCAGGTCGAGCAGGTTGTCGCCGAGCACGCCGCCGCCAAGCAGGTCGCCTCCGAGAATGTCACCACCAAGAACGTCTCCGGTGATATCGCCGAGCCCCAGATCGGCGAGATTCAGGCCGTCGAGCAGCCCTTCACCGCCGCCGAGGCCGAGGTCGAGGTTGCCCAACAGGCCATCATCGCCGCCCAGACCGAGGTTCAGGTCACCCAGCAGGCCATCGTCACCACCGAGGCCGAGGTCGAGATCGGCCAGCAGCCCATCGTCGCCGCCGAGACCGAGGTCGAGATCGCCTAAGAGGCCATCATCGCCGCCGAGGCCGAGGTCGAGATCGGCCAAGAGGCCATCATCGCCGCCGAGACCGAGGTCGAGATCGCCCAACAGGCCATCATCGCCTCCGAGACCGAGATCGAGATCGGCCAGCAGCCCATCGTCGCCACCGAGACCGAGGTCGAGATCGCCCAGGAGGCCATCATCGCCGCCAAGCCCGAGATCGAGATCGCCCAACAGGCCATCGTCCCCGCCTAGGCCGAGGTCGAGATCGCCAAGCAGGCCATCGTCACCGCCGAGACCGAGGTCGAGATCGCCCAGGAGGCCATCATCGCCGCCAAGCCCGAGATCGAGATCGCCCAACAGGCCATCGTCCCCGCCGAGGCCGAGGTCGAGATCGCCAAGCAGGCCATCGTCGCCGCCAAGATCGAGGTCGTCGATCAGCCCACCGACGAGGCCATCATCGCCACCGCCGAGCCCAAGATCGTCGAGCAGACCGTCGCCGCCGGTCAGGCCGAGGTCACCGAGCACTCCTTCTTCGCCAGTGACGCCGAGGTCACCGAGCAGGCCGTTCTCGCCTGTCACGTCGCCGAGCAGACCATCGTCGCCTGTTACATCGCCGAGCAGGCCGTCATCACCGGTCAGGCCCCCGACCAGTCCCTCGTCGCCGGTGAGGTCGTCGAGTACGCCATCGTCCCCGGTTACGCCGAGGTTGCCGAGCAAGCCATCGCTACCGCCGTCGACATCGGCACCGAGGTCGACATTGACCAGCGAGCTGCCGTCGCCGCCGACGCTGACGATGCCGCCGACGTCGACCCCAGCCGAATCACCACCGTCGTCGCCTCCGAGAAGGCCACCAAGCAGCCCGGCGGCATTTGCTGGAACCAGACTGGTACTGGCCATCAGCACAATCGCCGCGAGTACTGTAATCTTTTTGGATTGCATCACGCTTCTCCTCTGCGAAACATGACGCGACAGTGCTCCCGTCAACCTGACAGGACGCTGTCAACTAGTGCGACGTTGCTTTGGCGACAGAGCGCACAGTTATCGAAAACATTCCGAGATTCCATCAGGCTGCATCGATTAGCAGATAATACTTATATGCTACGTATCGAATACGTAGACAGCGGAATCGGAAGGGGCGCGACCCGCAGGTCACGCCCCTTCGTTCCGTTCAACGATATGGCTGGTATCAGTAAACGTAGACGACCAGTTGGCCACCCTTGCGCTGCACAGCGACGACGTCATTGGCGTCGTAGCGAGTCCGGCCGAGCGAGGCTGTGATCAGCGCATCGGACATCACCGCCCGGCGGAGCAGGTTGATCTTCTGGCTCTTGGCGAGCAGCGCCGCGACCTGCTTCTTGGCGGCCGGGCAGAGCTTGATCGGCACCACCTGCACATTGGCGGCACGCATCCAGGCTTTGATCTCGGCGCCGCTGATCTTGCCGGCCGCCGCCACCTGCAGCAGCTGCTTGGTGTTGTTGACCGTGCAGTTGATCACGAAGGTGCCGCCGCCGCCGAGGCTGCCGACCAGCACGGGACGGCCACCCGGGTTGTTTGGGCCACCGGGATTATTCGGATTGTCGGGGTCGAGAATCCCCAGGTCGATATCGAGGTCGAGCCCGAGCCCGGCGAGATCGAGCGAAATCGATGTGCTCTTGAGCAGCCCGGTCGTCGACACGTTGGCGTTGACCAGGGGGTTGTTGCCCTTGCCGACAGCCGCATTCAGCAAGTTGTTGTTGCCGCCACCGACGTCGAGATTGACCAGCGCGTCATTGTCGTCGTCGTTGAGCGACAGCAGGCCACCGGCATTGGTGCCACCGCCCCCGCTCCCCCCGCCGCCGCCGCCACCGGCTATCCCGCCGACAGTTTCGGTCACGCCGCCCACGACGCCGCCGACCGTTTCGGTGACCCCGCCCACGACGCCGCCAAGCGCGCCACCCAGATCCAGTGCACTGGCAGGGGCTGCACTCATACCCGCGACGATTGCGAACGTCGCCAGGGCCGCAAAAACGTTGCTTCTCATGACCATTCTCCGCTACATCCGCCGCCCGTCGGCTGATGAATATGCAGGTATGAGGCCGTTGTAAAGCTTCGGAGCGAAAGCTGATCAACTTGTGATTGGTTGGCCAATATATTCGATATCTTGGCCAATTGCACAGATTACGCAGTGACACTTATACTGATAGTTTGCGTATACTTATACGCACTGCTACGTAGAGTGCAGACAATTTTCTTGAAGCTTGAGTCCAATGCAAGATGTCACCGGAAGCTGCGCGCCGACCTACGCACCAGCGCGTAGGCCAGGAGACACCCGTTCCACCCCCAGCGCTTGCCGCGAATATTGCAGCGGATGAAAACCGCAGGCGGAGCGGGCGTTTCGATGCTTGGAAGTGTTTTGGTAACCTCTTCGGCGGCGGCGTCGGAACTTGCCGGCTCAAGATGACAGGTTGCTGACAGCTTTTCGCAACTTATGAACAAGCACTGAGGTCGCCTCGATACCCGCCGCGCGACCCGCTCCGCCGCCGGTCCAGACCGCCCTCGCACGTCGTTTCGATTCAGGCGAAACGGCAGGTTGCGACATTGCTAGGTGGTGCTGCTTAGCACCATCACGATGAATACGTAGATTCGCTACGCGATCGTCGATCCGACCAACAAAGAAGGCGCGAAGCCGAAGCTCCGCGCCCCACCGGCGTCAACCACGAGGGAGCGTCAGCCCTCGCAACATCGGCCGATATCTGTGCACCGGGAACTGCTCGCCGGCGGCTTGCTGGCTTAACGGCGAACGGGGCGGATGGTTGCGGCTGGCAATGACGATGCACGCTGCGAAAATGCAAAGCCCCGCGCCGTTGCCGGTGCGGGGCCGAGGTGTTGGTGCAAACAACCTCTGCCGAAAGCGAACTTCCGGTGGCCGTCTTTTTAGCAGGACTACAAATCGCGGTCACGCCAGGGTGCATGACAACGCCTGTCGGGTGAAAGTCCCTCGCGCCCAACAGAGGCCGCCCAGTTCTGCGGCAACCAAAGCCGCTGCACAAATCTTAAGCAGACCCTAACGACGCTGCCCAGAGAACCGGCAGAGCAAGCCGACCGGTATGCATTCGTTCCATCGCACGGAACCGGCCGGCATCGAAAGACCCCAGCAGAGTCAGCGGTTTGGCGGCGATTTTCGGCGCTGGCACGGCGATTGCAACTTCCTCCCCGGTGCAAACAACCAAACTGTCGGAGGTAAGTATGACAGGTATCAATCGCATGATGGCCGGGATCGGCCTGGGGGTCGCGATGACTGCCGGGGCGCTCGCGCCTCTTACTGCTTATGCGCAGGACACCATCAAGGTGGGCGTGCTCCACTCGCTGTCAGGGACGATGGCGATCTCGGAGACCACCCTGAAGGATACCATGCTCTTCCTCATCGATGAGCAGAACAAGAAGGGCGGCGTGCTGGGCAAGAAGCTCGAGGCCGTCGTGGTCGACCCTGCGTCCGACTGGCCGCTGTTCGCCGAGAAGGCCCGTGAGCTGATCGCCGTCAACGGGGTTGCCGCCGTGTTCGGCTGCTGGACCTCGTCATCGCGCAAATCGGTCCTGCCGGTGTTCAAGGAACTGAACTCGATCCTCTTCTACCCCGTGCAGTACGAGGGCGAAGAATCCGAAAAGAACGTGATCTACACCGGCGCCGCGCCAAACCAGCAGGCCATCCCCGCCGTCGACTACCTGATGAGCGAAGAAGGCGGCTCCGTGAAGCGCTGGGTGCTCGAAGCCACCGACTACGTCTACCCGCGCACCACCAACAAGATCCTCGAGCAGTACCTCAAGGACAAGGGCGTGGCGCCTGAAGACATCAAGATCAACTACACCCCGTTCGGCTTCTCCGACTGGCAGACTGAAGTCGCCGCCATCAAGGAGTTCGGCTCGGCCGGCAAGAAGACCGCCGTGGTCTCGACCATCAACGGCGACGCCAACGTGCCGTTCTATAAGGAACTGGGCAACCAGGGCATCTCGGCCGAGGACATCCCGGTCGTCGCCTTCTCGGTCGGTGAAGAAGAGCTCGCCGGCATGGACACCTCGGCCCTCGTCGGTCACCTCGCCGCCTGGAACTACTTCCAGTCGGTGGAGAACGAGGCCAATGCCGAGTTCATCAAGAACTGGCACGCCTATATCGGCAACGACAAGCGCACCACCAACGATCCGATGGAAGCGGCCTATCTCGGCTTCCAGCTCTGGGTGCAGGCGGTCGAAAAGGCCGGCACCACCGATACCGATGCGGTGCTCAAGGCCATTGTCGGGCTCGAAGTGCCGAACCTCACCGGTGGCACTGCCAAGGTTCTGCCCAACCACCACCTGACCAAGCCCGTGCTGATCGGTGAGATCCAGGCCGACGGCCAGTTCGAAACCGTGTGGCAGACCGAAGGCGACGTGCCGGGCGATGCCTGGTCGGACGTCTTGCCGGAAGACAAGGGCATCGAAGCCGACTGGACCGATCCGCTGACCGGTTGCGGCCATTTCGACACCGCCACCAAGACCTGCGGCGCTGCTCCGGCAGCCATGTAATCCGCGACAATCCGGCGACGGCGGCTCTCCGCCGTCGCCCCCACTCGATGACGCCCCAATTCTCCGGCGATAGAGCGACCACGATGGCCACCCGATTCCTGACTCTGATTGCCTTCCTGCTCGCTGTAGCTCTCGCCCCCCTGCCCGCCCTCGCCCAGGACGATTTCGCTGCTCAGCTCAACGGGCTGGGGCCGGGCAGTTTTGCCGACCGCACCAAGGCCATGGATGTGCTGGTCGCCACCGGCGACGAACGCGTACCGCCGGTGCTGCAGGCGCTGAGCGACGGCAACCTCTACATTCGCGAATCCGACGGCAAGGTGGTGATCGCCACCAAGGCCGCCGGCGGCCTGGCGGTGACCGACCCGGTCGATGGTGCCGATCTCGGCGTCCTGCCGAGCGGCGAGCTCGAAAAAATCAAGACCAACAATGGCCTGCGCGGCAAGATCCGCACCGCCATCGGCAAGCTGACGCTCTTGAGCCCCGACCAGCCGACCCGGCTGTCGGCGGCGCAAAGCGTGCTGAAGAACGCCGATCCGGCAATGCTCGAGCTGCTCGACCAGGCGATATCAGCTGAGGCGGACGCCGGCATCAAGAGCACCATGCAGATGGCGCGCGCCGTGATCGTCTTGAAGACCGATGCCTCGCTGGAAGACAAGCGCGCCGCCGTCGATCTGGTCGTGGCGCAGAACAACCGGGCCGCGCAGACCGTGCTGCGCAACACGCTCGACACCGCGCCCGACGAGCTGAAGCCGACGATCCAGACCGGCATCGACTCGATCGGCCGCACCCTCGCCGTTTGGGACGTCGGCCAGAACCTGCTCTACGGTCTCTCGCTGAGTTCGGTGCTGCTGCTCGCCGCCATCGGCCTCGCCATCACCTTCGGCGTGATGGGCGTCATCAACATGGCGCATGGCGAAATGGTGATGCTGGGAGCCTACACCACCTACGTCACACAGCTGGTGATCCAGTCGGTGGCGCCGGGGCTGATGGAGTATTCGCTCGCCTTCGCGGTCCCCGCTGCCTTCCTGTTCACCGCGCTGGTCGGCGTCGGCATCGAACGCGGCATTATCCGCTGGCTTTACGGCCGGCCGCTCGAAACCCTGCTCGCCACCTGGGGCCTGTCCCTGGTGCTGCAGCAGCTGGTCCGCACCATTTTCGGCCCCACCAACAAGCTGGTGCAGCCGCCGCAATGGATGAGCGGCACGTTCGAGTTGTGGAACCTGAGCTTCACCTGGAACCGGCTCTGGATCATCGTCTTCGCCATCGCCGTGTTCATCGCGCTGCAGATCATCCTCAACCGCACGCCGCTGGGCCTGCAGATGCGGGCAGTGACGCAGAACCGCCGCATGGCCTCGGCCATGGGGATCCGAACGCCGTTCGTCGACGCCATGACCTTCGGGCTGGGCTCCGGCATTGCCGGTATGGCCGGTGTGGCGCTGAGCCAGATCGACAACGTCTCGCCCAATCTCGGCCAGGGCTACATCATCGACAGCTTCATGGTGGTGGTGTTCGGCGGTGTGGGGAACCTGTGGGGCACACTGATCGGCGCGCTATCGCTCGGCGTCGCCAACAAGTTCCTCGAGCCCTATGCGGGGGCGGTGCTGGCCAAGATCGCCATCCTGATCCTCATCATCCTCTTCATCCAGCGCCGCCCGCGCGGTCTGTTCGCCCTCAAGGGCCGGGCGATTGAATCATGATCACGCAAATGCTGTTCCGCGCCCTCGACAAGAAGGCCATCTGGCTGGTCGCGGCGCTGGTGTTCATCGCCATCGCCATTCCGGTCGCCAACCTGGTGATCCCCGAGGGCAACCCGCTGCACCTGCCCAACTACATGGTACCGCTGCTGGGCAAGTATCTGAACTATGCGCTGCTGGCGCTCGCCCTCGATCTGGTCTGGGGCTATTGCGGCATCCTCTCGCTCGGTCACGCCGCGTTCTTTGCGCTCGGCGCCTATGCCATGGGCATGTACCTGATGCGCCAGATCGGGGCGCGCGGCGTCTACGCCAATCCGGTGCTGCCCGACTTCATGGTGTTCCTCAACTACAAGGACCTGCCCTGGTTCTGGCACGGGTTCGACCTGTGGTGGTTCGCCTTCCTGATGGTGCTGTTCGTGCCGGGGCTCCTGGCCTTCGCCTTCGGCTGGTTCGCCTTCCGCAGCCGCGTCACCGGCGTCTACCTCTCGATCATCACTCAGGCGATGACCTATGCCCTGTTGCTCGCCTTCTTCCGCAACGATCTCGGGCTCGGCGGCAATAACGGGCTTACCGACTTCAAGGACATCCTGGGCTTCAACGTGCAGGCCGCCACCACCCGCGCCGGGCTGTTCGCCGCCTCGGCACTGGCCCTGGCGCTGGCGGTGATCATCTGCTCGGCCATCGTCAATTCGAAGCTCGGCAAGGTGATGGTGGCCGTGCGCGATGCCGAAAGCCGCACCCGCTTCCTCGGCTGGCGCCCGGAGAACGTCAAACTCTTCGCCTTCGTGGTGTCGGCCGTGCTGGCCGGCATCGCCGGCGCGCTCTACACGCCGCAGGTCGGCATCATCAACCCCGGCGAGTTCGACCCTGCCAACTCGATCGAAGCCGTGATCTGGGTCGCCGTCGGCGGCCGCGGCACGCTGATCGGCCCGATCATCGGCGCGGTGCTGGTCAATGCCGGCAAGTCGGTGTTCACCGGCGCTTTCCCCGATTTCTGGCTCTATTGCCTCGGTGGCCTCTTCATCTTCGTCACCCTGTTCATGCCCAAGGGCATTGTCGGGCTGTTCCAGAAGCTCAAGCCCCGCAAGGGCAAGGAGGCGAGCTCGGCGGCCGAAGCCGGCGAGGATCCATCCACCCTGCCGCAGCCCAAGCCCGTGCCGGAGCCCGCCGAATGACCGACAAATCCGGCACCATGCTCTACCTCAACGGCGTCTCCGTCTCCTTCGACGGCTTCAAGGCGCTGAACCACCTCTCGATCATCGTCCACCCGGGCGAGATGCTGGCGATCATCGGCCCGAACGGCGCCGGCAAGACCACCATGATGGACATCATCACCGGCAAGACCCGCCCTGACGATGGCGAAGTCTACTTCGATGGCCGCACCGACCTCACCAAGCTCGACGAAGCGCAGATCGCCAATCTCGGCATCGGCCGCAAGTTCCAGAAGCCGACGGTGTTCGAGAGCCACACCATCTGGGACAACCTGGTGCTGGCGCTGAAGCGGCCGCGCAGCGTGCTCGCCGCCCTGCTCTATTCCGAGAGCGCTGAGGACAAGGCGCGCATCGAGGAAATCCTCGACACCGTCCGCCTCACTGCACGCAAGGACGAACTCGCCGCCGACCTCAGCCACGGCCAGAAGCAGTGGCTGGAGATCGGCATGCTGCTGGCGCAGGACCCGAAGCTGCTGCTGGTCGACGAGCCGGTCGCCGGCATGACCGATGCCGAAACCGTCGAGACGGCAAAGCTGCTCAAACAGATCGCCAAGACCCGCTCGGTGGTCGTCGTCGAACACGACATGAGCTTCGTGCGCGAACTCGGCACCCGCGTCACCTGCCTCGCCGAGGGCTCGGTATTGGCCGAGGGCTCGCTCGACCAGGTGAGCGCCAACCCGATCGTCATCGAGCGGTATCTCGGGCGATGATGATCAGTTGCAGTAACCTCCGTACCTCTTCAATATCCCCGGCGATCACGCGACCGAAGGCGCGGCTTGGGGATAATGGAATGCATATTCTGGCAATTGTCGTCGGCATCATTGCTGCCGCGGGTGTGTGGTATTGGCGCGCCAAGGCGGCCAAGGAGGTGGTCGACGACGTCGGAAGCGTGGTCGGCCGGGTCCAGGGCCGCATCCGGATGAACAATTTCAGGAAGAAGGCCGAGGGCTCGGCGCTCGCTTCGATCGAAGACCCGGCGCTTGCTGCGGCGGTGTTCCTCCACGCGCTCGCCAACGAGAAGCGCGACGCCCTGCATCTTGCCGAACCGAGGATCCGTGAAGAGCTCGGCCGGATCGTCGCGGATACCGACCTCGACGAGGTCGTCTCCTACGCGCAATGGGCGGCCCGCGACGTCGCCGATGCACGCGATGTGGTGCGTCGCTTCAAGCCGCTGTGGCGCCAGAAGCTGACGCGCGAGGAGCGCGCCGATCTCATCGTTATGGCCGAGACCATCGCCGGTCTCGGCGAGGGCGATGATCACAACCAGAAGCTGACTCTCGTGACGCTGCGGACAGCTTTGGGCCCGGAGCAGAACCGATGACCACCGCCCTTTCCATCCGTGACATCGGCCTCCACTACGGCGCGGCACAAGCCTTGCGTGGTATCAGCATCGAGGCGAAGCCCGGACGGATCACCGCTGTGCTCGGCCGCAACGGCGTCGGCAAATCCTCGACGCTGCGCGCCGTCACCGGCATCAACAACATTTCCTCGGGCGAGATCGTTTTCAACGACGAGGTGCTGAAGAAGGCCCCGCCCTACAAGCGGGCCAGGCTCGGCATCGGCTACGTGCCGCAAGGGCGAGAGGTTTTCCCGCTGCTGACGGTCAAGGAGAACCTCGAAACCGGCTACGCACCGCTGAAGGCGGCTGAACGCAATGTGCCGGATTACATCTACGAGCTGTTCCCGATCCTCAAATCGATGCTTGGCCGCCGCGGCGGCGACCTCTCAGGCGGGCAGCAGCAGCAGCTCGCCATCGGCCGTGCCCTGGTGACACGGCCCAAGGTGCTGGTGCTCGACGAGCCAACCGAGGGCATCCAGCCCTCGATCATCAAGGATATCGGTCGGGCGCTGCAGTTCCTGCGCGACCAGAAGGGCATGACCATCCTCCTGGTCGAGCAGTACCTGGACTTCTGCCGCGAGATCGCCGACGACATCTACATCATGGATCGCGGTGAAATCATGCATGCCGGCCCCGCCGCCGACCTCGACCTCCCCGAGGTGCGCCGGCATCTGATGGTGTAGGGAACGCGTGTCCTCACTTCCGGTGCGAGCTGCCCCCCACCCCTGTCCCCTCCCCCCAAACAGGGGGAGGGAGACGCCGGCACGGGCGCTGGTGTTTTGGTCTTCTGCCTCCCTTGGGGGGAGAGGACAGGGGTGGGGGGCCGCGGCCACCGGCTCCCGAGGCGAGCCATGAACGCCGTCTCCCCGACCATCCGCCATCAGCGCGCCCGCGGCGTCGGCCGCATCGCCACCCAGGTGCTCGACGGCCGCACCCGCCTGACCACTCTGTACCAGGAGGGTTGCGCCAAGATCCGCCTGCCCCATACGCATGACCCGAGCCTGCAAGCCGTACTGATCAACACCGCCGGCGGGCTGACCGGCGGCGATGACGTTGCCTGGGAAGCCAAGGCCGCGCCCGGCGCCAGGATGGTGCTCACCACCCAGGCCTGCGAGCGGGTCTATCGCTCGCTCGGCGACGATGCCTCGGTCAGCACCCGGCTCGAAGTCGGGGCCGGGGCGCATCTCGACTGGCTGCCACAGGAGACCATCCTCTACGAAGGCGGCCGGCTCAACCGCAGCCTCGACGTCGACCTCGCTCCCGACGCCAGTTTCTTCGCCATCGAGGCGATCATCCTCGGCCGCGAGGCCATGGGTGAAGCCGCCCGCGGCGCCCGGCTCACCGATAATTGGCGCATTCGCCGCGGCGGCCGGCTGCTCCATGCCGAAGCGACCCGCCTCAGCACCGATCCGCTCGAGCGCGACGGCCTGTCGCTGCTGGCCGGCGCCGGCGCTTTCGCCACCCTGCTCTATGTCGGCGCCGAAGCGGAGCGCAGGCTCGAGCCGGTCCGCGCCCTCTGTACTGGCAACTCCGCCGCCAGCGTCATCGGCGAGCGCCTCGTCGTCCGCGCCATGGCGCCCTCAGGGCTTGCGCTGCGCCGGATCATTACCCCAATAATCGCAAAGCTCTCCGGCGCCGGCACCCTGCCCCGCCTCTGGCATCTCTAGGATACTCGATGAACCTGACGCCCCGCGAGAAAGACAAGCTGCTCATCGCCATGGCCGCCATCGTGGCCCGCAAGCGCCTCGAGCGTGGCGTGAAGCTCAACCACCCCGAGGCCATCGCGCTGATCACCGACTATGTCGTCGAAGGCGCCCGCGACGGCCGCTCGGTTGCCGACCTGATGGAAGCCGGCGCCCATGTGGTGAGCCGCGCCCAAGTGATGGAAGGCATTGCCGAAATGATCCACGACGTGCAGGTCGAAGCCACCTTCCCCGACGGCACCAAGCTGGTCACCGTCCACGAACCGATCCGGTAAGCGACATGGCTCTCATCCCAGGCGAAATCACCACCGTCCCCGGCGACATCGAGCTCAATGTCGGCGCGCCGCAAATCACCCTCGAGGTCGCCAACACCGGCGATCGGCCGATCCAGGTCGGCTCGCATTACCACTTCTACGAGACCAATGCGGGCCTGAGCTTCGACCGCGAAAAGGCCCGCGGCATGCGGCTCGATATCGCCGCCGGCACCGCCGTGCGCTTTGAGCCGGGACAGGCCCGCGAGGTGCGGCTGGTGCCGCTCTCGGGCAACCGCATTATCTACGGCTTCCAGCAGAAGGTGATGGGGAAGCTCTAGATCCTTTTCACCGTTCAAGTGGAACGGCGAAAAGGATCTAAGTCATTGTTCTTGTCGCGCTTTCGAACCGGAAAAGTCTGCAACTTTTCCTGAAAGCACTCTAACGCGGCGCATCCAGACGCGAAAAGGCCGGGCATCGAGCCCGGCCCTTCGTATGGAACAGGGAGTGGTTAGCCCTGGACCAGGATGGTCACGTCGGTCGCATCGGTACCGGTGATGCCCACGACGTCGTCAAGCGTCGCGCCGAAGCTTTCGAGCTGGGCGAGCAGCGCCGGGCTGCCCTGGATACGGGCCTTCAGCGAGTCGAGATCGACCTCTTGATAGCCCGGGCTCAGAGGATTGAGCTCGGCAGCGGTCACGGCCTTGAAGCTGACCGTCGTCGCCGAGGTCAACGCGTCCATTGCGCTGCCTTCGGCCGCCATGGCCAGGCCGGCGGTCGAAAGGGTAAGGGCGGCGGCGACTGCAATAGCCTTGAGATTCAACATCTTTTATCTCCATTGGTCATAAAACCACACTGGGGATACGCGTGAAGTGGGCAGAGGTTTCCCTCTGCCCGTTCACACTATCTTGTGCGCCATGCACGGGAACCCGCCCTCAGGGATCGTGCGAAACCTTACGATCAGGGATCGTGCGAAACCTTACGATCAGATCGTGCGAAACCTTGCGATCAGATCGTGCGAAACCTTGCGATCAGAGGTCGTCGGCGTAGAGGACCCCACCGCCGTCGCCCGCGAGATCGATCGAAACGATCTGGCCGAGGCTGACGCCGGAATTGCGGATGGCGCTCATCGCCAGCGGGTTGATCACGAGGTTCCCCTGCAGGTAGCCCACGTCGCGCTGCTTGATCTCGAGCGACCGGGCCAAGAGGTCCGCATTCATCTCCGCCCCGGCGAGGCTGGAGAGACGCACGACGCGCAGACCAGCGGCGCTGTCGGCCCGGCCGGCATCGTGCAGGAATTCGGTTCCGCCAATCCCCGAGATGATCTGGACGATATCCATGTTCTGCGCGTGGGCAAGCTGTGGCGCGGCCATCAGCAGAGTGGCGGCGAGCGCGGCGACGAATCGGGATTTCATGTGAGCCTCCAAACAGGTAGCGCCAATAGAACAGCGGGCTGTGGCAAAATCCGGACAGAGCGCCACAGAGCTTTGGCAATCGCCAGAGATTTCGGCTAGGGATGCGCCGTTTTCAATGGGCAGGACGGCGATGGCCAGCAAAGAAGAAGATTTCAAGGAGCGCTTCGTGGCCGTGCTGCAGGACTTGCGCAGCAATGGCGGCAAGGATCCCGAGGCGATGTTCCTGATCGGCAGCCTCGCGGCGCGCCTCGTCGATCGGGCCAAACAGCCGGGCTGGGCCGCCTACAAGGCCAATATGGGCCGTGTGGCCTACGACAAGCTGCTCGGTGATTTCCAGAAGCAGGGCAACGACTTCCACAAAGACGGCAAGGCCAAGCACGCCTACGCCATCCAGGTGCTCGCCATCTCGCTGATTGCCCGCACCCAGAACGACCCCGAGATCCGCGCCGGCGACGGCCTGCTCGACGAGATGCTCGGCTTCCTCATCGCCGCCTACCGCAAGGCACAGGCGACGGCGCCGAAGCCGAACTGATCGGCTGCGCGACATCGGCCGAGCTTCACTGCCGATTTTCGCGTCAGATGGCTGGACAGCCTAACTATTAGGCGGTTCAACTAGCGTCCTCGAGGCGGTGCGACTGCCGTCCTCCCGAGGCGGTCGAACGACCGTCCTCTGCTTCGCCTGGAAGGACCATCATGCCCGCTCGCATCTCCCGCTCGACCTACGCCCAGATGTATGGGCCGACCACCGGCGACAGGGTGCGGCTGGCCGATACGGAGCTGTTCATCGAGGTCGAAAAGGACCTCACCACCTACGGCGAAGAGGTGAAGTTCGGGGGCGGCAAGGTGATCCGCGATGGCATGGGCCAAAGCCAAGTTACCCGCGCCGCGGGAGCTGTCGATACGGTGATCACCAATGCGCTGATCATCGATCACACCGGCATCTACAAGGCCGACATTGGCCTCCGCGACGGGCGGATCCACGCCATCGGCAAGGCCGGCAACCCCGACACCCAGCCCAATGTCGACATCATCATCGGGCCATCGACCGAGGTGATCGCCTCGGAGGGCCGCATCATCACCGCCGGCGGCATGGATGCGCATATCCATTTCATCGCCCCGCAGCAGATCGAAGAAGCCCTGATGTCGGGCATCACCACCATGATCGGCGGCGGCACCGGCCCGGCGCATGGCACGCTCGCCACCACCTGCACCGGCGCCTGGCACATCCACCGGATGATCGAGAGCTTTGACGCCTTCCCGATGAACCTCGGCCTCGCCGGCAAGGGTAACGCCTCGCTTCCCGCTCCGCTCGAGGAGATGATCCTCGCCGGCGCCTCGTCGATGAAGCTGCACGAGGACTGGGGCACCACGCCGGCGACGATCGACAACTGCCTCGCCGTCGCCGACGCCTTCGACGTGCAGGTGATGATCCACACCGACACACTGAACGAATCCGGCTTCGTCGAGGATACCGTGCGCGCCTTCAAGGGCCGCACCATCCACGCCTTCCACACCGAGGGCGCCGGCGGCGGCCATGCCCCCGATATCATCAAGGTGGCGAGCCTCCCCAACGTGCTCCCCTCCTCGACCAACCCGACGCGTCCCTACACGGTGAACACGCTGGCCGAGCATCTCGATATGCTGATGGTCTGCCACCATCTGAGCCCCGCCATCGCCGAGGATGTCGCCTTCGCCGAGAGCCGCATCCGCAAGGAGACCATCGCGGCCGAGGATATCCTCCACGATATCGGCGCCTTCTCGATGATCTCGTCCGACAGCCAGGCCATGGGCCGAGTCGGCGAAGTGATCATCCGCACCTGGCAGACCGCCGACAAGATGAAGCGCCAGCGCGGGCGGCTACCCGAGGAGACCGGCGACAACGACAATTTCCGGGTCAAGCGCTTCATCGCCAAATACACCATCAACCCGGCTATCGCGCAGGGATTGAGCCGTCACATCGGCTCGGTGGAAGTGGGCAAGCGCGCAGACCTCGTGATGTGGACGCCGGCCTTTTTCGGCGTGAAGCCCGAAATGGTGATCATGGGTGGCTCGATCGCCGCCGCGCCGATGGGCGATCCCAATGCCTCGATTCCCACCCCGCAGCCGATGCACTACCGCCCGATGTTCGGCGCCTATGGCAAGCTGAGGACCAACTCCTCGGTGACCTTCATCAGCCAGGCCGCTTACGACAATGGCCTGCAAGCCACACTCGGCGTTGCCAAGGGCATGCTGCCGGTCGAAAACACCCGGGGCGGCATCAGCAAGGCCTCGATGATCCACAATTCAGCCACCCCTGATATCGACGTCGACCCCGAGACCTATGAGGTACGGGCCGACGGCGAACTGCTGACCTGCGAGCCGGCAACGGTGCTGCCGATGGCGCAGCGCTACTTCCTGTTCTAGCTCGGCCTTATCTTGGCACATCTGTTCATGCTATGTTCTCCTCATTGAGTCGAGGGTAACAGCATGGCGGTCGATCTCACGGGCAAGGTCTGCCTCGTTACCGGGGCCAGCCGCGGCGTCGGCCGTGGTGTAGCGCTGGGGCTGCTCGAGGCGGGCGCCACGGTGCACATCACCGGCCGCACGGTGCGGGACGGCGAGCATCCCGAGGGGCTTGATCGGGCTGGATCGCTCGCCTCGGTGCTCGGTGAATCCGGCAAGTATCCCGGCCGCTGTGTCGCTCACCGGGTCGACCATGCCTATGACGTCGAGACCGAGGCGGTGGTGCATCGCGTGCTGGCCGACGAGGGCCGGCTCGATATCCTCGTCAACTCCGCCTGGCCCGGCTACGAGCGCATGGTGGAGGACAACCGCTTCACCTGGGTCGATCCGATCTGGCAGCAGCCGATGTGGCGCTGGGACGCCATGATCGGCGTCGGCGTGCGCTCCTCCTGGTGCGCCATCCGCGTCGCCACCGAAGCGATGGCACGGCAGCGCTCCGGCCTCATCGTCAACATCTCGTTCTGGGCGGCGCAGAAGTTCATGCAGAACGCCGTCTATGGCGTCTCCAAGGCTGCCATGGACAAGCTGGCGGCCGATGTCGCCCACCAGATGCGCGAGTTCGATGTCGCCGCCATCGCGCTCTATCCCGGCCTCGTCCGCACCGAGGAGGTGCTGAAGAACGCCCAGTATTTCGACATGTCGAACTCCGAAAGCCCGCAGTTCCAGGGCCGCGCCGTCGCCCACCTCGCCGCCGACCCGGCGCTGCTGCAGAAATCCGGCCGCGTCTTCACCAGCGCCGACCTCGCCCTCGAGTATGGCTACGCCGATATCGACGGCTACCAGCCCCGCCCCAATACGCTGGAGACGGTCTAGGCTCCTGTCACACGGCTGAAATCTCGCCGTGATTGGTGGCCGGCTTCTGCCGAGCCAATGATGTCCGAATCTCCTCCCCGCCTGCCGCTGACGATTGCCGCCTTTGCCCTCGCCCAGGCGGTGTGCTGGGGCATGACCTTCAACCTGCCGGCGATCACCGGCAGCGCCATGGCCGAGACGCTGGCCCTACCCTACCCCGCGGTGATGGCCGGCCCGACGGTAATGCTGGTGGTGATGGCGGCCGCGGCAGTGCCGTTCCTTCGCCTGTTCGAGCGCTTTGGCGCGCGTCTGGTGATGACCTCGAGCACTGCCGTCGCGGCACTTGGGCTGGCGGTGATCGCCAGCGCGACCGCGCCATGGAGTTACTTCGCCGGCTGGATGCTGGTCGGCTTCGCCGGCGCGGGCACGCTGACCACCGCCATGCAGATCGGCGTCGCCGAATGGGCCGGCGCCCGGGCCCGGCAGGCGATCGGCGCGCTGCTGATCTTCGGAGGGCTTTCGACCACGCTGTCCTGGCCGCTGCTCGGCGCGCTGCAGGCAGTGTTCGGCTGGCGCACCGCGACACTGGTCGGCGCAGCGCTGCTGCTCGTCGTCGCCGCGCCGATCTACTGGCTGCTGCTGGCGAAGCGCCCGGGCGGAGCAGCGAAGCGGCCAGCCACCGGCCCCATCCCATCGCTCGACCGCGTCGCCTTCGCACTCCTTGCCTTCGCCAGCGCCGCCAACGGCATCGTCACCTGGGGCTTTTCGCTCACCATCATCACCCTGTTCGAAGGGCGCGGCCTCGAGCATGGCACCGCGGTACTCGTCGCCTCGTTCATCGGTGTCACGGCGCTGTTGGCGCGGCTGGTCGATTTCGCTGCCGGCAAACGCTGGAACAGCCTCGCCACCGGGCTCATGGCGGCAGCCGCGCTGCCGCTCAGCTTTGCCGTGCTGATCGTCGGCACGGGCGCGCCGGCGGCCACTGCCTTCGTCGCGATCTATGGGCTTTCGAGCGGCGTCTTGGCCGTCGCCCGTTCGACCATGCCGCTCGACCTGTTCCCGCCTGCCGCCTACGCCCGCGCTTCCTCGATGCTGGCGCTGCCGCTCAACCTCAGCTTCGCCTGCGCGCCGCCGCTGTTTGCCGCGATCCTCGCCGGCCCGGGCAGCGATGCCGCGCTGTGGGTAGCGGCGGGGCTGTCGCTCAGCGCGCTGCTGAGCCTCGGGCTGCTGGTGCTGCGGCATCGCCGTACCTCAGCCCCTCCGGCCCCGGCGGAAGCCGACTGAAATCCGCCACAGCGAATCGGGTAGGCTCAGCCAGTTCCGAGGAGGACCAGACGATGGAAGCTCTAGCCACTGCCGCCATGATGCAGAACGTCGATGTCTCGGCCCAGGTCGTGCTGAACCTCGCCGGCGATTTCGAGCGCACCACCCACCAGTATCAGTGCGAGGGGCTCGAGCCCTTCGCGGTGGATTTCATCAACGCCAAGCCGAACTTCATCGCCATCGTGCCGGTGGGTCCGGAAAAGCTCGTCTTCGTCAACGTCATGGCCGCCTCGGGCGCCAGGTATGTCGCCGGCCAGTACGAGTTCTGGACCAAGGGCAGCGAGGCCACCTTCACCGACCTGATGGCCGATCCGCAAACCCCGGTAAGCTGCTCGGAAGTCAGCAACACCCCCTGAGGCTGCGATGGACACTGGCACCGCCCACGATGTGTTCATCCATGTGCGCATCGTCATGGGAACGGTCATTGGCCTCGGCCTGACGCGCCTGCTGATGGGCGCGGCCGGCCTGATCCAGCACCCCAAGCGCGCCAAGCTGTCGCTCATCCACCTGCTCTGGGTGGTGTCGATGAGCGTCGAGCTCATCCTGTTCTGGTGGTGGGAATACGATCTGGCGCGCCTGCCGAGCTGGAACTTCGGCATCTTCATCTTCCTGATCGGCTATGCGGTGACGCTGTTCGCGCTCGCCGCTCTGCTGTTCCCCGACAACCTCAGCGAATATGACGGCTACGAAGATTTCTTCATCAAGCGCCGGCACTGGTTCTTCGGCATTTTCGGGCTCACCTTCCTGCTCGACCTGACCGACACGCTGATCAAGGGCGCTCCGTATTTCCAGGCGATGGACCTGCTCTACATCGCGCAGATCCCGGTCGGGCTGCTGCTCTCGGCCATCGCCATCTGGACGCCGAACCGGCGCTACCACCTCGCCTTCGTGGTGACGCACCTGATTTATCAGGCCTGGTCGATCGGCTTCTACTTTGAAACCCGCGGCTGACCGGCTAAGCTCGGCTGAAGGTTGGGAAGCCTCGAAGACTTGGTAGTTTGACGATGCCGCAAACCTTTCGCGCGGTTGGCTATTTGCCGACAGGCGCCGCCGGTACTCCCTTTGATCTCGCCATCCTGCTGCATGACGAGCGCCGTGTGCGCCGCCGCATGCTGACCCTGGTGCATGGCGACACCGTACTGGTCGATTTCCCCGAACCCGTCACCCTCGCCGACCGCTCGGTGCTCAAGCTCGACGACGGCCGGCTGGTCCAGATCATCGCCGGCGAGGAGCCGCTCTACGATGTTCGCGGCCGCGACCCTATTCACCTGATGCGGCTCTGCTGGCACCTGGGCAACCGCCACCTCAAGACGCAGATCGAGGCCGAACGGGTGCTGATCCTGCGCGATCACGTGATCCGCGACATGCTGCGCGGCCTCGGCGCCACCGTCACCGATATCTCGGAACCGTTCCACCCCGAGGACGGCGCCTATGCGCACAGCCACGGCGAGCCGCAGCACGCCCTCATCAACCGATGACCGATCCCGCTGCGCTGCAGAAGCTCATCACCTGGCTCTCCCCCGCTTTTCCAGTGGGGGCCTTCGCCTGGTCGGCCGGACTTGAGACGGCAATTGCAGATCGTCGCGTAACTGATTCCGAACGCTTGCAGAACTGGATCGAAGGCGCGCTGGCGCATGGGGGAATACGCACGGACGCGATCCTGCTGGCGCAGGCGTGGCGGGCGGCAGGAGAGACTGCGCTTGGAGCCGGAACGACCGGCCGGCGCGAGCCGCCCCCCACCCCTGTCCCCTCCCCGCAAGGGGGAGGGAGACCTGCGCTTGGAAGTCTTCGTCCAACTGGCACCGAGCATGCTGACGGCGTCTCCCTCCCCCTTGCGGGGAGGGGACAGGGGTGGGGGTCCACAGCCACCGGCTATGGGGACCGGGCTACCGCCCTCTCCGACCTCGCCGATCTCAGCCTTGCCCTCACCGCCAGCCGCGAGCGCTGGATGGAGACCACCATCACCGGCGACAATTACGTGCTCGCCGCAAAACACTGGCCGACCGACATCCTCGCCCGCCTGCCGCAACCCTGCCCCTACCCTATCGCCGTCGGCGCTATCGCCGCTGCGCACGATATCGAGCTCATTGACACCCTCCTCGCCTGGCTCACCGCCACCGTGCATGGCCAGATCTCGGTCGCCGTCCGCCTCGTGCCGCTCGGCCAGTCCGACGGCCTCAGCGTCCTCGTCGCACTCGAACCTCGTGTCGCGGCACTCGCTGCCTCCGCGGCCACGGCAACCCTTGCCGACCTCGGCGCAATCGCCTACGCCGCCGATATCGCGCAGATGCGCCACGAGACGCTGGAACCGAGGATTTTCCGTTCATGAGCATGCTGATTGCCGCCCTGATCTTCGTCGTGCTGCTGGCGGTGGCGATTGCCCACTTCCTGTGGTCGATCGGCAGCCGCTGGCCGATCCGCGATCCGGAGCTCTTGGCCCGCACCGTGATCGGCAAGCCCGGCGTCACCCGCGTACCCAAGCTCGCCTCTTTCGTCGTCTCGCTGCTGGTGCTCGCCGCCGGCGTGCTGGCCCTGTCGCTGGCCGACCACAGCGCCGGCGGCTGGTGGCTGACGCTGGTCGGCGTCCTGCTCGCCGCCGTGTTCCTCGGCCGTGGCGCCATCGGCTATACTGAAGGCTGGCGCGCCCGCTTTTCGGTCGAGCCGTTCGCCACGCTCGACCGCAAGAACTACTCCCCGCTCTGCCTGGCGCTCGGCGCCGGCTATCTCATCCTCGTCATCATGAGGCTCATATGAAATCGCTCAACGGCCCCCTCCGCGTCGGCATCGGCGGCCCCGTCGGTTCGGGCAAGACGACGCTCTGCGAAATGCTGCTGAAAGCCATGCGTGACCGTTACTCGATGGCGGTGGTCACCAACGACATCTACACCAAGGAAGATGCGCTGATCCTCAACCGGGTGCAGGCGATCTCCGAGGACCGCATCGTCGGCGTCGAAACCGGTGGCTGCCCGCACACCGCCATCCGCGAAGATGCCTCACTGAACCTCGCGGCCATCGCCGACCTCAACCGCAAATTCCCCGATCTCGACATCATCCTGATCGAGTCCGGCGGCGACAATCTCGCCGCGACGTTCTCGCCCGATCTCGCCGACATCACGCTCTACGTGATCTCGGTAGCGCAGGGCGAAAAAATCCCGCGCAAGGGCGGCCCGGCCATCACGCGCTCGGACCTGTTGGTCGTCACCCACACCGATATCGCGCAATATGTGAACGCCAGCCTCGAGGTGATGGAAGCCGATACCATCAAGGTGCGCGAAGGCCGGCCCTACGTCTTCGCCGACCTGCTGCGCCGCGAGAACCTCGATGAGATCATCGGCTTCATCGAGCAGCAGGGTGGGCTCGTGGCGGCACAGGCGGCCGAGTAGCGCGTGGATCAGCACCGGCCGCGCCGAACCGCCCCCTCGCCCCTTTGGGGATGGGGCTGGGGTGAGGGGAGCCCACCACTGGTGTCACGTTGACGGGCAAGGGGCAGTACGCCTGGCTCCAGCGTGCAGCGCTCTACCCGCCGACCGAGATCACATGGGTGACGAGGTTCGCCCCCTTGACGTGATGCACCAGGAGGCCCGGTGGATCGGTCGCCGGCATCTTGCGGCCCTCAGCGGCGAGCCCACCCATCGGCGCAATCGCCGGCGCCAGCGTCGCCGGTACGCCGGCGAAGCGGGTGAACATCGGCCGGTGCAGGTGCCCGCAGCTGATACCGAGCACCGTGTCCTTGGCCTGCTCGATCACCGCGGCGAGGCCCTCCTTGTTGCGGCAGTCGATGGTCTCGTACTGGTCCATGCCGCAATCGAACGGATGCTGGTGAAGAAAGATCAGCGCCGGCGCACCACCGGAATTGAGCTCCGCCTGGAGCCAGCCGAGCACCGGAGCGGCGTCGCCATGCGCCGCACCCGGCACGATCACGTCGAGCCCGATCAGCCTGACATCGCCAACCTGAACGACCCTGTTGAGCGGCCCCTCGCCGGGCCCGCCGAACACCTCGCGCATCGCCTCGCGGCTATCGACATTGCCCGGCACCACCAGCACCGGCGCACCGAGCGCCTCGAGACGCGTCTTCAGCACGGCATAGTTGGCGGCATGCGTGTTGTTGGCGAGGTCGCCGCTGACCGCCACGGCATCGGGCTTCAACTCGGCGGCCCATTGCAGCACCCGGTCCAGGCGCTGCAGCGAAGAGACGCCGTCGAGGTGGATGTCACTGAGTTGCGCAATCAGCATGGGCGGGACTCGCGAATGTTGCCGCGTGAACTTGGCCCGCACCTGGCTGCGAGGCAAGCGCGCGCGCCAGGCGGTTGTGCCCGCCCGGTTCACCCTTCAGGCCAGCAGCGTCCGCCGTACCGGGAGGCTCTGCGCTATCCCCATGCCGATCTCCACCGCGAGAAATGGCAGCACCACCCAGCTCATGCCGCTGGCGAGAGCATGGATCTGCCAGGCGGCAAACAGGAAGCGCGCTACCGCATCGTAGCGGCCGAGCACCTGCAGGCCCAGGCGATAGCGCGCCACCGACCACACCAGGACCACCGACCCCATCAGGTTGCCCATCAGCATGGCGAGGCCTTGTGGCGCCTCGATGCTGCCAGGCAGCCCAAGTGCCGCATCGATACCGGCGAGCAGCGAGCCCAACAGCGCGAAAGTCCATGGCGTTGCGAAGGGGGCAGTTACGATCAGGTCGTAGAGCGCGCTGGCGCGGACGATCCGCGCATAGGCCTGTGCATCCAGCATGGAAATCTCCTTTGTGCCTGGGATGCATTTGCTCTAGAGGGTGGAGTGCACTCCAGGGTCAAGGGAGAAATGGCGATGCAGATCGGCGAGTTGTCCGAACGCTCGGGGCTGAGCCGCGACGCATTGCGCTTCTACGAGAAGCGCGGCCTGATCCGCGCCCGCCGGCGGCCCAACGGCTACCGCCACTATCCGGAAGCCACGCTGTTCCTGCTCGATTATGTCCGAACGGCGCAGCGCCTCGGCTTCACTTTGGCCGAGATCGAAGCGGAGCTGCCGCTGCTGCAGGGCGAGGGGCTGACTGCCGAGCGGGTCGAAACGATCCTCCGCGGCAAGATCGCCGTCATCGATGCCCGCATCGGTGACCTCAAGGCGTTGCGCGACGACCTGGCCGGGCGACTCTCCGATGTCTGTCCGCTCATCGCCGCCGGGCAGTAGCGATTGCCGCTAGACGGAGCATCATTTTGGTAAGCTTGGCGACCCCGGATTTCATCGCGCTGCAGCGCGACCTCGCCACCCCGATCCCTGCCCCGGCATGGCCCGATGGCGCCGGCCTCACGGCCTTTGATGTCGCCGACGTCAAAGCCATCCACGCCCTGCTGCAACGCGCCTACGCCAACGGCTTCGGCGGCGTCACACCCGATTGGCTGGATTGGTGGGAAGCTTTGCGCGCCGACAGCGAATTCGAGCCTGCCCTCTGCTTCGTCGCCAAGGCGGAGGGCGAGGTGGTCGGCTTCTGCCTCTGCTGGACCTCGAGCTTCGTCAAAGACCTGGTGGTCGCGCCGGAGTGGCACGGCCAAGGCCTCGGCGCGGCGCTGCTGGCGACCGCAATGACGGCGCTGCGGGAGCGCGGGGCGAGCATCGTGCAGCTGAAGGTGGTGACGGCCAACGCCGGAGCACGGCGGCTCTATGAGCGGCTGGGCTTCGTCGCCTGAGCAGACCGCTCTAGGAGACGACACGTGGTCCTGATTTCGAACCGAGCTTGGTCACCAGCAACTGGTTGAGGCGCAGCTTGTCGGCATCGACCACCTCGAACAGGTAGCCGCCGGCTTCCACCTTGTCGCCCTTGCGGGCGGCGCGGCGGAGGTTGTGGACAATGAAACCACCAATGGTCTCGTAAGCGCCATCGTGCGGAAAGCTCTTCATGTTGAGGGCGCGCACCACGTCCACTACCGGGGCGACGCCGTCGACCAGCCAGCTGCCGTCGTCGCGGCGCATGATCGCCTCTTCCTCGAACGGGTTGGCCAGCCCTTGCATCAGCGCACCCATCAGGTCCTTGAAGGTGACGACGCCGACGACATGCGCATACTCGCTGACCACCACGGCAAACCCGGTGCCCTTGGCCTGAAATTCGGCCAGCACCTCCCAGACATTGAGCGTGTCCGGCACCGACAGCACATCGCGCCTCGCCTTGGCGAAATCCACCGGCGCGTCGCGGTCCATCACCGTCGCCAGCACGTCCTCGGCGCGCACGCAGCCGATCACCTCGTCGATGCCGCCATCGCAGATCGGATAATGCGAGAACGGCCGGCGGCGAACCTTCTCCTGCTGCACCTCCAGCGGATCGCTGAGGTCGAGATAGACGATCTCGTCGCGCACCGTCATCACCGAGGTGACGCTGCGCAGTTCCAGCGCGAGCACGTTCTCGATCAGCCGGCGTTCCTTCTTCATCAAGGCGCCGGATTTCTCGCCGCCGGCGAGGATCATGCGGAAATCCTCGGTAGTCACCTCGTCGGCTGGGCCCGATGGAGCCAGATGCAGCCGGGCGATCAGCCAGTCCGAGATGCCGCTGAACAGCCAGACCAGCGGCCGCAATACTGCGACTGCTCCCTCCGGGAACCACACCAGCGCCAGCGCCACCTGCTCGGGGATCAGCATGCCGATGCGCTTCGGGATCAGGTCGGCGAACAGGATGAACAGCGTTGTGGTGAGGCAGAAGGCGAGGATCGAGCCGACCGGTCCGGCAAAGCTCCCTGCCCCGGCGCCGGCCAGCGCATCCGCGAACATCGGCCCGACCAGCCCGTCGCCGATCACGCCGGCAAGGATCGAGATCGAGTTGATGGCGATCTGGAACGCCGTGATGATGTTGCCCGCATCGGCGCGCAGCGCGGTGAAGCGGATGGCCCGGCTGTCACCGCCCTCGGCCAGCGCCCGAATCCGCACCTCGCGCGCCGCGGCAAACGCAATCTCCGACATCGAGATGATGGAACTGGCGCCCACCAGCAGCGCCAAAAGGATGAGCCCGAGCAACGGTGACATGCGGAACCTCGTGCAACATGCTGGAACGACCCATCAATGTCACATCGGCGGCCTGCGGCCAAACCGCCACCGCTACTCCGTCGGCGTTTGCTCTGGCGGCTCGTCGTTCGGCAGCTCCTCGGGCGGCACACCCGGCACGTTGTCGGGCTGCGGCGGCGGTTGCGGCGTTTCCGGCTGCACCGGGATCTCCTGCGGCGGCACCGGGACCTCGGGTTTGCTCGGCGGGATCTGCCCCTTGAGCAGCACCACCACCGAGCGGGGCGGCAGGGTTGCCGCGCGGTCGGCGACCGGCAGCACGGCCTGATCGTCGGAAACGAGGCCGACGGTCCAGTAGCCCTCGGGCAGCCGCGCCAGCACCGGGTCGATCCGGCGGTTGAACCACACGATCAGGTCCTCCTCGGCGGTTTGCAGCCGCATGCCGAGCACTGAAGCACCGGCATCGTTCCAGTCGCCCTCGTTCATCTCGCGCCCATCCGGATGGAGCCACGCGACATCGCGCACGCCGTGCTTGGTCTGCCCCGAAAGGAAATGGTCGTGGGTCAGCGCCGGATGCATGCGGCGGAACTCGGCTAACGCCGAGACGAAATCCACCAGCGTGCCGTCGGCGTTCTCCCAGTCGACCCAGGTGATTTCGTTGTCCTGCGCATAGGCATTGTTGTTGCCGCGCTGGGTGCGGCCGAACTCGTCGCCCTGCTGGATCAGCGGCAGGCCACGGCTCACAAACAGCGTCGCCAGCAGCGCCCGCACGTCACGGCGGCGTGCGGCGTTGATCTTCTCGTCGTCGGTCGGCCCTTCGACGCCGCAGTTCCACGAGTGGTTGTTGTTGTGCCCGTCGCGGTTGCCCTCGCCATTCGCCTCGTTGTGCTTGTCGAGATAGGAGACAAGATCGGCGAGCGTGAAGCCGTCATGCACCGCCAGCATGTTGACGCCAGCGCTGGGCTTCCTGCCCGCAAAGTCGAAGATCTCGGCCGAACCGGCAACCTTGCCGGCAAGCGCCCCGATCTTGCCCTGGTCGCCGCGCCAGAACGAGCGGACATCGTCGCGGTAGCTGTCGTTCCACTCGCGGAATTCCTTGCCGAACTGCCCGAGCTGGTAACCCCCTGGACCCGGGTCCCACGGCTCGGCCACGAGGATCGACTTGCTGAGCACCGGATCGGCCTTGATCAGCTGCAGCATCCGGGCGTTCGGGTTGAACCCCGGCTCGCGCCCCAGGATCGGGGCAAGGTCGAAGCGGAAGCCGGAAACGCCCATTTCCTCCACCCAGTAGCGGAGGCTTTCGATCACCAGCCGCTGCGTCGCCGGGTGGTCGGCGCGCAGCGTGTTGCCGGTGCCGGCATCGTTCACCAGCACCTTTTTCCCGCCGGCGTCGACGAACCGGTAGTAGGTCATGGCGTCGAGCCCCATCAGGCTCAGCATCGGCCCGTTGGCGTCGCCCTCGCCGGTATGGTTGTAGACCACGTCGAGGATCACCGAGATGCCCGCCTTGCGGTAGACATCGGTCATGTTGCGCAACTCCTGCGGGCCGCGTGGCGCGAGGCGCGGGTCGACCGCGAAATAGCTGACCGGGTTGTAGCCCCAGGCGTTGGTGAGCCCCATCGCCGGCAGGTGGCCATCGTCGATGAACGCCGCGATCGGCATCAGCTCGACCGTATCGACGCCGAGATAGCGCAGGTGATCCACCACTCGCTTGGTGGTCAGGCCCGCCAATGTGCCGCGCAGCGGCCCCTGCACCGAGGGGTGGCGCATGGTGTAGCCGCGCACGTTGAGCTCATAGAACAGCCCCGGCGTCTTGCGGCGCGGCGCCGCGTTCTTGTTGTCGGCGGCAAGCACGATCGCCTTGGGGATCAGCGGCGCCGTGTCCACCGCCTCATCGCGATTGAGGCGCAGCCGCGGCGAACGCACGAAGGGGCGGTCGAGCCGCCGCGCATAGGGGTCGACCAGCAGCTTGTTGGGATCAAAGAAATAGCCCTGGTCGGGATCGTAGCGGCCGTCGGCGCGCAGCCCGTACTTGGCCCCTGCCCCGATATTGCCGATCAGCCCGAACCAGATGTGGTTCTCGTGCCCGTCGAGCGCGATGCGCGCCGTTTCCTGATCGAGCTCGTCATAGATCGATACCCAGATCACCGTCGCCGTCTCTGAATAGACGGCGAAGTTCACGCCCTCGGCGGTGAGGGTCGCGCCAAGCTTCTCCGGGCTGCCAGCGCCCGGCACCAACACTGGTTTCACGGCTACCGGGCCTTCAAGTGATAACGCTGGGCGCGTCGCGGCCGGTGCGGGCCTTGATGCCAGCAACGCTGTCGGCGATGGAAATGAGGGGCGAAAGCGCCGACTGGGTGTCGAGATCGTGCTGTCCATGCGGGGGCTCATACCGTTCAAGGTACAAGCGCAACGTGGCGCCGACCGTCCCGGTTCCACTGAGCCGGACGACGATCCGGCTGCCATCGGCAAAGCCGATCCGCACCCCCTGCTTGCCGCTGGTCGAGCCATCCACCGGGTCGTGATAGGTGAAGTCGTCGGCATAGGCCACCGGACGCCCCTCGAGCGACTGTCCGACGAGGCCCGGAAGCTTGGCCCTGAGGTCGTCCATCAGCGCATTGGCCGGCGCCGCCTCCACCTCTTCGTAGTCGTGCCGGGTATAGTAGTTGCGGCCATAGGTGGCCCAGTGATCCTGGACGATCATGTCGACGCTCTGCTGCCGCGCTGCGAGCACATTGAGCCAGAGCAGCACCGCCCACAGCCCATCCTTCTCGCGCACGTGGTTTGAGCCGGTCCCGGCCGATTCTTCGCCGCAGATGGTGACGCGGCCGGCATCGAGCAGGTTGCCGAAGAACTTCCAGCCGGTGGGTGTCTCGTGCATCTCGATGCCGAGCTTCTCGGCGACGCGATCGGCCGCCGCGCTGGTCGGCATTGAGCGCGCAATGCCGGCGATCCCCGCGGCATAGCCCGGCGCATGCGGCGCGTTGGCGGCGAGAATGGCGAGCGAATCCGACGGGGTGACGAAGCGGTTGCGGCCGATGATCAGGTTGCGGTCGCCGTCGCCATCCGACGCGGCGCCGAAATCCGGCGCGTTGTCGCTCATCATCAGGTCGTAGAGATCCTTGGCGTAGACCAGGTTCGGGTCGGGGTGCCCACCGCCGAAATCCGGCGACGGCGTGCCGTTGACCACCGTCCCCTTGGGCGCGCCGAGGATGCCCTCGAGGATCTTGTGCGCGTAAGGCCCGGTGACCGCGTGCATGGCGTCGAACCGCATGGTGAAGCCGGCGGCGAACATGGCGCGGATCTTGTCGAAATCGAACAGCGTCTCCATCAACGCCGCATAGTCGGCGACCGGATCGATTACCTCGACCACCATGCCGGCCGAATGCTGCGTGCCGATGCGGGAGAGGTCGACATCGGGCGCATCGACGATCAGGTAGCGGTCGATCTCCTTGGAGCGCGCAAACACCGCATCGGTGATCTTTTCGGGCGCCGGCCCGCCATTCGAGACGTTGTACTTGATGCCGAAATCGCCGTCCGGTCCGCCCGGGTTGTGGCTGGCCGAGAGGATCAGCCCGCCGAACGCCTTGTGGTGGCGGATGACGTGGCTGGCAGCCGGCGTCGACAGGATCCCGCCCTGCCCCACCAGCACCGCGCCGAACCCGTTGGCCGAGGCGATCTTGATGATCTTCTGGATGGCGACGTCGTTGTAGAAGCGGCCGTCGCCGCCCAGCACCAGCGTCTTGCCCTTGATCCCTTCGAGGCAGTCGAAGATCGACTGCACGAAGTTCTCGACATAGTTGGGCTGGCTGAAGACGGTCACGCGCTTGCGGAGCCCGGAAGTGCCGGGTTTCTGGTCCGCGAACGGCTTCGTCTCAATCGTCAGAATCGTCATCGAGTTTGTGCCCCAGGAGTGACGCGTAGAGGTCGGCATATTTTTCGGCGCTGAGTTCCCAGGAGACGTCCGACTTCATCCCCCGGCGCTGCATCTTGTGCCACACCTTCGGCCGCTGATAGAGCGCGATGGTCCGGCGGATGGCTTCGCCAAGCGCCTCCTCGGTGGCCGGCGAGAATACTACCCCGGTCGCCACCCCGGCCTCAACCGCTGCCTCGTTGGCATCGATCACCGTGTCGGCGAGCCCGCCCACCCGGCTCACCACCGGGATGCAGCCATAGCGCAGGCCATAGAGCTGGGTCAGCCCGCAGGGTTCGAACCGCGATGGAATGAGGATCGCGTCGGCGCCGCCCTGGATCAGGTGGCTGAGCGTTTCGTCATAGCCGATCACTACGCCGACCTTGCCGGGGTGCCGCAGCGCCGCGCCGGCAAAGCCATTCTCGATTGCCGCATCGCCCGAGCCGAGGACGATCAGCCGCCCGCCATGCGCGACGAGGCTGTCGATCTCGCCCGGCAGCATGTCGAGGCCCTTCTGCCAGGTCAGCCGGCTGACCACTGAGAAGATCGGCCCATCGCCCGGCTCGAGCCCGAACCGCTGCTCGAGCGCCCGCTTGTTGGCGACCCGCTCGAAAATGTTGCTGGGGTTGTAAACCTGCGCCAGCGCCGCGTCGGTGCCTGGGTTCCACTCGCTGGCATCGATGCCGTTGAGGATACCTGTGACGGTGTCCGCGCGGCTTTGCAGCAGGCCTTCGAGGCCCATGCCATAGGCCGCCGTCCGCATCTCATGCGCATAGGTCGGGCTCACCGTGGTCACGGCGTCGGCCACCTGCAGCCCGGCCTTGAGGTAGCCGATATTGCCGAAATACTCGATCGCCCCGCTATTGGCCGCCTGAAAGTCGAGCCTCAGCCCGTTGAACACGTCCCAGCCGAACACCCCCTGAAAGGCGATGTTGTGAACGGTCATCACCGTCTTCACCCGGGTCGGCGCATTGAACGCCACATAGGCCGGCGCCAGCCCCGACTGCCAGTCGTGGCAGTGGAGGATATCCGGCTTGTAGCCTTCGATGGCGCCGCGCGACAGCTCGTAGGCAACAAAGCTCAGCGCCGCAAAGCGCTGCCAGTTGTCGGGCCAGTCCTTGCCGTCAGCCCCCACATAGGGGTTACCCGGCCGATCGTAGAGATGCGGTGCGTCGATGGCGATCACATCGAGCCCGTTGGCCCGCCCCGCCACCAGCCGCGCCGTGCCGCCGAACAAATCGTCGAACCACAGCACCTGTCGGCCGTCCGCCAACCCGGTCATCACCTTGGGATAGCCCGGCAGCAGCACGCGCATGGATACGCCGTGCGGCGCCAACGCCGCCGGCAGCGCACCAACGACATCCGCCAGGCCCCCCGTCTTGATCAACGGGTAGGCCTCCGAGGCGACGGAGAGGACTTCGATCATCTGCTCCGCCAGTTACTTGCTCGCCAGGTACTTGTCGATCATCGGCTGGGTGACCAACGTCACCCCCTCGGCAGTGCGCCGGAACCACTGCGCGTCGAACGCCGGATCCTCGCCCACCACCAACCCTTCGGGCACGTGCACGCCGCGATCCACCACCACCTTCTTCAGCCGCGCGCCGCGTCCGATGGTGCAGTAAGGCAGCACCACCGCCTCGTGCAGTTCCGAGTACGAATGCACCCGGCTGCCGGTCGAGAGCAGCGTGCGGTCGAGCGCACCACCCGAGATGATGCAGTCGCCGGAGACCAGCGAGTTCACCGCCGAGCCGCGACGGCCGTCGAAATCGTGCACGAACTTGGCCGGCGGGGTGATCTCGGCAAAGGTCCAGATCGGCCAATCGCGATCGTAGAGATCGAGCTGCGGGGTTACATCGCAGAGGTCGATATTGGCCTTCCAATAAGCATCGACCGTGCCCACATCGCGCCAATAGGCCACATCCTCGTTGGCCGAACGGACGCAGGAGCGCGGGAAGCGATGCGCCCAGGCCGAGCCGTTCTTGACGATATAGGGGATGATGTCCTTGCCGAAGTCGCGTGACGAGCCTTCGGTGGCGGCGTCGCGGCGCAGCTGCTCCATCAGGAAGCGCGTCTCGAACACATAGATGCCCATCGAGGCCAGCGCATAGTCCGGCTTGTCGGGGATCCCCGGCGGGTCCTTTGGTTTTTCGACGAAATCGACGATCCGGTCGCGCCCGTCCACCGCCATCACGCCGAAGCCGGTGGCTTCCATGCGCGGCACCTCGAGGCAGCCGATCGTCACATCGGCCCCGGTGTCCACATGCTGCCGGAGCATGATCTCGTAGTCCATCTTGTAGATGTGGTCGCCGGCCAGGAGCACGATGTAGCGCGGGCCGTAATCCTCGATGATGTCCATGTTCTGGTACACAGCATCGGCAGTGCCCTCATACCACTGCGTCTCCGACACGCGCTGCGACGCCGGCAGCACGTCGAAACTCTCGTTTCGCTCGGTCCTGAGGAAGTTCCAGCCGCGCTGCAGGTGCCGGATCAGCGAGTGCGCCTGATACTGCGTCGCCACCGAGATGCGTCGGATGCCGGAGTTCAGCGCGTTACTGAGCGCGAAATCGATGATGCGGGACTTGCCGCCGAAATACACCGCCGGCTTGGCGCGCCGGTCGGTCAATTCGAACAGGCGGGTTCCTCGTCCCCCCGCCAGCACATAAGCCATCGCCTCACGCGCCAGCGGCGATGGTGTCCGGTAGTCTGCCATGCTTCCCTCCCCTCGGGGCGTGATCAGCTGTTCCGATCACGCGACACACACAAAGCACTCTTACGTCCCGTTTATGCGGGATCGTATTCAGTCAGTCCCGCCTAGGCGGGGTCATACTTCAGGTAAAGCGTCGACATCGGCGGCAGGTAGAGGTCGGCGTACGGTCCGAGCCCTTCCACTTCGCTCGCCTTGGCCAGCACCCGGCCCTGGTTCCCCTTATTGGTTCCGCCGTAAAAACCGGCATCGGTGTTCAGTCGTTCCACCCACCGTCCGGCCAGTGGCATCGGCACGCGGTAGCCCTCGCGCGGCGTCGGCGTCATATTCGAGATCACCACCACCGGATGCTCGCCCGGCGCCTTGCGGGTCCAGGCGAACACCGAGTTGCTCTGGTCATTGCCGATCAGCCACTCAAAGCCTTCCGGCTCGTTGTCGCGGGCATAGAGCGAGGGCAACTCGCGATAGAGCGCGTTGAGGTCGGTGACCAGCCGACGGATGCCCTCGTGCGCGGGTGCTTCGAGCAACCACCAGTCGAGCCCCTTGGCCTCGTTCCATTCCTCGCGCTGCGCGTATTCCTGGCCCATGAACAGGAGCTTCTTGCCGGGCCAGCCCCACATGAACCCGTAATAGGCGCGCAGGCCCGCGAACTGGCCCCAGTCATCGCCGCCCATCTTACTGAGCAGCGAGCCCTTGCCATGCACCACTTCGTCATGGCTCAGCGGCAGGATGAAGTTCTCCGCGTAACCATAGAGCGCCGCGAAGGTCATATCGTTGTGGTGGTACTTCCGGTGCACCGGATTACGGCTCATGTAGCGCAGGGTGTCGTTCATGAACCCCATGTTCCACTTGAAGCCGAAGCCCAGCCCGCCCTTGTCGACCGGCGCGCTCACGCCGCTCCACGAGGTCGATTCCTCGGCGATCATCATCACCCCAGGATGCAGCCGGTAGGCCTCCTGGTTGACGCGCTTCAGGAACTCGACTGCCTCGAGGTTGTGGTTGCCGCCGAACTGGTTGGGGATCCACTGCCCGGCCTGGCGCGAGTAATCGAGGTAAAGCATCGAGGCGACCGCATCGACCCGCAGCCCGTCGAGGTGGAAGGCCTCGAGCCAGTAGAGCGCGTTGTTGACGAGGAAGCTCACCACTTCCTTGCGCCCGAAATTGTAGATCGCGGTGTTCCAGTCCGGATGGTAGCCCTGCCGCGGATCGGCGTGCTCGTAGAGCGCGGTGCCGTCGAAGCGGGCCAGCCCATGCTCGTCGGTGGGGAAATGCGCCGGCACCCAGTCGAGGATCACCCCCAGCCCCGCGGCATGCGCCTTGTCGACGAAATGCGCAAAGCCCCTGGGGTCGCCGAACCGCGCCGTCGGCGCATAGAGCCCGGTCGGCTGGTAGCCCCAGCTCGGATCGAACGGATGCTCGGTGATCGGCATCAGTTCGATATGGGTGAAACCGCTGTCGGCGGCATAAGGGATCAGCTGCTCGGCCAACTGCTCATAGCTCATGAATGAGCCATCGGCGCGCCGCCGCCAGGAGCCCAGGTGCACCTCGTAGATCGACACGGGCTTGCGCCGCCAGTCGATCCTGGCGCGCTCTTTCATATACTTGGCGTCAGTCCATTCGAACGGCTTGGGATCGGCGATCATCGAGGCGGTCTTGGGCCTCAGCTCCGATTGCCGCGCGAACGGATCGGCCTTCAGCGGCCTGAGCTTGCCGTCCGGGCCGACGATCTCGAACTTGTAGACCTCGCCCGGCCCGACATTGGGCACGAACACTTCCCAGACGCCGGTATTGATCCGCACCCGCATCGGGTGCCGCCGGCCATCCCACTCGTTGAACGGCCCGACCACGCTGACGCGTTTGGCGTTGGGCGCCCACACCGCAAAATGCGTGCCGTTGACGCCCTCGAACTCCATCGCATGGGCGCCGAGCTTGTCGAACAGCCTGAGGTGCGAGCCCTCGCCGATATAGTAATCGTCCATCGGCCCGAGCACTGGCCCGAAGCTGTAGGGGTCGAGGACGTTCCACTCCCCACCGTCGTTGCGGGCGTGGTAGTTCACCGGCTGCAGCTTGTTGAGCTTGACGAGGCCCTCGAAGAAGCCGTCGCCGCGCGGCTCGAGCTCCCCGAGAATGCGGTTATCCATGGTGCGGGCCGAAACGGACTCGGCATGCGGAATGAAGGTCCGAGCCACCCAGGCGCCATCGACCTCATGCAGGCCGAGGATGCCGAACGGATCGGAATGACGGCCGGCGACGATCGAACGGACGTCGCTGTCAGCTGCCTGCCACTTGGACTTGGTCAAACCCCACTACCCCCCGACAACCGGGACACCCCAGATTTCCTTGGCGTACTGCGAAATCGTACGGTCCGAGGAAAACCAGCTGACATGAGCAGTGTTCCGGATAGCCATCGAATACCATTTGCGAGGCTTGTTCCAGAGCTCATCGATGTCCCGCTGCGCCGCCGCGTAGGCGTCGAAATCGCGCGCCACCATGAACCAGTCGTGGTCATAGAGACCGCCGATCAGGTCGCGGTAGCGGTTCGGGTCATCGGGCGAAAACACCCCCGACGAAATCGCCTCCAGCGCCTCGCGCAGCGCCGGCGAGGCATCGATGGCGCTGCGCGGCACTTCGCTGCGGCTCCGCTTCTCGGCGACCTTGTCGGCGGTGAGCCCGAAGATCACCATATTCTCCGGCCCGACCTGCTCCAGCATCTCGACATTGGCGCCGTCCAGCGTGCCGATGGTGAGCGCGCCATTGGCCATGAACTTCATGTTGCCGGTGCCCGAGGCTTCCATGCCGGCCGTCGAGATCTGTTCCGACAGGTCCGCCGCCGGGATGATCTGCTCGGCCAGCGAGACGTTGTAGTTGGGCAGGAACACCACTTTGAGCAGGCCGCGCACCGCCGGATCGTTGTTGATCACCTTGGCGACGTCGTTGATCAGCTTGATGATCAGCTTGGCGTTCCAGTAGCCCGGCGCCGCCTTGCCGGCGAACACTTTTACCCGCGGGACCCAGTCCTTTTCGGGGTGTGAGCGCATCATCGAGTACTGCGCCACCGCCTCGATGACGTTGAGCAGCTGGCGCTTATATTCGTGGATGCGCTTCACCTGCACGTCGAACATCGCGTCAGGCGACACGACGATCCCCAGCCGATCCTTGATCACCTGCGCCAGCGCCACCTTGTTGGCGCGCTTCACCGCCTTGAACTGATCCTGGAAACTCGGATCATCGGCGTGCTTGTCGAGCTTAGCGAGCAGCGAGAAATCGTCCTGGAATTCCGGCCCGATCCGATCGCTGATCAACCGCGTCAGCCCGGGGTTGCATTGCAGCAGCCAGCGCCGCGGCGTCACCCCGTTGGTCTTGTTGTTGATCCGCTCGGGGTAGAGCCGATCGAGATCGGCGAACAGCGTCTTCTTCAACAGCTCAGAGTGCAACGCCGACACGCCGTTGATCGAGTGCGAGCCGACAAAAGCCAGCTGTCCCATGCGAACCCGCCGGCTGCCATGCTCGTCGATCAGCGACAGGTTGGCGATCTGGTTGTCGGTAAAGCCGCCCATCTTGCGGGCTTCGCCGAGCACCTCGGCGTTGATGGCGTAGATGATCTGCATCTGGCGCGGCAGCATGCGCTCGAGCAGGCCCACTGGCCAGGTCTCCAGCGCTTCAGGCAGCAGCGTGTGGTTGGTATAGCCGAACGTCGCCTTGGTCAGCTTCCACGCCGGCGCCCAGGCCATGCCGTGGATATCGATCAGGATGCGCATCAGCTCGGCGATCGAGATCGCCGGGTGGGTGTCGTTGAGCTGGATCGCCACCTTGTCGGAGAGCGAGCCGAGATCGCCATAGGCCTGCATGTGACGACGGACGATGTCCTGCAGCGAGGCCGAGGAGAAGAAGAACTCCTGCCTGAGCCGCAGTTCCTGCCCCGAAGGGGTCGAATCGGCCGGATAGAGCACCCGCGTCACCGCAGCGGCCCGGGAGCTCTCCTCGAGCGCGCCGATATGGTCGCCGGCATTGAACTTATCGAGCAGGATCGGATCGATCGGCTGCGCCGACCAGAGCCTAAGCGTGTTCACCCGCTTGCCGCGCCAGCCGACGATCGGCGTATCGAACGCCACGGCGAGCAGGTGCTCGGCCGGCCGCCACTCGAGCCGGGTCGAGCCATCCGGTTCCTGCACCGGCTCGACATGCCCGCCGAAGCCGATCTCGTAGCTCGACTCGCGCCGCTCGAACTCCCAGGGGTTGCCGTGCGCCAGCCAATCCTCGGGCAGTTCGACCTGCCAGCCCTCGCTCATTTCCTGCCGGAACAGCCCGTGCACATATCGGATGCCGTAGCCATAGGCCGGGATATTGACCGTCGCCATCGACTCCATGAAGCAGGCGGCGAGGCGGCCGAGGCCGCCATTGCCCAGCGCCGCATCCGGCTCGAGGTTGATCAGGTCGCCGAGATCGACGTTGAAGTTCTTCAGCGCGGCGCGCACCGGCTCCATCACCCCGATATTGCTCATCGCGTCACGCATCAGGCGGCCGATGAGGAACTCGAGGCTGAGGTAGTAGACGCGCTTGTTCGAGGTCCGCCAGGTCTCGCGGCTCGACTCCATCCACTGGTCGATGATCCGGTCGCGGACCGTGAGGATCGTCGCCTTCAGCCAGTCATGCGGCCGTGCGACGATCGGGTCCTTGCCGACCGAATATGTGAGTTTTTCAAGGATCTCCGATTGCAGCGCTTCAGTGGTGAGCGCGCGCCGTTCCGGGACCGGGGCATCCAATACGAGGGGCTTTTGCGGCATTGTCGCAATCCAGCATCATGGCGATGTATTCCCCTCTAGAGCACCACCTTTGCACTGAATCGCACGCCTGGGAAGGCCTGTTGAGAGCGCTTCTAAGGCACGCTGCCTAATCGGTAGACGATTATTGCCCGCACGCCCGCGTCACTACGCCTTGGGTGGATTGCCTTCATGTTGCGCAGCCCCAGCGACGGGCGGAAGCCAGTGCTCGCGGCGGATCGTCCAGACCTCAAGCGTCGGCGCGATGTCGTTAGGGCCTTGATCCAGGGTGCCAAGGAAGATCTCGACTCCCTCCTCGAACAGGAAGAACAGCCGGGAACCGCAGGTTGGGCAGAACTGACGGCGCTGGTGAGTCGCCAGTTCCCCGGTCATCCGAAATTGCGCGCGATGCCAGTTGGCGGTGGCGGAGAAGGTCGAGCCCGTCAGCTTCCGGCAGGTCATGCAGTGGCAGAGGCCGGACACGTACGGTTCGCCCCGGACCTCATACCTGACCGCGCCGCATAGACAGCCGCCAGTGCGGACGACTTCGGCTGCCGTTACTTCGCTCATCCGCTGCCCCTTGGCTAAGCCTTCGCCTCTTCCTCGGGCGCGATGATGGGCGTCGACGGTCCGGCGACGGTGCCGCTTTCGCGAGCCTGGTCCTCGGCGTTCGACCTGAGCAGGTCCCTGCCCGCCATCAGGCCGCCGACCATCTGCGCCGCGAAGCGCTGCCGGTCCCGCTCGCGTACCCCTTCGATGATCTCGCCCACCTCGACCATGTCGACATCGAGCTGCCGCAGCGTCTCGGCGCCGAACTCGAGCGCGCTCTCGAACACCTCGCGCAGCTGGTAATCCGCTCCGGCTTTCACCAGTTCGAGTGCGTGACCGCGATCGAAGGCGCGCGCCATGATCTTGGCCAGCGGGAATTCCGACTTCACCAGTTCGGTGATCCGGGTCGCCGATTCCTTCTTGTCGACGCAGATCAGCACGAGGTCGGCCGTGCCGGCGCCGGCGGCATGCAGGATGTCGAGCCGGGTGCCGTCGCCGTAGTAGATCTTGAAGCCGAAGGTCTGGGCCACCTCGATCATCTCGACATCGTTGTCGATGATCGAGATCGAGTGCTGCCCCTTGGCGATCAGCGGCTGGCTGGCGATCTGCCCGAAGCGGCCGAAACCGATCAGCAGTACGTTGCCGGTCAGCCCTTCCGGCTTTTCCACCCCGGCCAGCGATTGCACGGGCTTGGGCACCAGCTTCAGCAGCATGGTCGAGAACGGCGTCAGCACCATCGAGATGATGACGGTGGCAGTGAAGATGGCATTGAGCTCGCCGGTCAAGAGCCCGCCCGCCGTTGCGGTGGTGAACAGCACGAAGGCGAATTCGCCGCCCTGCGCCATCAGCACGGCGCGCTCCAGCGCCGGTGCGTTGCCGCTGCCCAGCACCCGCGCCAGCCCATAGATCGCGCCACCCTTCAGCACCATGTAGATGAGCACCGAGAGCGCGATGAACTGCCAGTTGGCCGCCACCACCGTGAGATCGAGCGACATCCCCACTGCAAGGAAGAACAGCCCCAGCAGCAGCCCGCGGAACGGCTCGACGTCGGCCTCGAGCTGATGCCGGAAAGTCGAGGTCGAGAGCAGCACGCCGGCCATGAAGGCGCCCATCGCCATCGAGAGGCCGCCCGCTTCCATGATCAGCGCCGCGCCGAGCACCACCAGCAGCGCCGCGGCGGTCATCACCTCGCGCGCCTTGGATTCGGCGAGGATCTTGAACACCGGGTTCAGCACCCAGCGGCCGGCAAAGATCACTGCGACGATCGAAGCTACCGCGACACCGACGCTGATCCAGCGCTGCATGGCGCTCGCATCGGTATCGATGCCCGGCGACAGGAACGCCACCACCGCCAGCAGCGGCACGATGGCGAGATCTTCGAGCAGCAGCACCGAGACGATCTTCTGCCCCGCCGGCGTCTGCAGTTCGCCCCGCTCGGAGAGGATCTGCATGACGATGGCCGTCGAGGTGAGGACAAACCCCATGCCGGCGACGAACGCTACCGGTGGCGCGAGGCCGAGTAGAAAGATGCCTGCCAGCGTCAGCAGCAGGCCGCAGAGGCCGACCTGCAGCACACCGAGGCCGAAAATCTCCTTGCGCAGGCCCCAGAGCTTGGCCGGCTCCATCTCCAGCCCGACGATGAACAGGAACAGCACCACACCCAGTTCGGCCGCGTGCAGCACGGCCTGCGGGTCGCCCACCAGCCCGAGGCCGAACGGCCCGACCGCGAGGCCTGCCGCAAGGTAACCCAGCACCGAGCCGAGCCCCAGGCGGCGGAACAGCGGCACCGCGATGACCCCGGCTCCAAGCAGCGCCACCACCTGCACCAGGTCGACCCCGCCATGCGAAGCCACCTCTGCTGCATGCGCCACCACTTCGCCGGCCATCGCTCACCTCAATGCAAATCGGAAAATCCGACCCTGAGGCCTCGGCCAAACAGCGTCAAGGCTGGCTTTGTGGGCAGGTGGGATGCCTAAGCGGCGGACGCCGGCTTAGCGGCGCGGGTTCGGCGGCTGCCGACCTTTGCAGGTTCCTGCAGCGCTTTCTCAGCCGCTGCGGCCGCCAGTTTCACCTCAGCCGCCTTCTCGGCCTCCAGCTTCCGCTGCACATGCATCGGCACCGGCTGCCGTATCGGCAGGATGTGCGTCGCTATCGAGGCCAACACCAGCAGCGACGGGACCGCGATGAATCCGCCGATCGGCCCCCATGACCACAGCCAGTACGTGATGGCGAACAGGATCAGGAATGGGTTGATCATCATCGTCCGGCCAAGGAGGTGGGGCGTCACGAAATTGCCCTCGACGAAGTTGAGCGCCAGATAGAGCCCCACCGGCAGTAACGCCCCTTCTAGCCCGTTCAGCGTGCCGAGGCCGACGGCGAACAGGATCACTGCCATCACCGCCTGCCCCACGAATGGAATGAAGTTCAGCAGTGCCGCAAGCGCTCCCCACAAGATCGGCGTCGGCATGCCGATGGCCGCCATCAGCACCGCCACGCCGATACCCATACTGATATTGATGGCGCTGACCGTCAGCAGGAACCGCGAGACCTTTTCCTCTACATCGCGAAACACGTGCGCCATCCGCCAGCGCATACGGCGCGTTGCGCACAGCGACAGCACGAAAACCCGGATCTGGTCGCGCGTGGCCATAAAGAAATAGAGACTCGCAAGGAAGATCAGCATCTCCGCCAAGAGTGCTGGCGCCGACAGCGCCACGTTCTGCACCGCGCTGCTGTCCTCGACGGTTACCGTGACCGTGGAGCTGTCGGCGCCGAACACCTGCTTCACTTGCTCCTGCAGCGAACCCACTGCGCTGAGCGGCTCTTTCCAGTTGGCGAGTTCCGTGCGGAACGCCTCCCAGATGACCGGCATGCGTTCGATCAGGTCGCTCACCGGCCCCGCGAAGAGCACCCCGCTCACCGCGATCAGGCCAAGGAATAGCAGTACCACCACGCCCGCGGACACACCGTCCGGGACACCTCGCTTGTCCAACATGTCCGCCACGGGACCAAACATCAGCCCCACCGTGATCGCCAGGAATACCGGCGCCAACACCACCTCCCCGAGCTTCAGCGCCACGAGCATGACAAAGGCGCCCATAGCCACGATGGCCAGTTGCGATGCGTTTGAGAGGATGCGCTCAAAGTGAGTGTTGGAGATTTCCCTTAGCAACCGAGGGGACGGGCCGCGACGGACTTTTTTGACCAAGTGAGGTTCCTCCGACACCACTAACTCGGGGACCTCAGAGCTGGTTCCGTGCGTCGACGCCGCCGCTAACCCTCTCTATCATGCCGCCGGAATCAATTTCTCAGGGGCTCGCGCTAAACCCATGGCACGCAAGATCATTATCGACACCGACCCGGGCCAGGATGACGCCGTCGCCATCCTCATGGCGCTCGCCTCGCCGGCCGATTTCGATATCCTCGGCATCGTCGCGGTGGCCGGCAATGTCGGCCTGGCGCAGAACGCCCGCAACGCCCTGAAGGTGGTCGAGCTCGCCGGTCGTAAAGATATCGCTGTCTATGCCGGCTGCGAGCGCCCGATGCGCCGCACCCTCGTTACGGCCGAGCACGTGCACGGCGAGACCGGCCTCGATGGCCCCGACCTGCCGGTGCCCAAGCTGCAGATCGAAGATCAGCACGGTGTCGATTTCATCATCGAAACCCTCCTGGCGCACGAAGCCGGCACGGTGACGCTCGCCACCTTGGGGCCGCTGACCAATGTCGCGATGGCCATGATCAAGGAGCCGCGCATCATTCCCCGCATCCAGGAAATCGTCATGATGGGTGGCGGCTATTTCGAGGGTGGCAACATCACCCCGGTGGCCGAGTTCAACATCTATGTCGACCCCGATGCCGCCGATGTCGTGCTGCGCTCGGGCGTCCCCATCGCCATGCTGCCGCTCGACGTCACTCACATGATCCTCTCGACGCCGGAGCGGCTCGCAAAGATCCGCGGGCTCGGCAACAAGGCCGGCGAGGCGGTCTACCGGATGCTGAGCTTTTCCGAGCGTTTCGATCTCAACAAATACGGCTCGACCGGCGCCCCGCTGCACGACCCTTGCGTCATCGCCTATATGCTGAAACCCGAACTGTTTGAGGGCCGCCACATCAACGTGGTGATCGAAACCTCGAGCGAATTGACCGTCGGCATGACCGTCGCCGACTACTGGGGCGTCACCGGCCGGGTGAAGAACGTCACCTATCTGCGCTCGGGCAATGCAGAAGGTTTCTACGAGCTGCTTACGGAGCGCTTGAGCCGCCTGCCCTGAGGACGGTGGACGCCAATCGCTGGCTTTGGGTTGCCTGCCGGGGACGGCGGCCTGTTGGTCACCGCACCCACCCCACCCACGATGTGACCCCGGCCTTCGCCGGGGTGACATCGTGGGTGGGGAAGTTGGGTGCCTAACTCGTAGAATCTCAAACGATTCCTGGTGTCACTTAGGAACCGCGTAGCGCGCCAGCCGGCCGCGCTCGCTTGAAGCTCAGCCACACCGCCGTCACCAGGAAATACACGGCACCGAACGCCGCGTACCCGGCGATCAGCGTGATGCCGGGGTTCGGCATCGTGCCGGCAGAAAAAACGAAGAAGCCGCCGGCCAGCGCCGACTGGGCCCCGCTCAGCACCATTGCCCACTGCCCTCCCGAGGCCCAGCGCCGCACCGCTGTCACCAGCTGCAGCAGCCCCGAGAGGATGGCCCAGACGCCGAACACGACGATCACTGCCGCCATCCCCTGCCCGAGCGCCACGATGACAGCGATCGCCGTGATCACGCTGACGATGATATTGAGGAGGTGCGACGGGTTACGGCCGAGCCCACCGTTGCGCTGCGCATCGACGAAGTTCGCCGCTGCATCCCAGGCTGGATAGATCACCAGCAGCACCGCCGCGATGGCCGGGTTGAATGGGGCCAGCAGCAACGCTGCCGCCACCCAGGCGGCGGAAACACCGAAGCGAATAAAGGCATAGGTCCTCAGCCAACTGGCCGGTGCGGAGTTGATCGTGTTCATAGGATTGACCTTCTAGTAGGTAGGTTGCGGAGGTGTACTTTTGCCTGTCGGCAGGCAGTGATCTCAGATGATGAGGCGTTGGAGCAGCGGGCCGACGATCAGCCCGAACGTCGCCGGGGTGCCATAGGCGCGGGCCGACAGCATGGCGCCATGCACGGTCGCCATGATCGTTTCCGCCTCGAGTTCGGCACTGGCCGTCAACCTGAACCTGCCCTGCTGCGCGCCGCGCGCGAGAACCTCGGTAAGCCAGGCGGCGAGCAAGCGGAAATGCGCCTTGACCTCCACCGCCACTTCCGGTGGCAGCGCCGGCAGCTCGGCAGCGAGCTGCGCCCCGAGGCAGAACGGCATGCTGCCATCGGTGATGCAGGCTTCCCAGGTGGCGATGTAGCTCTGCAGCTGCACGGCAGCGTCAGGCGACAGACTCTCGAAATGGGCGAGGCCGGCGGCCAGATCGTCCCGGTAGCCGGCAACCAGCGCTTGCACCAGATCGGCCTTACTGGGGAAATGATGGTGGATGCTCGGCTTGCGGATGCCGACCACCGCGGCGATATCGGCATAGCTGAAGCCATTATAGCCGCCGGCGATAACCAGTTGGCGCGCCGTGGCCAGGATCCGTTCTGCTGTCTGTTGTTCCATGACTCGTGTCTACCTACCAGTAGGTAGTCTGTCAACCGTTGTGACCTGAGAAACCATGTCGTGCAGCAGCCCGGCCCGTCCGGCCCCAGTTAAGTAAATCCGAAACCTGCCGGTTCTTACCCTCGTCGCTGTGATGAGGGACAGCCGAGCACATAGCACCTACCCCGCACGCCGCCGCCGGCACGAACCGCCCACGGCTCCCGAGGTCGTGGCCGTTGGCGCGGCCCCCCACTCCATGGGCCAGGTGGGCCGGCTCTACCGGCAGGAGGCTGCCCGCTGGCTCTGCCGCATGATCGTTCGCGCCTTCGGCCTGCTCTATCTGGCCGCGCTCGCCTTTACCGGCATCAGCGCCACGGGCTGGTTCGATTTCGCCCCCGCCCCGCTGGCCGGCGTCTTCCTCGTCGTCCTCGGACTGCCCTGGACGCTCGCTGCAGCCTGGTTCCCCGATCCGCTGCAGCCGCTCGTTGCGGCCATTGCGCCGCTGGTGACGCTGGTGCTGCTCTGGAGCTACTGCCACTGGCCGCGCCGCAACTGGGCCCGCCGCCCATCGGCTGAGCTTGCCGCCCCTCCCCGCGGGGGCTAGAACGGCGGCCTGCTTCGGAGCCCGCCATGGATATCGTCACCCTCGCCGCCTTCACCATCGCCTATGCCATCGCGGTGATCGTGCCGGGCCCCGGCGTTGCGGCGGTGGTGGCACGAGCGCTGGGCGGCGGCTTCCGTTCGGCTTTCCCGATGGTGCTGGGGATTCTCGCCGGCGACCTGGTCTACCTGGTGTTCGCGCTGTTCGGCCTCGCCGCCATCGCCACCTGGTTCGGCCCGGTGTTCTTCGTGGTGAAGTGGGCCGGCGCGCTCTACCTGCTCTATGTCGCCTGGCAGTTCTGGAGCGCCAAGCCCGGCTCCGAGCAGATCGGCGCCAAGACTGAGAGGAGCCGCTGGAAGACCTTCCTCTCGGGCTTCGCCCTCACCATGGGCAACCCCAAGACCATCGTCTTCTACCTGGCCCTGCTCCCCACCGTCATTCCACTCGACAAGCCGATCAGTGCACTGGGCTTCGCTGAACTCACCGGCATCGTGATCGTGGTGCTGCTCGCCATCGGCTGCGCCTATGCCGGCCTCGCCGCCGCCGCCCGCGACTTCTTCAAGTCGAGCAAGGCGCTGCGCATCCTCAACCGCACGGCTGGGGTAATCATGGCCAGCGCCGCGGCGTTCGTGGTGGTGCGGGAGTAACGGACGCTCAGGCGGCCCTTGCAGCCATGGTGGCTGCCGCCGGCTTCTTGCGCACCATCATCGTGCCACCCTGCAACTCGGCATCGAAGCAACCGGCTTTTCGAACGAGCGCGATCGGCTTTGCGGAGCCATAATCCTTGGGTGTGAACTGCGGCTGGATCGCTCGCACTTCCTTCAGCAGAAGAGAAAGCGGCACCCACTCATCACCGTTCAGCCGCGCAAATGCACTCAACAGGAGGTTCTTGGCAGAGTCGGGCTTCGCCGGGCTGGCGACGATGGCAATGGGCTTTCTTGGCGATACGAAAATCGATCCCTCGGTCACGGCCTTGCCCTCGAGCTCAGTGAACTGGTGACACGCTAGCCTGAAGCTTGCGGCAGCGACCTTTCCCCCAAAGCCGAACACTTTCAGTCCCTGCTCTCGCAAGCGCGTCGCGAGACCCGTGTAGTCGCTATCTGAGGAGACCAGGCAGAAGCCATCGAACCGCCCGGTGTGCAACAGGTCCATCGCCTCAATGACCAGGGCAATGTCAGAGGCATTCTTGTTCGGCACGTTTGGGAACTGCTGACGTGGAATGATTGCATAACGCGAGACCGCGTCCTTCCAGCCCTTTGCCGAACCGTCGAAATCCCCATAGACCCGTCGCACCGGCGCTTGGCCCAGTTTGGCTATTGCCCTGAAGAGCTGGTCAGCGACCTTGGGCGAAACGTTCTCCCCGTCGATCAGTACTGCAAACTGAAGCACCTCCGCCTCGCTCGCCATTACCCCCTCCAAGAAACAAGACCATAGTCGAGAGCAGACGCTGTCGACGTCGTTTCGAATACATCAGCAAATCAAACGGGGAATTGAAACAATACTGACAAACGTAACGGATGAATGCCACCGACAGGCGGCTACCGCACCACCGCGCTCGCGGCAGCCAGCCCCCAATCCAGCAGCTCTTTCGCCCGCTCCGGCGTCACGCCCTCGACATAGCAGCGCAGCTCCGGCGCATTGCCGGAGGCGCGGTAATGCACCGTGTCGCCTGAAACCAGCGAGAAGCGCGGACCGTCAATAGTCGAGACCGATTGCACCTCGCCCACCGGCGCGAAGAACTCCTTGGCATAACCGGGCTGCTCGACCAGCCCCTTCAGCAGTGCGGCGCTCCGTTCGTTCGCCACATGCGCCAGCCGGTCGCTGAGCGCGGCGCGCACCGGCAGGGTCCGCACCAGCCCGGCGACGCTCTCGCCAAGCTTGGCCGCCGTGCCGAGTACCGCCAGCATCGGCAGCACCGCATCGCGGGTCGGCAGCGGGCTCAGCACGCGGCCGTTGATCGTCACGGCGCTGCCCAGCAGCAACCCGCCATTGGCCTCGAACCCGACCACCGCGCCGGGCGAGCCGGCGGCAGCATCTTCCATGCCGGTGATGACATAGGGTGAGCCGACCCTGGTGCGATCGACCCGGCCGAACCAGCCGACGCCTTCGATCGCCGAGTTGGAGGTGACCGGCGTCACCACCCGGTCGGCCCCGAGGAAACGCGCCGCCAGCATGCCCAGCACGTCGCCGCGCACGAAACTGCCCTCGCCGTCGATCAAGAGCGGCCGATCGCCGTCGCCATCGGTCGAAACGATGGCATCGAGCCGGTGCTGCCGGATCCAGCCGAGGCGCGGTTCGAACAGCGGATCCGAGAACGCCTCGGTATCGACGGCAACGAAACTGTCGGAACGGCCGAGCCGCACCACGTCGGCACCGGCCCGGGTGAGGAACGACACCAGGAGGTCGCGCGCCACCGAGGAGTGCTCGAACACCCCGATGCGCCAGCCCTTCAGCGCTGCCGGATCGAGCAGCCCGCGATAGCGCTGCCGATAGCGGTCGCCGGCGGCTATGCTGCCATCCTCGGCCGCCCCCTCGCCTGCCGGAACGGCATCGATCAGCGCCCCGGCGATGCCCGTCTCGTCCGCCTTGGTGATCTCGCCCGCCGCGACATAGAACTTGAGCCCGTTGCGGTCGGCCGGAATGTGGCTGCCGGTCACCATGATCGCCGGCCCGCCCAGCGCCATGGCATGGAGCGCCAATGCCGGGGTCGGCAGCACGCCGCAATCGACCGCCACCAGCCCCGCGGCGCGGATCGCCACGGCGCAATCGGCAACGATCGCCGGGCTCGAGGCGCGCAGGTCCCGCCCCAGATAGACCCGCCCGCCGGCGACCATGCCGATGTGCTTGAGGAACGCCGCCGCATAGCGCCGCGCCGCGCCGCCGGTGAGATCGACCGCGAGGCCGCGCAGGCCGCTGGTGCCAAACTTCAGTGAATCCGCCATGCCGCACTCCTATCCCGTGAGCTTTGTCATGGCCTTGGCCGCTCCCGCAAGCGCCGAGGCATCCTTAACCTTTCATTCATCTCGCACCCGCAGTCTCGCCGCCATGCAGATTCAGAAGCGCACCATGAACTGGCTGCCGCGCGCCTCGCTCTACGACGAGGCCGAAAGCGCCCGGCTGAAGCGCCGGGCCCAGGCCCAGTCGGATCTTGCGACGTCGGCCAACAACAACTCCGCCCTGATCTCCAGCGGCACCTCGAGTGTCGGCGAATCGATCAACCTGACGCTGCGCATCGCCGCGGCCCGCCTGCAGAACGGCACCACCAAGAAGGTCTAAAGGGTTGCATTGGCTGGGGGTATTGCCCAGTTTCAGCGCATGCCTGCCTTCGACTCGATCGCCTTCTTCAACCGCGAAGTCACCCTCGTCGCCCGCGAAGTGCTGGGCGCCGAGTTCCTCGTCGATGGCGTCGGCGGCCTCATCGTCGAGACCGAAGCCTATCACCCGACCGATCCCGCTTCGCACTCGTACCGCGGCCGCACCGAGCGCAACGCCTCGATGTTCCTCGGCCCCGGCCATGTCTATGTCTACCGCTCCTACGGCATCCACTGGTGCTTCAACTTCGTCTGCGCCGACGCCTCCGCCATCCTCATCCGCGCCATCGAACCCACCGCCGGGATCGAGAAAATGGCCGAGCGCCGTGGCCTCGCCAACCCGCGTGATCTCTGCTCCGGCCCCGGTAAGCTCGGCCAGGCCCTTGCCGTAACCAGAGCCCATGATGGCCTGATGATCGACGCCCCGCCGTTCAAGTTCCGCCCGGCCGAATCTCCGCGCCCAGTGGTGATCGGGCCGCGCATCGGCATCACCAAGGCCGCGGACCTGCCCTGGCGCTTCGGCATCGCCGGTTCCGCCTTTCTCAGCAAAGCCTTCCGCACGAGTTGATATCAGCAGCGGTCCGTGGTCGCACCGGGTTCCCCTTTGCGGCGGCTTTGGATAGGTTGCGCCCGAACTGAACAGGAGATGCCCGTGGCGGTCGATGCGCTGATCAAGGAATTGCTGGCAACCGGCAGCATGAACGAGGAAACCACCGCCGATCTGAACCGCTGGCAGGCCGAGTTCGCTGGCGGTACGCTGCACGCGGACGATGCCGCCTATATCGAGGCGCTGCACGCCAAGCTCAGCGGCGCCCCGCTTCCCGAGGTCGAAGCCGCGCCTGCTGCCGAACCGGCCCGCATCGACGGCCTCACCATCGAGGATTGGCGCGACCGCGCCTTGCGCGCCGAGAGCGAACTGGCCGCCCTCAAGGACAGCGTCAGCACCACCAGCGCCTGACCTCCCTACTCGCGCCGCTTTGACCTCCGATTGACTGGACATCACCCGCCGCAGCGTGGGTGATAAGCACCTGTCATTGCGGAGGAATCACATGCGCCTGTTGCTCGCCGCCCTCGTCGCCTTCAGCGCCGCACCTGCCCTGGCCCAACCGGTGGCGTTGACCACCCGACTGCTCACCGACCGGCTCGACCAGCCGGTCTACGCGGTCGCGCCGCCGGCCGATCCGCGGCTGTTCGTCCTCGAGCAAACCGGGCGCATCCGCATCCTCGTCGATGGCCAGCTCGCCGAAGCCCCATTCCTCGATCTCAGCAGCAGCGTCAGCAGCGGCGGCGAACGGGGCCTGCTCGGTCTGGCTTTCCACCCCGATTACGCCAGCAATGGCCGCTTCTTCGTCAACTACACCGACAAGGACGGCGACACCCGCATCGTCGGCTACAAGGTCTCCGCCGATCCCGCCGTCGCCGACCCCAACTCCGCGGCCGAACTGCTGCACATCGACCAGCCCTATGCCAACCACAACGGTGGCTGGCTCGGCTTCGGCCCCAACGGCTACCTCTATATCGGCATGGGCGATGGCGGTTCGGGCGGCGACCCCGAAAACCGGGCACAGAACCCCGACGAACTGCTGGGCAAGATCCTCAGGCTCGATGTCGACGGCGGCACGCCCTACGCCATCCCAGCCGGTAATCCCTTCGCCAATGGCGGCGGTCGTCCCGAGATCTTCGCGCTCGGGGTCCGCAACCCCTGGCGCCCGGCCTTCGACGGCACCGACTTCTACATCGCCGATGTCGGCCAGAACGCCTATGAGGAGATTACCGTCATCGGCGCCGAGGATGCCGGCGCCAATCTCGGCTGGAAGGTGATGGAAGGCCCGGCCTGTTTCGGCGCCGAGACCTGCGACCAGGCAGGCCTCGTGCCGCCCACCTACAGCTACTCGCACGACACCGGCGGCTGCTCGATCACCGGCGGCTATGTCTATCGCGGCAAGGCCATCCCCGAGCTCGCCGGCCAATACTTCTTCGCCGATTTCTGCGACAGCCGCGTCCACTCCTTCGCCTACGCCAACGGCCGGCACGGCGACATCACCTACTGGAATGAACAGCTCGGCGCGCTCGGCGCCATCACCTCGTTCGGCGTCGATAGTGAAGGCGAGCTCTACATCACGACGATCGAGGGCAATCTGTTCGAGGTGGTGCGGGCTCAGTGAGAGCCAGCACGCCGACAGCGAACATCAACCATCCGGATCATGATATCCTCGCCCGGCTTCACGACGTTGTAGCTGATGCCGGGACTTGCGCGCCAAGACCACGCAGGATCATGCCGACGAGGCGTACCAAGGCTGGCTTGTTCGGGGCGCCGCCGGCGATGGCCGCCAGCGCGTAGCGCGCCATCTCGCCTGACGATGCGCCGCCGTTGAGGCTTCCGTCGCGGACCGCTTCGGCGATCATTGCGGCGATGAGCTCTTCAAGGTGACCATGCGCCTCCCGCACGTGGGGCATGGCGTGCAGCAGCGCCCCGAAGGCGTGATCATGGCCGTGGCGGGTGCTCTCTGCGTAGGCGATGAGCACAGCTTCGAGCCCTTGCAGCGGCGTCGCTCCCTGCTCGCGAATGCGCTCAAGGGCCTCAAGATGGGTGGTGATCTGACGCTTGTGCCAGGCGCTCAGAATGCCCTCTACGTCCGAGAAGTACTTATAGAGCGTCGCCCTGCCAATGCCTGCCTCCTGGGCGATGCGCGCCATGGTCAGGGTGTGCAAGCCTTCGCGCACGGCCAGCTCCGCCGTCTTATCCATAACGGCGGAGGCAACGGCACTCCGGTGCGCTTCGATCGTGTCGTTCCACAGTTTCGGCATTCACGGATAGTGGCATCGCGCCGCAGTTTTGTCGATGCAGCTTGTCTTGACATCGAGACACAGTGTCTCGATAAATGTCGACAGCATCTTGGCAAGGACGCATTTCATGGCGCGCAGCAGGATCAAATCCCGGGCGATGCCCGGCTGGGTGAAGGTGTTCATCGGGCTTGGGGTCGCCGTGCTCGCCATCGCGGCACTTGCTGCGTTCAGCGGGCATGGGCCATGGCAGCATCTGGGCGGGATGCATCCATGACCATGCCGGCGCCGTGGCGCAAACTGGTGCTCGTGCTGCATGTGACCTCTTCGGTCGGGTTTATCGGGGCGGTCGCCGGGTTCCTGGCGCTTGCGATCGCGGGGCTTGCGGACACCGGACCGCCAGCTTTGGCCGTCTATCCGGCGATGCAGGTCATCACCTGGTACGTGATTGTCCCGCTTGCCGCGTCGTCGCTGCTGGTTGGGATCCTCCAGTCGCTCGGCACGCCATGGGGGCTCGTGCGCCACTACTGGGTGATCGTCAAACTGGCGCTGACGCTTCTCGCCTTGGCGGTTCTCATGCTCCAGACCCAAAGCATCGACATGCTGGCAGAGGCCGCGCTTCAGGGAACGCTGGCCGAGCATGCAGGCGCAAGGTTCTCCATGGTGCTGCACGGCACAGGCGGCATACTCGTGCTGCTGACGGCGACGGTGCTGTCCATCTACAAGCCGCGCGGTATCACAGGCTACGGTGCTCGCGCGGTCGCGGCCGATCGCGCGTCGCCGACGTGAACTCGAAGAGAATGGTGGGCCCACCAGGACTCGAACCTGGAACCAGACCGTTATGAGCGGTCGGCTCTAACCATTGAGCTATGGGCCCCTGCCCCGCAACGGAGCGTCGCCTCCTTAGCAAGAGGTGGCGGCGAAGCAAAGCCATAGGTCGCAAGACCTTGCTTCCGCCCACCATTCTCCGTCATTGCCCCCGGCGCCGCGTTGCCCGATACGCGTTCGCAGTCCCTTTGCACCCGGCCAACGCTGGTGCACAACTTGCGAAGCGCACTTGGGAGATGCCGATGGCTCTTCATCGCACCGATTTCGAGATCAATGCCTCCGACGCAGAGGTGTGGGCCGTGCTTGCCGACCTCGATCGCTACCCCGAGTGGAACCCTGCGCTGCCGGCCATCTCGGGTGAGCTGCGCGCGGGCAGCGTGCTGTCGATGACGCTGGCGCTGCCGGGGCGTCCGCCACTCAACGTCAAGGCCAACGTCCTCGAGGTCGTTCCCAACCGGCGCCTCAGCTGGCGGGGCCACCTTGGCACCGACCTGCTGTTCACCGGCTACCGCGAGTTCGCGATCGAGCCACTCGCTGCCGACCGGGTGCGCTTCACCCACATCGAAGATCTTCGCGGCTGGCTCGCCCCCGTGTTCGAGCTCGTGATGGGTGGCCCGGTACAGCGCCACCATGAAAACCTCAACGAGTCTCTCAAGAGCCGAGCCGAGACCATGGCGCACTGAAGCGCCTCGACACCCCCGATCGCCCGTCATCTCGGCCCCCTTCAGAATTTTCTCGCTCCCGTGTCGATTGCGCGATTTGCCGTTCGTTGTGTTGACGAAGCGGCATCATTTCCGACTGCCGACACAGCGAGGAACTCCAAATGCGTAAGATCACTGCAGGCTTCTTTCACTCGGTCGATGGTGTCATCGAGTCCCCCAACCTCTGGCAGGGCGACGCCTTCGACAACGAGCTGGGCGCGCTGCTCGGCGAGGTGATGGGCAAGACCGACACCGTCATCATGGGTCGGGTCGGCTACCAGGACTGGGCCGGGTACTGGCCCAACGCCGAGGCCGACCAGGGCTTTGCCGACTACATCAACGCAGTGCCGAAATACGTGGCCTCCCGCACCCTGAGTCAGGAACAGCTGAGCTGGAAGAACACCACGCTGATCAAGGGCGACCTGCTGGATTTCGCCCGCGACCTGAAGAACCGCGAGGGTGGCGACATTGCCGTCATGGCCGGCGTCGACGTTGCACGCCAGCTGTTCTTTGCCGGCCTCCTCGAAGAGCTGACGCTGATCACCCATCCGGTGATCGCCGGCAAAGGCAAACGCATCTTCGAGGCTACCGACCCGATCACTCAGCTCGTGCTCAAGAACTCGACGATCACCAGCAAGGGCAACGTCGTCGTGACCTACGGTCTGCGTCCCGCCTGACGAATGCAGAGCCCGCGCATCGAGTGATGCGCGGGCTCAATCAACTCGGAACGGCTGGCCTCAGCCAGCCGCGGTATAGGCCGTCTTCACCTGGGTGAAGAATTCGGCGGCGTACTTGCCCTGTTCCTTGGGGCCATAGCTCGAACCCTTGCGGCCACCGAACGGCACGTGGAAATCGACGCCGGCGGTCGGCACGTTGACCATCACCATGCCGGCCTCGGCATTGCGCTTGAAGTGCGTGGCGTATTTCAGCGAGGTGGTGACGATGCCGGCCGAGAGGCCGAACTCGGTGTCGTTGGCGACGGCCAGCGCCTCGTCATAATCCTTCACCCGGATCACTGCGGCCACCGGCCCGAAAATCTCTTCGCGGGCAATGCGCATCTGGTTGTGCACTTCGGTGAACAAAGCCGGCTGCAGGAAGTAGCCCGGGTTGTCGCGCTGCACCAGCTCGCCGCCAACCACCAGCTTGGCGCCCTCGCCCTTGCCGATCTCGATATAGTCGGTGTCCTGCTTGAGCTGGCCCGGGTCGACCACCGGGCCGATCTCGGTGTCCTTGGCAATCGCGTCGCCCACCCGGAGGTTGCGGATCCGCTCGGTGAGCGCTGCGACGAACGCATCATGGATGCCCTCGGTGACGATCAGGCGCGACGAGGCGGTGCAGCGCTGGCCGGTCGAGTAGAAGGCGCTCTGCGCCGTGGTTTCGACCGCCACCTTCAGGTCGGCGTCGTCGAGCACGATGGTCGGGTTCTTGCCGCCCATTTCGAGCTGGAACTTGCGCATCACCTTGACGCTGGCCTCGGCGACGCGGCGGCCGGTATTCACCGAGCCGGTGAAGGTCTGCGCCACGATGTCCTTGCTGTCGAGCATCGCCTGGCCGACCACCGAGCCCTTGCCCATCACCAGGTTGAGCACGCCCTTGGGCAGCCCGTTGCGATGCAGGATATCGACGATCGCCCACGAGCAGCCCGGCACCAGGTCGGCGGGCTTGAACACCACGGTGTTGCCGTAGCAGAGCGCCGGCGCGATCTTCCAGGCTGGGATGGCGATCGGAAAATTCCACGGCGTGATGATGCCGACGACGCCCATTGCCTCGCGCGTCATCTCGACGCCGACGCCCGGACGCACCGACGGCACGCTCTCACCCGAAAGGCGCAACGCCTCGCCAGCGAAGAACTCGAAGATCTGCCCGGCGCGGGTGACTTCGCCGATGCCCTCGGCAAGGGTCTTGCCCTCTTCGCGGCTCAACAGCTCACCGAGCTCGGCCTTGCGGGCGAAGATTTCGTGGGCGGTCTTCGACAGGATTTCCCAGCGCTGCAGGATGCCCGAGCGCGACCAGGCCGGGAACGCCGCCTTGGCCGCCGCGATGGCGTCGAGCGTGTCCTGCTGGCTGGCGCGCGCATAGACGCCGACGACCTCGTTGGTGTTGGAGGGGTTGATATTGTTCACCCCGTCCCCGCCGACCCATTCGCCGTTGATGAGATTCTTGTGCAGTTCGGTCATGGGGAGTTCCTCTTCACAGGTACCATAGAGCACCTCGTTTCAACCAACCCCGGTGTCATCCGGGCGAAGGCCGGGATCCATTTCTCCGCCGGCGTTGACGGCGAGTTGGGTCCCTGCTTTCGCGAGGGATGACATCGAGTATTTACAACAACCCAGCCTTTGCCAGGTCGCGCAGCAGGTGGCTGGCGCCATAGGTCCAGGGGGCGGCCTCGGTGGCGAGGCGTACAGTGTTAGAGAGGGTGCCGAGCGACGGCGTCGAGATCGACACCACGTCGCCCAGCTTGTGGGTGAAGCCCTTGCCGGCGCCGCCACGATCCTTCACCGGCGCGAACATCGTGCCGAGATAGACCACCAGCCCATCCGGATACTGGTGATGCCGGCCGACGGTGGCCGCGACGATCGCTTCGGGCGAGCGCGAGATCTGGCTCATGTTGGAAACGCCGGTCAGTTCGAACCCGTCCTCGCCGGTGACGCTGAGCGCGATATCGGCGGCCTTCACCGTCTCGATAGTGAACGTGCCGTCGAACAGCCGGATGAACGGCCCAAGCGAAGCCGAAGCGTTATTGTCCTTGGCCTTGCCGAGCAGCAGTGCCGAGCGCCCCTCGACGTCGCGCAGGTTCACGTCGTTGCCGAGCGTTGCGCCGACAATGGTGCCCTTGGAGTTCACCACCATCGCCACTTCCGGCTCCGGGTTATTCCACTCCGAGATCGGCAGGATGCCGACATCGGCGCCGAACCCGACCGAAGCCATCGGCTGGCACTTGGTGAAGATCTCGGCGTCCGGCCCGATGCCGACTTCGAGATACTGGCTCCACACACCGCGCGCGATCAGCGTCTTTTTCACTTCCATCGCGGCGGGCGAGCCCGGCTCGAGTTGGCTGAGATCGGTGCCAACCAGCCCCAGGATGTCCTTGCGCAGCTCGTCGGCCTTGGCCTTGTCGCCGCGCGCCTGCTCCTCGATGACGCGCTCGAGCAGCGACACCACGAACGTCACGCCCGCCGCCTTCACCGCCTGCAGGTCGATCGGCGACATCAGCGAGGGCGCCGCAATGTCGGTCTTCCCCGACCAGGAGTTGGCGAGGAGTTGATGGAGGTTGCCGATCACCGGGCCCTTGGCCGCGGCCACGTAGGCTGCGGGGTCGGCCTGCTCGGCGATATCTCGCGAGGTCGGCGCGGCCTTCGAGGTGATATCGACGATATCCTCGCCGCGCACGGTGATCACCCGCGGATGCTCGTATCCGGGCACCCTCGCCCGCCCCAGAAGGACGCCTTCGCTAGGAACTTGTCGGTTGGCCACGGCACTCCCCCGGTTTTTCGGACGGGCTACCTAACCCGCCGCCCCAAAGCCTGTCCAGCAGCGGTCGAGGCACGTAACTCAAACTTTCGTCGGTTCGCGACCCAAGGGTCACGCAACCTCCGGCGTCTTATCTCTCGGAAGCGGCGTTCAATTCCCGTTCAGGTTCGCCGCACTAACACCCCGATCGGCTGGGACATATTTCCCAACCGAAGGCCACATAGGAGAGACGCATGCGTCCCATTACTGCCGCCCTCATTCCCCTGTTCCTCGCCACCGCGCTGACTGCCACCCCCGTATTCGCGCAGGAGACACCCGTGAACGGCACCCTTTCGATCAGCGGCCTCGGCGAAGTCACTGCGGCGCCCGATACCGCCTTCGTCAATTCCGGTGTCACCAGCCAGGGCGCCACCGCCCGTGAAGCGCTCGATGCCAACACCAAGGCAATGGGCGAGTTGATCGAGACGCTGAAGGCCGCCGGCATCGAAGCGCGCGACATCCAGACCTCGGGCTTCTCGGTCAGCCCGAACTACGTCTATTCCGACGCGCGTGACGCCAATGGCTACCAGCTGCCGCCCAAGATCACCGGCTACCAGGTCTATAACAACGTCAACGTCCGGGTGCGTGAGCTGGCGACGCTCGGCTCGGTGCTCGACAAGGCCGTAACTGTCGGCGCCAACACCATCAACGGCGTCAGTTTCTCGGTCGCCGATCCGTCCAAGCTTTACGACGAGGCCCGCAAGGCCGCCTTCGCCGATGCCAAAGCCAAGGCCGCGCTTTATGCCGGCGTCGCCGGTGAAGAGCTCGGCAGCATCCGCAACATCAGCGAAGTGCAGGGCATGGGCACGCCGCAGCCCTACATGATGAAAGCCTCGGCCGATTCTGTCGCGGCCGGCGCCGTGCCGATCGAAGGTGGCGAACTCAGCTACTCGATCAACGTCCAGGTCACCTGGGACTTTGCCGACTAACCAGCTTCTGCAGAAGCTGCTAATCGCCCCGGCCTGGTGCCGGGGCGAAACTTTTGTGGCGCCGCGTTCAACTTGGCCACAATTGCGCCTCCAGGTGTACCGCAGATCATCGCATTGACTTGGGCAATGGGGATTTACGATGAAACTGTATCATTACGCGCTCGTGCTTGCACTGGCGCTGGCGCCAGTTTGCGCCTCGGCGCAGGATTTTGACACGCGCCACTACATCTACATCGAGGCCAATGCCCAGGTTACCGCCAAGGCCGATATCGCGACGGTCAACGTCAGCATCTCCGAAAAGGCCGAAACGTCGCAGGCCGCGATAGACGCCAGCATCGATAAGGCTACGCGACTCTTGCAGGCGATAGACAAGATCGGGGTGCCCACTGCCGGTATTGAGACGAACCGATTTGAGTTCGAGAAGGTCTACATCATCGCCAAGGATAAGGACGGCAACCCGGTCACCTATTTCCCCGATCCCAATCGCGACCAGTTAGACGGCTTTCGCGCCACCAACAACATGTCGATCGAGGTTCGCGACGTTACCCAGTTGGGAGCTGTGTTGTCGACGATCGCTGGTTTGGGCGCTGAGGTGAGTTCGCTCACCTTCACCGCGGCGCGCGAGGACGAGTACACGCTTAAAGCCAAACAGAAGGCTGCCGAAAGCGCTCTTCACAAGGCCCGGCTTTATGCCGACACGCTGGGCACCAGTCTCGGTGACATCCTCGCCGTCAAGGAAGGGACCGGCTACGACACCGACACCATGGAGTATCCCAGCTACGGCGAGGGCGAAGCCGCCGATCTGATGCTGGAGCCCCGCCGCGAGCCGCCTGTCCCGATTTCCTTCCCGACCCTGACCTTTGGTGCCAGCATGGCGGTCAAATGGGCAGTGGAAGGCGCGAGGCAATAGCCCCCTACCCGGCGATCGCCTTCCAGATCATGTTCAGCCCGACCAGGGTCAGGAACACTGCGAAGGCGATCTTCAGGGTGCGCTGCTGCAGCTTGTGCGCCAGTGCTGCGCCCAGGGGCGCACAGAGCGCCGCGGTGACGCCGATCAGCACCAGCGCCACGATGTTGATATAGCCAAGGCTGAGCGGCGGGCGGCCTTCGACGCTCCAGCCCGAGATGATGAAGCCGAGCGTGCCTGACAGGGCGATGAACACCCCGATCGCCGCCCCGGTGCCCACGGCCTTGTGCATCGAGGCGCCGAAGGCGTGGATGGTCGGCACACTCAGCGACCCGCCCCCCACTCCCATCAGCGCCGAAATATAGCCGACCACCGCCGCCGAGATCCGATGCGTCAGAGCCGAATCCCGCAAGTGCCCCATCAGCCGCTCCTGGAACGGCAGGACGATATTGGCGGCGATGAACAGCGCCACGACGCCGAACACGATGCGCAGCACGTCGCCGGTATAGAGGCCGGCCATCAGCCCGCCGACAAAGGTGGCGACCACCACCACCGGCGCCCAGAGTTTCAGGATGCGATGGTCCACCGCACCGCGCTTGTCGTGCGCCCGGGCGCTGGCAATGCCGGTCGGGATGATGATGGCGAGCGAGGTGCCCACGGCAATGTGCTGCACCACGTCGCTGTCATAGCCGAGCAGCGCCAGGGCGGAGGCCAGCGCCGGCACGATGATGGCGCCGCCCCCGATGCCCAGCAGCCCCGCCGCGATACCGGAGATTACCCCGGTGGCCAGCAGCCCGAGGACAAATGGCCAGTAGCTCAGAAGCTCACCCAAGATCGACTCCAACAGACCAATGCCTATCGGATCGCACGAATAGGCGCGCCAAGCCTAGGCTGCCGCAACCGAATCCGTCCATTGCTCGCAAGGGTGCGACGGCCCAACTGGCGCCACGATTGACCGGTCCTGTCGCGGTACGGAACCGCACGCGCATCAGGGGCGTTCGGCACATGATGGGCCAATTCACCTCGCCGCAGGTTTCCCAACCGTTCAGGTTCGGTTCAGCAGGTCTGCGTCACTTTTCGAACAACTGACTCCAAAACAAGGATAAAACCCATGCGCTTTCGAAACTGGCTCCTAACCGGCACCAGTCTCGCCGTTCTCGCATTGGTGCCGGGCGCCGCGTTCGCGCAGCAGGCCGAATATGAGGCCCTGCAGCAGGCGCAGGCTTCCGGCGACGCAGACGCGATCAATAACGCCCAGCAGGCGCTGACCGACACCTGCATCGTGAACGGCTACTCGAGTGTCCAGGAATGCATCGCGGCCATCACTGGCGGCGGCCAGCCGGCAGCCGACCCGCAGGCGGATGCCGAGGCCCAGGCGGCCGAGGAAGCTCGCGCCGCGGAAGAGGCCAGGGCTGCTGAGGAAGCAAGGGCTGCCGAGGAAGCAGCCGCAGCCGCCGCACAGGCCGAGGCCGACGCACAGGCAGCTGAACAAGCGCGCGCCGCGGAAGAGGCCAAGGCCGCCGAAGAGGCGGCCGCCGCTGCGGCGCAAGCTGAAGCTGACGCACAGGCAGCCGAGGAGGCCAAGGCTGCTGAAGCAGCAGCCGCCGCCGCAGCTCAGGCTGAGGCTGATGCCAAGGCCGCTGAGGATGCCAAGGCCGCTGAAGCTGCCGCTGCGGCCGCGGCTCAGGCCGATGCTGACGCAAAGGCAGCTGAGGATGCCAAGGCTGCTGAAGCAGCTGCTGCGGCTCAGGCCGAAGCTGATGCCAAGGCTGCTCAGGATGCCCAGGCCGCCGAAGCGGCAGCTGCTGCAGCGGCTCAAGCCGATGCTGACGCCAAGGCTGCCGAAGAGGCTAAGGCCGCTGAGGACGCCAAGGCTGCCGAGGATGCACAGGCCCAGTTCGTTGCCGACCTGCAGGCAGCGCTCGACCAGTATCAGGCGGCGCTCAACCAGGCCGCTGCCGGCGACTATGCCGGCGCCAAGCCCCTCGCCGATGCCGCCGCGGCGCGCATCCAGGAGCTCTGCACCGCCAATGGCTACCAGGACATCAAGTCCTGCATCGGCCAGGACCTGCCCCCGCTGCCCGAACCCGCGGCTGAGCAGCCCGCGGAGCAGCCGGCCGAACAGCCGGCCGAGCAGCCCGCGGCTGAACAGCCGGCAGCCGAGCAACCCGCCGAACAGCCGGCAGCCGAGCAGCCCGCCGAACAGCCGGCGGCTGAACAGCCCGCCGAACAGCCGGCGACTGAACAGCCTGCGGAAGCCGGCCCGACCGACCAGCCGGCGGACGCCAACGCCACCGACCCGGTTGCCGCCGCGCAGGACCAGCTGGGCACTGCCGTCGAGCTCTACAGCGTCGGCGTCGGCCAGCTCGAAGCCGGCGACGCCTCCGGCCAGTCGACCATCGATGCTGCCAACAAGCAGTTCGCCGACATCTGCGCCGCGCTAGGGGTTGCCGATGTTGCCCAGTGCCTGGCGCAGTACGGCATCACCCTGCCCCCGGTTCCCGAAGTGCAGCCGGCGGCGGAAACCACTCCGCCGATCTCCGAACTGCCGGGCGCCCAGGAAGCCGTGACCCCGCAGGCCGTCGAAGTGCTGCCCGAAACCGTTGCCCCCGAAGAAGCGGCTCCGGTGCTCGACAGCGCCAAGGACTTCGCCACCCAGGTGGTCGATGGCCAGGCGCCGGCCGAACAGCCGGCGGTTACCGAAGAACCGACCGCTCCGCCGCCGACCGACGACAAGGCCGCTCAGGCCGACATCGCACCGGTCGAGGTGCAGTCGCTGGCCAAGATGGAAGGCGAGAAGATCGCCGTCGACGCCCTGCCGGTGATGGAGGTGCCGCAGAACGTCACCATCATCAACAACGTCACCAACGTCACGAATGTGACCAACATCACGAACAACACGACCAACGTGACGAACAACAACACCGTTATCAACAATAACGGTGGCGGTCAGGGCGGCGGCAAGCCCGGCAACAACTTCACTAACTCGGGCTTCATCTTCCAGATTGGCGTCAACCTGATCATTTCGAACCCGGCCCAGGATTTCGACCGCATTCGCGACAGCGATGAGGACGAGGTCTACTACCAGCGCCTGCCGGGCGGCCGCGTGAAGGAGACCATCGAACGCCCGAACGGCGTGCAGATCGTCACCATCCGCGACAAGTGGGGCAACGTGCTGAAGCGTTCGCGCATCATGCCGGACGGCCGCGAGTACATCCTCGCCTACCAGGACGAGGACGATTTCGAACAGGATGACGACTACTTCGGCAACTGGCGCGACCCGGGCGACGATCTGCCTCCGCTGCGCCTGACCATCCCGATCCGCGACTACATCCTCGATGCCGACGACGCCGACGAGGAAGAGGTTGAGCTGTTCTTCCGTGAACCGCCGGTGGAGCAGGTCCGCAAGATCTACACCATCGAGGAAGTGAAGCGTTCGGCCCGTATCCGTGACTCGGTGCGTCGCGTCGAGGTCGGCGGTCTGACCTTCGACTCGGGTGCGGCGACCATCGCCCGCAGCCAGGTCGGGGCGCTCAGCAAGGTCGCCAACGGCATGCTGGCGATCCTCGAGGACAACCCAGGCGAGACCTTCCTGATCGAAGGCCACACCGACGCCGTGGGCGGTGACCAGGCCAACCTGATCCTGTCGGACCAGCGCGCCTCGACCGTCGCCCGCATCCTGACCGACTTCTACGACGTGCCGCCCGAGAACCTGGTCACCCAGGGCTATGGCGAGCGCTACCTGAAGGTGAAGACGGAGAAGGCCGAAAAGCTCAACCGCCGCGTCTCGATCAAGCGCATCACATCGCTGATCACGGTTGCCGACCGCAACTGAGCGAACACTGAACTGACGAGCGGGCCGGAGAGCGATCTCCGGCCCGTTTGGTTTCTGGGCGGGCAGTCGGCAGTAGGCAGCAGGCAGTAGGGATGGACCGTCCGGGAGGAATAGAGATCTCCTTCGACTGCCGACTGCCGACTGCCCGCCCCCGCCCACTGCGTCACCCCTGCCCCTTGCCTCACCCCAAAAATCCGCTATCCCTCGTTCGCCAAACCTTGCCGGAGCCACCATGCCCAAGCGTCTCGAACTCGTCATCGAAGCGGTGATCCTCGCCTCGCGCTGGCTGCTGGTGCTGTTCTATCTCGGGCTGGCGGTGGCGCTGGCGGTCTACGCCGCGACCTTCGGGGTGAAGCTGTGGGATTTTGTCAGCCACGTCTTCACCATCGACGAAGCCGATGCGATCCTGAAGATGCTGGCCCTGATCGATGCGGCGCTGGTCGCCAGCCTCGTGGTCATGGTGATCATCTCGGGCTACGAGAACTACGTCTCACGCTTCGATGACGGCGATGCGGTGCATTGGCTGGGTGAGATCGACGCCGGCTCGCTCAAGATCAAGGTCGCCTCGACCATTGTCGCCATCTCCTCGATCCACCTGCTGCAGGTGTTCCTGAACGTGTCGAGCTATACCGCCGACAAGCTGATGTGGTTCACCCTGATCCACCTGGCCTTTGTCGTTTCGGCGCTGTTCCTTGCCTTCATCGATCGCGTCTCTGCTCAGACCAAATCGATCGGCAAGGCAAACCGCAGCGACGAAAAAGCGGCAAAATCGGCTGAAAGCTGAGCGGTCCGCGACAGCTTTTCTTCATCTCTGGCGCGGCAAAATCGCCAGATTCGTCAGCGGGTTGCGACATCGCGCTGAATCAATCTCGCATTCGCTCACGTTTGCGGGAACGATTCCGCCGGCTGCTGCGTTTTTGGCCCATACGGTACTCAAACAAAGGAGCTTGATCATGGCTGTCCCCGAACGCGATACCGTCTACTCGAGCGATGACGCCAACCGCACTGTCTACACCCGCGAGTCGAGCGCGACTGGCTGGTTCGTTGGCATCATCGTCGCCTTGGCGTTGCTCGCCATTGGCTACCTGGTCTTCTCGGCCAATTCCGGCCCGTCGACCTCGACGACCGTGAACAACACCCCCGCGGTTGAAGCTCCGGCCACTCCGGCCCCGGCTCCGATGACCGAGGCTCCGGCCACGGGCACCGAGACCACGCCGATGGCTCCGGCCGCTGAGCCTTCTCCGGCCCCTGCTGAAGCCGCTCCGGCGACTGAAGCTCCGGCAGCGCCCGCCACCGAGGCTCCGGCCCCGGCGACTGAGGCCCCGGCCGCGCAGTAAGCTCGGTCAATAAGCAGAGCTTGAGCTTCGGATCCTCCCCCGAAGCTCCCTCAACCCCGGCAGTTCCGCTGCCGGGGTTCCTTCATTGCTCGATATCGTAGAAGCTGTAGTAGAGCACCCGCATGTCACGGTCGGGCTCGAAGTTCGAGGCCTGCCAAGCGAACTGCGTGTCGCTGATCTTTTTGGCTTCGAGCGGGCAGAAGGCGACCAGGTCGAGGTTCTTCATCCCTTCCGCCGGGTCTGCCTTGTCGACCACCAGGTTGAACTCCTCGATCGGCCCCTTCCAGAAGTTGCCCGTGGTCAGCACGTAACCCTGCGTCACTACCTCATAACCGCCCTTCGCCTTATGGCGCTGCAGCGCGCTGAGCACTGCATCGTCGATGCAATACTCCGCCCTGGTCGCCGCGACCGTTTCCGGGTCGTCGTACTCGCCGCCGCCCTCATAGACCTGGCCGTAATCGCTGGGGTACCCATTGAGCGGCGCGTAACTGATCTCGACCACCGTCTCGCCTGGAACGAACGCCTGCTCCCACTCGTAGACCGCCTGGTAGCTCCAGTTCGGCCACCACAGTTCTTCGGCGCTCTCTGGCGCACTGGCGAACCAACCTTTCGCCACGAAGGCTTCGAGCGTCTGGCGATCGAACCGGGTCGCGTCGAACTGTTCGGCTAGCAGCAATGGCTCAAGGCCGGCGGCCTCGATCTCTGCCGTGATGTCCCTGCCTTCGAGCTGGGCGTACTCATGCAGCTTGGCCGTGATCGGCTTGCCGTCCACCTTCACGGCGAAGTCCATGTAGTTCCGTGGATCCGCCAGTTGCTCGATGCTGCCCCCGCCCAGATAGCTCGGCCCACCATCGAGCGGCACCGCCGGCATCGGAAAGCCGATGGTGTGGGTTTCGGCGGCCGAAGCGTCCGAGCTGAACTCGTAGCGCACCCGCACTTCGCGCACGCTCAGGTAGAGGTCCTCGCGCGCAATGGCGATGTTGGCGGCCTGTTTGAACACCACCCCGCCGGCAGGAAATTCGCTGATCACCCCATTGGCCAGCGCTGGAGCCGCGAGGCTGGCGAAGACGATGAAAAGAGCACTGCGCACCAGCATGGGTTCCTCCTCGGTTCGGACGCCGGCCCTGTGCGGGTTTGCGCCTGAACCGCGGCTGAACCGGCCGGATCAGAGCCGCCGCACCGGCTGCCTGAGGATGGTCTTCAGTTTGTCCGGCGCGACCTTGCGCGGATCGCTGAGATAGATCTCGTGATGGTGGCCGGTCTCCTTGAGCCCGTTCCCCGGCACAAATTCCTGATGCAGCCGCGCCAGCGTCGGCGCCTCGTCGTCATAGCTGCCGATATGCAGCGTCTGCACCGACAGGCCCTCGTGATAGGTCTCGAGCCTGAGGCTCGCCGGCGCCGCGCCAAGCTTCTTGCCTGTCTTCTCGACAGCCTTCTCAAACTGCCTGGTCGTGACGAAATCCGGCTGCAGGATCATGATCGTCCACTGCCAGTCGCTCTTCTGGCGGGTGAGAAACGTCGACATGTCGTCGGCCCACCACAGCGCCTCCAGCGGCCCGACCACGTAGTCGCTGCCGAGCTCTGCCTTCGCCGCGAACTTCATCGCGTAGCTCACCGAAAAGAGCCAGGCGACGCCCGTCTTGTAGGCCTCCGCGCTGTTGGGATCGCCTGCACCATCGATCTGCACATAGTGCAGCGGCGGCACGTCGACGATCTCGAACTCACCCTTGGGCGGGTTGTAAAGCGCCTTGTGCTGCTTCTTCAGGTCGAGCTTTTCCATCTCACGCTTTGAGCTCGGGCGGCACGATCAGCGTCGTTTCCTTGGGCGACGACAGGACGATCAGCGTCTCCGTCCGCTGCACCCCCGGCACTTCCTTCACCACCTGGGCAAAGAACCCCTCGAGATCCCGCGTTGTCCTGAGCCGCACCTTCATCAGGTAGTTCCACGATCCCGTGACGTGATGTGCCTCCAGCACCTCCGGCGACCTGGCGATCGCAGCGAGGAACAGCTTCTCGGTCGCCGGATCGCTCCAGCCGACGAACACGTAGGCGAGGAGGTCCAGGCCAACCTTCTCGGGATCGACATGTGCATGGAAGCCGCTGATCACGCCCAGCTTGATCAACCGGCGGATTCGATCGTTGAGGGTGGAGGGCGCGACGCCAAGCGTCTTGCCAAGTTCCGCCACCGGCACCCGATCGTCTACCTGCAACAGAGCCAGCAGCTTGTGATCGATATCGTCGAGACCGCTCGCCATCGGCTCTTGGCCCTCCCCAACTGAACGCTGCCTCAACCTACCCACCGAGCCGAGAAAGGCAACCATAGGCCCTGCGCGAACTTGTCATCCTTGCGCAGCCCCGCCGCGCTACCTAACTCCCGTTCGGAACCAAAAAAAGCTGGGAGAAAGCCATGTTCAACATCGACGGTATCATCAAGGCCCTGCAGACCGACCCCAATGCCCAGCGGACTGCGATGACGGGCGCCGCCGGGCTTGCCGCCGGCATGCTGCTCTCGGGCGGCGGACTGGGCAAGATGGTCGGCAACGTGGCCAAAGTGGGCGCGGTCGCGGCGGTCGGCGGGCTCGCCTACTCCGCCTGGCAGGCCTACCAGAAGAACCAGCAACAGGCCGGCGCCGCCTCGGATGGCGCCCCTGCCCCGACGCAGGATGCTTTCGTGCCGCCGCCGCAGGCCGCCTATCAGGGCGAGGAGCTGGGCAAGACCCTGGTGCGCGCCATGATCGCCGCCGCCAAGGCCGACGGCCAGATCGACGCCGAGGAGAAGGAGCGCATCTTCAAGCGCCTTGAGACCATGCCGCTCTCCTCCGAGGAGAAGGCGTTCGTCTTTGACGAATTGGCGAGCCCGCTCGATATCGACGCCGTCGTCGCCCGCGCCGACACACCCGAGCACGCTTCCGAAATCTATGCCGCCTCGCTTGTCGCCATGCAGCCCGATACGCCGGCTGAGCGCGCTTACCTCGAGGCGCTGGCCTTCAAGCTGAAGCTCCCGGCCGGCCTCGTCACCGAGATTCACCGCCAGGCCGGGCACACGCCGCCGGCTCCGGTCTCGTCCGCGGCCGCGTCCTACGTGCCAACCAGCAGCGTCTGAGTTACAAGGCTGTGCGTTCTTGCGCGGCTCAAAACGCACAGCCATGTAGAGCGCGATCAGAGGCGCCACAAATCCAGAACACCGAGCGCTTCGATGTTTCAATGAAACGGTGAAGCGCTTCAGGGCGCACCACACGAGGATTGCGCCATGGAAATCGGTCTCTACTCTTTCGCCGAGAACACTCCTGATCCGCTGAATGGCGGCCACCTGCAGTCGCCGGCCGAGCGGCTGAAGGACCTGCTCGAAGAGATCAAGCTCGCCGACGAGGTCGGGCTCGATTTCTACGGGCTGGGCGAGCACCACCGTCCAGATTTCGTCGCCTCGGCGCCGGTGACCATTCTCGCGGCCGCCGCCGCCATCACCAGGCGCATCCGGCTCTCCACTGCCGTTACCGTGCTGAGCTCGGACGATCCGATCCGCGTCTGGCAGCAGTTCGCGACGCTCGACCTGCTCTCCAATGGCCGCGCCGAGATCATGGCCGGTCGTGGTTCGTTCATCGAGAGCTTCCCGCTGTTCGGCTACGAGCTTGATGACTACGACACGCTGTTCGAGGAAAAGCTCGCCGAACTGCTGAAGATCCGCGAAGGCGGCAAGGTGCTCTGGGAGGGTTCTGAGCACACCAGGCCGATCCCCGGCATCGCCATCTATCCCAAGCCGGTCCAGGAGCCCCTGCCGCTCTGGGTCGCGGTTGGTGGCACGCCGAACTCGGTTGCCCGGGCGGCCTATTACGGGCTGCCGCTGATGCTCGCCATCATCGGCGGCAATCCCGAAGCGTTCACCCAGTTCACCGAGCTCTACCGCCGCACCGCCGAGAAGGTCGGACACGACCTGGCGAAGCTGCCCATCGGCATCTCCTCGCATGGCTTCATCGCCGAGAACTCGCAGGACGCGCTCGATACCGCCTTCCCCGCCCACCACGAGGCGATGAGCCGCATCGGCCGCGAACGCGGCTGGCCGCCCACCACCCGCGCCCAGTTCGAAGCCGGCGCCGGCCCCTCGGGCGCCTACTTCATGGGCTCGCCGCAGCAGGTGATCGACAAGATCCTGATGCAGCACGAGTGGTTCAAGCACGATCGCTTCGGCCTGCAGCTGAGCGTCGGCACCCTTCCCCACGCCAAGGTCATGAAGGCTATCGAACTCTTTGGGACCGTGGTGAAGCCGGCAGTAAACAAAGCACTGGACGGCTAGAGTAACCGTTGACGCCCGACGCGTCAGTGGTATTACGGTCCCCGAATTCAACAGTGGGGCCAACGGTTGCTGCCGATTTTCTACATCAATATGGCCGCCCGCCCGGATAGACGGGATCATGTCGAGCGGCAGCTTGCAGCACTGGGCCTGACCGGCACTCGCGTCGACGCGGTGACACCGTCCGACTTCCAGCAGCCGCCGGGCTCGCCGCTGAGTTCAGGTGAGCTTGGCTGTAGCCGCAGCCATCAGAAGATCTGGCGCCTGATGGTTGAGCAGGATATCGCGGCGGCACTGATCCTCGAGGATGACGTGCTGTTGGCCGACGAGGTCCCGGCGCTGCTGGCCGACCCGGCCCTCCTGGCTGGCGGGGTCGAAGCCATCCAGTTCGAGTCCCGCGGCAACACGAAGGCTCTGCTCGGTCCTGCCGTCGCGACCGCCGTGCCCGGTGTCAGCCGGAACCGCCTGATGTCGTCCAGCCTTGGTTCGGCCGCCTACATCATGACCGCCGAGCTGGCTCGCCGCCTGCTGGCCCGCCCCGACGTCGATCGGCTGGCGCTCGACCACCTGCTGTTCGGCTGGGCCGGCGAGCTTTGCTATGACGCACGCATCTTCCAGACTCTCCCGGCACTGGCCATCCAGCTTGACCAGACGGTCGACGGCCGGCGTGGCGCCGGCAAGAGCGATCTTGACGATAATCGGCTGACCGGCGCTCTGCGACGCAAGAGCCTCGCGGTCCGCTGGCGCAGGCTCAAGATTCAGTTGCGGCACTACACGCGGGTGCTCGTGACCTTTGGGTCCAGCGGCGAACTGTGGGGGGCGCGCAAGCTCCAGTTCCCGATTGCCGAAAACCTGCGCAAGCTGATGTAGACAGGGGGACGCCGGGGAACGGCTCCGCCGTTCGTCATGCCACCGCAATGCCGCTGCCGATCTTTTACATCAATCTCGCGTCACGCCCGGATCGCCGCGATCACGTGGAGCGGCAGCTCGACGCCCTGGGGCTGGCTGGAACCCGGATCGAGGCGGTCACGGCCGCCGACTGCGCTGGTATCCCCGGCTCACCGCTCAACCCGGGCGAGCTTGCCTGCAGCCGCAGCCACCAGAAGATCTGGCAATTGATGATCGAGCAGGACATCGCGGCAGCGCTGATCCTCGAGGATGACGTGTTGCTGTCGGAACAGCTTCCCGCGGTGCTCGACGATCCGAACCTGCTGGCCGGCGTCGATGCCATTCAGATGGAAACGCGGCAGACCTCGGCAATGGTCGGCCGCCTGGTGCCCAGCACCGCCGCTGGGATCGGTCGCGGACGCCTGATGTCATCCAGCATGGGTGCGGCTGCCTATGTGATGACGAAGGCCTTCGCCAAACGGTTGGTGGTGGATCCTCGGGCGGACATGCTGTCGCCCGACATGCTGCTGTTCGGGCGCCCCGGCAGCCTGTTCTATCAAGCCAGCATCTTTCAATCGGTGCCGGCGCTGGCCATCCAGCTCGACCAGACGAGCGACGGCCGCCGTGGTCCCGGTCGCAGCGACCTCGACGAGCACCGCGCCCTGTTCGCGTCACCTGAGACGATCAGTCGCGAGCCACGCTGGCGTCGAGCATCGCGCCACTGGGCCCACCACCTGAGGCTCATCGCCACCTTCGCCGCCAGCGGCGAGCTTTGGGGCGCCCGGCAATACCGGCTGCCGCTGGCCGACGACCTGCAGAGACTGCTCTAGGCGTGGCGGCGGCACACTGGACAACCCCTGCCCGCTTCGTGCATGCCGAGACGCGATGCTGACCATCCCCGTCTACTACATCAACCTCAGCTCCCGTCCGGATCGCCGGGCATTCATGGAGCGGCAGTTCGAGCATCTCGGCATTGCCGCCGAGCGCATCGAGGCAATGCGCATGGATGAAGTGCCGCGCGCCCTCGTCGCGTGGCACACGACGACCCATAGCCTGTGGCGGTTGGCCGAAGGCGACCTCGCCTGTGGCCTCAGCCACCAACGCAGCTGGGAGCGCCTGCTCGAGAGCGGCGCGCCGGCCGCCCTGGTTCTCGAGGACGATGTGCAACTCGCCGCACCGGTGCGCGATTTCCTCGATCCGGAGCTGCCGGCACGGCTGCGAGCTGACCTGCTGAAGCTCGAGACGTTCCACAGTCCGGTAAAGCTGGGCAGCGCGTCGCAGCGTGTCGGCACGACCGAATTGCGCGAGCTCTGCTCATCGCAGATGGGCGGCGCTGCCTACATCCTCACCCGCGAGGCTGCCCGGCACTCGCTGGCCAGTCCGTTACGCAATCAGATGGGGATCGACCGCTTCCTGTTCGGGCGTGGCGGCTATCACCTGCTGCGCAGCCGCGTGCTGCAGGCCATTCCGAGCCCCTGCATCCAGATCGACAAGCTCGACGCCGCCGACCGTGTCGGCGAGAGCAACATCGCGGTGACGCGGGCCCCCTCGGCGGGTCGGCCGGCGCGCGACCTGACGGCCGTGCTCGGCTTGCATCTCGACCATATCGCGCGCCTCGCGCGGCTGGCCGGGCGCGACCTCCCCGCACTGCGCGGGCCGCGCATCATCATTCCCTTCGCCGGCGCCTCCGAGGCCAGATGACCGAGTTCCCCGCCACGCAGATCCCGGTCTACTACATCAACCTGGGCGCCCGCGCCGATCGCCGGCAATTCATGGAGGAGCAGTTCGCGCGGCTCGGCATCGTGGCCGAGCGGATCGATGCCGTGACCATTGCCGGGGTCGGCGAGGCCCGCATGGCTCTGCATGCCGATCCGCACAATCCATGGGCGATGACACGGGTCGAAGTGGCCTGCGTCATGAGCCACGAGAAGGCCTGGCGCCATATGCTCGACGCGGGGAATGAGTTCGCCCTGATCCTCGAGGACGATGCCGTGATGGGCGACGGCCTCAAGGCGTTTGTGGAGCCCGCCTTCAGCAGTGATTTGCGGCCCGATCTGGTGAAGCTGGAGACGATGTACGAACGCGTACGGCTTGGCCGTGCGGTGCGCACCGTCGCCGGCCGCTTCGGCGTCCGCCAGCTGCTGGCCTCGCACATGGGAGCCGCCGCCTACATCATCTCGGCAAGCATGGCTCGGCGCGCCCTCGCCGATCCCAGGCTGCCGCGCATGTCAGTGGATCGCTACATGTTCTCTCGCGGCGGCCCGATCATTCCGCACCGCCGGCTCTTCCAGGTCGATCCGGCCCCAGTGGTGCAACTCGAGCACTATCGGGGCAACAAGCCCGCCGACGCGGAGCGGAGCGACCTCAAGCGGGATCGTGACGGCCACCACGCCGGTGTGCCCCGGCCACTCCGCCATCGCTGGCGCGACGGTCTCGGCAGGGTGGCTTACACCCTCCGGCTGATCGCTCACATTCTGCCCGATGCCGAAGCGCGCCGGCAGAAGCGGCGGGAAGTGCCTTACGAGGGCGACGTCTAGATACTCTCGCCGTTCAAGTGAACCGGCGGAAAGATCTAAGTAATTGATTTTGTAGCGCTTTCTAACCTGAAAAGTCGGCAATCCCCGCCTTCGCGGGGACAGGCTTTTTGCTGAGAGCGCCCTAGTCCCTACTTGCCGCTGCGCCTGATGCTCTTGATCTGCAGCGGCGGCAATCCGGATCTCTCGGCAATGGCCTGGTCCTGCTCCATGATGGCGGTGCGGGCCGCCTCATCGCCATCGAGGCCGCCGAGCAGGCTCGCATCGACCTTGCGGTTGGAGCGCTGGCTGCCGTCCTCGTAGACGATGTCGAACAGCACGAACTCGGTGCGGGCGGTTGGCTTTTTTGCCATCTCTGGGAACTCCTGTTGGCGGCGCAATTCAGCGCTCGCAGCAATCTCGTGGGGGTAACGTATGAGCGCCCCGGAGGTGCGACCGCATCCCCAGGGCGCCATTGTTGTCTGGTAAGGCAGCCGTTACGGGCGGTAGATCCCGTCGCCCTGTTCGTCGATGATCTGCCGGCCCTTGGCGAGTGCGAAGCTGACCACGTCCTCCTTGGACGAGAACCGGTCGGCGCGCACGAACTTGTAGCTCTTGAGCTCGCCGTCGATCTCTTTTTCGATCAGCCCGGCGAGCTGGTACTCGCTCCCCACCGGCATGATCAGCGACTTCACGGTAAAGCCCTTATAGGCCTCCTCCGCCACCACCGCCGGCTCGATCGACTTGCCCGCCGACCTGCTGCCACCACCACCGAAGAGGTTCTTCCAGAACGACATGGGTTCGCCCTCTTAGTTGTCGAGGAAGCTGCGGAGCTTCCGGCTGCGGCTCGGGTGCTTCAGCTTGCGCAGCGCCTTGGCCTCGATCTGGCGGATGCGCTCGCGCGTCACGCTGAACTGCTGGCCGACTTCCTCGAGCGTATGGTCGGTGTTCATGCCGATGCCGAAGCGCATGCGCAGCACGCGTTCCTCGCGCGGCGTCAGCGACGCCAGCACGCGCGTCGTGGTTTCGCGCAGGTTGCTCTGGATCGCCGCGTCGATCGGCTGGATGGCGTTCACATCCGGGATGAAATCGCCGAGGTTCGAATCCTCTTCGTCGCCGATCGGCGTTTCGAGGCTGATCGGCTCCTTGGCGATCTTCAGGACCTTACGGACCTTGTCGAGCGGCATCTGCAGCTTTTCGCTCAGCTCTTCCGGGGTCGGCTCGCGACCGATCTCGTGCAGCATCTGGCGCGAGGTACGGACGATCTTGTTGATCGTCTCAATCATGTGCACCGGGATACGGATGGTGCGGGCCTGGTCGGCGATCGAACGGGTGATCGCCTGGCGGATCCACCACGTGGCGTAGGTCGAGAACTTGTAGCCGCGGCGGTACTCGAACTTATCGACCGCCTTCATCAGGCCGATATTGCCTTCCTGGATGAGATCGAGGAACTGCAGGCCGCGGTTGGTGTATTTCTTGGCGATCGAGATCACCAGGCGAAGGTTGGCTTCCACCATTTCCTTCTTGGCGATCGCCGCTTCGCGCTCGCCCTTCTGCACCTTGTGCACGATCCGGCGGTACTCGGCGATATCGAGGCCGGTTTCCGTCGCCAGCGTCTGGATGTCGCCGCGCAGCTCGTTCGCTGTGTCCGCTTCGCGCTTGGCGAATTCCGCCCAGCCCTTGCCCGAGAGGGTTGCGACGCCTTCGATCCAGTTCTGCTCGAGCTCGCTGCCATAATAGGCCTCGAGGAAGCTCTCGCGCTTGACGCCATAGCTCTCGGCGAGGCGCAACAGGCGCCCCTCGAGGCGCACCAGGCGCTTGTTGATGTCGTAGAGCTGCTCGACCAGGCTCTCGATACGGCTCTGGTTCAGCGACAGCGACTTCACGTCGGTGATCACTTCGGAGCGCAGGCCCTCGAGCTTCTTCAGATCGGCGGCGGTCGCCGGGGCGTTGCCCGCCATGCGGTCCTCGGCGTGCCGGTCCTGCATTTTGCGCATCTTGCCATAGGCTTCGGCGATGCGGTCGAAGGTCTCGACCACCTGCGGCTTCAGCTCGGCTTCCATCGCTGAAAGCGACAGCGAGTTCTCGAAGTCGTCGTCTTCTTCCTCGACCGGATCCTGCGGCGCCTGCGGCTCGTCGGGAACGTAGTCGTCCTCGTCATCGCCCGAGCGCGGTGCCGGCTTCGCCTTGGCAGCCGGCTTGATCTCTTCCTTGACCGCGGAGGGCCGCTCGATCTCGGACGGCATCACCGGGGCCGCCTGCTTGGCGTCGGGGCCGGCATAAGTCGCTTCGAGGTCGATAATGTCGCGCAGCAGAATTTCGGCGTTGGCCAACTGGTCGCGCCAGATAATGATGGCCTGGAAGGTCAGCGGGCTCTCGCACAGGCCCTCGATCATCGTCTCGCGGCCGGCCTCGATGCGCTTGGCGATGGCGATTTCGCCTTCGCGGCTGAGCAGTTCCACCGAGCCCATCTCGCGCAGATACATGCGCACCGGATCATCGGTGCGGTCGCTGCCTTCGCGGGTGTTGGACTTGGAGGCGACGGCAGTGCCGGTCCGTTCGGCGAGCTCGGTCGATTCCTCTTCCGGGGTATCGGGCTCGGCCTCTTCGACCTCATCTTCGTCGACGACGTTGATGCCCATATCGGAGAACATCGCCATGATGTCCTCGATCTGCTCGGAGTTGACCTCCTCCGAGGGCAGAACGGCATTCAGTTCTTCATAGGTGACGTAACCGCGCTTCTTGGCGGTTTTGATCAGCTTCTTTACTGCGGCATCGGATAGGTCGAGCAGCGGGCTATCTGGGGCTTCTGCCCCACCGGCTGCGCCGGCAACTTCCGGCTTCTCTGCGTCTTTGGTCTTGGTCTGGGTCGCTGCCTTGGTGGCCATCTAGCTTGCTGCTCCGGGTGCCCGATCGGGAGGGCGCCGATAGTCGTTAAGTGGTCACGGCTTGAGACATCGTAAAGGGACGGGCTGGCGCGACGGTTTCCGATATGCCGTCACTTGTTCGTCACCGGTGCTGATTCGCCCATAAGCGAAATCGCGCGTACCCGCAGCCTTAACTAAAAGCTTCGTGTCGCGCGCCCCGATAACGAACCAAACCCTTCGATCAATGCCTCTGTGCCATCGACGGTGGTGATCTGGTTCTGGATGTCCCGCAGCCGTTCGAATGTTTCCTCGCTCGGGTCGTCGCCCAGCGCCAATTCGGCTGCCTTCAGGGCCTTATTTAGCTCAACGGATTTGTAATGCAAGGCCAGGGCATGACGTAATCCGATCTCGGCGTCCGGATCGGCGATTTCTGCCCCGCTCTGCCAAACCCCTTGGCGGGCCAGCAAATCCCGCATTTTGTCGAGCGATTCGCCGAAGCCGCGGGTCCCGAGTGCGGCATTCAGCGCCTCGGCGCTTATATCGTGATCCCTGGTCACAAGGTCGAGCATGGTGCCCAACAGGTTCCGCGAGACCGGCGAACTGAGCTCCAGCGACGCAAGTGATTCGAGCCGGCTGTCGGCCAGCGCCGGATGGTTCACCAGCGTCACGAGGATCGCCGCCTCCCGCGGGGTAGCATCCACTCCCCTGCCCGGCTTCAACAGCCGCGAGTTCCTCAGCGTGTCGGACACCACCACCCGCGGGCTGCCCCGGCTGCCGACCGGGCTGGCATTGCCGCCGCGCGGATTGCGCCGGTCGAAGCCGCCGCCACGCTGCCCGCCGCCATCACGCCGCTCCCAGCGCTGGTTGCGCACCGGTGCGAAAAACGCCTGAAGCTTTTCGTCGAACGCCTGCATGTAGTGTCGCTTCACCGAGGCCTCGCCGATGGCGTTGGCCCGGGCCCTGAGCCGCGCCTCGAGCGCCGCCCGCGCCTCGGGCGTCTCCGGCACGATGCCACCGGTCTCGATGCTCCAGATCACGTCCGACAGCGAACGGGCCCGGTCGATCACATCGGCGAAAGCGCCGCGCCCCTGCGCCTTGATCAGGTCATCGGGGTCCTGCCCCTCGGGGAGCGTCGCGATCCGCACCGTCCGCCCCGGCTGCAGGTGCGGCAGCACGATATCGGTGGCGCGGGCCGCCGCCCGCTGCCCGGCGCCATCGCCGTCGAAGCACAGCACCGGCTCGTCGCTCATCCGCCACAGCATCTGCAGGTGCTCTTCGGTCAGCGCTGTGCCGAGCGGCGCCACCGTGCCCTCGAAGCCTGCGGTCACCGCCGCGATCACATCGAGATAACCCTCGACCACGATCACCGATTTGCCGGAGCGCGCCGCCTCGCGGGCGGTCTGCCCGTTATAGAGCGTCATCCGCTTCTTGAAGAGCTCGGTCTCGGGCGAGTTGAGATACTTGGCCGGCACATCTGCCGACATGGCTCGCCCGCCGAAGGCGATGACCTTGCCGCGCAGATCCATGATCGGAAACATCACCCGGTTGCGGAACCGGTCGTAAGGCAGCGGCGATTCCTCGCGCACCACCACCAACCCCGCATCCACCATCTCCTGCGCCGAAACGCCGTTGGCGGCGAGATGCTCCTTCAAGCCGTTGGCGCTATCAGGGGAATAGCCGAGCCGGAACTTCGTCTGCGCCGCCGCGCTCACTCCGCGCTCGTTCAGATAGCCACGGGCCCGTGCTCCGATATTGTGGCTGAGCGCCGCCTCGAAATACTGGGTGGCGACTTCCATCACGTCGTAGAGCGAGCGCCGGCTTTCCTGCCGCGCCTCGTCGCGCTCGTCGCGCGCCGGCATCGGTACCCCGGCCATCCCGGCGAGTTTTTCCACCGCCTCGGGAAAGCTCATCCCGGCTTTTTCGGTCAGGAAGCGGAAGTGATCGCCCGATACCCCACAGCCGAAGCAATGGTAGATGCCGCGCCGGTCATCGGCATGAAAGCTCGGGCTTTTCTCGCCATGGAACGGGCAGCAGGCCCACATGTCGCCGCGCTGCGGCTGGCTCTTGCGCTTGTCCCAGATGACGTGCTCGCCCACCACCTGCGAGATCGGCAGGCGCTGCCGGATCTCATCGAGGAAGCCGTCGGAAAAGCGCATGCGGCATAACTAGGCGTTTCCACCCGCCACCGCCACTCCCGCCTGAATGCTATCCCCGCTGTCCCCCCACGCAACCCTCGGTGGTCGAGCGTCGTTTGGCTTCGGAAGGCACCGATGACAACAAGCCACGCAACCGCTGAGAGCAACTGGTTCGGACGCTGGCGCGCCATCGTGCTGGCGACGCTCCATTCGTTCTTCTTCGAACGCGACAACGCGCCGCGCTGCGCAGCCGTGGCCTTCTTCGGCTTCCTCTCCTTCTTTCCCGCCATTGCCACCGTCGCGCTGATCTATGGCATCGTCGCCAACCGCCAGATGGTCGCCGACACTATCGAAACCGTCGGCGATGTCGTCCCCCAGATGGCTCAGGGCATCATTGCCGAGCAGTTGACCATGCTCGCCAGCCAGCCGCCGACAACGCTCGGCCTCGGGCTGTTGATCACCGTACCCTTCGCGCTGTGGAGCGGCTCGCGTGGGGTCGATTCCCTGCTTTATGCCATGTCGCGCATCCGCAACGAGGCGCCTCGGCGCGGCTTCTTCAAGTCGCTGGCTTACGCGATCGGCCTCAGCATCGGCGGCGCCGTCTTCGTGGTCCTCGCCCTGCTGGCGGTCGCCGGCCTGCCCGCCCTGATCCCATGGCCGTCCGGCGAAGAGGTCGTGGCGCTGGCGCTGCGCTGGCCGGTATTGCTGCTGCTCAGCGTTCTCGTACTTGCCGCGCTCTATCGCTGGGGCCCCGATCGCCACCCGCGCAAGTTCCGCCACATCTGGCCGGGCGCCATCCTCGCCTCGCTGCTCTGGCTGCTCGCCGGGGCGATCTTCTCGATCTATGTCGAGAACTGGGGCAACTACGAAGCGACCTTCGGCTCGGTGTCCGCCGCGGTGGTGCTGCTGCTGTGGCTGTACAACTCCGCCCAGATCCTGGTGCTGGGAGCCGCCTTCAACACCGAGATCGAACGCGCCACGGATGGGAGGGAGGCGGTCAGCCCGACTCCCCCGCGCTGATCCATCAGCGCCTGCATTGATCCGGGCAGCGCCCGCGCTGCCAGGTCAGGCGACCTTCACCTCGATGCTCCTCAACTGCCAGGCGATGTAGAGCTGGAACAGCCCATAGAGGATCATCAGCACGCCGACGATGCTCACCAGCACCAGGGCACTGCTGAGCGGCATCACCAGCAGCAGCACGCCGAACAGCAGGTAGGCAGAGGCGCTGAGCACCTCAGGCCAGAACGTCCCCTGCCGCAGCAGCGCCCGCCCGGCGATGGTGACATAGAGCGCGAACGCCCCGATCAGGATCATCATGATCCCGACCACGATCACCAGCGTCGAGATGCCGATCGCCGCCGCCATCGCCGGGAACGCCACGATCAGGATGCCGGCAAGGATCGCGAGGATATGCCGGGTGATCGCAACGCCGAGCCGCGAGCTGGTGCGGCCGCCGAACAGCAGGCCCCACAGGCCCAGCGCGCCATCGATGATGACGATCACGCCGCCGACCCACACCAGGGTCGCCAGCGCCAGTTGCGGCGAGATCAGTGCGAAAATGCCGCCCGCCAGCATCAGCACGCCGCGGACGCCCGCGAAAATGCTCGGCCAGGGTAAAGCGCTATCGGTAGCCATTCTCTCCTCCTCGGTCACACGGACTTGGTACCCGCAGCGTCACCAGCCGATTTGAACATCCGCCACGCCAGCCCGAACAGGCCGATCGCGAAGATGACGGCAAGGATGCCGGCGAGCGTCACGAACACCAGGGCGCTGAACACCGGCCAGAACAGCAGCGCGATGCCGAACAGCACGTAAAGCGTTCCCGACAATAGCACCGGCCAGATGCGCGCATATTGTTCGCGCTCCCGGATGATTACCCAAATCTCCATGACGCCGACGAAGATCGACTGGAATGCCACGAGATAGACCAGCAAAGTCGCCGTCAGCAACGTCGCAAAGAACGGCGACAACAAGATCAGCACGCCGGTGATGATGGCAAGCACGTTGCGGATCACGTCGAACCAGAAATTGCCGGTCTTGGCGCCACCAAAGGTGAGGCTCCACAGCCCCAGCACCCCATCGACCAGCAACAATGCACCGCCGGCGATCACCAGTATCGCCAGCGCCTGGGCCGGAAAGAACACCGCATAGAGTCCCGCCAGCAGCATCAGCAGGCCTCTGAGCCCAGTGATCCACGCCCAGCGCTTTTTCGTGTCACTTGATACAGCCATCGGTCCGCCTCCAATGTTGTTTGCCTCAAGGAGGTTAGCGGTTTTTGCCGTCCCGCCAAGCCTTGTCTGGGGTTTAGGCACCGCTGCTTATCCGGCTTGCTTCCTGCGACATGGCGTGGTCTGACCGCCCCGGATATTTTGAGGATAGTCATGCCGATCGCCATTTACGCTCTGGCGCTGGCCGCATTCGCAGTCGGCTCGGCCGAGTTCGTCATTTCCGGCATCCTGCCGCCGCTCGCCGAGGACCTGGCGGTGAGCATTCCGGTCGCCGGCCTGCTGGTCAGCGCCTATGCCATCGGCGTCGCTGTCGGCGGGCCGGTGCTGACCGTCTTCACTTCGCGCTTCTCGCAGCGCAACGTGCTGATCGGCCTGATGATTGTCTTCTCGATCGCCCAGGTGCTGTGCGCCATCGCCCCCGATTACGGCCTGTTGCTGGCGGCGCGGCTGCTCTCCGCGGCTGCCCATGGCGTGTTCTTCGGCGCCGGCAACGTGGTGGTCGTCGGCCTCGTGCCACCGGAGCGGCGCGGCGCCGCCTTCTCGCTGTTCATCTCCGGCATCACCGTCGCCAACCTCCTCGGGCTCCCCGGCGGCAGCGCCATTGGGCTCCATTTCGGCTGGCGCGTGCCCTTCCTCGCCGTCGCGGCGCTTGGCGCCATCGCCGCCGTCGTGCTGTTCCTGAAGTTGCCGCGCGACAAGCGCCAGGAGGGTGACCGTCACGCCACCTTCGGCGAGCAGGTACGCGAACTACGCCACCAGGAGGTCTGGCTCTCGTACCTGACCATCACCTTCGTGATGATCGGCGCCCTCGCCTTCGGCACCTTCCAGGTGCCGATCATGCTCAACGTTACCCGGCTGCACCCCGACATCATCCCGATCTACCTGCTGGTCGGCGGTATCGGCTCGATGCTGGGCATTTACCTGGGCGGCCGCGGCACCGACTGGAAACCGATGCCGACGCTCTTGACCGTGCTGCTGCTGCAGGCGCTGCTCTACTTCACCATGCTGTTCGCCATGCACGACAAGGTGTGGATGACGGTCAACCTGCTCGGCACCTCGATCCTCGGCTTCGCCTTCTCCACCCCGTTGCAGGCCCGCGTCATCGCGGCGGCCCACTCGGCCCCCAACCTCGCCTCGTCGCTGATCTCGACTGCCTTCAACATCGGCATCGCCGGCGGCGCCTTCATCGGCGCCATGCTGCTCAGCGCCGGCGTCAGCTATGCCGATATCCCGGCGGTCGGCGTCGTCACCAGCCTCTGCGCCGCGGGAACCGCCAGCCTCTCATGGTGGCTGGAGCGCCGCGGTTCCGCTGCCGCCACCAGCGAGGCCTAGCCGGAGCGCCTACCTAGGATATTTTTTACCATCGGCGGGCGCATTTCCCCGCCGATGGCGCCGCTCCGGTACGATGCAGCTACTCCCCGCGTCCGACCCAAACTCCGCCAGTGCTCGACCAGACGTCCCTGCTCATCGCCATCGGCTTTTCCGCCACCGCCCTGATGCTGACGCTGGTCATCACCTGGCTGGGCTCGCGGCCGGACTGTTATCTCTTGAGCTGGGGCCTCGGCCTCGGCTTCGTGGCGCCCGGCTCGATGCTCTACGGCTGGTTCGAAACCTACGATCCGGCCATGCAGTGCATCGCTTTCTCGCTGCTGCTCGCCGGCTTCGCCTTCATCTATATCGGCTGCACGCAGTTCTCCTCCGGCCGGACGCCCTGGCGCTCGGCCATGGTGGCCTGGGTGCTGGCCTGTGGGGTCATGAGCGCGCTGTTCGTCGTTGGCTTCAGCGGCATCGGCACCATCGTGATGAACGTCGCCGCCGCCGGCTTCTTCCTCGCTGCCGGCCGCGAACACTGGCTGGCGCGCACCAACACGCCGCTCGCCATGCTCGCCAAATCTGCGCTCTACGGCTCGACCGCCGTGACCTTCGCCCTCTGCGCCGTCGTGCTGTTTGCCGGCGGACAATGGGTGCTCACCGAGCGGCCCCACAACTGGGCCGAAGACCTGAACTCGATCGCGCTGCTCGCCTCGCTCGCTGCCGCCGGCGCCGTGACCATGGCGCTGCACCAGTTTCGCATCACCGAAGCACATCGCCACCTGGCGATGACCGATGCGCTGACCGGCCTGCTTAACCGCCGCGCGCTGTTCACCTTTGCCGGCAACGCCCCGGTGGCGCCGGCCACCGCGGTGATCATGCTCGATCTGGATGATTTCAAGACCATCAACGATCGCTTCGGCCATGCCATCGGCGACGAAGTACTGGTGCGCTTTGCCGCGATCCTGTCGCGCGCCCTCGGCCCAAAGGACGTGGCGGCACGCCTCGGCGGCGAGGAATTCTGCCTGCTCGTCCACGCCACCAGCGCCGCTGCTGTTCACGCCCTTGCCGACGGCATCCGGCTGGAATTCGCCAGCACCGAGCCCTTGCCGGGCGATTTCGGCCCACCCACGGTCAGCGCTGGCATCGCCATCGCTTCGCCGCGCCCCGAGACCTTCGACGCACTGCTCCGCGCCGCCGACGAGCTGCTCTATCGGGCCAAGGACGCCGGCCGCAACCGCGTCCACGGCCCGGAGCTGCGGCTGGCGGCGTAGATCGTTCACGATTGGGCTGCATCGACGAAGCTGGTGGGCTCGACGCTGGACCTACCCACCGGCTGTCATCCCAGCGAAAGCTGGGACCCATCTATCCACCTGCGCCAGCTGCGAGTTGGGTCCCAGCTTTCGCTGGGATGACATCGTAGTTGGGGTGATCGCAGTGCGTCAGCTCGACGCTGCACCAGCATCCGGCACGCCAAACAACCTCAGGCGCCGAGCGCTGTCCTGATCTTGGCGGAGGCCTTACCGAAATCGATCCGGCCCGGGAAGTCGGCCTTGAGCGAGGCGACCACCTTGCCCATGTCCTTGGCGCCGGCGGCGCCGGTCTTGTTGATCGCGTCGATGATCGCCGCCTCGACCTCCGCCTCGCTCAGCCCCTTGGGCAGGAACTCGTTGAGGATGGCGATCTCCTCGCGCTCGACCACCGCCAGGTCCTCACGGCCGGCCTTCTCGTAAATGCCGAGCGATTCCTCGCGCTGCTTCACCATCTTCTGCAGCAGCGCCAGCACGTCCTGGTCGCCCAGCGGCTCCTTGCCCTGCCCGCGCGCGTCAATGTCCTTGTCCTTGATCGCCGCATTGATGGCGCGCAGCGTCGCGGTACGCCGCTTGTCACCGGCCTTCAGCGCCGTCTTGTAGCCTTCGCTGATCGCTTCACGCATTCACTAGCTCCTTGGTGCAGGCGGCACGTCGGCCACCATCAACAGATTTCCATCCGGGTCCTTGAAGGTGAAGAACACCCCATCGGTCACCGGTCCCACCTCCATTGCGCCAGCGGCGACTGACTGTTGGCGCGCCGCGTGCACGTCGGAAGTATTGAAGTGAAACGCCGGCTTCTTGTCATGCGGTCCGGCGAATCCCTTGCTGTCGAGCACCAGGCCGCTGCCTTCGACCATTGGCAGCACATGGATGTGCCCGAAGAAGATCTCGCCACCCGGCTCGAGCCCGAACAGGCCCCGATACCAGTCCCTCGCCCGCTCGATGTCGCTCACCGGAACGAACACCCCACCGATCTCACGCTCGATCGCACTCACCGCGACTTGTCCCCTCTATGCCGCACCCCATATAGCGCAATAATACCCGTGCGCCACTTGCGCTTGGGCCGGGCCCCTTCTAAGGAGAGCCCTCAACCGACATCGACCCGAACCCTTGGAGCCCCGCCATGACCGGCTGGCAGCAAAAACCTGCGACCGCCCTCCTGCTGCTCGAGGACGGCACCCGCCTCGAAGGGCACGGCATCGGCGCCATCGGCCACGCGGCCGGCGAGGTCTGCTTCAATACCGCGATGACCGGCTACCAGGAGATCCTCACCGATCCGTCCTATGCCGGGCAGATCATCACCTTTACCTTCCCGCATATCGGCAATGTCGGCACCAACGACGAGGATATCGAGACGGTCAACATGGCCGCGCTGTCGGGCATCCGCGGCTGCGTGCTGCGCGCCGACATCACCAACCCGTCGAACTACCGGGCGGTCGAGAAGCTCGACGCCTGGCTGAAGAAGCGCAACATCATCGGCATCGCCGGCGTCGACACCCGGGCACTCACCGCCCGCATCCGTGAGAACGGCATGCCGAACGGCGTCATCGCCCACGCCCCCGATGGCTACTTCCACGAGCCTTCGATGCAGGCTGAGTTGAAGAACTTCCCCGGCCTCGAAGGGCTCGATCTCGCCCGCGAAGTCACCACCGCTCAGACCTACCACTGGGACCAGACCTCCTGGACCCGGACCGAGGGTTATGGCCGGGTGGAGAACCCCGAGTTCCACGTCGTCGCCATCGACTATGGCGCCAAGCGCAACATCCTGCGCCAGCTCGCCGACCAGGGCGCGCGGGTGACCGTCGTTCCGGCCACTGCCACCGCCAAGGATGTGATGTCGCATAACCCCGACGCCATCTTTCTCTCCAACGGCCCGGGCGATCCGGCCGCGACCGGCAAGTATGCCGTGCCGACGATCAAGACGCTGATGGAAACCGGCAAGCCGATGTTCGGCATCTGCCTCGGCCACCAGCTGCTCGGCCTCGCGGTGGGCGGCAAGACGCAGAAGATGCATCAGGGCCACCACGGCGCGAACCATCCGGTCAAGGACCTGACCACCGGCAAGGTGGAGATCACCTCGATGAACCATGGCTTTGCCGTGGACACCGAGAGCCTCCCCGGCAATGTCAAGCAGACCCATGTCTCGCTGTTCGACGGCTCCAACGCCGGCCTTGAAGTCGAGGGCAAGCCGATCTTCTCGGTGCAGTACCACCCTGAAGCCAGCCCCGGCCCGCATGACAGCCACTACCTGTTCACCCGGTTCCTGAACCTGGTGCGCTCGCAGAAGGGCATGGCGCTGCAGCCGGAACAGGTGAAGCCCGGCGAGTAATCGCCGAGCCCAAAGAAAAAGGGGCCGCCGGTGGCCGGGCGACCCCTCTCAGCCATGGCTGGCCGAATTACTGCGCGGCCGGAGCCGGAAGCGTCGCTACATAGGCATCGAACTCGGCCTGGTCGAGCGAACCGTCCTTGCTCGTATCGGCGGCGTCGAACGCCTCCTGGGTCAGATCAGGCCAGGCAACCTGTGCCTCGGCAAGGCTCACACCGCCACTGGTGTCGGCATCGACCGACGTGAAGGTGACTGCCGCCGCCTGGGCGAAAGCCGCCGAGGAAAGGCCAATGGCTGCGATGGTGATCAGGAGCTTCTTCATGGAGTTTTGTCCTTCCATGTGAGGTTCAAATCGGCACCCGGTGGCCCGGGTCCGGCCGACAACCTTAATGCTGTCGGCGAGGACAGAGACTAAGCCTGATTGTGCTCGCAAACCGGCTGGATCACGGCGTCGTGGCGATCATTTGCTGGTCATTTTGAGGGCCGATGGGACCCAACGGGAACGCGGAACCGATTGAAGATTCACGCGTTTAGCAGGGTTTTCGGCAACGCTACCGGCGCGTCGCCGGCACCCTCGGCGCGGTCTCGCCCACCCCGCTTGGCGCGATAAAGCGCAATGTCGGCGACCCGCATCAGCGCTCCCAGATCGATCGATTCGACGTTGGCTGCCGAGATGCCGATGCTGGTGGTCGGCCGCAGCGGACCGGCCGGCGTCCACACCGTGACGCCGCGTACCGCCCGCAGCACCCGCTCGGCCACCACGCCGGCAACATCAGGGCTCGCGCCCGGCAGCAGCGCCGCGAACTCCTCCCCGCCATAGCGGCAGAACAGGTCGCGCGGCCCGAGGCACCGGCTCACCGCTGCCGCGACGCCGGCCAGCACCTCGTCACCGATCGCGTGGCCATGCGTGTCGTTGATCCGCTTGAAATGGTCGAGATCGAGTAACAGCAGCGCATAACCCTCGTCGCGCTCGCCTGCGTCCCGGATCGCCCGCTCGGCCAGCCGGGTGAACTCCGACCGGTTCAGCACCCCGGTGAGGCCATCGCGCGTCGCCGCCTGTTTCAGCGCCGCCTCGGAGACCTCCTTGCCCAGGGCCACCATCGAGAAGCTGGAGATGACGATCAGCAGCAGTACGCAGATCGTCGCCGCCTCGGAACCGAACGCCAGCGCGAAGCGCGGATCATCCGGCCCGAACGCCACGAATGCGATGAGCCGGAACAGGTAGAACACCGAGCCGCCGGCCCAGGCGACGGCCAGCACCACGTGGTTGCGCATCCGCGGCCCCACCGGCCGCCAGCATTCGAGTGCCGCCAGCATGTTGAACACCACCACCCCACCGGCCAGCAGCGGGAAGCCGCTCCAGGTCACCAGCGGCTGCTCGAGAGCAAACGGCAGCGCAGCGGCGAGCACGGCGGGCCCCACCCAGGCCACCAGCGGCGTGCGCTTGTGGCTGAAGGCGCGGGCCCCGACCCAGAGCAGCGAGCTGCCGGCGACCACGAGGCCGTTGCCGATCGGGTTGAGCACGACGAACTCAGGCGCCTGCCCGGCAAGCGCATAGATCACCGCCGGGGTGATGGCGAACAGGAACGCCAGCCCCCACCAGCGCAGCGCCGGATCGGGCCGTCCGCGCATGTCGAGCAGGAACAGCAGCCCCGACATGCCGGTCACCATGGCGGAGACCAGATAGAGCGTGGTGAGATCGAGCGACATCGAATAGGCCCCGGGCGTGTCGAAGCGCACCCTATTCCGAGCCCGATTAACGAGTTCCCACTCGCCAATGCTTCGCCAGCGGCCCGTCTGCACCACCCACCGGATCGGTGCGTGGAAGCGGCACCCGCTCGATATTGTGGTCGGCGGCGGGACGATCGCCCGCCTCGCCGCGCAGCAGGTCCCAGCTTTGCCCTGGCGGGTAACAGCCGACGACCAGGAAATCGCCACTCGAATCGAGCCGTCGATGCGCCACGCCCGAGGGGATGACGATCACATCGCCCGGCTCGACGTCGAACTCGCGGCCCTCCGGCCCGCCGAGCAGCAGCCGCGCCGAACCGCGCACCACGCCCAGCGTCTCGTGCGCCGTCGAGTGGTAGTGGTGGTAGGTGAACACCGAAGCGCGCCAGGCAGGCGGCCAGCCATTGGCGGCAAACAGCGCCTCCATCGCCTCGGCATCGGCTTGGGCACGCGGCAACGCCTCCTCGTAGAACAGCAAGGGCAGCGCGCTGTTGGGATAGGTGCCGTCGTCGAAGAAGCGTTCGACCCGCAATCCGTCGAGTCGGCCGCTCATCTCACACCAGCCCTTCGGCGGCGATCTTTTCAAGCTTGCAGCTGCCCGGCGCCGGGATGGCGTAGCCCTTGTCGTACCAGAAGGCCCGCGCCTCGGGGCTCGCCGCTGTCAGCACCTCCGGCACCACCCGGCCAAGCGGCAGGTTGATGATGGCATTGCCGCGATTGGCCTCCACCGCGCCCACCGCCGCCATCACCGCCGCGTTTTTGTTCAGCTCGTCGATCCCGGCGGTGATCGTCCACATTGCTGCATAGCACGCTGCCTGCTGGTCGATCTGTCGCTCCAGCGCAGCGATCCGCTCGGCCCCCTTCAGCGATTGCAGCGCCACCAGGTCGGTAAACACCCCGAGCGCCCATTGCACGTGATGCCCATAGGCCTCGGCCACCAGGTAGGCCATGGCGTAGTCGGCGCCGAGCGGGAATTTGGCGCGCAACCGCTCGTAGGCGCTGGTGTCCACATACACCAGCCGATTGTCGGGACAGTAGAACACCGTCAGGTCCTTGCCCGCCATGCCGCAGCCGAAGGCGCTCGAGCTCTCGACCACGCTCATCGTCACCCGCGGAAAACGGATCGCCGTCTGCCAGAAGAAGCGCCGCCACATCAGCTCCGCCTCGCTGCCGACGATCGGCGGATAGGCGGCGATCTGCTCGAGGCTGGCCGAGCTCGCCGGCACGCCGGTGATCGAGGTCGGCGGTGGTGGCGGCGAAACCTTGCCGCTGATCAGCGTGATCGGATTGATCCCCGCCAGCATGACGATCACCACGCCCAGCGCCAGGACGCCGGACCAGCCGAACCGCTTCACATGCGGCAGTGCACCCGCGGGGATCAGCCCCATCTTTGCTGTTCCTAGATCGAACCCTTGAACGTATCGCACTGGGTCACGTCGCCAGTCTGCATGCCTTTCTTCAGCCACGCCATGCGCTGCGCCGAGGTGCCGTGCGTGAAATTGCGCTCGGCTACCTGCCCGCGGGTCAACGTGTCGTCGCCGATGGCATTGGCGGCGGTGATCGCCTCCTCGGTATCGCCCTGTTCCAGCAGGTTCTCGCGGTTGACGTAGTTCGCCCACACCCCGGCATAGCAGTCGGCCTGCAGCTCGACCCGCACGGAGTAAGCGTTCTGTTCCCCCTGGCTCATCGAGGCGCGGGCCCGATTGAACTCCGGCAGCACCCCGGTCTGATCCTGCACGGCATGGCCGATCTCGTGCGCGATCACATAGGCCTGGGCGAAATCGCCCGGCGCGCCGAACTGGCGGCGCAGCTGATCGTAGAAGCTGAGATCGATATAGACCTTCTTGTCGTTCGGGCAATAAAACGGCCCCGAAGCCGATTGCGCCGTGCCGCAGGCCGATTGCGTGGCGCCCGAGAACAGCACCACCTTGGGCGGCTGGTAGGTCAGGTTGTTCTGCTGGAACACCTCACCCCAAAGGGTCTCGGTGTCCTTGACCACCACGCCGACGAAGTTGGCGAGTTCGTCCTCGCCGGCATTGCTCGGAGGCGGCGCCCATTGCTGGCTCTGCGAGGTCGTCGTACCGCCACCACTGCCGGTCAGCACGTCGAGCGGGTTTTGCCCTGTGGCGAACCAGATGATGCCCAGGACGATAATGATGCCGACCAGCCCAAGGCCGCCGCCGCCGGCGCGTCCCATCGGGATCGGAATACGGCCGCCGCCCAGGCCGCCCATGTTGCCGCCACCCTGGCCGCGCCGGTCCTCGATGTTCGAACTGCGCTCACGCCCTTGCCACTTCATCCGGAATCTCCATGGGACCAGCCCAGTAACAATACTGCCATTCGTCTTGCGACAGCAAATTTGACCAAACGGTCCAGAAAGGCCACTGTCACAATTGCCGTCGTCATTGCAACGTCACGTCGCGGCGGCATCTGAGCCCAGATCGCCATGCGGGATAACCGGCCAGGAGAGCCGACGTTCCGTCTGGTCGCGCTTTCTTCAAATGTTGTGGGAGACGTCAATGAACTACAATTACTCAATTTCCCGCCGCGCCTTCCTCGCCGGCTCGGCGACGCTTGGCGCCGCCGTGGTGCTGCACCCCTTCGCGGTGCAGGCAGCCGCCGGCCAGGCGCACCTCCGCCTGATGGAAACCACGGACCTGCATGTCGCGGTTTTCCCTTATGATTATTATGCCGATGCGCCCAACGACACGCTCGGCCTCGCCCGCACCGCGGCGATCATCGACGCCATCCGCGCTGAAGCCGGCAACTCGGTCCTCATCGACAATGGCGACGTCATCCAGGGCAACCCGATGGGCGATTACATCGCCTACGAAAAGGGCCTGACCAACGAGCCGCACCCGATCATCGCTGCCATGAACACCCTCGGCTACGAGGTCGGCACGCTCGGCAACCATGAGTTCAACTACGGCCTCGAGTTCCTCGACGCCGCCATCGCTGCCGCCAACTTCCCGATCGTTTCGGCCAACCTCGCCAAGGGCGAACTCGGCGCCGATCCGCTGGCCGACACTACCTATGTCGCGCCCTACAAGATCATCGAGAAGGAACTGGTTGACGGCGCCGGCGCCAAGCAGACCATCAAGCTGGGCTTCATCGGCTTCCTGCCGCCGCAGATCATGACCTGGGACAACACCCATCTCGCCGGCAAGGTCGATACCCGCGATATCGTCGAGACGGCCAAGGCCTATATTCCCAAAATGCGTGAGGAAGGGGCCGACCTGGTCATCGCGCTCGCCCATACCGGCATCGCCGCCGATACCGGCCTGCCCAAGGCCGAGAACGCCGCGCTGCAGCTGGCGGCCGTCGAAGGCCTCGACGTCATCGTCACCGGTCACCAGCATTTGGTGTTCCCCAACTCCAAGGATTTCGAGGGCCTCGAAGGCGCCGATCTCACCGCCGGGACGCTCGCCGGCAAGCCCGCCGTGATGGCAGGCTTCTGGGGCTCGCATATGGGCCTGATCGACCTGCTGCTCGAAAAGGCCGATGACGGCAAGTGGAGCGTCGTCTCCCACACCGCCGAAGCCCGCCCGATCTTCGAGCGCGTCGAGGGCAAGGTGAAGCCGCTGGTCGAAAGCGTCGCCGGTATCCTCGCCGCCGCGCAGGACGATCACGACGAGACCCTCGCCTATATTCGCCGCCCGGTCGGCGAGACGGCCGCGCCGCTCCACTCCTACTTCGCGCTGGTCGCCGACGATCCGAGCGTCCAGATCGTCAACATCGCCCAGAAGTGGTACCTCACGCAGATGCTGAAGGGCACCGAGTACGAGGCCCTGCCGATCCTCTCTGCCGCCGCGCCGTTCAAGGCCGGTGGCCGTGGCGGTCCGGACTATTACACCGATGTGCCCGTGGGGCCGGTGGCGATCAAGAACGTCGCCGATCTCTACCTCTATCCCAACACCATCCAGGCCGTGGTGATCACCGGCCAGGACGTGCAGAACTGGCTCGATCGCTCGGCCGGCATCTTCAACCAGGTGGCATCGGGCGGCGCCGACCAGCCGCTGATCAACCTCGATTTCCCGGCCTACAACTTCGACGTCATCGACGGCGTCACCTACAAGATCGATGTCACCAAGCCATCGAAATACGGCCCCAAGGGTGAGGATATCGGCAACACCGAGAGCCGCATCATCGACCTGCAATTCGACGGCAAGCCGATCGATCCGGCCCAGAAGTTCGTGGTCGCCACCAATAACTATCGCGCCGGTGGCGGCGGCACCTTCCCGGGCATCGGGCCCGACAAGATCGTCTTCAAGGGCCCCGATACCAACCGCGATATCATCGTGCGCTACATCATCGAGCAGAAGACCATCGAGCCCAAGGCCGACAGCAACTGGTCGCTCGCCCCGATTGGCGGCACCGTGCTGTTCGAGACCGGCCCGAAGGCCGCCGAGCATCTCGCCGACGTCACCGCGGTGAAGATCGAGGCCACCGGCAAGACCAGCGAAAACGGCTTCGGCGAATACCGCATCACCCTCTGATCCACTGAGGGCGGCAGGCGCTCCTGCCGCCCTTGACTTGCCTGCCTTAGGGGCATTGGCTCTCCCGCGTTTGTCTATTAAGCGAGCAGGGATTCGATGGGAGCCACCCCACAAATGGAAGTCCTCCTCAAGGAGGCAGATATCACGCTGAACGGTCCTAACCCGTGGGACCCTCAGATCCACTCCGAAGAGTTCTGGAAACGACTATACGGCCAGGGAACCCTTGGCCTCGGCGAAGCCTATATGGACGGTATCTGGGACGTCGCCGACATGGCGGAGTTCTTCAACCGGGTGCTGCGCTCGCGCGTTCCCGATGGCGTGCGCGTCACCACCAACCTCGTCTGGCAGATCGTCCAGGCGCGCTTCATGAACATGCAGAACATCACGCGCTCACAGCGCGTCGCTGCCATGCACTACAACGAGACCGAGGCCTACAAGGCCTCGCTCGATAAGCGCATGACCGGCTCATGCGGCTATTGGCCGGAGGGCGTCACCAATCTCGATGACGCACAGGAAGCCAAGCTCGACATGGTCTGTCGCAAGATCGGCGTGCAGCCTGGACAAACCGTGTGGGATATCGGCTGCGGCTGGGGCGCCTTCATGGGCTTCGCAGCGGAGAAATACGGCGCCAATTGCGTCGGCGTCACCGTCTCACCCGACCAGGCCGCCTATGGCCGCGAGCGCTACAAGCACTTGCCGGTCGAGTTCCGCGTGCAGGATTACCGCCAGTTCGAGGGCAAGACCGACCATGCCGTATCGATGGGCATGTTCGAGCATGTCGGCCATAAGAACTACCGCACCTATTTCGAGAAGGCGCGCAGCGTGATCAAAGACGACGGGCTGTTCATGATGCACACCATCGGCAGCCAGTGGTCGACCGAGACCATCGAAGCCTGGCTGGAAAAGTACATCTTCCCCGGCGGCGTCATCCCTTCGATCGCGCAGATCGGCAAGGCCATCGACGGGCTGTTCAGCGTCATCGACGTGCACAATATCGGCCCGCATTACGACAAGACGCTGGTCGCCTGGTACGAGAACTTCGAGCGCAGCTGGAAGAAAGATCGTAACCCCGAGGAGGAGCGGTTCTACCGGCTGTGGAAGTACTACCTGCTCTGCTGCGCCGGCGGCTTCCGCGCCAAGGTGCTGCAGGTCTGGCAGTTCGTGCTCGCTACAAGGGGCGTGCCCGACGGCTACGTGACGCAGCGTTGAGCGGATGAACCCGAGGTTCATTACCGCCCTGCTGCTGGCTTTCCTCATCGGCGGGGCGGTGTACCTCTGGTTGAAGCCGGCGGATCCCCCGCCGGTGGTCGCCACGCCCCCGGCCCCGGCCGAGCCCGCGCCAAGGCCGGAACCCACAACACCTTCCAGGGCTTCCGAGCAGTTCCTGATTCTGGCTGCGAGCTGGCAGCCCGCCTTCTGCGAAGGCGCTGCCGGCAAGCCGGAATGTCGCCAGCAGAGCCGTACCCGGTTCGATGCCAACCATTTCTCGCTGCACGGGCTCTGGCCGACCGGGGAGTATTGCGAGGTATCGAGCCAGCTCGAACAGCTCGATCGCGACGGCCGCTGGTCGGCCCTGCCCCCGGTCGAGCTTCCAACCGCGCTGCAGAAAACCCTCGACGAAGCGATGCCCGGCACGCGCTCGCAACTCGAGCGGCACGAGTGGATCAAGCACGGCACCTGCTTCGGCGGCGATGAGGGGAGCTATTACAGCGTCGCCACGCAGTTGCTCGCTGCGCTCAACGCCTCGAAGGTGCGCGACCTCTTCGCCGACAATATCGGCAAGACCCTGACCCGCGACCAGATCCGCGAAGCCTTCGACGATGCTTTCGGCCGCGATGCCGGCAAGCGCGTCCGCATCGCCTGCGACGACGACGGCAAGCGCCGCATCGTCAGCGAGATCACCATTGGCCTGTGGGGCGCGCCGGGCGAGAGCCCCAATCTTGGCAAGCTGATCCGCGCCGCCCGCCCCACCGATGGCGGCTGCATCGGTGGCATCGTCGACGCCGTGGGCCTGCAATAGGAGCGTGATCAGGAAAAGTTGCAGACTTTTCCGGTTCGATCACGCGACCAAGCGAGAACTACTCTTTGTTTACCGGCCCAGTTCAGCGCCTCTCAACGGCTGATGGATAGGCTCCAGGCGAACATAGCGGAGCCTCGCATGCCGTCCCCCGATTTTGCCCTCGCCATTTCCGGGCTCCGGAAGAGCTTCGACCGGCCGGTGGTCGTCGATCTCGAGTTAACGGTGAAGGCCGGCGAATTCTACGCCCTGCTCGGACCGAACGGCGCCGGCAAGACCACCATTCTCCGCATGGTTGCGGGCCTCTTGAAGCCTGATGCCGGAGCGATCTCGGTCTACGGCATCGACACGGCGACGGACCCGATTGCCGCCAAATCCATCGTTGCCTGGGTCTCCGATGAGCCCATGGTCTATGACCGGCTGACCCCGCTGGAATATCTCGAGTTCGTCGCCGGCCTCTGGCGCATCGAAGCGCGCGAGGCCGAGCGCCAGTCCAACGAACTGATCGACTGGCTCGGTCTCCGTCCGCATGCCAACGAACGCTGCGGCGGCTTTTCCAAGGGCATGCTGCAGAAGGTGGCCCTGGCCGGTGCGCTGGTGCACAACCCGCGCCTCATCATCCTCGATGAGCCGTTGACCGGCCTCGACGCCGGCTCCGCCCGGCAGGTCAAGGATGTGCTGAAGCAGAAGGTGGCGTCCGGTGTTACCGTCATCATGACCACCCACATCCTCGAGGTGGCCGAGCGCATGGCCGAACGGATCGGCGTCATCAACCACGGCCGCCTCGTCGCCGAAGGCACGCTCGCCGAGCTCCGCGCCCGCATCGGCCGCGAAACCACGCTCGAGGAAATCTTCCTCGACCTGGTGGCCCAGAAAGAAGCCGACCTCGCGGCGGTGGCCTGATGACCACGCCCGCGACGCTCCCCTGGTTCGCCGCCCACGAGTTCCGTCTCGCCTGGCGCGACTGGCTGGCCATGACCACCGGCGGCCGCAAGGTCCGCAGCGTCGTGCTGGTCCTGGTGCTCGGGCTGTTCTACCTGGGTCTGCATCTGCTCGCCAACGTGCTGCTGGCGCCGTGGGTCAGCCAGGGCATCGTTGCCGACAAGGCGACGCTGGTGATGGTCACCGGCACTGGTTTCCTGTTCTGGACGGTGATGCTGAGCCAGGCGCTGGAATCGGTTACCCGCGCCTATTACGCGCGCTCCGACCTCGACCTGATCCTCAGCTCCCCGGCGTCTTCGGCCAGCGTCTTCGCCGTCCGCACGGCGGCCACTGCCTTTGCCACGGTGCTGCTGGCCTGCCTTCTGGCGAGCCCGATCATCAACGTGATGATCGCCTATGAAGGGCCGAAATGGCTCGCCGCCTATGGCGTCCTCGCCGGCTTCGGCGCCCTTGCCGCGGCGATCTCGGTGCTGGTGACGGTCGGGCTGTTCCGCAGCATCGGCCCGGCCCGCACGCGGCTGATCGCCCAGATCATTGCCGGCATCGTCGGCGCCGGCTTCGTCATCGGCATCCAGGCCGTCGCCATTCTCAGCTTCGGCAACATGAACCGCTTCTCGGTGCTGCAATCGCCCGAGTTTGTCGCCGGGGCGCCCGATCTCGCCAACCCACTCTGGCTGCCGGCGCGCGCCGGCATGGGCGACCTCGGCGCCATGCTGATCGTCCTCGGCCTCGGCCTCGGCGCCCTGGCGCTGGTGATCCGTCTCACCTCCGGCGGCTTCGCGCAGCACGCGATTGCTGCAGCCGGCGTTTCCGCCACCCGGGTGCAGCAGACCGCCTCGACGCGGCCCTTCCGCAGGGCCTCACAGCGCCACGCGCTGCGGGTCAAGGAATGGCGGCTGCTGCTGCGTGATCCCTGGCTGCTCAGCCAGACGCTGATGCAGATCCTCTACCTGTTCCCGCCGGCGCTGTTCCTGTGGGTCTCCTACGGCCAGAGCGCCGGCACCTATGTCGTGGTGATCCCGGTGATCGTCATGGCGGCCGGCCAGCTCGCCGGCGGCCTTTCCTGGCTGGCCATCTCTGGCGAAGACGCGCACGATCTCGTCGTCACCGCGCCGATCCACCCCCGCGCCGTGCTGATCGCCAAGATCGAGGCGGTGCTCTGTTCAATCGCCGTGGTATTCGCCCCGATACTGCTGTTCGTCGCGATCGCCTCGTGGGACCTGGCCTGGACCACCGCCATCTTCGTCGCCATCTCGACCGGCTCTGCCACCGCCATCCAGCTGTGGTTCCGCGTGCCGATGCGCCGCGCCATGTTCCGCCGTCGCCAGGTCGCTTCGCGCACCGCAACGATTTCCGAGGCGCTGAGCTCGATCATGTGGGCCGGCACCGCCGTGCTGGTCGCCGGCAACCAGTTGCTCGCCGTGCTGCCGGCAGCGCTCGCCGTCATCGTGCTGATCGTCGCCTGGGCCCTCAGCCCCAAGGGCAAACGGGTTTAGCTGGCTGACCGCCGCCGCCGGTGATAGCCGCCCCCCACCCCTGTCCCCTCCCCGCAAGGGGGAGGGAGACCCTCACACCGGCGCCGAGGCAATCGTCTCCCTCCCCCTTGCGGGGAGGGATCAAGGGTGGGGGTCAGCGCACACCGGCATCAGAAGCGACGCCTTATTCTACCGATGATCGGGTGCGAGGTAGGCGATCACCAGCGCCGCCACCGCCACGACCGCCCCGATCGGCCCGAGCCAGCCAATATCAAGGTTCTCGAGCACCAGGCCGCCCACCAGCGCCGAGAGCGCCCCGCCGAGATTCATCGAGGTGAGGTTCAGCGACGCCGAGAGCGGCACCGCCGCCGGCGCCAGCGCGGCCAGCCGGTGCAGCTGTGGCGGAAAGAAGCCCCACGACACCACGCCGTAGAGCAGCATGTGGAAAAGGAACGCCGGCAGCACGGCGGGCCGCGGCAGCATCGCCAGCAGCGGTACGGCGGCCAGCAGCACAACCATCAGCCCGCCGATCACCAGCATGGTCTGCCTGCCCCCGATCCGGTCGGCCAGCCGGCCCCCGAAGAAATTGCCGAACACCGCGCCGACGCCGAAGGCAAACATCACCAGCGGCAGCAGCACGCGGTCGAGCCCGAGCAGGTCCGTGGTCACCGGCGCCAGGTAGTTGAAGAAGGTGAAGCTCGCCATCACCATCACGCCGGAAGCGAGCAGCGTCAGCGGCATCCCCGGCACCTTCAGCACGCTCAGCCGCTCGCGGATAGTTCGAGGGTCGCCGTGGATATCGCCAGGCAGCTTCAGCCACATCGTCGCCGAAGCGATGATCGCGAGGACGCCAAGCCCCATGTAAGCGACGCGCCAGCCAAGGAACTCCGCCACCAGCGCCGAGGCCGGCACGCCGACCGCCACCGCGATCGAGCCGCCCATCACCACCGTCGAAATCGCCGAACCGCGTTTACCCGGCGCCGCCAGGGCCACCGCGGTCGCCTGCGCGGTCGAGGTGAACAGCCCCGCGCCCAGCGCCATGCAGGTTCGCGCAAGCACCAGCAGCAGGAAGCCGGGCAGCACCCCGAGCAACAGGCACATCAGCCCGAACAGCAGCTCGGCTCCGGCGACCACCGAGCGCCGGTCGAGGTGCCCGAACAGGGTCGAGAGCAGCGGCGTGCCGATGCCATAGGCGATGGAATAGCCGAAGATCAGGTAGCCGGCCTGCGCCAGGCTGACGCCGGTTTCGGTCGCAATGGCGGGCAGCACGCTGACGATGAGCGAACTCTCGACGCTGCCGGCAAATGCCCCCAGCGCCAACCACAGCAGTCGCACGTCCATCGTCGGAAACCCCTCGCCCGACGATGGTTAGGAGAGCCCCCGACGCCGGTCAAGCCGCCGGGGTCTAAGCCTTTCAGCCGAGCCCGGCGGCCTCGACTTTAGCCAAGCCGGGGCATGGCGATGGCGCGCGGCCGGCTGAGGAGCAGCACGCCGAGCGCCAGCGCCGGGAAGATCGCCGCTACCAGCCCGAGTTCATTGATCGGCAGGTGCTCGAGCACCAGGCCGCCGACCAGTGCCCCCAGCGCCGTGCCGAGATAAAGGAATGAGGCGTTGAGCGACAGGGCCAGTGGCGCCGAACTCGGCGACAGGGCAACGACGCGGCTCACCTGCCCCGGCACGAACATCCAGCCGGCAATGCCCCAGGCCACCATGAAGGCGAAGTAAGCCGGGGTGATCGCCGCCTGCGGCAGCAATGGGATGGCGCCGAGCAGCAGCAGGAAGCCGATATTGAGCACCGCCGCGATGGTGACCGTCGCCTGCGCGCCGATCCGATCCGACAGTTGCCCACCGAGCGGATTGCCCAGCGCCGCGCCGAGCCCATAGGCCAGCATGACGAAGGGCAGCAGCCCGGCATCGAGCCCCATCAGCCTGGTGGTCACCGGTCCGAGGTAGATGAACGCCGCAAACGGCCCCGTCATGTAGAGCAGGATGGTCAGCAGCGCCGGCAACAGGCCCGGCACGCTGAGCACGCCCAGCCGTTCGCCCAGCCCGCGCCGGTCGCCCTCTATGCCCCTGGGCAACATCAGCCAGATCGCCGCCGCGGTCAGCACGCCGACCCCGGCAATGGCGAAATAGGTGCCGCGCCACCCGGCAAAGCCCGAGAGAAACGCCCCGATCGGCGCCCCCAGCGCCACTGCCATGGTGGTGCCGGCAACCACCGTCGCCACGGCCCTCGCCCGCCTTTCGGCCGGCGCCAGCGTCACCGCCGCGGCCTGTGCGGTCGCCGCGTAGAGCCCGGCCGAGGCAGCGATGATCAGCCGCGCCACCAGCAACATAACGTAACCCTGCGACAGGGCCGCGAGCAGCGCGCCGGCGGCGAACACCAGCGCCACTACCGCCAGCAGCGGACGCCGGTCGAACCGGCCGGTGAACGCCGAAAGCACCGGCGCCCCCACCGCGTAGGCGATGGCATAGGCGAAAACCAGATAACCGGCCTGGGTGATCGTCACGCCGCTATCGGCCGCGATGGCCGGCAGAAGCGTAGCGATGACGAAGCCCTCGACGCCGACGGCAAAGGTGCCGAGCGCGAGCCAGATGAGCCGCGTGTCCATATGAAGATCCTTAGTTCAATGATTGTTGAACAAATGAACCTCGTCAGCGCCCCCGTCAAGCCCTAGTTCAACGATCATTGAACTTTGACGGAAAATGGCATAGGTGAGAGCCATGAACACACAGCCTGCCCTGCCCCATCCGGACGCCGACCAGATCACCTTGCCCAACGTGCTCACCGCATTGGGCGACCAGACGCGCTTGGCGATCATCGGCCATTTGTCGCGCTGCGAGGGCATCGGCATGACCTGCGGGCAGTTTACCGATCTCGCCAGCAAGACGTCGATTACCTACCACGTAAGCAAGCTGCGCGAGGCCGGCGTGGTCAATGTCACGCCTGAAGGCACCCGGCGCCGCGTCACCCTGCGGCGCACCGATCTCGACACGCGCTTCCCCGGCTTCCTCGACTCGATCATCACCAGTACGCGTGATCTCCATATCGATGGATTCGAGGACGAACCGAATGAGCCGGCTGAGCTTTCGCGACGCGACCCCTGACGATCTCGGCTTCATCGTCCGGCTGATCGTCGATGACAGCGTCGTCGCCACTGACGACCGCCCCGACGAGCCGCAGCACCCGCGCTACCTCGCTGCCTTCGAGGCGATCACCGCCGACCACAACCAGCGGCTGATCATCGCCGAACTCGACGGCGAGGCCGTCGGCACTGAGCAGCTCAGCTTCATCCCCGGCATCAACCAGCTCGGCGAATGGCGCTGCCTGATCGAGGCGGTGCACATTGCGCCACAGCATCGCAACAAGGGTCTTGGCGGCGAGATGATCGGCTGGGCCATCGCCGAGGCCCGCACCCGCGGCTGCGGCCTCGTCCAGCTCACCTCGAACAAGCAGCGGCTGGACGCCCATCGCTTCTACGAGCGGCTGGGCTTCAAGAAGAGTCACGAGGGCTTCAAGCTGGCACTATGAGCTCCCCTCCCCCTTGAGGGGAGGGGTTGGGGGGTGGGGGTCCCTCGGTGATCACTGCACCACCCCCTCCCTCAATCCCTCCCCTCAAGGGGGAGGGAAGCAGAGGGGGCTCCTCTACCGCTCGGTTGACCGCAGCACCACCGCGACCAAATCCGCCCGCGCGCCGTCATCGGGCAGGTCATGCGGGCCAAAACCCTCCGCGGTGTTGACATTCAGCACCACGCCGGTGGTGCGGAACCCCAGTACTTCTTCGAAGCCACCGCTCTCGCCCTGCACCATAAGCGGCGCCGAGGGGTCAAACGTCTCGAGCATGGCGATCACGTCGCCCACGGTCAGCCCAGCGAGCTCGGGGGCCTTGGGTGCATGGCGTTTTTCGAGAAGGTCGAGCACGGCGGTCTGTCCTGAGATGCATTCTCGAAGGGACAGTGCGCAGCACACGGCAAAACCCGCACCCCACAAATGAGGGGTTCAACCGCCTATGGGTAGCATTGCTTTCACGGCGCTTTCAGGAAAAGTTGCAAACTCTTCTGGCTGAAAGCGCGATAAATCAAAGACTTAGAGACACCTCTTCGGTTCAGCGAACCGATGACGTGGCTCTAGAGATACTGCAGCCGCGCCACGAGGTGGCCGAGCTCGGATTGCTTGTTGATCCCGAGCTTGTCGTAGACCGTCTTCAGCGTCGAGCGCGCCGTATGCTCGGAAATCCTGAGTTCCGCCGCCGCCCCACGCGGCGCATGGCCAACGCCCACCAGCGCGGCGAGCCTGGCTTCCGCCCCGGTCAGCCCGAACAGTTGCAGCACCTGTGCGGCATCGCGCCGCTCCGGCCCGCGCGGATCGGCTAGCAGCACCAGCGCGGCATCGCCGCCATGCTCGCCATGCTCGAGCGGCATCACACAAGCGAGCAGGTGCCCACCGCCGGGGCGGGTCAGTGCGATCGGTTCCGATACTCGCGGTCCCTTGCGCGCGCAACTCATCTTCAGCGCCTGACAAAGCGCGTGCTTCTCGGCCGGCACGCCGCTCAGCAGTGGCTCCCCTTCCCGCGAACCATCCGGTCCGAGCAAGGCCCGCCCGCTGGCATTAGCTTCGATCAGCGTCCCATCCTGCCGCACCACGGCAGCAGCCCGGCCGGTATCCTCGATCAGCGCGAGAAACACCGAGGCGGCATTGCCCGAAGCGGTTCGCCCCACCACCCGGGGCTCGCTCCAGATCGAATTCACGCGCACCGCATCGAGCGCGAACACGTGCTCGACCGGCCGTAGCGCCCGCATGTAGTCGGGCGCTGCGTCGGTGATCTCCAGCGTCACGATGTCTGCGTCCGCCAGGTCCGCCACGGTCGAGTCCGCATGCTTGATCAGCCCGGCATCGGTCAGCCCGAGGAAGTTGTCGACGCCCGACAGCGCCGGCCGCAGTTCACCTGGCCGGATCGTCGCCCGCAACCAGTCGACCCCGCCGACCGAGGCAACGCCATGCAACAGTTCCCCATCGCGCCAGGTCCGCGCCACACCCTCGACCGTCGCGCCCGAATAGAACTTCCGCATCGTCGCGGCGCCCGGCTCATCCATGATGTTGCCCATCACGAACATGCCCTCGCCGATGTCGGAACCTCGCACCCCCTCGACCGACACTCCGACCAGCCCACGCATGTAGGGCGCGATGCCGTAGCCAGTGGGCGCCTGGTAGATGCCGAGCACCCCGATGCTGGCCGGCGACAGCACCAGGCCATCGGGCAGGAACGGCCGCACCGCATCGGGATTGATCCGGAACCCTGCCCAGATCACGTCGATGGCAAGCTTGTGGAAGGGCGGCACCATGTCGGCAGCCGGACGCAGCGCCGAGAGTGGCCTGTCGAGATCCCTGAGGGACTTGCGAACCTTATCGCCCAGCATCGGCTTTCCCCGGCCGAATCAATCGAACTCGAAACGGCTGGCCCATCCGCGCGCGACGCCCCCGCACAGATGAGGCATGTAATCGATCTCACAAATTCTAGGGAAATCGCCCGGCCGGATCAATCGACTTACATTGGGGCCTTGCGTCATTTCTCGATTGCCCCCAGCCGCGCCAGCACTTCAGGCGGAATGCCGTAGTGGCGGATGGCGTCGCGCTGGTCACGCATACCGCAGGCTTCGCGCTGCACGAAGAACTTCCACACGTCGCGCGCCGCGGCCTTGACCAGGATCAAGCGTTCATCGGCTGAGCCCGGCACTGCGTCGAACGCCTTGAGCGCCGCCATCGCCTTCTCCACCTGCCGCCCGTGATAGCCGAGCGAGGCAGCCTTCTCGGCCATCACCTCGCTTTCGATGGGGCCGAAGCCGCTGGTCAGGCGTTGGCGCAGTTCGGCGAGGTCGGTGATGCTCAAGCTCATGCGCCGAAATTAGGTAGCGCCATCAGCGGCTGCAACCCCTCGCTCTTTTCCAGTCGGCGGACGCGCGCTAGAAGCGTTTGATGACCAGCCACCTGAGCCGCTCCACCGCTACCTTCATCGGCTTCACCGCGGTGCTGCTGTGGTCGCTGCTTGCTTTCCTCACCGCCGCCAGCGGCACCATGCCGGCCTTCCAGCTCACCGCCATCACTTTCGCCATCGGCGGGCTGTCGCTGCTGCTGATCCGGCCGGGTGCCATCAAGGCGATGCGGCAGCCGCTGCCGGTCTGGCTGCTCGGCGTCGGCGGGCTGTTCGGCTACCACTTCTGCTATTTCTTCGCGCTCAGGAACGCCCCACCCGTTGAAGCCGGGCTGATCAACTATCTCTGGCCGCTGCTGATCGTGGTGTTCTCCGCCCTGCTCCCCGGCGAGCGGCTCAAATGGCAACACATCGCCGGCTGCGCGTTGGCGCTTACCGGTGCCGTGCTCGTCGTCACCCGCGGCCGGGGCTTTGGCTTTGATGCGCAGTACAGCCTCGGCTACGCCACCGCACTGTGCGCTGCCGTCATCTGGGCCAGCTATTCCGTGCTGTCGCGCCGCTTCGCCGCGGTCAGCAGTGACGCTATCGCCGGCTTTTGCCTCGTCACCGCCATCCTCGCCGCGATCTGCCACCTGCTGCTCGAGCAAACGGTGTGGCCCACCGACTTCTGGCAATGGGCCGCCTTGATCGGACTCGGGCTCGGTCCGGTCGGCCTCGCCTTCTACGTCTGGGACATCGGGGTGAAACGCGGCGACATCCAGGTGCTCGGCGCCGCGTCCTACTCCGCCCCGCTGCTCTCGACGCTGATCCTCATCCTTACCGGCTATGCCAGCTACAGCCACGTGATCCTGATCGCCTGCCTCCTGATCACCGCCGGCGCCGTGCTGGCCGCCAAGGACCTGCTATTCCGCCGGCGCTCTGCCGCTGCTGCCGAATAGAAAAAGGCCGGGATCGCTCCCGGCCCTTTGAGGCGTTGATCTCTCGGTGACTCAGAACAGGAACGACGCCGTCGCCGGGTTGGCGCCGACGCGCCCGTCGCGCTGGTCGAGGCCGCTGATCTTGGCCATGTCATCCGCGTCGAGTTCGAAGCCGAAGACGTCAAAATTCTCCACCATGCGCTCACGATGCGTGGTCTTGGGAATGACGATCAGCCCGTCCTGCAGGTGCCAGCGGATGATCACCTGGGCGATCGATTTGCCGTGCTTTTTGGCAATCGCGCTGACCGTCGCATCGTCGAGCATCCGGCCGGAGCCAAGCGGGCTCCAGCTCTCGATGAAGATGTTGTGTTGTTTGTGGAACGCGCGCTTGTCGCGCTGCTGGAACCGCGGGTGCAGTTCGATCTGGTTGACCACCGGCGTCTCACCGGTCTCGCCGATGATCCGCTCGAGATGATCCTGGTTGAAGTTGGAGACGCCGATCGAGCGGATCCGCCCCTGCGTCTTCAGCTCGACCAGTGTCTTCCACGCCTCGACATACTTGCCCTGGCTCGGCACCGGCCAGTGGATCAGGAACAGGTCGAGCTGCTCGAGCCCGAGCGCCTTCATCGTTGCATCGAAGCTCGAGAGCGCCAGGTCGCGGGCGTGGCCGCCATTGCGCAGCTTCGAGGTGATGAACAGTTCGCTCCGCGGCACGCTGACGCGCTTGATCGCCTCGCCGACGCCTTCCTCGTTCTGATAGCCCTCGGCCGTATCGATCGAGCGGTAACCGACCTCGATCGCGTCGGAGACGACGCGCGCCGTAATGGCCGGATCGACCTGCCAGACGCCCAGTCCCAGTTGCGGAATGGAATTGCCGTCGCGAAGTTTAATGGATGGAACCGCTGCCATTTACTGCCTCCAAAGCTGAACGATGAGACGACCCGGGCGCCGCCATCGACGCTGAGAGATAGATCGGGATGTCTGGTATCCGGCAGGACAATGCCGCCGGCGGGGGAAAGGTTCAGGCGCCGCCGGCTCATGCCACGCGTCCGCCTCTATCGTTGATAGCCGATATTGGCTCCAGCGTCATCTGCCGATGCTTCCGGAAACCAAAGAAGGTCGCCCGATCAAATGCCCCGCGACGCAGTTGACTCCCCCCGCGCCTTCGACCGTAATCGGGTGGAGCGACCGCTGTGGACGACGGAGTTCGGGGCTTGCAGATGCTTGACCAGACTGGCCCCGAAGGGGTGAGCCAGCGCCTCAACAGCTGGAAGGAAATCGCTGCCTTCTTCGGCAAGGACGAGCGCACGGTCAAACGCTGGGAAAGCATCCGCGGCCTGCCGGTACGGCGCGTCCCCGGCGGCACCCGCACCTCGGTTTTCGCCTATGTCAGCGAGCTCGAGGCCTGGCTCAGCGCGCCGCGCCCGGTAGCTGCCCCGCCGCCGGTCGACGCCACCGCGCCCCCGATCAGCCGCCCGCTGCTGCTCCCGCTGGCGGCGGCCATCGCCATCCTCGCGCTGCTGGTCATTGGCCTCGTCGCCACGGCCCAGCCGCCAGCACGGCCCACCCCTGCGATCCCGGCCGAAGCCAGCGCCCTCTATGAGGAGGGCGTCATCGCCTGGACCAGCCGCACTGCCTCTGGTTTCGCCACCGCCATCGAGAAGTTCGATGCCGCCCTCGCCATTGCACCGGCGTTTGCCCGCGCCGAAGTCGGCCGCGCCAATGTCTACAACCTGATCAGCCAGTACACGCTGGCCCCCGCCCCCGAGTCCTACGCCAAGGCCAGGCAGGCGGCCGAGCGCGCCCTCAGCCTCGATCCGCAATCGGGCGAGGCCTATGCGGCGCTCGGCTTCAACGCCTTCTACGGCAGCCACGAGTTCGCCCGTTCCGCTGAGCTGTTCGACAAGGCGCTGGCTCTGGCTCCGGACAACGCCCAGGCCCTGCACTGGTATGCCCTGACCTCGATGCAGATGGGCAAGTTCGAGCGCCCGCTCGCGCTGATCGACCGCGCCCTGGTGTTGCAACCGGACTCGCGCTCCATTCGCGCCAATGCGGCGCTGATCCACTACTATGCCGGCGATACCGAGGCGGCGATTGCGATGCTCGAGCAGCTGCGGCAGGCCAACCCCGACTATCTCGCCGTCCCGGCCTATCTCGCCACCATCTACCTCGACCAGCGCCGCTACGCCGATTTCCTCGATAGCTACGAGATTGCCGCCAGTGTCGAGAGCAGCGTCGGCCGCCAGTTGATCGCCAAGGCCGCTCGCGCCGCCCTGCCGCAAGGTGGCGAGGCCATGCTGCGCGCGATGCTCGATGAACAGCAGCGCCAGTTCCTGGCCGAGCGGGAGAAAGCCTACAAGGTCGCCGCCACTGCCGCCCTGCTCGGCGACAAGCAGCTTGCCCTCACCTACCTCGAAACCTCGGTGGAGCGCGCCGAGACCATTGGCCTCTTGGTCGAGCCGGAATTCCGAAGCCTCCGCGCCGAGCCCCGCTTCACCGCCCTCCTCACCCGCCTCGGCCTGCCGCAGGGCACGAGCTCCCCTCCCCCTTGAGGGGAGGGTTGGGGGTGGGGTTCCATCGGTGATCACCGCACCACCCCTCCCTCAATCCTCCCTCAAGGAGAAGGAAGCGACGACTGAGAGATGGGGGCATCCTCAAATCTTCACCACCGCGCCGGTGACATACATCACCACGCCGCCGGCAATCAGCCCGGCGATCACCACCGGCGTGAACCAGGTTCCGGCCTTGCCGGCATTGCTGCGCGTGAGGTACGCGCCGACCTCGATGATCACCTGCAGGATGGCGCCGGCTCCGACGCCCAGCGCCAGCGCCGTCCATTGTGGCGCCGTGGCGAGACTGCCGATCCACAGCCCAACCACCGCCGGCCCGCCGGCCAGCATGGCCAGCCCGGCGAAGGCCCAGAGCGGCACCTTCTGTTTGAGGATCGGTGCGGCGATGCCAATCCCCTCGGTGACGTTGTGCAGCGCAAACCCGGCGATCAGGAACAACCCCAGTCCGGCTGCTCCCGAGGCAAAGGCCGCGCCGATTGCCAGCCCTTCGCCGAAATTGTGGAGCCCAATGCCCAGCGCAATGAAGCCGGCGAGCTGCAGCCCGCCCGGCGCGCCGCGCCAGCGTCCCACTGCCATCAGCAACAGGAAACTCGCCGCCGCTGCCAGCACCACCAGCACTGGCCCCTGGAACATCGCCGCCGCCTCGCCGGCCAGTTCCAGCGCCTCGCCGGTCATATCGACGAAGAGGAACGCCAACAGCCCCACCGTCAGCGCCAGGAGGAAGTTCATCCCCTCGCGACCGATGCCGCGCAGCGCCGGATAGAACATCAGCCCCACGGTGACCGGCAGCAGCCCGACGATCAGCCCGATGATCGCCTGCCCGCCCAGCGCCGCCTCGGTCGGTCGCGGTGTCGGCACGGCCACGGCGATCTCATGGTCGAACGTCGCCCCCGTGTCGGTGACGAACCGCACTGCATGCGCCTCACCCAGCACCCAGGGATAGGCGATCGAAATCCAGGCTGTCGCGCCGCGCGGCAACGGCCCCGCCGGCTCCTGGGTAAACAGCCAATAGGCATCGTCGACCTGCACCTGCGCGATCCGCATATCGGTTGAGCCGCCGGCCCGCACCTCCATCCTGAGCCCGGCGCTGTCGAGCACCGTCCGCTCGATCGTCAGCCCCTCGACCGGCGGCGCGCCGATATCGAGGTTGCGCAGCGGGTTGGCCGCAAACACCCAGGCCAGCGCCGCTGCCAGCACCGCCAGCGGCAACAGCACCCAGAGCAACCGCCCCCAACCCGACAGTTTTCGTTCGACATCAGAGGTCTCGGCAATGTCGCTCATCTCACGCCTCCACCACGTCGAACATGCCCATCCAGCCGAGCTCGGTGAACTCGCTCTGGTGCGCGTGGAACATGTAGAGGCCCGGCTCGTGCCTGATGTAGCTGAACTCGAGGATGCCGCGCTGCGCCTGGCACTGCATGATCAGGTCGACGGTCTTCAGGGTCGGCGAAAGGTTCGTGCCGGTATCGTAATAGTCGAAGAAGTTCGCGTGCAGGTGGAAGGAGTTGATCGGATCGAACTCGGTCACGTTGATCAGGTAGATCCGCACCGGTCGGCTCTTCTCGATGCGGATCGGCGCCTTGGCATAGGCGTGGGCGATCGAGTTGACCGCGTAGAACTCGTTCTCGCTGTCGAAATTGGTGTCGAAGGCGTTCATCACCATGATGAGCTCCTGCCAGCGCGCATTCTCGGGCGTGCCGAGCAGCCGCCCGCTGGCCAGCTCCGCCGCCTCCGGATGCAGCGCCGGGTCGGGATCGATGACGAACGCGCCGTACATCCCCTTGTGCATGTGCCGCCGAAGCGGCAGCGCGTGGCAATGGTAGAGGTGGCAGCCGAACGGGAAAGCGTCGAACTCGTAGACGAAGCTTTCGCCCGGATTGATCAGCCCCGCCCCGGGCACCCCATCCATCCGCGCCGCATGGATGCCGTGGAAGTGCATGGAGTGCGGGTGTGAGCCGAAGTTGCGAAAGGTGATCTGCAGCCGCTCGCCCTCCGTGGACCGGAGCGCCGGACCGGGGACGCGGCCATTATAGGTCCAGGCCGGGAACTTCACTCCCGGCGCGATCTCGATTTCCTTGTCCACCGCCTCGATGACGAAACTGCGCAGCACCCGTCCATCGGGCAGCGTCGAGACGGTTCCGGTCTCCCACTCGGTCAGCAGCTCAGTCGTGGTGAAGCCGTTGGCTGCGTCGTCGACGGCGCCCACCGTCAGCATGTCGCCGTGCGCCGAGTGGGCTCCGCCATAGGGAACTTCGGGCTCGGTAGCTGGTGTCGCCGGCGCGGCGGCTCCGGCATGGCCCGCATGCCCCTCCTGCCCCATCGCCTCGTTCAGCGCGATCGCCGTTCCGCCTGCAGCAACCAGCCCTGCCCGCAGGAAATCCCGCCGCCGCACCGAATCCAACGACACATCATCCTCCACTTGCGAATGGTTCGCATTCGCAATGCTAACAGAACGCTAGATCGCTGCAAGTGCGTATCATTTGCAGGAAGTGGGTTCGATCGCGGCTGCGGATGCCCCCCGGCGGTGCCATCTACCCAACTTGGGTGTGGTGAGCATAGCTGCTCCCCAATACTCGGTGTCATCCCAGCGAAAGCTGGGACCCAACTATCCCCCGGCGCAGGCGGTCAGATGGGTCCCAGCTTTCGCTGGGATGACAGCCGGTGGGTGGTGAAGCACCCTGCCCTACAAGGCTTAGCGGTCGGCGCCCTCGCCGTGAGGGCCGCCGGGCTCATCGGCCTCCCCCGCAAGCGGGCAGGGCAATCGCATATGGGTTTTGGCGGAGAACTTCGTTCTCCAATGGCCGAAGAGTGGATCGCGACCGAATCCGCTGTTCCGCTTTCGATTCTGTTTGGTTCTTGTTCCGATTCAGAGACCAGAGGACCGCCCTGGGCGACGTCCGCTCCGAAACAGAACCGGATTCTACCGGCAAAGTCATATGCGATTGCCCTGCGCAAGCGGGAGAGGGTCGCCGACTGATAGTAATGCGCGGTTTCGGTCTACTCCGCCGGCGGGAGCACCGTCACATCGGCAATGCCGATCGCCTGCAATTGCGGCAGGATCGATTGCGGGTCGCCGGAGATCACCACCAGCGCCCGGTCGAGCGAAGCCAGCGACTGCGCTGCGGCCTCCACCGCCGGCAGCTGCAGCGCGACGATCTCGTCGAGCTTGCCGTTCATCTCCTCGGCGGTCATCCCGGCTCCGGCGGCGCTCATCACCAGCCCGAACAGCCCGCTCGAGGTTTCGACCGTCCCGGCAGTGCCCGATGCGGTGGCCATCACCGTGCGATCGAGTTCGGTCTGCTCGACCGGGATCGATGTCAGCCCCTCAAAGCCGGCGCGGATATCGGCAATCGCCGTCCCCACCTGGTCCGCCGCCACCGCCGACGACACGGTCAGCATGCCGCCCGTCGGGATATTGGTCCACACCGAAGCGCCGACACCGTAAGAGTAGCCCTTCGCCTCGCGCATCACCTGGTTGAGCCGGCTGGTAAAATCGCCGCCCAAGAGCCGCGCCACCGCGATTGCCTCCAGCACGCCCTTATCGTTGAACGCCGGAGCCGGCCGCGACAGGTTGATGATCGCCTGGCTGTTGCCGGCACTCGGCGTCACATAAACCTTCAGCCCCTCGGGCAGCACCGCCGACGGATGCGGCACCGGGGTGATGCCGGGGCTGTCATTGCTCCAGCCGCCGAAGGCCCGCTCCAACTCCGCCTTGACGGTCGCGAGGTTCACCGAGCCGACGCTGTAGATCGTCATGGTCCTCGGCGTGAACAGTTTCAGATGCGTCGCCTGGGCCTGCGCAACGGTCAGCGCCGCCACCCCTGACGGCGTCGGCTCCAGCGCCGCCCTGCCCTGAGGGATCGGGAACGCCAGTTCCTCCATCGCGTAATAGGCCAGCGCGCCAGGATCCATCTTGCGATAGGCCAGCCCCTGCTGCACCTCACCCCGCAGCGCATCCCATTCCGGCTGTTCGAAGCGTGGCCGCTGCACCGCATCGGCCATCAGGTCGACGCCGGCAGCGAAATTCTCCGGCGGCACGCCCAGAACGACCGCCGACTGTTCCATCCCGGTCTGCCCCGAAATGTCGGCGCCGATATCCTTGGCCGCCTTGCTGAACGCTTCGAAGCCTCGCTCGCCCGCGCCACGCGACATCATCATCGTAGTGAGCTCGATCAGCCCTTCCTCGCCCGGCACGTCGCTGCCTGCCCCACCACTGACCGAGGCGGCAAGCAGCACCAGCGGCGAGCCGGCGGTCTGGTAATGCACCACCCGGATGCCGTTCGACAGCGTCGCCGTCTCCATCGGCGGCAGCGCCGCCCGTCCGGGTTCCCCTGCCGCCAGCACCGGCACATCGACCACCGGTCGCGGCTCGGCGACGATCGGCACAGCCGTGCCCGAACTCGCCTGCAGCACGGCCGGATACTCGCTCCGCGCCGCGCCCGGCAGCATGGTCAGAACGCTCAGCGCCTCCGGCGCCAGGCGCTTGCGCACCGCCGCCTCGACATCCGCAGCGCTCAGCGCCAGCAGTTTCGGATCGTCCGCCAGCCCGGGTGAGGCCTCGCCGTAGAGATCGTAGCGCGTCGCCAGCGACCGCGCCCGGTCCAGCATCGCTTCCCCACTCAACGCCCGGCCGAGCCGCAGCGTCTGCCGGGCCCGCTCGATCCCGGCTACGTCCTGCGGCCCCGCGACGAACTCCGCCACGGCCTGCCGCAAAGCCGCCTCGAGCACATCGGGCGTCACACCCGGCGCCGCAGTGGCCGAAATCATGAACCGTCCGCCGAGCCGGCCCGGGTCCCAGCCCGCCGTGGCGTTGATGGCGAGCCCCTTGTTCACCAGTTCGCGCCGCAGCACGCCATACTCGTAATTGCCGAGCAGATCGCCCGCCACCATCAGGGCCGCACTATCCATGGTGCCGATGGCCGGCCCCGTGCTCGCCAGCACCACGGTCGGCGACGGCAGCCGATCGGTGACCTCCATGCGCAGCGCCACCGGCTTGGGCTCCTTCGCTTCAGGGAGCGTTACATCGGCGCCGCGCGGGACGCGGCCGAATGTGTCGGCAATCAGCGCCTTCACCGCCTCGACATCGAAATCTCCGGCCAATGCCAGCACCGCATTGTTGGGCACATAGTAGCGATCGAAGAACGCCTTCACGTCGTCGAGCTTTGCCGCATCGAGATCGGCGATCGAGCCGATTACCGCTTCGGCATAGGGGTGCGGCGCCGGAAACAGCGCCGAGCGAAGCGCCTGCATGCCTGGCTGGCCAGCGCTGTCGAGCACCGTCTGCCGCATCTCGTTCTTGACCACGTCGCGCTGCACATCCAGCTCGTGCTGGTCGACCTCGCCACCCAGATTGGCCATCCGGTCGGCTTCAACCGACAGCAGCACCGGCAGCGCCGAAGCCAGGGCATCGGCCACATAGATGGTGCGATCTTCCTCGGTGAAGGCGTTGTTCTCGACCCCGAGCGCCGAATAGGTGTCGTCGAATTTGGGGTATTTCGTCGTGCCCGAGAACATCAGGTGCTCGAACAGGTGCGCGAAGCCCGAGCGCCCGGCCGGCTCGTTCATCCCGCCCACCCGATAGACCAGCGCCAGCCCGACCTTGGGCACTTTGCTGTCGGGCGACAGCAGCACCTCGAGCCCGTTATCGAGCCGGTATTGCACCACCGGCGGAAGTTCATCGCCGGCAGCAACCACAGCACCGCCCAGCACAAGCCAGGCGGCGGCCAGAACCAACCCAATAACGCGCATGCAATATGACCCTGATGAAATCTGACGTCCTTCATTGCACCGCCTTCAGCTATCGTCCAACCGAAAGGGTGCGGGGCCGGTTAGGCTGCACTATATTGTCAGCACCATGGCCAACGACACCGACACCAAGCCGCGTACCAGGACCGCACCCAAGGTGGCGCGCCCGCCGCTGCACAAAGTCATCCTGCTCAACGACGATTTTACGCCACGGGAATTCGTGGTCCGTGTGCTCAAGGCCGAGTTCCGCATTACCGAGGACCAGGCGCATCGCATCATGATCACCGCCCACACCAAGGGCTCGTGCGTCGTCGCGGTGTTCACCCAGGAGATCGCCGAGACCAAGGCAACGCGCGCCACCGAGATGGCCCGCAATGAGGGTTACCCGCTGCTCTTCACCACCGAGCCGGAAGAGTAGAACATTTCGCCGGCGAAGCCGATTGGGGCTCGATCCCGACCTGCCCACCGGGTGTCATCCGAGCTTTCGCCCCATGGGTGACGCCGGGTATGCGAACCGACGCTCCGCAAATCCCCCAAACTCGGTGTCATCCCCACGAAAGTGGGGAACCCCGTTTGCGATCGTGCAAAGGCCAAAAAAACAGTGGTTCCGCTTTCGCGGGAATGACCCGGTGGGTGGGGTACGACCGTAGCTTAGCGCCTGTGAGCGACCGGTTGACCGGTCGTCCGGCAGCGGCTACCACCCGCTCAGCAAGCCAGCATCTGCCAGCCAGCGCCCCCGAACCGCACGAGAGCTGGCATGGCTGATACGAGCACCCCCACGATTTCCATCACCCCGGGCACCTGGCTCGATCCGCGCAATGCCGAACCCATCGCGCACCCGCAGTTGATGCGCCACCTGGCGCTGCAGCAGGTGGTGTTGCTCGGCGAGACCCACGATCGCTTCGACGTGCATCGCTGGCAGCTGCACGTCGCCGCCGGCATCATGGCGCACCGCTCCGATATCGCGCTCGGCTTCGAGATGTTTCCGCGCCGCCTGCAGCCGGTGCTCGATGCCTTCATCGCCGGCGCCTTCGCTACCACCACCGATTTCCTCGAGGCCGCCGAATGGAGCGAAGTCTGGCGCTTCGATCCTGCCCTCTACCTGCCGCTGTTCCAGTTCTGCCGGCAGTTCCGCCTGCCCATGCTGGCGCTCAACTGCCACCGCCCGCTGGTCACCCGCGTTGGCAAGGAAGGCTGGGACGCTATCCCGGTCGATGAACGCGACGGCCTCACCCCGGCGCGTCCGGCGCTGCCTGCCTATCGCGACTATCTGAGCCGTTTTGCAGGTCCCGCGAGCCGCTCGCGCGATGCGATGACCTCCGACCGGTTCGTCCGCGCCCAGCAGACCTGGGATCGCGCCTTCGCCTGCAACATCGCCCGCGCCCTCGATGGCCCGGCCGCGCCGCTGGTGATCGGCATTATCGGCCGCGGCCATCTCGAATATGGCTACGGCACGCCCTACCAGCTGGCCGATCTCGGCGTCGACCGCGTCTCGATCGCCCTGCCCACTGACGGACCGTTCGATCCGCTGCGCGAAGCCAACATCGCCGACGCGCTGTTCCGGCTGCCTGGGGCCGTGAATAGCGAGTAGCGAGTAGCGAGTAGCGAAAGGGGTTGCCAGGGCTCGTTGTCACGGCACCCCCTCCTATTCGCTATTCGCTATTCGCTATGCCTAGTGCGCCTTCAGCACTTCCTCAAGCTGCTCGGTCACCATGCCCCAGCCTTCGTGAAAGCCCATCTGCTCGTGGGCCGCCTTGTCCTCGGCGTTCCAATGCTGGCAGCGGGCGATGTAACGGGTCTTGCCGCCGATATCCTCGAAGGTCAGGGTCACCGTCATGAACGGCTTCTCGCTGGCCTGCCAGTCGCCGGTATAGGCGTCGGTGAACACCAGCTTCCGGTTCGGCACCACCTCGAGATACTGGCCCGGGTTGGGATACTCGGTGCCGTTCTCGTCGGCCATCACCACCAGCGTGCTGCCGCCCGGCCGCACATCGGTCACCACCTTCGGCGTCGTCCACGGCCGCGGCGCGAACCACTTCTTCATCAGTACCGGGTCGGTCCAGCCACGGTAGACCTGCTCCACCGGGGCATCGATGATGCGGGCCAGCACCAGCTGGTTGTCGTTGTCGGGAGTGATATCGAGCTTCGTGGTCATTCTGGTTTCCTCGGTTCGAACTGCCTGTTCGACTTCACGACGAAGCACGCGAGCCGGAATCGACAGCCGCGACGAAAAACTTCAGAAAAAAGCGAGGGGCCCGGAGATGCCTCCGGGCCCCTCGCCGTTCATTGACGGGCGTTTCAGTTCGACCAGGTGGTGTAGCCAAGCTTCATCGTGGTGCCGACAAAACCGTTGACGCGGAACTGCGAGATCCGGCCCTGGTTGGTCCTGGCGCACACATAGGTGCCCGGCGGGATATCGGCGAGCGGCACGCGTGCGGTCGAGAAGCTCTCCTCGAAACACCCCTCATAGCCGCGGTTCGAACCGTCACCGACGGCGATCGACGCGCCGTTCTGCGGCGTGATGTATTTCTCCACCGCCGTCTCGGCTTCGTACCAGATGTCGGTGCCTGCCCCCCCGACATTGCCGTTGTCGAGGTTGGCGGTATAGGTCTGCATCAGCTCGATCGGGCCGGTCGAGAACGTGTCCGGCACTTCCGGCGGCTCGGGCGGCTCCGGCATCGGCGGGGCGCCCACATAGACGGCGAGCGACGAAGCCTTGTTGTTGATCGAGTTATGCAGCACGTCGGTATCGCCGGTGATAGTCCGGCAATAGCCACCCAGGTTGGGGTCTTCGCACAGCTTCGCCTTGGCGCCGCCGAACAGCTGCACCGACGAGATCTTGTTGTTGAAGGTGCCGTTGAGAGCGTTGCGGGTTCCCAGCGCGACGCAGAGATCATCGCCGCCGAAATTGCTGCCGACATAGAAGCAGGCGCCGGGGTCTTCCTCGGGCTCGGGCTCGGGTTCCGGTTCGGGCGCCGGGCCCGGGCCTGCGTCGTCGCCGCAATTGATCGACATGCTCGGCCCGCTCGGCGTCATGGTGAAGCCGAAGCTGCAATCCGGATTGGAGCCAGCCCCCTCTTCGACCGGCTCTTCCTCGTCGTCCTCGACGCTGGTCAGGAAGGTGGCGCTGACCCAGCCGTCGGGGCCGTCATGCTCGATGAAGCAGAAATTCGATGGCGCGCACTCGGTGACATTGACCACCTCGCCGGCGGTCAACTGATCGACGATACCGAAGGTCTTGCCCGGTCCGGTGCGCACATTGACCGGTGATTTGGCTGCGGCCTCCACGGCGAGCGCCGCGGTGCTGCAGACCAGCAGGCTCGCCGCAATCATGGCGGCGGCAGCCATAGCCCGTTTGATGGTCATTTCCCTCATCCCTCTCCTCTGCGGGGAATGCGTTTCCCTGCATACGGCAGCAAGACAAGCGTCCCGGCGGCTGAACCCGCCGTGAATACTGATGTTTCGGGCCGTTCATCCCAGCTTCATCGCGTTCTCGCAAAACTCCGCGAGCCCCTCCCGCAACCTTAGCCGCCGCGCTACCGTTGCTTTCACCGAAACGCCCGATTCCGGAGATGCCTAATGCTGCGCCTGCCGACGAGCCTCAAGGTCCTCGCCCTCGCATCCGTCCTCGCCCTGCCCGTCGCCCTGCCGGCTGTCGCCGGTCCGGCCGAGAATGCGCTCCTCGCCAAATACGAAGGAAACTGGCGCGGCAGCGGTAAGGTCACCGGCCCCGACCCCGGCACGGTGGTCTGCCGCCTGACCTTCAAGGCAGCAAGCGCCGGCAAGCTCACCTATTCCGGCCGCTGCTCGTTCGGCGGCTCGGGCGCAGCCAGCTTCCGCGGCAGCATGGTCTATAATGATGCGACCAAGCGCTTCGAAGCCTCGTCTTCGGCGCAGGGCGCCAACACCACCACCGTGGGCAAGCGGGCGGGCAGCACCATCGTCTTCGCCTCGGCCGGCATCAAAACCAGCTACGGCCTCGCCTCTTCGGTGATGACGCTGAGCGGCAGCAGCATCAAGCTGGGCTTCACCCTGGTTGACAAGAAGGGCCAGACCACCGCCTCGGCCATCAGCTTCAAGAAGAGCTGAGCCGCTCCGGCGGTTGAACCGCCCGGCGCGCCCGCGCGTTGTCCTCGGTTTACCGAGGAGCAGCAGATGCGTGACGTGAAGGTCGGATACCTGATCGGCAGCCTCGCCAAGGCGTCGATCAACCGCAAACTGGCCAAGGCGCTGGTGCGCCTTGCGCCCGACGAGATGCAGCTGACCGAGATCGGCTTCGCCGATCTCCCGCTTTACAGCTACGATTACGACGCCGACTTTCCGCCGGCCGCCCGCGCCTTCAAGGCCGCGCTCGCCGATGCCGAAGCGGTGCTGTTCGTCACCCCCGAATACAACCGCTCGATCCCCGGCGGGCTGAAGAATGCCATCGACTGGGCCAGCCGCCCCTGGGGCCAGAACTCTTTCGCCCGCAAGCCCACTGCCATTATCGGCACTTCGCCCGGCGCCATCGGCACCGCCGTCGCCCAGCAGAGCCTGAGGAGCGTCATGGCCTTCTGCAACTCGCCGCTGATGAACTCGATCGAGGCCTATATCCAGTTCAAGCCCGGCCTGATCACCGACGATGGCGACGTCACCAACGAAGCGACCGCCGAGTTCCTCCGCAACTACATGGCCGAGTTCTACGGCTTCATCGAGCGCGTCTACACCGCCATCCCGCGCCCGCACAGTCCGGCGGTCTAGTTACGCCTCGACCCGCGGCGCATACCTGAGCTTCGCCTTTTCCCGCGCCCGCGCGATCAGCACCTCGCGGTCGCGCTTGGGCGCGTCGGTCTCGAGTTCTTTCAGCAACCGCTTCACCACCCGCTCAATGTCGGCGACGGCGTCGTCGAAGGCTGCCTCGTTGGCCTTTGATGGGTGCGTATAGCCCGAAATCTTGCGCACGAACTGCAGCGCCGCGTCATGCATTTCGTTCTTGCTGGCCGGCGGCTCGAAGTTGAACAGCGGCTTGATGTTGCGGCACATGGCACCCGTCTCCCTATACGATGGCGAGCCGAAGGCTCGCACCTCGCGCGAACCTCGACAAGGCTTTGCCCTCACCCGTCCACCTAGGTAGTCGCTGCAGCGCCGACAAGTTCGACACCCGTCCGCCCGGGTGCGGCCACCAGACCTCGCAACTTTTTTCTCCGGCACTGTCGATCCGCCTCTCGCTCGCTCGTCATGAAGTCGAACGGCCACTCAGCCGGATGTCGAAACCGAGGAGAGATCGAAATGAGCCTGCTGTCCGTCGCCCACCAGGACGCCCCGCGTTCCAGCCTTGCCGCCGTTGCACTACGTGCCCTGGCCTCCAGCTTTATCGCCTGGCGCGCGCAACGCGCCCGCCGGCTGGCCATGCTCAGCCTGCTGGAAATAGATGCCTGGCGCCTCGACGATCTCGGCATCAGCATCGATGCCGTCAGGGACGCGCTCGACGCCCGCCATTGAGCTAACATCAGCGCCGAGAATCATCTTCGGACGCCCTACCCTGGAAACCACCCTCTACCCGCCTGTGAAGAGCTTCCTCGAGGCCGCCGGCTACGCCGTGAAAGGCGAAGTCGGCGGCTGCGATCTTGTCGGGCTGCTCGAGGGCGAGCCGCCATTGGTGGTGATCTGCGAGCTCAAGCAGGCCTTCAATCTCGAGCTGGTGCTGCAGGCAGTCGACCGACAATCGCAAAGCGACGAAGTCTGGATCGCCGCGCGCACCTCCTTGACCGGCAAGGGCCGCGAGCGCGACCGCCGCTTCCGCGATCTCTGTCGCCGCCTCGGCCTCGGCATGCTCGGCGTCAGCGCTGCCGACCATATCGAGATCATCGTCAGCCCGCTCGCGCCGATGCCGAAAAAGAACACGCGCAAGCGCAACCGGCTGGTCGAGGAACATCGCCGCCGCAAGGGCGACCCCACTTCCGGCGGCAGCACGCGGCAGCCGATCATGACCGCCTATCGGCAGCAGGCCCTCGCCTGTGCCGCGGCGCTGCAGGCCGGCCCGCTGCGTCCGCGCGACCTCAAGACCACCACCCCGATCGCCGCGAAGATTCTCCTGCACAATGTCTATGGCTGGTTCGACCGCATCGATCGCGGCGTTTACGGACTGAGCGACGCCGGCGCCGAGGCACTGAAGCGCTGGCCCGTTGAGGCCTGATCGCTAGGGGCCGCGACAACTTGCACCCACATCGTTCGCGCTGGGGGTTCCCTTCCCCCACCGCTTCGGTTACAGGACGCGCCTAGCCCATAGAGTCTGCCGCCCCAGCCCGCGCCATTCGCGCGGGTCTTTCCGCGCGCGCAATGCCGAGGCCCGAAAAGTTGCAGGACTTTTCGGACAAGCCGAAGCACAACCGAGAACCGAGAGCCCGAGATGCCAAAACGCACCGACATCAAATCGATCCTCATCATCGGTGCGGGGCCGATCATCATCGGCCAGGCCTGCGAGTTCGATTACTCCGGCACCCAGGCGTGCAAGGCGCTGAAGGACGAGGGCTACCGGATCATCCTGGTGAACTCCAATCCGGCGACGATCATGACCGATCCGGACCTGGCCGACGCCACTTACGTCGAGCCGATCACCCCCGAGATCGTCGCCAAGATCATCGAGAAGGAGCGCCCCGACGCGCTGCTCCCGACCATGGGCGGCCAGACGGCGCTCAACTGCGCCCTCAGCCTCAAGAAGATGGGCATCCTCGACAAGTACAACGTCGAAATGATCGGCGCCGATGCCGAAGCCATCGACAAGGCCGAGGACCGCGAGCTGTTCCGCGACGCCATGAAGAAGATCGGGCTCGAAACCCCGCGCTCCATGCTCGCCCACAACACCATCGAGGCGCTGCAGGCGCTCGAGGTGATTGGCCTGCCCTGCATCATCCGCCCCAGCTTCACGCTGGGCGGCACCGGCGGCGGCATCGCCTATAACAAGGAAGAATATCTCGCCATCGTCGAGACCGGCGTCGACGCCTCGCCCACCGATGAAGTGCTGATCGAGGAGAGCGTGCTCGGCTGGAAAGAGTACGAGATGGAAGTCGTTCGCGATAAGAACGACAACTGCATCATCATCTGCTCGATCGAGAACCTCGATCCGATGGGCGTCCATACCGGCGATTCCATCACTGTCGCGCCGGCCCTGACGCTGACCGACAAAGAGTACCAGATCATGCGCGACGCCTCGATCGCCGTGCTGCGCGAGATCGGCGTCGAGACCGGTGGTTCGAACGTGCAGTTCGCCATCAACCCGGCCGATGGCCGGATGATCGTCATCGAGATGAACCCGCGCGTCTCGCGTTCGTCCGCCCTCGCCTCGAAGGCCACCGGCTTCCCGATCGCCAAGGTCGCCGCCCGCCTCGCCGTCGGCTACACCCTCGACGAACTCGAGAACGACATCACCGGCGGCGCCACCCCGGCTTCGTTCGAACCGACCATCGACTACGTCGTCACCAAAATCCCGCGCTTCGCCTTCGAAAAATTCCCCGGCGCCGATAACCGCCTGACCACTTCGATGAAGTCGGTCGGCGAAGCCATGGCCATCGGCCGCACCTTCCAGGAATCGCTGCAGAAGGCGCTGCGCTCGCTCGAAACCGGCCTTACCGGTCTCAACGAGATCGGCATCCCCGGCTTCGCCACCGGCGCGCCGGAAGACGACAACGAGAACGCGGTGTTCGCCGCCATCTCCACCCCGACGCCGCAGCGCCTGCTGCATGTCGCCGAAGCCATGCGGCTCGGCTATAGCCTCGAAGACATCCACGATGCGTCCAAGATCGATCCGTGGTTCCTCGAAGAAATCCACGGCCTGGTCCAGACCGAAAAGAAGGTCCGTGAGCTCGGCCTGCCCGACACCGCCGGCGCACTGCGCAGCCTCAAGGCCATGGGCTTTTCCGATCGCCGTCTCGCCGACCTCGCCGGCAAGCAGGCCAAGGAGGTGCGGGCACTACGCAAGTCGCTCGGCGTTCGTCCGGTCTATAAGCGCATCGACACCTCGGCGGCCGAGTTCGCCTCGCCCACTGCCTACATGTATTCGACCTATGAGGCGCCGTTCAACGGCCAGCCCGACGACGAGGCGCGTCCCTCGGACCGGAAGAAAGTGGTGATCCTCGGCGGCGGCCCGAACCGCATCGGCCAGGGCATCGAGTTCGATTATTGCTGCTGCCATGCCGCCTTCGCGCTGGCCGATGCCGGCTACGAGACCATCATGGTCAACTGCAACCCGGAAACCGTTTCGACCGACTACGACACCTCGGATCGCCTCTATTTCGAGCCGCTCACCGAGGAAGACGTCATCGAGATCCTCGAGACCGAAAAGCAGAACGGTACGCTACACGGCGTCATCGTGCAGTTCGGCGGCCAGACCCCGCTGAACCTCGCCGACGCGGTTGAGAAGGCTGGCGTGCCGATCCTCGGCACCCAGCCCGGCTCGATCGACCTGGCCGAAGACCGCGACCTGTTCAGTAAACTGATCTCGCGCCTCGACCTGACCCAGCCCAAGAACGGCATCGCCTACTCGCTCGAGCAGGCCCGCCTCGTCGCCGAGCGCCTGGGCTACCCGCTGGTGATCCGCCCGTCCTACGTGCTGGGTGGTCGCGCCATGGCCATCGTCCACTCGCCCAACGAGTTCGAGCGCTATGTGCAGGATACCCTCACCGGCCTCGTACCGCCGGATATCCTGATCCGCTACCCCAACGACAAGACCGGCCAGATCAACTCGGTGCTCTCCGATAACCCGCTGCTGTTTGACGGCTACCTGAGCCGCGCCATCGAGATCGACGTCGATTGCCTCAGCGACGGCAAGGACGTGTTCGTCTGCGGCATCATGGAGCATATCGAGGAAGCCGGCATTCACTCCGGCGACTCGGCCTGCTCGTTGCCGCCGCAGCACCTCTCCGACGAGGTCATCACCGAGCTGAAGCGCCAGACCCGCGAACTGGCGCTGGCCCTCAAGGTCGGCGGCCTGATGAACGTCCAGTATGCGCTCAAGGACGGCACCATCTACATCCTCGAAGTGAACCCGCGCGCCTCGCGCACGGTGCCCTTCGTTGCCAAGGTGATCGGCGAGCCGATCGCCAAGATCGCCTCGCGCGTCATGGCCGGCGAGAGCCTTGCGAGCTTCAACCTGGTTGAGAAGAAACTGAACCACGTGGCGGTGAAGGAAGCGGTTTTCCCGTTCAACCGCTTCCCCGGCGTCGACACCGTGCTTGGCCCGGAGATGAAGTCGACCGGCGAAGTCATCGGGCTCGACACCAACTACCCGATCGCCTTCGCCAAGTCGCAACTCGGCGCCGGCTCGAAAGTGCCGCGCGAGGGCACGGTGTTCGTCTCGGTCCGCGACGACGACAAGCCGCTGATCCTCGAGTTCTGCCGCCATCTCGAGCATGCAGGATTCAAGCTCGTCGCCACTTCCGGCACCCATAAATACCTGGTCGAGAACGGCATCGCCGCGACCAAGGTCAACAAGGTGCTGGAAGGCCGCCCGCATATCGTCGACTCGATGAAGAACGGCGGCGTGCAGCTGGTGATCAACACCACCGATGGCGCCAAGTCGATCTCGGACAGCCGCGACATCCGCCGCACCGCGCTGATGGGCAAGATCCCCTATTACACCACCATCCCGGGCGCCGTGGCCGCCGTGGAAGGCATCATCGCCTACCGCGAAGGCAACCTGCAGGTTCGCCCGTTGCAGAGCTACTTCGCCGCCTGAGCCGCCAAACCGTCAGTCGTCTCTCCCTCCCCCTTGTGGGGAGGGATCAAGGGTGGGGGTGGCCACACGTTCGGACCACGGGGCAGTGCCTAGCAGCCTGATCCTCACTCTCCGGGGTGAACGAGGCACTGGATCGGCGAATAGAACGGGGGCGCGAGGATCGTCCCCATTCCCGTCTTCGGGTCGAACGCCAGCACCGCATCATTGGGCGCGCCGCCATCGCCCATTTCTGATTTGAGCCCGACGCCGGTGACGATTTCGTAGGCGCCCGAGACCTGGCGCGTCCCCGGCCCGCCCCAGCACAGCGCCTCGCCGCATACCGTGAAGCGATCGTAGCCGTCGATCGCCACGGTCAGGATCGCCTCATCCATCACCTCGCACGCTGCATCGGCGCAGGCGACGCGCAGCAGCTCGGCATTGGAGCAGGTGTAAGACGTCGCGGCGAGCGCGGGCGTGCCAGCCAAGGCGAGCGCACCAGCCGAGGCAGCGATCATCCGCAATAGCTGGCAATGCCCAGCAGCATAGGTCGGCACTGGGACAACCTCCGTGTTCCTTGCATCGGTCGACCGTCGATGGCCCGACCGTCTTCATCCTCAGCATTCGTCCGACAACCTTAGCAAATCTGCAGCCGTCGTCGGCTAGATCTCCTCCCATGCAGTGGTGGATCAATCTCTTCGGCCCGATCACAGCGGGGCTCGCTGGCGCGGCGGCAACCGGCCTGCTGGTACGCGCCCTGTTTCGGCCGTCGCCCGAGCGCCACGGCTGGCGTCGGATCGCACCAAGCGGCATGCATTGGTCCGGCATCGTCCTGGGCGCGGGGCTTGTCTGCCTGATGCTCTATGTTCGTCTCTTCGTCGGGTCGGCGCGAGCCGACGCGGAAAACCAGATGCAGATTCTGACCTGGCTGATCCTCGCCTTCGCGCTGTGCGTGCTGACCGGCGTGGCGACAATTCGCTCCGTAGTGCGCACCGATGTCCGTTGGCGCGGCACCAGTCTCGACTACGCCGGGGCGAACGGCAGCCGGATCACCAAGGACCTCGCGCAGGTGGTAGGAATGCAGCGGCGCTGGACCGGCAACATCCTGATCGGCTTTGCCGATGGCGATGTGCTCAAGCTCGACGGTTACGCCTCCGGTGTCAGTGACCTGTGCGCCCGCATCATCGAGATCGACGAACGGCTGGCGGCCGAGATGCCTTTGTGAGGTGCACGAGGCCGGCTGTTTGACACCGCCTCGTCCATCACCTAGACCCGGCCCATCATGAAGCTGGCAGACCGAACCACCTCCATCGCGTCGCGCGCCTGATCGGCGTGGCGATGTTGCTGCCCCCGGCGCGTCGCGCCGGGTGAGTGCGGCTGCTCATTCTCCACAACCACATGGCTTGAAGCGTCCGCCTGTGCGGCGCCGGCCATCTATCGAGACAGCATCATGACCAATTATTTCGAAAGCCCGTTCAAGGGCATCCGGCTCGACGAGCAGGTGACCAACCCCAATATCCGGGTCGGCCGCTTCAGCTATTATTCCGGCTATTACCACGGCCACAGCTTCGATGATTGCGCCCGCTACCTGATGCCGGACCGCACCGATGTCGACCGCCTGATCATCGGCAGCTTCTGCTCCATCGGCTCGGGCGCCGCCTTCATCATGGCGGGCAACCAGGGCCACCGCAACGACTGGGTCAGCACCTTCCCGTTCCACTACATGCCGGAGATTGCGGCCTTTGCCGGCGCCGCCGACGGCTTCGCGCCGGCCGGTGACACCGTCATCGGCAACGATGTGTGGATCGGCTCGGAGGCGATCATCATGCCCGGCATCACCATCGGCCACGGCGCCCTGATCGGCACCCGGGCGCTGGTGACCAAGGACGTCGAGCCCTACACCATCGTCGGCGGCAATCCGGCCAAGCCGATCCGCAAGCGCTTCGCCGAGGCGGAGATCGCCATGCTGCTCGAAATGCACTGGTGGGATTGGACCGACGAACAACTCGCCGGGGCGATGCCGCTGTTCACCTCGAACCGCATCGCGGATCTTCATGTATATTGGCAGTCCAAAATACTGACAAGATAAACATAGGTCTTCTGGACCGCTCGACCTCCCTCTCTCAATACTGCGAAAACCAGTGGGAGAGGACGTCATGGACCAGAAAACCTTGATTGCGCGGGTCGCCGACAGCTTTGGCGGCGATCCGCGCATCGCGGCGCTGTTCCTCTCGGGCAGCTTCGGCACCGGCACCGCCGACGCGTTCAGCGATGTCGACCTGCTCGCCATCGCCGACCCTGCCGAGCACGAGGCGCTTGCAGCCGACTGGCGCAAGACGCTCGAGACCATTGCCCCGATCGTCCACTACAACCGCCTGCCGCACGCCCTGGTGCTCAACGCCATCACCGATGACTGGCTGCGCATCGACCTGCATATCGCCAGCCCCGAGCATCTCGCCAACACGGCGCAGGACTGCCTGAAACCACTGGTCGATCGCGACAACCTCCATGCCACGCTCCGCCCCGAGACGCCCGAGCCCGCCCGCAACCCAGGGCGCCTCGGCTGGATGGTCGGCGAGTTCATCCGCATCCTCGGCCTGACGCCGGTGGCCATCGGTCGCGGCGAAGTCGAACTGATGACCGTCGGCAACACCTTCCTCCGCCGCTTCCTCACTGACCTCCTGACCATCGAGGTCAACCCGCGCATTCCCGGCGGCATGCTGCATCTGAGCCGCGTGCTGGATCCCGAGCGCATGGCCGTGCTGGCCGCGGCGCCCCTGCCGCAACTCACCGCCGACTCCGCTATCGCGTCGAACCTCGCTCTTGCCCGCACCTTCATGCCGCGTGCCAAAACCCTGTGCGCCTCGCTCGGCGTCGAGTGGCCCAGCGCCTTCGAAGCCGCCACCCGCCGCAACCTGCAGCGCGCCCTCCCCGGCCGCAGCATCGACTGGTAGCCGCAACCGGCGCATAGTGACGACACTGCCCGCGGAAGCACCTCGCGTGAAGATCGTCGTCCTCACCGCCATCGCCATGTTCGCCTTCGCCGCCAACTCGGTGCTGGCGCGCCTCGCCTTTGCGACGGCCAATGCCGAGCCATTGAGCTATACCGGCATCCGCCTTGCCGCGGGCGCCGTCGTGCTTGCGGCCCTGCTCCTCCTCCGCCGCGCGCCCGGGATGCCGGTCACCGTCGGCGGCAGCTGGCGCGCTGCTGCGGCGCTGTTCGGCTACGCCCTCGCCTTCTCGATCGCCTACATCCTCGTCGGCGCCGGCACCGGAGCGCTGATCCTGTTTGCCAGCGTGCAGATCGGCATGCTCGGCTGGGCAGTGTTCAAAGGCGATCGCCCCGGCATGCTCGAATGGCTCGGCCTTGCCGTGGCGCTCGCCGCCTTCGCCTATCTCGTTTCTCCCGGTCTCGTCGCCCCGCATCCGCTCGGCACGCTCCTGATGGTCGGCTCCGGCCTCTGCTGGGCCGCCTACACCCTGCTCGGCCGCGGCTCGAAAGCTCCGCTGGTCGATACCGCCGGCAACTTCATCCGCTGCCTGCCGGTCGCCATGCTCATCGTCGTTGCCGGCCTGGTGCTCCATCCGGTGGATCCCGGCGCTGCGGCTTACGCCGTCGCCTCCGGCGCGCTGGCCTCAGGCCTCGGTTACGCGGTCTGGTACGCCGTCCTCCCGAGCCTCGCCCGCACTCAGGCGGCCATTGTCCAGCTCACCGTCCCTGCCATCGCTGCCGCAGGCGGCGTGCTGCTGATCGCCGAGCCGCTCACGCTGCGCCTCGTCATCGCCTCCATCGGCATCCTCGGTGGCGTGGCGCTCGCCCTCGTTGCCGCCGATCGACGCCGCCGGGCCAAAGCGGCTGTCTGAACAAGGCAACGGGTTGACCTCGTCGCCTCGTCCGCTATGTTCCCCGCATCATGATGATGATCCGCAATTTCGCATCGGTGTTCCTCCTCGCCTGAGCGAGCCATGAGGCAACGCCACCGCGCCTGAGGGCGCCCTGCTCGCCCGTCGTCGGCTTTGCCGGTCAGGGCGTCGCGAGCTTATGCGAATTCGGAAACCACAATGCCTGTGAACACTCCCGCGCTCACCGCAGCGCAGATCGACGCCTTCATCACCGACGGCTTCGTCCGCATCGACCATGCCTTCTCGGCGGATCTCGCGGCAGAAGGCCGCGCCATCCTCTGGGCCGACACCGGGTGCGATCCCAACGATCCCAAAACCTGGACCAAGCCTGTCATCCGCCTCGGCAATTACAGCCAGCCGCCATTTGTTGCCGCGGCGAATACGCCGCTGCTCCGCGCCGCCTTCGATCAGCTGGTCGGCCCCGGCCGCTGGCTGCCGCAGGGCAATCTCGGCACCTTCCCGGTCCGCTTCCCCTCGCCAGAGGATCCTGGCGATGCCGGCTGGCACATCGATGTGAGTTTCGGCTGGGATGAGAACCCGACCGATTTCCTGAGCTGGCGCGCCAATGTCAGTTCGCGCGGCCGGGCGCTGCTGATGCTGTTCCTGTTCTCGGAGGTCGGCGCCGAGGATGCACCGACCCGCATCCGCGTCGGCTCGCACCTCGATATCGCGCGACAGCTGGCGCCGGCCGGTGAAGCCGGGCTGACGCTGCGCGAGCTTGCCGCCGACAACTTTGCCGCCTCGGCGCATCGGCCGGAAGTTCTCGCCACCGGCAGGCCCGGCACGGTCTATCTCTGCCATCCGTTCCTGGTGCACGCTGCCCAGCCGCACCATGGCACCGAGCCGCGCTTCATGGCCCAGCCGCCGCTGCTGCCGCGTGAGCCGCTGCGCCTCGACCGCGCCGACGGCGACTATTCACCGGTGGAGATCGCCATCCGTCAGGCGCTCGCCTGACCCGATTACGGCCGCTCGGCGAGGACGATAGCGCCCTCGACCGGCAGGCCGCGATCCATGCGGATCGTCGTGGCTTCCACCATGACGGTCCGCAACCCCACCGATCGGCAGATCGCCAGGGTCGGCTCGATCGCATGCTGGAACCGCAACGTGGTCCCCAGCCGCACCGCGTCCTCCCCCGCATGCGTCTCGAGCGAGAAGGCCACAATCCCACCGGGGCGTATGGCGCCGCTGGCTGCCGTCAACGCCCCGTGCAGCACGCCGACATAGTTGAACACATCCGCTGCAACGATCAGGTCGGCCGACCCGGGCTCACCCAGCAGATAGCTCACCAGGTCCGCCTTTTCGAGGTGGTCGTAGATCCCCTTGCGCCGCGCCTCCGCCAACATCCTGGCTGAAAGATCGACGCCCTCGAGCCGATCGACCAGCGGCCGCAGCCGCTCCCCCATCAGCCCGGTGCCGCAGCCGAGATCCAGCGCCCGCTCGAACCGCGTTACGCCGCGTGCGGTGAGTGCGTTGCGGATCACCACTTCGAGCATTTCCGGCGTCCGGTAGCCCAGCCGCGCGACCAGTGAGTCTTCGAAGCGCGGTGCATAGTCGTCGAACAGCACCTCGACATAGGCCGGCGCCGCCACCGACGATCCGCCTGCCCCGTGCGCCGCCAGCTTCAGCGCCGCGCCGAACAGCCCCTTGGCATCGAGCTGCAGCAGTTGCGTCCATGCCGCCACCGCCCCGGCGATATCGCCCGCTGCCTCGCGATAGCCGCCGAGCAGGTTCCAGCCGGCCACCCATTGCGGCACCATTTCCAGCGCCTGCACCATGAGATCGGCTGCTTCCGCAAAAGCGCGCTCGGCGGCGAGCGCCGCGGCGTAGGACGCACGACGATCGGCGACGAGGTCGCCGGACGAATACTGTATTTCGCGCAAGGTTGTTTGGCACCGGGCTGGGACCGCACGCGTGTAGCGCGTCGGCTTGCCGCGGGGAAGATGGGCAAGAGCCGGAATTTCCACTTTGCTGTCACATTGCCGAGGCATAGACTGAGCTATGGGCATCCCGCGGAAGCGGACGCCTGCCCATCGGGCCGAGTCGCCCGGTATCTCTACGCCTTCGGCGCCCCACTCCCCGGGCTCGATGGCCTGCTAGTCAGATCGAATTTCAACCCGACGTGCACCCCGCACGCCGGGCAAAAGCAGTTCACGGCGCCGTATTGATAGGCGGAATTTTTCGGTCTACAAGTTAATAGTCGAATATTGCGGCCGACACTTCGTGCCTGGCGTCTCAAACGCGCCTGCTGAGGTCATACCAAGAATTCGATTGGCGGAGTTTCCATTGGGGTGGGAACTGCCACGGCAGACTGCGAAAGGGACTATTTATGGCTACCGGCACTGTGAAATGGTTCAATGGCCAGAAGGGCTATGGCTTCATTCAGCCCGACGAGGGTGGGGCTGATGTGTTCGTGCATATCTCCGCTGTCCAGCGCTCGGGGCTTTCGGGCCTCGATGAAGGCCAGAAAGTGACGTACGAGATCGTCAAGGACAAGCGGACCGGCAAGAACGCCGCCGACAACCTCCAGGCGTCCTGATCCCGGACGAGGGTGCCGCAAGGCATCCTGATCGATCGGATGCTGCAAGGCATCCAGATGGGATCGGCGTAGATCACGAGGGCGCAGTCTCCGGACTGCGCCTTTTGCCTTTCCAGTGCTGGCCTTCCCCCTTGACCGGCAGGCAATCCGCAACGATATGCACCGCTCGCGCAACGGGGATACGCCCCGCTTGACCGAAGCCTTCGCCGAAGGCAGTTTACCCAGACGCTCCCCCTCAGGTCAGCATGCTGACGACGCCGAATGACTTTGGCAGGGGAGCCTTTCTTTGAGTTGGAGACGGCCATGGACAAAATTCCGATGACACCGAGCGGTCACAAGACCCTGTCGGAGGAATATCGTCGCCGCACGTCTGAAGAGCGCCCCAAGATCATTGCCGATATCTCTGAAGCGCGCGCCCATGGCGACCTCAGCGAAAACGCCGAGTATCATGCCGCCAAGGAGCAGCAGAGCCTGAACGAAGGCCGCATCAAGGAACTCGAGTCTCTGCTGGCGCTCGCCGACATCATCGACGTCACCAAGCTCAGCGGCTCGACCATCAAGTTCGGCGCCACGGTGAAGCTGGTCGACGAGGATACCGAGGCCGAAAAGCAGTACCAGATCGTCGGCGACGCCGAGGCGGACCTGTCGAAGGGCCGCATCTCGATCTCGTCGCCGATCGCCCGCGCCATGATCGGCAAGGAAGCCGGCGATTCGGTCGAAGTGGCTGCCCCCGGTGGCGCCAAGACCTACGAAATCCTCGACGTGAAGTTCGTCTAGAGCCGCTGCGGGCGCTTTGTGGCGCCCGGCGGCTGTGACTTTTCGGTGAGTCCGTGCGCTCCATCGCCTCAGGGCGATGGTAGTGCCCTTGAAAGGTGCGCGCCGAACCTCCTATTTTGGTCCATACCTATCTGTCTTGGGCTTAGGTCTCAGAGTAAGTGGAGCGTAAGGTGCACGCCAAAGTCGTCATCATCGGATCGGGTCCTGCCGGCTACACGGCGGCCATCTATGCGGCGCGCGCCATGCTCGAGCCGGTCATGATCTCCGGCATCCAGCCCGGCGGTCAGCTCACCATCACCACCGATGTCGAGAACTATCCCGGCTTCGCCGACGTCATCCAGGGCCCCTGGCTGATGGAGCAGATGAAGGCGCAGGCCGAGCATGTCGGCACCAAGATGATCAACGACATCATCGTCGAGGTCGATTTCGACAGGCGCCCGTTCGTGCTCATCGGCGATGGCGGCACCCGCTACACGGCCGATGCGGTGATCGTCGCCACCGGCGCGCAGGCGCGCTGGCTGGGCCTCGAGTCCGAAGAAAAGTTCCAGGGTTTCGGCGTCTCGGCCTGCGCCACCTGCGATGGTTTCTTTTATCGCGGCAAGGAAGTGATCGTCGTCGGCGGCGGCAATACCGCGGTCGAGGAGGCGCTGTTCCTCACCAACTTCGCGTCCAAGGTCACCGTGGTCCACCGCCGTGGCGAGTTCCGCGCCGAGCGCATCCTGCAGCAGCGGCTGTTCAAGAACCCCAAGGTCGAAGTGATCTGGAACGCCGAGATCGAGGAAGTCTACGGCCAGCACATGCCGCGCTCGGTTCAGGGCGTGAAGATCCGCGACACCAAGACCGGCCACGTCACCGAAAAGTCGGTCGACGGGGTGTTCATCGCCATCGGCCACTCGCCGGCGACCTCGATCTTTTCGGGCAAGCTCGACATGAAGCCGGGCGGCTATCTCGAGGTGCAGCCGGGCAGCACCGCCACCAACGTGCCCGGTGTGTTCGCGGCCGGCGACGTCACCGACGACGTTTACCGGCAGGCGGTGACGGCCGCGGGGATGGGGTGCATGGCAGCCTTGGACGCAGAGGAATATCTGGCATCGCTCGAGCTCGCAGAAGCGGCGGAATAGCCGATGCTGGATTGGGACAAGCTCCGCATCTTCCACACCGCCGCCGAATCCGGGTCCTTCACCCACGCTGCTGAAAAGCTCAACATGAGCCAGTCTGCCGTATCGCGGCAGATTTCGGCGCTCGAGGAGGATCTGGGGCTAAAGCTCTTCATCCGCCACGCCCGCGGCCTTGTGCTCACCGAGGTGGGCGAGCAGCTGTTCCGCACCGCGCACCGCATGCACTGGGAACTGCAGCAGGTCGAGACCCAGATGTCGGAGAGCCAGGAGGTGCCGACCGGCCCCCTGCTCGTTACCACCACGGTGGGTATCGGCTCGACCTGGCTATCCTCGCGCATCCACGAGTTCCTGATCCTTTATCCGGAAATCCAGATCGAGATTAAGCTCAACGACGCCGAGCTCGATCTCGCCATGCGCGAGGCCGATGTCGCCATTCGGCTGCATCGGCCGAACCAGTCCGAGATGATCCAGCGCAAGCTGTTCACCGTGCACAACCATTTCTACGCCTCCGAGCAATACCTCAAGGAGTTCGGCGAGCCGCAGGCGGTCGAAGATCTCGACAACCACCGCGTCATCTCGTTCGGCGAGCCGGTGCCGTCCTATCTCGGCGACATCAACTACCTCGAGCGCCTCGGCCGCCCGGATTCCTCGCCGCGCCGCGCTTCGATGAAGGTCAACGCCATCTACGGCATGATGCAGGCCGCCCGCGCCGGCATCGGCATCGCCATGCTGCCGGACTACGTCACCGAGGGCGAAACCAACTTGCGGCGCGTGCTCGAAGGCATCGAGCTGCCGGCCTACGAAGCCTATTTCGTCTATCCCCCGGCGCTGAAGAACTCCAAGCGCGTCGGCGTCTTCCGCGACTTCCTCGTCGGCAAGGCCCGGGAGTGGTCGTTCTAGTTCGAGCGCTTCGCCGATGAGTTCGCACGGCCGCCGGGCATGGCCCGTAGCTTTGCGCCTCCCATCGGGTGTCATCCCTGCGAAAGCAGGGACCCAACTGTCAGCTGGCGCGGGCGGCGAGATAGGTCCCAGCTTTCGCGGGGATGACATCGAGTATGTGGGACAGTCCATCCGTAGCTTGTCCCGCCGGTAATAACCGAAGCCACCTTCAGCGCGGCCGCACCACGGTGAATGTCAGCTCTTTCCGCACGGCAAACCCGAGCTTTTCGTAAAGCGCGATAGCGCCAGCGTTCTCGGTCTTCACATGCAGGAATGGCACTCGCCCGTCCGCCGCGATCAGCGCCGAGACATACGACACCAGCGCCTTGGCCAGCCCCCTGCCCCGGAACTCCGGCCAGGTGCACACCGCGCTCACTTCGGTCAGTTGCCCGAGCTGCATCCGTTCGCCGGTCATCGCCATCAGCCGCCCATCCTCCGAGCGCAGCCCGAAATAGCGGCCCATGCCGAGGGTGCCGGCCCGGAACGGTCCCGGCTCGGTCGCCGTCGCCAGCTCCAGCGCCGCCTCGGCATCCGCTGCCGTCAGTTGCACCGGCACGATATCGGGTATCGGCTGCGCCGCTTCGCAAACCATCTGGAACACCGGCACCGCCTGCAGCACCTCCCAGTCCGCGGGCACCTGGTAGTGCGTCGCCGACACCAGCCCCACTGCGTCTTCCGGCGCAACCAGCGGCCGCAGCTCGGCAAACGCTTCGGCGTCATAGCGCGCGAGCCCGCCGATCGGCGTCAGCTCGGCCCGAAAGCGCGCCGCCGCACCGTTGCGCTGGCCCAGCGCCGCTTGGTCGGTGGTCAGGGCATGCCACGCCGGATCGTCAAGCACGGAGAAGTCGATCATTCCAATAGTCCTTCGAATTCGCGTCACGCCTCTATCACCGCGGCGGCGAGTTCCCAACTCCCGGTGTTCATCGGCAATTCAGCGGCCTCGGCTAGAACGTAGAAAACCTCAGGGGCCCCCTCATGCATCGCTTCGTCGTCGCTGCCGCACTCTGCCTCGTCGCCACGCCGTCCCTGGCCCAGATGGTCACCATCAGCCCCGAGCAGATCGGCGAGATCTTCTGCATCTCGCGCCTCGGCAACGACATGGCGCCGGTCGAGGGCCTGCTCACCACCGAGTTCACCGCGGCGATCGCCGAAGCCGAAGCCAGGAACGACGCCATCCAGCAGGCCCACCCCGACGAGAAGCCGCCGCTCGGCGACGGCATCCCGTGGCAGGCCTTCCCCGATTACGCGGCCGAGTGCAAGGTCGGCGGGGTCACCCTCGAGGCCGATCGCGCCGTCGTCGATATCGCCTACGGCTTCCCCGACTATCCCGATGCCAACTTCACCGATCACCTGCAGCTGATCCTCGTGGCTCAGCCCAACCTCAGCGAACCGCTTTGGCGCATCGAGAACCTCGGTTACGCCACCGAAGGCGACCTGCGCTCGGTGCTGGTCTCGGCCTTCGCGAACTAGTGTTTCGCACCCATTGCTTCACCCTTGACGCCCCACGCGCAAAGGCGCATTGCGGCACTGTTCCGGACGCTTGCGTCAGGACCTTCATCAAGGACTGAAAATGAACCCCGACAGTCGAAGTCGATCTTCGATCTTGCCGGCGCTCTAGGCTCCAGAAGCGAGATCAGGAAAAGTTGCAGACTTTTCCGGTTCGATCTCGCGACAAACAGGTGGGCCAGGCGCGCCGGCGCGGCCATCTATTGGAGCCCCGCTATGCTGCGTGCCTATATCCGCGAAGGCGACCGCCTCGTTCCCACCGATTTCGACCCCGCCGCCGGCACCCAGCTGACCGGCGCGGTCTGGTACTCGCTCACCGACCCCTCGCGCGAAGAGGATAAGTTCGTCGAGGCCTGTCTCGGCATCGACATCCCCACCCGCCGCGAAATGCAGGACATCGAGCCTTCCGCCCGCCTCTACAGCGAGGGAGGCGCCGAGTTCATGACCATCACTGCGCTGATCGAGGATGAGGCAGATCAGGTGGTCAAAACCCCGATCACCTTCGTGTTGCGCAACGACCAGCTGGTCACCGTGCGTTATGCCGATCCAAAGCCCTTCCGCCTCTACGAGCGCCTGGTTTCCCGCCCTGCCACCGGCGAGATCGGCGGCGAGCGCGTCATGATCGGTCTGCTCGAGTCCTTCATCGACCGCCTGGCGCAACTGCTCGAGAACACCGGCGACGGCATCGACCAGATTTCGCGCGAGGTGTTCGGCAACAAATCGACCAAGCCGACCCGCAAGACCCGCGACCTGCAGTCGCTGATCGAGCGCATCGGCAAGAAGGGCGATGTCCTCACCCTCGCCCGCGAGAGCCTGGTCTCGATCAGCCGGCTCGTCAGCTTTCACCAGTCGAGCGGCGCCGAGGACCAGAAATCGGCCCGCGACCGCAAGCAGGAAATCAAGGTGCTGCAGCGCGACGCCGCCGCGCTCAGCGACCACGCGGCTTTCCTCTCGGACAAGATCACCTTCCTGCTCGATGCGACGCTCGGGCTGATCAACCTCGAGCAGAACCAGATCATCAAGATCTTCTCGGTCGCCGCGGTGGTGTTCCTGCCCCCGACCCTCGTTGCCTCGATCTACGGCATGAACTTCCAGTTCATGCCCGAGCTGAGCTGGCCTCTGGGCTATCCATTCGCGCTGGGGCTCATGGTCCTCTCGGCGGCGGTGCCCTACCTGTTCTTCAAGCGCAGCGGTTGGCTCTGAGCCCCGGGGATTCGTCGTCGAATCTGACAAAAAACTGTCACAATCAAGCACTTGGCGTCGCGTTCACATCGGCGTGCGACGCCACGACGCACGCCGGAAACCGCAATACACGAGCAAACTCATCGACTTAACAGCCATGCGAAAAATGCATGCCCCTCATTCGATACTCCTCGGTTGCTGGGTCGGCACTCACCCCATATATCCCCGCTCGACAGCAGCTGAGCGCATCTCCCTCCTCCTCCTCGCGCTCGTTGTTTGTTCCTCCCTGTAGCCGGCAACGGCTGCTACTCGGCCCCGCTCTCCCCTCGAGCGGGGCCTTGTTTTTTTCCGCCGCACGAACGCCCCGAACCAGCCGCTCGAACAGCAGGCGATTGACGCATGCGTCACGGCAGCATGACTGACCTATGCCTGCACAAACTGCATAGCTGGCATGTTGAACTCCGCATTGTGGACCAAACGGTCAAAGTGCATATTGTGACTGTCGATGTGAGCCGCACCGTATCCTCCTCCCTCGGTCCTGCTCTGCGACACCGGTCCGAAGTCGTATCCTCCTCCCTCGACTTAGGGCCATCGGCAAATGGCGTATCCTCCTCCCTCGTCCATTTGCCACCACTTCAGATTTGGACTTCGGTCCTTTTCATTGGGCCCCATCTTCGGATGGGGCCTCTTTTTTTGCTTCGGCTCATCTTGCTTGCCCCGGCGCCTCGCGCCCAGCGCATGGCTGACGTTCCGACTTGGCGATTGTTCCTTTCGCCGCATCACCCGATAGTCATCTCAACGAATTGCAGCCGCTCCTCCTCCCTGGCTGCGCTTCGATGGGTCGCCCGCTTCGGCGAGCCGGCCTTTGAAGGCTCCGCTCATCCCCTCGAGCGGAGCCTTTTTCTTTTGGCTCTCCGGTTGCCCCGCGCACCAGCCGCGCTAGGTTGCTCGACCAACGCGAGGCCGCTCATGACTCTTCCCACCATTGCCCTCCCCTCCGGCACCTCGGTGCCCGCTCTCGGCCAGGGCACGTGGCGTATGGGCGAGGACCGCCGCCGCCATGCCGACGAGGTCACGGCGCTGCGCCGCGGCATCGAGCTCGGCATGACGCTGATCGATACCGCCGAGATGTATGGCGATGGCGGCGCCGAGCTGGTGGTCGCTGAAGCGATCAAGGGCCGCCGCGACGAGGTGCAGTTGGTCAGCAAGGTGCTGCCCCATAATGCCAGCCGCGGCGGCACCATCGCCGCCTGCGAGCGCAGCCTGAAGCGGCTCGGCACCGACCATATCGAGCTCTATCTGCTGCACTGGCGCGGCCGGCATCCCCTCGCTGAAACGGTCGATGCCTTCGAAACCCTGCAGCGCTCCGGCGCCATCGGCGGCTGGGGCGTTTCCAACTTCGATGTCGACGATATGGAAGAACTGCTCGCCGTCCCCGGCGGCAAGGCCTGCGCCACCAACCAGGTGCTCTACAACCTCGGCGCCCGCGGCATCGAGTATGACCTGCTCGCGTGGTCGGCCGGACACGCCATGCCGATCATGGCCTACTCGCCACTCGGCAACGACAACCGCATGCTCCGCCACCCGTCGCTGCAGCGCATCGCCAATGCCCGCGGCATCACAGCCGCCCAGGTCGCCCTCGCCTTCGTGCTGGCTCAGCCCGGCGTCATCGCCATCCCCAAGGCCACCGGCCTCGACCACGTCGCCGAGAACCGCGCCGCGGCTGATCTCACGCTGACCGCCCAAGAACACGCCGCCCTCGACGCCGCCTTCCCACCGCCACGCCGCAAGCAGCCGCTGGAGATGATCTAGCTCCCCTCCCCTTTGAGGGGAGGGGTTGGGGGTGGGGGTCCATCGGTGATCACAGAACCACCCCCACCCTCTTTCCCTCCCCTCAAGGGGGAGGGATGCGACTACCGAGGGTTCAACGCTTCGCCACCGACGTGCAATCCTTACCCGGCATTTCCTGCCGCCTGCCCGTTCTCGCTCCGTCCGAACGCCCGGAATCCCGGCCCTTCGCGCTGGCACGCCGCCTGCATGGTAAGGCGCGACCGCCCGGAGGCACCCATGACCAGCGTCGGCACCGCGACCAGCACCAGTTCACTGACCTACGCGCAGATCATCGCCAATGCGCAGAAGGCCCAGCAGCAGGCGCTGACCAATCCGCCCGCGCCTGGCTCCAGCGAGTCCGGCGCCACCAACGTCACCCTGTCGGATGCCGCCAAAGCGGCGCTGACCACGATCAAGGACTTCGCCACCGTCACGACCGAGGCCCGCGCCACCCTCGACAAGCTGCTCGCCGACGCCAAACTCACCACGCCGTTGAAGGATGGCAAGCTCGCCCTCGATCTCAGCAAGGTCGATCGACGCGAGCTCTACGCGATGAGCACCAATTCCAACCAGCTGTTCACCGCTGACGAGCAGAAGGCCGCCGCCATTGAACTGCAGAACCGCTTCGATCAGGCAATGGCCGGCCCCACCGCCGTCGGTCGCGTCACCGGCAGCGTCAAAGGCCTCTACGTCGCCGCCCTCGCCTATTTCGACGCCATGGGCCCCGAAGAGAAAGCCTCCGCCGCCTATGTCGACCAGCGCGCCGCACTCGAGGAGATGCTGAAGCAGATCGAAGCCAAGCCCTCGACCTTGCCGGGCGCCGTGCCCAACGACCCGGTCAACGCTTATATGGAGCGCCTCGCTGGCGGCGAAACCGGCAAGCCGCGCGACATCAAGGATGTGGCCGGCGACGCCCGCGCCACGCTCGATGCGCAATACAAGGCCAGCGGCAATTCGAAGCCCGACTATTCCGAGTTCGACAGCCGCTCGCTGGCCTCGGTAGCGCTCAATTCCAACGGCAAGTTCTCGGCCACCGAAGTCCGCACCGCCTCGATGGAAATGCGCTCGCGCTCCGGCACGGCGCTGCTGCAGAGCCTCAAATCCGCCGGCACCGGCAACCCGGCCGGTTTCGCCCAGAACGTCATCTCGCTCTATGGCGCGATGAGCAGCGAAGAACGCGCCGCCGCCGGCTGGTCCGAAAACCTCTATTCCGCCGCGGTGTCCAACTACCAGACCGCCAGCAAACTCGGCTCCCTGCTGAGTCAGGCCACCGGGTCGTCGGCGTTTGGTGGCAGCGACGGTGGGTCGATGAGTTTGATGGATTATCTTTGAACTACGCTGAACGTGCAGTCGCTGCCTTCTCCCCTTGTGGGAGAAGGTGCCCGAAGGGCGGATGAGGGGTATCTCTCCGCGGGCGCAGTCGCTCGTCGCTTCGCTCCGATCGCGCAACCCAAGAAGGTTGCGAAACCCCTCATCCGGCCTATCGGCCACCTTCTCCCACAAGGGGAGAAGGCACTCACTCAGCGGCCCGTGGTAGGTCGGCAAACCCATCCAGCGCCGCCGTGATCGCCTCGGGCATCCCGGCATCGCCGGCCGAGTGCCCGGCCCCCTCGATCACCACCAGCTTCGCCTCCGGCCACGCCCGGGCCAACTCCCAGGCCGTCACCAGCGGGCCCTGCAGGTCGAGCCGTCCCTGCACCAGCACCCCGGGGATGCCGCGCAGCCGATCGGCATTGGCCAGCAACCTGCCCTCTTCCATCCACGCCGCATGCCTGAACACATGCGTAACGATCCGGCTACGCGCCAGGAGCCGCTTCGGATCCACCCCGTCGGATGCCCGGCCGACCTGCGCCGTGACCGAGACCGTCGCGTTGTCCCAATCGTGGAAATCCCGCGCCGCCTTGTCGCGCACTGCCGGATCGGGGTCGAACAGCAGCTCGTTATAGGCCGCGATCAGCCCGTCATCCGGCGTTCCCACGGGCGCGCCGGCGACGAACCGCTCCCACTCCGCCGGGTAGAGCGGCGCGATGCCGCGATAGAGCCAGTCGATCTCGCGCCGCCGCGTCGTCGTCACCCCGCCGAACACCATGGCCGCGACGTGCTCGGGGTGCGCTTCGGCATAGGCGAGTCCCAGCGTGGCGCCCCATGAGCCGCCATAGATCACCCATTTGTCGACGCCGAAATGCGCCCGCAGCCGCTCGATATCGGCGATCATGTGCGCCGTGGTGATCACAGAGAAATCGACACCTTCACCCGAGGCATGCGGGGTGCTCTTGCCGCAACCGCGCTGGTCGAAGCCGATGATCCGATAGCGCTCGGGATCGAAGAACTGCCGCATCGAGGCCGAGAACCCCGAGCCCGGCCCGCCATGGAGGATCAGCGCCGGTACCCCCTGAGAGTTGCCGGCCTCTTCCCACCAGAGCGCATTGCCATCCCCGACCTCGAGCCAGCCGCTCGCGACCGGCTCGGTGATCGGGTATGCCATCAGCTCACCTTGGCGCAGAAATCCTGGATCCGGCTCACGGCATCCTCGAGCTGCGCGTTCGAGGCGGCATAGCTCAGCCGCATGTGGCCGGCGAGCCCGAACGCGGAGCCATGCACCAGCGCCACCCCGGTCTCTTCGAGCAGCGCCAGAACGAACGCCGCGTCGTCGGACAGCGCCCGGCCGCCACCCGAGGTCTTGCCGAGCAGGCGCTTCACCGACGGGAACACGTAGAACGCCCCCTCCGGAGTCAGACAGTCGAGCCCGGTATTGGCGTTGAGCCCGGCAACCACCAGGTCGCGCCGCCCCTGGAACACCTCGCGCCAGCCCTTCAAAAACTCCTGCGGCCCGTTCAGCGCTTCCACCGCCGCCCATTGCGAGATCGAGGAGGGGTTGGTGGTCGATTGGCTCTGCAGTTTGTTCATCGCGCTGAGCAGCGGCCGTGGCCCGGTGCAGTAGCCGATGCGCCAGCCGGTCATGGCGTGCGACTTCGACACGCCATTCATGGTCAGCGTCCGCTCCATGAGCTTGGGCTCCACCCCGGCAATGGTGGCGAACGTGCCGCCGTCATAGACCAGCACCTCGTAGATATCGTCGGTGAGGATGTGGACGTGCGGATGCCGCAGCAGCACGTCGGCCAGCCCGCGCAGTTCGTCGTGCGTATAGGCAGCGCCGGTCGGGTTCGACGGCGTGTTGAGGATCAGCCACTTGGTCCTGGGCGAAATCGCCGCTTCCAGCACTTCGGGCCTGAGCTTGAAGCCGGTCGAGGCATCGGCCACCGCGAACACCGGATCGGCGTCGCAGAGCCGCACGATCTCGGGATAGCTCACCCAGTACGGCACCGGGATCACCACTTCGTCGCCGGGGTTCAGCGTCGCCATCAGAGCGTTGAAGATGATCTGCTTGCCGCCCGAGGAAACGAAGCAATCTGCCGCCGTGACATCGAGCCCGTTGTCGCGCTTGAACTTCTGCGCCACTGCTTCCTTGAGCTCGGGGATGCCGTCGACCGCCGTATAGCGGGTCTTGCCCGAGTTGATCGCCCGGATCGCCGCCTCACGCACATGCTCGGGGGTATCGAAATCCGGCTCGCCTGCGGCCAGCGAGATCACGTCCTGCCCCTGCCGCTTCATCTCCACGGCTTTGGAGTTGATCGCCACGGTGGCGGATGGCTGGATGCGGCTGAGGGCGTCGGACAGGAAAGCCAAGATCATCTCCCTGGAATTGGCGGGAAAGCTCTACGGCTTCGATTGCCCATAGACAACCGGGACGTTTGGTCAGATGGCAGAGGTCAGATGCCGTGCTCACACGGCGCGAGCGGGAACCGGTGCATGCGCCGGCAGGACGATTTCGGTCCCGTCGGCCCGCACGCTGCTCTTGCTGCCGCCCATTGCCTGTTCGCCATCGGGCATCAGGCTGACGAGAATGGCGGCGAGGACAGCGGAAAGGACGAGAAGCTTCAACGGAAACATCCTGGACAACGCGGGGGCTTTGAATGTCCACTTTTCGCACCAAGCCGTTGAACATTCACTGATACCGCCGTTCATCCTCGGCTCAGGAAAGCTCAGATTCCGACGCCGGCCGCTTTGGCGAGCTGCACGCCCTGCACCCGCCAGCCATTGGCCTCCTCGGCCAGCATATAGATAGCGCTGTAGAGCCCCTGGTCGTTGCCGACGAACTTCACTTCCTGCGCCACTGCCTTGTCGCCAAGCTTCTGGAACTTGCCGAAGCTGTGCGAGCGCGATTCCATGATCGGCGCGTAGCCTGCCGTCACGATGGCGTTGAAGAACGCCTCGGCGCTTGGAAACGTCACTTGAAAGCCTGCCCCGGCATAGCTGAACGCCCCGGCGGCATCCTTGCTGCGAAACGCTTCGATCTGGCTGGTGATCACGCTCTGCCACGGCTCGAGCGCCGCGGCCTCGCTGGCCTGATCCTCGGCTCGCGCCGCCATTCCAATCATCAGGAAGGCGGCCAACAGCCCCACCAGCACCAGCCTGACCCCCGTTACGAACAGTCGCATGCTCCCGTCTCCCCATGTCGCCTGGCGGGTTTTCGCCACACGATCGCCTTCAAATCGTACCCGCTTCACCCCTTTAGCAACGAAACATCCGCGCATTCAGTGAGCCTTATCACTGCGTTGTGATCTGCCGAGTCAGCGAGTCCTCATGTCTCCCACCAAGCTTCCCCAGCCGAAGCGACCGTCTTTGCGCCGGCCGTTGTTCCGCAACGCCCTCAGTGCGGCAACCGCCATCTCGTTCTCGCTCACCTTCGTCGGCGCCGGCATCGCGCTGCTGCTCGGCCTCATCCCGCCGCGCGCCATCATCGGCGCCGGCGAGATCGACACTGCCGTGGTGCTCCTGTTCGTGCCGCTCTGCGCCCTGCTCTTCGCCATCCTCGTCGAAGTGGTTCGCGCCATTCTGCGCGAAGGCCTGCAGCCGCCCAAAGCCCGGCAGTCCAATCCGCTTTCCGCCTGGAAGCCCGGTCACGGCGAAGGCTGAAACGGCGTAATTCAACGCGTTTCGCGCTCCGCCGTTCATCTTCCCGTTAGCTAGGGTAGTCTAGAAGCCGGTGACGCTCGCTTCGGGCCGTTCCCCGCGCCGTGTCCTCCCTCACCCAAAGGTGAGCGCGGGACGCGGCGTCTCATGATTTTGCGACTGAGGAAACCGACATGACCCGTATCGCTTCTGCTCCGCTCGGCCGCCTGCGTCCGCTGCGCGCCCTTCTGCTCGGCTCCGTGTTTGCCGGCCTTGCCGTCACCGGCGCCTCCGCCGAAACCCTTTCGGTCACCGGCATCACCCAGGGCGCCGCCACCGGCCCCTACGAGCTGTCGGTCCCCAGTGTCGAAGTGGTCGACGGCAACATCAATGAAGGTGCGGTGCGTGGGCTGTTCACCGGTGCGCCGGGCGCGCTCGATGCACTGGCCACCCTCGATGCCAAGTCGGTCACCATCCCCGAGATCAAGGTCAGCTATCCCAGCTATGTCGAGGGCGCCGGCCCGTCGGTGATCACCTATCGTGACATCACCCTCACCGATGTCGCCGATGGCGTCGCGGCCTCCGCCCATGTCGGCGGCGCCGATTTCAGCGGCGCCGAAAGCGTCACCGGCACTTTCGGCGAAATGTCGGTTGGCCGCTTCGATCTCGCCGCCCTGCTCGGTTTCTATGGTCTCACCGCTGCCCCTGCAGCCGGCACCGAGATGAAAGAGGTCTATGCCGACTTCAAGTTCTCCGGCGGCTCGCTGAAGGGCGGCGACGCCTTCAGCTGCGAGTTCGGCACTGGCGAGCTCGGCAGCTTCAGCGCCCGGCCGCTCAAGCAGAACTTCACCGAGATCAACGCGCTGATCGTCGAAGCCGATGCGGCGCAGAAGGCCGGCACCGAGGTGGCGCCCGAAACGGTCGACAAGCTCGTCCGCTTCTACGCCGACATGTTCACCGCCTTCTCCTCGACGCCGATGACCTTCAGCGGCTTCAGCTGCTCGGGCAAGGACGACAAGGGCAACCCGCTCACCGTCGCCTCGGGCCCGATCACCGTCGGCGGCTTCGAGCCGGCGATCTATCCGGCGATCTCGCTCGACGATTTCGACATGACGGTCGAAAATGACGGCTTGCTGAAGTTCGGCAACTTCACCTGGAAGAAGATGGACTTCACTGCCGCCGTCGCGGCCATCGAAGCGGCCACCAAGCTCGACGAGGCCTACTTCACTGCCAATTGGCGCAAGCTCGTTCCCGCGCTCGACGGCATGAGCCTTGCCGATCTCACCATCGACGTGCCCGATCCGGAAGCCTCGGGCAAGCGCATCACCGGCACGCTCGGCGCCTTCGACGCGACGCTCGGCAATTACATCAACGGGATTCCGGCCGACATCGCGCTGAACCTTTCCAACTTCATCCTGCCGATCACCGCCGACATGACCGAGCTGCCGGTCGCGGATCTCCTCGCCCGCGGCGTCGACAAGCTGGACATCTCGCTCGGCACCAAGCTCGCCTGGGACCAGGCGTCGTCCACCATCAAGGTCGATGACGTGCTGATCGACATGGGCGCACTCGGCCGCGTCAACCTCTCGGGCACCTTCGGCAACGCCACTGAGTCGCTGTTCGCCGACAACACCGACGAAGCCACCATGGCCGCGATGCTGCTCACCCTGCGTGATGTCACCATCGAGATCGAGGACCGCGGCATGAGCGCGCTCGCCTTCGCCGCCGGCGCCAAGGATGCCGGCCAGTCCGAGGCCGCCTTCCGCACTGCCGTCGCCGGCATGGCCCAGGGCATGACGCTCGCCTTCCTCGGCAACACCACCGAGGCGCTGACCGCTGCCCAGCAGCTTGGCACCTTCCTCAGCGGCGCTTCGCACCTGAAGCTGACCATCACCGCCAAGGATGAAGCGGGCATCGGCCTCGCCGACCTCGCCGCCGCCGAGACCAACCCGGCGGCGCTCGCCGGCAAGCTCAACGTCGTCGCCGAAGCCAGCGGCGAACCGGTCGAACTCCCGGTGCTCGACACGCCCGCCCCGTCCACCCAGGACGAAAAGCGCGACCTCAAGGCCCCGGCCGCACAGTAATCACGGCACTCTCTGGCACCTCCCCCTTGTGGGGGAGGCTGGGAGGGGGGTGAGCCACGAATACTGAGCGAGATCGGGACTGCGGGCAGGTTCGTCCGCTTCGCCATCACGCCTGCCGCCCCACCCCCTCCCGGCCTCCCCCATCAAGGGGGAGGTGTCAGGCCGGTGGGTTGGCCAAATGGTTGCCTCCCAAACGCCGCCATAACGGCAAGCCGACCCAGACTCTTGTCCGTTCCTCACCTTTGGCGCACTATGGCCGCCTGAGAGGAGGAACAACGATGCAAGTCGAGACTATCCTTCAATCCAAGGGCCACACCGTCTTCACGGTGGAAGCTGGCGCGCCGCTCTCCGAAGCCGTCCGCATTCTCAACTCCAAGAAGATCGGTGCCGTGGTCGTCGTCGACGCCAAAGGCAAGGTCGCGGGCATCCTCAGCGAGCGCGACGTCGTCCGTCACCTCGAAAAGGACCCTGTTGCGGTTCTCGCCGGCCCGGTACGCAACGTCATGACCAGCAAGGTCATCACCTGCACATCGGCCAGCTCGGTTTCGGACCTCATGGAAACCATGACCCGCCACCGCATCCGCCACATCCCCATCGTCGAAGCCGGCAAACTGACCGGCATCGTCTCGATCGGCGACGTGGTGAAGCGCAAGATCGAAGAAGCCGAGCAGGAAGCCCTGGCGCTGAAAGAGTACATCGCGTCGTAGCGATCGGCGATCATCTCAAAAACGTGCGCGCTGCGCACCCCACCCCATCCCTCCCCGTCAAGGGGAGGGTGTCCGCCGGTGACCTTGGCGTGATCCAGCCACATGCGCGATCCCCACCTCCCCCTCGACGGGGGAGGCAAGCGAAGCTTGGGAGTGAAGCGACCTGGCAGAGCTCGGAGGGGGTGCGCCACGGCCGCGATGTCGCCGTTGGGCGAGCCGCCCCACCTTTCCAACCTTGCCGCGATTTCACCTTGCCGCAACACCCCGGCAAGCCGACGCAGCACATCCTTTTCCCGTTGCCACTCAACTGATGGGAGACCCCGATGACCCCGACCCGAGCCACCATCCTCGCCGCCCTCGTTGCCGCCCTTGGCCTCACCGCCATGAGCCCGGTTTTCGCTGCCGGTCCCGATCGCCCGCGCAGTGACAATCGCACCCTCGAGTTCCGCCGCGACGCCGCCGGCGGCGCCTTCCGCTTCGCCGAGTTCTCCTGCAACAACCGCGCCGCCGACCGGCTGGAGCGCCGCCTCGACCGCATGGCCAACAAGCTTCAGCTGACCAGGGACCAGGAAAAGCTGTTCGAGGATTTCCGCACCACGGCGCTGACTGCGCAGACCGATTTCGCCGACCAGTGCGACACCATCCGTCCCGGCAAGAACGCCAACCGGGGCGAGCGTCCGGACCTGATCCTGCGCCTCGAGCAGCGCCTCAAGTTCGATGAAGCCCGCCTCGCCGCGATGAGCGAACTGCTGCCGCAGTTCAGGAGCTTCTACGAAAGCCTCACCGACACCCAGAAGCGCGAGCTCGCCCCGCGCCGCCATATGCAGGGCAAGTTCCAGCATCCGGGCAAGCACCTGCCCCACCGCCCCGCTGCCCCTGGTTTGGACGGCTGACCCCAGTCCCCGCCGGTCCGAGCCCCAACGCGACCGGCTGCGGCCGTCCCCAAGAGAAGCCCCGGCGCCCCTCCCGCCGGGGCTTCTTCCCTTTTCTCACAACCGTACCGCCCCCCCTTTATCCACACGCCGCATTGCCGCGGTCACATCGCTCCGCTAACCATCGGGCATCTGATCTCCCGAGCGCCACTCATGACCGCCCTGCCCCTCGACACCGACCTGATCCGCGCCGAGTTCCCGGCTTTTCGCGAACCGAGCCTCGATGGCTGGGCTTTTTTCGAGAACGCCGGCGGCTCCTACACGTCGCAGCAGGTGCTCGGCCGCCTCGACCACTACTACCGCGCCACCAAGGTGCAGCCCTATGGCTTCTACCCCGCCTCGCGCGAAGCGGGGGCGGCCATGGACCTGGCGCATCGCCGCATGGCGCAGGCGCTCAATGTCGGCATGGACTGGATCCATTTCGGCCCCTCCACTTCCGGCAACACCTATACGCTCGGCCATGCCTTCGCCGGTTGGCTGAAGCCCGGCGACGCCGTCGTCGTCACCAACCAGGATCATGAGGCCAATGGTGGCGCGTGGCGCCGGCTGGCCGATCGGGGCATCGTCATCCGCGAGTGGCAGGTCGACCCGGTCACCGGCCATCTCGATCCCGCCGCGCTCGACAAGCTGCTTGATAGCAAGGTCCGCGCCGTCTGCTTCCCGCACGCCTCCAACATCGTCGGCGAGATCAACCCGGTCCACGAGATCGTCCAGAAGGCCAAGAGCTTTGGCGCCGTCACCGTGGTCGATGGCGTCTCCTATGCACCACATGGCCTGCCCGACCTGCTCGAGCTGGGTTGCGACGTCTACCTGTTCTCCGCCTACAAGGTGTTCGGGCCACACCAGGGCGTCATGGCGATCCGCCCCTCGCTGGCCTCGGAGCTCCCCAACCAGGGGCACTTCTTCAACGATACCCAGCCGCGCAAGCGGCTGACGCCGGCTGGCCCCGACCACGCCCAGATCGCCGCCAGCGCCGGTGTCGCCGACTATCTCGAGCGGGTTGCCGAGCTCGCCGGCGATCGGGTCGAAGGCGCCAATCCGTTCCGCAAGGCCCACACCGCGATGCGGCTGCAGGAGGAAATCCTCCTCGCCCCGCTGATGGAGTTCCTGCGCTCCAAGAACAATGTCCGCCTTATCGGGCCCACCGATCCGGCGAAGCGCGCGCCGACCATCTCGCTGGCGCTCGGCGAGCTTGCCGTCGAAGCCGCCGACCGCCTGGCCCGCCACAAGATCATGGCCTCAGGCGGGCACTTCTACGCCTACCGCCTGCTCGAAGCCCTCGGCCTCAACCCTGGCCACGGCGTGTTGCGCGTCTCGTTCACCCACTACACTGCCGAAGCCGAAGTGCAGCGGCTGATCGAAGCGCTGGATGCAGAGCTGAAGTAAGGCTCACTGCAGCAGACGGCCCCCATCACGCCGGCTGATCGCTCCCATCGCCAAAATCCGTTCGACGCGGGCCCGTCGCTCCGGCTACACAGCGCCGATGTCCCGCCCGCTCGCCGTCCTCTTGCTGCTCATTGCCACCGCGATCTGGGGTCTGGCGTTCGTCGCGCAGAAGGCCGCCATGGCGCATATGGGACCGTTGACCTTCAGCGGCACGCGCTTCCTGCTCGGCGGCGTCGCGCTGCTGCCGTTCGCGCTCATCGAGCTCCGCCGCAAGGCTCCGCTGGCTGCCCAGTTCACCCCGCGTCTCTGGCTGCAGATCGCGGTACTGTGCGGTGCGTTCTTCGCCGGTTCGCTGCTGCAGCAATACGGCCTCGCCCAGACCAGCGTCACCAATTCGGGCTTCCTCACTGCGCTTTACGTGCTGTTCGTGCCGCTGATCGCTTTCCTGGTGATCCGGGCCAAACCGCACCCGATCATCTATCTCGGCGCCCCGCTGGCGCTGGTCGGCATTTTCTACCTCAACGGCGGTCGCTTCGAGAGCTTCAACTTCGGCGATCTGTTGGTGGTGATCAGCGCCGTGTTCTGGGGCGGCCACGTCTTCATGCTCGGCCTGCTTACCCGCCAGACCGGCCTGCCGATCGTACTCTCGGCCATCACCGTGCTCAGTGTCGGCGTTGTCTGCCTCGCCTTCGCCTTTGTCTTCGAGGTTCCCGACCTCCAGGGCATTCTCGGCGGCTGGGTGCAGATCCTCTATGTCGGGCTGATGTCTACTGCCATCGCCTTCACCTTGCAGGCGATCGGCCAGCAGCACGTCCCCTCCGCCAACGCAGCGATCATCCTTTCGGCTGAAAGCCTGTTCGCGGCGCTCGGCGGCGCCCTGCTCTTGGGCGAGCGCCTGCCCCCCGTCGGCTATGCCGGCGCGGCGCTGATCTTCTTTGCCATCATCCTGGTAGAAGCGGTCCCAGCGCTGCAACGCCGGGATCCGCGCCCCGCCTGAGGCCTACTGCACCCGCGTCAGGGTGATCTCGCGGCACACCACGATATAGGCGCAGGCCTTGACGTTCATGGTGTTGGCGCCATTGAGCGTCAGCGTCGCATCGCCGGTCTGGCCGAACAGGCTGAGCTTGCCCTTCCAGCGCCCCTGCCCGCTCGGCTTCGCCTTGTCGATCAGGTAGGTGTTGAGGTACGGCCGGTTCTTGTCGCTATCCATGTTGCCGCGCAGCGCCACGACCTTGATGCAGAGCTGGGCATTGTCCTTGCCGCACATGCTCATCTCGTAGTCGGAGTTCTTGTCCGGGCGCCACATGCCGGTGACATCGACGCCCTGCGCCATGCTCGGCGCGGCCGTTGCCGCCGCCATCGCCAAACCCAATCCAGCCTTCCAGAAGGTCTTCATTTGCCTCTCCAGCAGCCCTGCCCGCAGCTCTCCGCTACGGTGCGATAATGTCGCCAATATGAAACCGTTCGTCATCTGCTTGTCACGTCGGCTCAATAGCTTGCGGGTGTCCGGAACGTCCCCATTGTTCCGGCCTAGACCCGGTTGCACCCGCCACTATCGGCAGCCGGACGGTCCTTATGAGCAGGACATCGCCGCCAATTCGTATGTCCTGCGCCGAGCCCCAATTCGGCATTCTTATCGGCCGCCCCCGCCAGGCGGCCGATTTTTTGTTGAGAGCGACCGATTGGCCTCGCCGCCGCCCCTCGCCTGCGGCATGAACAGCCGCATGGCCAAGCTCTACTTCTCCTACTCGGCGATGAACGCCGGCAAGTCGACCCTGCTGCTGCAGGCATCCTACAACTATGTCGAGCGCGGCATGCGCACGCTGCTGTTCACTTCTTCGCTTTATGCCGAAGGCGATGTCGGCCGCATCACCTCGCGGCTCGGCATTTCCGCCGATGCCGAAATGTTCAATGGCGAAGACGACCTGTTCCAGCGCGTCAACGATCACCTGCAGGAATCGAAGGTCGATTGCGTCTTCGTCGACGAGGCGCAGTTCCTTACTACCGACCAGGTCTGGCAGCTCGCTCGCGTCGCCGACCGGCTCGATGTGCCGGTGATGTGCTATGGCCTGAGGACCGATTTCCAGGGCAAGCTGTTTCCCGGCTCCTCGGAGCTCCTCGCCGTCGCCGACGAGCTGCGCGAAGTCCGCACTATCTGCTTTTGCGGCCGCAAGGCCACCATGGTGGTGCGCCGCGACACCGAAGGCGGCGCGCTCACCGAGGGCAACCAGGTGTCGATCGAGAAATCGGTCTATGTCTCGCTCTGCCGTCGGCACTGGGAAGAAGAAATCGGCCGCTGGCCGCCGAAAGGACCTCGCGCATGACCGACGCAGCCTCCACCGCCGAGCCCAATGGTGCGCTGACCATCCGCACCCTCGCCATGCCGGCCGACACCAATCCGGCCGGTGACATCTTTGGCGGCTGGGTGCTGAGCCAGATGGATATTGCCGGCTCGATCTGCGCCGTCGAGCGCGTCCAGGGTCGCGTCGCCACCGTGGCAGTCGAAGCCATGACTTTCATCGCGCCGGTTAAGGTCGGCGATGTGCTGTGCGTCTACACCACGATCGAGCGGGTCGGGAACACCTCGATCACCATCGCCATGGAGGCCTGGGCTCGCCGCAACCGGCTCGCCGACCGCGTAAAGGTCACCGAAGGGCGCTTCGTCTACGTCGCCCTCGACGACAAGGGCCAGAAGCGCGTCATCCCACGCTGAACCGACAGCCGTTCAGCACCCGTTCAGCACCACAATCGCAAAGCTTCACCTATCCCGTCCCGGGATGGGTGGCCTCTTCCCCGGGACGATGAGGGAGGCGCTGCGCGAGGGATTCCGCGCGGCGCCTTTCCGCTACTGATCCTCTTCCATTCCGACCGGTCCAGCCCAAGACTCGATGCCCACCTCCCCCTCGACGGGGGAGGCAAGCGAAGCTTGGGAGCGGCAGCGACCTGGCGCAGCTCGGAGGGGGGTGTGCGGAGCCACAGTCTTTTGCGGCCGGTACCCCGCCAACTTTCCCCCACCCTGTTGCCGGCGCACCCTTCCAACCGTCATGCAGCGGCGCTACGCTTCGTCTCTGATTATTTGGTACGGGGCATTTTCGATGAAGCAGTTGCTCGCCTGCCTGTCTGCACTAGCCCTTCTCGCTCTCGGCACGGCCGCCGCGACCGCGGCGCCGGTGGGCTCGCCCGCCTGGTCGGTCCGTCCGCTCGTGCTGTTCGAAGGCCCCGGCAAGGCCTATGACGTCACCGGCGAGATCGACGGCCACGTCCGCATCTATGTCGATCGCTGCTCCAAGCAGTGGTGCCACGTCCATGCCGGGCGTGACGCCGGTTGGACCCGCCTCTACGACATCGCCTTCGGCAAGGTGATCCGCCACCCCTGGCAGCTGGCGCCCATTCCCTACAACTGGGGCGGCCCGGGCATCGTCTGCCTCTACGAAGGCCACAACTTCACCGGCGCCTCGTTCTGCGCCAAGCCCGGCACCCACGTCCGCGATTTCCTGCTGCTCGACACCGACAACCGCTACTCGTCGGTCCGCATCGAGGGCAACGTCTCGGTGGACCTCTGTCGCGATCGCGAGTTCCACAGCTACTGCGAACGCGTCAACGACAGCCAGACCAGCCTGCACGGCTTCCTCGACAACAACGTGAGTTCGATGTGGGTCTATTGAGTTTCGCCTGCCAGGCTCAGTAACCACCGGTCCGCTGCCTCCCCCGGCGCGGGCCGTTTGTTTTGCAATTCAGTCGATTTCGCCTCGAATCGCGAATACTGCTGTTTGTCGGCAGCGTTCGGCGCGCGGCACCTGATGCCCTGCTGATCTCGCGCCGCGGCACCGATCCCGGTGCCGTCAATCAGGGAACATCCTCATGAAGCGTCTCAACCTCGTCGCCGCCGCAGCGCTGGCCGCGCTTGTCGGCCTTGCCGTCGCGCCTGCCTTCGCTGCGCCCAATGCCCACATGCTGCAGGACTCCAACGTCCGCAAGACCGCCAACCCGAACTCGCCGGTGGTCAATTCCGTCGCGGCAGGCCAGCTTGTCACCGTGCTCGATTGCCAGGGCACCGTCTGCCTGATCCAGATCCCGGGCCCCGATGGCTGGGTGCGCCAGAACCGCCTCGGCGGCCTCAACAAGGGTAAGCCCGCGTCCAACGTGCCGTTCAGCTTCAGCTTCGGTGTCGGCGGCGACGGCAAGCCGTCGATCTCGATCGGCATCGGCAACCAGCCCAAGCCGCAGCCCCTGCCGGAGCCGGAAGAAGAAGAAGAAGACCAAGTCTGCTTCTACAAGAACGCCAATTTCAACGGCGCGAGCTTCTGCGTCGAGCCCGGCGACAGCGACGATGCGCTGGGCGGCAGCTGGAACGACTCGATCTCCTCGATCGAGGTGTTCGGCGATGCCGACGTGCTGGTCTGCCGCGATTTCGACCTCGAAGGCATCTGCGCCGATATCAGCTCGTCCAAAGCCTCGCTGCCCAAGCAGCTCAACAACGCCATCTCGTCCTACGAAGTTAACTGACGCTTCACCATACTGAGAGCCGAACGCCGCCCAGGGGAGGAACTCCCGGGGCGGCGTTTGCATTTTAGGCGCAATCGACACGAATGCATGGAACTCCCTTGCGTTCGGGCCGTTTCGGCCTCGCGGCGACAATCGATAAATGCCCCAAAGCGTCACCAAGAGAGGACTATTCATGCATCCCATCAAACTGGCAGGAGCCGCCACCGTGCTGCTCGGCTCGCTGTTCTTCGCCGGTGCGGCCAACGCCGCCGTCGCCACCAGCACCGTCAATGTCCGCGCCGCGCCGGTGAACGGCGCCGTGGTCGATGTGCTGCGCCCCGGCCAGCAGGTCGAGATCGATCGCTGCTCCGGGGGCTGGTGCTACGTGATCAAGCAGGGTCCGGATGGCTGGGTCTCCGCCAGCTTCCTCAGCGACGACGATTCCGGCTTCGACGATGAGGACGATATCGATACTCGCGTCATCGTCCCCGATCGTCCGGGCCCGGGCCCGAGCCGGCCGGATGTCGATGTGAGCATCGGCTTCGACGTCCCCGGCTTCAGCTTCCAGATCGGTTCGGGCGGCTTCGACATGCGGCCTGGCCGTCCGGGTGGCAACCGCGACCGCGTCTGCTTCTACGAGAACACCAATTTCCGCGGCGACAGCTTCTGCGCTCGTCCGGGTGAGCGGCTGGCCCGTCTCGGCCGCTGGGACGATTCGATCCGCTCGATCGAAATCCGCGGCGATGCGCAGGCCCTGGTCTGCGAGCGCGCCAACTTCAACGGCCGCTGCATCGTGATCTCACGCAGCGTGCCGAACCTGCGCGGTGCCAACGACAACATCAGCTCGCTGCGCGTCCGCTGAGCGCCGCCTGACTGAACACAAAGCGCCGCCCCGGCTTATTGCCCCGGGGCGGCGTTTTGCTTCTTGCACCTAGCGCCGGAAGATCGCGTCGAGCAACTGTCGCTCGATCCGCGCCAGGTCCTCGGCGCCCCGCAACCGCGGACGCTCGTGCTGGACCAGGATGTCGAGCACGACGTGGCCCTCGTCGAGGACGATCACCCGGTCGGCCAGCGCCACCGCCTCACCGACATCGTGGGTGACGAACAGCGCGGTAAACCCCTGCTCCCGCCACACCCGCTCGACCAGCCCCTGCATGGTGATGCGGGTCAGCGCATCGAGCGCGCCCAGCGGCTCATCGAGCGCCAAAAAGTCCGGCCGGCTGACCAGCGCACGGGCCAGCGCCACGCGCTGCCGTTGCCCGCCGGAGAGTTGCGCCGGCCAGTCGCCAGCCTTCTCGTCGAGCTGCACCTCGCGCAGTGCCGCCAGCGACTTCTCCTTGGCCGGGCGGCCGCCCTGGCCCGGCCCCAGGCCCACTGCGACATTGCCGGCGACGCGCTCCCACGGCAGCAGCCGCGGCTCCTGGAACACGATCCGGGCATTCGGCGTCACTGCCTCGCCGCCCGGACCGGTGAAGGTGATGCGCCCGCCGGTCGGCTCGTCGAGACCGGTGAGCAGCCGCAGCAACGTGCTCTTGCCGCAGCCGCTCTTGCCGACGATGGCGAGGAACTGCCCTGCGGGCACCTCGAGATCGAGCTGGCGCAGCACCGGCACGCTGCCGAACGACTTATCCAGCCCCTCGATGCGGATGCCCACCGCACTGCCGCGCTCTGCCGCGGGCGCCGGTGCCTGCGGACCGTACTCCGGCTCGATCCCCTTGCCCCAGGCGTTGAACTTGCGGGCCTGCTGAATCTGGCTCATCGGATCACCCTTTCGCCGGCGTCTGGAACGCCGGGTGCCATTGCAGCGTCCGCCGTTCGAGGAACCGCGCCGTCGCATCGGCCAGCTTGCCGAGCAGCGCGTAGATCACCAGCGCCAGCACCACCACATCGGTCATCATGAACTCGCGCGCCGAGTTGGCCATGTGTCCGATGCCCGACGAGGCCGCCATGGTTTCGGCGACGATCAGCGTCAGCCACATGATGCCGAGCGAGAACCTCAGGCCCACGAAGATCGAGGGCAGCGCGCCCGGGAAGATCACCTTGCGGAACAAGGTCCAGCCGTTCATCCCATAGACCCGCCCCATCTCGATCAGTTGTGGATCGACCGTCCGCACACCGTGCAGCGTGTTGAGATAGATCGGGAAGAACACCCCGAGCGAGGTGAGGAACAGCTTCGCCTCTTCGCCGATGCCGAACCACAGGATCACCAGCGGGATCAGCGCCAGGTTGGGAATGGTGCGGATCATCTGCAGCGTCGTGTCGGTGAGCCGGTGCGACAGGCTGGAAACACCGTTGGCGATCCCCAGGAGGAAGCCGATCGAGCCGCCGACGAACAGCCCGGACAGCGCCCGCTGCGCGCTGACCGCAATATTGACCCCGAGCTCGCCCGAAACCGTCTTGTCCCAGAAGGCCCTGAGCACATCGAGCGGCGCCGGCATCAGCCGGTTGCCGATCAGTCCCAGGCTCGAGGCCGTCTGCCAGGCGACGACGATGGCCACCGGCAGCAGCAGCGGCAGCGCGCCGCCCAGCCGGGACGAAATCCACCGTCCCGCCTGGCGCAGGTTTGGCCCACCCGGCAAGGCGGCCGGTTTGGGAAGCTCGGCAACCAATGTCATTTCGCGTCTCCCTGAAAGCGCGACAAATCAAAGGCCTCAGGCATTTCGTCGTTTCAGCGAAACGGCGGAATGCTCTAGAGCTCCGGCGCGTGCCAGAAGACCTCGGCAATCGAGAGCTTCCTCGGCAGGATCCCCAGCCCGAAGAATTCGTCGGCCAGAGCCTGCTGGTAAGTGAGGATGCTGTCGTCGAGCGGTTGGATGGCGCCGAGGTCGGCGCCCTTGCGGGTCAGCGCGATCTTCTGGATCGGTTCGGGCACGCCGGTCACCGCCGAGATCTCGCCGACCGTGGCCTCGATATCGGCCTGCGCCGCCTTACCGACCCTCGCCAGTTCGTCGATTACCTCGGCGAGGATGGTCGGGTTCTCCTTGGCGTAGCCGCCATTGGCCAGGTAGTAGCCCCAGGAGTCGACGATGCCTTCGGTCGTCACCAGCACGCGCGTATCCGGCGCCTGTTCGGCGATCGCATAATAGGGGTCCCAGATGATCCAGGCATCGATCTGGTTGCTGGCGAAGGCCGGCGCCGCATCCGGCGGCCCCAGATCCAGCGCCTCGACATCGGCCGGCGTCAGCCCGACCGTGCGCAGCGCCTTGACTGCAAAATTATGCGCACTGGAGCCACGCTTGAACGCCACGTTCTTGCCCTTCAGGTCGGCGATCGACTGGATCGGCGAGTCCTTTTTGACGAGAATGGCCGAGCCGGCGACGCTGCTCTTGCTGGCCGCCACATAGACCAGGTCGCCACCCGCCGCCTGGGCGAACAGCGGCGGGATGTCGCCGGTCGAGCCGAAATCGATCGCGTTGGCGCCCAGCGCCTCGAGCAGCGGCGGCCCCGAGGTGAACTCGGACCAGGTGATCTTGACGCCGCGCGCCGCGAGCCGCTTGTCGAGCGCCCCCGACGATTTGGCGAGCGCAAAGACCCCGCCCTTCTGCCAGCCGATGCGGAATTCCTTGGCCGTATCCTCGGCCCGTGCCACGCTTGGCACGAGGCTCAGCGCCGACGCCGCGGCGAATAGCTTCAGTGTCGATCTGCGATCGATCATCGTCGTCTCCATCAGAAACAGGTTGAAATCAGGCGATGGCGCGCTGCGGCTCGGCCGCCTCGACGCGCTTGCCCCGCAGCCGCCAGTCGAGTTCCTCAGCCACCCGTTCGATCCCCTTCAGCAGGCCGGGGCTGTGCGGCTGGTAGTCGACGAAGTCCGGCTCGCTGGCATAGATGCCGGTGGCGATGATATCGGCCGAAAAGAACGCGAATAGCGGCCTCAGCCCGTGGTCGATCGCCAGCGCGTGCCGCTCGCTGCCGCCGGTTGCCGAAAGCACGATCGGCTTGCCCTTCAGCGCCTTGGGCTCGATCAGGTCGAACAGGTGCTTGAACAGCCCGGTATAGGTGCCTTTGTAGATCGGCGAACCAACGACCAGCGCGTCCGCGGCGGTGATCGTTGCGATCAGCTGCGCGAGATCGGCCGGCGCCGAGCGCGGATCGAGGGTCGAGCCCAGCGAGGGCTGGATCTCCTGCAGATCGAAGATCGAGACCTTGGCTCCCGAACGCTGCGCCGCCGCTTCGGCGATCGCTTCCACCAGGTTGCGCGTCCGCGACGGTCGCGACGAGCTGCCGGCAAATCCGACAATATTCAGCCCGGCCATCAGGCGCTCCTCTGGCTCTGCGCCGCAGCGCGTTCGACGAAACGATTGACCGGCCGCGCGAGCCCGAGATTTTCCCTGAGCGTCGCGCCTTCATATTCGGTGCGGAACCAGCCGCGCCGCTGCAGCACCGGCACCACCTGGTCGACGAAGTCGGTGAGCCCGGTGGGCAGCACCGGTGGCATGATGTTGAAGCCGTCAGCCGCCCCACCGTGGAACCACTCGCCGATGGCGTCGGCCACCTGCTCGGGCGTTCCGACCACCGTCCGGTGGCCGCGCGCCGTGGCCAGCGACAGGTAGAGCTGCCGCAGGCTGAGCCCGCGTGCCGCGAGGTCCGACACCAGCTTCAGCCGGCTCTTGTTGAGTTCGGTATTGGTTGGCAGCGGCGGCGCCTTGTCATCGAGCGAGTAGCCCGACAGGTCGACCCCGACATAATATTGCTTGAGGATCGACCAGGCGATCGTCGGGTGCACCAGCGACTGGATGAACTCGTAGTTCTCCTGCGCCTCTTTCTCCGTTCCACCCAGCACCGCGAAGATGCCCGGCATGATCAGCAGTTGTTCCGGCCGGCGGCCGAACCTGGCGAGCCGCCCTTTGATGTCGGAATAGAACTCCTGCGCATCTTCCAGCGTCTGGTTGGCGGTGAAGATCACCTCGGCGGTGCGCGCCGCCAGTTCGCGACCCGGCTCCGAGGCGCCGGCCTGCACCACCACCGGCCGGCCCTGCGGTGAACGGGCGACGTTCAACGGCCCGGCGACATCGAAGAACTTGCCGTGGTGATTGACCTTGTGGACCTTGTCAGGGTCGAGAAAGACCCCGCTCTGTTTGTCGCGGATCAGTGCATCATCCTCGTAGGAGTCCCACAGGTCGAGCACCAGATCGACGACTTCCTCGGCCCGCTCGTAGCGGTTGGCATGCGCCGGGTGGCCAGCAATCGAGAAGTTCTTCGACACGTCGGCGCCGGTCGTCACCACATTCCAGGCGGCGCGGCCTTTCGAGATATGGTCGAGCGAGGCGAATTTGCGGGCGAGGAGATAGGGATCCTCATAGGTGGTCGACGCCGTGGCGACGAAGCCGATCCGCTCGGTCACCTGCGACAGCGCCGACCACAGCGTCACCGGCTCGAAATGCGCCGAATGGCTGACTCGGCTGCGCGTCTCGGCGTCCTTGTCGCCATCCCAGCCGGCCGGACTATCGGCAACGAACACCAGGTCGAACTTGCCGCGCTCGGCCGTCTCGGCGAGGCCGCGATAGTGGTCGATGCTGTGTCCGGCATCGGCGTCCGAATCCGGGTGCCGCCACGCCGCGATATGATGCCCGGTCGCCATAATGAAGGCGCCGAGTTTGAGCTGTCTGTCCTCGGTGGTCATTTCGACATCGGTCCCCGGTGCCGCGCTCCATGCTCGGCAATGAGACTTTAGACTACTAATTCAATATACAATGTCGACTGATGGCTTTGCGCCGATCGCTGGGTTCGTGAGCTTTTTTTGCCCGCACAATCGCCTTGCCGGGGAACGGACGGTCGGATGCGGTTTCTGAACCATTTCTGCAACCGACGTTCAGCGCTCTGTCAGCTGGGCTGTGATGCACTGCTCCTAAGCTGCCGAGTCGGTGGCACTGAGGGGGCACATCTCAGTTCATTTCTCCCATCGAGCTGCGACGCTCGATAGCCCGTGAGGCGGGGCGCCTCCCCTCCCTCACGACGCGGACCCGGCCCGCCGCACGGTGTCGGGTCCGCGATCCCTTTTGGATTGCCACTTCCCGGCAGTGCCAATGCACGCATGTCAGCGATGGTCACCCTCTTGCCTTCTCCCCTTGTGGGAGAAGGTGGCGCGCAGCGCCGGATGAGGGGTCCGCGCAACGAAGTGTAGCGCGATCGGAGCGTAGGCGACGAGCGACGGAGCCCGCGGAGAGAACCCCTCATCCGCCCTTCGGGCACCTTCTCCCACAAGGGGAGAAGGCGATCACTGCACCGCCGGAGCGCCATGCTCTGAGACCACCTCCCTGCCAATTGACATCGCCACCGAGTCCACGCTCTATGCGCCGGTTCAAGGTTCCTCGGCGGCCGCCAAGCCAACGGGGATTAAAAGGGAACACGGTGCGACGTACCCATCAGGGCGCAAAACCGTGGCTGCCCCCGCAACTGTAAGCGGCGAGCTCTTCCGTAGACACCACTGACCCGACGGGTTGGGAAGGTTCGGAGGCGCTGTGACCCGCGAGCCAGGAGACCTGCCTCGACAGCTCACTGTAACCCGGCCGGGGTGTGCCGAGGGGAACGTCGATGGCGCTACGACTACGCATCGCAGCTCGCATTTTGATCGGTTCGCCCGTCAGCCCTCGCCTATGCGCGGAGGCCTCCCATGGAGCTTGCCCGATCCCTGGTCGGCTCTAGCCCGGCCGCCCTCTCGGTCGAAGGCCTGAGCTGGGGGCCGTCGCATCGCGTCCCGATCGTCCGCGATCTGAGCTTTGTCGTCGCGCCCGGCGAGATGCTGGCGCTGGTCGGCCCCAACGGTGCCGGCAAATCCAGCCTGCTGCGCTGCCTCTACCGCTACCACCGCCCCACCGCCGGTACGGTCCGCCTCGATGGCGCCGACCTCTGGTCGCTGCCGCCCCGCGCCACCGCCCGCCGCATCGCCACCGTGCTGCAGGAGCCGGCCTCGGATTTCGGTCTCAGCGTCGCCGAAATCATCGAGCTCGGCCTCACCCCGCATCAGCATGATGGGTCACCGCGCGGTTACGCGTCAGTCGAAGCCGCCCTCGATCTGCTCGGCCTCGCGCCGCTGGCTGCCCGCGATTTTGCCTCGCTTTCTGGCGGCGAGAAGCAGCGCGTCATGCTTGCCCGCGCCCTGGTGCAGAAACCGGATCTGCTGATCCTCGACGAGCCCACCAACCACCTCGATATCCGCCATCAGCTTGAGGTGCTGGCGCTGCTGGCGGCGCTACCCACCACCATCATCGTCTCGCTGCACGACCTGGCGCTCGCCTCGGCCCATGCCGATCGCGTGCTGGTCATCGCCGATGGCCGGCAGGCGGCGCTCGGCCCGCCGCTGGAGACGCTGACGCCTCAGGCCATCCGGGAGACCTTTGCCGTCGAGACCGCCATCGACAGCCATCCGGCTACCGGCCGCCCCCGCTTTTCCTTCCATCTCGACCCGCGCCGCTAAGGGAGAATTCCATGCGCCTCAGCCTCCTCGCCGCCCCGCTTGTCGCGCTCGCCGCGACCAGCGCCTTCGCCTCCGGCTTCCCGGTCACCGTCAAAAGCTGTAACCGTGACGTTACCTTTGAGGCCGCCCCGAGCCGCGCCGTCTCCAACGACGTCAACCTCACCGAAATGATGCTGGCCCTCGGCCTCACCGGCTCGATGGCCGGCTATACCGGAGTGTCGGAATGGAAGACGCTCGACGAAACGCTGCGCGCCGGCGTCGCCGAACTGCCCGAGCTGTCGCCTGACTATCCCACCAAGGAAGTGCTGCTCGGCGCCGATGCCGACTTCTATTTCGCCGGCTGGAACTACGGCATGAAGGTCGGCGGCGAAATCACCCCGGAGACCCTCGGTGCCTTCGGCATCAAGGTCTACGAGCTGACCGAAAGCTGCATCCACATCATGGACAAGCCCAAGGCCGCGATCGACGACCTCTATGTCGACCTGCTCAATCTGGGAAAAATCTTCGGCGTCTCCGAACGCGCCGAAGCGCTGGTTGCCGGTTACCAGTCCGAGCTCGCCGCCTCCACCGCGACGCTACCCAGGCGCGACACCCCGCCAAAGGTCTTCATCTATGACTCGGGCGAGGAAAAGCCCTTCACTGCGGGCCGCTACGCCATCCCCACCGCACTGATCGAAGCCGCCGGCGGCGCCAACATCATGGACGACGTGAACTCGAGCTGGGTCGAGATCGGCTGGGAGCCGGTGATCGAGCGCAACCCCGACGTCATCGTCATCATCAACTACGGCGAAGTCACCGCCGAGCAGAAGGCCGACTTCATGCGCAACAACCCGGCCTTCAAGGACATTCCGGCGGTAAGGCATAACCGCTTCGTTACGCTTCAATATGTCGAGGCCACCCCGGGCCCGCGCAACATCGCGGCGATCAAGCACCTGGCGGCGGCGTTCGCGGAGTAGGCGAAGCCGGCGCGGGCTGACCCCGCCCCTGTCCCCTCCCCGCAAGGGGGAGGGAGACCCTCCCACAGATATCGAGGACAGCGTCTCCCTCCCCCTGTTTGAGGGGGAGGGGACAGGGGTGGGGGTCGGCCCGCGCCGGCGGTCCAAGTTAGCAAGCAAGCCCCCATGTCCCACCGCCACCTCTCCGGCCCGCGCCACGCCCTCGTCCACGCCACCCCGGCGCTGGTGCTGGCGCTCGCCGCGCTGCTCCTCGTCACCGCGCTGGTCGCCGTCAGCGTCGGCGCCATCGCCATTCCGCTCGATACCGTGTGGTCGGTCGTCGCCCACCATCTCGCCCCCGGCAGCGTCGAGGTCAGCTGGTCGGCCGGTCGTGACAACATCGTCTGGGAGGTCCGCCTGCCCCGCGTCATCCTCGGCGCCGCCGTCGGCGCCAGCCTGGCGCTGGTCGGCGCGGCGCTGCAATCGGTGACTCGCAACCCGCTCGCCGATCCGCACCTGCTCGGCATTTCCTCGGGCGCGGCGCTTGGCGCCATCATCGTGCTGCTGCATACCGGCATGTTCCTCGGCCTCGCCACCGTGCCGCTCTTCGCCTTCGGCGGCGCGCTCCTGAGCACCGCCATCGTGGTCAGCGTCGCCAATCTCACCCGCTCCACCGATGCCAGCAGGCTGATCCTCGCCGGCGTCGCCGTCAGCTTCATCATCACCTCCGGCGGCAGCCTCGCCATCTTTCTCGGCGATCCGCGCGCCGCCCACACCGTGATCTTCTGGATGCTCGGCGGCCTCGGGCTCTCAACCTGGGCGCAACTGCCCTACCCGCTCGTCGCGCTCCTCGCCTGCGGCGCTTACCTCATCGCCAACGCGCGCCACCTCAACGCCATGACTCTCGGCGACGAAAGCGCCACCACGCTCGGCATCCCGGCCGGGCGCTTCCGCATGCTGGTGTTCATCGTCTCGGCCCTGCTGACCGGCGCCGCCGTGGCCTTCTCCGGCGTCATCGCTTTTGTCGGGCTGATGATCCCGCACATCGTCCGCCTGGTGGTCGGCGGCGACTATCGCCGGGTGCTGCCGCTGTCGGCTCTGCTCGGCGCCATCTTCCTCGTCCTCGCCGATATGCTGGCCCGCATCATCATCCCGCCGCAGGATCTGCCCATCGGCATCATCACCGGGTTGGTTGGTGGCGGCTTCTTCATCCTGCTGCTCCGCCGCCGCGGCCGTGCCGCTTGACAGCAACCAAGGCGAGGCGTATTCAACACAAACGTTGATCAACGAAAGTGTTGAATATGTACTCCGCTACCGACCCACTCAGCACCACGCTCTCGGCCCTCGCCGATCCGACCCGCCGGGCCCTGCTGGCCCGGTTGAGCGAAGGCGAGGCAACGGTCAACGAGCTGGCCGAACCCTTCGACATTACCCTGCAGGCCGTGTCGCGCCACCTCAAGGTGCTGGAGACCGCCGGCCTGATCAGCCGCGGCCGCGAGGCGCAGTGGCGGCCCTGCAAACTCGAAACCGCCCGGCTGCAAGAAGTCGATGGCTGGCTCGCGCGCTACCGCATGTTCTGGGAAGGCAGCTTCGACAAGATGGGCGCCTATCTCGAAGAGATCACCAAGGGAGATGACAATGGCTCAAAGAACTGAAATGCGCACTGAGGACCTGAAGCTGCGCGACGACGAGCTGTTCATCACCCGCAGCTTCGATGCGCCGCTGTCGATCGTCTGGCGCATGTGGCAGGAGCCCCAGCACATGATCCGCTGGTGGGGTCCGGAAGGCTTCACCGTCACCGACCTTAGCTCCGACTTCCGCCCCGGCGGCGCCTGGCGCGTCGGCATGACCTCGTCGATGTTCCCCAAGAGCTGGTCAGGCGGCGAGTATCTCGAGATCGAGCCGCATAAGCGCATCGTCCTCAGCTTCGCCTGGGACGAAGGGGCCGGCGAAACCGTGCCCACCACCATCACCGTGCAGTTCGAGGAACGCGCCGGCCGCACCACCCAGCATTTCCACCAGACCCCCTTCACCTCCGTCGCCTCGCGCGACAGCCATGTCGGCGGCTGGAACTCGCTCTTTAACAAACAAGAGCAATACGCCGCGGCTTTGGCCAAGGGCATCCAGCTGCCGCAGCTGACCTGACCTCATCACCAGCGCCGGTGGCTGTGCACCCACCCTTGATCCCTCCCCGCAAGGGGGAGGGAGACGCCCGCACGGACATTGTGTTTTGGTCTCCCTCCCCCTTGCGGGGAGGGGACAGGGGTGGGGGTCAGCACGCACCAGCCTCTCAACCGGAAAGGCCTCCCATGCTCGCCGACAAGATCGCCATCATCCACGGTGCCGCCGGCAGGATCGGCTCCGCCACCGCCCGGCAGTTCGCTGCCGATGGCGCCCGCCTGTTCCTCGCCGGCCGCACACTCGCCAAAGTCCAGGCCATCGCCGACGCCATCAACGCCGCGGGCGGCGAGGCGGAGGCCGCCGAAGTCGATGCCCTCGACGAAGCCGCGGTTGGCGCCCATGCCGATGCCATCGCCGCCAAAGCCGGCCGCATCGACGTCACCTTCAATGCCATCTCGATCTTCGGCCACCTGCAGGGCACGCGCCTCATCGACATGAACAGCGCGGACGTGCTCACCCCGATCACCGCCGGCGTCCGCACGCACCTGTTCACCGGCCTCGCCGCCGCCCGCCAGATGGTCAAGCAGGGCTCCGGCGTCATTCTCACCCTGTCGTCCACCGGCGCCCATCTCTCGGGCCGCGACCAGATGGAGCACAGCGCCGGCGGCTTCGGCATCGCCTGCACCGCCATCGAAGCGCTGTCGCGCACCCTCGCCGCCGAACTCGGCCCCAAAGGTATCCGCGTCGTCTGCCTCCGCTCGGAGGCCATCCCCGAGACCTGGCCCTCCGCCCCCGAGCACGCCGAGCTGGTTCGCGAGATCAAGGCCTACATGACCGCCGGCACCATTCTCGGCCGCATGCCCACCCTCGCCGAGGTCGCCAGCGCCGCCGCCTTCGCCGCCTCCGACCGCGCCACCGCCATCAGCGGCGCCATCATGAACCTCACCTGCGGCTCGGTGATGGACGCGGACTAGTTCGAGCGTGTGGCCACCCCCACCCCGGCCCCTCCCCACAAGGGGGAGGGAGGCGCTAACGGCACGATCTCAGTTCTGCTTCTCCCTCCCCCTTGTGGGGAGGGATCAAGGGTGGGGGTGGCCACACGCTCAGGCGTCCGTGCTAAGCTCCGCCTCCAACCTGCGGAGCCCTCCCCCATTCCCGACTCTCTCCACATCGGCGGCGCCGTGCATCTCCCGCTGTCGGAGATTTCGATCGACTATATCCGCAGCCCCGGCCCGGGCGGCCAGAACGTCAACAAGGTGTCGAGCGCGGCGCAGCTCCGCTTCGACCTGATGGGTTCGCCGTCGCTGCCCGAGCCGCTGAAGCACCGCGCCGCCGTTCTCGCCGGCAGCCGGCTCACCACCGAGGGCGTCATCGTCATCACCGCCAACCGCCTGCGCAGCCAGCCGCTCAACCGCGACGACGCCATCGACCGCCTCGTCGCCATCCTGCGCGAGGCGCTGGTCCCGCCAAAACCCCGGCGCCCGACCCGCCCTACCCTCGGCTCCAAGCAACGCCGCCTCGAAGGCAAGTCGCAGCGCGGCGCCACCAAGAAGCTGCGCAGCGTCAAGAGCTGGGATTAACGCTCGTCGGATCGGCGGTGAAAGGCTCTAGGCGCCGATCTCGCCAAGGCTCTGGCGCGCCGCCGCGCCGATCTCCGCCGCAGCGATCGTCGGCATCGCGTCCTCCGGCGGATGCTGCGCATGGTCCGCCTCGATATGCCGCGCGAACTGCTCGATATCGTGCTGGAACTGTTTCGCCGACGACTTCAGCCCGGCATCCGACATCATCCGGCCCAGCAACGGGCCACTCGATTTGCTGAAGATCTGCGTCAGCCGGGTGCCGGTCCCCGAGTCTTCGAGCCGCAGCTCGGTCAGCCCCGACACCCCACGGATCGGTACCGGCGACACATACTCGACCAGCATCTGCTCGAATGGCTGCCATTCGAGCACCGTCAGCGGAATGATCGCGTCGCCGTGGTAGCACTGGAACACGCTGCCAACCGCTACCCGCCCGGCGCTTTTGCCGTTGATATCGAGATGCGTCGCCGCCAGCAGCACCCGGTAGTGCTCGGGCTGCACCACATAGTCCCACACCCGCTCGCGCGGCAGCGCGATCTCGGCGCTCACCCGCATCAGCTCGCTGTCCCCCGGGATGCTCACTCGGGTCAGCTGGCGCTTCGCTTCCCACACCGGATGCATGTCCTCGATCCACACTGCGACCGGGCCGAAATTCTCGTAGCTCTCCTGATGCGCCACCAGCCCCTCGGTCCCCAGCCCGAGCCGGGTCAGCGCCGCATCGGTGAACAGCGTATAGGCCCGGAAGCCGGTCGCCTCGGTCACGTGGTTCTTCAGCAGCCGATGGATCAGGATCACCTCCGAGCCCACCAGCTCGTCATGTGCATCGAGCTTCTGCACGGCGAATTCGCCATGATGGACGAAGAACTTCAGATCCAGCGTGCCGATATTGCGGCAGGCATTGCAGGGGCATGTGGTGTTGTGCACCATCCGCTCGATCGCCCTGCGGAAATCGACATAGGTGTCCTCGATGGTCTCGGCGAAGGTCTGGCCGGTGAGGAAATTGTCGCTCAGCCCGTAGCTGATCACCGCATCGCCGGCGAGCCGTGAGATCACCAGCGGCGGCCGCGTGTCGTGGATCAGGAGGTTGAGCAGCGCCGTCAGCGTCTGCTGCGCATGCTCCAGCTCCGACGCTCCCAGATACTGGGTGTAGCCGGTAATGTCGGCGATGAGGAAATAGCCAAGCCGGGTCGACACCTGTCACCTCCCCCGCCGCGCCGTCATTGTCTCACGGAACGGGGCAGCAGGGCCAGTGTCGCGGTGGCCTCTTGCCGATCCGCTCGCGGCGGCCGCTTGCCGTCCGCCCGCAACGGCCGCAAGCGGCCGTCCGATGTCAGCGGAATTGCCGGAACGATCCGCTATCAATAGGTGGACCCCGACGCATGGCGGCATCGGGGTCCGAGCAGTCACCTAGAACGCCGGGAGCTGGAAAGCTCCTGGCGTCGTGCCACGAGGCGGGGAGCCCAGAGGCACCCGACAAATTACCACGAATGCACCGCGCTTCACAGCGGCGCCTGTGACCGCACGGTTCCCGACTCCACGCCATACACCCGCCGCAATTTGCGTCCCAATCTGGTTTGCGTCACAAACCAGAGTCACCGGCCATGTCCGACCTCGACAAAGCCCTCGCCGATATCGTCGAGATCAAGTCGCGCCTCGCCCAGTCGAGCGAGTTCCTCGGCCTCGGTCCGGCCGCCCTCGCCACCTCGGGCCTCCTCGCCTTCGCCGTTGCGGCGCTGCAGTCGGTGCTGCCGGGCGCCGCTGAGCCCATGGCCTACTTCACCGGCTGGGTGCTCACCGCCATTGTCGCCGTCGCACTGATCGGCGCCGAGATGCTGCGCCGGGCCCAGCGCCACCATGCCGGCCTCGCCGACCAGATGATCCGCGAGGCGGTGCTGAACTTCGTACCGGCAGGCGTCGCCGGCGCGGCGCTGCTCGCCTTCTTCGCCCGCTTCGCGCCCGAGCAGCTGTGGCTGGTCCCCGGCCTGTGGCTGATCCTCGTCAGCCTCGGCATTTTTGCCGCCGTCCGCTCGCTGCCGCGCGCCATCGCGCTGGCCGGCGCCTGGTACCTGCTGTCAGGCTTCACCGTGCTGCTCTTCGCCGCCGGGGACCAAACCCTCTCGCCCTGGCACATGGGCCTGCCCTTCGCTGTCGGCCAGTTGCTGATCGCCGGCATCGTCCACCGCGCCTCGGAGGCCGCCAATGTCCGCTGAGCCCGATGCCCCGTTCGCTTATGACGGGCTCGACCGCGTCATCCACGAGAAGGCCCGCCTCGGCATCCTCACCTCCCTGGTCAGCCGGCCCGACGGCCTCGCCTTCAACGACCTGCTGCGCCTCTGCGGCCTCACCCAGGGCAATCTCAGCCGCCACCTCGCCGTGCTGCAGGAAGCCGGCCTGGTCGACATTCACAAGGGCTACACCGGTAACCGCCCGCTGACCGAAATCCGCCTCACCCCCGCCGGCCGCCAGCGCTTTCTCGACTATCTCTCGGTGCTCGAACGCGTCGTCCGCGACGCCTCGGCAAGGGCTGAGCAGGCTGCGCCGGGGAAACCGCAGGTGGCTTGAGGTGCTGACTGAAGCAGACGGCCCCCTCCCGGCCTCCCCCATAAAGGGGGAGGTGAAGAGTCGAGGCTTCGTCTTCGATTGTGCCCAATGAACCGGCGGGGCACCTCCCCCTTCATGGGGGACTTCGAACCGTCCCGAAGGGCAAATCGCTCCAGTGGAGCGATTTGAGGCGAGAAGGCCATGAGAGCTATGCTCGAATGGCGAGGGAGGGGGCCGTCTCTCTCCGTCGACCACTGCCAATTCGTAACCGATGCCTGACCAATTCATATCCGCTCAACCGATGTCCAAGAGGTTTACAATGCAAACCACTCCCGACCACAAACTCCACGTCGCCATCATCATGGACGGCAATGGCCGCTGGGCCGAGGCGCGGGGCCTGCCTCGCCCGGCCGGCCATCAGGTCGGCGCCGATACCGTGCGCGCCATCGTCCGCTCGGCCATTGCGCGCGATATCGGCGCGCTGTCGCTCTACGCCTTCTCCACCTATAACTGGCGCCGCTCCGAGGCCGAAGTCGCCGGCATGATGGCGCTGCTGCGGCATTTCCTGCTCGTCGAGGCGCGCCAACTGCGCGACGCCAATGTCCGCATTTCCATTCTTGGCCGCCGCGACCGCCTGCCGCTCGGCCTGGTGAAAGCCATCGCCGCCGCCGAACGCAGCACCGCCGCCTGCACCGGCCTGCATCTGCGCGTCGCCATCGATTACTCCGCCCGCGACGCCATCCTCGCCGCCGCGGCGGCGGGACCCGAGGCGATCGCCGCCGAACTCGGCACCGAGGATGTCGATTTCCTCATCCGCACCGGCGGCGACCAGCGGCTCTCCGATTTCATGCTGTGGGAATGCGCCCAGGCCGAGCTCTACTTCACCCGGGTGAAATGGCCCGACTTCGGCCCCACCGAATTCGACACCGCGTTGGCGGAGTATCGCACCCGGGTGCGCAGCTTTGGCGGCAATGTCGAGCCTGTTAGGGCTATCGCTGGGTAGAGCTCTGTGAGAGCCGCAAACGGACCCGAGATGGGCCCACGGCCTCACCTCCCCACCGGCCGTCATCCCAGCGAAAGCTGGGACCCAACTCACAGCCCGCGCCAGCCGATAGATGGGTCCCAGCTTTCGCTGGGATGACACCGATGGGTGGTCAAATCCTGCGCCCGATCTTCAAGTCCCTAAGGCCGCTGGAACGTCTCGTATTTCGCCTCGCCCACCCGTTCGAACACCTGGATGTTGAGCCCGCCCGGCGTCGTGTCGTTGCGCAGCGCCTGCATCGCCGTCGCCACGCCATCCCGTGCAAACAGCTTGTGCCCGGCCCCGACAATCACCGGCGCCACCACCAGCCGCAGCTCATCGACCAGCCCCGCCGCCAGCAGCGACCCGGCAAGGCTGCCACTGCCATGCACCTGCAGCTCACCGCCATCCCGCGCCTTCAGCGATGCGATCTCCTTGAGCACATCGCCGCGCAGCACCGTCGCCGGCCCCCACGGAGTTGCGCCGAGCGTCGTCGAGGCCACGTATTTCGGCAGCCGGTTCATCATCAGCCCGATGGCGTCATCCGGCTTGTTCATCTCCGGCCAGTCGCGCGCAAAGCTCTCATAGGTCCGCCGCCCGAGCAGCAGGCCATCGGCCTGCTCCAGCCAGCTGCGCGCCTGATCGAGAAAGCCCTGTTCCATGTAGGGCACGAACCAGCCGCCGCGCGAAAAGCCGTCGCTGCGGTCCTCGTCCGGGCTGCCCGGCCCCTGGTAGACGCCGTCCAGCGATACGAAGGTCATGACCACCAGCTTCATTTTTCGAACTCCGAGTGAGAAACACTATGCCTTTTGGCTAACTATCAACCGACAACACTTAGCGCAACGGCTAAGTGTTGTCGGCGGTAAACACTTAGCCATTGCGCTAAGCATTAGCCGATGCTAGTCGTCGCCAATGCATACGGGCACCGAGCAACTCGACGGGATTTTCCAGGCCCTCGCCGATCCGACACGGCGGACCATCCTGCAGCGCCTCGGCGGCGGCCCGGCCGGCGTGGGCGAACTGGCCAAACCGTTCGACATGGCCCTGCCCTCGTTCATGAAGCACATCACCGCGCTCGAGCAGAGCGGCCTGATCCGCACCGCGAAAACCGGCCGGGTGCGCACCTGCACCCTCGAAAAGGGCACGTTCGCGCTGGTCGACAGCTGGCTGGATCAGCAGCGCCGGCTGTGGAGCGGGCGTACCGACCGGCTCGAGGCCTTCGTCACCAGGGACAAGACATGACCGAGATGTTCGACCCCGAACGCGACCTGACCATCGAGCGCTTCATCCGGGCGCCGCGCGCCGCCGTCTGGGATGCCTGGACGCTGCCGCGGCAGTTCGAGCAATGGTGGGTGCCCGAGCCGGCCAAGTGCCGGGCGGTCCGCTTCGAAGCCGTGCCCGGCGGCCCACTGGTCACCGAGATCAGCGAAGCCGGCCAGCCCTTTGCCCCACACATGAACGCCTGCTTCCTGATCGTCGAACCGCAGCGCCGCCTCATCTTCACCGATGCCCTGCTCGCCGGCTTCCGCCCGGCGCCCAATAGCTTCATCACAGCCGAAATCACCCTCGACGAGGTGAATGGCGGCACGCAGTACGCGGCCCGCGTCATGCATTCCGACCGCGCCACGCGCGACAAGCACGCCGAACTCGGCTTCTACGACGGCTGGGGTACCGTGATCGAACAGCTGGCGCGGTTTGTTGAGGTGCCGACCAGCTGAGCGAAGACGCCCGGTCCGGCGCTGTTTGGCACCGGCGGATGTCTCGCGTCCCCTCTCCCCTCCTAGGGGGCGTTGATGGCACCGCCAGTGGAAACACAACCAAGCCGCCTCGCCCCCCCTTACGACCCCTCCTCGTCCATCCGCTCGCGTGGCCCTTCCGGCACCGAACGCCACACGATCAGCGCCAGGGCGACCAGGGGGATGCCGATCAGCGGCAGGGCCATGGAGCCCCAGCTGTCGAGCACGATGCCTCCTAAGGCCGCTGCCACCGCCATGCCGATCATGAAGGCGGACATATTGAGCGAGATCGCCACCGGCACGGCGCCCGGCGCGATCTGCGCCATGTGGCTGGCCACCGCGATCGAATAGGTGCGGCCGACGAAACCCTGTGCGCCGACCGTCAGCATCAGCGCCGGCAGGGCGAAGGCCGGCGGCACATAGGAGAGGCCGAAAAACACCGCCATCACCACGATCACCGCCAGCCCGGCGATCGTCGCTGTCCGGCCGCTGCCGAACCGATCCGACATCCGGCCGGCGGTGGCGCTGCAGGCGATGGCGCCGATGCCGCCGGCCAGCAGCACCAGCGGCAGTGTTTCGTAGCCGACGCCGACCGCCGCCATCAGCGCGCCGATATAGACGATCAGCGGCGACGAGCCGATCATGAACAACAGGGTCGAGAGCAGCGCGCGGCCCACGCCGGGGTTGCGCAGCACCCGCAGCCGGTCGCGAATGCTCAGCGTATCGCCCAGCATGCCACGCGGCAGCCGCATATAGAGCGCCGTCGCCGCCAGCCCGGCCATGATCGCCAGCATCACATAGACGACGCGCCAGCCGAACTGCGCCGCGATCCACGCGCCGAGCGGCACGCCGGCCAGCGCCGCGATCGCCTGCCCCATGCTGATCACCTGCATGTAGCGGCCGCGCTTGCCATACGGTGCAATCATCGCCGCTGTCGCCATCGCGGTGCCGGTATAGGTCCCCGCCACCACCGCCAGCGCCGTCCGCACCACGACCAGGGCTTCGAACGTAGTGGAGAGCACGATCAGCAGCGCGCAGAGCGCAAAGCCGAACTCGGCGCCGGCGAGAATGCGCCGCCGCCCCACCCCGCCGAGCAGCAGCGCCAGCAGCGGCGGGCCGAACGCATAGGCCAGCGAATAGAACAGCACCACCAGCCCCGCCTGCCCCAGGCTCACCCCGAGGTCGGCGCCGATCAGCGGCAACAATCCGGCGATCAGGCCCCCTTCAATGGCCCCGACAAATGCCGCCAGCGCCAGCCAATACAGCCGCGAATCCATAGCTCCCCCTCGGGAGAGTATTCTTGGCGTCGTGCGGAGGCATGGGAAAGGGCAAATCGCCCGCAGCGACACATCCAATGGTAGCGGTCCCAATCGCATTACTGGGCCGGATCCAGCCACAAGCTCGATGCCCACCTCCCCCTCGACGGGGGAGGCAAGCGAAGCTTGCGAGCGTAAGCGAGCTAGCGCAGCTCGGAGGGGGTGTGCGGAGCCTCGGTGCCTGCGGCCGATCAATCCTGGTCTGGGAACCACCACCGAGTGTGGGGCTCCACGTCAAAGAGCCTGGCCGCACGCATCGAGCCCCCCGCGCACCCCCTCCGAGCTGCGCTAGCTCGCTGTCGCTCCCAAGCTTCGCTTGCCTCCCCCGTCAAGGGGGAGGTGACATCGCGGCTGTGGCTGGATCCAGTGGCCTCCGCGCGCACGCACCTGTTCCCTTTCCGTTCGCCACGCCCTATATTGACGTGCACCACGACAACACTGACAGATTCTGACAGCACACCTATCTATGGTGCTGGCTGCGCACCGCCCGCGCTCCTATCGCGGGGCGCCAAGTGAACCAAACGCCGAGAGTCCGCCATGCCCCCGAAAAAGCCGGTTTCCGACTTCTCCATCGATGACTTCCTCGGTGAGATCGAGAAGGCCGAGGACGAGCGCCTGAACAAGCGGCTGCCGCAGGAGCGGCTGAAAAACAAGCGCGCCCTCGACAACGCCGCCCGCCGCGCCGCCGAAGCTGCCGGTACCGGCATCCAGCCGCTGACGCCCCAACCCCTGATCAAAAAGGCCGATGGCCCGCTGGCGCAGGAAAAGCCGAAAAAGACGGCCCGCTCCGCCGCCACCGGCATGCAGCTCAAGGCTCCCAAGTCCAAGGCCAACTCGGTCGATCGTCCGGACTTCGGCGGCATGGGCGAGTCGGACCAGGCCGGCTTCGGCCACCTGCCCTCCGGTCACGTCACGGCCCGCGATATCTCGCGCCAGGCGGCGAAAGACCCCGAGGTCATGGAGCAGCTGCGCGAAGCGCTCGAGACCTCGAAGAAGAAGGTCAGGGCGAAGAACATGCCCGGCCAGTCGCTGGCCGGCGCGCAGACAGTCGGCATCTCCGCCACGGTGAAGGCGCTCGAGGATATCATCCTGCACGGCCGCAAGGAGGTGGAGGGCAACAAGGAGTGGAAGCCCCACCGCCCTGCCCCGCGCGACAAATCCGAAGGCGGCGTGCCGTTCAAGCTGGTCACCAGCTACGAGCCGCGCGGCGACCAGCCCACCGCCATCGCCGACCTGGTCGAGGGCGTCGACAACGGCGAGACCGACCAGGTGCTGCTCGGCGTCACCGGCTCCGGCAAGACCTTTACCGCGGCGCAGACCATCATGCGCACCCAGCGCCCGGCGCTGATCCTCGCGCCCAACAAGACGCTGGCCGCCCAGCTCTATGGCGAGATGAAGTCGTTCTTCCCCGACAACGCCGTCGAGTATTTCGTTTCCTACTACGACTACTACCAGCCCGAGGCCTATGTGCCGCGGACCGACACCTATATCGAGAAGGAATCGACCATCAACGAGCAGATCGACCGCATGCGCCACTCGGCGACGCGCGCCCTGCTCGAACGCGACGATGTCATCATCGTCGCCTCGGTCTCCTGCATCTACGGTATCGGCTCGGTGGAAGACTACACCGCCATGACCTTCGATCTCCGCAAGGGCCAGAAGGTCGACCACCAGGAGCTGCTGCGCTCGCTCAGCCAGCTGCAATATAAGCGCGGCGACACCGGCTTCGTCCGCGGCACGTTCCGGGTGCGCGGCGATACGGTGGAGCTGTTCCCGGCCCACTATGAGGATGCCGCCTGGCGCATCACCCTGTTCGGCAACGAGATCGAGTCGATCGCCGAGTTCGATCCGCTGACCGGCAAGAAATCCTCCGACCTGCTCAGTGTCCGCATCTTCGCCAACAGCCACTATGTGACGCCGCGCGCCACCCTCACCGGCGCCATCAAGGAGATCCGCAAGGAGCTCGCTGCCCGCCTGCAGGAGCTGAACGGCGCCGGCCGCTTCCTCGAAGCGCAGCGGCTGGAACAGCGCACCCTGTTCGATCTCGAAATGATGGAAGCCACCGGCTCCTGCGCCGGCATCGAGAACTATTCGCGCTACTTCTCCGGCCGCAAGCCGGGCGAGCCGCCACCGACCCTGTTCGAATACCTGCCCGACAACGCCCTGGTGTTCATCGACGAAAGCCACGTCACCGTCGGCCAGCTCGGCGCCATGTATCGCGGCGACCTGCGCCGCAAGGCGACGCTGGCCGAATACGGCTTCCGCCTGCCCTCCGCCATGGACAACCGCCCGCTCCGCTTCGAGGAGTGGAACGCCATGCGCCCGCAGACTGTCTATGTCTCGGCCACCCCCGGCGCCTGGGAAATGGAGCAGGCCAACGGCGTGTTCGCCGAGCAGGTCATCCGCCCCACCGGCCTGATCGATCCGCCGGTCGAGATCCGGCCAGCCAAAACCCAGGTCGACGACGTGGTCGACGAGATCCGACAGGTGTCGAAGGCCGGCTACCGCACGCTGGTCACCGTGCTCACCAAGCGCATGGCCGAAGACCTCACCGAATACATGCACGAGCAGGGTATTCGGGTGCGCTACATGCACTCCGACATCGACACCATCGAGCGCATCGAGATCATCAGGGATCTCCGCCTAGGCGCCTTCGATGTGCTGGTCGGCATCAACCTGTTGCGCGAAGGTCTCGACATCCCCGAATGCGCCCTTGTCGCCATCCTCGATGCCGACAAGGAAGGGTTTTTGCGCTCCGAGACCTCACTGATCCAGACCATCGGCCGCGCCGCCCGTAACGTCGACGGCAAGGTCATCCTCTACGCCGACAACATCACCGGCTCCATGGAACGCGCCATGGCCGAAACCACCCGCCGCCGCGAGAAGCAGACCGCCTACAACGTCGCCAACGGCATCACCCCGCAATCGGTGAAATCCAACATCAAGGAAATCGTCGACAGCATCTACGAACAGGACCACGTCACCGTCTCGATCGGCAAGGACAAGAGCGGCAAGGAAAAGGTCCAGGCCGGGGCGAACCTGGCCGCGGTCATCAAGGACCTGGAACGCGAGATGCGCGAGGCGGCGACGAACCTGGAGTTCGAGAAGGCGGCGCGGTTGCGGGATGAGGTGAAGCGGTTGCGCGAGATGGAGTTGGATGTGTTGGAGGGTGGGGTGGACTAGCACGTTCAACGGCAAAAAATCGCTCCACTGGAGCAATTTTGGGTGAGTGGGCCATGAAAGCTTCACTCAGAAAGGTTCTCACGCTTTCTCGAAGCCAGGCCCCGCCCGGCTTACGAGCGGCTTGACGGTTCCGTGCCCCCGCTCGGGCACCCTGAAGATCAAGCCGACCGACGCCGGAACGTGGGAAGATGAACTCCCAAGCCGAGTCTCGCAGCTGCCTAGTGCGCAGCTAGGCAGCCAGCACTTTGTCGATAATCACTTTCATGCCTTGGGGCTTTACCCCACCTTCGACCATGCGATTTACCAGAAGATTCCGGAAAACCTCATAGCTAACGGGCAGTCCCTCGATGTCCACAAGTTGTTTGAGAATCTCCCGCCCTGGTAAGCTTTGTCGCCATGAACCATCTACGAAACTCTGCTGGATCTCGCCCTTCATTTGCTCTTCGAGGGAGGCAACCTCCGCTTCGGTCAGCTCCACTTCTACTGTCGCTTTTAGTCTCTCGAACGTCCTAGCAATCGCCTTGCTAAGCTCATTGCCAATCGCTGGGGCCAAAGGATCGAATGACAGATTGATCGCGCCAACTATCTTGGCGTTCGCGAAACTCCTCAAGCGATGCCGCAGTACGCCTCCGACGGTGTTTCTCGCAGCGGCCATTAGGCGATCAGCCGCTCGCTGAGCGTCATAGGTGGCTCCCGGCTTGATCGCATTAATCGTCGACGCGATCATCTCGTCGATCAGGAGGTAGTTCTCGACGTGATAGACGTTCCACACGTGCCGATTTACACCGCCGCCATCCTGGGTTGGCCCATCAGTGTCGGCGTCCACAATTGCGAAGAATTTAGTGGGTAGATCGCCGCGCTCATATGCCCGCTCCAGTATTTCATGCAGAGCGCGCACCCTCCCCTTATTACTTCCAGATACAAGATTTATGCCGCGCAATTCCTGTGCGAACAGGGCCCCTACCAGGGTCTTGTCAAAGTCCGTATCGCCACCACCCTCGAATATCAGGGCCTTCCCCCCCGGCCTATACGCAGCTAGATCCCCGACTAGGTCGGTCATCACCCTGTCGAGGTCACCATTCACAGTGAGAGCTCTTAGCTGGGAAACGTCGGCCCCCTCAGCCCCACTGGGCAACATGTGGAACACGTTGTAACCCGGCTTTCCAACTGCCTCCCGAATTAGTGCATCTGAGTGAGTCACCAGCCATAGCTGATTCGATAACGCCTCTCCTAGGTTCTGACGATAGAACTCAGGAAGTCCCCGTATCAGTCTTGGATTTAGATGTAACTCCGGTTCGTCCAGAAGTATGATCGAATCTTTGGGCGCCCAACTTCTGATGCGAAGATATCCGTAGAGTATTTCTTTCTCGCCCGCGCTTAACTCGTCCAGATCATGCTCGCTCCCCGATTGCGTCCCCACAGGAAAATCTAGGCCGCCTTTGCGGTTCGCACGGGGTCCGATAAATTTCTTGTCCGGGAAGAATGTTGCAAACAATTCTTTCATCGCATCGCTGAGGGACACGTCAATTTCGCCGCCACCTCCTATCGCTTGCTCTGTCAACATCTGCCGAATGTACCCGGCGGCCATTTCACTCTTCACGTTGTTGTATTTGTTGTTGTAGTTGTAAAGAGTGCTCTGGCTTTGCACTTGGTTTGCCTGATCCAAGCTTAGATTGATACCTTGTACATTCTCTCTACCGTAGTGACGCTGCGCTCCATGAAAATCAATAACACCAATGTCGGCAGGGCGATAATTGGTGAACAGGACCGTCAGCAGTCTTGATTGCGTAATCTGCACCTCACCATTCGGACTTATTACAACGGCCGCTGATATTTGCGGCAGAGCCAGGTTGTTCAGGAGCGTCGGCAGCTCCTGCTGTACCCGGGCAATCACTTCGGGCTTTCGTTCACGGAACTGGTTGGAAAAGAGAGCCTTGCTGTAGCCGCCGTACTGAAATGCTTCCGGCAACACTGTTTGCCAAATTGATTCTTCTAAGAGTTCCGCCGCGTGTTCCTGAACGTAGATCTTCTCGCGGTCCCTTAGTGCAAAATTGCACTGAATTACGACGGGTTTTGTGGGGTCATTGAACAGGCCCTTCAGGTTTTGAACGCCAGCGTTAAGTTGTATCTGAAACTCGCCGAAGAATTGCTGAAATTCGTTCTGTTGGTATCCGCCATAGGTGGATTTCAATAATCTGATCGCGTCAAAGATGCAGGACTTTCCGGACCCATTTTGCCCTGCGACGATAATTGTATCACCAAGAACACCGGTATCGACACTAACTATCCCCCTGAAATTTCGGATCGACAGATTCTCTATGCGCATACCTACCCCCAATTTTCGCCTCCGGGCAGAATAGTCGGCGAACCATCTTTGCGCTACATGCGCCAAGCGTTAGCAACATCCTTGCTGGCGCGGGTGTTGAATTAGAGTGCATCGCCTAAAATCCTGACTGAGACGTACACCGAAATCCTGCCACACTCGGTTCATCCTCAATTCATCATATGACTTCCATGTTCGCCCCGTTGCATCCCGCAACGCGAGGTAAAACATCAAATGCTGCCAAAGCTTAGCGTCACGGTTTTTGCCGTTGCGGCCGCCTGTTTGACTGCCCCGTCCTTCGCTCAGACCTTCCCGGAAATCACCGCTATCCGCGCCACCGACCTGCTGCGGGCGCCGCCGCCGGATGGCCGGCGGGTCACCGGCATCGCCAAGGGTGAGCGGCTGAAACTGTACGAATGCGTGGGCAAGCCGACCTGGTGCCGGGTCGGGCAGCTCGCAGGGCCGCATCCCCGCAGCGGCTGGGTCGCCGCCGATGCGCTCGATGGCGCCGTCTCCACGCAGTGACGGGACCGGCCCCATGCTCAGCAAACGCCAGGCCGCCGCGCTCGCCTTGATCGCCACGCTCGTCGCGCCCGGTTCTTTCGCCACCCCTGCCGTGGCGCAGGATTTCCCTGAAGTCACCGTGCTGCGGTCGACGCCGATCTTCCGCAACCCCGGACATCGGCCGTTCGGCCAACTCGCCAAGGGCGAACGGGTGATGCTGCACGAATGCACCGAGCTGCCCGGCTATTGCCAGGTCTCGCTGCGCCAACCCGGCCGCCGCCTGACCGGCTGGGTCAACTCCGAGGCGCTGGACGGCGTCGTCGCCAAATGATCGATCGGGCCGGCCGCAACAACGCGCTGGCCCGATCGCTGTTGCGCCCATTCCTGGGCTGCGGACGGGGGACCTCCCCCTCGACGGCCATGCCCGGCGCCGATAACGTGCGGCCAATTCTTGGGGGATTTTATGCACATCACGCTTCGCGCCGCGCTCGCCGGCCTGCTCGCCTTCGCCGCTTTGCCGGTGGTTGCCGCCGAGCACGCCTTTACGCTGCACAACAACCTGACCAAGCCGATCACCGGCTTCAAGGTGAAAGGAGGCGAGGTCAGCGGCTTCAAGCAGATCGGGGCGGGCAAGCGCGTCACCTTCACCGTCATCGTTCCCGGCAGCGAGTGCGCAGCCGCGGTCAGTGCTCGTGTCGGCGAGAGCCGGCGCGATGGCCGGGTCAACCTTTGCGACCAGGGCGGCTACGTTCTCACCCCAGCCGAAGGCGGCACAAAATTCCTGCCGCTCTCGCAGGTCATGCTGGTCCGCTAGGGCGTTTCACTGACGGACTGACCCACCTGCGATCACCCCAAACTCGGTGTCATCCCAGCGAAAGCTGGGACCCATTTCGCAGCCCGCACCAGTGGGGAGTTGGGTCCCAGCTTTCGCAGGGATGACACCGGTGCGTGGGTCAGGGCTGAGCCCAAACACCGGCCCCTGCAAGCGACCTAGCCCGCGGGCAAGGGCGCTCCGCCGCGGGCAACCGGATGCCGCCCGCACACCCCCTGTCGAAATCCCCCACCCTCGCGCGACATTAGGTCAGGCAAGCGAAAAGGAGCCGATCATGTCAGCAGCAACTCTCCCCACCAGCTTCGAGGCCACTTTGGTCCAGAGTTCCGCCGAGGGCGGCTGGACCTATCTGGTCTGGCCCGAGTCGGTCGCCTTCTTCGGCACCCGCAGCCTCGTGAAGGTCGTGGGCACCATGGATGGCAAGCCGTTCCGCTCCAGCTTCATGGCGCTCGGCGACGGCACGCATAAGCTGCCGGTCGCCGCGAAGCTACGTAACCAGCTGGGCAAGCGCGTCGGCGACGCCATCGCCGTGACGCTGACTGAACGGCTCAACTGAGCCGCTCACCCCTGCTCGATGGTCAGCGTGCCGTGGGCCCGATCCTCGATGGTCTGCAGCGGCAAGCTCAGCCGGAACTCGTCGCCGGCGGGGTGGTAGATGGCGAAGCGAAAGCCCTTCTGCAGCAGCGCTTCCACCTCGTCCTGGGTGAACTTGGTGTGCCGCGTGGTGCGGCCGTTGAGCGGAATGGTGTGTCTGGGCATGGCGCGTCTCCGGCGTATGTTCTTGATTTGTTCTAGGCGAGAGGTTTTCGCGGAGTCCACTCCCTTCGTTGGGATTTCAACCCTGCCGCTCTGGCGAGGGCACGGGTGGGCGGGGCGCTGCGCGAGCGCGAGACTGCATCGGCGTAGAGGGTTTGACTCGGTATCGAACCACCCACCGGCTGTCATCCCAGCGAAAGCTGGGACCCAACGCGCAGCCCGTGCCAGCGGTTGGATGGGTCCCAGCTTTCGCTGGGATGACATCGAGTATGTTCTGGCTATCTGTGAAAATGGGCTCCCGCGTCCCCCGAAGGAGAGGTGAAGAGGTCGAAGCCGGCACCGCGCCTTCACCACTCCGTGACCCCGCATTGCGCCACCGCCTGCCGGCTCCTAGCCTTCATCGGCCATCCCGGAGGAGGCTCGCATGCGCAATTCGTTCCTCGCCGTTGCCCTGGCGGTGCCGCTGATCATCGGCGGGCTCGCCCTCGGCGTCCTGCCCGCCGAGGCGGCCGGGCACACCGTCACCATAGAGGGACACAAGTTCAAACCCGCCAAGCTCACTGTCGCCGCGGGCGACACCATCACCTTCATCAACCAGGACAGCGCCCCGCACACCGCCACCGCCAATGACGGCGCCTTCGACACCGGCCGGTTGTCGACCGGCAAGCGGGCCACCGTCACCGTCAGCGCCGCCGGTGCGCATGCCTATATCTGCAAGATCCACCCCTCGATGAAGGGCACCGTGACCGTCCACTAGCTGCCCAACGGCGCCCGGTCGCACCGACTCGACGGCCACGCTCCGGGCCGCTAGCCTGCCGTCAAACGGGGGATCGACCATGGCCAATCTGCTGGCGCTGACCAATACCTATCCGACTGTGAGCCTCGCGCGCGGCGAGCGGCTGATCGAGACCGGCGAGTCGCGCGGCGAGCTGTTCATCCTCGTCTCCGGCCGGCTGGTGGTCGAGCGCGACGGCGTCGAAGTGGCGCGCATCTCCGAGCCCGGCACCCTGGTCGGCGAAATGAGCATCCTGCTCGGCGCCGATCACTCGGCCAACGTCACCGCCCTCACCCCGGTGGAAGTGCGCCATATCGAGGATGGGCTGCGCTGGCTCGAGCAGAGCCCGATCGCCGCCCTGCACGTCGCCACCCTCGCCTGCCAGCGGCTCGATGCCACCAGCGCGCTGCTGGTGCAGCTGAAGAAAGAGAGCGAGGGGCACCGCGACCAGGGCTTGCTCGAGCGGCTGTTCGGCGCCGTCACCGGGGCCGAAACCCGCGCCTGAGCCATCGGCAGGGTTGATGGCAGCCATAACCGCGACTGCATTGATCTTGTCGCCGCGCCGCCCGAACATGGCGTCATGCTGAAAGACCAGCCCCTCGACGGGCAAGACACAGACGATCGCAACGACCCGGAGGCTCCCGAGGCCCCGCTCTCGAACGGCGGCCCGCCGTTGAACGATTCCCCGCGTCCCTGGGGCGATAACGGCATCGGCAACTATTTCGAGTGGAAGGCCGCCAGCGAAAAGGCCTTCAACGACGTGCCCTACGATATCGCGGTGATGCGCGCCCGCCGCGCCGAGGCGATGGGGCTGACCTACAGGGAATACACCCTCGAGATTCTCGAGCGCGGCCGCTACCTCAGCGCCGACGCCGATGCCGAGCGCATCGCCGAGATCAAGCGGCGCCGCCCGATCCGCTACTGATCACTTCGCCATCAGGTGGCAACTCCGCGGGCCCCTGGCCCGTTTGCCTCGTCATCGCAACGACAGGAGCCGATCATGGCCAATGAAGAACATCGCCTCACGCCCGCCGAGCTCACCGACAAGGCCTGGCACCTCGCCGAGAAGATCCGCATTGCCCTCCTAACCAGCTGGGATGGCGAGCAGCAGCGCATCCGCCCGCTTGCGGCCACGGTCGATCGCGATGCTGACGTGATCCAGTTCCTCATCGGCGTCAGCGGCGGCACCACCCTGGCCGAGGCCACCGGCGCCCCGGCTCTCACGCTGGTGCAGCAGGTGAAGAAATACCCGACCGTCACCCTCGCCTTCGCCGATCACGACGCGCAGGACTATGTCACCATCACCGGCCAGGCTGCGGTCAGCAATGATCGCGCGCGGATCAAGGAGCTGTGGACGCCCTTCGCGAGAGCCTGGTGGGACAGCGCCGACGACCCGGAAATCCGATTGCTCACGGTGACGCCGGAGAATGCCGAGATCTGGGAAGGCCCCAACCAGCTGGCCGCCACCGCCCTCATGCTCACCGCCGCGATTACCGGAGCGAAGCCGCCGGTGGGCGACCATGGCGCGGTGCGGATGTAGGGCGGTCCAGCGAGGGCGTGGGGCGCGACACCTATCGGTTTGACGCGCTCTCGCCTTCCCCACCGGCTGTCATCCCAGCGAAAGCTGGGACCCAGCTATCGGCTGGCGCGGGCTGCGAAAGCCGGACGAGGGCAGAGCCCTCGCCGTGAGGTCCCAGCCTTCGCTGGGATGACACCGAGTTTGATGGGGCCACAGTGCCCACCCATTTCCCTCCGGACTTTCAAAGTCCGAGCCGTGGCATCCCTTGCCCTGGCAACTGCGCAGAACCGCGCCCCAAAACGGATGCCCCGATTTCGCCCGCTTTCCGGCGTTGCTGCTCGCCAACAAGAACAACAACAGCCGGAGTCTCCCGATGCGTATCGCCCTTCTCGCCCTCAGCCTCGTAGTCGCCAGCCTTGCGGCGCTGCCGGCCGAAGCCGCGTCGCGCGGCACGGCGCGCGCTTCGGCCGATATTCCGGTGCGCAGCGGGCCGGGCGCCGGCTACCGCACCATCGGCACGCTGCCCAAGGGTAGCCAGGTGCAGTTGCAGCGCTGCACCAGGGACTTCAACTGGTGCCTGTTCCTCGGCAGGGATGGCGAGCCGGCCGGCTGGGTGCGCGGCTCCTACCTCGTCGGTTCCGGCGCCAAGCTCGAGGTCACGCCCTACAAGTTCGAAGGCTTCGATCCGCTCGATCCGATCGATACCTGCGACGACGACGACAACAGCATCTTCTGCTGGTAGGCGCCGCCGCCTCAGGCGCCACCTTTGCCGCCACAATGATGAACAGATTCCGCGCAAGGCGCGAAATCATTCTACATGTACAAGGGTTTCAGCTTCGGTTCAGGCACATCCTTCTAACTTCACGGTCAAGGCAGTAACGCCAACCCACGAAACGAAGGAAACCGAAGATGTCTTTCCGCACTCTGAAAACCGCCGCTCTCGCCACTCTCGTCGTTATCGCCACTGCTGGCGTTTCGATGGCCGCCCAGTACGCCTGGGTTGAGAACAACACCAAGGTGAAGAAGTTTCACCAGCAGGCCTCGCAGAACGTCAACTGGGTCCAGGCCGGCCAGAAGGTGAAGATCGTTGGCCAGTGGAACAACTGGTACAAGCTGCAGATCCCGGGCCAGGATGGCTGGGTGAAGGGCAACGTGCTCGATTTCGCCCAGCAGTATCCGTTCCCCGGCTACGGCTATGGCTATGGCGGCTCGTTCTGCATCAACGGCCAGAACGCCTCGTTCTGCCTGAGCGGCGGTTACTGAGCTCCAGCCTGCGTGCTTCAACCCCATTCGGGTTGATCTCTACCGCGCCTCCGGGACCTCCCCCCGGAGGCGCTTTGTTTTCCGGGGGTTTCGGACTGCCGGGGTTTCAGGCTGCGTTCAGGTTGGGCCTGTTACACCTCATGACAAGGCAGCGATGCCACTAGCGACTTCAACGACTCCAACCAAGGATCCCATCATGTTCATCACCAGCATCAAGACCGCGGCTCTGGCCACCGCCATCGTCCTCGCCACTGCCGGCGCCTCCATGGCCGCCACCTGGGCCTATGTCGACCAGGACGCCAACGTCCGCAAGAACCACCAGAACGGCTCGCAGCCGATCAACACCGTCTACGAAGGCGACAAGGTGAAGGTCATCGGCCAGTGGAAGAACTGGTACAAGCTGCAGATCCCCGGCCCGGATGGCTGGGTGAAGGCCGGCGTGCTCGATTTCGACTATTACGATGACGGCCCGGTCTACCCGGTCAAGCCCGGCTACGGTTACGGCTTCGGCAGCAGCTTCTGCGTCGACGGCAAGAACGCCCAGTTCTGCCTCGGCACCAGCTACTAACCGGGCGGCTTCGCCGTTAGGCGAAACGCTCCCTCGGGCGGCTTCGCCGCTAGGCGAAACCCCTACCCCATCGGCTGTCAGCTCAGCCGACCGCAAAGCGCTCCCGGGACCTCCCCCCCGGGGGCGCTTTCGTTTACCAGCGGTTAACACCTCTCCACTCCGGCAACGCAGCGTTTCGGGCCCCTCGCGCGTTACTCCCTTCCAAGTTACTCCCCTCCAAAAGGAGTCCCGCATGTCACCAGTTCGCGTCGCCCTCTCAGTCCTTGCCACCCTTGCCGGCCTCGGCCTCGGCATAGCACCGGCCAGCGCCGGCGGCGCCGTGGCGTCGGCCGTCGTCAATGTCCGCGCCGGCCCGGGTGGCAGCCATCCGGTTATCGCCGTGCTCGCGCCCGGCGAGCGGGTCCGCATCGATCATTGCCGCGGTCCGTGGTGCCTCGTCCGCCAATCCGGCCCGGATGGCTGGGTCGATGCGAACTACCTCACCACGCCGCGTCATTACGCCCGGCATGGCTTCGTCGCAGAGGTCGAGCACGACAGCGGCAGCTATGCTGGCGGCTACTATGGCGGCGAGCGCTACTATGACAACTACACGTTCCTCGAGCGGCCGCACCAACGGTACCGTGAGTATGATTTCTACGGCGACATCATCTGCATCCACGGCCGCTATGCGCAGGTCTGCCCCCGCAACTGAGTGAGGCAACCCAAGGGCGCAACTGTTCATTTTCGGTTCAGGAAACCCGGAGCAGGTTGGCGGCGTTTGGGGATATCGAGATCACGTTACCTCCCGAAAGGACCCGTCATGCCCCTCCGTCCCATCGCCATCGGCCTTGCCAGCGCGCTGTTCGCGCTCGCCGCCGGCGCCAGCGCGGCCAGCGCCGCCACCGCCTATGCATCCTCGACCGTCAACGTCCGCGCCGGCGCCGGGACCGGCTATGCGGTCGTCGGCGTGCTGCGCCCGGGCCAGCGGGTCGAGATCGACTATTGCAAGGGCGCGTGGTGCCTCATCGAGCAGCGCGGCCCGGATGGCTGGGTGAACGCCAATTACCTCAATGCGGATCGCTACCGCGATCGCGATTATTACGACGACGACTATTACGACGACTACGATGACGGCTTCTATCTGGAGCGCCCGCGCTACCGCGCTCGCCCGATCTATCCGTTCTATCGCAGCCAGGCCTGCTTCGGCCGGCCCAACGTGTCGTTCTGCTTCAGCAACTGACCCGCTTGCCGGGCGCTGTGACGCGGCCTATTTAGTCCGAACCACACAGCGCCCGGTGCCCGATGTCCACGCCGCAGATGAAGCCTTACGTGAAGCTCGCCTCCACCCTCGCCAGCGTGGGCCTGGGCATCTTCTTCATCGAACGCTTCGGGCTGACGGAACTGCAGAAGAACGGCAGCATCCACATCGACGGCACGATCCTGTCGATCATGGTGCTGGCGCCGATCGTGCTGGTGATCGCCGGCGCCGTGGTCTTCATGGTCGGCAAGATGCGGCGGCTGTAGGGCTGTTCACTGCCCCTCTCCGAGATCTGCACAGTTGGCGCCCCTATCGTCCCCTCGCCCCTCTGGGGAGAGGGTCAGGGTGAGGGGCAGCCAAGCACACCACATGAGCAGTTATCACCTGCGCGGTAGGCCACCCCAGGCCGTGGGTCCCGCGCGCTTGGCGCCCCTCACCCCCGCCCTCTCCCCAGAGGGGCGAGGGGGCGCGGTGGCACCGCCGGCGGTCTCCGCCTTACTCCACCCGCAGCCGCTCGACGTCGATGCCGCGCGCCACGAGCGGCTCGCGCATGCGGCGGCCCATGAATTCGTTGATGCCGTAGAGCGCCAGCGCCGCCACCAGCAGCACGATACCGAAGCCGCGCGTCCCCTCTTCGGTGCCGATGGCGATCGCCGCCAGCACCGCGGCCGCCCCGCCGCCGAGCAGGATGTACCACTTGCGCTCAGCCTGCACCCTTAGGTTGCGGGCGCTCGACAGCAGCAGGTCCCTGAGCTCGAGATCGCCCATCGCCGCCAGCTCCGAGCTGCCGCCTTCGCGCCGGATCGTCTGCATATAGGCCTCGACGCGCCGCTCGATCACGTCCTGCCGCTCGGCATCGCGCCGCCCGCGGAAGAAATAGCTGCCGACAATGCCGATCAGCCCCAGCACCAGCACGACTTCCAGCAGCACAACCATCGGCCAATCCCCTTCCGCGAGGCGTCAGCGCCCATTGTGCATCAGATGTCCCTGAGGGGGTGGGGATTCAAGGGCTGGGGCGTGTGGCCCCACCCCCTCCGAGCTGCGCTAGGTCGCTACGCTCCCAAGCTTCGCTTGCTTCCCCCATCAAGGCGGAGGTGGGGTCCTGAGCTTTGGCACTCCCTTGCCCCAAGCACCGAACGGCACCTCCCCCTTGATGGGGGAGGATGGGAGGGGGTGGGGCCACGCGCTTAACTGCATCCGATGACCACTGCCGATCCCTCAATGCGGCAGTGTCTCTTCCTCTGCCGCGGTCATCTCACCCCGCCGCCCGACCCGGCTCAGATGCCGCTCGCGCGCCATCACCACCAACCCGGCGCCGACAATGATGCCGCCGCCGATCAGCGCTACCGGATCGATCAGGTGTCCGAACACCTGGTAGCTGAGGAAAATGCCCCAGGGCAGCGCGAAATAGTTGAACGGCTGCAGCGTGCTGGCCGGGGCTCGCGACAGCGCCACCATCATCAGCCCATGCGCCGCCGTCGACGTGACCATCACCAGCCCCATCTGCAGCATGGCGGCGAGGTCCATCGGCTGCCAGAAGAACACGCCCACCGCGGTGGTCAGCAGCAGCCCGACCACGCCGACATAGACCATGCTGGTCGCCGTGGTGTCGGCGCTCGACACCTTGCGGGTCAGCGCGATGTAGACGGCATAGCTCGCCGCCGAGAGGATGGCGAAGATCACCCCGCCATCGATCGGCAAGCCGCCCGGTCGAACGATCACCAGCGCCCCGCAGAAACCGATGAACACCGCCACCAGCCGGAACAGCCCGACCTTTTCGCCGAGGATCGGGATCGCCACCAGCGTCGCCATCAGCGGATAGACCAGCACCACCGCCTGCAGTTCGGCCAGCGGCACGGTCTTCAGCGCCATGGCGAAGAACCAGATATCGACCACCAGGAGGATCGCCCTGAGCCATTGCAGCCAGGGATATTTTGAGCGGAACGCCTCTCTGAGCGGGCCCTGCCGGCTCACCAGCACCAGCGAAAACGCCGCGAAGGCCCAGAACCGCAGCATGGCGAGCTGGAACGGCGAATGCGTCTGCACCAGCGACTTGGAAACCGCGTCCTGGATACCGAAGATGACGATGGCCAGAAGGGTGAGGCCGATGCCGAGCGCGATATTGTCGGCCCGGCGGCGGGGTTGCCCGGCATGGGGCTCAGTCATGGACATACTCTGGATAGTCAAACGCCCCGGGCACACTGCCCGGGGCAAGTAACGGGAACTAGAACGCTCTCAGGGTCTGAAAGCGCGATCGATGTGGATGGCGCCAGCGCTCAGCTGCTCTTCATCGTGGCGTTCTTGATCAGCCCGGCAATGGTGGTCAGCAGGCCACCGCCGACGAGGCCGGTCAGGCCCTGCCCGGCCAGCGCGCCGATATCCATGCCGCCCGTGCCGGCTGCCGCCGCCGCGGTGCCGACCAGGCCGGAAAGCCCCGGGATCATGCCGGCCAGCCAGGTGCCGAGCCAGCCGCCGATCGCACCGGCGATGGTGTTGCCCACCGGCCCGAGATTGACCTGCTTGAGCACGGCCGCAATACCGTTGCCCCCAACGCCGCCGCCAATCAGTTGAACGAGAATCGGAATAATTGCTTCCATTGGACGCTCCTCAGATCCAGCTTTTGGAAGCCGAGTGGCCCCCAACTCGCAAGTGCGACGTTACGCCTGATTGCAGAGAGTCGGTAGTCACAAGCTTGCACGTACTTGAAGCAGCGGGGGAAATCCGGGTGGACCGGCAATTGTTGCCGCCAGCTCTGCTTGCGATACGTGCCTCACGGCTGCCCCTCGCCGGCCGACAACTTGGCGCGCCCCAACCACACAGCCGTCAATTGAAGCGGCGCGCGCGAAGCCCTATCTTCCGGCTCGACTCATGACATCCGCACCCGCACACATCCCGGCCGATTCCAGCCGTGTCGCCCTTGTCACCGGAGCCGCCGACCGCGTCGGCGCCGCTATCGCGCGCCGGCTGGCCGGCGACGGCTGGGCGGTGGTGATCCACTATCGTTCGTCAGCCGAAAAGGCCGAGGCTGTGGCGACCGAAATCCGTGCGGCCGACATCCGCGCCGGTGGCGGCAAGGCCGCGACCATCGGCGCCGATCTTGCCGACCGCGGCCAGCGCGCCCGCCTCATCGCCGAGGCGGCGAAGCCCTTCGGCCCCCTCACCCTCCTCGTCAACAACGCTTCGAGCTTCGAGCGCGACTCCATCGCCGATCTCGATGAGAGCCTGTGGGACGCCCACTTTGCCGTCCACGCCGAGGCCCCCGCCTTCCTGTCGCGCGATTTCGCCGCCCAGCTGCCCGAGGGCAAAACCGGCAACATCATCAACATCATCGACGAGCGCGTCCTCGACCTGTCGCCGGCCTATTTCAGCTACACCCTGAGCAAAGCCGTGCTCTGGACCATGACCCGCACCCTGGCCCAGTCGCTGGCGCCGCGCATCCGGGTCAACGCCATCGGCCCCGGCCCCACCGTGCCGCCGCCGCATGTCTCGCCCGAGGCCCACCTTCGCCGCCTCACCGAACTGCCGCTCGGCCGCGCCGCCGGGCCCGATGGGATCGCCGATGGCGTCGCCGCAATCCTTGGCCTCGATGCGATGACCGGCCAGATGATCGTCCTCGATGGCGGCGAGCATATCGAATGGCCGGCCCGCCGCGGCCCCACCCCGAGGCGCAAATGACCGAGACGCCTCCCTTGCCAACCACGCCAAGCCCGCCAATCTCCGGCGCCGAGGTCATCAAGACCTTCGTCAAGACCCTGCCCCCCTCACCCGGCGTCTACCGGATGTTCGACGAGGCCGGCGAGGTCGTCTATGTCGGCAAGGCGCGCAACCTCAAGGCGCGCGTCACCAACTATACTCGCCCCGAAGGCCTCGATATCCGCATCCGGCGGATGATCGAAGCGACGCGCAACATGGAGTTCGTGCGCACCGAGACGGAAGCCGAAGCGCTGCTGCTCGAAGCCAACCTGATCAAGCGCCTGAAGCCGCGCTTCAACGTGCTGCTGCGCGACGACAAGAGCTTCCCCTACATCCTGATCGCCACCGAGCACGAAGCCGCCGAGCTCAAAAAGCACCGCGGCTCGCGCCGCATCAAGGGCCACTATTTCGGCCCCTTCGCCTCGGCTTTGGCGGTCAAGCGCACCATCACCGCGCTGCAGCGCGCCTTCCTGCTTCGTACTTGCTCGGACAGCTTTTACAAGGCCCGCACCCGGCCCTGCATGCTGCACCAGATCAAGCGCTGCTCGGCCCCCTGCACCGGCGAAATCTCGATGGCCGACTATAACGAGCTGGTCGAGGAAGCCCGGCAGTTCCTCTCCGGCAAGTCCAAGTCGGTACAGGACCACCTCGCCGCCGATATGAACGTCGCCGCCGAGAACCTCGATTTCGAGCGTGCCGCCCTGCTGCGCGATCGCCTCTCGGCCCTCGCGCTGGTGCAGTCGCAGGGCGACGTTGCCTCGAAATCGGTCGAGGAAGCCGACGTCTTCGCCATCGGCCACGAGGCCGGGCAGTTCTGCGTCCAGGTGTTCTTCTTCCGCGCCTACCAGAACTGGGGCAACCACGCCTTCCGGCCGCGCGCCGACGCTTCGCTCTCCGATGCCGAAGTGCTCGAGGCCTTTATCGGCCAGTTCTATGAGGATCGCACCCCGCCCAAGCAGATCCTGCTCTCGCATGAGCTCAGCGAGAAGGAGCTGATGGAGGAGGCTCTGTCGGCCCGCGCCGGCTCAAAGGTCTCGATCCAGACGCCGCAGCGCGGCGAAAAGAAGGACCTGGTCCAGCACGCGCTCAACAATGCCCGCGAGGCGCTCGGCCGCCAGCTGGCCGAAGGCGCGACGCAGAAGACTTTGCTCGAGGGCGTCGCTACGCTGTTCGGCCTCGACGAGCCGCCGCGCCGCATCGAGGTCTACGACAACTCGCACATTTCCGGCACCAACGCCGTCGGCGCCATGATCGTCGCCGGCGAAGAGGGGCTGAACAAGAAGTACTACCGCACCTTCAACATCCGCTCGACCGACATCACCCCGGGCGACGATTTCGGCATGATGCGCGAAGTGCTGACCCGCCGCTTCACCCGCCTCGCCAACGAGAGCGAACCGGAAGCCGAAGACGAGAACACCGGCATGCCGGATTGGCCGGACGTCGTCTTCATCGACGGCGGCGCCGGCCAGCTCAATGCGGTGCGCCAGGTTATCGCCGAACTGAACCTGCAGAAGGAGGTGACCTTCATCGGCATCGCCAAGGGCGAGGAGCGCGATGCCGGCCGCGAAAAATTCTTCATGGAAGGCCGCGACGCCTTCATGCTGCCGCACCGCGATCCGGTGCTCTATTACGTCCAGCGCCTGCGCGACGAAGCCCACCGCTTCGCCATCGGCACGCATCGCGCCAAGCGCAAGAAGGACGTGATCCGGAACCCGCTCGACGAGATCGAAGGCATCGGGCCGACGCGCAAGCGCGCCCTGCTGCAGCGCTTCGGTTCCGCCAAGGCCGTCGGCCGCGCCGCCCTCGCCGACCTCATCGCCGTGCCTGGCGTCTCCACCCAGCTGGCGCAGCAGATCTACGACCACTTCAACGGCCCCGGCTGATCGGCGCGTGCGCAGCGTCAGGATCGCCGCCGCCCAGACCGTCGAGTATCGCGAGGACATCGGCGCTGCTTTGCGCTGTGTGGCCGAGCTTGCGGCCCGGGCCGAGGCCGCGGGCGCGGCACTGCTGTGCTTTCCCGAGGGCTTTCTGCAGGGCTACCTGGTCGACGAAGCCTCAGCGCGGCGCCAGGCGCTCGATCTCGGCTCCAGCGCCTTCCAGTCCGTAGTCGCCGAGCTTCCCCGTAGTGGGCCCATGCTGGTCATCGGCATGCTGGAGCTGGATGACGGGCAGCTGTTCAACACCGCCATCGTGGTGCAGCACGGCCAGTTCATCGGTCGCTACCGCAAGGCCCACCTGCTGGGCGCCGAACGGGCCTTCACCGCGGGAACGGAGAGCCCCAGCTTCGAGGTCGACGGCCTGCGCTTCGGCATCAACACCTGCTACGACACCAACTTCCCCGAGGCCGCGCAGAAGGTCGCCGATACCGGCGCTTCGCTGCTGCTCTGCGTCGCCAACAACATGCTGCGGCGCGAGACGGCGGAGACCTTCAAGCACCAGCACAACGCCATCCGCGGCGAGCGCTGCCGCGAGACCGGCCTGTGGCTGATGTCGTCCGACGTCACCGGCGAACGCGACGGCCGCGTCGCCTGGGGCCCGACCGCCGTGCTCGACCCGCACGGGCAGGTCGTGGCGCAGTTGCCGCTCAATGAACCGGGCCTGCTGTTCTTTGGTCTGCCCACGGGCACCGGCCCCATCTCCCCCCATGCGGGGGAGAAAGCGATTTCTTAGGCTTGGCCCTTCGCCAAGTCTTAGAAATCGCAAGAGGGGGGATTTTGCGGGCACGGTAGCTCCCCACGGCCCCCTCTCTGGCGAAAACTAAGGACTTAGCTGCGCTAAGCCCAAGTTTTCGCTTTCTCCCCCGCCAAGGGGGAGAGTCCCGACTGATGCTTCGATGCAAGTGGAGACCACCGATCATCTCCCCCCATGCGGGGGAGAAAGCGACTTCTTGGGCTTAGCGTTTGCTAAGTCCTAGAAATCGCAAGAGAGGCGAAGCTGGCGGGCGCGATACAAGCAACTTCCACACCCCCCAAAAACAAAAGGCGCCCACTGGGCGCCTTCGTTCATCTCATCGCTGAGAAAGCTGCTTAGTTGACCGCAGTACGGGCGACCGACTTGATGTCGTCGCGGGTGATGCCGAGGTCGCGAAGCTGGGTGTTGCTCAGCTGCGAGAGCTCACGGACGGTGCGGTTGTAGGCGGCGAACTGCGAGAGCTTCTGACGGATGTTCATTTGGTTTCCCCTTCTGTTTGGTGATGCTGATATAGGCCCACCAACCCGACCCAACCAGTAGGGTATTACGCACCCGAGCTATGCACCCTGTGCATGCCGTGCGAACCAGAGTTAAGTTTGCGTTCAGGATTGCAGGGGGTTGAGGGGAGCGCGACCGCCAAGCCATGCGTTTTCGTTCATAATGCATTCATATGACGAGCCGCCCGGCGGCAACCCTGTGGCAGATCCGTGGCTAGCCCTTGATGCCGCTCGACAGCATGATCGCCTCGGTCACCTTCTTCTGGAACACCAGGTAGACCAAAGCCACCGGCAAGCCGGCCAGCAGCGCCGCGGCCAGCCCGCCGACATCGAGATATTGCTCGACCAGGCCGATCGCCACCGTGACATTCATCAGCGGCTCTTTCGTCACCACCAGGAACGGCCACAGGAAGGCGTTCCAGGCGCCGATGAAGACGATGATCGCCAGCGCCGCCGTCACCCCCCAGTTCACCGGCAGGTAGATGCTCCACAGCACGCGCGCATGGCTGGCGCCGTCGACCTTGGCCGCCTCGTTCAGTTCTTTGGGAACGCTGTCGAAGAACTGCTTGTAGACGATCACCGCGATGGGCGCGATCAGCTGCGGCAGGATCACCCCGGCCCAGGTGTTGACCAGCTTCCAGCTGTTCATCAGCAGGAAGTGGTTCACGATCAGCGCCTGTACCGGGATCATGAAGCTCGCGAGGATCAGGTACCACAGCGCCTTGCGGCCCCAGAACTCGAGCTGCGAGATGGCGTAGCCGGCGGCGGCGCTGATGGCGATCACCACCACGGTCACCGTGCCGGAGGTCACCAGCGAGTTGAGGTACCAGAGCCCGATCGGCGTGCCGAACAGCGCCTTGGCATAGACCACCAGCCCATCGAGCGGCGCCCCATCCGCCTCTGGCGCCACCGTCGTCAGGATCGCCCAGACCAGCGGAAACGCCCAGGCCACCGCTGCAGCAACCGTCAGCAGCGCCAGCACCAACCCGGCAAGGTTCAACCGGCGGATCATTTACGCGCTCGCAGCAGCTGGAACTGCAGCACCGACACCGCGGCGACGATGACGAACAGCGCCACGGCCACGGTCGCGGCATAGCCGCCCTGGTTGCGCTGAAAGGCCAGCGTGTAGATGTACTGCACCAGCACCATCGAAGCATCGACCCGGCCACCCTGCACCAGCAGGTACACCTGGTCGAATACCTTGATCTGCATGATCAGCTGGATGGTCAGCACCAAAGCCGTCACCGGCCAGATCAGCGGCCAGGTGATACTGCGGAACTGCATCCACCGCCCTGCCCCATCGAGCTTGGCTGCCTCATAGAGCTCAGCCGGAATGTTCTTCAGCCCCGCCATGAACAGCAGCACGTTGAAGCCGACCGTCCACCACACGGTGATGGTCGCGGCGATCGGCAAGACGAATGGCGGCCGGCCGAGGACCCGATCCGGCAGCACCAGCTGCCCCGGCCCATAGACGAACCAGGTCCAGATCGAGGTCACCGTGGTGACAGGCAGAATGTAGGGCAGGAAGAACACCGCCATCACCACTGCCTGCCAGACCCCCTTGAGCCGCACCACCAGCATGGCGAAGCCGAGCCCCAGCAGCGTTCCCGGCACCACCGTCAGCGCCACGAAATAGGCGGTGTTGGCGACCGAGTTGCCGAAGCGCCAGTCGCGGAACAGCTTCAGGTAGTTGCTGAGCCCCCCCATTCGCCTGGCAGGATCAGCTGCCCATCGGTCAGGCTCATCGCCAGCATCTGCAGCGTCGGATAGAGGAACAAGGCTGCATAGACGATGACGAACGGCGCCACCAAAGGCAGCGCCGCGCGATTGTCCGGTTTCTTCCTGACGGGGGTGGTCATCGTCCGCGGCTTATGCGGGTTGTGACGTGGGAGATCAACGGCCATCGGCCGCTTGATAAGCGCCGCCATTCATCGAGCTGACGCACTGTAGTTACCCCAAACTCGATGTCATCCCAGCGAAAGCTGGGACCCAACTCTCCCCTGGCGCGGGCTGCGAAATGGGTTCCAGCTTTCGCTGGGTGCTAAAGCGCCGGGCCAAGCCCGATCGAAGCATTGATCGTACCCAGCATCCCCAGCCTGGTGTTGCCCACCACCACCCATTTGTGGTTGTTCGCTTGCGAACGCCCGCAAGGCGGATGCCGATATCGGAGCTATCCAATCTAGCTCCGCATAATTAGGATACTAGCTAATGGTAACAAGCGATCCAGCACACCTGATGCGCGATCTCACCCGGGACCTGCTGCTCACCGGGCGGCTGTGGCGCAAGATGGCGCGGGCCGTCGCTGCCAAGCATGGCGTGTCCGAGGCTGCCTCGGCGCCGCTGATCTGGATCGACCGTCTCGGCGAGAATGTGCGCCAGAACGCCCTCGCCGACGCCATCGGCATCGAAGGCGCCTCGCTGGTCCGGCTGATCGATGAGCTGCAGGCTTCCGGCCTCGTCACCCGCGAGCCCGACCCCACCGACCGCCGCGCCAACGCCGTCTCCCTCACCGACCGAGGACGCGAGGTCGTCGCCGAGGTCAACGAGGACGTGATGGCGCTCCGCCGCCAGGTGCTCGGCGCGCTCGACCCCGCCGACTTCGAGGCGGCGCTGCGCGTCTTCGCCGCCATCAAGACGGCGGCCGCCAGGGATGGCGGCGAGCAGTAGTATTCGACGAACGGATGAACTGAGCCCCGTGACAAGTCAGTAAAGCTCGGCTACAAACCCGCCCATGAACCTTCGCGCCGCCTATTCGTATTGGTATTTTACCACCGGAAGCCGCTGGCAGCCGAAGGGGCGCGTTTGACGTAAAACACCAAACCGAGATTTCCCAAAAAGCCGCCAGATCACCTGGCGGCTTTTTTGTCGCCGGTGCCGAGAACCCCGAGGAGCCGACGACATGCTGAAATCCACCGACGACCTGCGTATCAAACAGATCCGCGAACTCCGAACCCCCGAAGAGGTGATCCGCGAGTTCCCGCGCACCGACGCGGCGACCCGCACAGTGATCAGCTCACGCCACGCGCTGCACAACATCCTCCATGGCACGGACGATCGGCTCGCCGTCGTCGTCGGTCCCTGCTCGATCCACGATCCCAAGGCGGCGCTCGACTATGCCCGCCGCCTCGCCCCGCTCCGTGAGCGCCTGGGCGGCAGCCTCGAGATCGTCATGCGAGTCTATTTCGAAAAGCCCCGCACCACCGTCGGCTGGAAGGGCCTGATCAACGACCCCAATCTCGATGGCAGCTTCGATATCGATAACGGGCTGCGGCTCGCCCGTTCGCTGCTGCTCGAGATCAACAATCTCGGCCTGCCCGCCGGCTCCGAATTCCTCGACATGACCACCCCGCAGTTTTTTGCAGATCTGATCTCGTGGGGCGCGATCGGCGCGCGCACCACCGAGAGCCAGGTGCACCGCGAGCTCGCCTCGGGGCTGAGCTGCCCGGTCGGCTTCAAGAACGGCACCGACGGCAATGTCCGCATCGCGCTGGACGCGGTGAAATCCGCCAGCCAGCCGCACCATTTCCTGGCCGTGACCAAGTCCGGCCACTCCGCCATCGCGGCCACGACCGGCAATGACGACTGCCACATCATCCTGCGCGGCGGCAGCAAGGCGACCAACTACGATGCGCTCAGCGTCGATGCCTCCTGCAAGGAAGCCGAAAAGTCCGGCATCCGCCCGGCGGTGATGATCGACGCCAGCCACGCCAATTCGTCGAAGAAGCCGGAAAACCAGCCCATGGTGCTGGCCGAAGTCGGCGCGCAGATCGCCGCCGGCGACAAGCGGATCATCGGCGTCATGGCCGAATCCAACCTCGTCGCCGGCCGCCAGGACCTCGTACCGGGCAAGGAGCTGGTCTACGGCCAGTCGATCACCGACGGCTGCATCGACTGGGACTCGACCGTCGAGGTGCTGGAAAAGCTGGCCGAGGCCGTGGAAGAGCGGCGCCGGGTGACGGGGCAGTTGGTGGCGTAGCAGACGCCACCGAAGCCGGCAGTCGGCGACCCTCTCCCGCTTGCGGGGGAGGGGGACCAGCCGAAAGGCTGGTGGGAGGGGGGTGCCACAAACTCTGGCCTCCGCCCAGTCCGCTTACGATCAGTGCGTGGGGCACCCCCCTCCCACCACGCTTTCGCGTGGTCCCCCCTCCCCCGTAAACGGGAGAGGGTCGCCGACTGCGGGTCCCGAGTTCAACCTTCCCGCAACCCTGCCGCCCCACCCTGCCTTGACCGCGCCACGGCGATAGCGTCTTCTCGCGGCATGCAAATTCCGCCGCAACTGATGACGCTTCCCAACCAGCTGACCATCGGCCGCATCCTCGCGATTCCGGTGATCTGCCTGTTCCTCGTTGCCGGCTGGGAGTGGCTGCGCTGGATCGCGCTGCTGCTCTACATCGCCGCCGCCGTTTCCGACTGGCTCGACGGTTTCCTCGCCCGCCGGATGAACCTCAACTCGGCGCTCGGCAAGATGCTCGATCCGATCGCCGATAAGCTCTTGGTCGGCGCGCTGCTCATCACCTTCGCCTGGACCCGCGATCTCAACGGCTGGGACCTGATCCCGGCCATCGCGATCATGCTGCGCGAGATCTTCGTTTCGGGCCTCCGCGAATATCTCGGCAACCGCTCGATCAGCGTGCCCGTCACCTTCCTCGCCAAGTGGAAAACCACTGCACAACTCGTCGCGCTCGGCCTGATCATCGCCGCCCCGATGCTGCTCGGCCTCGGCTTCATCAGCCACGTGGTCCTGTGGATCGCCGGCGGGCTCACCGTCTGGACCGGCTGGGAATACCTGCGCTCCACTTGGCCGCATCTGTCGGGACCTGAACTATGAAGATCCGCTATTTCGCCTGGCTGCGCGAGCGCCTCAACCGCGGTGAGGAAGACGTTACCCCGCCGGCCGAGGTGATCACCGTCGGCGACCTGATTCAGTGGCTGAGGGATCGCGACGAAGCCGCTGATCTGGCGATGCAAAAGCCCAGCCTGATCAAGGCGGCGCTCGATACCGAAATCGTGCCGCACTCGACCCCGATCGGCAATGCCAAGGTCATCGCCCTGTTTCCGCCGATGACCGGCGGCTGACCCGTGTCGGTCCGCCTGCAGCAGGCGCCCTTCGATCCGGGCGCCGAGGCCAATGCCTTCCTTGCCGCCTCGGCCGGCGCCGGCGCTGCGGTCACCTTTACCGGCCTCGTCCGCTCGCGCCCCGATGATCCGGTCAGCACGCTGACGCTCGAGAGCTACCCCGAACTGGCGGAAGCCCAGATCGGCAAGGCCATCGCCGAGGCGGTGGTGCGCTTCGGCCTCATCAAGGCGTCGGTCATCCACCGCTATGGCCAGCTCGCCGTGGGCGAGCCCATCGTCCAGGTGATGACGCTGGCCCCGCACCGGCAGGCCGCCTTCGACGGCGCCTCCTTCCTGATGGATTATCTGAAGACCGACGCCCCGTTCTGGAAGAAGGAAGCGACGCCCGAAGGCGAGCGCTGGGTCGAGGCCAAGCCCGAAGACGACGACGCCCGCGCCAAATGGAACAAATGATGACCGACACCCGCCCACCCTTCTCGCTCGTGGGCATCGACCACGTCGTCTTCCTCGTCGACGACCTCGAGAAAGCCACCAGATGGTACGCCGACGTGCTCGGCTGCCAGCCGGGCTATTCGTATCCGGCGCTCGGCATGGAGCAGGTCTGGTGCGGCGCCGCCCTGATCGTCCTCTGGGACATCACCCATCCCGGAGCCGCCTCCGCCATTCCGCCGGGGAAGGGCGGCCGCAATGTCGACCATGTCTGCATTGCGCTCTCGCCCTTCGATGAAGGCGCCATGCGCGCCCACCTCGCGGCGCATGAGGTGCGCATCGAGCGCGAAGCCCTGCATGGCGGGGCTCGCGGCATGGGCAACTCGTTCTATGTGCTCGATCCCTGGGGCAACAAACTCGAACTCAAGGGCCCGGCGGTCTATCCGGACGGGCGATGAGCGCCGAACCGGATTTCGCCGCCCTCGCGGCTCGCATCGTCAACGAGCTGCTCGGCTGGTCGCCTGAGCACGTCGAGCGCTTCGCCACCGGCGCCGCGCATTACGTCTTCGACGTCTCATCTCCAGGGCGTGAATCGGTGGTGGCGCGCCTCGGCCACCCCTATCGCGCCGCGGGTCTCGCCGAGGGCGCCCGCCTGATGGCAGAGCTCCACGCGCTCGGCGTACCGCTGCCCGGGGTTATCGCCCATGGCAGCATCGATGGCTTTCCCTACATGCTGATCGAGCGGCTGCCGGGCACCGATCTCGGCAATGTCGTGACCGAGCTCACCGACCCGCAACTGCGCGCCATTGCCGAGAACGTCGCCGCCGCGCAAACCGCCGCGGCAAAGTCCCCTCCTGGCAATCGCTACGGCTATGCAGCGACGCCCGAAACCGCGCCGCACGACCGCTGGTCGAAGGAGCTCGACTCGAACTTCGCCCGCTCGGTGCAGCGCCTCACCGCCGCGGCCTTGTTCGACCCGGCGGTGCTCGCCCCGGTCGGCGCGGCGATCGAGCGGCATCGGGCCGAACTCGATACGATTCCGGCAACGCCGTTCCTCCACGATACCACCACCCGCAACGTCATCGTCAGCCCCGAAGGCGGTTTCTCCGGCATCGTCGATGTCGATGATCTCTGCTTCGGCGACCCGCGCTACGCCCCGGCGCTCACCCTTGCAGCACTCACCTCGATGCGGGGCCCCAAACACTATGTCGACTACTGGATGGATGCGGCAGGCCACCGCAACGACCACATCTTCAGCCTCTATGTGGCGCTCTTCCTGCTCGACCTGATGAGCGAGCATGGCCACGTCTTCAACGGCAATGAGCAGCCCTCGACGCCGGAAGCCCGGGCCGTCCTGCTTGATGCACTGACCTTCGAAACTGCCCGCCTCGCCACCTGGAGCTGACGATGAACGAGACCGACCACAAGCATCTGCTGCGCTGCGCTGAGCTGGCGGAAACCGCGCTCAGCACCAACAATGATCCGTTCGGCTCAATCCTCGTCTCGGCCTCCGGCGAAGTGCTGTTCGAGGAGCACAACTGGGAGTCCACCGGCGATGCGACGCGGCATCCCGAGATCGATATCGCCAAATGGGCAGCGGCCAACATGAGCGCCGCCGAGCGCGCCGTCGCCACCGTCTATACCTCCGGCGAGCACTGCCCGATGTGCGCCGCAGCCCATGCCTGGGTTGGGCTCGGCCGCATCGTCTACGCCGTCTCGTCGGCGCAACTGACCGAGTGGCGGACCGCCATGGGCGATGGCCCCTCGCCGGTCAACGGACTGCCGATCTCGGCCATCGCGCCGGGGTTGCCGATCGACGGCCCGGATCCGGCGCTGCAGGACCGGATGCATGAGCTGCACCGGCGGCGGCACGAGATGCGGCGGGGCTGACGACTTCCACCGCCGGTGCGGGCTGCCCTCAACCCCGCCCCCTCCCCATTAAGATCGAGGGGGTGGCACCACCCCCTCCGAGCTTCGCTAGTTCGCTTGCGCTCACAAGCTGCGCTTGCCTCCCCCATCAAGGGAGAGGTGGGTCGGTGGATTGGACCAGATCGCGCCACACACACTGGACGGCACCTCCCCCTTGATGGGGGAGGCTGGGAGGGGGTGGGGCGGCACGCGAGGTGGCGCCCTGCGCGCACGCCCCCTCACCCCACCCGCCCCCGCTCCGCCAAGAAATCCAGCAGCACCCGCACGCGCGCCGGTAGGTACCCGCCCTGCCCGCTGAACACGGCGTGGAAATCCTCGAGATCGCCGGGGTTCTGCGCCTCCAGCACCGGCACCAGCCGCCCGGCGGCGAGGTCGTCGCGCACCGTGAAGGCGGCGAGCCGGGTGATGCCGACGCCGGCCACCGCCAGCTGCCGCAACGCCTCGCCATCGCTCGCCTGCAGGTTCCCCGCCACCGGCACCGAAACCAGCTTGTTGCCCTCCTTGAGCGGCCAGCCCTCGACCGTCCGCCGGTAGCAGAAGTTCAGCCGGTTATGCGCTTCGAGCTCGGCGGCGCTCGCCGGCGTGCCGTGGCGCGCCAGATAGGCCGGTGATGCGACGATCATCATCCGCGTCGCCCCGAGTTTTCGCGCCATCAGACTCGAGCTCTTCAGCGGCCCGGCCCGCACCGCCACATCGGTGCGCTCGGCATAGAGATCGACGATCGCATCGGTCTGCACCACGTTGAGGCTGATACCGGGGTAAAGCGCCAGGAACTCCGGCAGCAACGGCGTCAGGATATGGGTCCCATACGAGGCGCTGGTATTGAGCCGGATCCGCCCGGCCGGCTGCTCGGTCGCCCCGGCGCCGCGCTCCGCCTCCTCGAGATCGGCGAGAATCCGGAGGCTCGACTCGTAGAACGCCGTGCCCTCCGGCGTCAGCTGCAGCGTGCGGGTCGAGCGGCTGAGCAGCCGCGTGCCGAGCCGCGTCTCGAGCCGTGCCATCAGCTTGCTCACCGCCGACGGCGTCATCCGCAGCGTCCGCGCCGCCGCCGAGAAGCCGCCCATATCGACCACCCGCACGAACACGTCCATCTCGCCGAAGCGGTTCACCTCATTGCGCGACATGTGAACTCAACTCATAAAAGCTGTTCCCTGAGGCAGTCTAGTTCATCGAGCCCGCGAGGTCCATTTCTGCGCCCTGACCAGTTTCCTGGGGTGTATCATGCCACTCGCTCTCTATGCGCTCACCGCCGGTGCCTTCGGCATCGGCGTCACCGAATTCGTCATCATGGGCCTCCTGCTCGAAGTCGGCGCCGATCTCGGCGTCAGCGTCGCCATGGCGGGCCTGTTGATCTCCGGCTATGCCCTCGGCGTCGTCGTCGGCGCCCCGCTCCTCACCTCGCTCACCGCCCGCTGGCCCAAGAAGACCACTTTGCTGGTGCTGATGGCGATCTTCACCCTCGGCAACATCGCCTGCGCCATCGCGCCGAGCTACGAGATGCTGATGGCGGCGCGGGTCCTCACCTCGCTCGCCCACGGCACTTTCTTCGGCGTCGGCTCGGTGGTCGCCACCAGCCTCGTTGCGCCGGATCGCCGGGCTTCCGCCATCGCGGTAATGTTCACAGGCCTCACCGTCGCCAATATCCTCGGCGTGCCGTTCGGCACCTGGCTCGGCCAGCTGACCTCGTGGCGCACCACCTTCTGGGCCGTCGCCGCCATCGGCATCGTCGCCATGTTGGTGATCACCGCCCTCGTCCCCAGGGACCAGGCCGCGCCCGAGGCCGCCGACTGGCGGGCCGACCTTCGCGCCATGCTGCGCGGGCCGGTGCTGTTCGGCCTCCTCCTCACCGTGCTCGGCTTTGGCGGCGTGTTCACCGTCTTCACCTATATCGCGCCCGCCCTCACCGAGGTCAGCGGTTTCCCCGAAGCCATGGTCTCGCCGATCCTCCTGGTGTTCGGCGGCGGCCTCGTCGTCGGCAATCTCCTCGGTGGCAAGCTCGCCGACCAGAACCTGCTCTGGAGCGTCCTCTGCACCCTCGCCGCCCTCGGCATCGTCATGCTGGCGATGAGCTTCGCCCTGCCTAACCCCATCACTGCTGTCATCGCCGTTGGCCCCCTCGGTGCGGCCGGCTTCGCCACCGTGGCGCCGCTGCAGCTCTGGGTGCTGGAAAAGGCCGGCGGGGCCGGCACCAGTCTCGCCTCCTCGCTCAACATCGCCGCCTTCAACCTCGGCAATGCGCTCGGCGCCTGGCTCGGCGGCGTCGCCCTCGAACAGGGGCTTGGGCTCACCGCCCTGCCACTGGTCGGCGCCGTGCTGCCGCTGCTCGCGCTCGTGCTGCTGCTCGTCAGCCTGCTGCTCCGCCGCCACGCCCCACTCGTCCCCTCCAACTGAAAGTCGATATCATGGATTACCGCACTCTCGGGGCCTCGGGCCTGAAGGTCCCTGCCCTCAGCTTCGGCGCCGGCACCTTTGGCGGCTCCGGCCCGCTGTTCAGCCACTGGGGCACCTCCGACGAAGCCGAAGCCCGGCGCCTCGTCGATATCTGCCTCGAGGCCGGCGTCACCCTGTTCGACACCGCCGACGTCTATTCCGACGGTGCTTCCGAACGGGTGCTGGGCGCCGCCCTCAAGGGCCGCCGGCACCAGGCGCTGATCTCCACCAAGACCGGCCTGCCGATGGGCGATGGCCCGACCGAAGCCGGCACCTCTCGTGCCCGGCTGATCGGGAGCGTCGACGCCGCGCTCACCCGCCTCGGCACCGACTATATCGATCTGTTGCAGCTGCACGCCTTCGACGCCGCGACGCCGGTGGCGGAAACCCTTGGCACGCTCGATGACCTCGTCCGCGCCGGCAAGCTCCGCTATATCGGCGTTTCCAACTTCGCCGGCTGGCAGCTGATGAAATCGCTCGATCTCTCGCACCGGCACGGCTGGTCTCGCTACGTGGCGCACCAGGTCTACTACTCGCTGCTCGGCCGCGATTACGAATGGGAGCTGATGCCGCTCGGGCTCGACCAGGGCGTCGGCGCGCTGGTCTGGAGCCCGCTCGGCTGGGGCCGGCTCACGGGAAAGCTTCGCCGCGGCCAGCCCCTGCCCGAAGGCAGCCGACTGCACAACACCGCCGAGTTCGGCCCGCCGGTCGACGACGAAAAGCTCTATGCCATCGTCGACGTGCTGGACGAGATCGCTGCGGAGACCGGCAGGACCATCCCGCAGATCGCCCTCAACTGGCTGCTGCAGCGCCCGACGGTGTCCTCGGTGATCATCGGCGCCCGCAACGAGGAGCAGTTGCGCCAGAACCTTGGCGCCATCGGCTGGTCGCTCGATGCCGGCCAGATCGCCCGGCTCGACGCGGCGAGTGCGGTCACGCCTTCGTATCCGCGCTTTCCGTATTACCGGCAGGCCGGCTTCCAGCGCCTCGATCCGCCGGCGGTGTGATGGAGCCAAACCACCAGTTGAGCTACCGAGCGATCACAGGTGGATGATCGCTGGAGTGATCGAGCTAACCCACCACATTCGCCCCATCCACGATGGTGGGTGGGGAAGGACCCGGGGCCCCCTGGGGAGGCAAAAACAAAAGGCCCGCTGAATCAGCGGGCCTTCAAACTTCGATACAAACCAAAAGCTTACTCGGCTGCGACCTTCTTCGGGGTCACGGCTTCCGCGTAAGCGTTGATCAGCGTGGTGCAGGCCTTGGCTGGCTTGAACTTGTACTCGCCGATCTCGCTGACCGGCGTCACTTCCGCCGCCGTGCCGGTGAGGAAGCATTCCTCGAAATCCGCCAGCTCTTCCGGCTTGATGTGGCGTTCGACCACCTTGTAGCCGTTCTCGCGCGCCAGCTGGATCAGCGTCTGCCGGGTGATGCCGTTGAGGAAGCAATCCGGGGTCGGCGTGTGGATTTCGTCGCCCTTGACGAAGAACACGTTGGCGCCGGTGGCTTCGGCGACGAGCCCGCGATAGTCGAGCATCAGCGCGTCGGCATAGCCATTGGCCATCGCCGCGTCTTTGCTGAGCGTGCAGATCATGTAAAGGCCGGCGGCCTTGGCCGAGGACGGGATGGTTTCCGGGCTCGGGCGCTTCCAGCGGCTCCACTCCAGGCGGATGCCTTTCAGCTTTTCCTCGACCGAGAAATAGCTCGGCCACACCCACGCGGCGATGGCGAGGTGCACCTTATTGTTGCGGCCGGGAACCGACAGTTCCTCCGAGCCGCGCCAGGCGACCGGGCGGACATAGGCGTCGACGAGGCCGTTCTTCTCGAGCACTAGGCGCTTGGCCGCTTCGATCTCATCGACCGAATATGGGATGGTGAAATCCAGCGTCTTGCCGCTCTGGATCAGGCGCTCGCTGTGCTGGCGCGACTTGAAGATCTCGCCGCCATAGGCGCGCTCACCCTCGAACACCGAGCTCGCATAGTGCAGCCCGTGCGTCAGCACGTGGATCTTGGCGTCCTTCCAGGGAACCATCTGACCATCGAACCAGATCCAGCCTTCACGCTGGTCCATTGGCAAGCCTGCCATCTCAATCTCCCACTCGTCTGGTGCGGCCCTTCGGGTCCGCCGTGTTGTTGCCTGTGATCCTGCCCCACCGGCTTGCTATTGGCAAACCGGAACGGCTTTGGGATAAGGCAAAGAGCTGTGTTTTCGATGGGGTGATGATGGCATCGGGCAAAATAAATGTCAACAAGGCTGACATAAATTTGGCGCAGGCCGGCGAGCCTGCCATGCCGCTCGACGTCATGGGCTTGTTCTTCTTCGCTTACCGGGACTTCGTCGGCGATGCTGATGCACTGCTTGAACGGCAGGGCTTCGGCCGCGCCCACCACCGGGTGCTTTATTTCGTCAACCTCAGGCCCGGCATGCCCGTTGCCGACCTGCTCGATATCCTGAAGATCACCAAGCAGAGCCTCGCCCGCGTGCTGCGCCAGCTGGTCGACAATGGCTATGTCGAGCAGAAAACCGGCGAGACGGACCGCCGCCAGCGCCTGCTCTATGCCACCGAGAAAGGCCGCGGCCTGTTCGAGACCCTCTCGGCCACCCAGACCAGCCGCATCGAAGCCGCCATCGCCGCCCTGCCCCCCGAAGGCAAGCGCACCGTGCTGCGGTTCTTCGTCGGCATGGTGGAGCCGGAAGATCGCGGGCTGCTGGATCGGCTGAAGCTGACCGAAGAGCTGTAAGCCAGCAAGCCGCCGCTGCTAGGCTCCCGGTTGCCGATAGCCGACAGTTTGCGCACGGCTCAGTGCGGCCAGGGTCTCCTCCACCGTCAGCAGGGGCGTCGTCTCGAATTCGGCCACCGCGCCTCCGCCTCCGATGGCAATAGCCACGGCGGCCATGGCAATATTATTGGGCGCCTCCCACAGGTTGTACCCATCATGCGCCCCGAACGCGTACCAGAAGCCGTGCAGCTTGCCGCCTACGGATTCGATGTACTTGCGTGCAGCCTCGCGGCGGTCTTCCGGATTCTTCGTCAGTCGCGCCCAAGTCTCCGGCGTGTAGCTGAAGCGTGTCAGATAGAGTGCCATGGCTGAGCTCCTCTGCTCTTTCCCAAAACACTCAACCCTACAACCCTTGGCACGCCGAGGGTATGGACGAACTCAGGGGTGGATGGTAGCGCTGTCAGCCGCGTGGCGACCACCGGCGCCGTCAGTTCACCTTGCAGCCGCGATCGTCTTCTTCTTGTTTGATCGCTTCGATCTCGCGCCGCTCGGCCTTGGAGAATTTGGGCTTCCTGGTCCAGCAATCGTCGTTGTCGAAATATTCCTGGGCGAGCTCGGTCGAGAAGCAGTAGCCATTGTCGTCGTAGATGGTGTTGCGCGCCATCCAGAGGTCGAAGCACGACTCGGCCAGGGTCTGGCCAGTCATCGCGCCCAGCAGGCCGAAGGCCAGCACGGCTGGGAGAATGCGTTTCATCTCAATCCCCTCCTTCATCTTTCCCTTGGGCGGACCGGCATCTCAGCGATCCCCAAGCGGGAGAGGATCATCCTACATCAGCTTCTTGCCGTTGGGCACGCCACGCTCGACGGCGGCGAGGACGATAGCACCACCTGCGTCCTCGTAGCCCAGCGTCAGCACCTCGCTGCGCACCGGGCCGATCTGGCGGGGCGGGAAATTGACCACCGCCATCACCTGGCGGCCAACCAGCGTTTCCGGCGTGTAGTGCACGGTGATCTGCGCCGAGCTCTTCCTGATCCCGAGCTCCTGCCCGAAATCGATCAGCAGGATATAGGCGGGCTTCCGCGCCTCGGGAAACACCCGGGCTTCGACGATCGTGCCGACGCGGATATCGACCTGCTCGAACTCGGCATAGGTGATCTCAGCCATCAGCCAGCACCGACCTTCAGGCCCGCCCGAGTTCTTCCGAGCGCTGCCGCGCCGCGCGCACCGCCCGGTCGAGCAGCGGCTCGAGCCCGTCCGGCGCCATCAGCACCTGCAGCGCTGCGTAGGTCGTGCCCTTGGGCGAGGTGACGTTCTCGCGCAGCGTGCCGGCCGGCGACGGGTCGGCATCCATCAGCGCCGCAGCGCCGGTGACCGTCGCCCGCGCCAGCTGCATCGCCTGCTCTTCGTCGAACCCCTGGCGCCGCGCCGCGGCAGCGAGCGCCTCGACCATGTAGAACACATAGGCTGGCCCGGAGCCCGAAACCGCGGTCACCCCGTCGATCTTGGTCTCGTCGTCGAACCACATCACCTGGCCGGCGGCGCTGAGCAGCGCGTTGGCGGTTTCGCGGTCTTCCTCGGTGATCGACAGCCCCACGGCCCCGGTAATGCCACGGCCGACCTGCGCCGGCGTATTGGGCATGGTGCGGATGACGCGCTCGGTCTGCAGCCCCTCGGACAAGCCGACCAGCGAGATACCGGCGGCGATCGACAGCACCAGCGTATAGCTGCCAACGATCGGCTGGATCTCGGCCATCACCTCGTAGATCACCTGCGGTTTCACCGCGAGCACCAGCACGTGAGTCAACACGCCAAGCGGGCTCGCCTGCAGGCGAATGCCGTGCTCGGCGGCAAACTGCGTCGCGAACTCCGAGGGCTGGGGGTCGCACAGCACCAGCCGGTCCGCCGGCAGACCGCCGGCGATCCAGCCGCGGGCCAGCGCGAGGCCCATCTTGCCGGCCCCGACCAGAACGACGGGGCCGATATCTGATAAATTCAAGCTTCGCCTACCGTTTCGAACATCACCTGGCTGAGCGCCTCCGAGGCGCCCTTTCCAGCCCATATCACGAACTGGAACGCCTGGTAGTAGAGATCGCAGCTGTCGGTGGCCGAGCGCAGCAGTGCCTCGCATTGCTGCGGGCTCACTTCGGCGCCACCGGTGAGCAGGTGCGAGTTGCGGAACAGCACCACGCCTTCATGGTTCCACATGTCGAAATGGCCGATCCACAGCTGCTCGTTGATCAGCGAAATCAGCTGCTTCACTTCGGTGCGGCGGGTGTCCGGCACCTTCAGGTCGAACGCCGCCGCGATGTGCAGCGACTCGAGGTCTTCCATCCAGTTGAAGGACACGTGGTAATCGGCCCAGTTCCCGCGCACCGAAATGGAGATTTCGTCGGCGTCCTGCCGCTCGAAGTTCCAGTCGTTGATCGAAGCGATATGCTCGATAATGTCGACCGGATGCACCGTGCGGTCCGGTTCCAGTTCCAGAAGGTGTGCCATTGGCTGAGCGTCCCATTGGGCGAAACGTTTGAAGGCCGGCCGGTTCCCCGGTCCTACGCGTTACTTGCAAGAACTCGCACGCAGGAAGCCTACGAATCGTCCCTATGGAGGAACGCTACACTGACGCCCCGATTCCGGGGATTGTGCCGCCAGAGCCATCCAAGGCTTTCTTCTGTGGATGATCCGGCTCGAAGGGTTAACAGGGTCTTAACTACCCGAGTCTGTCCCCACCCGATTTGCGCGATTTTGGCACATCGCCAAAGGCCCGACTCGGCATACAATGCGCGGCGCTGCATGACGAAGCTGTCACAGACGATGCTTCAGTGGGCGCCCAAGTTCTCCTCCATCCTCGATCGTCATCCCAGCAAAAGCTGGGACCCATTCATCCGCTCGCGCCAAAGCTGTGAGTTGGGTCCCTGCTTTCACAGGGATGACACCGAGTTGGTGGGTCGATTGGTTCGAAGCCTCAAAACAACCCGATCGCGCTGGCCCAGCCCGTGCGGATCGCCTCGGCCCATTGTGGAAAGCCATTGGCGATCACCTGCTGCGCCGCGGCCTCGAAGTCATAGGGCACGGCGCGAATGCTGGCCGACCATTGCCCGCCATGCCGCTCCAGCACCGCATAGCGTGCATCGGGCGCCCCGTAGTTGAACTGCAGCCCCACCGAGCCCGGGTTGACCACCAGCCGCCCGTCGCGCAGCCGCACAATGCGCGACACATGGGTATGGCCGCAGAGCAGCACCGGGAAATCCAGCCCATCCGCCTTCGCCGTCACGCTCGCTTCGCCCGGCATGGTCACCGTGCGGTCGGTCCACCAGGCGTCGAGCCACGGCTCTTCGTCGCTGGTCGGGGTGCCGTGGCAGAGGAACACTTCGCCCTCGATATCGCGGGTCGCCGGCAGGCTCCTCAGATAGTCGTAATGCACCGGCCGCAGCCGCTCACTGACGAACCTGTCGACCGGTTGTTTCGATGCCGGCAGGCCGTTGGCGATGTAGCGGTCGTGGTTGCCGATGACGGTGGGGTAGTTGCGCTCGATCAAGAGGTCAGCCGTGCCCACCGGATCGAGGGGTCCGGCGAACAGGTCGCCCAGGTTGATCGTGGCATCGACCCCGACCATGGCGATACTGGCCTCGACCGCCTCCAGCGCCAGCCGGTTGCCGTGGACATCGGAAATAACCGCGATTCTCATGGCTGCACCGTTCCCAGCAAATGCGGCGACGAAAAGTCTTCTGAAGGTCCTACAGCCCCTTCGGGCTGGCCCAGCCCCAGTTTAGCGCTTCTGCCCTACCTTACAGCCCCTTGGGGCTGGCCCAACCTGAGGTTAGCGCTTCTGCCCAGGCCGGATAGCCGCGCTCCAGCGCCTGCTTTGCCGCGGCAGCGTGGTCATAGGCAACCGCGCGCAACTCCGTATTCCACCCGGCCCGGCGCTTCTCGATGATGGCGTAGCGCGCATCGGGCGAGCCGATCTCGAACGGCAGCCCGACGCTGCCCGGGTTTACCACCAGCCGCCCATCGGCGAGCCTCAGGCTGCGCGGCACATGCGTATGGCCGCAGAGCAGCACGTCGTGATCGAACCCCACCGCTTCCGCCTCGATATGGTCGCGCGCATGCATGGTCGCGATTGTGCCGACCATGGTGTCCATGAAGGAGGTGTTGTCGTCACGCGGCGTGCCGTGACAGAGGAACACGTCCTCTTCGAGCAGCAGCGTCGCCGGCACCGAGGCCAGCCACTGCTGCTGGCGCGCATCGAGCATGCCGCGCACCAGCGCATCGATGTGCCAGTCCTTGTCGCGCCCATCGGTGATGTAGCGATCGTGGTTGCCGCGCACGGCAGGCAGCCCGAGCTCGATGAAGCGATCGGCCACGCCCAACGGATTGCTTGGCCCGCTCAGGAAATCGCCGAGCGCCACCGTCGCCTCGACCTTCTCGAGGGCAATATCGTCCAGCACGGCATCCAGCGCTTCGAGGTTGCCGTGGACGTCGGAAAGAACCGCGATCCTCACTTGGACTTAAGGCCCTCGACCTGCGCCTTCAGCTCCTTGAGCTCGGCGCTCTGCGCCTGCACCAGCTCGCGCAGCGCGTCGTAATCCTCGCGTTTGACCAGGTCCATGTCGGCGACCAGCCGCTCGAGCTGCGATTTCACCGCCGTCTCGATCTCGCGGCGCACGCCATCGGCGACGCCGGCGGCGTTGTTCATCAGCTTGCCCAGCTCGTCGAATATCTTGCCACCCTGGGTCATCGTCCGTCCTCGCCTTCACAATTGTGCTCGATATCTAGGCTGCCGCCGGTGCCTTGACCAGACCATAGCGGTGGCTAAAAGGTCTCAGCCTCCTCGTCGCAATCTCGCCCACCCCGGCGGGCAATGCGCATGGGAGTGGATTTTCTCGACCCGGAGCGCGTTTCGTGCCCTTCCCCAATATCGATCCCATCGCCTTTGCCATCGGGCCGCTCGTCGTCCGCTGGTATGCGCTGGCCTATCTCATCGGTGTGCTGGGCGGCGCGGCCTACGCCACCACGCTGCTGCGCCGGCATGGGCTGTGGAAGGACAACCGCCCGCCCTTCGAGCCCTCGGCGATCTGGGATTTCGCCTTCTGGGCCGTGGTCGGCATCATCATCGGCGGCCGCATCGGCTATGTGCTGTTCTACAATTTCGGCTACTACGCGGCGAACCCGGGCGAGATCATCGCGCTGTGGGATGGCGGCATGAGCTTCCATGGCGGCCTCGTCGGCATCATGCTGGCCATGGCGCTGTTCGTGCGCTCGAAGGGCGGCAACATCCTTTCCGGCATGGACCTGCTCGGCGCCATCGGCACCATCGGGCTGTTCCTCGGCCGCGTCGCCAACTTCATCAATGCCGAACTCTACGGCGCGCCGACCACCCTGCCCTGGGCCGTGGTCTTCCCCACCGATCCCGAACAGCTGCCGCGCCACCCGAGCCAGCTATACGAAGCGCTGCTGGAGGGCGTGCTGCTGTTCATCGTCATCCGCATTGCCACCAACCAGCTCGGGGCGCTGAAAAAGCCCGGCCTCGTCGCCGGCATTTTCGGCATCGGCTATGCGCTCAGCCGTATCTTCGTCGAGTTCTTCCGCCTGCCCGATGCGCAGCTCGGCTATCTCTATGGTGGCTGGCTCACCATGGGCATGGTGCTGAGCCTCCCCATTCTCGTCGCCGGCATCGGCCTCATCGTTTACGCCATGAGGCCTGCCCGTGGCTGATACCCGCTCCCTCGGCGATATCATCGACATGCAGCTGAGCCAGACCGGCCCGATGTCGCTTGCCACCTATATGAGCCTGGCGCTCACCCACCCGCGTTCCGGTTATTACACCGGCACCGATCCGCTCGGGGCCAAGGGCGATTTCATCACCGCCCCCGAGATCAGCCAGATGTTCGGCGAACTGGTCGGCTTCTTCATCGTCAACCTGTGGCAGCAGCTCGATCAGCCCAAGAGCTTCACCCTGCTCGAGCTCGGCCCCGGCCGCGGCACTCTGATGCAGGATGCGCTGCGCGTCGCCGCCAAGGCCGAGGGTTTTCTCGATGCCTGCCACCTGCAGCTGTTCGAGACCAATCCGGCGCTGCGGGAGCAGCAGGCCGAGCGGCTCGGCAAGTACAATCCCTATTGGGCCAGCGACGTCGACGCCGTCGCCGACGATCCGCTGCTCGTCGTCGCCAACGAGTTCTTCGATGCCCTGCCGATCCGCCAGTTCGTCAAGGCGACCGACGGTTGGCACGAACGCCAGATCGGCCTGCGTGATGGCAAGCGCGCCTTCGGCCTCAACCCGACGCCGATCCCCGCGGCCGCCATGCCGATCGAGCTGGCGAACGCCGAGCCTGGCGAAATCTACGAGGTCAGCCTCGCCTCGGCCGATATCATGGAAAAGCTCGGGCGCCGTATCGCCGCGAACAAGGGGGCCATCCTCGCCATCGACTATGGCTACGCCACCACCCAGACCGGCGAAACCCTGCAGGCGGTGCGCAACCATGCCTTCGCCGACCCGCTCGATGCCCCCGGCGAGATCGATTTGAGCGCGCATGTCGATTTCGGCGGCCTCGGCAAGGTCGCAACCGAACTCGGCCTCACCGTCGAAAAGCTCTCGACGCAGCGCGATTTCCTCGGCGGGCTCGGCATTGTCGAGCGCGCCACGCAGCTGGCCAAGGCCAATCCGGGCCAGATCGACACTATCGCCGCGGCGCTGAAGCGCCTCGTCGACAGCACCGAAATGGGCACCCTGTTCAAGGTGTTCTGCGCCCATTCCGGCAACATCGAGCCGATCGGTTTCCCGAAATGAGCATGCCTTTCGAAGTGAGCCGCGCCCTCGAGCGCATCCCCGGCATCCGGCACGGCTTTTTCGGCCGGCGCGGCGGCGTCTCGACCGGCGAGTTCTCCTCGCTCAATGTCTCGCTGTCGGCTGGCGACAAGCTGAATCATGTCATCGAGAACCGCGCGCAGATCGCTGGTATCCTTGGCTTTTCGCTCAACCAGCTGGTGACGCTGAAGCAGGTGCACTCGGTCACCGTGCTCGAGGTCACGCGCCAGCCCGACCCCGATGATATCCCCGAGGCCGATGCTTTCGTCACCCGCGTCCACGGCCTGGCGCTGGGCATCCTCACCGCCGACTGCACCCCGATCCTCTTCGCCGACCCCGAGGCCCGGGTCATCGGCGCGGCGCATGCCGGCTGGAAGGGCGCCACCGGCGGCATTGCGGAGGCAACCGTCGCCGCCATGGTCGATCTCGGGGCCCGCCCCGACCGCATCGTCGCCGCCATCGGCCCGACCATTTCCGGCCCGAACTACGAAGTCGGCCCCGACTTCGCCGCCGAGCTGATCCGCGACCACCGCGACGCCGAAAACCGCATCACCAAGCCGAATGGCGGGCGCGAGCATTTCGACTTGCCCGGCTTCGTGTTCGACCACCTGATCGCCGCCGGTGTCGGGCTGGTCGACGACCTGGGCATCTGCACCTATGCCGAGCCCAAGAAGTACTTCTCGCACCGCTACGCCACGCACAAGGCCATCACCACCGGGCGGCAGCTGAGCGTGATCGGGTTGGGTGGGTTGTAGCGGCAGGCCGCAAGCTCCCCTCCCCCTTGAGGGGAGGGGCTGGGGGTGGGGGTGGTGAGGAACGCTCGGTGCCGACTGCACCACCCCCTCCCTCAATCCCTCCCCTC